>DAMDHD010000007.1:190572-262887 GCA_032102365.1 Allorhizobium sp. CTOTU50464 | reverse complement strand
TGCTTGAGCCTTTCTGCTTATGCCGACTGTCCGGTCAAAATGGGGAGCAGTTCACACCGCCTGTTGAGACCGATGCTCCGCCAGGGCGCGGGTCGCATGCTCTTCACAGGCTCGATCGCCGGCACCATGCCGGGCGCTTATCAGGCGGTCTACAATGCGTCGAAGTCCTTCGTGAACTCCTTTGCCCTGGCCCTACGCGAAGAGCTGAAGGACAGCGGCGTGACGGTCACATGCCTTATGCCCGGACCGACGGACACCGAATTCTTCGAGCGGGCGGGGCTGATGGATACGGCGATCGGGCAGGGGCCAAAGGAAAGTGCCGAGGCGGTCGCATCTGCCGGCTATAAAGCGATGATGGACGGCGAGGCTGATGTCGTTCCAGGTCTTAAGAACAAGCTCGCGACGACGATGGCGAATATTGTGCCCAATGAGACGCTCGCCCACCGTCACGCCGACATGGCGAAGCCGGGTTCGGGATCGAACTAGCCGTTAGTCCCTGGCCCGCTGGAGCATACCGAACAGATCGCGCGGATCATCCGGATCGGCGATCAAATCCACCGGCTGGAAGTAGCTTGTCCCGCGAACACGATCGCGCACATAGCGCAAGGCGGAAAAGTCCTCGATGGCAAAGCCGACGCTGTCGAAAAGGGTGATCTGCTTCTCGCTGGTGCGGCCTTGGTTCTGTCCCGTCACGACCTGCCAGAGCTCCGTCACCGGATAATCCGGATCCATTTGTTGGATCTCGCCCTCGATCCGGGTCTGCGGCGGATACTCGACGAAGGTGTCGGCACGCGAGAGGATGTCGCGATGCAGTTCCGTCTTGCCCGGGCAGTCACCACCGATGGCGTTGATGTGCACGCCCGCGCCGACCATGTTGTCGGTGAGGATCGTCGCATACTCCTTGTCGGCGGTGCAGGTCGTGATGATCTGGGCGCCCTCGATCGCCGCCTGCGAGGTCTCGCAGGCCGTTACATGCAGGCCAGACCCTTCGAGATTGCGCCGCGTCTTTTCCGTTGCCCTGGGATCGATGTCGAAGAGGCGCAGATGCGTGATGCCGAGCACAGCCTTCATCGCAAGCGCCTGAAATTCCGCCTGGGCACCATTGCCGATCATGGCCATCGTCCTGGCCCCCTTGGGCGCCAGATGCCGCGCCGCCATGGCAGAGGTCGCGGCCGTGCGTAGCGCGGTCAAGAGCGTCATCTCGGTGAGGAGTACCGGATAGCCGGTCGAAACATCCGCAAGCAGCCCGAAAGCCGTGACGGTCTGCAGGCCCTCGGCCATGTTCTTCGGATGGCCGTTCACATATTTGAATGAGTAGATCTCGCCGTCCGAGGTCGGCATCAACTCGATCACGCCTTCGCGCGAATGGGAAGCGACGCGTGGCGTCTTGTCAAAAAGCTCCCAGCGCTTGAAATCCTCTTCGATGACATCCGTCAACTCGTTGAGGACCCGCTCGATGCCGATGTGATGCACGAGCCGCATCATGTTCTCGACGCTGACGAAGGGGACGAGGGCTTTTTCCGAAGGCGCTGGCGCTGTCATGTTCCACCGTTTGAGGACGAAGTTGGAGCCAGTCTAGCGGCGGCCCGAGCTCGTCGAAACGGCGATAATCTGCCGATATGCGCAGTCGGATGAGCAGTTTGCTACATGCTGCTGTCCAATCTGCTGGCAAGCCTTCAAAAAGACAGGGGCGGAAGCCCCTGCCAAGTTTGCCTTCGGGAGGATGGCCGATCACTTGAACTGCGCGGGCAGCCAGAGCGAGAGTTCCGGAATGAAGGTGACCATCAGGAGGACCGCGACGCAGGCGCCGAAGAATGGCCAGATGGTCTGCATCGCTTCACGGATGGAAATCTTGCCAACGGCACAGCCAACGAAAAGCACGGTGCCCACCGGCGGAGTGATCAGACCGATGCCGGCATTGAGGATCATGATCACGCCGAAATGCACCGGGTCGATGCCAAAGGCCTGGACGATCGGCAGAAAGACCGGCGTCGTGATGATGACGAGCGGTGCCATGTCCATGAAGGTTCCGAGCACGAGCAGGGCAACCGTGATCAGGAGCAGCACCACCATCGGATTATCGGAGACCGATTTCACCAGCTGTATCAGCGTGACCTGCACCTGCAGGAAGGACATGAGCCAGGCAAAGGCGGCCGCCATGCCGATGACCAGCAGCACCAGCGACGTGGTTTTGACGGCACCCAGGATAGCTTCGATGAAGCCGCTCCAGTCGAGTTCGCGATAGACAAGAACAGCAACGAGAAAGGCATAGATGACGGCGATGCACGAGCTTTCGGTCGCGGTAAAGACGCCGGAGCGGACACCGCCGAAGATGATGGCGATCAGCAGGAGCCCCGGCAGTGCTGCGAAGAAGAACACCAGAAGCTTTCCGAAACCGGGGAAGGGCTCGGACGGGTAGCCGCGTTTGCGGGCCACGACATAAGCCGTGACCATGAGAGCGATCGTCAGGAGAATGCCCGGGATGATGCCGGCGGTGAAGAGGTCGGCGACCGAGACCGTTCCGCCGGCCGAGATCGAATAGAGGATCATGTTGTGGGACGGCGGGATCATCAGCGCGATCAGGGCCGAACTGATCGTCACGTTGACGGCATAGCCGCGGTCATAGCCGCGCGCGGCCATCTGCGGCACCATCAGGCCACCGATTGCGGAAGCGTCCGCCACGGCGGAGCCGGAAATGCCGCCGAACAGGGTGGACGAAACGATGTTCACTTGCCCGAGCCCACCCCGCAGATGACCGACGAAGCCGGAGGCGAAGCGCACGAGACGATAGGCAATGCCGCCTCGAACCATCAGGTCGCCCGCGAAGATGAAGAACGGGATCGCCATCATCGCGAACACGTTCATTCCCGAATTCAGCTGCTGAAAGATGACGATCGGCGGAATGCCGAGATAAAGCACGGTGGCGAGCGACGCGATGCCGAGGCAAAACGCGATCGGCATGCCGAGAACCATGAGAGCGCCGAAGGTGCCGAAGAGGATCGTATAGGCCATCAGAGCACCTCGGCCTGAGCAGTTTCGTCAGCGGTCGCGACAGGCGTGCCGATCAAGGTGTCGATGAAGCGCTCCAGCGCGAAGATCGAAATCAGCGCGCCGCCGACGATCAGCGGGATGAAATCGATCCCGCCTGGCCAGCCGAGCACGGGAATGCGCGCCGTCCATGTGCCGATCGCCAATTGCGTTCCATAAAACGACATGGCGCCGCCGAAGACACAGATCAGGCCGAGCGTGATCAGATCCATCAGCCGCTGGATGCCGGGCCGCATGTTGTAGCGGACGATATCGAGGCCAAGGTGAACGCTTTCGCGCACACCGACGGCAGCGCCAAGCAGGATGAACCAGGACATCAATTGTAGCGAGAGGGGTTCCGACCAGCTCGGTGTGTCGTTGAGCACATAACGACCAAAGACCTGCCAGCCGATGATCAAGGTCATCAGGACCACACCGAGGCCGGCCGTGTAGAGGCAGATGAGGCTCAGCCAGCTGAGCCCGGGCCGGATGGCCCGCATGAAACGCGACATGGATCCCTCCGAAATCCAGGATAAGAAAAAACCGGCCGCATCGGGGATGCGGCCGGTCCATGTGGTTACTTGACGGCGCGGACGCGCTCGACGAGTTCCTTCATCTTCGGATCGGTGACGAACTTGTCGTAGACCGGCTGCATGGCGGCTACGAATTCTTCCTTGTTGGGCGTGATGATGTTCGCGCCCGACGCACGGATCTTCTCTTCCGCAGCCTTTTCGCGTGCCTGCCAGAGCTCGCGCATCTTGCCGACCGACTCCTTGGCCGCCTCGCGCAGGATCTTCTGGTCCTCCGGCGTCAGCTTGTCCCAGGTGATCTTCGAGATCGCCAGGATTTCCGGCGTCAGCGAATGCTCGGTCAGCGTATAGTTCTTGGCCACTTCGAAGTGACGCGAGGACTCATACGAAGGCCAGTTGTTTTCCGCCGCGTCCACCACGCCGGTCTCCAGCGAGGAGTAGACTTCGCCGAAGGGCATCGGGGTCGGGTTGGCACCGAAGGCTTCCATCATCGCGATCCAGAGATCGGACTGCTGGACGCGCACCTTCATGCCCTTGAGGTCGGCGAGGCTGTTGATCGGCGTCTTGGTCGAATAGAAGGAGCGAGCGCCGGAATCGTAGAAGGCAAGTCCGATCAGGCCATGCGGCTCGAAGGCGGCGAGCACTTCGTCACCGATCTCGCCATCGACCACCTTGTGCATGTGTTCGGTGTCGCGGAACAGGAAGGGCAGGCCGAAGACGACGGTTTCGGGCACGAGGTTGTTGAACGGTGCGCTGTTGACGCGGTTCATGTCGATGACGCCGAAGCGGGTCTGCTCGATCGTGTCCTTTTCGGAGCCGAGCGCTGCGTTGTTCATGACCTGAATGGCGATGCGGCCATTCGTGCGTTCCTTGACCAGCTCGCCCATGAACTTGACGGCGTCGACCGTGGGGTAGCCATCCGGGTGGATGTCGGCAGAGCGCAGGGTGATTTCCTGAGCGAAGGCAGCACCCGCGCCAAAGGTGAGCCCCATCGCGAGGCTGAGCATTGCGGCAGTCTTCATTGGTCTTCCTCCTCTTTGATTGAGCCGCCGGAACCTCCCGTTTCGGCGGATTGCAGTCCGGCTACCTGCCTGCAGCAGGCGCGATAGCGAAAAGTTCTTCCGGATTGTCCACGAGCGCGAGACGGCGAGCCTTCTCGTCGGGCAGCCAGCCAAGCACGGTATCGGCGAGCGCGGCATCATCGGGATAGTCGGCCTGGCTGCGCGCCATGTTGTGGGGCCAGTTCGAACCCCAGACGATCCGCTCCGGCGCATGCGCCGCAATTGCGCGAGCAACCGCCGCGACATCGGCGAAATCAGGACCACCGGTCTTCGAGGACTCGTAGACGCCCGCAAACTTGAACCAGCAGCGCCCACCGTCGATCAGCCGTTTGGTCGCCAGCACCTGCGGGCTGTCCGGTGTCACGCCGCAAAAGAACTTGCCGTGATGATCGAGCACCCACCGTGATTTCAGTTTCGAGAGCCGCTCCTCGTAGTCGAGAATGTCGCTGCCATCGAACTGGATGGCGATCATCCAGTCCCGGCTGGCGGCGATGGCGTCCACTTCCTCAAGCTTGGTCAGGTTGGCCGCGCCGCCCGGCAGGTTCATGATGCGCGCGCCGCAGACGCGCGCTGCCGACAGACGGTCGAGCTCAGCTTCGCTGGTGGTGGCATCGATCATCGCCACGCCCCAGGCGATATCCCCGAACCGTTCGAGGCAGGCGACGAGATTGGAATTGTCCAGCTGGTGCGCCATGCCCTGGGTGACGATGACGCGCTCGATCCCGATCCAGTCCATGAACTGGCGATACTGCTCCGGCGTTGGCAGGTCGCCGGCCGGAAGCCCGGGGCCGCCGGGCAGGGCGGGAAAGCCGGGCATGTAGGCATGCATCTGCGTATCGATCGCGCTCTTGGGCAGGCTGATCGACGGCTTGGCGCCGGAGAGCGGGCGGATCAGCCTCATGCCTCGTCCTTCATCTTGAATTCCTGGAGGGCATCCCGGTTGATCTCGATGCCGAGGCCGGGAGCTTTGGGGATTGCGACCACCCCGTTCTCATGTTCGATCGGGCTCTGAATGACGGCCTGGCGGAAAGGATTGTCCGTGCGGTCAAACTCCAGGATGGGCTCGATTGGGTTGACGCGGACGGGATCCGGCACCATGGCCGCAATGAACTGCAGGGCAGCCGCGATATGGACGGCCGTACCCCAGACATGCGGCACGACACGAACCCCATGCAGCGCCGCGAGATCCGCCACACGCTTTGCCTCGGTAAAACCGCCGACACCGGCAAGGTCGGGCTGCACGATGTCGATCGCGCGGCTTTCGATCGGCTCCTTCATCCCCCAGCGGCTATGCCAGGTCTCGCCACCCGCGACCGGGATCGGCTGCTTGGCCCGCACTTCGCGATAGGCGGCGAGCTGTTCGGGCACGACAGGCTCCTCGAACCAGTCGAGACCATAATCTGCAGCCCGGCGCCCGAACTCGACCGCTTCCAAGACGCCATAACCATGATTGGCATCCGCCATCAGGCGCATGTCCGAACCCGCAGCGTCGCGGGCAGCCTTGATCACGCGCAGATCTTCCTCGATGCCGAAGCCGACCTTGATCTTGGACGCGTGGAAACCCTGCGAGCGATAGAGCGCGATATCCTTCGCATTGTCTTCGACACGATCCACGCCGTCGCGCTTGAAGCTCCCGGTCGCATAGGCCTTCACTCTTTCGCGGAACCGCCCACCGAGCAGCGTCGAGACCGATGCACCGAAATGTTTGCCCTTGATATCCCAGAGCGCGATGTCGATGCCGGATAGCGCCGTGAGTGTCAGACCGCGTTGCCCCTGATCACGCAGCGCATTGTAGAGGAGCGCCCAGATCTTCTCGGTCTCCAGCGGGTTCATGCCGATCAGCCAGTTGCGATAGGCCGCAACCACTGCCGCATTCGGCCGGGCCGGGCCGAGGCATTCGCCCCAGCCGGTCAGTCCGTTGTCGCAGATGATCTCCACGAGCACATGCGCCCGCCGATCGAAGCGCATGGAGGCGCTCTGGAACGGCACCGAGAGCCGGTGCTCGAGAAGATGGGTGCGAACCTCTGCGATCTTCATGACGCGCGTCCTCTGCTCAGCGCTTCCACGGCGCGATTAGCTTGGCCATCATCTCTTCTTCTTCTGCCGTGAGATCGTCGAGGGGAGGGCGCACCTTGCCGGCCGCAAAGCCCTGAAGGCGCACGCCGGCCTTCACGGCCGAGACAGCATAACCCTTGCGTCGGCTGCGGATGGCCATGAACGGATAGAAGAAGTCCTTGAGGATCGTCTCGCAGCGCTCGCGCTCACCGGCGCGCAGGGCCTTGTAGAAGTCGACGGCCAGCCCCGGCACGAAGTTGAAGACGGCAGACGAATAGGTGGTGAAGCCGGCACCGAGATAGGCCTCGGCAAAGAGTTCCGCTGTCGGCATGCCGCCCAGATAGGTCAGCCGGTCGCCCATGGTCGCGGTAATCTGGCGAACCAGGCCGATATCCCCGGTGCCGTCCTTGAAGCCAATCAGGTTGGGGCATTCGTCGCACAGGCGCTGCAGCGTCTCGACGCCAAGAACCGAATTGTCGCGATTATAGACCATGACGCCGATGCCGACCGACTGGCAGATGCGCTTGACGTGCTGGTACATGCCCTCCTGCGGGGCATCAATCAGGTAATGGGGCAGGAGAAGGATGCCGTCCGCGCCGACTTTTTCCACGGACCGCGCGATCTCGATTGCGATGTCAGTGCCATAGCCACAGCCGGAGACGATCGCGGTCTTGCCGGCGGCTTCCTTGGCAGCAGCGACGATGCGAGGAACTTCCGATGGCGTGAGCGAAAAGAACTCTCCCGTCCCGCCGGCTGCAAACAGCACGGGCGCATCAAAACCGGACAGCCACTCCACATGTTCGGCATAGCTGTCGGACTTGAAATTCCCTGCATCGTCGAAATGCGTGACAGGGAAGGAGAGCAGGCCGGCGCCGAGCGCGGCCTTGATGTCTTGCGGCGTCATGTTCGAATGTCCTCTCTTGGCCTCCTCCGGCCAAGTTGTCATACGTATTATCGACGCCTGTGTCAAATGTTATCGTACAGGTTGACGTTGCTCGCGCAAAAGGGCGCGGTAGCGCGCCTGACTGCCGCGCAAATGTCGGCGCATTGCGTCACGCGCCGCTTCCTCGTCGCCAAGCGAAATCGCCTCGACGATGTCGGCATGTTCGGCATCGATCAGGCGCAGATAAGCCGACTGATCCTCCTCGCTGTCTTCATCGCGTAAGGCGGCCCGCGGGATGACATTCTTGCCGATCATGGCCAGAAATTCACGGAAACGGGGATTGTTGGTCGCTTCGGCGATGGCGAGATGCAGGGCGAAATCGGCTTCCGTCGTCGACTGCCCGGCCTCAAGACAGGCGCGCACGGCATAATGACGCTCCAGGATCACCTCTTCCTGTGCCGGAGAGCGCCGAAGGGCTGCAAGGCCTGCCGCTTCCACCTCGACGGCTGTCCTGAGTTCCAAGAGCTCGATCATCGAGGAAACGCGTGCCAGATCGATATTGCCGATCAAAAGCGGTGCAGATGGCGGGTCCTGGGGCGTCAGCACGAAGACCCCGGCGCCCTGGCGGGCTTCGACCAGCCGGTCGGCCCTGAGCGAGGCGATGGCTTCACGCACAACGGTGCGGGACACGCCATGGGCTTCCGAGAGTTGCGCCTCGCTAGGCAGCTTGCTCCCGGGCGGAAACTGGCCGGCGGCGATCGCCTTTCGCAGCGTATCTCCGAGCCTTTGCACCAGGGTTCCCGCACCCGTTTCGGTTCTCGCCTGTAGTGCCATGCCTGTTTCCCCGCCCGATCTTCTGGACCGCGATATTCCATCGTGAAGCCGGGTTTGACCAGCCTGTCCCCGCAAAGGTCTACGATATTGACCGGGTTCATTCAACCTGTATGATAAGTTGGCAAATCATATCTGAGGAGGAGAACGGCGTGAAGAGACTGTTGCTGACGGGAGCTGCCGGCGGACTGGGCAGCGCGATGCGTGGGCGCTTGAAGGGGCTCGCGGAGATCGTCAGGGTCTCGGACATCGTGGATCTCGGTCCGGTCGCAGATCATGAGGAGGCTTTTGTCTGCGATCTGGGCGACCGGTCCGCCGTAGACAGGCTCGTTGAGGGCTGCGACGGCATCATCCATCTCGGCGGCATCTCTGTCGAGGACAAGTTCTCCAAGATCATGAATGCCAATCTGCTCGGCCTCTACAATATCTATGAAGCCGCGCGCGCCAATGGCATGCCGCGGATCCTCTTTGCGAGTTCCAATCACACGATCGGCTTTTATCGTCAGGACGAATATCTGGATCATGAGGCGCCGCTGCGACCCGATGGTCTCTATGGCGTGTCGAAATGTTTCGGTGAGGCGCTCGCCCGCATGTATTTCGAGAAGTTCGGCCAGGAGACGGCGCTGGTGCGCATCGGCAGCTGCATGGAAAAGCCGAAGAACCACCGCATGCTCTCCACCTGGATGAGCTATGACGACTTTCTCTCGATGATCGAATGCGTCTTCCGCGCCCCGCGTCTCGGCTGCCCGGTCATCTGGGGCTGCTCGAACAACGACACCCGCTGGTGGGACAATTCCCACGTCTCCTACCTCGGCTGGCATCCGAAGGACAATGCCGAGCGCTTCAGGGCCGAGATCGATGCAGCGGTCCCGAAGCCGAAGCCTGATGACCCGATCGCCATTTACCAGGGTGGCCCTTTCGTCAACGATCCCATCTTCTCCGAAGACTGATCGCAGAACCGATCGGCCCGGTCCGAATCGCCCGCAGGTCTTTTTGTGTAAAGCTTAAGTTGAGTGGTCTGCCGCTCCAGCTTGTTTCGACCTTGTTTTCCTGCTGCGCTGCCGAAAGCAATGGCTTGATTACTTTCCCGCGATTCGAAAGGACTCGGAAATTTTCAGTAAAGGACCATTCGGCCGCGTAGGCCGATGTCGCAGTGTTGCGCGCGAGAGACACTATGTTCAGAACTTGGGCATTCAGGCGCACAAAGTCTGGAACTTTATCGCAAGGTTAACTTCGCGGTTCCGCAAAATGATTCGATGGCGGGGTGGCGACTGCTCCCGATGCAATAGAGTCGGGCCCGTCTTGGAGTATTTCCTTCCTCCGAAGGTCGAAAAATGTAGATTCTTTTTCAACAGATCAAAATTGGGTGCATCTTTTGGACAGGCCGATTGGACTTCCCAGTGACAGTTGCCCCGGTATATAACGGCCGCCAAGGAAGATTTGGGTAGGGGCAGACCGTTGTTTACCAAAAAGACTTTATTTGCAGCCTTGTACACCTCGGCAGCCTTCGCCATTGCGTCGGTTTCGCCCGCAAGCGCGATGTCGCTGCAGGAGGCCATCCAGAAGGCGCTCACCACCAATCCGCAGATCTCGCAGGCGGTTCAGAACCGCGAAGCTGTCGAGTTCGAGCTGCGCCAGGCCCGCGGCCTCTACCTGCCGTCGATCGATCTTGAGGCAAGCGTGGGAAAGCGCCGGCTGTCGAACGACAGCACCGGGACGGCGACGCGGGACTATGACATCTACAACTCCTCCGAGGTCGGCCTGACGGTCACCCAGCGCCTGCTCGATGGCGGCGGTCGTCGCGCCCAGGTCGATCAGCAGGCCTCCCGCGTCGATGGCGCCTCCTTCCGCGTTCTCGAGCGTTCGGAAACGGTCGCCCTGCAGGTCGTGCAGGATTATCTCGAATATATCCTGCAGGCGAAGATCGTCGGCGTCGCCCAGCAGAACGTCTCCTTCCACAATGGCATCCTGTCCGACATCAACCAGGGCATCTCCGGTGGCGCCCTGACGGAAGTCGACGCTGTCCAGGGCCGTGAGCGTCTCGCCGCTGCCCAGGCCCGTCTGCGCGAAGCCAAGGAAGAGCTGGAACTCACCAAGATCCGCTTCCTGAAGACCGTCGGTGAGCCGATCACCAATGCCAAGGTGCCGGGCTCGGTCGCCAAGTTCATTCCGCGCTCGCTGCAGGAAGCGATCGCAACGGCCAAGGCCAACAATCCGCGCATCTATTCGGCCCGCGCCGATATCGATGCGGCTGATGCTGCCGTGCGCGCCGCCCGCTCCAACTATGCACCGACGGTCGATCTCGAAGGCCGCGCCAGCGTCGGCAACGATGTCGGCACCAACGAAGGCAACACCAACGACGTGCAGGTTCGTCTGGTGGCCCGCTGGAACCTTTATCGCGGCGGCATCGACCAGGCCCGCGAGCAGGAGCAGATCCGTCGTGCCAGCGAGCAGCGTTATGCATCCGACCAGGTCCATCGTGAAATCGAAGAGTCGGTTCGCTCCGCCTGGAACGAGCGCAGCAGCCGTGGTGAGCTCTCTCAGATCCTGAATTCGCAGTCGTCGCAGAATGCCCAGCTCGTCTCGTCCTACAGCGAGCAGTTCAAGATCGGCCAGCGTTCGCTGCTCGACGTTCTCGACGCGCAGAACACCCGCTTCAACACCAGCATCGTTGCCGAAACGGCGCGTGTTGCAGCGCTCTTCGCCGAATACAAGATCCTTGCAGCCTCTGGCTCGCTGCTGAAGACGATGAATGTGAAGCCGGTCGGTCAGACCGATGCTTATGCACGCAACGAGTTTTCCGTGAAGACAACCCCTAATGGGGCCTATGTTGAGCGGGATCCGCGGCAAAAGGCAGGAATTCCGATGGACCTCCTGGCGCCGCTCCAGTAAACGACCATCCGATAGGATGACATGTTAAATTCGTTGATCGAACCGGCGGGCCCTCGTGCCCGCCTGAGCTTTCGTGCATCCTTCAAGGCTGTGGCTGCGTTTTATGGCCGGCCCAGCTCGGATACCGTTTTGTTCTCCGGCCTGCCGGATGAAATCGTCGAGTCGCTCGAGCTCGATGATGTCGAGCATGTTGCCGAGCGCATCGGCCTGCAGGTCATGCGGGTCGGCGAGCGCGCGATCCGGGAAAACGATTTCGATTGTCCCGCCATCGTCGTCCTGAAGGACGGCGGAACGCTACCCTTGCTCGAGGTCAGCGACGACGGCATCTATACGCTCGATATCCGCGAAGGCACCGCAGCCGTTCGTCTGTCGCATCAGGAACTGCTGGCGCTCTCACCGGTCTCGGCCTTCGCCTTCACGCTTTACTACCGCAATGACAGCGAAGAAGCGCTCACCGGTTCGGCCGACGAGATCGAGAAGCGCCACTGGCTGGTCCGCGCGCTCGTGCCTTACTGGCGCACCTATATGCGTGTCATCGTCGCGGCGCTTTTCATCAATCTGATCGCGCTCGGCTCGCCGCTCTTCACGATGAACGTCTATGACCGCGTTCTGCCGAACAAGGCGATCCCAACGCTGTGGGTTCTCGCGGCCGGCATCATGCTCGCCTACCTCTTCGACTATCTCCTGAAGGAGGCGCGCGCGGCTCTGATCGACCATGCCGGGCGCAATGCCGATCTGCGTCTGTCACAGATGATTTTCGACAAGGTCCTGAACACGACGCTCGCGTCTCGACCTATGTCGACGGGTGAATATGCCAATCGCGTGATGCAGTATGAATTCGTGCGTGAATTCTTCACCTCGAACACGATCGGCCTGATGATCGACACGGCCTTCGTCTTCATCTTCCTGATTGTTATCTATTTCATCTCGGGATGGCTCGCCATCATTCCGGCCGTCGCGCTTCTGCTGTCGGTCGCCATCGGCTTCCGCGCCCAGGCCCAGATCGGGCACCGTATGGCCGCCGCCTCGAACGAGGCCTCCAAGCGCCAGTCGCTGCTGGTCGAGACGATTTCGACGATCGAGACGCTGAAGAGCCTGCGCGCTGAAGCAACCATGCTGCGGCGCTGGCAGGAGCTGATGAAGCATTCGAGCCGCACCAGCGAAGAGATCAAGCACATCTCGACGAACGCGATCAACCTGACGACGCTGATACAGCAGATCGTCGGCGTGTTGATCGTCATCGCCGGCACCTACGAGTTCTCCGAAGGCCGCCTCGCCATGGGCGCCATCGTTGCCACCGTGATGCTTGCAAGCCGCGCCGGCGCGCCGCTGGGGCAGATCGCGATGACGCTCGCCCGGTTCCGGCAGGCGACGCTTTCGCTGCGCATTCTTGATCAGGTTATGGAGCAGCCGGAAGATCGACCCTCCACAGTCGGCTTCGTCAATCGCGAGATCAAGCATGGCGGCTTCAGCTTCCAGGATGTGAGCTTCCAATATCCGGGCTCTGATCATCCGGTAATCAACAAGCTGTCGATCACGGTCGCTCCGGGCGAGAAGGTCGGCATTATCGGGCGCATCGGGTCGGGCAAGACGACGCTCGGACGCCTTCTCGATGGGCTCTTCGTGCCGACGGAGGGCCGCGTCCTGATCGATGGCGTCGATATCCGGCAGTATCACATGTCCGAAGTCCGTGCGGCCGTTGCGGTCGCGGGCCAGTCCTCGGATCTCTTCTCCGGCACGGTCAAGGAAAACCTCTTGATCGGCCGCGCCGATGCGACGGATGAAGAACTGCTCGAAGTCTCGCGCATGACCGGGGTCGAGGAATTCGTCTCGCGCCATCCCCGCGGCTTCGACATGCCGGTCGGCGAGCGCGGCTCCAATCTGTCGAGCGGCCAGAAACAGGCCATGACAATCGCGCGCCTGCTGCTGACCAAGCCGAAGATCGTCTTCCTCGACGAGCCCTCCGGCGCCATGGACCTGGCAAGCGAACGCCATCTCATCAATCGTTTGAACAATGCCTTCGACAAGGACACAACGCTGCTGATCGCCACCCATCGCTTCACCATGCTCGACCTTGTCGACCGCCTCATCGTGCTCGACAAGGGGCGGATCGTGGCCGATGGCCCGAAGAAGCAGGTGATCGAAGCAATGCAGAAAAAGGGTGTTAAGCCATGAGCCGCCCCGTTGCCGATACCCCGCCCTTCATGGCCCGCATGATCGTCGGGCTTGTCGCGGCTTTGATCGTGCTTTTCCTCGCCTGGGCGGCGATCGCGGAGATCGATGAAATCGCCCGCGGCGAAGGCAAGGTCATCCCCGTCTCGAAGACCCAGATCGTCCAGTCGTCCGAAGCGGGCGTGGTCGAGACCATCGCCGTGCAGGTCGGTCAGGTGGTGCGCAAGGGCGAACTGATCGTCCAGCTCAACAACACAACCACGGAATCCTCGCTTGGCGAATCCGTTGCCAAGGCTCGCGCGCTGGGCGCAAAGATTGCCCGTCTCGCCCTCGAAGAGGCCGGGGACTACGACACCGCCTTCGTCTGCCCGGAAGAGGTTCAGTCGGTCGCCGACAAGGTCTGCGAAAACGAAGAGCGCCTGTTTGCGGCCAACAAGGCAGCCTACATCAACAAGGCGGGCGTGCTGCGTGAACGCGTGCGCCAGCGCGAAAACGAACTGACGGAAGCCCAGGCCAATATCGCCCGCCTCGAGCAGAACATTGCCCAGGCGACCCGCCAGTATGATCTGATGAGCCCGCTGGCAAAGAAGGGGCTCGTCGCACAGACGGAATTGATCGCGCTGGAGCGCGAACTGACCGATCAGCGTGGACAGATCACGGTCTACCAGGAAAGCCTCGAGCGCCTGCGTGGTGCCGTCGAAGAGGCGCGTCTGCAGGTCGAGGAGCTGGCCTTGCAGCTGCGCCAGCAGGCGCTGACGGAAAAGGCCCAGACGCTCGCCGAACTGTCCGTCATCGATGAGACGATCCGCGGCGCAACGGATCGCGTCAGCCGGACCGACATCCGCTCGCCGGTCGATGGCATCGTCAATACGCTCGAAGTGAACACGATCGGTGCCTATGTCGATCCGGGCACGGTCGTCGCGGGCATCGTGCCGACCGCCGATACGCTCCTGATCGAAGCCAAGATCTCGCCGCGGGACGTGGCCTTCATCACCCGCGGACAAAAGGCGATCGTCAAGGTGACGGCCTACGACTTCTCTATCTTCGGCGGGCTTGAAGGCGAAGTGACGAACGTCTCGGCTGACAGCATCGTCGACAAGGAGAAGGGGGAAACCTTCTACCTCGTCCACGTAAAAACCGATCAATCGGAACTGGTGCGCAACGGCAAGTCCTATCCAATCATTCCCGGCATGGTCGCCTCGGCGGAAATCATGACGGGTCGCAAGACCATCCTCAGCTACCTGATGAAGCCGATCAACAAGGCGCAGTCTGTCGCCCTGACCGAACGGTGACGCCGCATGTCTTTTCCGGACCGGCATCTGTTTCAGCCTGAGCAGACCGATTTTACTCCGGCGGCACTGCAGCAGGTCGAGGACAGCGACGCGGAGCCGAAGTTCCGTGCGATTATCGGCAAGGGTGGCACGAGGCGGGGAATCCGGCTGGAAACCATCTATTGGGATGGTCTTTCATGGCTGTTGACCGGCTCGCGCCAGTCGATCGGCGATATCGTCGATCAGGCGGCAACCCAGGTCGGGGAAAACAGCAATCTCGCTTCGATGTTGCGCGTCATTGCCTTCCGCTGGATGTGGCGGCGACTGGCGCAGATGGAAAACGTCTATTCACTGGACCACCTCAATACGCTTGTTCAGGCCTGTCCGACACCGGCGATCGTGCTCACCCGCGACAAGAAGATCCAGTTCTTCAATGAGCCCTTCATGACCATGCTGAAGCAGCGGCTGGTCATGGGCAATATTGCGCAGCTCTCTGCCGGTTTCCGTTTCGTGCTGGATACACAGGTCGATGACGCGATCCAGAGCCTGTCTGCGAAAGGCAAGATGGTAACGACCGGTTTCACCGCCACCTGCGCCGGCAAGCAGCTCACGGGCCAGATGAACCTGGCCATGGCGCCAAGCCATCAGAAGCAGATGGTGATCGGCTACGTCGTTCGAGGCTGAGGTTCGCCGCGATCATCTCTCAGAGGTCGCCGCCTTCGCCGGGGGCAATGCTGTCGAAGCTCTTCATCGCAAGAGCCTTGCCCTTGGTCCGGGTGCCGTGCAGGAAGCCACGACCATTCGAAATCGAGAACAGCGGCTGATAGTCCGGCAGGCGGCTGTCGGCCAGAACCTGATCGCGCATATTGTCGAGAATGAAATGCGTGCCCTGCACCTCGACCGAAAGGACGGCGTGATAGAAATGCCGCTTCTTGTCGTAGAGAATGACGACAGTCATGTCCTGCAGCGAAACGCCCTGCGCTGCGAGAACGGCCATCTTCAACAGAGCATAGTCCTCGCAATCGCCGAAGCCGGACGCAAGCGTCTGTGACGGGGACGACCACTGGTCGAGGCGACCATGGCTATCGATGTCCTTGCGATAGGCTATCCGTCGGTTCACTTCGTAATTGACGAGGTTGAGCTTGTCCCGGATCGAAGACATCCCGCTGCCGGCTGAGGTCCGCTGAACGATCGCCTTCGCATCGAAGCAATCCTTGCCTGCGCATTTCAGGGCCGTTCCCTTAGCGATCTCCGAGAAGGTGGGCGCAGCTTTCTTCAGCGCGCCGAGCTTCTTGAACGGGATGGCGACCGAGCCGAAGACATCTTCTGCCTTGGTGCGGCCTGATGGCGCAGACTTGGGAGTAACGGCGACGGCGCCCGTCGAGAGCGTCTTGTCCACCGGCGCAAGGGCAATGGCCTGAGGCGCTAGCGGTTGAACCATCAGTCGGGCGCTTTCCTGCCAGGTTTCGGCAAGCTTCTCCCGGATGGTCTCGCCGAAGGTTGCCGCCACAGGGCTCATTCCGAGCACCAGCGTCTGGGCGACTGTGGAATAGGAGGAAAGCGTGCCAGTCAGAATGGGCGCAGCCGTCGCGCTGGTGGACAGCAGCGAAGCAACGGCGAGAGCCGAGAGGGCGATAGTGTTTTTCTTGTTCTTGAACATCGCTATTCTCCGATTGTTGTCCGGAGAATAGCTGTATTGATTGAATTATTGGTTCCGATACTTGGCTTAATTATTTTGAATGCGGGAATCTATATTATAGTAAAATCCAACCAATCAAAGTAATCGATGTTTAACCATGGCTGGCCGAGCCCCGGGAATTGCGGGCTTCTGCAGTCGGCAATCTAGGCTGATCGCCCGGCCGATCGGCGGCGGCTGAAAGTTACCATGATGATAATCTGCCCAGATATGGAACGCCTTCGCTCTTGCGCCGGCGAATGCCAATGCTTAACGTTCCCGCAGGATCGGGAGCGCACGAACAGCAATCATGATTGGATCAGTCATCACCACGCGGAGTTTCCTGCGCGCCGGCACCTTGGCTTTGGGCCTCTTCACCCTGGCCTCCTGTCAGACAGACGACTTCAAGCCCGCTGGTAGCGAGGGTGCTGGAAGTGCAACTACGGCAGCCGGAAGTCAGACAGGCTTGTACAATCAGACCCTGGGCTCCGGTCCTGTGAAGGTGGCCTATCTCGGCGTGCGCCGAGCCGATCAGCAAAGCCGTCAGGCCGACAGCGAGTATCGTGACGGGGCGGCCCTGGCCGTCAACACGCTGGGCTCCGACGTCGTTATGCTGACCATGCTGGAGACGCTGGAGAAGCCCGAGGCAATCGAGGCCGCCGCCAAGACCTTGGCGCGCCAGCAGGTCTCGCTGATCATCACCACAGCCCGTGGCGCCGAATTCGAAATCATTCAGCGGGGTCTCGGCGGCCTTCAGGTGCCGATGGTCTCCTTCCAGACGAACGACGTTGCGCTGCCCCCGGATGTATATGCCTTCGTGTCGAGCCCGACCGACAGCCTCATCGAAAGCGCCTCCTTCGCGATGGCCGAAGGCGCAAGCCACGCCGTGATCCTCGCGTCCTCGCCGGCCGAAAAGCTGGAGGCCGATCGCATCGCCCGCCAGGTCAAGGCTTTCGGTGGCAAGGTGGAGCCGATTGTCGAGCTCGCCGGCGGCACGGTGCCGTCCAAGGCGCTGGCCTCCTGGAGCAAGGCCGACATGGTCGTCCTGATGCCGGGCGTGAAGTCACCCGGTGACGTGCTGAAGAAAGCCGATGCCGCCAAGCCGCCGCGTCCGGGACGTCGCGTCGTCGCCAGCACGGTGCTGACGGCCCAGGATCTCAACGATTCGAAGCTCACTGGCAGCATCGTCTGCCGCTACGACCAGAACGTCCAGAGCCGGATCGGCAGCCGCTACATGGCAAGCTATGGCATGCCGGCCTCGGCCCAGGCCGGATACGGGTTTGACGCCATGGCCATGGCAATCGGTTTGGCCGGCCGTTTCGGCGAAGTGGCATTCGCGCCGGAGCGTATCATGTCGCCGGATGGTTTCTCCGGCTCGCTCGGTGTCTTCCGCCTGGAAGGTGAACGCAAGGTTCGGCGCAACTGCGATATCTTCAAGGTTGCCAAAGGGTCCTACGTTTTCTTCCAGAAGGCCCCACCCACCTTGTGATCACCACAGTGTGACCTGATCTGCTGACCGTCATCTTTCGTTTACAATCTCGTCAAACGGAACCATGCTGGGCCGTCTTCAGCGACCAACCCGGCGGGGAGGCCGGGCGCTGGCCCGGTCACGGGGACGAGATGGGAGTAGGCAGATGAGCATGAGCAATGTGGAGATGGCAGGAGAAGCTGGCCGCTATGCGGCTCGCTTGCGCATACTCCATTGGCTGATCGCTGGCCTCGTTCTGGCCACCTGGCCCCTCGGCTTGATGATCGGCTTCGTCAAGGAAGACGTAAAACTGGATTTCTATCTGGTGCATGAGAGCCTCGGCTTCCTCGTTCTCTGGCTCATGCTGCTGCGCATCGGTGCGCGGCTGACAAGCGGCGCTCCCCTGGTCGAAGCTCCCGCTCTCGAAAAGGCAGCAGCCCATACCGTCCACGGTCTCCTCTATGTCTTCCTGATCATCATGCCCGTATCGGGTTTTCTCGCCACGAACGCCCATGGTTTTCCGCTGAACTGGTTCGGTCTGTTCACGGTCTGGAGCCCGATCGGCAAATCACCGGATATTGCCTTCACCCTTTCGGCTATCCATGAGTGGAGCGCATGGATCCTTTTGGCACTTTTCGCGTTGCATTTTGCGGCGGTGGTTTTTCACCACGTAATCCGCCGCGACCGGACCCTTTACCGCATTTTGTAAAATTCAGGACGGAGACCCGATGCGTAAGATCGACATGACGGATCAGCTCTGGGCACGCCTTCTTGCGATGCGGGGTGCTGGTTCAGGCGGTTCTGACGAAACAGACCCCGTCATGGCTCTTTACGCCCCGATCGCCGCCGCAAAGGATGGTTTCGTCCTGGCACAGGTCGGCCAGTCGCTTGACGGCCGCGTCGCCACCCCCTCGGGTGATGCCCGCGACATCTCCGGACCCGACGGGATCGCCCACCTTCATCGCTGTCGTGCACTCGTCGAGGCCGTGATCGTCGGGGTGGGCACAGTCAAATGCGACGACCCCCGGCTATCCGTGCGGGCCGTCAAAGGCCCGAACCCTGTCCGCGTGGTCATCGATTGCGGCGCGGAGCTGACGGGTGAAGAGCGTCTCTTCCGCGATGGCGGCGCGCCGGTGATCCTGATCCAGGCCGACGACGCTCCCGTCAAATCGCACGGCGCCGATGTCGTACGCGTCCGGAAAGGCGAGGGTGGCCTGGACCCACAGGAAATCCTCGATGCGCTTGCCGCGCGTGGATTGCGTCGGATCCTCGTTGAAGGCGGTGCCCGGACCATCGCCCGATTTATCGAGGCAGGTCTCGTCAATCGGCTGCACGTGGCCATCGCACCGCTGATCATCGGCTCCGGCCCGGCCGGCATCGCTTTGCCGCCCATCGAAAAACTCTCGAACGCCCATCGCCCGGCGGCGAAGGTCTACACGCTGGGAAGCGACGTCCTCTTCGACTGTGACCTCAGCAGCGCCGCCGGTTCAGCGGCGGGGCAGGGCGAGGATATCCGTGTGGCCGACCACGCATGAGCTGCCGGCCTTAGCGACGGCCTCAAGCCTGAAGTCCATCCAGGATTTGATCTCTAGTGCGGTCAGGCTTCCGATTTCGACCAGCGGCTGCTCCAAACCCTTCAGGAAAGCGATCTGAAGATCTGCATCCTCAGGTCCCATGACCCACGGGCTGGTCGCGACCGAAACGCGATAGCGCAGGTTCTCGAATGCGAGCCTCAAGTGATCCGTCGCGTCGGGCCCGAGTGCCGGACCAAACCCCTTGTCGGAACGCTGGTGCTGGTTGAAATCGATCACCACCTGCCCGTCCAGCGGATGTCGCACCGACCACTCGATCACACCATCATAATTGAGAGCTGCGTAAAGCCCCGTTTTGCTTCGTACCAGCGCCTCCGCGAAACGATTGCAGAAGTCCGCCGAGCACAGATCGAACAGCGCCGAGGCCGTCACGACCGTGACCTGCTCGAGCGGCAGGTCCTCGAACTGGTTGAGGTCGAACTGGTGAAACGTGACATCGCCGGCGCCGCCGATACGCCGTTCGGCCTCCGCGAGAAGCACCGGATCGTAATCGAGCAACTGCCAGGTCGCAGAGCGGGGAACGCGACCCGAAAGGCTCCGCCAGGTCGAGCCCGTTCCGCAGCCGATATCGATGATCGCGGGCGCTTCGGCCTCCTCAAGGTGCCGCGATAGCCGCTCCACCAGAGCGTCTGCGCGCGCTCTCCTGTCGACCGGTTCGCGCAGTGCCAGCCAGTCCTTGTCAAAGCCGCTCATGATATCTTGTCCAATGCGTTGGAGATGATCTTCGCCGTCTCGGCCCAGTCGGGCAGGATCGCACCCGCTCGGCGTGCACCCTCAGCCTTTGCGGACCGCTCTTCCGGATCGTTCAGAAGGCGGCGCAGGGCCGCGCTGAAAGCGTCGACATCATCGACAGGCACGAGGAAGCCCGCCTCCTCCGGCACCACTTCCGGCACGGCTCCGGCATGACAGGCAACGATCGGCAACCCATGGGAAAGCGCCTCGGCAAAGACCATGCCGTAGCCTTCGTAACGGCTGGCCAGAGCGAAAATGTCGGCCTTGGCAAAATAGGTGCGCGGCTCCTCGACTTCACCCGCAAGCTCGACCCGTTTTCCAAGCTCAAGCGTCTCCACCTGATCCGCGAGCGCTTTACTGGTGGCCGGATCAAGTGTCTTGCTGCCGACAATGGTCGCCTTCCAGTGCAGATCCTCCACCTGTTTGAGCGCGGAAAGCAGCACTTCGTGTCCCTTGCGCCGCGACAGGGTTCCGACGGACAGGATGTTGGGCACAGAATTCTGAGGGGGGACGGTGGACGCATTCTCCGTCCCCGGGAGCGCCACCGTGATGTAGGAGGCACCGACGTCGTAATTGGCGACGAGCTCCCGCGCCGTCATGGGTGACGTCACGATCACATGCCGTGCGGCAGAGAGCGCCTTGCGCTCGCTTTCGTGGAACCGGCGCTGCTCCTCCTCGGAAAGTCCGGTTTCGAGCGCAAGCGGATGGTGGACGAGGGCGACGATCCGCAGCCTCTCGGCCTCTTTCAGCGCAAAGCCCTCGAGCACACCGAAGGCCAGCCCGTCGATGACGACGAGCGAGCCGTCCGGCAAGGCCGAAAGAGCCTCGCCCGCGCGATCGAGGGTGGTGTCGGAAGGCACGGGAAATCCTTCGCCGAGCCCGAGCAACTCAACCTCCCACCCGATCTGCTTCAGTCCCTCGATGACCTTGCGGTCATAGCCATAGCCGCCGGTTTTCAACGAGAGATCGCCGGGATAGGCAAAGACGAGGGAACGGCTCAAAGATCGGCCTCGTACCAGCCGCGGGCGGCGTGGGACTCATGCAGGGTCACCTTCAGCCGGCAGATCCGGTGGCTCCCCGCGCCCAGGCGCTTGTCGCTCACGGCTTTCGCCAACTGGTCGAAGATGTGCTTGGCGATCACTTCCGTCGTGCTGACCTTACCCTTGAAGGCCTCGACTTCGTCGAGGTTCTGGTAGTTGAGCGGCTTCAGCACCTCGGAAAGAACAGTGGTGGCTGCACCGATATCGACAGCCAGCCCATCCTCGTCCACATCCTTGGTGAAGAATGCCGCATCTACCACGAAGGTCGCTCCGTGCATGCCCTGGGCAGGCCCGAACACCGGGCGCGGCAGGCTGTGGGCGATCATGATGTGGTCTCGAACTTCAACAGCGAACATGAGCTCTCTTTCGTCAGTAGCGGATGCGGTGGCACAAGGTGTCTTGCGTGGACAGGATACGTCCGTAAGCGGCGGGCAGTTCAGAAAAACGTGTCTCTCCGGAAATCAGGCAGTCGAGCCTGTCGTCGAGCAGCAGCTCGAGCGCCTTGGCGAGGCGCCGCGCATAGCTCCAGCGTGCCCTGCGCGAGGCGGGGACGGCGCCGACTTGCGAGCTGACCAATGACAGCCGGCGGGAATGGAATGCGCCGCCGAGCGGGATGGTGACCGGCCGATCGCCATACCAGCTGGCCTCGACGATCTTTGCTTCCACGCCGGCATGGGCAATGGCATTCTCCAAAGCCGCAGCGGATGCCGTGGCGTTGATGAGAACGTCGAATTCGCCGTCGAGGCGGTCGGCCGCAGAGAAACTCAATCCGAGATCCGCGGCGAGGCTCTGCCGTTTCGGATCGAGATCGACGAGCACGGTCTCCGTGCCTACGATGCGCGAGGAAAGATAGGCGACCAGTGAACCGACGACGCCGGCGCCGAACACGGCAACCCGGTCACCCGGCTGGATGGCTGCGTCCCACACGATGTTGAGCGCGGTTTCCATGTTCGCCGCCAGCACGGCCCGTCGTGGCGGCAACGTTTCCGGCAGGACGGTGACTTGATCAACGGGAAGGACGAAGCGGTCCTGATGCGGATGAAGAGCAAATACGGTCTTGCCGTGGAGATGGTGAGAACCCGCCTCCACATGTCCGACTGCAGCATATCCGTATTTCACCGGGAAGGGGAAAGCGCCCTGCATATGCGGTCCGCGCATGCGATCGGACTCGCTCTCGGGCACAGCGCCGCGGAAGATGAGGGACTCGGTTCCGCGGCTGATGCCGCTGAAAAGCGTGCGGACGAGGACCTCGTCATCCGATGGAGCAGGAAGGCTTTCTTCCCGCAGGCCGCACGTTTCCTTGGCCTCGAACCAAAGCGCAAGGGCATGCGCACCGCCGGAAACGGTCTGTTCGTCTTGGTCGAGCTTCAAACTGAATTCCCCGCGCCCTAAATACATGTCCGAATGGAACGTATGGCTTTAGCAGGCATTTTGTTCCAAGCACGCCATCAAAATAAATTTATGGCGGCTGCGCAATCCGTCGCCGGAAGTTGGGCGTAATGGATGCCACTGATAGGGAGAGTATGCCTCATGTCGAATTCCAGCCAGCCCACTTTCCAGTTCCCCACCGCCGCAATCGAAGTTGAACGCGCCGTCGCAGAACTGCGCTACGGCCGACCCGTCCTGCTTGCGGAGGGATCAAGAAAGCTCGCGGTCGTGGCGCTCGATTGCGTGGCGCCCTCTCTCTACGATCAATTCGCCGCTGTTACCGAAGACCGCCACAGCCTGCTCCTGACCGCACCGCGCGCCGCTCGTCTCGGCATCGCTGCAGACAGCGATGTCATCACGCCGCTCGCTGGGCTGGCCTTCGATGATGCGTCACGTCTGGCTTACGCTCTCGGCGCTGAGAAGCCGGCGATCTGGCAGCCCGCTGATGACCTCGCGATCCAGTCGACGGAGCTGGCACGTCTTGCACTCTTGCTCCCCGCCATGGTGCTTGCAGACGTAACAGAGATCGCTGACCGCTTCGCCGGCTGCTGCGAGATCGCAGCAAGCCGCCTGAAGGGCGCCGATGTCGCCCGTCAGCGGTTCGAGAAGGTGGTGCGCACCCGCGTGCCGCTCAAGGATCTCGGCGATGCCGACTTCGTGGTCTTCCGGGGTGGCCTCGCCCAGAAGGATCAGGTCGCCATCGTGGTCGGCAAGCCGGACATGTCGAAGACCGTCCCGATCCGTATCCACTCGTCCTGCATCACCGGTGACCTCTGCGGCTCGCTGAAATGCGACTGCGGCGACCAGTTGCGCAATGGTCTTGCTCTGCTCAAGCAGGCAGGCGGCGGCGTGCTGCTCTATCTCGATCAGGAAGGACGCGGAACCGGGATCGGCGCAAAGATGCGTGCTTATGGCTATCAGCACCTCGGGCTGGACACGATCGATGCGGATGCGGAACTTGGCCTTGCCGAGGATCATCGGCGCTATGAGGCTGCGGTCGCCATGCTGCGCCAGCTCGAGATCTCGAAAGTCGCTGTCTACACCAACAATCCGACCAAGATCGCCGGCCTGGAACTGGGCGGTATCGAGGTCGAGGCCCGTTCGCCGGTCACCGGTCGCGTAACCGCGGAAAACCAGAACTACCTGCGCACGAAGACACTGCGTGCCGGCCACATGCTGGATCTGGAAACACTGGTCGCCGCAGAGTAAGCTCCAAGCGGGCAGGGAGGAATTGACTATGGCAAGCGAGCCGGAACGGCTTGGCGGCGATCGTTTCGGTCGGTCTTGGGGTCTCGCCCAGGCTGGCTGGATCACCCAGTTGCGCGCGCGGCCGGCGCTGCTGTCGGACACGATTGCGGGCCTCTCCGGTTTGCTCTTGGGCACGTCGATAGTCGCGCTGCTGGTCTCCTTCCGGCTTCCGCTCGGCTGGGATTTCGTGGCCTCGGTGATCCTTTCACTGGTCCTGATGTTCACGCTGGTCTTGTACGCCCTTCCGGACCACCCGCATCGGCGGTTCGGGCCGGCCAACTTGGTCACTGCCTTCCGCGCCTGCCTTGTCAGCCTGACGGGTGCGACCGTCCTCTGTTTCGATAGCCTGGCCGCCACCGACCTTGCGCTTTGGACGCTCGTGGGCGTGGTTCTGATCGCACTCGCGCTCGACGGGGTCGACGGCTATCTCGCCCGCGTCTACGGCCATGAATCCGCATTCGGTGCGCGCTTCGACATGGAGGTCGATGCGCTTCTGATCCTCGTGCTCTCGGTCGCTGCCGCCTTGCTGGAAAAGGCGGGGCTCTGGGTGATCTGGATCGGCCTGATGCGCTACGCTTTTGTTGCAGCCGGCTGGATGATCCCGAGGCTGACAGGGGAGCTTTTCCCGTCTTTCCGGCGCAAACTGGTCTGCGTGATCCAGATTTCGGCGCTGTGCCTCATCCTCATCCCCTTCGTTGAGACACCTAATTCGACAGGAATCGCGGTCGTTGCGCTGCTCGCCTTGATCTACTCCTTCACAGTGGACATCATCTATCTTCTCCGAAAGCCGGGCACGCCATGACGGGCCGTGTCCATCGGCTTTCCACCTCCTTCGGTCTCGCCCGATCCCTGGTCGTTTACTACGGTCAGCCATGGCGACGCCGCGCGTTGCGGAACTTCTACAGCTCGATCATCAAGCCTGGCGAACTGGTGTTCGATGTCGGCGCCCATGTCGGCAGCCGCAGCCGCACCTTGCTCGATCTCGGCGCGCGCGTGGTCGCAGTCGAGCCACAGCCGGCATTCGCCGATTTCATCGAGCGTCGCTTCTCAGGCGCGCTGACCGGTTTCGAGCGTGTCGCCGTCGGTCGTAAGGCGGGTGAAATCGATCTTCTGATCTCGAGCCTGCAT
Source organism: Allorhizobium sp. CTOTU50464 (assembly GCA_032102365.1). Lineage (GTDB taxonomy): Bacteria > Pseudomonadota > Alphaproteobacteria > Rhizobiales > Rhizobiaceae > Allorhizobium. The sequence goes on along the minus strand of DAMDHD010000007.1, from coordinate 237,854 downwards.
CCGACCGTGACCAGCATTTCCAGCAGCTTCGTGGAGACGGTCAAGCAGAGCAAAGGCTTTTCGCAGGTCGTGTGGGACCAGAAAGTCACCGTTCCCATGGTAACGCTTGACCATCTGATCGCGAAACACGGCATGCCGTCCTTCTGCAAGATCGATGTCGAGGGCGCGGAGGCCGAAATCCTCCATGGCTTGAGCAAGCCGATCCCCCTCATCGCCTTCGAGTACATTCCCGCCATGCCCTCCGTGGCGTCCAATGCGATCGACAGGCTGATGGGCCTCGGCGGCTATCGCTTCAACCGGGTCGTGGGCGAGCAGCACTGTTTCGTCTGGGATCGCTGGAAGACGGCTGACGAGCTTCTCGTCGAACTGTCGCAGATGTCTCCGGACGCATCCTCGGGCGATGTCTATGCCCGGATCGAGGCTCGGTAATGGGCGCCTCAGGCGCGGCGCGGCCTGCCACGGATGGCTTCGATGGCAAGCAGGGCCAGCCCGGGCAGGGCGCCTGCCAGCGAAAGCCCGCCATAGATGATGCTGGCAGCCAGTCCTTCGGCCGCAGAAGCGCCGATGATCGGCCAGAGCGCCATGGCAGCTGCTTCTCGCGTTCCCCAGCCTCCGAAGCCCGCCGGGATCAGCATGGCGATCAGACAGAGCGGAACCACCGTCAGGGCTGCCTCCCAGGGCAGCGGCGCGCCCACCGCATCGCTGGCGATGAAGAAAGTCGCGACATAGGTCGAGACGATCAAAAGGCTGGTGCCGAGCTGGAATGGGAGCGCGCGCCCACGGATGAAGACCTCCGTGATGTCAGCCTGAAACTTGCGGATCCAGGCCAGACGCCCGCCCGCCGCGATGATCGCCGCGATGGCGACGGCGGCAACGACGAAGAAGCCGAGCACCAGACGGAAGGCCTGGCGCCCTTCCTGCTCTCCGCCGATCAAACGTGGCCAGACGAAAAGCCCGATGATCGCGAGAAGGAAGAAGGCCAACTGTCCCGAGAGGCGCTCGAAAACCACAGCCTTTGCCGGCGCCTTCCATCCGCCCGGGCCGGCATTGCGCATGCGCACCGCGCGAACGGCATCGCCCGCCATGCCGCCGGGCAGGCTCTGGTTCAGAAAGCTCGCAACATAATACTCTCGGATCGCGAGCGATATCGGCATGCCCTCGCTGAGGCGCGCGGCCGTGAAGCGCCAGCGGAGGGCCGAAACGATGATCTGAAGTTGCACAAGGGCGAGCCCGGCCGCTACGTGTGCAAGGGAAATCTCCGAGAAAGCCGATTGCAGCGTCTCGAGGTCGATCCGCGACAGCAGGAATGCGAGAACAGCGATGAGGGCAAGTGGAGCGAGGAGACGCAGAAAGGACAAGCTGTGAGGATTCCGTCTGTCGTGAGAGATCTGTCGGGGAGTTATACGCAAGAACCGAGGCAGAAGACCTTCATGGAGGCAAAATCTGTCGCATGCAACGCATATGAAGTTCGGCGGTTCGGAGCAACTGCATGATGCGGCGTGGCACGAACATCCGTCCCCTGGCAGGTGTCTTGCTGGTCGCAGCCATCGCATGGCTCGCCTTCACGCTTCCCGGCCATCCCGATGCGATCGGTCTTGATGCCTTCGCGCGGCTGCCTCTCGAACTGCCGCTTCTCATGCTTCTCTTGCTAGTGGTCCCCTCCAGCTGGCGGAAGATGGCGGCACTGACTTGCGGCCTGCTGCTCCTCATCATCTTCTTTCTGAAATTTGCCGATATCGGCACCCAAGCCGCCTTTCAGCGTTCCTTCAATCCGTATCTCGACATCAAGATGCTGGTGGACGGCTGGAACCTCATGTCGGGTACGGTCGGGCCACTGGCTGCTTTTGCAGCGATCGTTGCAGGAATTCTCAGCCTTGTTCTGCTGCTCGCGCTCTTTCTCATCGCCGCCCGATGGTTGTCGAACATCCCGCGCCCGGGTCGATCCTGGCTTGTCTTGACCCTTGTCGGCATCACGCTTGCCGGCGGGACCGCCGCCTATTTTGGCGTGCCGCGAGTGGAGGCACGGCTACCATCCTACCTCAACAACCGGCTGACCCTGGTCGTGCGGTCCATTCAGGACATGCATGTTTTTGAAACGGCACTGGCCGCTGGGGAGGGGCCAAGGACGGGTGAGGGGCTGTTCTCGGCCCTCAAGGACAAGGACTTCATCCTCATCTTCGTCGAGTCCTACGGCCGCTCTGCGATCGAAGACCCCCGCTATGCGGACATCACAAGGCCCCGCCTTGAGAAGGTGGAGGCTGAGATCAGTGCGGCCGGCCTTGCCTCTGCCAGCGCCTGGGCTACGTCTCCCACCGTCGGCGGCCTGAGCTGGCTGGCGCATGGCACGCTTTTATCCGGTCTGTGGACCGACAGCCAGGCGCGTTATGACCGCCTGATGATCAGCCGTCAGCCAAGCCTCAACCGGCTCTTCAGTGACGCCGGCTGGAAGCCGATCGCCGCGATGCCTGCCATCACCATGGCCTGGCCGGAGGCGGCCTATTACGGCTATCGCCAGGTCCTGGCAGCCGCCGATCTGCAGTATCGCGGCAAGCCCTTCAACTGGGTGACGATGCCGGATCAATACACGCTGTCCGCTTTCGAACGGCTGGGGCGCGCGCCTGCCCGCGCAGCGGGAGAAAAGGTCATGGCGGAAATTGCGCTCATCTCGAGCCATGCCCCCTGGACACCGGTTGCCACTCTTGTCCATTGGGATGACGTCGGGGATGGCACGATCTTCAACACCCAGGCAGAAAGTGGTGATCCGCCCTCGGTCGTCTGGGCCGATCCGGAGCGCGTGCGGCGCCAGTATATCCAGACGATCGACTACTCGCTGGAAACGCTCGGCAGCTACATGGCCCGTTTCGGTGAGGATGCCGTGTTCGTCATCCTTGGCGACCATCAGCCGGCTGCGATCATTACGGGGCCCGACGCATCGCGCGCTGTCCCGATCCACGTGGTCTCCTCCGATCGGGAGCTGATTGCTCGGTTCGAGCGCGAAGGCTTCACTCCGGGAATGCTCCCCATGCAGCAGACGCGCGAATGGCCGATGAACGCCATGCGCCAGGTGCTGATCGACCTCTTCAGCGCAGACTGATCTTTCAGAGGCTCTCTTCCCGGGAACCCAGCCGCGTCTGCTCCTGCGAACGCCATGCTGCCGGCGTCACGCCGGTCTGGCGCGTGAAGAAGCGCGAAAAATAGGCCGGGTCCGAGAAGCCGAGCCGGAAGGCCACCTCCTTGATGCTCCCCGGCGTGAAGAGAAGCTCCCGCTGTGTCTCCTCGATCAGGCGCCGCGCAATGAGCTCCTGCGTGCTGAGCCCGGTCTTCGCCTTCAGGACGCGATTGAGATGGGTGGGCGTGATGCCGAGAGCGTCGGCGTAAAACGACGCGGGGCGATGATTGCGCACCTCGCGCTGCAGGAGTGAGGAGAAGGCCTCAAGCCGCCGGTCATTGTCATCAACGCCTTCGAGCTCCATCCGGTCTTGCGCCGCGAGACGCGCCGTCAGGGCAAGCGCTGCGGCTAGCCCTGTCTCCATCAGGACGGTGCGCCCCGTCAGGCGTCCCTGCCATTCGGCCGCCACCCTGAGAAGATGGGCGACAACAAGATCGCCATCCGGCTCCTGCGGCATCAGACGCGTAATGCGCGGCTCCGCCAGAAAGCGGCCCATGGCATTCGGCTCACCCGGACGAACCGGCAATCGGCTGGAGAGGAAGGTGAAGACATAGCCGTCGATATCGGGCGAGAAGCGAAAGCCGTGACCCACGGCTGGCGGCACGGTGACGATCGAAAGAGGTTCGAAACGAACAACCTCTCCCTCGAAAACGGCATCGCCGGATCCACCCGTCACGAGAAGGATCTGGAAATACCGCTCGTGTCTGTGGAGGCCGATTTCCCAGTGATGCAGGGCACTGCGTGCAGGAATCGTTTCGCAGTGCACCCAAAAACGCGAGCCGGACGGGTCGTCCTCGCCATAGAGCTCATAGGTCGGAATCGGATCTGCCAAAAGGGTTTTGCGTTTCGTCATGTTCGATTTGTGCAGCAAAACGCCCGATGCGTCCATTGTTGACGTCCCTCATTCCGCTCAAAACTTGCCGAAAGACAAGTCGAGCGTGCCATGGGAGGAAAGTCATGCGGACCAAAGTCGCCATCATCGGGTCGGGCCCCTCAGGTCTTCTGCTCGGCCAACTCCTGACCAATGCCGGCATCGACAACGTGATCATCGACCGCGTCGGCAAGGATCATATTCTCGCGCGCGTCCGCGCAGGCGTGCTTGAAGAGGGCACGGTGGGCCTCGTCGATCGGGCGGGCGTCGGCGAGCGCCTCCACCGTGAAGGCTTGCCGCATGACGGCTTCTCGCTTGCCTTCGATGGGCGGGACCACCGCATCGATCTCTTCGATCTCACAGGCGGCAAGCGGGTCATGGTCTACGGCCAAACCGAGCTGACCCGCGACCTGATCGAGCGTCGGGAGCGCGATGGCGGGGTAACGATCTACGATGCCGTGAATGTCGAGCCCGCCGGTTTCGATGGGGACCGTCCTTATGTCACCTTCGAAAAGGATGGCGTGAGCCAGCGGATCGATTGCGACTTCATTGCCGGATGCGACGGTTTTCACGGTGCCAGCCGCAAGGCGGTGCCGGAGGGCGCGATCAAGACTTTCGAGAAGATCTATCCCTTCGGCTGGCTCGGCATCCTGGCCGATGTGCCGCCGGTCAGTCATGAACTGATCTACGCCAACCATCCGCGCGGCTTTGCCCTCTGCTCGATGCGCTCGGAGACCCGCAGCCGCTACTACGTCCAGTGTTCGCTCGAGGACACGGTCGACATGTGGTCGGACGAGCGCTTCTGGGACGAGATCCGCCGTCGTCTGCCCGCCCACCACGCCGAGGCCATGGTGACGGGTCCGAGCTTCGAGAAGTCGATTGCCCCGTTGCGGTCTTTCGTCGCCGAGCCCATGCGGTTCGGCCGCCTCTTCCTCGTCGGAGATGCTGCCCACATCGTGCCGCCAACGGGCGCCAAGGGTCTCAATCTCGCAGCATCCGACGTTCATTACCTGATCGGCGCTCTGCTCGAACATTATCAGGATAAATCCGACGCGGGCCTCGACAGCTATTCCGAGCGTGCACTGAAACGTGTTTGGAAAGCGGTACGCTTCTCGTGGTCGATGACCACATTGCTGCACCGTTTCCCCGATACCGGTGACTTCGGCCAGAAGATCCAGGAGGCAGAACTCGACTACCTCATGCACTCGAGAGCGGCGTCCACGGCCATGGCAGAGAACTACGTCGGCCTTCCCTACTGACGGCGGCTCGCCGACTACTTGTCAAAGCTCAATTGTTTGCTAGACTTACAAAAGGATCGGGTCGCGGAGGCTCCCGATATCGAAATTGCGGCTCGCCCGGAGGCTTGACATCTGATCGGGAAAGGCGGCCGCCAGCGTCACCGATCGTGACGGCATTTTACGGAACAACAACGGAGGAGGTATACCCATGAATATGCATATATCGCTGCTCATCAACGGCGCTGAAAAGCAGGCCGCAGGCGGCAAGACCTTTACCCGCATCAATCCCTTTACCCAGGAAGTGGCCACGACGGCATCGGCCGCGAGCCTCGAAGATGCAGCTGCTGCCGTCGATGCGGCCGCTGCCGCTTTCCCCGCATGGTCCAAGACCGGCCCCGGCGAGCGTCGCAAGATCCTGCTCAAGGCCGCCGACATCATGGAATCGAAGACCGCGGAGTTCTCCGATCTCGTGGTCGCCGAAACCGGCGCGACTGGCCATTGGGGCGCCTTCAACGTCATGGTTGCCGCCAGCATGTTGCGTGAAGCCGCTTCGATGACGACGCAGATCTCGGGCGAAGTCATCCCCTCCAACAAGCCCGGCTCGCTGTCGATGGGCATGCGCCAGGCCGTCGGTGTCTGCCTCGGCATTGCGCCGTGGAATGCCCCGATCATCCTCGGCACGCGTGCTGTCGCCATGCCGCTCGCTTGCGGCAACACCGTCATCCTCAAGGCATCCGAACAGTGCCCCGGCACCCACCGCCTGATTGCCCAGTGCCTCGTGGAGGCCGGCCTTCCGAGAGGTGCCATCAGCGTCATCACCAACGCGCCCGAAGATGCAGCCAAGCTCGTCGAAGCGCTGATCACCAATCCGGCCGTCAAGCGGGTGAACTTCACCGGTTCCACCAAGGTCGGCAAGATCATCGGTGAACTCTGCGGACGCAACCTGAAGCCGGCCCTGCTGGAACTCGGCGGCAAGGCGCCGCTCGTCATTCTGGACGACGCCGACATCGATGCAGCGGTAAACGCAGCCGCTTTCGGCGCGTTTGCCAACATGGGCCAGATCTGCATGTCGACCGAGCGCATCATCGTTGACGAGAAGATCGCCGATGAGTTCGTGTCCAAGCTGGCCGCAAAGGCCTCCAAGCTCCCGGCCGGTGACCCGAAGGGCCACGTCGTTCTAGGCTCGCTGATCAGCCTGGAGTCCGCAAAGAAGATGGACGACTTGATTGCGGATGCCGTTTCCAAGGGTGCCAAGCTCGTGGCCGGCGGCAAGCGCGAAGGCAGTGTCGTGGAAGCAACCCTGCTTGATCAGGTCATGCCGGATATGCGCATGTATTCGGAGGAAAGCTTCGGCCCGGTCAAGCCGATCATCCGCGTGAAGGATGAGGAAGAGGCAATCCGCGTTGCCAACGACACCGAATACGGTCTCTCCGGCGCCGTCTTCAGCCGCGACATCCGTCGCGCCATGGCGGTGGCAGGTCGCATCGAGTCCGGCATCTGCCACATCAACGGTCCGACGGTGTTCGACGAGCCGCAGATGCCGTTCGGCGGCGTCAAGGGCAGCGGCTATGGCCGCTTCGGTGGCAAGGCGGCAATCGCCGAGTTCACCGAGCTGCGCTGGATCACCATCGAGGATCCGAACCAGCATTACCCCTTCTGATCGCAGATATAGAAACGGCCGCTCGAAAGGGCGGCCGTTTTGTTTTGGTGGCGCTGATTGAAAATCAATCGGTCTGCTGTGTGCGCGGCGTGATGTCCGCATAGATCCGCTTCAGACCGTTGATGAACTCTTCGAGTTCTTCCGCCGAGAAGCGGGAGGTGAAGCGAAGCTCGTGCTGCTCCTGGATATGGCGGGCCTGTTTCAGGATCTCGATGCCCTCTCCCGTCAGCAGCAATTCCTGCCGGCGGCGATCCACAGGCGAGGGCTGGCGCTCAAGAAGATTGCGGCCTTCCAGCCGATTGACCAGTGCCATCATGGTGGCGCGATCCATGCTAAGCTGGTTGGCGATGTCGATCTGGCTCACCTTCGGATTGGCAGCGATGAGCTCGAGAACGGCAAACTGCTTCTGGGTGAGGCCGATGTCTCCCATGGCCGCGGTATAGTCCTGATAGATGGCGACATTGGCCATGCGCAGATGGAAGCCGAGGATCTCGTCGAGACGGCCGGTGCGCAGGGGAGCGCCGACTTCGAAGACGTCATCATCATTGGCCGGCTTCAGGTCATTATGTCGAGTCATGGCTCCTCTTCCAATCATGCGGCATCGAACTTGCAAATCATTCATGATCACTTTCGACTGCAACAGTCAAATTCGCGCTTGTCAAACCCGGAGCTGCAAAATAGTATGCATAACATACAATTCGCCGAGGAGGCCCTTCTGGGTGGCGATGGGAGGATGAACATGCAGCCTGAATTTCAAGCGGCAGCAACGGAAATGCGAGCCGTCGGATTGGAGACGGACGACCCGTTGATCTATCGCGCCACGGTCAGCCCCGAGCGCCAGGCCGCCTTCGAAGTGACAACTGGACGCAGCGAGACCTACGCATCGCTGGATGACGCCGTCGGTCGCGGGGCTGCCCTCATTGCGGAGCTTGTCGGACACACTGCGCCATCGCAACGCATCGCCTATCTGGGGCGAAACTCGATAGACCAGATCGTCGTCTGTCTCGCCTGCCAGCGTGCCGGCCACGTGTTCGTGCCGCTGAACTGGCGCCTCGGTGCGTCAGAACTTGGCCAGATCATCGCGGATTGCGAGCCGGCTGTGCTGTTGCATGATGCCGAATTCGCCCCCGTGCTCGGCGACATCCATCAGCCGCTGCCGCGCACCATGAGCGTCGAGGGAGATGGCGGATGGGGCGATATGCTGAGGAGTGCTGAGCGCGCCGAGCCTGTGCCCACCGAAGCAGATGCAGCCTGCATCATGCTCTACACATCGGGGACCACCGGCAGCCCCAAGGGCGTCATCATCACCCGCCGCAACGCCTTCGCCTCGGCCGTGAACTTTGCGCTTGTCGGCGAAGTGACGAGCCGCTCCGTGACGCTGTGTGATCTCCCCTTCTTCCACACCATCGGACTGGTCGCGATCGGTCGGACGACGCTCACCATGGGCGGCAGGCTGGTGATCTCGGACAGGTTCCTGCCCGACCGGACGCTTGCGACCCTTGGCGATCCCGAACTCGGCGTCACACACTATTTCGCAGTACCTCAGATGGCCTCTGCCCTGCGCAATGCGCCGGCCTGGGATCCGGCCGCGCTCAAGGCGCTTCAGGCGATCTTCATCGGTGGCGCCCCGCTTTCTCCGGCGCTGATCGAAGCCTTCCTCGAAGATGGCATTCCGTTGGTCAACGGTTACGGCATGAGCGAGGCCGGAACGGCGATCCATATGCCACTGGACCGTGATGCAGTCGCCCGCCACCCGGGCAGTGTCGGCTTCCCTGCGCCGCTCCTCGCGGTTCGCCTCGTCGGCGAGGATGGCCAGGATGCAGCGGATGGCGAGGTCGGTGAGATCTGGATCAAGGGTCCCTCGGTCACGCCCGGTTACTGGAACAAGCCGGGCGAGACAGCCCGCGCCTTTGTCGGTGACTGGTATCGGACCGGCGATCTCGGGCGCCGCGCGGAAGGCGGTGTGATCCACGTGCCGGACAGGCTGAAGGACATGTACATCACCGGCGGCGAGAACGTGTTCCCCGCCGAGATCGAGGCGGTCATCGGAGCGCATCCGAAGGTGAGAGACGTGGCCGTGCTCGGTCTGCCGGATCCCAAGTGGGGCGAATGCGGCGTGGCCTTCATTGTGGCCCATGTCGAAGCGCCCTCGGCGGACGAAATCCTGGCCCATTGTGCCGAACGGCTCGCCTCATACAAGCGGCCGACCCGCATCGTCTTCCTCGACCAGATCCCCCGCACGGCATCCGGAAAGGCTCAGAAACATATTCTGCGCCAGACCCACGCCGAGCTGTGAACCCGACAAAGCCGGCAGCGATGCCCAAACCATTGCCTCAAGGAGCCAAGCATGACTGAAACGAACACCACGCCAGATCCGGTTCTGGTCGAATTCGACAACGGCATCGCCTTCGTGACGCTGAACCGTCCGGAAAAGCGCAATGCGATGAACCCGAAGCTGAACATCCGGATGCTGGAAGTCTTGGACGAACTGGAGGCCGACGATCGCTGTGGCGTGCTGGTTCTGCGCGGCGCCGGCCAGTCCTGGTCGGCCGGCATGGACCTCAAGGAGTATTTCCGTGAGAACGACGGCAAGGGCCGTGCTGCGGTTCTGAAGAGCCGCCGCCAGTCCGGTGGGTGGTGGAACCGCCTGATGTATTTCGAAAAGCCCACCATCGCCATGGTCAACGGCTGGTGCTTCGGCGGCGCCTTCACGCCGCTCGTGTCCTGCGACCTCGCCATCGCTGCCGACGAGGCAACCTTCGGTCTTTCTGAGATCAACTGGGGCATCCTGCCCGGCGGCAATGTCACCCGCGCCGTCGCCGAGGTGATGAACCACCGTGACTCGCTCTACTACATCATGACGGGCGAGACCTTCGGCGGCCAGAAGGCCCGCGAAATGGGCCTCGTCAACGAATCCGTACCCCTGGCCGATCTCGAAACCCGCGTCCGCGCGCTCTGTGCCACGCTGCTGGAAAAGAACCCGGTCGTGCTGAAGGCGGCAAAGGACACCTTCAAGCGTGTCCGCAACATGCCCTGGGAGCAGGCCGACGACTACATCTACGCTAAGCTCGAGCAGATGCTGTTCCTGGACAAGAGCAACGGGCGCGCAGAGGGTCTGAAACAGTTCCTCGACGACAAGACCTACCGCCCCGGTCTCGGCGCTTACAAGCGCTGAGCCCTCTGTCTTGCTAACATATTGACCAGCCGGTGGCGGTGAAATGCGTCACCGGTGTTTTGTATTTTAAGCGCCCTGCCATCGTCAGAGACAATCCGCGCACACGTGCAATTGCGCCGCCTGATCAGGCGCTGCAAGCTGGATCTACCGGAACGTTTTCCCCTCTAAAGCATTGTTGAGACAAGCGGATCGTGAAGCAGCCCGAAACGGACTTCCCCGGCGTCTGACCGGATAGCGAATGGAAGGCTGTGCGTTACCGCCAACAAGGAGAACGATCATGGGTTCCACATCGGACAAGATTTCCGGCAAGGCGAACGAACTGGCCGGCAAGGCAAAGCAGGCCGTCGGCGACGCCACCGACAACCACAGCATGGAAGCCAAGGGCGCTGCTCAGGAAGCCAAGGGCCACGGCCAGCAGGCCAAGGGCGAGGCTAAGGAAGGCGTGAAGAAGGTCATCGACAAGGCCTGACCCCCGTTCCGATTTCAATGAATGGTCCGCATCGGCGGACCATTTTTTTTGTCATTGCGTTGAGATGACGCTAGCAGCGGCAATGCCTACCTTTAAGTCTCGAAACGTGCGAGTTCTTCTCCCGCCTGGAGATAGGCACCGGCCTCGGCCTTGAGCCGGACGCGGCCCGCCCGAGCGGCCACCACCTGCGTTTCCATCTTCATGGCTTCCATGACAGCGATCAGGTCGCCGGCCTGAACCTCGGCCCCATCCTCGATCTTGAAAGCCTGGAGCGTGCCCGCGATCGGAGCGGGGACACTGGACGAATCCTGTGCCGACTTGGACGTCTGCTGGATGACGCCAGCAGAGGCCGCTCCGGTCCCGAAACCAGCGAGCAGCATCGCCGGGATGGCCAGCGCGTGACGCTTGCCGTCGATCTCAACATGGGTGCGGATCAGAGATGCATCCGCAAGCGGTTCCGGCCGGCTGGCGCTGGCGAGCGGCTCCGCAAAATCCGTCTCGATCCAGCGCGTATGAACGCGGAAACCGTCCTTGCCGACAAAGTCAGGGCTTTCCATGGCCGCGCGATGGAAAGGAAGAACGGTCGCGACACCCTCGATCTCGAATTCCGCTAAGGCGCGCCGCGCGCGGGCCAGCGCCTGCTCACGCGTTGCGCCCGTCACGATCAGTTTGGCCATGAGGGAATCGAAGGTGCCGGGTACTGTGGAGCCGCTCACCACACCCGTGTCGAGCCGCACACCCGGACCTGACGGCGGATCGAACCGCGTGATGGATCCCGGCGTCGGCAGGAAGCCGCGTCCGGGATCTTCGGCATTGATGCGGAATTCGATCGAGTGACCGCGCGGGGCAGGGGTCGCCAGCACCTCAAGCGCCTTGCCTTCGGCAATCCGGAACTGTTCGACAACGAGATCGATCCCGGTCGTTTCCTCGGTCACGGGATGCTCGACCTGCAGGCGTGTGTTGACTTCCAGGAATGAGATCGTGCCATCCACACCGAGCAGGAATTCGACCGTGCCAGCGCCGGAGTAGCCCGCCGCTACGCAGATCTTGCGCGCCGCCTCATGAATCTCCTCACGCTGCTTATCGCTCAGGAACGGCGCAGGCGCCTCTTCGACGAGCTTCTGATTGCGCCGCTGCAACGAACAATCGCGCGTGCCGAGCACCAGCACATTGCCGTGTTTGTCGGCGAGAACCTGAGCCTCGATGTGGCGCGGACGATCGAGAAAGCGCTCGAGGAAGCATTCGCCGCGCCCGAAGGCGGCCTCGGCTTCACGCACGGCGGAATGATAGAGTTCGGCAACCTCCTCCATCTTCCAGGCAACCTTCAGTCCGCGCCCGCCGCCGCCATGGGCGGCCTTGATCGCAACTGGCAGTCCGTGCGCTTTGGCAAAGCCAATGACCTCTTCCGCCGTCTCGACCGGGCCATCGCTGCCCGCCACGAGGGGCGCACCAACGGAGAGCGCGATCCGCCGTGCTTCGACCTTGTCGCCCAAGGCTTCGATCACGCGCGGGTCCGGGCCGATCCAGGTCAACCCCGCCTGTTGTACAGCACGCGCAAACTCCGCCCGTTCGGAGAGGAAGCCATAACCCGGATGGATCGCATCCGCACCGGAGCGCCGGGCAGTGTCGATCAGCTTCTCGATATCGAGATAGGTCTCGGCCGGGCGGCTGCCGCCGAGCCCGTAGGCCTCGTCAGCCAGGCTGACGAACAGCGCCTCCATATCCGGATCGGCATAGACGGCGACGGACTGGAGCCCGTAATCACGGCAGGCGCGAATGATACGCACGGCGATCTCGCCGCGATTGGCGATCAGCACTTTCTTCATCGGGGTCTCCTCACTGTCTCTGTCGGCAGCCATAAGCGGTGTCGCTGGTCATGCCTTGTCGGGCACGATCTCGGCGAACTGCGTAATGGGCCGGAAGCGGATTTTGGCATTCACCGGGATCTGCCCGGCGAGGTCGAGATGATAGTCGGCGACCGTGCCGATGACGGGGTAGCCGCCAGTCAGCGGGTGATCGGCCAGGAAGAGCACGGGCTGGCCGCTATGCGGCACCTGGATCGCTCCCGTCGCCGTGCCTTCGCTCGGAAGTTCGGCCTCACCTTTGCGCTCGAGGGGCAAAGCTCCTGAAAGGCGGATGCCGACGCGGTTGGACTGCGGCGTCACGTCGAAGACCTGGGTCGCCAGTGTCTCGAGACCTGATGCCGTGAACCAGTCACTGCGCGGCCCCATCACGACGTCGAGCGTGACGATCTCGCCCGGTGCCGGGCACGCAAAGGCTGGCGTCTCGGTGAGGGATACCGGCGACAGTTCACGACCCCCGGTCTTGATCGCAAGCATTGCGCCCGCGCCAACGGGCTCCGGGCCCACGATCGCCAGCGTATCCGTCGAAGCGCTGCCCAGCACCGGGTCGATATCTAGGCCGCCACGAAAGGCGAGGTAGCTGCGCGCACCGCGCGCCGCAAAGCCGAGCGTCACGGTGTCTCCCGCTTCCAGCGAGATCGGCTGGTATGTCTCTGCCGTCATCACCCGACCAGCGCTGTCCCGAACAGAGATCGAGCAGGGAGCTCCGGTCAGCGCCATGACGGCCGGGCCGGAGACGGTAAACGAAAAGCCGCCCAGCGTGATCTCGAGACAGGCTGCGTCGACCGGATTGCCGACCACCCGGTTGGCAGCGCGGAATGCGCCCTGATCGAGCGCTCCGGAGGACGAAACACCCTGGCCGGCCTGGCCGAAGCGGCCAAGGTCTTGCACCAGAGCCGGCATGGGGGCTGCGGTCACCGTGATCGTCGTCGCCGATGTCTGCGCCACGATCTCGCCGTCATGCCGTTCGCCCAAATTCGCAATGACCGGCGTGCTCTGCGGACGCTTGGCCAGATCGAAAAAGCGCACCCGGTAACCAGGCTGAAAAAGGGCAGGCGGCTGTCGTGTCAGATCCCACATCTTCAGCGGCGTGGTGCCGATGATCTGCCAGCCACCCGGGCTTGCCTGCGGATAAACGCCGGAGAAAGCGCCCGCCAGTGCCACGGAGCCAGCCGGGATCCTCGTGCGCGGGCTCTGCCGCCGTGGCACCTGCAGCGCCGGATCTCCGCCGACGAGATAGCCGAAGCCGGGTGCGAAGCCGCAAAAGGCAACCGTGAATTCGCTCGCCGTGTGCCGCTCGATGACCTCTGCAACGGAAAGCCCCGTCAGTTCGGCCACATCCTGCAGATCTTCGCCGTCATAGGTCACGGGGATTTCGACCAGCATGTCCGACGGCGGGATCTTCGCCGTCAGGTCACGCTCTTGGATTTCGGCCGCTATCGCCTCCGCCGTCAGGACCTCCGGCTTGAACCGGATCATCAGCGTGCGTGCCGCCGGAACGATATCGACGATCCCGTCGACCGGGTCGGCCTCCAGCGAAGCAAAGAGCGCGAGTGTCTCGTCGAGATCCTGCAGTTCGACAATCAGGACAGTCAGGCTGACGGGGAGAAAACGCATCATGGCCTCAGGCGTGGTAGGCGGAATCGGGGATGTCGGTGATGAACATGTGCCCGGGCGCATGGGTGATGGCAAATGGGACTTTAGACGCCATCACGGCCGCCTGGGGCGTCACGCCGCAAGCCCAGAACACCGGCACTTCGCCGGGCTCGATCCTGACCGCATCGCCGAATTCCGGCTTCCCCAGGTCGGCGATCCCGAGTTCTTCGGGTGCGCCAACATGGACGGGAGCGCCATGTACGGCCGGGAACCGGCCTGAGATCGTCGCTGCATCCGCGACCCGGGAGGCTGCAATCGGCCGCATCGAGACAACCAGATTGCCATGCAGCCGGCCGGCCGGACGGCAGGCACGGTTGGTCAGATACATTGGCACATTCGACTTGTCCGTAATGTGCCGGATATCGATGCCCGCCTCCATCATCGGCGTTTCGAAGGTAAAGCTGCAGCCGATCAGGAAGCTGACGAGATCGGGATGCTCCGCCCAGGCGGCACTTGCGTCCGTCACCTCTTCGGTAAGCTCTCCATCTCGCCAGATCCGGTAGAGTGGAACATCACGGCGCAAGTCGGCCCCCTTGGCCAGCACGGTCGCATGCGAGCCCGGATCCGACACGTCGAGCACGGGACAGGCCTTTGGATTGCGCTGCGCATAGAGCAGGAAGTCGAAAGCCCAGTCGCGCGGCAGGACGATCATGTTGGCCTGGGTAAAGCCGGGGGCGACACCCGAGGTCGGCTCGACTGCCCCTTGGCGGTAGCGTTGGCGCGCGGCCTGCGCGGCAGATGTGCCGACATGGCGCAATGTGTCCGGATCGATCATCGGCGTCTCTCCTCCCACGGTCTCAGCGATTGAGGAAGGATTGCACCGTGATGCCATCCTTCTCGAATGCCTGTCTGATCTCGCGTGCAATCGCGACTGCTCCGGGGCTGTCGCCATGCACGCAGATGGAGTGTGCCTCGATCTTGATGGTCGACCCGTCGATCGCCTCGATCGTGCCCTCATGGGCCAGTTGCAGCATACGCCGGGCAATCAGCGCCGTGTCATGCAGCACGGCACCGGCTTCGCGGCGGGACACGAGCGCGCCAGACGGCGTATAGGCGCGATCGGCAAAAGCTTCAGCTACCACCTTCAAACCCGAGGCACGGGCGAGATCGAGGATCGGAGAACCCGCAAGGCCCATCATCACCAGATCGGGATCGATCGCCTTGATCCCGTCGATCACGGCCTGGCCCTGTTTGGGATCATGGGCGATGCGGTTGTAGAGCGCGCCATGCGGCTTCACATAGCCGACGGTGACGCCCGCGGCGGTGGCAACGCCCTTCAGGGCACCGATCTGGTAGATGACATCGGCCGTCAGTTCGGCCGAGGTGACATCCATGTCGCGCCGGCCGAAGCCGACGCGATCCGGGTAAGAGACATGCGCCCCGATCGAAACACCGCGCTCTGCGGCGGCCTTCACCGTCTTCAGGATGCCGACCGGATCGCCGGCATGGAAACCGCAGGCGACATTGGCGCTGGAGACGATGGAAAGCATCGCCTCGTCGTCGCCCATGGCCCAGGCGCCATAGCTTTCGCCGAGATCGCTGTTGAGATCGATGGCTGTCATGTTTTCCTCCCTGTATCGATTGTTAGGCAGCGGTCAGCAGTGCGAAGATCGGCCCGATCGATTTGTAGCCCATGTACCAGGTGAGCGCGCAAGTGAGCGCCCCGAGGATCAGCAGCCAGCGCGGATAGCGATAGCCACCCATCAGGTCCGAGCGCGCCCAGGCGGCATAGATGAAGATCGTCAGACCGATCGGCAGGATGAGACCGTTCAGACCGCCGACAAAGACCAGCATCTGCGCCGGCGGTGTCGTGATGATCACGTAGAAGAACAGCGAGACCGCGATGAAGATGACGGTCGCAATGTTGCGGGCGCGCTCACTGATGTCTTTCTTGAAGACGGTGATGAACGAAACCGAGGTGTAGGCCGCACCGATGACCGAGGTAATCGCGGCGAAGAACAGCACCGCACCGAAGATGCGCAGGCCGACATCACCGGCAGCAGCCTGGAAGGCCTGTGCAGCCGGATTGGCACCCTTACCCGAGACATCGATGACCACGCCGCTTGCGACAACGCCGAGGATCGCGAGGAAGAGCACGTAGCGCATGACGCCGGTGACGGCGATGCCGGACAGGGCCGCGCGGTTGACGGCGCCGAGGTTTTCGATGCCGACCGTGCCCTTGTCCAGCAGGCGGTGTGCGCCGGAATAGGTAATGTAGCCGCCGACCGTGCCGCCGACGATCGTGGTGATCGTGGCAAAGTCGATCGTGGAAGGCAGGAAGGTCTGGTAAAGCGCGTCACCCACAGGCGGCTGCGAGACGAGCGCCACATAGACCGTCAACACGATCATCGCGAGACCGGCGACGATGATCAGCCGGTCGATGGCGACGCCGGTGCGATGCGACAGGAAAATGCCGATTGCAATCAGCGCGCTGATCGAGCCGCCGAGCTTGGGATCGAGGCCGAGGAGCGCGTTGAGACCGAGACCAGCACCGCCGATATTGCCGATGTTGAAGAACAGGCCGCCGACGATCACCAGGATCGCCAGCACATATCCGGTGCCGGGAATGGCAGCGTTTGCGATGTCGGACGCGCGCATCTTGGTCAGCGTCACGATCCGCCAGATGTTCAGCTGAACGACGAAGTCGATCAGGATCGACGCGAGGATGGCGAAGGCGAAGGCCGAGCCGAGCTTCGTGGTGAAGGTCGCGGTCTGGGTAATGAAGCCGGGGCCGATGGCGGATGTCGCCATGAGGAAGATTGCGGCAAGCAATGCGCCGCGGCGCGTCTTGGCGGACATGCCGCCGGATGCGGCCGCTGGGGCCGTTGTCGATGTCTGTTCCATGTTTCCCTCTCGGTTGACCGATCCCCGGCTTTGCGCGGGGCTTGTTGTTCACCTGCAGGGCCAGCCTCTCCCGGTTTCACAATTCTGTCAATATTGTTCAACGATTTTATCTGATCGTTCTACTTAAGTGCCGCAATGTTGAGCGAATTGATGCTCGGATAAGCAGTATCGACATCTGCAGGAACAATTTTTGGCCACCATTGGCCCGCGCCTTGCTGCGATTTCTGAACTGGACCATAAGGCAGCAGAGACCTGTCGCATGATTTGCGGGCGATCTTCGGGCTAGACGACGCGACGGGACGAACCGGTCGCTTGGGGAAGTTGATGGCAGAAACAGAAACGACGGCAGCCCTGGCGCCACGCCTGGCGGAGGCCATTCGCGACAGACTGATCAGCGGCGAGTTGAGGCCGGGCCAGAGGCTTTCGGAAGCAGCGCTGAGCGCCGACTTTGAAGTCTCGCGCAACTCTCTGCGGGAGGCCTTCAGGCTGCTGACCAAGGAAGGATTGCTGCAGCACGAGCCGAACCGCGGCGTCTTCGTCGCCACCCCCAGCATGGCCTCGATCATCGATATCTACCGTGTCCGCCGCGTCGTTGAAGGCCAGGCACTGGCCAATGCCTATCCCAAGCATCCGGCAGTCGAGCGCATGCGGTCGGCAGTCGACGCGGCCCGCGCGGCCCGCGACCGAAACGACTGGACGGCCGTTGGCAGCGAAAACATGAAGTTTCATGCGGCGATCGTCGATCTTGCCGACAGTCAGCGGCTGAACGGCTTCTACGCCCAGATTGCCGCTGAACTCCGCCTGAGCTTCGGCCTCCTCAAGGAACCCGAGCTCCTTCACGCACCCTATGTCGAGATGAATGCAGCGATCCTGGACAAGCTCGAAGCCGGCGAACCAAAAGCCGCCGCTGCCGCACTCGAAGCCTATCTCTTGCAGTCCGAGCGCACGGTGCTAGCGGCGTTTTCGCGGATCTGAAGCACACCGGCTCCCTTATGAAATCATAGCGACGCGGTGATCCCGCCGTCGACATAGAGGATATGCCCGTTGACGAAGGACGAGGCGTCGGAGGCAAGGAAGATCGAGGCGCCGACCAGTTCCTCGACCTTGCCCCAGCGTCCGGCCGGTGTCCGTTTGGAGAGCCAGGCGGTAAATTCGGGATCGGCGACGAGGGCGGCGTTGAGGGGCGTTTCGAAATAGCCCGGCGCGATCGCGTTGCATTGAAGCCCGTGCCGCGCCCAGTCCGTCGCCATGCCCTTGGTCAGGTTCCCGACAGCCCCCTTGGTCGCCGTGTAGGGCGCAATCGTAGGGCGGGCGAGCGCTGTCTGTACGCTCGCGATGTTGATGATCTTGCCGCGGCCGCGGCCGATCATGTGTCGGGCAACGGCCTGACCCACATTGAAGACACTGGAGACATTGGCCGCCATCAGCCGCTCGAAGGCCTCCGCCGGGAAGTCCTCGAGCGGTGCCCGATGCTGCATGCCGGCATTGTTGATGAGGATATCGATCGGCCCGATCTCGCCCTCGAACCGGTCGACCGCCTCCTTAACCGCCGCATGATCCGTTACATCGAAGGCAAGGATGCGCGCGCCGGCTCCCAGCGAGCGGGACGCGCTTTCAAGCTTCTCGACACTGCGCCCGTTGAGCACGACCTCGGCGCCCGCCTGCTGCAGGCCGGCGGCGAGCGCAAGCCCGATGCCCTGCGAGGAACCCGTTATCAGCGCCCGGCGCCCTGTCAGATCGAAGAGCTTGTTCATGGTATCCGCCTCCACTGAAAATGATCGTGACCCCGGACTTGGCCAAGGCTCGATCAAAGTCAAGGCAGGTAGCGGGAGACTCAGGTCGCGGCGAGCGCTTCCTCGGCCGTCTGGCTTGCCTCCTTGAAGCGGGCCTCGAATTCCAGACGCAGCGCCCGGCGGGTTTCGGCCGCGCGTTGGCGGCGCTTGCGGATCTCGTTCTGCGGCACATAGGGAGGCACGGCTGTGGGTCTGCCCTCGGCATCCACGGCGACCATGGTGAAGTAGCAGGAATTGGTATGCCGGCGCTCGCCCGTGCGGATGGTCTCCGCCTCGACCCGGATGCCGACCTCCATCGAGGTCCGGCCTGCATGGTTGATCGAGGCGCGGAATGTCACGAGTTCCCCGACATGGATCGGCTGGCGAAACACGACCTGATCGACCGACAGGGTCACTGCATATTGCTGCGAATAGCGCGACGCACAGGAATAGGCCACGCGATCGAGCAGATTGAGCAGCGCGCCCCCGTGCACCTTACCGGAGAAATTGGCCATGTCGGGTGTCATCAGCACCACCATTTCAAGCTGGCTGGTGTCGTGCGGTTCGTCCATCAAATACCCTCGGCGCTTTCAACTGTTCCCCATCCTATTGTGCGGCGCGTCAGGCGCAAGTGTGGGACAGGAAGCGGATGTGACCACAGAGCTTCAACCGCTCGCGGCAGAGCGGAGAAGCAAGAGAACGAGATCATCTGCGATCAATGCAGATTTTAGACTCCAAGATCTGATTTTTCTGAAGAATTATGGGCCAGCCGGACCCTGCCGGCGCGTCCGCCGAGGCATGTCAGGATTGCCGCCGCACCTAAGCTTGTTCAAAGCCTTTCATCACGGGCGATCTCTTTCTCGCCGCACCCTTTTCCCCGTCATGCCTCGGCGGACTGCCGGCCGATCACGGCGACCGCACCGGCCTCATCCAGTTTGGCAAAGACCAGTTCCCCGCTGCGAGGGACGATAGAGGTGAGCCCGGTCACGTTGACCTGATGCGTCACGAGCACGAGCGGCAGTCCTGATCCGCGCGTGCTGAGCCATTGCCTTAGAGCCTCGGTCTGGCCGCGTCCGTCTTCCGGCTTCCCGAAGAAGGAATTGAGGAGTGGTTGCTCCGTCACCGGTCCGAGCTTCAGCAGCTCGGCGGTGTCGAGGCAGCGGCACCATTGGCTGGAATAGACCGATGCCTCCCGGATGCCATTGTCGCGGAAGAGAGCGCCGATCCGTGACGCCTGCGCCCGCCCTTCCTCCGACAGGTTTCGTTGTGTGCTGCAGTCACCGATGCGCATCCCCGCTGGGTCACCGGTTCCCGGGGCAATGGCGTGGCGAAGCAGCACGAAGGCCTGGCCGGACCGGAGAGCCGCCCACGGGTCCTCGTCCGCCGTCAGGGGCATTCCACCTGACACGGCAAAGAGGGATGTGAGAAGAAAGGATCGTCTCGGCAGCATGCTTGCCTCCCTGAAGTCTCTCCGGCGATTACTCGTGAACAGATACGTCCTGCTTCGCGCCCGGGTTTTTGGCGCCGGCGCACATATGCGTGAACAGTTTCACAAGCCGCGCTGCAGTCGCATCCCGTAAAGATTGGATTCACCTTTTCCCGGTAAAGCTTTGTTAGCAATTCCCAGAAGCTCCGGGCGTCCGCCTTCGTTTGCGCCCGGCTTACAGTTCGAGTCCGTGTGCCATGCGTTCCCAGGTCCTCTCCTCGCTCCTCGTCGGCTGCCTTGTGATCACCGGCTGCAGTGCGCGCACAAACCCGATTGAAGCCCTCAGGCTCTCCTCCTCCTCCGCGCCAAAGCCGCAGCCGACCCAGACGGCAGCAGTCCCGACACCGGCAGTCGCCGTCGATGAACAGACGGGATCGATCGCCGCGGCACCCTTGAGCGGGGGCGGGGCTCCGCAGCCCCTGGCATGGGCGGGAGATACGCCGAGCCAGTCACATTTCGAGTCTTCAACGATGACGGCCGGAATGCCGGTACCGGACCAGCGACCGGTCGCCATGCTTGCCCCGCCGACATCGCCGCTTGCTGCTCCGGAACAACCTGCCGGGCGCTCGGCTGGTCGCCACCGGGTTTATGACCAGCGCTTCCGGGATGCCAAGCCGATCAACTTCGGCAAGGTGAAGCCGAAGCATCATGCCGTTCACGGCGTCGACGTCTCGCGCTGGCAGGGCGACATCGACTGGACGACACTGCGCAAGCAGGGTGCCAACTTCGCCTATATCAAGGCGACCGATGGCGGCGATCACCTGGATCCCATGTTCCACACCAATTGGAAACGGGCCAAGGAAGCCGGCGTTAAGCGCGGCGCCTATCATTTCTTCTACTGGTGCCGCGTTGCCTCGCAGCAGGCAGACTGGTTCATCCGGAACGTGCCGCGTGATCCCGACGCCCTGCCGCCGGTCATCGATGTCGAATACAACGGCGAGTCCAGCTGCCGCTTCAAGCTGTCTCCGGAAAAGGCACGCGAAAAGATGCAGGTCTTCATGGACCGGCTCGAGCAACACTACGGCAAGCGCCCGGTCATCTACACGGCGCCGGACTTCTACAAGGACAATCTGCGCGGCCACTTCCGGGATTATCCCTTCTGGCTGCGCTCCGTTGCGGCGCATCCGTCCAAGGTCTATCCGGATCGCAAATGGGTCTTCTGGCAGTATTCCGGCTCCGGCCTGTCCCAGGGTGTAAACGGCAAGATCGACCTCAACGTCTTCTACGGCTCGGTCTCCGACTGGCAGAACTGGGTCGCAGGCAAGAAGGGCTGGGAAAGCGTCGCCGGCCTTCGCTGAAGCAGGCGACCCGGTTCGGCTTACATCGGTGCGCCGGGCTCCACGACCGGCGGATCGCGGGTCTCGTCCGGATTGGGGTTCGGCAACTCGTCCGGCAGCACATCCGGTTCCGGCTCTTCGACCGGAACGTCCGGCGCCCAGGTCGGCGCCGGCATCGGCGGCTGATCTTCATATGGCGATGATGGATTGTTGATGGGCATGATCATCTCCCTCTTGGCCGCCTGCCGCAAAATGCGGTCGAGGTCGGCATATGCAAGAGCAATTCGCCCGGACCTCCTTTGTTCCTGAAAACGAGGGTATCGGCTCGCTCAATCATCATGCCTTGCCAGCGCGGAACTTTCGGCACGCCTCAGGGTTCGTTCGCTTCGGAGTTTCAAGCGAGAAGGCGAACAGATGGACGAGCGGATTGCAGGGCTTGATGCTGAGAACTTGGACGCTGCGCCGGAATACCGCGTATTCCCGAAAAGCTGGGGTGCGGAATACACCGCCGCTGGCGAGGTCCGCTTCCGCATCTACGCATCGGGTGTCGAAGCCCTGAGCCTTCGCCTTGCCGACGAGCAGGTCCCGATGTCGACGACGGGGGACGGCTGGTTCGAGCTGCTGGCCACCAATGTCCCTCCCGGCACGCCCTACAGCTTCGTGCTGCCGGATGGCCGACAGGTCCCGGATCCGGCAGGCCGTGCGCTGGAAAGCGATGTCCACGGCGCTTCGCTTGTTGTTGATCCCACAGCGTATTCCTGGAAGGCCAGCGGCTGGAAAGGTCGTCCCTGGTCGGAAGCCGTGATCTACGAGATCCATGTCGGCACCTTCACGGAGGAAGGCACGTTCGCCGCCGCGGCCGAACGGCTTCCTGGCCTCAAGGACTTGGGGATCACGACAATCCAGCTGATGCCCGTCGCGGCTTTCGGTGGCCGTCGCGGTTGGGGTTATGATGGGGTGCTGCTCTACACGCCGCATCCGGCCTATGGCGAGCCCGCCGATATGAAGGCCTTCATCGATAAGGCCCATGGCCTTGGCCTGATGGTCATGCTCGATGTGGTCTACAATCACCTCGGCCTCGACGGAAACTACCTTGAGGCTTACGCGCCTGATCTCTTCATGGACGAAGGCACCCCCTGGGGGCCGCGGCCCGACGTGACGCGCAAACCCATGCGGGATTTCGTCATCGAAAACGCTCTTTACTGGCTGGAGGAATTTGCCCTGGACGGTCTGCGTTTCGATGCCGTCGATCGGATCGAAGACCAGACCAGCGATGTTCACATCATGGAAGAGATGGCGCTGCGCATCCGCGACGCGCTGCCCGGGCGACATGTGCACCTCGTGGTCGAGGATGGCCGCTGCATTACCGCACTTCATGAGCGCGCCGAAGACAATTCGGTCCGGCTCTATGACGCAGTCTGGAACGACGGCTACCACCACCTGATCCATGCCTGGGCAACGGGTGAGCACGGCGGCCATTTCAAGGTCTTCGCCAAGGACTTCTGGCCAAGGATCGGCAAGACCCTCGCCACCGGTTTTGCTCTCCAGGGGGAAAAGATTGCGGAAAAGGGGGACGAGCTGGTGGGGGAGCCAAGCGGCC
The DNA here is from genome assembly GCA_032102365.1 of Allorhizobium sp. CTOTU50464. Classification (GTDB taxonomy): domain Bacteria; phylum Pseudomonadota; class Alphaproteobacteria; order Rhizobiales; family Rhizobiaceae; genus Allorhizobium. Next base: position 214,775 of record DAMDHD010000007.1, on the reverse strand, counting down.
ATCTGCCACCGGTCACCTTCATCAATTTCCTGCAGAACCACGATCAGATCGGCAATCGCGGACGCGGCGACCGCCTCTGGAGCAACATCGAACCTGATCTTGCCGCGCGACTGATGGCCATGCTGCTGTTGTCGCCACAGATTCCGATGGTTTTCATGGGAGACGAGTTCCAGTCGAAGGGACGCTTCTTCTTTTTCGCTGATTATCCCGCCGAATTCGATCAGAACACGCCAGAAGACCGGTTGCGCCAGGGCGAAGCTTTTGGCTCGGCGGATCTGACGCTGGACGAGATCCGGGATCCGACCGATGTGGCAACCTTCTCAGTTTCCAAACTCGATTGGCAGGAGGCCGAAACGGAGGAGAGCATGAAGGTGATGGCCGAGTTCCGGGATCTCCTGCAGAAGCGCCACGAGCATCTCATGCCTCTGCTGCGCGATATCGGTGGTGGCGTCGGGCATGTGCTGACTGCGGAGGAAGGTTTGCTCGCGATCGACTGGCAGCTGGGAGAGCGCCGCTGGCAATTGCGGTGCAATTTCAGCGATGAAGAAGCCACTTTGCCGCCGGTCCACGGGAAAACCATTCATGTCATGCCCGGTGAGGCAGAGGCCGATATCCGGGATCTCTCACGCTTTGCTCCGCGCGCACTGATCGTCGCCTGCGGTTGATTTCGCAAACTTGGTGAAAAAATTTCGGAGGGCGCGGAACCCTTCATCATCTTGTTCGTTTGTCGGCAATCAGGAGGAGTGCGGCATGACTCAAGTTTATTGTGACATCATCCCTCAGGCGAGCGGTTGGTGCTTTCTGTCCGAAGAAGGCCAGTCGCCGGTCTACCCGAGCTACAGGCTCGCGGTCGAAGCCGCACGCGGCTATTCGGAAAGCCAGGCCGCCAAGCGCAAGACGACCGTGCTGCGTCAGCAGGATTTGAAAGGTCGCATGCTTGAGATCGGCGGCATCAATCAGTCCTGGGGATCGGACGGCATGACGGGAATGAGCGGTCGTGCCTGAGCACGTCGCTTTTCAAGTGGCATCGGAACTTCGGTGAAGGCAATCAGGGGTGAGGCGGGCTGCAGCGGCGTGAGGCGGAGACTTGTGGTCTCCGATCGCGCCATGCCGCGCGTGAAGCATCCCGTGTATGGCGAACGGTCTCGCTCACGGCGCTTCGTCGGTCTCCATGCGCACCGTAACTTTCTCGACACCGGCCACCGTCAACGCGGCTTCCACAGCACGGTCCATCTCATCGCGCGTGCTGACCGCGCCGAAGAGGAAGATCTCGCCCCCGCTTGCCACGACCCGCAAGCCTTCGGCACCGGTGCCCTGCGTCGACGCCAGAGCGTCGGCCACACGCTGCTCGAGCGTGGCCTCCGTCGGGTTCTCTTCGGCGACGGTAGGCGCCTCGCCGTGGAACAGTTGCGGCTTGAAGATCATCGCATCCTCCTAGTTCAGTCTCATCTTCCTAACGCGCTTGACGGAAATTGGTTCGCCGCGGCACGCAGGAGATCCGGGGTTTTCCGGGGGAGGGCTGCTCCTTGAGCCGGATCTCAAAAACACTTCTGGGCTTCTTCCCAACGGCGACGATCGGATCTTATCTGGTCACAATGGCAGCGCTTGCCACGCTGCCATTGCTTGCCTTCGTCGCTTTCCTCCTCCTGGAGCTTGAGAGGTCGCAGTTCCAGACCCTGCGCACCGATGTGGCCCAAAATGCGCAGGCCATCAGCCGCGCGGTCGAGCGCAAGCTCTCCGACCTGGAAACAACGCTGGCCCTCGTCGCTAATTCCGTTGAGCTTCAGCAGGGCGATCTGCAGGCCTTTCATACCCGGGTCGGCGAAAGCCTGAAGGACAGTTCACTCTATGTCCTCTTGGCGCGCGGCGATGGCATCCAGATTTTGAACACCCGCATGCCATGGGGGGCGCCTCTCCGGCCCATGGCCAATCCGCAATCCGTCTCCTCGGCCCTGGAATCGGGTAAGGTAGAACTCTCAGGCGTTTTCCTCGGCGCAACCAGCCAGCGCTGGGTCGTCAATCTGACGATGCCATTGAAAGAGCCCGGGCCAGCCGGCACCGAGGCCGTGGTGCTGACGCAGGACGCGGAAAGCCTTCGCAATCTCACCGTCCGCGATACGCTCCCGCCCGGCTGGACGGCTGCCCTCGTCGATGGGGAAGGCCGCATCGTCGTTTCCAATGGTGCAGACGTCAGGCCGCCCGGAACGCAGGTGGAGGCAAACTGGCCGGAACTCATGTTCGGGATGAACGGCAGCGCCGTCTTCTATCGGGATGGCCGGCAACACCTTCTGGGATATGCCAAGGTGGCTGACTGGCCCTGGCGCGCTATCGTCTGGGGCCCGGCCGACAATCTCAACAACTCTTTCGTCGCGCTGTGGAAGAGCCTGTTGATCGGCAGCCTGATCTTCCTGACGATCGTGCTCGGCCTGGCTTCGATTGCGGCCCATCAATTGCGGTCCGCCATCCGGAAAATCGCCAACATGGCCGAACGCATCGGCCGTGGTGAGATCGTCTCGCCGGAGCGGACCAAGATCGTCGAGGCAAATCAGGTCGCCATCGCGCTATCCAATGCCTCCTTCGATCGTGCGGAAGCCGAGGAGCGCATCCATTTTATTCTCCAGGAACTCGTCCATCGAACAAAGAACATCCTGTCTCTCGTGCAGGCAATGATGCGGCAGCTGGCGCGCGGAACCGATGACGTCGAAGAATTTCAGCGCGCAGTGAGCGGGCGCCTCGCGGGTCTGGCGCAGTCGATCGAGGCACTCGCCAAGCAGCAATGGGGCGGCATTCCCTTAGCTTCGCTTGTGGACCTCCAGCTGACGACGGTGGTCGGTTCGATCGATCGTGTCTCACGGCAGGGGCCGGAACTGCTGGTCAACGCCAATGCGGTCCAGAATCTCGGGCTCGTCTTCCACGAGCTTGCCACCAATTCGGTCAAATATGGCGCCTTGTCCGTGCTCGAAGGGCGCCTTCGCATCGAATGGGAAATCCTCGAGCCTTCCGAAGAAAACGAGGATCGCCAGCTGCGGCTGAGATGGGTCGAAGAGCATGGTCCGCCGGTGAAGCCTCCTACCCGCCGCGGCTTCGGCTCCACGGTCATTGAGCGACATGCTGCGAGCGCATTCGTGGGCAAGGTTTCGATCGTTTTCGAAGAGGCAGGCCTTCGCTGGACGCTTGTCGCCCCGCTATCAGCTTTCGTTGCCGGCACGGATGAGTAAGGGGCCGGAACCTTTGACGGTGGTCTAGGGTTGATCCTCCGCAAACCGGAGGAGAGCACATGTCGTCCGATCATCAGGATAAAGGCGTCAAACGCGTTCACAAGGACGCCCAGGGTCAGTTCGCAGGAACGCAGGCGGGCGGAGAGAGTGACGGTGTCGCCAGTGCCAAGCCGACCGTTGTGACCGGCTCGGAGGATGCCACCGTCAACAAGTGGCCGCCCGGCAAGAAGGATCCGCCGAAGGACTGGGACGCCAATTTCGACATTCGCGACCCATCCTCCGACAAGTAAGCGGGAGGGTCAGAACTTCCCTGACCCCATCCGCGCCCCATTGATCTGTGCGGGAACAGCGACCAGGGACCGCGACCGCTCACGGAGCGGCAGGTCTGCCCGCAGCGGCAAGGCAACCTGCGGATTTTCCGGCGGGCCCGTACTTGGCGTCCGACGTCGCCGAATTCTGCTGAAGAATTGAGAAAGCATCTTCCTGAGCATGATTATCTCCTCTCGTTCGTCGCTTGCGCGAAACCATTGGGTTCGCCGAGGTCGGTCGAAGACCGTTGAAGGGCAGACGCTCGGGCTTTCGCCGTCTCCAGAATTTCGCGGATGGCTTCACCCTTTTCGTGACCGCGTCCCACACCGGCCGAAGGCTCAACCCCCGGATCTTCCGACCCGTCCCGAAGCAGCACTTCCTGCTCAAGGTTGCGCAGCAGTTCAGGGGCTTGATTGGGCGAAGTGAGAATCTCCGTCAGGAGTGAGATCAGGATCTCCCGATGGGCATTCAACCGTGCCTCAAGCGTCTTCAAATCGCCGTCCATCAAACCCTCTCCTCTGCGGACAAACCCTATGGGAGAGGAACATTGCGCGGCTCCAAATGTTTCCTCAGAGAGCAATTTCTTCTGTCAAAGGGAGTGGATTATGTCCGAGGTACGTCCGCCGCGCTGGCGTCGTTTTCCCGATCCGCGAGATCGCCTGATCATCGCGCTCTTCGCTCAGCTGGAGGCGGAGAGGCAGACCCGCGAGACCCTCCGGATGGCGATCCGCTCCGGCACGATCGATCCCGCAGTCCTTGAGGCGATCGCAGATGATCCTGTGCCCGCCACCAGTGAGGATATTGCAGCCCTGGAACGGACGATCGCCGTCCGCGAGCGCTTCCACGCGGAAGCCGACCAGCACAGAGAGGACTGGAGATGAAACTGATCAAGATCGCCACCGTGTTTGCCACGGTGGGTCTGCTCGCCGCCTGCGGCGACTCGAGCAGCAATACGAGCGGCACGACGAGTGAAGAACGGACCACAACCGGCACTCTGCCCGCCATGGAAACAGACAGTGACCCGACCCCGCAGACCGGTACGGGCGGGGCAGGCCAAAGCCGCCCGAGCGGGCAGACGACCCCTTAACAAGGCCACAAAGGCAAAGGGCCCGAATCTGATCCGGGCCCTTCTTTATGCAATCCCATAGGCCTCAATGGCGAAGCTGGATGTTCGCTTCCGTCAGGCGGCCATAGACTTCTGCATAGCTCTCTGCACTGCGATCCCACGAGTAGTCAGCGCGCATGGCCTGCAATTGCAGTCGCGCCCACTTGCGCTTATCGCCATAAGCCTCGGCCGCGCGGCGCAGCGCATGACGCAGGCCATCGGGGCGCACGGGATGGAACTGGAAGCCCGTGGCAGCCCGTGCCGAAATCGCAGCGTCATTGGCATCGATGATGGTTTCCGAGAGACCGCCCGTCCGCGAGACCACGGGAACGCAGCCGTACCGCAAGGCGTAGAGCTGGGTCAGCCCGCACGGCTCGAAGCGCGACGGCTGGATAATCCCGTCGGAGCCGCCGTGGATGAGGTGGGCTGTCGGCTCGCTATAACCGATGGACACCGCCATCTTGCCCGGGAAACGCGCCGCCGTCGCCTTGAGCGCATCCTCGATGTCATGATCGCCCTGACCATGAACGATCAGGCGTCCACCCCAGTGGAAGATTTCATCCGCAACCTCGGCCAGCATGTCCATGCCCTTCTGCCAGGTGATGCGGGTGACCGCCGAGAAGAGCGGGCCATCGCCGGCTTCGAGGTTGAAACGCTCGAGCAGCAGAGCCTTGTTGTTCTTCTTGGTGCGAAGTGTCTTCATTTCGTAGCGGAAGGGCAGATAGGGATCGGTCGCCGGGTTCCAGATCTCCTTGTCGATCCCGTTGACGATGCCCTGGAGACGATCCATCCGCGCGTTCAAGACACCGTCCAGACCCATGCCGAAGGTGGGAGACAGGATCTCGCGGGCATAGGTCGGGCTGACGACGGTGATGTGGTCTGCCGTGACGAGGCCACCCTTCAGGTAGCTGATGTCACCGAAATACTCCATCTGGTCGATGGAATAGACCTCCGGCGGCAGACCAATCTGCGGCAGTAGCGAAGCCGAATACTGCCCCTGGAAGGCAAGGTTATGAATGGTCAGGACCACGGGAACTGCCGAACCCATCTGGCGCAGATAAACGGAGGTCAGCGCCGACTGCCAGTCATGCGTATGGACGAGATCGGGTTTCCAGCCGGGCAGGGCCCCAGCGGCGATCTCGGCACCCGCGAGCGACAGCACGGCAAAGCGCTTCCAGTTATCGGGATGATCCACGCCATGCTCATCGACATAAGGGCCGCCCGGGCGCTCGTAGAGTACCGGCGCGTCGAGGACGAAGAGGCTGAGGCCATCGATCTCGAGATGACGCAGGGTAGCCTTTTCACCCAGGAGATCGTCGAACTCCATCAGCGGCGGGTGAAGGCGCGCCAAGGCGAGGATCGATGGGTAGCCGGGGACGAGCGTATGGGTTTCGATGCCGTAGGTGGACAAGGCCTTGGGAAGGGCACCGGTCACATCGGCGAGGCCGCCGGTCTTAATCAGCGGATAAATTTCGGAGGTGACGGCAAGCACGTGCAGCGGCACGCGCGTGGGATAATGGCGACGGGGACGAAGCTCTTCCTCGTCCCGGTAATAGGCTTCCCGCACCCGCTGGATGAACTGTGCACGGCTCAGCGCCAGAGAAAGATCAACTCCTGCCACCTTGGTCACCCTTTCCGGCTCCTTGCCGCCTTGCGAACCGGGCGCACCGGCTCTTCCGTGATAACAAGACCTTCTTCTTGGGCAGATGCCTGCGCATCAGCGATGCGTCGACCGGCTTTCGCCGTTGTCTCGGACGCGGATGCGTGCAGGGTTTCCCAGTCGTTGAGGGCAGTCTGCCAATGGGCCTCGTCGCGGCCGTCAGGGCGCCCCTCTTCCTCCCAGAGCGAATAGGCTCGTCTGGCAATCCAGTCGTAGTCTCGTTCAGGCATGGCAATTCTCCGTCGTCGCCGCTTGCTCTTCCCCACGCAGTTATGATCGGCCGAGCGCGGTCTCGTCGCACCCGCCGGCTCCCCGGCTGGATCTGTCAGCGATACCCCCATATCGACTTCAAATCCTCCGGCTCATCACTGAAGAGGAACAGGCATGAGATGAACGCCACCAAGGGCAAACAGTTCCCGCTGCAACCGGCGATTTGAACAATGTTTGGAACTGTTCCCTGACCCTGGCGTTCTCCGGGGCAGTGCCGAGGACAGACGAGGCCCGGGAGGAGAAAGACGCATGGCGCAGCGGGCGTTCTGGAAAGGCTATCTGAAGCTCTCTCTGGTTACGTGCCGCGTTGCCATGACACCGGCCGTCACCGAAAGCGCCAAGCTTCGTTTTCACAACATCAACCGCGAGACGGGCAACAGGGTCGTCAGCCGCTATGTCGATTCCGAAACCGGCAAACCCGTCGATGATGAGGACCAGGTCAAGGGCTACGAACGCGGCGAGGATGATTACATCCTGTTCGACGATGAAGAACTGGACGATGTCGCGCTCGAAAGCACGCGCACCATCGACATCGAGAGTTTCGTCCCGCAGGATTCGATTGGCTGGATGTGGTACGACAGCCCGCATTATTTGGCGCCCGCCGACAAGGTGAGCGAGGAGGCCTTCGCCGTCATCCGTGAGGCCATGCGCAAGACGAAGACAGGCGGCATCGCCCGCCTGGTGCTCTATCGCCGTGAGCATGCCGTTCTCCTCGTTCCTCGGGACGAAGGTATGGTGGTCTGGACCCTGCGTTATGGCGATGAAGTCCGCGATCCCGATCCCTTCTTCAAACAGTCTGCAGATGAAGCCCCCGCCAGCAGCGCCAAGACCATGATGAAGAAGCTCATCGACGCGCGGATGCGCGACTGGGACCCCAAAATGGTGCGCGATCCCGTCGAGGAGCGTCTGCACGAGATCATCGAAAACCGGACGAAGAAATCCAAGCGCACCAAGCCGAAGAAGGCAGCGGAACCGGAGCGCAAGGATAATGTCATCGACATCATGGAGGCCCTGCGCCGAAGCCTCGCATCGGAAAAGAAGACGTCCTCTCGCAAATAGCGAAGCCAGGGCCTGCTATCGGGTCGCAGGTATCGCTTGCCACGGGCTTATCGCCCCTTTTTCGATCTGGATTTCGCTTTCGTTTGGAGCACTGCTTCAGCCTTGCGGAAATCTTCCCAGGGATCTGCGTCGGTTCCGGCCAGCCGCGCTGGCACATTCTCCACGGTGAAGTGGTTCGGCAGGATCTCCGGGCTCAGCTCATCGAAGGAAAGCGGCATGGAGACAGGCGCGCCGGCCCTCGCGCGAGTAGAGTAGGGAGCAACAGCAGTCGCCCCGCGTCCATTGCGCAGATAATCGATCAGGATCTTGCCCTTGCGTTTCGCCTTGCTGATCGTCGACACGTAATCATCCGGACTGTCAGCGCTCATCCCGTCGGCCAGCGCTTTCATCGCCGCCTTCACTTCCGGCCATTGCGCCTTTGGCTTGAGCGGCGCAACGACATGCAGGCCCTTGCCGCCCGATGTCTTAACGAAACCCGTCAGCCCCATGTCTTCAAACCGTTGACGCACCTCGAAGGCTGCCGCGATCACCCGTTCCCACTCGACATCCGGCCCCGGATCGAGGTCGATATTGACCATATCCGGCCGCTCCAGATCTCCCCCGCGGGAGCCCCATGGATGGATCTCGAGTGCCGCCCCCTGAACGAGCGACAGGAGCCCGTCGAGATCGTGAATGGCGACCAGCGCCTCGTCGTCCTTCGGATCGCGGATCGTGAAGATCTCCTTGCGCATGCCCTTCCAGCCATGCTTCTGGAAGAAGCAGGTCTTCTCGTGCCCCTCCGGGCATCTCAGGAGCGCCAGCGGTCGATCAACGATGAAGGGCGCGATCCGCGGCCAGACAAGCGCGTAGTAATCGGCCAGGCCTTGTTTCGTCACGCCGGCCTCCGGCCAGTAGAGCCGGTCGGGATGGGTGAGGTTGATACGCCGGCGCGCGGCCTGGCCGGCTGCCTGTTGCTTTGCGTCCTTGGCAGACCCACGACCGCCACCTGCCTGCTTGGCTGGCGCATTCGTCCTGGGCATCTCCATGATCACGTCGCGCGCGGCCTTGTCTTCCCTCAGCCCGCGGAAGGAAGCGTGACGCAGATGGGCGTCGCCCGTCCAGCCGCGAAACTCGATCTCCGCCACCAACTCTGGTTCAACGAAGACGGCGTCCTTGCGCTCGAGGCTCGTCAGCTTGTCCTTGAACGGGCTCTTCTCCCGTTTCAGTGGCTCGAGCCGCGTGAACAGCTGGCGGGCGAGCTTCTGCGTGTAGCCGGTGCCGACCCGTCCGACATGCCGCAAACCGTCTTGCTCGTTCACCCCCATGATCAGCGAGCCGATCGCCTTGTCCGAAACGGAGGAGGGCACATAGCCTGCGACGACGAGCTCCTGTCGCGCCGTGCATTTCGACTTGACCCAGTCACGCCCGCGGCCCGGCCGGTAGGGCGCATCGGCCACTTTTGAAATGATGCCTTCAAGGCTGAGCCGGCAGGCATGCTTGAGAACCAGATCTCCCCCTTCGTCGAAATGGCTCGAATATTTCAGCGGTGCCCCCACTTCGCTGATCAGCGGCTCCAGCAGAGCCTTGCGGTCTGTGAGCGCTGCTCCGGTCAGGTCCTGGCCATCAAGATGCATCAGGTCGAAGACGTAGTAGGTGAAACGATCGTCGCGGCCTTCGCTCAGATCCTGCTGCAGAAGAGAGAAATCGCTGCTGCCATTGCCGCTTTCGACGACGATCTCGCCGTCGATCAGGGCAGACTGGACCGGCAGTGCCTTGAGGGCCGAGACCATGCCTTTGCCGAACCGGTCCGTCCAGTCGAGGCCGGACCGCGTTAGCAACTGGACTTTGCCGTGATCGATCCGGACCTCGATCCGGTAGCCATCGAGCTTGATTTCGTGCAGCCAGCGATCACCCTTGGGCACGGATTTGACCAATGTCGCGAGCGCCGGTGTCAGGAAGTCAGGCAGGCTTCCCGGCTTTGCGCCCTTGAGCTTGGTGTCTGTTTTAGCAGTGGCGCTTTTGGCAGTGGCCGGTTTTTTCGCCTGTGAGGTTTTGCGCGAGTTCCAGACGGCGGCCTTGCCGTCCCCCTTCAGGCTCTCGATGGGGCGACCGCTTTTGACGGAGAGCGGCATCTCCTCCACGATGTCGGGATCTCCCTCGCGGCGAGCGGCCTCGTCCTCGCCTTTGATCAGGAGCCAGTTCTCGCGCGTCTCGCCTTCCTTGCCGGCCATCCGCACGAGATGCCAGTGGCCGCTAAGCTTCTCGCCCTTCAGCGTGAATTCGAGATGCCCCTTCTTACAACCCTTCTTGGCGTCATGGATCGGCTCCCATGTGCCCCGATCCCAGACGATGACCTCGCCCGACCCGTATTGGCCGGGTGGTATCACACCTTCGAAGTCGCCATAGGCCAGGGGGTGATCTTCCACATGCACCGCGAGCCGCTTGTCACCGGGAACGAGGCTCGGGCCGCGCGTCACGGCCCAGCTCTTCAGAACGCCGTCCATCTCCAGGCGAAAATCATAATGAAGACGCCGTGCCGCGTGTTTCTGGATGACGAAGCTATTGCCCGACGTCTTCGTCTTCTGGGCCTTCGGCTCCGGCGTCGACTTGAAGTCGCGCTTGCGGCGATATTCGGAGAGCGACATCGTCAGCTTGCCTTCTTCTGCTTTGCCGCAGAGCCAGTGCTCGCCTTGCGTTTGGACGAAGAGGGCTTTTCAGTCGCGCCCGCACTCTTCCGCAGAGCATCGAGGAGGCTGGTAACGTTCTCCGGCTTGCGCTTCGGCAGCTTCTTGGGCTTGCGCCCGGCGATCTTCGCTTTGACCAGTTCGGTCAGCGCCGCCTCGTATCGGTCCTCGTACTGGCTCGGATCGAATTCGCCCATCTTGGTGCCGATGATATGGCGCGCCAGATCCAACATCTCCTTCTCGATCTTCACCTTGGAGATGTCCTCGAAACTCTCGGCCGCGTTTCGGACTTCGTAATCGTAGTTCAGTGTCGTGGCGATCAGGCCCTTGCCGTGCGGCCGGACGAGAACGCTGCGAACCCGGCGAAACAGCACGGTGCGGGCGATCGCCGCCACGCCTTGAGCCTCCATCGTCGCGCGGATCAGCTCATAGGCTTCCACCGAGCGCCGGTCGGCCGGGGCAAGGAAATAAGGGCGTTCGAGATAGAGGGTGTCGATCTGATCGCAGCTCAAGAAAGCAGAGAGCTCGAGCCGCTTGTCGCTTTCGGGAACGGCGTCGCGAATTTCGTCCGGCTCCAGGATGACGGTCTGCCCCTCGGGCGTGTCATAGCCCTTGACGAGATCGTCTCTGCCGACGGGGCGTCCGCTGTCCTCGTCCACATATTCGCGACGCACCCGATGGCCGGTGTCGCGATTGATGATGTGAAAGGCCGTGCGCTCGGCCCCGTTGACGGCGGAATAAAGCGCCACCGCGCATCCGAGATCGCCGATCGAAAGATGCCCTTTCCAGATTGCCCTCGCGCTCACGCTGAACTCCTGTCGCTTTTCGGCGCAACGACCGGATCGGGCCTTTGTTCCGCCAGCGCGATCAGCCAGGCGCAGCAAAATAAAACATTATCTTCTCATATTAGGGATTGCGGGTGCAGGTGGAGATTCCATTAACCTTCAAGCAAGGAATTAACCATAAAGATTGGGGGACACGTCGGAGTGGGACTCGCTCAAGAGTTTCCTTCGGGCATGACGCCATCCCGTCGTACCGGTTCTGGTCCGGTCTGTATTTCACATGGAAGCAGTTCGATGAACCGGCAGACCATGATGCGGACGGCGTAGGGACCGGATCCCGAACACCAGCTTTTCCGCATGCGTGACTGCAAGATCGTCGGACGGATGAAAGGCCCCTTCGGGCGGCACAGTCGGGACGAATGACAGGTCAGGGGATGTCCACGGAGCGGGCGACGGGATCACAGGCGGGCAGCCTGCGCGACCGGCTGCGCTTTGCAGGTCTCGACGAAGCGCAGTGCGAGCTGCTTCGTCAGAACCGCCACCTGCTGTCGCAGCCCCTGAAGACCGCCTTGCGGGATCTCTTCCAGCGCCTGCAGACCTCCCCCGATGCGGCCCGCGTATTCTCCAGCGAGCGCCAGTATGATCGGCTCCATGATCTTCTCTCCTCCCACTGGGATGTTCTGACCGACGCCCGCTTCGATGGTCTTTATGCCGAGCGCGTGAAGGTTCTGTCCGACAGCGAAAGCCGCATGGGCCTCGATCCGCGCTGGCACGTTGCCGGCCACGCTGTGGTCCTCGAACATCTGCTGACGACGGCGATCGGCGAAAGTACCGGTGCCGGCCTGCTTCCTTCCAGCCGCCGTCGCCAGCGTGAAGTCTCCGACCTCGTGGCAGCTCTTGTCCGGCTGGTGATGGTCGATGTCGAAATTGCCGTGTCGTTGCGCTTCAACGAATTGCGTCTCAAGCACCATCGCGATCTCGCCGCCCAGCGCGAGCAGGACCGCGCTGAGTTCGAAGGCGTCTTCCGCCCGATCGTCGAGAGCCTCGCAGCCGGTGATCTGACGGTTCGCGTGGGCGCCGATGTGCCGGAAGCCTATGGCGATCTCGCAGGTCGCATGAACGAGGCGCTGGAACAGCTCCAGACCGCGTTCCTCTCCTCCGAGCAGCGGCTGAACCATGTCCGCGAGACGACCGGCCGCATGGCCGAAAGTGCCCGCTCTTATGCCGAGCGTGCGGAAAACCAGTCCGGTGCCATGGCCGAGACAAGCCACGCGCTGCAAGATCTGACGACCAGTGTGCGCGAAAGCGCCAGCCAGACCAAGCGCGCTGAAGCGACAGTTGCAGCGACCCGCAGCTCGGTCGAAGCAAGCGGCGAAGTCGTCGGCCAGGCGATCTCTGCCATGGCGGACATCGAGGCGTCTGCCGAACAAATCGGTCACATCATCGGCGCGATCGACGAAATCGCCTTCCAGACCAATCTTCTGGCGCTGAATGCCGGCATTGAAGCCGCCCGCGCCGGCGACAGCGGTCGCGGCTTCGCGGTGGTTGCCCAGGAAGTACGGGCGCTCGCCCAGCGTTCGGCTGACGCCGCGCGCGAGATCAAGACGCTGGTTGCAACGACCAAGAATCAGGTCGAAGCCGGCGTCGATATGGTCGCCAAGACCCAAGGTGCCATCGCAGACATCGTTCTGCAGGTCGGCGATATCAGCGGCACGGTTTCCGACATCGCAGCCCGCACCGACCGTCAGGCCGGCGAGCTGGCAAACATCGCCGGAACAGTCGCTGGACTGGGGGCCGACATCGGCAGCAACGCCGCCCTTGCGCGCCAGTCGAGCGAGGGCACCGACGATCTGCACAAGGTCATTCTCGAACTCGGGGCGACGATCCGCGAATTTCACATCGAGCGCCAGAACCGCGCGCCGAAGGCAAGTGCGGGTCGCATCCAGCTGTCGAACCAGCGGGAGCAGGGTGCTGCAGCCCCCGTCAACCCGGCATTTTCGGCGCCGGACATGGCTGACGACGAATCTTCAGACTTTGGCTTCCCGGTTCATATCGCCGGGCTCGGAGGGTGAGGGGATTGTTTACCACCATGCGCTACACAAGGAAGTTAAGGGCGGGAATTTCGGCAATCTGTCCGGGGGAATGGTTCTCCTGGAACCCACATTCGGGCCTCTTTGCCGCAGCCTCGGGACACAAGGAAAGAAATGATGGCAAGTAAGAAAGGCGAACAGAAGGCCCTGAAGCTGGCCGCGGTGTTGGACCTGAACGAGGCTTCCAACCTCAAGGCCAATATTCTCTCGATGCGTGGTGCTCCGCTGACGATCGATGCTTCTGGCGTCGAGCGTGTCGGCGCCCAGTGTGTGCAGGTCCTCATGGCAGCTGCCAAGGCCTGGGAAGCCGACAAGCATCCCTTCTCTTATGGAAAGGCCTCCGAGGCCTTCCTTAAAACCCTTCAACTGATTGGCGTGAACATCGATCATCTGCTCGCTAAGGAGATCCGGCAATGAAGAAAAAAGTGCTCACCGTGGATGACTCCAGAACCATTCGTAACATGCTTCTGGTCACCCTCAACAATGCTGGCTTTGAGACCATCCAGGCCGAAGACGGCGTCGAGGGCCTGGAAGTTCTCGAAGACTGCAATCCCGACGTCATCGTGACCGACATCAACATGCCGCGTCTCGACGGCTTCGGCTTCATCGAAGGCGTTCGCAAGAACGAGAAGTATCGTGCGGTCCCGATCCTGGTTCTGACCACGGAAAGCGACGCGGAAAAGAAGAACCGCGCCCGCCAGGCTGGCGCGACGGGCTGGATCGTCAAGCCGTTCGATCCGACCAAGCTGATCGATGCCATTGAGCGTGTAACCGCCTAAGCCGGGAATTTCTCCTATGGATATGAACGAAATCAAAGAGATCTTTTTCCAGGAATGTGAGGAGCAGCTCGCGGAACTGGAATCCGGTCTTCTGAAAATGAATGATGGAGATCGGGATCCGGAAACGGTGAACGCCGTGTTCCGCGCGGTCCACTCCATCAAGGGCGGAGCCGGTGCCTTCGGTCTCGACGATCTGGTCGCCTTCGCACACGTCTTCGAGACGACTCTTGATTGCGTTCGTTCCAACAAGCTGGAACCTGGCCCCGAAGTCATGAAGGTCATGCTGAAGTCGGCAGACGTTCTGGCTGACCTCGTCACGGCCTCTCGTGACGGCGGCAGCGTGGACGAAAGCCGCTCCAGCGGTCTGGTCAAGGAACTGGAAGCTCTGGCGAACGGCGAAGTTCCCGCGCCGTCGGCAGCCCCGGTTCCCGCGGCCAAGCCTGCCGCACCTGCGCCGGCACCCGTCGCGGCAGCACCGACCGATGACAGCGGTTTCCAGCCGATCCCCTTCACCTTCGACGACTTCGGCGGCGAAGAGGAAGAGACGATCGTTCCCTCGACCTTCGACGTGACCTTCAAGCCGCGTCGCGAGCTCTATTCCAAGGGCAACGAAGCAGCCCTCCTGCTTCGTGACCTGTCTCGCCTCGGCGAGATGAGCATCAACTGCAACATGGACGACCTGCCGCCGCTGGACAGCATGGATCCGGAAGCAGCCTATTTCCATTGGTCGATCCAGATCACGGCGGAGAAGGGCGAAGAAGCCATCCGTCAGGTCTTCGAATTTGCCGAATGGGATTGCGATCTCGAGATCAAGGTGCGCGAGGCGGAAGCCGCAGCGCCCGGCGAAGAACTGCCGATGATCCCGGTGCCGTTCGACCTCTCGGCGCTCGACGATGGTCCGGAGCCGCAGCAGGAATCCGCCGAGGAAACCGTCGCTGCCGCCGTGGAAGCAGCAGGCACGGCCTCCGGCGTGATGAAGATGGCAGCCAGCGCTGCAAAGCCTGAGAAGAAGGAATCGCCGGCCGCTGCAGCCGCCGCCGCTGCCGCCGCAGCTCAGGCCCAGGCCAACAACGCCGCCGGTCAGACCATCCGCGTTGATCTCGACCGCGTCGACCGCCTGATCAACCTGGTGGGTGAGCTTGTCATCAACCAGGCGATGCTCTCGCAGAGCGTCATCGAGAACGACAACAACGGAACCTCCGCCGTCAACATGGGCCTCGAGGAGCTGCAGCAGCTCACCCGCGAGATCCAGGATTCGGTCATGGCCATCCGCGCGCAGCCGGTGAAGCCGGTCTTCCAGCGCATGTCGCGTATCGTTCGCGAAGTCGCCGACATGGTCGGAAAGTCGATCCGCCTGGTCACCGAAGGTGAAAACACCGAAGTCGACAAGACGGTCATCGACAAGCTCGCAGAGCCGCTGACCCACATGATCCGAAATGCCGTCGACCACGGCATCGAAAGCCCGGAAAAGCGCGCCGCCGCCGGCAAGAACCCGGAAGGCACCGTCAAGCTGACGGCAAAGCATCGCTCCGGTCGTATCGTCATCGAACTGGTCGACGACGGTGCCGGCATCAACCGCGAGCGCGTGCGCCAGAAGGCCATCGACAACGATCTGATCGCGGCCGATGCCAACCTGACGGACGAGGAAATCGATAACCTGATCTTCATGCCGGGCTTCTCCACGGCCGACAAGATCTCCGACATCTCCGGCCGCGGCGTCGGCATGGACGTCGTCAAGCGCTCCATCCAGGCACTCGGCGGTCGTATCTCGATCACCTCGCGTCCCGGACAGGGCTCGACCTTCACCATGAGCCTTCCGCTGACGCTGGCCGTTCTCGACGGCATGGTGGTCACGGTCGCCGGTCAGACACTCGTCGTTCCGCTCACCGCGATCGTCGAAACGCTGCAGCCGGAAGCGCAGAACATCCATTCCTTCGGTGCCAACCAGCGCCTGATCTCGATCCGCAACTCCTTCTGCCCGCTGGTGGACGTAGGCCGGATCCTGAACTTCCGCGGCAGCCAGGCAAACCCGATGGAAGGCGTTGCCCTCCT
Organism: Allorhizobium sp. CTOTU50464; assembly: GCA_032102365.1. Taxonomy (GTDB): domain Bacteria; phylum Pseudomonadota; class Alphaproteobacteria; order Rhizobiales; family Rhizobiaceae; genus Allorhizobium. Next base: position 198,788 of record DAMDHD010000007.1, on the reverse strand, counting down.
CGTGGAATCCGAAGGTGGTGGCCAGCGCGCCCTCATGGTCGACGCGATCCAGGGCCAGCGTCAGGTCGTCATCAAGTCGCTGGAAGCCAACTACACCCATGTCCCGGGCATCGCCGCCGCAACCATCCTCGGTGACGGTCGCGTGGCGCTCATCCTCGACGTGGATGCCGTCGTCGCCGCCTCGCGTGGTCAGTCCCTCAAACAGGAAATGTCGTTAGCCGTCGCAGGGTAATAGTATGTCGTATGCGGTCAAAAACTTGGTCCAGGGCAGCAGGGAGCTGATCGCCTTCCGTATTGGTGATCAGGAGTTCTGCGTAAACATCATGTCGGTGCGGGAAATCCGGGGCTGGAGCCCTGCGACCCCGCTGCCGCATGCCCCGCACTATGTCTTGGGCGTCATCAACCTGCGTGGTGCCGTCCTGCCGATCATCGACCTTTCCCTGCGCCTGGGCATGAAGCCCGCCGACCCGACCGCCCGCCACGTCATCATCGTGGCGCAGGTCAAGTCGAGGGTCGTGGGTCTCCTGGTCGAGGCCGTTTCCGACATCCTGACCGTGACCGACGAAAACATACAGCCGACACCGGAAGTCTCCTCCGATCTGGAGCGACAATACGCCCGTGGCATCCTCGCGATCGACAAGCGGATGATCTGCCTGATCGAGCTTGGTGCACTATTCAACGAAGCCGCGGAAAGCGAGGCTGCATGACCTTTGCAATGAGTACATCCCGTCAATCCGACGATGAGGTTCTGGCCAGCGGCGAATACCCGCTGACCCGACGGGATCTGAACGAGATTGCTGCCATGATCTATTCGGATGCGGGCATCGCGCTGAACGACAGCAAGGCCTCGCTCGTCTATTCGCGTCTGTCCAAGCACATCCGCAATCTCGGCCTCTCTGGCTTCCGCGCCTACTGCCAGCTCGTCGCCTCGCCGGAAGGTGCTGCCGAGCGCCGCGAAATGCTCTCGCACCTGACCACCAACTTCACGCGTTTCTTCCGTGAGAACCATCACTTCGAGCATCTGCGCGATGAGGTTCTGCCGGGTCTGGTCCAGCGCGCCAAGTCAGGCGGCCGCGTGCGTATCTGGTCGGCGGCAAGCTCGGACGGCCAGGAGCCTTATTCGATCGCCTTGACGGTCTTCCAGGCCTTCCCGAACGTCCTCGACTACGACTTCAAGATTCTGGCAACCGACATCGATCCGAAGATCCTCGCGATTGCCCGCCAGGGTGCCTATGACGAGCAGGCGCTCGAAACGGTATCGCCCGCGATCCGCAAGCAGTGGTTCAAGGAAGTCGAGATCAACGGCCGCCGCAAGTTCCAGGTCGATGATCGCCTGAAGCGCCTGATCACCTACAACGAACTGAACCTGATGGCCCAGTGGCCGTTCAAGGGCAAGTTTGACGTCATCTTCTGCCGCAACGTCGTGATCTATTTCGACGAGCCGACCCAGATGCGCATCTGGACCCGTTTCGCAGACCTGCTTCCCGTCGGTGGCCACCTCTACATCGGTCACTCGGAGCGCGTATCGGGAGACTCCAAGAACGATTTCGACAACATCGGCATCACCACCTATCGCTACCTCGGCAAGAACGGAGGGCGCAAATAATGGCAGCACCTGCACGCGTTCTCGTCGTCGACGACAGCCCGACCATGCGTGGCCTGATCACGGCCGTGCTGAGCCAGGATCCCGATGTCAGCGTCATCGGCCAAGCCGGTGACGCAATGGAGGCTCGCGCGGCGATCAAGCAGCTCAATCCCGATGTCGTGACGCTCGACATCGAGATGCCGAACATGAACGGCCTGGAATTCCTGGAAAAGATCATGAAGCTCCGGCCGATGCCGGTGATCATGGTCTCGACCATGACCCACCGCGGAGCCGAGGCAACGCTTGCCGCGCTCGAAATCGGCGCCTTTGACTGTGTCGCCAAGCCCCAGCCCGGCGAGCCTCGCCCGTTCGGCGAACTGGCCGAAAAGGTCAAGGCGGCGGCGCGCTCACAGCACCGGCACCAGTCCGCACCGCAGGTCCAGCCTCTGGCCACTGCGCCGGCCGCAGACTTCCGTGTCGGCCGCAAGATCGTCGCCATCGGTTCGTCGACCGGCGGGGTGGAAGCCCTGATCGCCGTGTTGCAGAAATTCCCGCGCAATTGCCCCCCGACGGTGATTACGCAGCACATGCCGCCGACCTTCACCAAGAGCTTTGCCGAACGTCTCAACCGTCTCTGCGCCCCGGTGGTGGAGGAGGCCACGGATGGCGCAAGGCTCGAGATCGGCAAGATCTATCTTGCGCCGGGTGGTGAGCGGCATCTGCAGGTGGCCAATGCTTCGGCGCCCTGCTGCCGTCTCGTCGAGCGCGCACCGGTCAATGGACACCGCCCCTCGGTCGATGTCCTGTTCGACTCGGTCGCCGAACTGGCCGGACGGAATGCCGTCGGGGTCATCCTGACGGGCATGGGACGCGATGGCGCGTCCGGTTTGCTGAAGATGCGTCATGCCGGTGCTCGCACCATCGGTCAGAACGAAAAGACCTGTGTGGTCTATGGGATGCCACGAGTCGCCTATGAGCTGGGCGCTGTCGAGCATCAACTGCCTCTCACCTCCATTGGCGAGGAAATCCTGAAACTCACTGCTGCCCGAAAAGAAGGTATCGAATAATGTCCCTAGCTGAAAAAATCAAAGTTCTGATCGTCGACGATCAGGTCACAAGTCGCCTGCTGCTCAGCGACGCGCTGACCCAGCTCGGCTTCAAGCAGATCACTGCCGCCGGTGATGGCGAGCAGGGCATGAAGATCATGGAGCAGCAGCCCCACCACCTGGTCATCTCGGACTTCAACATGCCGAAGATGGATGGTCTGGGTCTTCTGCAGGCCGTGCGCACCAACCCGAACACCAAGAAGGCGGCCTTCATCATTCTGACGGCGCAGGGTGACCGCGCGCTCGTTCAGAAGGCTGCACAGCTGGGCGCCAACAACGTCCTGGCGAAGCCGTTCACGATCGAGAAGATGAAGGCGGCCATCGAGGCCGTATTCGGAGCACTAAAATGACAGACGACAGTGCGGCGAAGCGCGTCCACATCATTCAAGGGGAGTGGAAGGTCAGCAAGGACCCGAACGTGGTTCTGTCTACCATCCTCGGTTCGTGTGTTGCCGCCTGTATTCGGGATCCGATTGCAGGAGTGGGTGGCATGAACCACTTCCTCCTGCCGGGCTCGGCGGTACCGGGAGCCGGCGGCGGCGACGCCACCCGCTACGGCGTTCACCTCATGGAGCTCCTGATCAACGGTCTTCTGAAGCAGGGCGCTCGCAGGGATCGTCTGGAAGCCAAGATCTTCGGCGGCGCCAAGACAATCGCGACATTCTCCAATGTCGGCGAGCAGAATGCCGCCTTCGCTCAGCAGTTCCTGCGTGACGAAGGCATCAAGGTGGTCGGGTCCTCTACGGGCGGAGAACACGGTCGCAAGCTGGAATTCTGGCCGGTCAGCGGTCGGGCAAGACAGTATCCGCTCACGGGCGCAGAAACACAGAAGACGGTCGCGCTGGAGCAGCGTCCGGTCCCTGTGGCAAAGCCGGTGGAAACCTCAATCGAGTTCTTCTAGTACTGGACATCGGATGCAAAACGAAAACTTGGCGGCAAATCAGGACACTCTGGAAGAGCTTCCGGAAATCCTCATGCGCATCGTCAGCGAGCTTCACGACGTGGCTTACCTGATCGAGCGCGTGGAACCGCACCTGCTCGAGCTTGGCGGCCCGAAGGTCCTGGAGCATCCGGACAGTCTCAAGGTGTTGCAGGGCATCGACCTTGCCGTACAGAAGGCCCGTGGACTGGCCGAGTTCGTCGACACCATCACGGCGACGATCCCGCCGGACTGGATGATCGACATGACGACGGCGCTGAGCCTCGTTAAGCTCGCGGACATGCAGAAGGCCCTGGGGGCAGGTCTTCGTCATGGCCATTCCCAACCGCTTGTGAAGGCGGCTGGCGACTTCGATTTCTTCTGACCGTCCTTCAGGGACGTTCGGGCCGCAAGTCTTCCATTTTGCGATGAGCCGAAATGAATTCGGCTTTCCCGCCTCGCGAAACGTTCGCACAAGTTTCGATTTCTATTGTCGCGCCAAGGGCAAAAACGCCCAGACCCTTCTTGTAGATGGTGCGAGACAGAATGAATCTGTTAAATCAATTACTTCAGATACCAAAAAATTTGGCGGCGATGGGTCAGGCGAAGCTTTTTGCCCTGGCTGGCGTGGCCGTTGTCTCCTTTGCAATCATCATTGCCGGCGCCCTCTACGTCAACAAACCCTCCTACGAGACCCTCTATGTCGGCCTGGAACCCGTTGATCTGAACCAGATCAGCATCGCGCTGGCCGAATCTGGCATCGATTTCGAAACCGGTGCCGATGGTCAGAGCATCAGTGTGCGCGCCGGCATGACCGGCAAGGCGCGCCTTCTGCTCGCCGAGCGTGGCCTGCCTAACAGCGCCAATGCCGGCTACGAACTTTTCGACAATGTGGGGTCTCTGGGTCTGACCTCGTTCATGCAGGAAGTCACCCGCGTCCGGGCTCTGGAAGGTGAAGTCGCACGCACCATCCAGCAGATTTCTGGCATCGCGGCTGCACGCGTTCACATCGTCATGCCCGACATCGGCAATTTCCGCCGAGGGGAGCAAAAGCCGACAGCCTCCGTCATGATCCGCGCTTCCTCGGATGCCGGCCGCAAGGCCGCCGCATCCATTCGGCAGTTGGTCGCATCCTCCGTCCCGGGTCTGGACGTCGAGGACGTGACGATTCTCGATTCCACCGGGCAGCTGCTGGCAGCCGGCGATGAATCGGGCGGCGAAGCCACCCGTTCGCTCGGTGTGGTCCAGTCGGTCCAGCGCGAGATCGAAACCAATATCGACAAGGCGCTCGCCCCGTTCCTCGGAATGGACAACTTCCGCTCCAGCGTCACCGCGCAGATCAACACGGACAGTCAGCAGATCCAGGAAACCATCTACGATCCGGAATCGCGCGTCGAGCGTTCGGTCCGGGTGACCAAGGAGCAGCAGAAGTCGCTGCAGCGCCAGTCCGATACGGCAGCCACCGTCGAGCAGAACATCCCTCAGGCGGCTCCGGACTCCGGCGGCGCTGGCCCTGAATCGTCTGACGAGCAGGACAAGAAGGAAGAGCAGACCAACTACGAGATCAACAGCAAGACGGTTGCCACGGTCAAGAACAGCTTCACCGTCGAGAAACTGTCCGTCGCTGTCGTGGTCAACCGTGGCCGCATCGCCAAGATGGTCGGCGAGCCTGTCGACCAGGCCAAGATCGACGCCTATCTCGCGGAGATGCAGAAGATCGTCAGCTCGGCTGCCGGCCTCGACTCAGACCGCGGCGACGTGGTCACCCTGACGGCCATGGACTTCCTCGAGAACCAGCTGCTCGAAGAATCCGCGACCGGCCCCGGCCTTATGGAGATCCTGAGCCGCAACATCGGCGGCATCATCAACTCACTGGCCTTCGTTGCCGTTGCCTTCCTGATCGTCTGGATGGGTATCCGTCCGATGATCCGCACGGCAGGTGGCGGTGCCGCGGACACGGCTCTCGCCGGCGGCATCGGCGAGCAGGCAGCCGGTCTCGAACTGCCCGATTTCTCGCCGGCCCTCGGTGGCGGCGCAGGCGGCGGCCTCATGGAAGGCTTCGGCTCGGACTTCGGCTTCGACTCGACCGACGACCTCCTCACCATGGACGACGACCCGAACGGCGGCTTCAACCGCCGGGTCAAGGAAGGACCGGAACGGCGTCTCTCGCGCATGGTGGAAATCTCCGAAGAGCGTGCCGCCAAGATCCTTCGCAAATGGGCTGTGGACAACGCCGCCTGATCAGCAAGAAGAAACCAGCACCAACCGCGCCCCCTGGGCGCGGTTTTGCATTGTAATCCCATTGTCATGCGGGATTGCAACATCGCCTTGAGACGCGCATGCTTGTCGCTGGCCAAGAATACCGCAAACGCCTGTGACCTTTGCCACTTTATATTTTACAGTGAACATGATTCGGTACCTTGAGATTGCGAAGCCTGCATGAGTCGGCCGTGATCTCTCGTAGCGAAGGCCGCGAGAATGCAAGGCTGTCACTTCAAAGGGGCACGTTGAATGGATGCCGAGCTGACAACAGAGGGCCAGGAGGGGCGGGCCCGTGGGGCTGCTCCCGCGGAACCTCTGCAGAAAGGCTCTCCGTCGAAAGACGCACTGATCCGTAAGCTGGCGACGCCAGGGCTTTCGGGCGACATGGGCCAATGCCTTCGGGTTCTCTGTGACTATGTCGGCGCATCACATCACCTTCTGGCGCGCTATGACCTCGTGCAGGAAGAAGGCCTCGACTTCGTGGTCGCCGCCGACTGGCCCTTCGATCTGGTCCGCCGGCTCGAGAGCGAGCTTGCCACCAGCTATTCCCAATCGACCGAGCTTGAGAAATGCTTATCGGTCCTGCAGCCGAAATATGCGATCCTGCCGGATGATGCGCATGTTCCTCTCGGCATCAGCCGCCAGTATTGCACCGTCACGCTCAATGTCGGGCGGACACGCCTTGCCCTGATGCTGCTGTTTCCGCAGGACTACGTACTGTCGCCAGAGCGGCTTCGTGAGGTCGGACTGCTTGCGGGCTACGCGCTGAGCCTGTCGACGAGCAAGGCACACAAGAGCGATCGGGATTTCGATCTGACGGATCGCGAGCTCGAGTGCCTGTTCTGGATTGCCGAAGGCAAGACGAGCGACGAAATCGCGACGATCCTCGGCATTTCACGCAACACCATCAACAACTACATCACGAGCGTCATGCGCAAGACGGCGACGAAGACCCGCTCGGAAGCGATCGCTTACGCGGTCCGTAACAATCTGGTCTGAGGGAGCAGGAATGGCCACAAATACGAGACCAGGCGGAGCCATCCTCGAAGATGCGGCTTGGTCCGGCCAGCGCCCCGTTACATCCCGCTCTGATGTCTTCCCGAAGCTGATGTCGCTGCAGCGGTCGCTGAATGCCCGCGGCTTCGCTGCGTTCCGCGTGGGTGGCGCAAGCTTGCCGCACAAGCGACGCCTGGACCCGGAATTCGAGAACTGGAGCAGCGGTCTCAGCAGCGGACGCGATGCCTTCGTCGCCGCCTATGGCGACGTACTGCTGTCGCACATCGAAACCTCGACGCTGCCGATCCTCTGGAGTGCGGAAGAAAAGACGAGCTTCCTCGACGCCTCCGACTTCACGCCCTTCGCGCTGCAGCTCGAAGAGCGGTTGCTGCCCTATTCAGGGATCGCATTTCCGGTTCGGCTGGGTGCCGTCGGCAATGGCTATGTCGTCTTCCCTACCCTTGGCGGCGCCGATCTCCCGGGCGAACTGATCCTCGCGGTGCACAGCCGCTGCTACAAGGTCATGACGGATATCCTGTCGCTCGACGAGCGAAAGGCGGCTCCGTCCGAGACGCTGAGCGAACGCGAGATAGCCTGCCTGCAGCTTGCGGGAGACGGCCGGATCAGTGAAGAAATCGCCGAGCGCCTGGGCCTGTCGGTTCACACCGTCAATGCCTATCTCGGCTCGGCCACGATCAAGCTCGATTCGGTGAACCGCATCCAGGCGATCGCCAAGGCGATCCGCCTCGGCTACATCACCTGATGCCTCTTCAGCCGTAAAGCGGGGACGCCTGTCCCTTGACGAAGCGCGCCTCCTGCAGGCGCTCTCCGAGCATCCGGGTGTTCGTGTCCGGGTCGCCCGAGGAATCGTGGAACGCGATGTGCTTGATGTCGAGCCCGGCGTGCTCGCTGGTCAGCGTCAGCTGCGAGTAGATGGTAATGCCCCGCGGCTTGATTTCGAGATCGAGAACGACCTCCGGCGGACCGCCCCATTCGAGGCGGTAGTCACCACCGGCACCGAAGACGACCGTGCCAGGGTGGAAATAGAGTTCGGCTGCGGACGAAACGAGGTCCGAGAGATTTCCGTAAAGTTCAAAACGCAGAAGTGAAATGAGGTCGGCAGCGTCGAGAAGGCGCAATTCGCTCGCGACGGGGCTGATAGCCTCTGCCACGATGCGTTCACGCTGGTTGGTATAGGAGCACTTCTTCATCGGGCCTAGCGTATCCGTCTCTTGGGGGCCTTGGACGCATAGACCCGGTGCACGAGCTCTGCGACTGCCTTGTAAAATACTGACGGAATGACGCTATCCACCGAGACTTGCGCAAACATGGAGCGGGCGAGCGGCGG
>DAMDHD010000007.1:79899-190562 GCA_032102365.1 Allorhizobium sp. CTOTU50464 | reverse complement strand
AAAAATGGGGATATCGTTTTCCCGGGCGATCTCGCGGATCTTGAGCGCCACAAGGTCCTGCCCCTTCGCAACCACTACCGGCGCCTCGTTTTCTTCCCGCACGTAACGCAGGGCCACCGCATAGTGCGTCGGATTGGTGATGACGAGAGTGGCGCGCGGGACGCTGGCAATCATGCGCTTGCGCGCGCGATCACGGGCAATCGATCTCTGGCGAGCCTTGACGATCGGGTCACCCTGCGCCTGCTTGTACTCTTCCTTGACCTCCTGCTTGGTCATGCGCAGCTGTTCGTACCAGTGGTAGCGCGTCCAGAAGACGTCCACGGCGGCCAGCAGGGCGGTGGCCATCACCACGATGATCATCATCTTGTTCAGGATCTGGGAGAACTTGACGAAGATGACCTGCGGGTCGGAGAACATCGTGTCGATGATGCCGAAATAATCGCTCTTCAGGGCAAAGACCATGATGACGGAGAGCACCACGATCTTGAAGATCGACTTGGCGAACTCCACCATGCCCTGGCTGCTGAAGATCCGCTTCCAGCCCTTGAACAGCGAGATGCGATTGAGCTGCGGCCTGATTCGCTCCAGAACGAAATAGGGCATGTGCTGCGCGACATTGGCTGCCACGCCGAGCATGATCAGCATGATCAGCATGGGCGCGAGAAAGGCGCCGATCTCCCAGGCGAGATGCGTGAAGAGTGAGACCACGTCGACGGCCGTCCCGAGATACCATTGGTCGGGGCGCTCGAAGATGTCCTTCAGCGACTGGCCGAGACGGGCGATGGCATTCGGCAGGAAGAAGACGGCATAGAGATAGAAGCCGAGGGCCGTCGCGAACAGCGGCGCCTCGCGCGAGGTCGGCACATTGCCCTTCTCCAGAGCGTCCCGAAGCTTTTTCTCGGTCGGGTCTTCTGTCTTGCTGTCTTCGTCGTCATCTTCGGCCATGACCGCTGCCCTTCCGGAAGGCGTGCATCAGGTGGAGAGAGCCCCTGCCTGATCCAGGCGCCGACACCGCATGCCGACGGCTTGCCGGGTCATTCCCGGTTGGATGAACGTAAACACCCGCCGATTGCGCATCAATCGGCGGGTGGTGAAAAGCTGCCGGTTTTCAACAGAGGTGACCGTCAGGCCGCCTGAGTTTCGCCTTCGGTATCCTTCAGCTGGATCTGACCGGCATTGGCCAGGCGGATAGCTTCCTGCGCGACCGCGCGACGGGCGATCGCGATCTCGCGCGGATTGATGCCGGCGGTGCCGGCCTGCAGATCCGATTCGATCATGCGGCGGGAGCGCGGGCTGATCGAGGCCAGCACGCATTCCTTGATCTCCGCACTGGCGCCACGCAGCGCCATGGTGAGGATTTCGCCGGAGATGTCGTTGAGCAGCAGCACGCGGCTGCGCTGCGGCATGGCCAGGAGATCCTCGAAGAGGAAGATCTTCGGACGCACCTTGTTGACCGATTCCTTGCTGATCGATTCGAGCGACTGGAGGAGCGTATCGACTTCGGGCTTCTCGAGCTCGTTCATCAGTTCGGCAACCTTGGCCGAACCCGTCGAATTCTTCTCGGCATCGATTTCGGCGATCAGGTCATGCACCCGGTTCTCGATGATCTGCGCAGCCTTCGGGCTGACATTCTTCAGGTTGACCGTACGGTTCATGATGTCGGCGCGACGGCTTTCCGGCAGCTTCAGGAGAACCTTGGCGCCGAAGGACGAGGGCAGCATGGAGAGGATATAGGCAACCGTCTGCGGATGCTCGCGCATCAGGAAGCGTGCGATGAAGTCCGGATCGGCATCCTGCAGGCGGTCCCAGATGGAGGCTTCATAGGCCTGGAAGGCGGTGCGACGCCCCAGGAGACCATCGACTTCTTCCGGCGTCAGGCCTTCTTCGAGAATGCTCTCGATGGCCTTCGCATTGTCCATCAGGCCGGCGCCCTCGGTGAAGAGGTCTTCGAATTCGTTGACCAGTTCGGTCAGCTCATCCGGCGGAATGGTGCGAAGGGTTTGTGCAGACGCGATGATCGTCTGCAGCTCGGCCTGCGTGAAATATTTGAGCAGCTTGCCGGCGACGCCCTTTCCCATGGCCAGCAGCACGGCAGCTGCCTTGTCGGCTTGGGAGAGGGGTTTTCCGGTTAAGGGGCCGCCAAAATCGTCAAAGTCCATCATGGTCTTGTCCTCTCTGGCCCGTCATGGGTCAGGATGTCTTGGTCGCCATCACTTCAATCAGTTTGACACCAAATCGTGTATCGTCGTTCTCGAGAACGGTGATCTCGCCGCGCGCGATGCGCCGGCCATTCACCATGATCTCGACAGGCTCGCCGATCTTCTTGTCCAGCGCGATGATGGCGCCTTCCTCGAGGTTCATCAGCCCGGACACCTGCATGCGGCTGGAGCCGAGCACGATCTGGACCTCGATCGGGATGTCCATGATCAGGTCGAGATTGGCGCTGAGGCCGCTGCCCGGTTCCTGCTGGGTTCCGGTCGAGCCACCGAAGTCGCCGCCGCCGAAATCGCTCGAGCCACCGAAATCGCTGGAGCCGCCGAAGTCGCTGGTCCCACCGAAATCACTGCCGCCGCCAAGATCACTGGACCCGCCGAAATCGCCGAGGCCGAAGTCGTCGCTCGGGGCCGCTGCAGCGCCGCCGCCAAAATCCGATTCGAACGCCGCAAGCGGGTCGTCCTTAAGGCCGAGGTCGGAACTGAAATCGCCCAGTCCGCCTTCGGCATCTGCCTTTAGGACGCCGCGAAGGTCGTCGACCGCCTGGTCGAAATCGGTGTCGCTCGCACCTGGCATCGCCAGAGCGTCGTCATCCTTCGGTGGTGTCTTCTTCGTTGCCATGGATTGATTATTCCTCTTGAAACTTGCCTCAAGCTGCCGTGGGTCAAGCCCCGGCAAATGCCTAGCTCATCAAATGCTTTAAGATCTCATCTTCGCTGCTCACATTGTCCTTCACCCGGACCGTGTAATTGTCGCCCGCACGGCCGAATTCGCAGACATAGAGGTTCTTGCCGTTTGCGCTGACGTCGACCATCACGTCTCCCTTGTCGCGGAAGGGAATGACGTCGCCGGCGACCAGCCGCGAAACCGTCGACAGGGTCAGGCTGTCGAGCCGGATGCGGGCCTCAAGCGTCACCTGGGACCGGCGCACCTGTTCGGCGATCTGCTCCTGCCATTCCTTCTTCGACTTGCCGCCTTGGCCCTTGGACTTCGGCATGGTGACAACGGTCTTCAGAAGGGCCTTCTGCGGAATGATCAGGTAGAATTCCGAGGTGACCGTGCCGAGCGTAATGCCGAGCTTTACGGTCACGGCATATTCGTCGACATGATCTTCTTCCGGCTTCGGCCGGTCTTCGGCATTGTGGGCCTTCTCGAGAAGCGGCTCGAAGCCGCCGGCCGCGTTGACGCCAGAGCGCAGCACGTTGGCGATCTTGTCATAGACCATAACCGCTAGATCGAGTTCGATCTGGGAGAGGGGACGTTCGATCGGCTCCTGGATCGTCTCGGGCAAGGCACCGAGCAGGTTCTCCATCAACGTAATGACGAAGCTGTTGCCGCAAGCCAGCACGAAATTCGGGGACCAGTTGCGCAGCTGTCCGTCGGCCAGCGAAACATTGTCGCCGAGATCGGCGATCAGATCCGTCATCAGCCCGCTTTCGTGGCCGTTGTAATGGACCTGCATGTGGAGACCGGTCTCGCTGTGGAAGACGTCGGGCAGGAATTCCACGTAGAGCTGGCCGAAGTCCGCACAGAGGCGCTGCAGCGTCTTGGAATCTCCGAGCCCGCCGGTCAGCTTGGCCAGAAGGGCGCGGTCCATGCGTGGTGCAGTATCAGTTTGAGCTTCCGTCATGATCAGGCCGCCTTGCTTTCACCGCCGCCGCCCGGGTTCATCATTTCCTGCTCTACGGCGTCGATCGACGGACGCTCATAGGAGGAGATGGTCTTGCGGCCGTATTCGAGTGCCACCTGCGGGACCGAGCCGTTCATGTAGGCGAGCAGCGTCTGCTTCACGATGATGTAGAGACGATGCTGCTTCGTGCGGACCATCTTGATCTGGGCGATGATCGGGTTGCAGAGGCAGTAGGAGAGGAAGATGCCGAGCATGGTGCCGACGAGTGCGGCGCCGATCAGGCCACCCAGAACCTCGGGCGACTCGTTGATCTTGCTCATGGCCTTGATAACCCCAAGAACGGCCGCGACGATACCGATAGCCGGGAAGCTGTCGCCCATGGCGGTCATGGCGTGGTAGGGCTTCATCTTGTCGTAGTGGATGGTCTCGATTTCCTCGTCCATCAGCGCTTCGATCTCGTGGCTGCGCGCGTTGCCGATGATGATCAGGCGAACATAGTCACAGATGAACGCGGTCAGTTCCTTGTTCTTCAGGAGGTTCGGAGCGGCGGTGAAGATGGAGGATTCTTCCGGATTGTCGATATGGGCTTCGATCTCGTTTCGCGACTTGGTGCGGAGGTCGCGCATCAGAGAGTAGAGAACGCCGAGAACGTCGAGATAATCGCGCTCCTTCGGCACCTTCTGCTTGAAGGCCTCGCCCATCGCCTTGCCGGTGTCTTTGATGACCTTCATCGGGTTGGCCATGATGAAGCCACCCACACCCGCGCCGCCGATGATGACGAGCTCGAACGGCTGGACGAGAACATCCAGGTGGCCACCCATGGCCATGAAGCCGCCGAGTACGCAGCCCAGTGTGATGATGAAACCGACGATAATGTTCATTTTGCCCGCACCCGAACGTTACTATTCACCGTAAGCGATAGAGCTCCTGCCTTGCGTGAGGCTGAATGACGGAGCCAATTTTGGGCCACGCTTGATCCCCGGACAAAAGGGCTCCGGTCAACAGTTTCGCGCAAGCCTTTTGCCGCAAGAAGAGCGAGTAGAGCGTAGGCTACCCTGCGTTAAATAATGATTTACTGATATTCTTCACCTGGGGAGGAAAAACGGTGCAATCCGGTATTTACGTGTCCCTGTCGTCGCAGATGGCCCTCGAGCGCCGTCTCACCACGATCGCTGACAACATGGCCAATGTGAACACGGTTGGTTTCCGCTCGACGGACGTGAAGTTCGACGAAATGTTGAGCCGCACCGGCAATGATCTCAACGCGAAGGTCGCCTTCGTCAGCCAGGGCAACGACTATCTATCCACCAAGAGCGGCGAACTCATCGAGACCGGCAACGTGCTCGACTTCGCCATCAAGGGTGACGCCTGGTTCTCGATCGATACGCCAGTGGGCCAGGTCCTGACGCGCGACGGCCGCTTCACCATGACCGACACCGGCGCGCTCGTTTCCACACGCGGTTATCCGGTCCTCGATGCAGGTGGCGCACCGATCCAGCTCAACCGGGCCGGTGGTCCGCCGGAAGTTGGCGCGAGCGGTCAGATCATGCAGGACGGACGCGTCGTCGCCACGCTCGGCGTCTTCACGGCCGATGTCCGCAACGGCTTCCTCCGTTTCGAAAACAGCGGCGTGACCACGGTCGACAATCCGCAGCCGGTCGTCGACAACCCGGAAATCTCGGTTCTGCAGGGTTATGTCGAGAACTCCAACGTCAATGGTATCGGCGAGATGACGCAGCTCATCCAGGTCAACCGTGCGTTCGAGGCGATCAGCTCGCTGATCAGCTCGAGCGAAAACACCATGAGCGAGGCGATCAAGGTCCTCGGCGGCGGCAACTAAGCCTGAGATCGGAAAGCCATGACTGCGCCAAACCCCGAAGAACTCCCGCTCTCCCCGAAGCTCGGACAGTTGGCGGCTCTGGCGCAGCGCTATTCCAACCCCAGTCATTCGGTCACCCAGGGCGGCCATGTCCGCACGATCGCAGCCGGTCACTACACCGTGACGGGTCTGTCGCGGCATGTGCGTCTCGGTGAATTCGTCGCCCATCGCTCGGCCACTGGTGTCCATCTGGGCGAAGTCGTCCGCGTCGAGCCGGACGTCTGCTATGTCTGCCCGATCGAGCCAGGCGAGCCGATCGGCATCCATGATGTGGTCATCCGCAAGGGCGCCTTCCGCGTCGCCCCCGATGACAGCTGGTGTGGGCGCACGATCAATGCGCTCGGGGATCCCATCGATAATGGACCGGCACTTGCGCCCGGTCCGGAGCGCCGGCCGATCTCGACCACCGCGCCGCCGTCCATGACCCGCCGCCGCGTCGAAACCGGCTTCAAGACGGGTGTCCGCGCCATCGATATCTTCTCGCCGCTCTGCCTTGGCCAGCGTCTCGGCATTTTCGCCGGTTCCGGCGTCGGCAAGTCCACGCTTCTTTCCATGCTCGCGCGTGCAGACGCCTTCGACAAGGTGGTGATTGCGCTCGTCGGCGAACGTGGCCGTGAAGTGCGCGAATTCATCGAGGATACGCTCGGCGACAACATGGCCAAGTCGATTGCGGTGGTCGCCACCAGCGACGAAAGCCCGATGCTGCGCAAGATGGCGCCGCTGACGGCGATCACGATCGCAGAGCATTTCCGCGACAAGGGCCAGAACGTCCTCTTCATCGTCGATAGCGTCACCCGTTTTGCCCATGCGATCCGCGAAGTGGCAACTGCAGCCGGCGAGCCGCCCATCGCGCGCGGTTATCCGGCGTCGGTCTTCACCGAGCTTCCCCGTCTCCTGGAGCGCGCCGGTCCCGGCGCCGAAGGCGCGGGTACCATCACCGCGATCATCTCGATCCTTGTCGATGGCGACAACCACAACGATCCGATCGCGGACTCGACGCGCGGTATTCTCGACGGCCACATCGTGCTTGATCGTGCCTTGGCCGACGAGGGGCGCTACCCGCCGATCAACCCTCTGACCTCGATTTCCCGTCTGGCACGCAAAGCCTGGACGGCGGAGCAGGAAAAGCTGGTTTCGCGTCTGAAGGCGCTGATCCACCGGTTCGAGGAAACGCGCGACCTGCGCCTGATTGGTGGTTATCGAAACGGTTCCGATCCTGATCTCGACATGGCGATCAAGCAGGTGCCGGTCATCTACGACATTCTGAAACAGACGCCGGGCGAAAAGCCGGCGCTCGACGCCTATGCCGATCTGGCCAACGCCCTGAAGGCGGCGGCCGGCGGGCAGGGCATGCGACAAAGGGGCTGACCATGACCGATTTCGATGCTGACGAGCCCGTGGCTCCGCTGCGACCGGTCCTGGCGAAACGCCGTATTCCGACCATTGACCGTGTTCTGGCCTATACCGGCATAGCGCTCGCATGCGGCGCAGCCTTCTTCCCCTGGTATGTCTTCTTCAACGAAGAGAAGTTCGGGGTGCGTGTCGCCGACTGGGAACGCACGCGCGATCTGCCGGAAGGCCCGGGCCGTGATGTCTTCAGCGTGTCTCCCCTTGCCCTGGTCGATCGTGACGACGAAGGCGGTGAGGGCGATGCCGAAGCTCAGGTCGACCAGATCGTCACCGCGACTGTCCCGACCCTGGGACGTGAGCAGCCCGATGGTCTCGAGACCCAAGCCAGCCAGCCTTTCCCGGGACGATCCGGTTTCCGGCTGTTGCATGTGGCCAATGGCCGTGCGCTGATCGAGGACAAGGCTGGCATGTATCTTGTCCGCGTCGGCTCGATCCTGCCGGACAACAGCCGGGTGGCGACGCTCGAACAGCGCGACGGCAGATGGGTCATCGTGACGTCGGCGGGCGAGGTTGTTCAAAACAATTGAGGAAGCGTGGGGCGGGCAAGTCCCACGCAAGATTACTGGCCTAGGCTCCGATCAGTAAAAGACGGAGTAACGCCCATGAATCCCATCCAGTTGTTCGAGCTTGCCTCAAGACAGGCGGAATGGCTTTCGGTGCGCCAGCAGGTGGTGGCGACCAATATCGCCAATGCCAACACGCCCAAGTTTGTGGCCAAGGACATCACGCCCTTCAGCGCTGTTCTGGACAAGACCGGCATGGTGCAGGGTATGGCCGTCACCCAGCCGGGTCACATGGCGTCGGCCGACTTCAGCGACCGCAACATCGCCATCGAGGAAGAAGATCTCAACAACGAGATCGGCATCCAGGAGTCTGGCAACACGGTCGCCCTGTCGGACGAACTCCGCAAGACCGGCGAGATCAAGCGCAATCACGAGCTTAACACCTCGCTGATGTCCTCCTTCCATCGCATGATGCTAATGACGGTGAAACGCTGATGTCCGATCCACTGCTTGCCACACTGAAGGTTGCCGGAAGCGGGCTTGAAGCCCAGTCGACCCGCCTTCGGATCGTCTCCGAAAACATCGCAAACGCGCGCACGACGGGCGACACCCCTGGTGCCGACCCATACCGGCGCAAGACGGTGACCTTTGGCGCCGAGCTCGATCGCGTCAGCGGCGCAGAGACAGTCGAGGTCAAGAAGCTTGGCGTCGACTTCGCCGATTTCATCGAGGAATACGACCCCGGCAATCCGGCTGCCGACGAGCGCGGCATCGTCAAGATGCCGAACGTCAACATCCTCGTCGAAATGGCTGACATGCGGGAATCCAACCGCACCTACGAAGCCAACCTGCAGACCATCAAGCAGACCCGAGACATGATCTCTCAGACCATAGCGTTGCTGAAGGCCTCACAATGATTGAATCCGTAACCAAGACGAGCGCCCTGTCGGGCATCAACGGCCTCGACTCCCTGTCGAGCTCCTTCTCCACGAAGGGCCTCACCACGGAAGGCACGACCCCGGGCACCATGACCGGCGAAACTTTCCTGTCGGCGCTCAACAGCATGGCGATCCAGGCATCCGACAATCTGAAGCAGGCCGAGCAGGCTTCCTTTGACGGCCTGATGGGCAAGGCAAACACCCGCGAGGTGGTCGATGCCGTCATGCAGGCCGAACAGTCGCTCCAGACGGCGATCGCGTTCCGCGACAAGATCGTCAACGCCTATCTCGAAATCACCAAGATGCAGATCTGACAGGGGTACCGAATTATGAGAGCGCTCGCCATCGCAGCCACGGGTATGGATGCCCAGCAGACCAATCTTGAGGTCATCGCGAACAACATCGCCAACATCAACACGACCGGCTTCAAGCGGGCGCGTGCGGAGTTTTCCGACCTTCTCTACCAGACGGAGCGCGCGCAGGGCGTGCCGAACCGTGCCAACCAGGCCATCGTGCCGGAAGGTGCCAATATCGGTCTCGGCGTCCAGACGGCTGCCGTCCGCAACATTCACACCCAGGGCCAGCTCACCCAGACCGGCAACGAACTGGATCTCGCCCTGATCGGCCGTGGCTGGTTCCAGATCGAAAGCCCGGATGGTGCCACCCTCTACAGCCGCTCCGGCGCGTTCAACATGAATGCCGAGGGTCAGCTCGTCACCATCGACGGCTATCTCGTCACGCCGCAGA
This sequence comes from Allorhizobium sp. CTOTU50464, assembly GCA_032102365.1. Taxonomy (GTDB): domain Bacteria; phylum Pseudomonadota; class Alphaproteobacteria; order Rhizobiales; family Rhizobiaceae; genus Allorhizobium. The sequence continues at coordinate 181,241 of DAMDHD010000007.1, read as the reverse complement.
TCACCATTCCGCAGGATGCGAGTGAAGTCGTCATCAGCCGCACCGGTCAGGTTCAGGCCCGTATCGGCAACGACGCCGACTACACCGATCTCGGCCAGCTGACGATTGCCAACTTCGTCAACGAAGCCGGCCTGAAGCCGCTCGGCGACAATCTGTTTGCCGAAACGGCCGCCTCGGGTGCCGCAATTGTCGGCGCGCCGGAAGATCCGGGCTTCGGCTACATCAAGCAGTCCTACCTGGAAGCCTCGAACGTCGACTCGGTCAAGGAGATCACCGACATGATCTCGGCCCAGCGTGCTTACGAGATGAATTCCAAGGTCATCACCACTGCCGACGAGATGGCTCAGATCGTCAGCAAGAACCTCAAGTAAGACAACTGGAGGCAAACATGAGGTTTCGCCGGAAAATCGGACATGCCCTGCGGGCGGCGGCAATCGCCGCGGCAGCGTTTGGCTTCGCCGCCGGCACGGCGCTGGCGCAGAACACGGCCGTGATCCCCAAGCAGATCATCTATCCGGGCGAAACCATTTCCTCCGAACAGCTCGACGTGGTTGACGTGACGAACCCCAACCTCGCGGGCGGCTATGCCCGCACCCGCGAGGAAGTCGTCGGCATGGTGGCGAAGCGCACGCTCTTGCCCGGTCGGACCATTCCGGTCCACGGCCTGCGTGAAGCCTTTGCCGTCAAGCGAGGCACCAGCGTCCGCCTGACCTTCGCGATCGGCAACATGCTGATCAGCGCGAGCGGCACCCCTTTGACCGATGCCTCCGTTGGCGACGTCGTGAAGGTCCGCAACATCGATTCCGGCTCGATCGTCTCAGGCACGGTTATGGCCGATGGTACCGTACAGGTGATGGCAAAATGAGACTGACTGCACCCCTGCGGATCGCAATCTGTGCCCTGGCGCTGGTCCTGGCTCCGCTTGAGCCGGCCTTGAGCGCCAATTCGCGCATCAAGGACATTGCCTCGCTGCAGTCCGGCCGTGACAACCAGCTCATCGGCTATGGCCTCGTCGTCGGCTTGCAGGGAACGGGCGACAGCCTGCGGTCCTCGCCCTTCACCGACCAGTCCATGCGCGCCATGCTGCAGAACCTCGGGATCTCCACCCAGGGCGGGCAGTCGAACGCCAAGAACGTGGCCGCCGTCATGGTCACCGCCAATCTCCCACCCTTCGCCAGCCCCGGCAGCCGCATCGATGTGACGGTGAGCTCTCTCGGCGACTCGACCTCGTTGCGCGGCGGAACGCTGGTCATGACCTCGCTCACCGGCGCCGATGGCCAGATCTACGCCGTCGCGCAAGGCTCTGTTGTCGTCTCCGGCGTCAATGCCCAGGGCGATGCCGCAGCCGTCCAGCAGGGCATCACCACCTCGGGCCGGGTGCCGACCGGGGCGATCATCGAGCGCGAGCTGCCGTCCAAGTTCAAGGACAGCCTCAATCTCGTCCTGCAACTGCGCAATCCCGACTTCACGACGGCGCTGAGGGTCGCCGACACGATCAACGCCTATGCGGCTGCCAATTATGGAGCGCCGATTGCCGAAGCGCGTGACAGCCTGGAGATCGTCGTCCAGAAGCCGCGCACCGCAGATCTCGCCCGGCTGATGGCCGACGTTGAAAACCTCGTCGTCGCGACGGACTCTCCGGCCCGCGTCGTGATCAACGAGCGCACCGGTACCATTGTCATCGGCGCCGATGTCCGCGTGTCGCGCGTGGCTGTCAGCTACGGCACCCTGACCGTCCAGGTGCAGGAAACACCGCAGATCATCCAGCCGGAGCCCTTCTCTCGCGGCGAGACGGCCGTCCAGCCGCAGACCGATATCTCCATCCGCCAGGAAGGCGACCAGATCGCCATCGTCGACGGCCCCGACCTCAGAACTCTCGTGAGCGGCCTGAACAGCATTGGCGTGAAGCCGGACGGCGTGATCGCGATCCTTCAGGGGATCAAGTCGGCCGGCGCCCTGCAAGCGGAGCTCGTCCTGCAATGATGAATGCAAGCCCCTCTCGTTTTTCCCGCATCGCGCTGCGCAATGCTGCTGCCGTTCTCGCGATCGCAACGCTCCCGGCCTTCGCGCAAAACGCTGTCGGCCAGCAGCAGGCCGCCGAAAGCCCGACGGAAGCCGAGATCCGCCAGTTCTGCACCGGGATTGCCGATGCGGCCCGCGACCAGCGCTACCTGCTCCAGAAGCAGGAACTGGAGAAACTCCAGGCCGATGTCGACAGCCGCATCGCGATCCTCGAGGAGCGCCGCGCCGAATACGAGGACTGGCTCGGTCGCCGGAATGAATTCATGAAGCAGGCAGAAGGCCAGCTCGTCGAAATCTACAAGAAGATGGCGCCGGATGCGGCGGCCCCGCAGCTCGAGCAGACGAACGTCATCCTCGCTGCAGCCATCATCATGAAGTTGCCACCCCGCCAGTCGAGCCTGATCCTCACGGAGATGAGCGCGGACAAGGCGGCACAGGTCGCCTCGATCATGTCGAGCGCCGGCGACCCCACCACATCGAAGGACCCATCATGATGAAGCGTTTTCCGGCACTGCTGGCCGTACTCCTCCTGGCCGGCTGCCAGAGCCAGACCATCAAGGAAATCGGCAACGCGCCATCCATGAGCCCGATCGGGTCCGGTCTGCGCTACAGCCAGACCCCGCAGATGGCCATGTATCCGAAGCAGCCGATCCAGACGGCGAGCGGTTATTCGCTGTGGAGCGACAGCCAGTCGGCGCTGTTCAAGGACGCGCGCGCTCTGAATGTCGGCGACATCCTGACGGTCAACATCGAGATCAACGACCGCGCGTCGTTCGACAACAAGACGGACCGTAGCCGCACGAACGGCACGGGCCTGTCTTGGGGCGCGAACGTCACGAACTTCCTTGGCTTCTCGACGGATACGGGAACCTCCGGAGATCTGTCGACCGATTCCAACACGAGCTCAAAGGGCTCGGGCAAGACCGAGCGTTCTGAAAAGCTCAACCTGCTCGTCGCAGCCGTTGTCACCGGTGTGCTCGAAAACGGCAACCTGTTGATCAGCGGCTCGCAGGAGGTCCGCGTTAACCACGAGCTCAGGATCTTGAACGTCGCCGGTATCGTGCGGCCGCAGGATGTCGATGCCGAGAACGAGATCTCCTACGATCGGATCGCCGAAGCCCGCATCTCCTATGGCGGCCGTGGCCGTCTGACCGAGGTGCAGCAGCCGCCGATCGGCCAGCAGGTCGTCGACATCTACTCGCCCTTCTGACGCGACCCGGGGACAAAGGACATGGAAGAACCTCAGGAAGGCGAAGGCAAGAAGAAGTCGGGATTGATGGCACTGGTCATCCCCCTGGTCGTGCTGACCGCCGTCGGTGGCGGTGGCGGCTGGGTGATCGGTAATATGCTGGCGCCCCAGGTCAAACAGGCCGAGGAGGCTGCGAAGGCAGCCGAAGCCGCGGCTGCCGGCGAGCACGGTGGCGAGGCGAAAAAGGACGAGGAGGGGCTTCCCCCGATCTCGACCGAGGCCAATGGCGTGGTGGCGCTCGAGCCGATCACCACGAACCTTGCCTACCCCTCGGAAAACTGGATCCGTCTGGAAGTGGCCCTGATGTTCAACGGTCCGCCGGACGTCCAGATCGCCGAGGCGGTGCACCAGGACATCATGGCCTATCTGCGCACCGTATCACTGCAACAGGTCGAAGGTCCGCGCGGCTTTCAATATCTCAAGGATGACCTTCAGGAGCGAGTTGACCTGCGCTCGGAAGGCCGCGTATCCAAGGTGATGTTCAGAACGCTCGTGATCGAATGATTCGGTTTCTACTCCTCGTCGCCGTCATGATGATGGCGCCGCAACTGGCTGTAGCACAGCAGTTGCCGACGGATATCTTCAACACCCCGATCGATGGATCGGTGGCGGCGTGGATCATTCGTACCTTCGGTTTGCTCACGGTGCTCTCGATCGCGCCGGGCATTCTGATCATGGTGACGAGCTTCCCGCGTTTCCTGATCGCCTTTTCGATCCTGCGCTCCGGCATGGGTCTTGCGACAACCCCCTCCAACATGATCCTGACCAGCATGGCGCTGTTCATGACCTTCTATGTCATGGCGCCGACCATGGACCGGTCTTGGCGCGAGGGCGTGCAGCCGCTGATCAACAATCAGATCACCGAAGCCGAAGCCGTCGCCCTGATTGCCGAGCCCTTCCGCACCTTCATGACGGCCAACACGCGCGACAAGGATCTCGCCCTCTTCGTCGACATTGCCAACGAGCGCGGCCAGGCCACCATCGTGGACGGCCGGGTCGACTACCGCGTGCTGATCCCCGCCTTCATGCTGTCGGAAATTCGCCGTGGCTTCGAGATCGGCTTTCTGATCATCCTCCCCTTCTTGGTCATCGATATGGTGGTCGCGACCATCACCATGGCCATGGGTATGATGATGTTGCCGCCCACCTCGATCTCGCTGCCTTTCAAGATCCTGTTCTTCGTCCTGATCGACGGCTGGAACCTGCTCGTCGGAAGCCTCGTCCGATCGTTTGCCTGAGTTAACCATGACGGTTGAGGGTTGATTCACCACGCTCCCTTACGGGGGATTCACCACGTCATCAGCGCCCTCTGAGCTGCCTTCAATTGTAAAGAAGTTGGCAAGGATTGGCTGCGAGTTTGGACCTCGCACGACGGGTCTGGTAGCAACGAAAAATACCAAATGGCATGATGCCGAACGTCCGTGACCGGTAAGTTTTCAAGTCCGGTATGTCCCCTCTTGTATCTCGTTTTTAAGGGACAAATCCTATGGCCAGCATTCTGACCAACAACAGCGCAATGGCTGCGCTTTCCACACTGCGTTCGATCTCGTCCAGCATGGAATCGACGCAGTCTCGTATCTCTTCCGGTATGCGTGTCGGCTCGGCATCTGATAACGCTGCGTACTGGTCCATCGCGACGACTATGCGTTCAGACAATGCGTCCCTTGGCGCTGTATCTGATGCGCTCGGGCTCGGCGCTGCCAAGGTCGATACCGCTTACTCAGGTATGGACGCAGCCATTGAAGTCGTCAAGCAAATCAAGAACAAGCTTGTTGCTGCTACTGAAGACGGCGTTGACAAGACGAAGATCCAGGAAGAAATCACCCAGCTCCAGAAGCAGCTGACCAGCATTTCGGAAGCAGCCTCGTTTTCGGGGGAAAACTGGCTCAAAGCTGATGTCGGTACCGCAACCAGCGTGGTCGCGTCCTTCGTGCGTGATGACACCGGTGCCGTTTCGGTCAAGAAGGTTGACTACAACTTCACTGCCAATAACGTCTTGTTCGACACAAGTGCAGGCGCGAAGGCAGGTATTCTTGACAAGCTGAACAACATTGAAGGCGACGGGGTCGTCCTTAACATCAATGTCGGCGGCACTGTAACGGCTTACAATGTTGAGAGCTACACGACGCAGCAGGTCATCGCAGCGGGCGCAACATTCGATGCCAATGGTAGCGTGGCAGCAACGACCGCCTCTGATGCAGCGGGCAACGGCGTAGGCTTTGTCAAAATCAAGGACGATCTCTGGGTAGCGGCAGTCCAGCAGGGAACTGCGACCACAACGCAGGAAGTTGCTGCAACGGACACGACGACGTACGCATGGGTTGTTGATACGTCTGCGGGCGCTCTGGCAGCTTCGACCAACCAGACGACGGTTTCGACGTTCCAGTTGACTGCAAACACCACGAGCAATCAGCTGAGCAACCTGATCTCCATGGTGGACACGGCGCTGACCACGATGACCAGCGCAGCATCGGCTCTCGGTTCGGTTTCGTCGCGCATCGACATGCAGGGCGAGTTCGTCAAAAAGCTGTCGCAGTCGATCGACAAGGGCGTTGGCCGTCTCGTTGACGCTGACATGAACGAAGAGTCGACGCGCCTCAAGGCCCTGCAGACCCAGCAGCAGCTGGCTATCCAGGCGCTCTCGATCGCCAACTCCGACTCGCAGAACGTCCTGTCGCTCTTCCGTTAAACGACGGATCGCCAGACAGCTGAAGCCGCAGCTGACACAGCTGCGGCTTCATTTTTTTTTAAAGTTTATGTATTACGCGCGCATACCTTAATTTCTGCGGATTCAGGAAAAATATTATTAAGTCTTGTGTTGGATTAGTTCTTCATTAACCAAGTTAAGGATAAAGCTTGGCGATGAAGACGGCGAGTTAATCACGATTATTAATTGGTTAACAAGCATGATGCTGACCGCTGTTTTCCGGTAGATGCCGGAATGCCCTTCCATTCATGCCATCAAGGGGCAAATTCTATGACTAGCATTCTCACCAACATCGCAGCTATGTCTGCACTTTCTACCCTCCGCTCGATTGCGTCGAGCATGGAATCGACGCAAAGCCGCGTATCGTCTGGCCTGCGAGTTGGCGAAGCCGCTGATAACGCTGCCTACTGGTCGATCGCCACCACCATGCGTTCGGACAATGGCGCTCTCGGCGCGGTCTCCGACGCGCTCGGGCTCGGCGCTGCCAAGGTCGACACCGGTTATTCCGGCATTGAATCGGCCATCGAGGTCGTCAAGGAAATCAAGAACAAGCTTGTTGCTGCTACTGAAGACGGCGTTGACAAGACGAAGATCCAGGAAGAAATCACCCAGCTCCAGAAGCAGCTGACCAGCATTTCGGAAGCAGCCTCGTTTTCGGGGGAAAACTGGCTCAAAGCTGATGTCGGTACCGCAACCAGCGTGGTCGCGTCCTTCGTGCGTGATGACACCGGTGCCGTTTCGGTCAAGAAGGTTGACTACAACTTCACTGCCAATAACGTCTTGTTCGACACAAGTGCAGGCGCGAAGGCAGGTATTCTTGACAAGCTGAACAACATTGAAGGCGACGGGGTCGTCCTTAACATCAATGTCGGCGGCACTGTAACGGCTTACAATGTTGAGAGCTACACGACGCAGCAGGTCATCGCAGCGGGCGCAACATTCGATGCCAATGGTAGCGTGGCAGCAACGACCGCCTCTGATGCAGCGGGCAACGGCGTAGGCTTTGTCAAAATCAAGGACGATCTCTGGGTAGCGGCAGTCCAGCAGGGAACTGCGACCACAACGCAGGAAGTTGCTGCAACGGACACGACGACGTACGCATGGGTTGTTGATACGTCTGCGGGCGCTCTGGCAGCTTCGACCAACCAGACGACGGTTTCGACGTTCCAGTTGACTGCAAACACCACGAGCAATCAGCTGAGCAACCTGATCTCCATGGTGGACACGGCGCTGACCACGATGACCAGCGCAGCATCGGCTCTCGGTTCGGTTTCGTCGCGCATCGACATGCAGGGCGAGTTCGTCAAAAAGCTGTCGCAGTCGATCGACAAGGGCGTTGGCCGTCTCGTTGACGCTGACATGAACGAAGAGTCGACGCGCCTCAAGGCCCTGCAGACCCAGCAGCAGCTGGCCATCCAGTCGCTTTCTATTGCCAACTCTTCTTCGGAAGTCATCCTGTCGCTCTTCCGTTAAGCTCCAGGTATTGCTCGATAGTTTCAAGCCGCCCTCACCAGGGCGGCTTCCTTCGTTTCGCAGCTTTAGTCATTTTTCCCCAGCGATTAACCCGTCATTAACCATGTCCGCGTTACATGGCCTCATGTAACGATGAGTTAACCAAGACGAAGAACTGGTTAAGGGCATTAGGCCGCATCATCGTCCCCGGACCGACCGGGATGTCCCACCCGAAAACTAGCCATTCAAGGGACACGATCATGACCAGCATTCTGACCAACAACGCAGCCATGGCTGCGCTTCAGACTCTCCGCTCCATCGATTCCAAAATGCAGGACACGCAAGCGCGCGTCTCCTCCGGTCTCCGCGTCGGTGGCGCTGCCGACAACGCCGCCTATTGGTCTATTGCCACGACTATGCGCTCCGACAATGGCGCACTTTCCGCAGTCCAGGATGCTCTGGGCCTTGGCGCGGCGAAGATCGATACTGCATATGCAGGTATGGAATCGGCGGTTGAAGTCGTAAAGGAAATCAAGAACAAGCTCGTCGCCGCTTCAGAAGACGGCGTCGACAAAACCAAAATTCAAGAAGAAATTCTCCAGCTCCAACAGCAACTTGTGAGCATATCGGAGGCAGCCACCTTTTCCGGACAGAATTGGCTCAAGGCTGATGTTGGGACGGCGGCCAGCGTCGTGACGTCTTTCGTTCGAGATTCATCAGGTGCTGTTTCTGTCCAGACGGTGGACTATGCATTCGGGTCCAACAATGTACTCTTTGACACAAGTCTCGGCGCTAAAGCAGGCATCTTGGACAAACTGATCAACATCGAAGGCGATGGGGTTGTTCTGAATATCAACACGGGCGGCGTTCTGGCGGCGGTGAACGTGCGCACATACACGACCGAAGATGTCATTAATGCCGGAGCAATCTTTGACGCAAACGGTCAGGTTGCCACGGGCGCAACAACCGCCGGCACCATAGGCAACATCAACTATGTTCCCTCTGACTTTGTTAAGGTAGGGGACAACGCTTGGGTCGCTGCTGTTCAGCAAAGCACCGTTCCGACGCAAGAAGTTGCGGCGACGGACACACAGGCGACTCCGGTTGCTTGGGCTGTGGATACGTTGAGTGTTGCGCCGACCGGGGCCACCTCTGCTGGTGTATCTGTGAGCGCATTCACTCTTACCACAACGACGACCCCGAGCCAACTTAGGGGCTTAATTTCCATGGTCGATACAGCTTTGAAGGAGATGACGAGTGCCGCATCTGCCCTAGGCTCGATCTCCATGCGCATCGGCATGCAAGAAGACTTCGTGGCGGCCCTGACTGACTCAATCGACAGCGGTATCGGCCGCCTTGTCGACGCCGACATGAACGAAGAGTCGACCCGCCTGAAGGCGCTGCAGACCCAGCAGCAGCTGGCCATCCAGTCGCTCTCGATCGCCAACACCGCTTCCGAAAGCATCCTGACTCTCTTCCGTCAGTAAGCGGCGCTCTGGCTAGGGGCGACTTCGTCCCGCCCTGACAGTGTCGGATGTTATCGGTGTGAATCCGCGCCTCGTAAGAGGCGCGGATTTTCGTTTGAGCCTTGCGTGAGGCTTTTGGCATTTTCGTTTCGACTACAAAAGACAAGTCGGTGCCTTGCCATGTCCTTGGTCTGTTTGTTAACTGCCGCTGTTAACGATTTGTTAACGGTGACGGGGACCGCGCCTATGCGCGTTCTGCATGATGCCCTCCCGTCTTCCCGGCAAGCCGTCGGATGCGCAGTCCTATACGCTTAGGGGCACCAAGCATGACCAGTATTATGACCAACGCGGCCGCCATGGCGGCGCTGCAGACGCTTCGTTCGATCGACACCAATCTCGAGACGACCCAGCGGCGCGTTTCCTCGGGTTACCGGGTTGAAACAGCAGCCGATAATGCCGGCTACTGGTCCATTGCCACGACCATGCGCTCCGACAATGCGGCGCTGTCGACTGTATCCGACGCACTCGGCCTCGGTGCGGCAACCGTTGATACCGCTTACACGGCGCTCGACAATGTCGTCGATGTGATGTCCACGATCAAGGCGAAACTGGTCGCCGCCAGCGAGCCGGGCGTCGACAGGAACAAGATCAACGAGGAAATGAAGCAGCTGAAAGACCAGCTGATTTCCTCGGCCCAATCTGCTTCATTCTCGGGTGAGAACTGGCTGTATAATACGAATGTGAATCCGCTTGGTGAAAAGCAGGTGGTCTCATCATTTGTTCGCGGCGCTGATGGAAGCGTAAGGGTCACCACGCTTGACTTTGATACATCTGAATCTGTGTTGATTGATATCGCGGACTCAAGCAGGGGCTTTCTAACGAAAGCAATCGATGCAGAGCCACTCGCAATCCCTCCTGCAGTGCAGCCTCCGGCTAGGTTCTATTATCTGCTCGACATGGGTGACGCGCCCACCGCGACGGCTCCAGACACTGTGAGCCCCATCGAGATCGATACAACAACAACAAAGGAGATGTTGGATGATATGATCACGGTCGTCGACGATGTCATCCAGCAGTTGACCGACGCCGCGGCGACCCTCGGCGCGATCACCAGCCGTATCGAGATGCAGGACAACTTTGTCTCCAACCTCATGGACGTGATCGACAAGGGTATCGGCCGTCTGGTCGATGCCGACATGAACGAGGAATCGACCAGACTGAAGGCCCTGCAGACCCAGCAGCAGCTCGGCATCCAGGCTCTCTCCATCGCCAATACCAGCGCCGAGAAGCTTCTGACGCTCTTCCAGCGCTGATGGTTGAAGCGCCGGATGCTAAGGCGTCCGGCGCTCGCGTGCCGTTCTGGGGCAGGGGGCCGGAAACGTCATTCATCTTCGCGCAAGTTTGAACCCATAACGTCAGGAAGAGCACGTGGCAGCAATGCGCCCTGCGTGTCGAATGAGCTTCAAACTGTGTCGGAAGATGAGAGAACGCGTAACGGATATGCTGAAGTCTGATCTTCTTCAAATGGAAGGCCTCCCATGCCGGTCTTCCGATGTCGCCGATGGAGGCGATTGCCGATGAGCATGCCGCTTGCCCGCTATCTCAAGGATTTCTCGACGACGGCTGCGCCACCGGCGCCGCCTGCGCCGAGCTTCGATCTGCCGACCGTTGACGATTTCGATATGGATTTCCCGGCGCTGCCCGAACCTGAGCCCGTGGATATCGAGGCTATCAGGCGGGAGGCCTTTGCAGAAGGCCACGAGGCCGGTGAAAAGGAAGCGACCGAGCGCCTGGAAGTCGAGCGTCAGGCAATGGAGATCGCCCACGCCCAGGCACTTGCCGAACGCGACCAGAGGCTGCGCTACGAGTTTGCGGAACTGCTGGCGACCAAGTTGCCCGAAGTAATCCAGAAACTCTCCCTGGCCGTCAGCGAACAGGCGGCGCAAGCACTGGCGCCGGTCATTGGCGAAGCATTGGCCGACAAGGCGGTAGAGGATCTCGCAGCCCTGCTTCAGACCGCGATAGCTGCCGGCGAGGCAGGAACGATTGAAGTCAAGGGTCCGCGCGCGCTGTTCCAGAAGCTCCAGTCGGAAATGCCGGACCATACGGAATTCTTGCGCCATGTCGAAGATCCGGACCTGGATCTGACTGCCGAGTTCGGTGACGCGGCACTCGTCACCCGTATTTCCGCCTTCACGGCGAGCCTGAAGAAAGTCCTGGCATGAGTGACGAAAACCATCACCACGGCAAGAACGAGATCATCATCGTCAAGCGTCACAAGGGTGACCATGACGGTGCGCATGGTGGTGCCTGGAAGATCGCCTATGCCGACTTCATGACCGCCATGATGGCCTTCTTCCTCGTGATGTGGCTCGTAAACGCTGCCAACGAAGAGACCAAGGCATCCGTCGCGAGCTACTTCAATCCGATCAAGCTCTCCGACGAGAAGCCGACGGAGAAGGGTTTGGAAAAGCCCGTCGAAACCAGCGAGGGCGAGGAGAAGAAGGAGCGGTCTCAGGTCGACGAAGATCAGGACAAGGTCGGCTCCGCTGCTGCCACGGGCGAGGACCAGACCGCGTCCTCGGGCGATGAGGCCAACTACTCTGAAGCCGACTTCTTCGAAAACCCCTATTCCGTTCTCGCAGAAATCGCTCAGGAAGTGGGCCAGCAGGCCAATGTCAGCGCCAAGGGGGAGGGCGGTGCCGCCGATTCCGGTCCCTCGACCGGCGCTCAGGGCGGCGAAGCCTATCGCGACCCCTTCGATCCTGATTTCTGGACCCAGCAGGTGCAGACGGCAAACGGCCCGCCCGGCGAGCCGACCGATGCACAGACACCGGCCGAGCAGGCTAAGACCGCGCCGCAGCTTCAGACAGAGCCTGCGGATCCCTCGACCGAGCCCGAGCAGCAGATTGCCCTGGTTGTTCCCGGGCAGAGGCCGGTCGATCCGGCCACGCCTGCCGAAGCAATGAACGAGGGCAAACCGGCAGAGCCGGATATGCCGAAAAGCAAAGTCGGCGAGACGGACAAGCCCGAGACACAGACTGAGGACAAGCCGGAAACCGCCAATGCCGAGGCGCAGTTCGAAGCTCAGCTCGCTGCCGCCGATCAACTGAAGGCCGAAATCGAGCAATCGATCGGCGGTGCCGCTGGCAAGCTTGCCGAAGGCCTGATTGTGACGCCCGCAGAGGGCGGCCTCCTCGTCACGATCAGCGATCAGAGCGATGCTGCCATGTTCAACGTCGGATCGGCCGTACCCCGCCGCGAACTGGTGCTCGCCATGGAGCGGCTGGGCAAGCTCCTTCAGGAAAAGCCGGGCCGGATTGTCATTCGCGGACATACGGATGGACGCCAGTTCAAGGGCACGGAAAACGACAACTGGCGGCTTTCCATGGCCCGTGCGCACAGTGCCTACTACATGCTGGTTCGCGGCGGCCTGAGCGAGAACCGTGTCGAGCAGGTCTCGGGCTTTGCCGATCGACGTCTGCAGATTCCGGATGATCCGCTGGCTGACGCCAACCGCCGTATCGAAATCCTCATCGAAGCGGATGAGGGGTGAGCATGGCCATTCGGCGACTGTCCCTCCTTTGCTCTGTGCTGTCTGGTCTGGCCGTGCTTTCGGCCGGATCGTTCAGCCATGCGCAGCAGGTGGACGAGACGCTCGAGCCGTACCGCATGCTCCGCTCCCTGCAATTCGTGCAGGACACCGTCGTCCGGGGCGACCATTCCGCTGCGGACATGCAGCGCTTCATGCTGGGCACGATCGACGAGCGGCTGCGTACGGCGGATCCGAAGACTTTCCAGGATCCGCGCAATGTCGATGCGGCGCTCATCTATGCCATGAGCGGCGGCAACCCGGCGACGCTCGAATATCTCGTTGCTCGCGACATCGACGGCAACTTCGACAACCGCGTCAGCGACGCCTTGCGTAAGTATCTGAGCGGCAAGGGCACACTGATTGCGAAGACGCTCGGCGATATGGCCATTGAATACAAAAACGACAAGATCGGCCCCTATCTCGCCCTGGTCGCCGGCAATGTCACCTTGACCAAAGATCCTGCTGCGGCCTTGAAATTCTACGACTGGGCCCGTCTGACCGCGCCCGGCACGATCGTGGAAGAGGCTGCGCTGCGCCGTTCGCTCGCCGTCGCAGTTGACGCCAAGATCGTCGACAAGGCATCCCTCTACGCCAATGGCTACGCCCGCCGCTTCCTCTATTCTCCCTATGCCAGCCAGTTCGCCGATCTCTTCGTGCGCTTCGTGGTCGAGCATTACGAGGTCTTGAAGTCCGAGGATATCGACGCGACGCTCGGCTACATGGATGTCGACCGCCGCCGGGAAGTCTATCTCCGCGTCGCCCGTGAGGCTGCAATCGCCGGCCGAAAGGAACTGGCGACGATGGCTGCCGAACAGGCAAAACTGCTCTCGGGCAGCGAGGAAGGTGCAGACGCTCTCGCCAGGCTCTATGGCAGCCTCGTCGGCGTGCCGACGGAAAACGTCGATGACGCCATGGCTGTGCTGATGACCATCCCGGAAGAGGCGCTTTCGCCTCGGGACCGCGCTCTGAGGCAGGCGGCCGAGACAGTTGCCAAGGAGGTTCTGCGCAAGCCGGAGCCTGCGCAAAAGCCGCAAATGCCGCCGGCTGAGGTCTCCGCCGAAAGCGCAGCCCTCGAAGCCGCAGCGGCCGACCAGGATCTCCAGGATCCTTTCGCCCAACCGCAACAGACCGAAAGCGCTTTGCCCGAAGCGGAGGTTCAGCCTGCAGCCGCAGCGCCGGAAACGCCGCCTGCCGAGCAGGCCGAGATCGATCCGGAACTGCGCACCTTCGTCGAGACGGGCCGGTCCAAACTCGATGCCATTGATGATCTTCTCCAGAAAGAAGGCCCCTGACCATGATGGACGCACTTTCAGCTCCCAGAATGCCCGTTTCGGATGGCGCAGCCTCGCCATCGGCCGCCGGCCGAGCGGACAAGTCCGAAGACGGCGGCAGCTTCTCGAAGGTACTGTCGAGTTCAGGCGAGCAGGAGCGCGGCGCATCGAAGGAGCGTAAGGCGGAAGACGACACGGCAAGTGTTGAGACCGAGGCCGATCGCCCAGAGACCAAGGGCACCACGCGCAGTGCAGACGCCCAGATGCTCGCCATCGACGATGCGCTGCTGGAAGAACTCGAAGCTCTGCCCGACGACGTCTCCATGGGCGATCTCGTTCGGCTTCTCGCCAATGCCAAGGGGCAGGCCAAGGGCAAGGGTGACGCGAAGCGGGGCGATGAACCGCAGGTCGAGATCGAGGGGCTCGACCCGGCGCTGAAGGCCCAGCTTGCCAAGGCCATGGCCGCCGTTCGCGACCGCCAGGGGGCAGAAGCTGGCGACGAGGCCAGCGCCGATCTGTCGACGGTTGATGGTGCAGGTTCAGACGCGAAGGCTTCCGACCTTGCAGATATTCTCCAGCTTCTGGTCGGTGGAGAGACCAAGCTGACGGAGAAAGGCGAGGAAATCGGCAAGGGCGACAAGAACGCCAAGGACGAGAATAAGACGGCGAACGGTCTCATGACCGCGATCTCCAGTGAAGAGCAGGCAGACGCATCCACTGCCGATGGCGGGGATGCTGATGGTGACCGTGATTTCCGTTTCGTGAGGGCGGACGGCAAGGGGCAGTCTCTCCTCCTGCGGAGCGAAGGCGCAGCGGGTTCTGAACAGTCCGAGGCAAAGTCGGTCGAGACGGTCACCGTGGTCGACAGCCGTCGCTACATCGCTCCGGTGTCGACGACCAACGCGGCATCCATTTCGGCTGCCATGCTGGGCGACAGCGAGTGGGTCGGTGCCATGTCTCCCGGCTCTGAACTTGCCAATGCCGCAACCCAGTCGAGCCAGGGCAAGGTCGTACACACTCTGAAGATCCAGATGACGCCAATCGAGTTGGGCAGCGTGACGGCCACCCTGCGGCTGTCGGGTGAGGAACTCAGCGTCCAGCTGACGGTCGACAACCCCGCGGCCCTGCGCCAGCTGCAGAACGATCAGAGTGATATCCTGAAGGCGCTGCGCGCCCAGGGTCTGGTTGTCGATCAGGTTCAGGTGAACATGCAGGTCGCCACGGTCGACCGCAGTGCCGACACGAGCCAGAACGGACCACAGGGCCAGCAGCCTGGCCAGCAGCAGTCCTTCCAGGCAGGCAGTCAGGGTGGCGGCGAACGACAGAGCCAGGGTGAAATGGCAGGCGGTGGAGCGAGGGTGGCAGATGAGCGTTTGGTCCAAGCAGCGGATACTCCGGCTTCCGACGCTCGCAGCACTCGCCCTGGTCAGCTTTACATCTGACGCCGCCGCCAGCCTGCGTGACTGCGAGGGCGCAATCAGCGCCGCCGCGGCCAAATACGGCATCCCCGAAGGCATTCTCTATTCGGTTGGTCTGACGGAGACGGGGCGCAAGGGGAGCCTTCAACCCTATGCCATGAATGTCGAGGGCAAGGCCTATTACTTCGACGGGCTCGAGGAGGCGCTCGAAGGCTTTCAGCGCGCCAGGGAGAGCGGCGCCGTTCTCATCGACGTCGGCTGCATGCAGATCAACCAGCATTTCCATGGAGAGCATTTCACCTCGGTCGAAGCCATGTTCGACCCGAGGCGCAATGTGGAATATGCGGCGCGCTTCCTGAGCAATCTGCACAACCGCCACGAGACCTGGACGATGGCGGTCGCGAGATACCACGCAGGACCAAACAATGACCCCGCGCAGAAGCGCTATGTGTGTCGGGTCATCGCCAATCTTGTGGCAACGGGCTACGGAAACTGGACGCCCAATGCGCGACAATTTTGCGGTGAATAACAGCCATTGGTTGTTTGACAGCCACGATTGTGCCGATTTGCCAAATGTGGCGAGACTGCGATGCGAGGGTGCCGGGCAAGACCTTGTGCGAAACTTGCGTTAACTTTTCCACCGGAAATTAGTGCCGACTTTGCGCTGCATCTACTATATCTAGTTCAAATCGGCACCCAATGGTTAATCAATCGTTAATTACTATGGTTAAGTTTTCCTAGTTGTTCGTGAATCCTCCGATTCGTACGCATTGTGCATCGAAACACCACACTGATTCGGAGGCGGACGAATGATCGTAGTGGTTGATGAGCGCGAGCTCGTTAAGGACGGATACACATCACTATTTGGGCGCGAGGGCATTCCCTCGACGGGTTTCGACCCACGCGAGTTCGGGGAATGGGTCAATACGGCCGCTGATTCCGACATCGCGGCGGTCGAAGCCTTCCTGCTCGGACAGGGCGAGGCGACACTCGAATTGCCGCGGGCAATTCGCGATCGGACCCAGGCCCCGGTGATCGCAGTCAGCGATCAGCCATCCCTGGAGGCGACGCTAGCACTCTTCGACTGCGGCGTCGATGACGTGGTTCGCAAGCCGGTTCATCCTCGTGAAATCCTGGCACGCGCCGCGGCGATCCGCCGGCGTCTGCGGGCAATCACCAACTTCACCGAGATCGGTCCGATCAAGGTTTTCTCTGACGGCCGCGATCCCGAGATCGCCGGAGACGTCTTCCCCCTGCCGCGCCGCGAGCGCCGCATCCTCGAATATTTGGTCTCCAACCGCGGTCGTCGCGTCTCGAAGACCCAGATCTTCAACGCGATCTACGGCATCTTCGACGAGGAAGTCGAAGAGAACGTCGTCGAAAGCCACATCTCCAAGCTGCGCAAGAAGCTGCGCAAGAAGCTCGGTTTCGACCCCGTCGATTCCAAACGCTTCCTCGGTTACTGCATCGACTGGAGCTGATCATTGCATGCCGCGGCCGCCCTTGAGCGGCCGCAGTTTTTTCCTCGCTGCGAGGTGAAAACTTGAAGGGCCCTCGAGCCAGACAGCTTCACGCAAGGCCCACCTCATACTCTCCCCATTGACTACAAAACGAGGATTTTGACATGAGCCTTTACGGAACCATGCGAACGGGTGTCTCCGGCATGAACGCCCAGTCGAACCGGCTGAGCACTGTCGCTGACAACATCGCCAATTCCAGCACCGTCGGCTATAAAAAGGCCTCGGTGCAGTTTTCATCCATGATTTTGCCGACCACGAACGGCGCCTACAATTCCGGTGGCGTCGAAACGGATGTCCGCTACTCGATTTCGAGCCAGGGCACCTTCAGCTACACCACCTCGACGACCGACCTCGCCATCAACGGCGACGGCTTCTTCATCGTCAAGGGTGACGATGGCACACCTTACATGACTCGCGCCGGCTCCTTCGTCCTGCAGGACGACGGCACGCTCAAGAACACCGCAGGCTACACCCTGCAGGGCTACGAATACGATTCGACTGCTGACCCGACGATAGTCGTGAACGGTTTCGATGGGCTTGAGCCTGTCGACCTGTCTGGATCTGGAATCTCTGCTGTTGCGTCAACGACAGGAACGCTGAATGTGAACTTGCCGAATGGCGCAGCGCCTGGATTCGAGCAAAAAACATCCTTGAAGGTTTTTGACAGTCAAGGCTCTAGCCGCCTAGTTGAGTTTAATTATGTGAAGATCGCCGACAATCACTGGACTGTAGAGGCGACAGGTCCAGGCTTGCCCGCAACCGTTCTAGGTATCACAGACCTATATTTTGATGTAAATGGTCAGCTGGACACGACATCTGCCCCTCCTGCGGTCACTGTCTTGCCCATTACACTTGGAACCTTTGATGTTGACGGTGCGACTGTCCCCCCAATCACGCTGGAGATCGGGGATACCACTCAACTTGCATCGCCCTTCTCTGTCGAAGTAGGTCAAGTCAATGGCAACGCCGCTTCCAAGGTTAAGGGCTACGAAATCGACGACAAGGGCATTGTCTCGATCGCCTATGAAAATGGCGACTTGGTGCCGAAGTTCCGCGTCGCTCTTGCCAGCGTTCAGAGCCCCGACAACCTCAATCCTGTGGCTGGCAACATGTACACCCAGTCTAACGATTCGGGCGTCGTCATCCTCGGTTACGCTGGCTCCAGCGGCTTCGGTACGATCCTGTCCGGCGCTCTCGAAGACTCCAACGTGGATGTCGCCGAAGAACTGACGGCCATGATCGAATCCCAGCGGAATTACACCGCAAACTCTAAGGTTTTCCAGACGGGCTCCGAGTTGATGGAAGTCCTGGTCAACCTGAAGAGATAATCGAAAGAGTAGGTTAGTCCTATGTCGCTTGCATCGTCACTCAATACGGCAAACTCGATTTTTCGGAACACGTCGCAGCAGACGTCCGTGATCTCGACAAACATCGCCAACACCGGCAACGAAAACTACGTTCGCCGGGATGCGGTGGTCACGCAGACCGTATACGGTTTCTCGACGGTGCAAAACGAGCGGTCGCAGCAGATGGCGCTGCTTCGGCAGATGGCATCCTCGACTGGGCAGCAAAGTGCGCAGTCGACGCTGCTCGATGGACTGACAACGCTTTCCGATGCGCTTGGCGGCAATGACAAAGAATTGTCGCCATCCAACTTTCTTGCAAATTTGCAAAGCAGTCTGCAGGCTTTTGCCGCTGCGCCGGGTGAATACGCGCTCGCTTCAACGGTAGTGACAGATGCCATCGACGTCGTAAATTCCCTGCATAACGCGACCGCAACGACGCAGGAGTTGCGCGAAGATACCGACGCCCAGATGTTCGAGCAGGTTGAGACGCTGAACAAGCTTCTCGCCGAGTTCAAGATCGTCAACGACACAGTCGTGCGCCAGACGGCAACCGGCGGAAACGCGGACGATTATCTCGACCGGCGCGATACGCTGCTCAAGGAAATCTCGGCGATCGTCGGCGTTTCCGTGAACATGCGCGACAACAGCGACATGGTTCTTTATACTTACGATGGCACGACGCTGTTTGAGACGGATCCGCGCGAAGTCAGCTTTGAACGCACATACACTTATGATGCGACGGTTACGGGCAAAGCCATCTTCATTGATGGAACATCGGTGCGCGCAGGTGTTGGTGGCAATACAGACGGCCAAGGCTCGTTGGCGGCGCTTGTGCAGATCCGTGACGTGATCGCGCCGACGTTTCAGAATCAGCTGGACGAGGTCGCCCGTGGTCTCATTGAAGCCTTCAAGGAGAAAGACCAGATAGGTTCTCTGGATTTGCCTGGCCTGTTTACCCAGCCCAGTGAAGTATTGCCGGTACAGCCCCTTGACCCTGACTTGAAGGAAAAACCAGTTGCAGGGCTAGCTGCGTTGATCCGCGTTAATAGCCGCGTACGCTCGGATGAAGGTGGAGATCCGATGCGCATCCGCGATGGTGGGATCAACACTTCAACACCTACTAGCGACTACGTCCGGAACGTTGGTCAGAACTCCGGTTACACTGACTTGATCAACGCCTATGTCGATGCTTTGGCGGCCAATCAAGGTTTCTCCAGTTACGCCGATCTCAAGACCGATGCGAGCGTCCTGTCCTTTGCCAGCAACTCGATCGGCTGGCTCGAAGAGCTGCGCTCGAACGCGACGACGGCAAACGAAAACAAGCAGGCGCTCTACGAGCGGACCTTCCAGACCTATTCTTCCAAGACGGCCGTCAGCCTCGATGAAGAACTCTCGCTGCTGCTCGATGTAGAGCAGTCCTACAAGGCCGCGGCCAAGCTCGTCTCCACCGTTGACGAGATGCTGAGGGCCGTTCTCGAAATGGCGGGGGAATTCCTGATGTCGACAGCCAGCGTTTCTAATCTTTCGACCCAGACTTCCATGCGACTGACGATCCGTCAGGCGCAGAACGAGTTGCTCAAGTCGCAGCAGGAGGTCAGCACCGGCTTTTATGCGGATATCGGCGCCGAGCTCGGCAGCAAGACCTCGACTGTGGTTGACCTCAATCGGGAAAGCCTGCGGCTGAACTCGATGATCAGCAACAACTCGATCGCCACGCAGCGTCTCTCGGCGTCCCAGGAAGCCTTGAAGCAGATCGCGACCGCTGCGGAAGAGATGAACAACGCGCTGATCACGATTTCGGGCTCCTCGAACATTGACACAATTAACACGACCGTCATGACGGTCTCGAACTCGCTTTCGACCATGATCAGCATGGCGAACCAGTCGGCCAATGGCGAATTCCTGTTTGCTGGCATCAACACCGATGTTCAGCCGATCGCCGAATACGATCAGGGGCCTCAAGCAGCTTTCCAATCGGCCTTTGATCTTTACTTCGGCCCGGGACCGGTTGATCCATCGACAATTGTCGCGAAGGGTTCGGCGCCGAGCATGGAGGACTTCATCAAGAACGTGCTGGAGCCCATGTTCGAAGGCACCGAGTGGACCACCAACTGGTCCGATGCCACAGACCAAACGATGACCAGCCGGATTACGCAATCTGAGACGGTGCAGACCTCGGCTTCGGCGAACGAGGACGGCTTTCGCTATTTCGCCTTGGCTGCCGTCATCACAAAAGAGTTGATGACGATCGGTGCTCCAGCAGATGCCGTTACTGTCGCGATTAACGCAGCCGTCGATTACACCGGTCGCGCCATTACCGGGATCAACTCGACGCGCTCGGAACTTGGTCTTTCGCAGAACCGAATTGAGAAGGCGGATGCCTCGCTCAAGGTTCAGGTGGATATTATCGAGACCAGCCTGTCGAGCAAGATTGAAGTAGATGCGTACGAAGCGTCGACTCGCGTTAACTCTCTGCTTTCCATGGTGGAAGCATCTTACACGCTGACCTCGAAGATCCAGGCGTTGAGTCTTGTCAACTACCTTTGATGAGCAAAGGGTGAAATGAAACTGTGAAGGGCAACTGAATGTACCAGTTCTCATATGCCGAAATCATGGAGGATGGCGTCGCTGACGCCAAGGAGCGCGAACGGCAGGCCCTTGACCGTTGCATCCAGCTCCTGAGCGCCGCGCGGGACAAGAAGGGGTATTCCCGCGAGGCGATTGAGGCATTGTTCTATACCCGCCGGGTCTGGGTCCGGCTGATTGAAGATCTGCAAAACCCCGAAAACCAGTTGGGCGAGGAAGTCCGCGCCAACCTGATTTCCATCGCCATCTGGATTTTGAAAGAGTGTGACCGAATCCGCAAACGCGAATCGGAAAACTTCCAGGGCATTATCGACGTGACAACCATCATCAGGGATGGACTTAAATGAAGAGCACTTTGCGCATCTCGCTCAAGTCGGGCGAACGTATTTTCATCAATGGAGCGGTTCTGCGCGTCGACCGCAAGGTTGCCCTCGAGTTCCTGAACGATGTCACCTTCCTGCTCGAGAACCACGTTCTCCAGCCGGAGCAGGCAACGACGCCGCTGCGCCAGCTGTATTTCATCGCCCAGATGATGCTGATCAATCCGGAAGGCAAGGATCAGTCGCTGGCCATGTTCCGCAAGTCGGTCATCATGCTTCTGTCGTGCTTCGAGAACGAAGAGATTCTCGCCGAGCTAAAGCGTATCGACGGAATGGTGTCGTCCGGCCGCGCCTTCGATGCGCTGAAGGCCATCCGCCAGCTCTATCCGATCGAAGATCGCATCCTGAACAACCAGGAAATGGCGCCGGCAACGATCGAGCACATCCGCAAGGAAATTGCGCCATGGCGGTAGACGCAGTTACCAGCACCACGACGACGACCACCACGCAGTCGACGTCGAACAGTGCGGCAAGCCAGGCGTCCGCCAAGGCTTCCCTGGATTACGACAGCTTTCTCCAGCTGCTCATCGCCCAGATGAAGAACCAGGATCCGACCGATCCGATGGATGCGAGCGAACAGATCGCGCAGCTCGCGACGTTCTCGCAGGTCGAACAGTCGATCCAGATGAACTCGAACCTCGAGACGCTTATCACGGGCAACGCCCTGACCAACGCCTCGTCCTACATCGGCAAGACGATCACCAGTGCCGATGAAAAGACCAGCGGCGTCGTGGCCTCGGTTCGCGTCTACAGCGATACGATGGTCGCCACCACGACCGAAGGCAAGGAAATCCCGATTGTTGTCGGTGTTCGCGTTGGCACGGCGCCCGCAACCGAGACGACCGATTCCTAACGTGCTAGTCCTTTCGGAGTGGATGGCATGATTCGCCGCTCCGAAAGGATACCCGTCTCATGAATGAGGCTGATGCTCTCGATATCTTGCAGGCCGCGATCTGGACGATCATCATCGCCTCGGGTCCGGCCGTTGCTGCCGGCATGATCGTCGGTGTGGTCATCGCCCTGATCCAGGCGCTGACCCAGGTTCAGGAAATGACCCTGACCTTCGTTCCGAAGATCCTGGCGATCATGATCACCATCGGCATTTCGGCCCCCTTCGTCGGCGCGCAGATCAATCTGTTCACGAACCTCGTCTTCTCGCGAATACAATCCGGCTTTTAGCCGGCCTCTGACACCCTCGCGCAAGCTTCACCTTCTATCTCTCTCGGGCAGACTGCCGGAAGCATGGTCTTCCGGATGACTTCTCATGAAGAGATGGAACGGACATGGCGCAACCACCTGCACTCGTAATCCCGAAGGCAAGCCCGAGCGGGCGTGACATCGGCTTCGCGTTCGGGATCGTAATGATCCTGTGCATTCTGTTCCTGCCGATCCCGCCCTTCCTCATCGATGTCGGCCTGGCCTTCTCGATCGCGCTCTCGGTGCTGATCCTGATGGTTGCCCTCTGGATCCAGCGTCCGCTTGATTTCTCGTCCTTCCCGACGATCCTGCTGATCGCCACCATGATCCGCCTGTCGCTCAACATTGCGACGACACGCGTGATCCTGACCCATGGCCACGAGGGCCATGGTGCCGCCGGCGGCGTCATCGCGGGCTTCTCGAACCTGGTGATGGGCGGCGACTTCGTCATCGGTCTCATCGTCTTCCTGATCCTGATCACGGTGAACTTCATCGTCATCACCAAGGGTGCGACCCGTATCGCGGAAGTTGGCGCCCGCTTCACCCTCGATGCTATCCCCGGCAAGCAGATGTCGATCGACGCCGACCTGTCGGCAGGCATCATCGACGAGAAGGAAGCCCAGCACAGACGCCGCGAACTGGAGCAGGAAAGCTCCTTCTTCGGTGCCATGGACGGTGCGTCCAAGTTCGTCCGCGGCGACGCGATCGCGGGCCTCATCATCACGGCGATCAACGTCGTTGGTGGTATTGTCATCGGCTACTTCCGCCACGGCATGGAGCTTGGCGAGGCGGCCGACGTTTTCGTCAAGCTCTCCGTCGGTGACGGTATCGTTTCCCAGGTTCCGGCGCTGATCGTCTCGCTCGCCGCTGGCCTTTTGGTCTCGCGCGGCGGCACACCCGGTTCGACGGACCAGGCGGTCGTCAATCAGTTGAGCGGTTACCCGCGCGCGCTTTCGGTCGCCGCAGCCCTCATGGGCGCACTCGCGATCGTACCGGGTCTGCCCCTCATCCCGTTCACCGCCCTTGGCGGTCTGATGGCCTTCGGCGCCTGGTTCATCCCGCGCCAGCTGGAAGCTGAAAACAAGCTGAAGCGCGAACAGGAAGAAAAGAAGGTCATCCAGAACAAGGAAGCCGAGAAGGATTCGGTCAAGTCGGTCCTCAAGACCTCCGAAATCGAATTGGCGCTCGGTAAGCTTGTCTCGACCCGCCTGCTTGGCGCCCACCAGGAACTCGCCTTCCGCGTCGGCAAGATGCGCAAGAAATTTGCCAGCCAGTACGGTTTCGTGGTGCCCGAAATCAAGGTCACGGACGACATCGCGATCCCGGAAAAGGCCTACCAGATCCGCATTCACGGCACGACGGTCGCGTCGAACAACCTGCGCGTCGGCGAAGTCCTCGTCGTCACCGGCTCCGGTCGCAAGCCGAATGTGCCCGGCGACGAGATCCGCGAGCCCGCCTTCGGCATGCCGGCCGTATCGGTTCTGGAAACCTTCACTGAAGAACTGAAGCGTGAAGGCTTCCACCCGATCGACAACGTGTCGGTGGTTCTCACACACGTCTCGGAAGTCATCCGCAACAACCTGCCGCAGCTCCTGTCCTACAAGGACGTGAAAGTCCTGATCGACCGTCTCGATCCCGAATACAAGAAGCTGGCCGACGAGATCTGCTCGTCGCACATGTCCTATTCCGGTCTGCAGGCGGTGCTGAAGCTGCTGCTTGCCGAACGGGTTTCGATCCGCAACCTGCATCTCATCCTCGAAGCGGTTGCCGAACTCGCGCCGCATGTTCGCAAGACCGAGCAGATCGTCGAGCACGTGCGCGTCCGCATGGCGCAGCAGCTCTGTGGCGACCTGACCGACAACGGTGTGCTGCGTGTCCTGCGCCTGGGCTCCAAGTGGGACCTCGTCTTCCACCAGGCACTGAAGCGCGATGCCAAGGGCGAAATCGTCGAATTCGACATCGATCCGCGCAGCCTGGAAGAATTCTCGGAGCAGGCCAGCCAGGTTATCCGTGAATTCATGGACCGAGGACTGCCCTTCGTTCTTGTCACATCGCCCGAAACACGGTCCTATGTGCGCATGATCATCGAACGACTCTTTGCCACCCTGCCGGTTCTCTCGCATGTGGAACTCGCCAAGGGCATCGAGATCAAGATTTTGGGCTCCATTTCATGATTGCTGACCCGCAGGGGACTGTGCTGGTACTCTTTGCGATCTTCTGTCGCATCGGCGCCTGCATCATGACCCTGCCGGGTTTTTCGTCGGCCCGCATCTCGACCACGATCCGCTTCTTCCTGGCTTTTGCGGTCTCGCTGGCCATGACACCGCTTCTCTTCGACGCGATCTACCCTCGCGTAAGCGGGACGGCGGCGTCTTTGGTCGGCGTGATCGTCTCGGAACTGCTGATAGGGCTTATGTACGGCCTGGTCCCGCGCCTCTATGTTCTGGGCCTGCAGTTTGCAGGCTCCGCGGTTTCCATGGCCATCGGCCTCAACACCCCTGGTGCCATGGACGTGCTTGAAGACAGCTCCGAAAACCAGATGACCAACCTCATCTCCTTCGGTGGTTTGCTCGTGCTCTTCATGCTGGATTTCCACCATGTAGTCTTTCGGGCTTTGGTCGACAGCTACGCCGTGATGCCGCTCGGCGGCATGCCGGACAGCCAGAAAATGCTGATCACGCTCACCGATACCTTGTCGCAGACCTTTATGCTTATGCTGCGCTTGGCGAGCCCGTTCCTGATCTTCGGCCTGATGTTCAACTTCGCCGTCGGCCTTGTGAACAAGCTCGCACCCCAGGTGCCCGTCTTCTACATCTCCACGCCCTATCTGCTGATGGGTGGCCTGTTGCTGGTCTATTTCACCATCGCTGCCATGGTGATGCAGTTCGCACAGTATTTCCCGATGATCTTCAACTTCTGACGAGGAAGCCGTGGGACCGCAGAAAAAATCCGACAAGCTGAAGCGTCTCGTCGCCGTGCAGCGCCACATGGAGCGCATGGCCGAAAGCGATCTCGGCATCACCGCGCAGCGCATTGAGGAAAACGCGCGCTCGATGGAAACCGTCATGGAAGCGATCGGCTCGCTCGAACCGCTGCACCGGCTGTTCGCACAGAACTATGCCGACCGCTTCGACCGCCTGTCGAACACCGACAAGCAGCTGCATGGTCTCCAGCAGGTCCAGGAAATGAAGCTGATGCGCGAGCGCGCCAAAGGCGATCGCCTGGAAGAGAACATGAAGGAAGCGCGCGATCACGAAGAACGCGAGCGCGACGATGATGCCATCTACGACCTGATCGACATCAAGTTCGCCACACCAGCCTCCGACAAGCTTCACGAGTGATAGTCGCCTCGAACAAAAATCGAGGATGTCACCGTGGCCATTTCTCCTCCGAGCGATCTGGTGCTGGACGTGATCCGCGCCGCCGATCCGGCGCAAGTCGCTGCCGCCCAGGAACAGCTGAAGACCAACCGCGCTAACTTCATGGCGAACAGTCTCGCCGAGAAGGGCGCAGGCTTCAGCGCGACCGTCGACATTCTGAACCGCACCACCAATGCCGCGCGGATCGAAGCCACGGCCGAAAAGACCGAGGAAGTCGGCAAGCCGCCGAAGATCTATCGCGATTTCGAAGCCGTCTATCTGACGAACTTCGTCCAGAGCATGCTTCCGGACGAGAGCGAGGAAGTCTACGGCAAGGGCAATGCCGGCGAAATGTGGAAGAGCATGATGGCTGAGCAGCTTGGCTCGACGCTCGCCGAGTCGGGCGGCGTGGGTATTGCCAAGCAGATGTATGAAGAGGCTCTGCAGCGCGTTCGCGGCGAAGAGAGCGTCAATGCCGCCACTGACGAGACCGATCGCGGCCTCGCTATGAGCTGGGTGACGGATCTCGAACGCCGCACGCTCGGCGCTGCCGCAGACACTGACACCAAAAACTGATCGAATTTCGAAAGACAGGGCAGAATTTCATGGAAGTTGTTTCGAGCGAATATCGTGTGAAGACGGTCTTGAGCCGCCTGGAGCGCATCATCGACAATGAAAACGAACGCATCGGCAAGGATCCGGAGTTCGACTTCAAGGTATCGAACGCGCATAAGAGCCGTTGCCTCTATGAGCTGACCATGCTGTTCCGTGACACCGATCCGCGCGAATTCGCCGTGAACTACGTCGAGCAGTTGCATGTTCTGAAGGAAAAGCTCGCCATCAACGCACGCCGCGTCGAGGCCCATCTGGCCGCAGTCCGCGCCGTCGCCGATCTCCTGAAGAACGCCGTGCGCGACGCCGATGGTGACGGCACCTATTCTCAAGAACAGTTCCAGTTCAGCGAGTTCTGATGGGCAAGATACTCGGAATCGGCCTTTGGGTCTGCATTGTCACGCTGGGGGCCGTCTATGGCTCGATCTACCTGGCGACAGCCCCTGCCGGCCCGAGCGAGGAAGAGACGAAGAAGGCCGCCCTGGAGCTGATCCGGGGCGAGCCGATCACCATTCCCGTCATCGGCAATGGCGATGTCACCGGCTACTTCCTCACCCGCATCTCCTTCATGATGGACAAGGAAAAGGTCAAGGGACAGACGCTGCCAACGACCGAGTTGATGACCGACCAGCTCTTCACGCTGCTGGTGGGCAACAAGATGGTCGATATCGGCAATGTCTCCGCCTTCGACGTCAACGACTTCCGCGAGAAGATCAAGACCGAGATGAATGCACGGCTGGGCGAGGGCATGGTCGATCAGGTGCTGATCGAGCAGCTCGACTATGTTTCCAAGGATGCAGCCCGCAAGGCCGCCGATGGCGGGTCCAAGCCGATGGAAATGACGACCGTCGTCGAAGGCGAAAAGGTCGAGGAACAGCCGGCAGCCTCCGGTCATTGATCGCGCAGCGGGGCATCCCGCCGCGGCAGGGTAAACGAAGTCTTTCGCCAGACGTGAAACTTCGACTGCCGGTTTTCACTTGAATTTCAGCTGTCGCTGATACGGTCCGAAGCCTAGATCTTCGGGACCTCTCATGCCAGCTTCCTCGTCTACTGCTTTGAAACAACCGGTCGACGGCGCTCCACAGCTCGTCCCTGAACATCCGGTTCCCGTGCTGCCGATCCTCGGCATGCCCGTCCATGACCTCGGCTGGAATCAGGCGCTGGCGCTTCTGGAGCGCAAGCTGGTTTCACGCGACGGCTTCACTCATATTGCCTTTCTGAACGCCAACAATGCCAATGTCATGGTGCGCGATCCCGAATATCGCGACGTGCTCAGCCGCTGCCTGGTGCTCCCCGATGGGATCGGTCTCGATGTCGCCGCCCAATTCCTGCACGGCGGTCGCTTCACGGCCAATTTGAACGGCACCGACTTCGTGCCGGCCGCGCTGACCTTCATCTCCAAGCCCCTGCGCGTCGGGCTTCTCGGTGCCACATCGGAGGTTCTTCAGGCGGCCGCCAGAAACTTCCGCAAGCGCACCCCGTGGCATGACTTCATCGAGATTTCCGACGGCTACTTCGATCGCGCCGATCCGCAGGTGATCCTGAACCGCATCGAGGACGCGCGCATCGATTTGCTGTTGGTTGCCATGGGCACCCCGTTGCAGGAAAAATGGGTCGATCGCCACCTGACGGCAGAGCATGCCCGCGTGGTGATCAGCGTCGGTGCGCTTCTCGACTTCGTCTCGGGGCGTGTGGCGCGTGCGCCGGGCTGGATCCGACAGCTGCGATCCGAATGGCTGTTTCGCCTTTGGCTCGAGCCCTCTCGCCTCTGGCGGCGTTATGTCCTCGGCATTCCCGTCTTTCTCGGCCACGTGGTCCGCCACCGGCTGCGCCAGCCCGACCCGACGCCGACGTGAGATCGAGCTCCAATCCTGCCTTGCAATATGCCGCAATTTGACAGCATAGGACGGTGACAGGCAAATGGTGCCCTTCCGTTGGCGCTAGCTTGCCGCCAGTGGAAGATGGGGATTGAGCACAGTGACAACGGTAATCGACGGAAAGGCAGCCGCCGCTTCGGTCATCGAAGCGGTAACCTCAGCGGCAACGACGCTCGAAAGTTCCGGCCATCGCAAACCCGGCCTTGCCGTCGTCATCGTCGGTGACGACCCGGCAAGCCATGCCTATGTCGGCGCGAAAAGCCGCATGGCCAAGCAGTGCGGTTTCAACTCCATCCAGCATACGCTGCCGGAAGAGACCTCGCAGGAAGACCTGATGGCGCTGGTCGCCGCGCTGAACGCCGATCCCGATATCGACGGCATCCTTGTCCAGCTCCCGCTTCCCAAACATCTCGACAGCGAGCCTGTCATCCAGTCGATCCTGCCGGAAAAGGACGTCGACGGTCTGCACATCCTTAATGCCGGTAAACTCGCAACCGGTGACCTGAAGACCGGGCTCATCTCCTGCACGCCCGCCGGCGCCATGATCCTCGTGCGCCAGATCCATGGCAAGGATCTCTCTGGCCTCAACGCCCTCGTCATCGGTCGCTCCAACCTCTTTGGTAAGCCGATGGCGCAGCTTCTGCTGAATGCCAATGCCACCGTCACCATCGGCCATTCGAAGAGCCGTGACTTGCCGGAACTTGCCCGTCAGGCCGACATCCTGGTGGCTGCCGTCGGACGTGCCGAAATGGTCAAGGCCGACTGGCTAAAGCCGGGCGCGACCGTCATTGATGTCGGCATCAACCGCGTCGCGGCTCCGGAAAAGGGTGAGGGTAAGTCCAAGCTGGTGGGCGATGTTGCCTTTGCGGAATGCAAGCCGATTGCGAGAGCCATCTCGCCGGTGCCCGGCGGCGTTGGACCGATGACGATCGCCATGCTGATGGCAAATACTGTGATTGCCGCCCATCGCCGGGCGGGTGTTGCTGCACCGAGCTTTTAAGCGAAGCCGGTCGTGAGACTGACTTAGGTTGGTGCCGGGCCCGTCGAGGCCCGGACCACCAGTTCTACCTTCCACAATTCCTGCTCCGGCGCTGCCGGCTCGCTCTGGTTGATCATCGCGATCAGCCGTTCGCCGATGCGTTTTCCCGCAGCACGCAGTGAGGAACGTGTCGTCGTCAGCGGGATCGAGAAATTCTCCGGCTTCAACAGCGGCAACTCGTCGTCATGGGCAATCAGCGAGATGTCCGTCCCGAGCTTCAACCCGACCTCGTTCATCGCCCTGACGGCGCCCAGCGCGAGAACGGTACTGGCGCAGAGAACGGCGGTCGGGCGATCGGCCGAGGCCAGGATCTCCTTCATGCCGCGATAGCCCTGTTCGTCACCCATGAAGCTGTGCCGGGTGTGGCGAGGATCGAGCAGCAATCCCTTTTCCGCCAGTGCCTTCTCGGTCCCGAGCCTGCGGCGGTGGGCGAAGTCGAGATCCGATGGGCCGTTCAGCAACGCAAATCGCTGATGCCCGAGCTGCAGCAGGAAGCGGGTCGCATCATAGAAGGCGCCTTCATTGTCTACGTCGAGGAAGGGATAATCCAGCTCCAGCCCGAAGGAACGCCCGTGAACGATGAAGGGCAGGGACAGGGACTTCGCCATTGTGATCCGCGGATCCCGGTCGCGTACATAGGCAAGATAATAGCCGTCGACACTGCCGCTCGCGACCAGCCAGCGGATCGCCTGTTCCTCGTCCTCGGCACGGGAGGGCATGATGACGAAATGGAAGTCGTGAACGATCGATGCCTCCGCCAACCCGCTTTGGAATTCGGCAAAATGCATGTCCGAGCTGTGATCGGGAGAGATCGGCATGATCAACCCGATGGAGCCGGCCTTGCCGGTGGCGAGCCTCTGGGCCGCGCGGTTCGGCCGGTAGCCGGTTTCCCTCGCGGCCTGGAGCACGCGTTCCCGTGTCTCCTTGTTGACCTCCGGATAGCCGTTGAGCGCCCGGCTGATCGTCGTCTGCGACAGGCCGAGCATCTGCGATAGTTCTTTGAGATTCACTGCAGGCATTCCTCTCCCTTGCCCGACCGCGCATTCCCTCCAGAGGCGGTCAAAGCGCTTCGACTATGGCGCAGACGCCCGGGCAGCCACAAGAGAAAAATGCCAAAAATCAATGCACCTGCTGCTAAGCGGGCAGGGAATTGCGCCTAAATGTGGCGGAACCAGAAAAGCGCTTGACTCACGATGGAACCCAATGGGATGAAATAGGGGCCAAAGCGCTTTGAGGATTATGCGCTGAACAAGGACGATTGGCCGTCCGATGTGATGGGAGGTAAATCACATGAAGAAGATGTTTTTGATGACCGTGGCGGCAGCCGCGCTCGTGGCTGGCTCGGTCACCGCACAGGAATTGAAGTTCGCTCCGGGTGAAGACAGCAAGTTCAACTGGGCAAGCTACGAGGAGCTGAAGAAGACCCAGCTCAATGGCGAGCAGCTCACCATTTTCGGCCCCTGGCTCGGCCCGGACCAGGTGCTTGTCGAAAGCGTTCTGGCTTACTTCGCAGCCGCTACCGGCGCTGACGTTCGCTACACCGGTTCCGACAGCTTCGAACAGCAGGTCGTTGTCGACCTCGAAGCCGGCTCTGCCCCGAATATTTCGATCTTCCCGCAGCCGGGCCTCGCATCCGACATGGCAAAGCGCGGCTTCCTCACCGATCTCGGTGCTGAAAACGAAAGCTGGCTGAAGGATAACTACGCCGCCGGCCAGTCCTGGGTCGATCTCGGCACCTATGCCGGCAAGGACGGCAACAAGGCCTTCTACGGCTTCCCCTTCAAGACTGACCTGAAGTCGCTCGTCTGGTACTCGCCGGAAAACTTCGAAGACGCCGGTTACGAA
Organism: Allorhizobium sp. CTOTU50464; assembly: GCA_032102365.1. GTDB lineage: Bacteria > Pseudomonadota > Alphaproteobacteria > Rhizobiales > Rhizobiaceae > Allorhizobium. The sequence goes on along the minus strand of DAMDHD010000007.1, from coordinate 150,300 downwards.
GTGCCGCAGACTATGGAAGAGCTCAAGGCTCTGACCGAGAAGATTGTTGCTGATGGCGGTACGCCGTGGTGCATCGGTCTCGGTTCGGGTGCTGCCACCGGCTGGCCGGCTACCGACTGGGTCGAAGACATGATGCTGCGCACGGCATCGCCGGAAGACTACGACAAGTGGGTCTCCAACGAGATGAAGTTCGACGATCCTATCGTCGTCAACGCCATCAACGAGTTCGGCTGGTTCGCCAAGAACGACAAGTTTGTCGTCGGCGGCGCCGGTGCTGTTGCCTCGACCGACTTCCGCGACAGCCCGAAGGGCCTCTTCGCGTCGCCGCCGCAGTGCTACCTGCACCGCCAGGCATCCTTCATCCCGTCCTTCTTCCCCGAAGGCACGGTCGTCGGTGAAGACGCAGACTTCTTCTACTTCCCGGCCTATGCTGAGAAGAATCTCGGCAGCCCGGTTCTCGGTGCCGGTACCACCTTCACCATCACCAAGGACAGCAAGGCCGCTCGCGCCTTCATCGAGTTCCTGAAGTCACCGATCGCGCACGAAGTCTGGATGGCCCAGAAGGGCTTCCTCACCCCGCACAAGGGCGTGAACCCGGAAGTCTTCACGGACCCGACCGTCCGCAAGATGAACGACATCCTGCTGCAGGCCACCACCTTCCGCTTTGACGGTTCCGACCTGATGCCTGGCGCTGTTGGCGCTGGCAGCTTCTGGACCGGCATGGTTGACTTTGTCGGTGGCAAGTCGGCTGAAGATGTTGCAAAGTCGATCCAGGCGTCCTGGGACGGCATCAAGTAAGCTGCCATAGAGCAGAGCTGCCTCACGAACGTCCGGGCCTGATGGTCCGGGCGTTCGCACAAAAAAATCAGAAGGCATGCGGAGGGGGAGACCATCATGAATCCAGCGTTGCAGGCTCTGATCACGATCATCATCGGTGTCGGTGGATGCGTCGGGTATTTTTATCTGTCGAACATGTTCATCGACAGGGTGCTGTTTCCTGCCAAAGGGGAACATGCCGGGCGCAACATCAATCGCGCCAACATGGTCCGTCCGTGGCTCTTCCTGTTTCCTGCAATCGTGGCCCTCGGCCTCTATCTGGTCTATCCCGTCATCGCCACGCTCTGGCTCTCGGTCACTGATCGGAGCGCCGGTGGCGCTTTTGTCGGCCTCTCGAATTATCAGCGCATGGCCGGTGAATCGAAGTTCTGGGAAGCGATCCGCAACAACCTGCTTTGGCTGATCGTGGTCCCCGCGGTTTCCACCGCCTTCGGTCTTCTCGCCGCACAGCTCACCGACCGCATCTCCTGGGGCAGCATCGCGAAATCGCTGATCTTCATGCCCATGGCAATCTCCTTCGTCGGTGCCTCGGTTATCTTCAAGCTCGTCTATGACACCCGACCGGCCGGTGAAGAACAGATCGGTATCCTTAACGCGATCTGGCTGTCCTTCGACGGCGGAGCGGGCACGGTGCTGGTGCTGCGCATCCTGCCGGCGCTCCTGCTTCTCGCCTTCATCGCCTTCGTCGCCTATGGCATCTACCAGCTGCTGCGCCCGCTGGCCGGCGGCATCGGCTATCACGGCGGCAGCTCGAAGTTCGGCGTGGTCGTGCGCGTCGTCCTCACGCTCGCCGGCGCCTGGCTCTGCTTCCGCGCACTGGTCTCGATCTACACCGTCATGACCTTCGCCTATCCCTATGGCGAGCCGCAGACCTGGCTGACCATCCCCTTCTGGAACAACTTCTTCCTGATGGTGGTGCTGATCTGGATCCAGACCGGTTTTGCCATGGTAATCCTGTCGGCTGCCATTCGCGGTATTCCGGAAGAAACGATCGAGGCTGCCGTCATCGACGGCGCCAACGATTTCGAGATCTTCTTCAAGATCAAGATCCCGCAGATCATGGGCACTGTCGTCGTGGTCTGGACCACGATCACTCTCGTCGTGCTCAAGGTCTTCGACATCGTCTTTGCGATGACGAACGGCCAGTGGGAAACCCAGGTTCTCGCCAACTACATGTTCGACAAGCTGTTCCGCGCCAATGACTGGGGTGTCGGCTCTGCCAGCGCCATGGTCATCATGCTGCTCGTTCTGCCGATCCTGGTCTGGAACGTCTACAACGCTCGTAAAGAAATGCGCTGAGGGGAGGCGGGACCATGGCAAAAATCGCAGGCAAGAAATCTGGCCTCGTCTGGGCCGTCCACCTTTCGGTAGCTGCACTGGTCGTCCTGTGGCTGCTGCCGACGACCGGCCTCTTCATCTCCTCCTTCCGCACCGCGGACCAGATCGCCACCAGCGGCTGGTGGAGCTCGCTGTTTGCGCAGGAGCAGAACCTCGTGCTGCGCACGGCGGACCCGTCGACGCAGCGCCAGGAAGGCAATCTCTGGGTCATCGAAGGCAATGTACTGGCCGAAGGCGGTGCTTCCGCCGATGCGGAGATTTCCGCCTGGGGCACGTCCTCCCGTGCCATCAGTGAATACGAACCCGGCGCGACCGCCGACATGGGCGACGACGGGCGTGTGACGCTGCAGGCAAATGGCGATTATCGCCTCGAAAGCGACACCGAAATGACCGGGAGCCGCGGCGAGCGCATCTTCGTCACGGCCGAGCTGCCGCCCGAGTTCACGCTCGATAACTACGAGACCGTGCTCTTCTCGTCTTCGACGACCGACTCGATGGCTAAGGCCTTCTTCAACACCCTGACCGTTACCATCCCGGCGACCGTCATCCCGATCGTCATTGCAGCCTTCGCCGCTTATGCGCTCGCCTGGATGGAGTTCCCCGGGCGTGCCCTGCTGATCGCAGCGGTGGTCGCGCTTCTCGTCGTGCCGTTGCAGCTCGCGCTGATCCCGCTTCTGCGCCTGCATCTGTCGATCGGCATCGGCAAGGGTTACCTCGGTGTCTGGCTTGCCCATACGGGCTTCGGCCTGCCGCTCGCGATCTACCTGCTGCGCAACTACATGGTCGGGCTTCCGCGCGACATCATCGAATGTGCCAAGGTGGACGGTGCAACGGACTTCCAGATCTTCACGCGCATCATCCTGCCGCTGTCCTTCCCGGCACTGGCGTCCTTCGCCATCTTCCAGTTCCTCTGGACCTGGAACGACCTGCTCGTGGCCAAGGTCTTCCTGATCGACGCCACGGGGGACACGACGGTCATGACCAACCAGATCGTGGAACTGCTCGGCACGCGCGGCGGCAACTGGGAAATCCTCGCAACGGCCGCCTTCGTCTCGATCGCGGTCCCGCTTCTCGTCTTCTTCTTCATGCAACGCTATCTCGTGCGTGGCCTCCTTGCCGGTTCGGTCAAGGGTGGCTGACGCGAGAACTTAAAGACCAAGCCAACAGGAATATGTAAATGAGTGCAGATGCAAATCCCGTGATGACGCCCGACAAGGACTGGTGGCGTGGCGCGGTGATCTATCAGATCTACCCGCGCTCCTATCAGGACTCGAACGGCGACGGCATTGGCGACCTGAAGGGCATCACCGCCCGCCTGTCGCACATCGCCGATCTTGGCGCAGACGCGATCTGGATCTCGCCCTTCTTCACCTCGCCGATGAAGGACTTCGGCTACGACGTGTCGAACTATGTCGACGTCGACCCGATGTTCGGTTCACTCACCGATTTCGACGGCCTGATCGCGGAAGCCCATCGCCTGGGCATCCGCGTCATGATCGACCTCGTGATGTCCCACTCGTCCGACCAGCATCCCTGGTTCGTCGAGAGCCGGTCGAGCCGCGTCAACCCGAAGGCCGACTGGTATGTCTGGTCCGATCCGAAGCCCGATGGCTCGCCGCCGAACAACTGGCTGTCGATCTTCGGTGGCTCGGCCTGGCAGTGGGATCCGACCCGCATGCAGTATTACCTGCACAACTTCCTGACCTCGCAGCCGGACATGAACCTGCACAATCCGGAAGTGCAGGACGCTCTCCTCGCCGCCACCCGCTTCTGGCTGGATCGCGGCGTCGACGGCTTCCGTCTCGACACGATCAACTTCTATTTCCACGACAAGGAACTGAGGGACAATCCGGCTCTTGCCCCGGAGCGCCGCAACGCCTCCACGGCACCGGCCGTGAACCCCTACAATTTCCAGGAACACATCTACGACAAGAACCGCCCGGAAAACATCGCCTTCCTCAAGCGCTTCCGCGCGCTGCTGGATGAATACCCGGCAATCGCCGCCGTCGGTGAAGTCGGCGACAGCCAGCGCGGCCTCGAGATCGTCGGCGAATACACCTCCGGCAACGACAAGATGCAGATGTGCTACGCCTTCGAATTCCTGGCGCCGGAGCCTCTGACGCCGGAAATCGTGCGCAATACGCAGAACGCCTTTGCCGCTGCAGCCCCCGAGGGCTGGGCCTGCTGGGCCTTCTCCAACCACGACGTCGTTCGCCATGTCAGCCGCTGGGGCGCCAACGTCCTCGACCGCGAAGCCTATGCCAAGATGCTCTCGGCACTGCTGCTGACCCAGCGCGGCTCGGTCTGCATCTATCAGGGCGAAGAGCTCGGTCTGACGGAAGCCGACATCGCGTTCGAAGACCTGCAGGACCCCTATGGCATTCAGTTCTGGCCGGAATTCAAGGGACGCGACGGCTGCCGTACGCCCATGGTCTGGGATGATCATGCCATGCAGGCCGGTTTCTCGACGGCCCAGAAGACCTGGCTGCCGATCCCGGTCGAACATGTGCTGCGCTCGGTCAACACCCAGGTAGGCAAGCCAGAATCGGTGCTCGAGCACTATCGTCGCTTCCTTGCCTTCCGCCGCCAGTATCCGGCCTTCGCCAAGGGCGACATCACCTTCCACGACGCAGGGGAAGATCAGCTGGTCTACACCCGTGCGTTTGGCAACGAGAAGCTGCTCTGCGTCTTCAACATGAATGCAGAAGCGGCCGACATCGCGCTGCCGGCTGGCGACTGGGTCATGCTCGAAGGCCATGGTTTCAGCGGTGCGGTCAACGATAACAAGGTAGAATTGCCGGCTTGGGGCGCCTATTTCGCGCGTCACGCCTGACAGGGAGGAAAGCATGACGGGTCTCGTTCTCAAGGACATCCGCAAGGCATACGGGCAGGTCAAGGTCCTGCACGGTATCGATCTGGAGATCAAGGAAGGCGAGTTCGTGGTCTTTGTCGGCCCGTCGGGCTGCGGCAAGTCCACGTTGCTGCGCATGATCGCGGGCCTTGAGGACATCACCGGCGGCGAACTCTATATCGACGGTCAGCTCGTCAACGACGTGCCGCCCTCGAAGCGCGGCATCGCCATGGTCTTCCAGTCCTACGCGCTCTACCCGCATATGACAGTCTACGACAACATGGCCTTCGGGATGCGTATTGCCGGCGAGAGCAAGGAAGAGATCGATCGCCGCGTTCGCTCTGCGGCGAACATCCTGCAGCTCGGTCCCTATCTCGACCGTCTGCCCAAGGCACTGTCCGGCGGCCAGCGTCAGCGCGTGGCCATCGGCCGCGCCATCTGCCGCAATCCCAAGGTCTTCCTCTTCGACGAGCCGCTGTCCAACCTGGACGCGGCGCTGCGCGTCGCAACCCGCATCGAGATCGCCAAGCTCAACGAGCAGATGGCTGACACCACGATGATCTACGTCACGCACGACCAGGTCGAGGCAATGACCCTGGCCGATCGCATCGTTGTTCTCTCGGCCGGCAAGATCGAACAGGTCGGCCCGCCGCTGGAACTCTACGAGCGCCCCGCCAACCTCTTCGTCGCACGCTTCATCGGCTCTCCGGCCATGAACATCATGCCGGTATCGGTCATCGGCACGGGCCAGGAAACCAGGATCAAGCTGAAGGACGGCTCGGAAGTCACCATCGATGTGACGACCGAAGCCTCGGAGCAGGGAAAGTCGGCGAGCTTCGGTGTCCGGCCGGAGGATCTTGCAATCGCAACGGGCGAGGATTTCCTCTTCGAGGGCAACGTTGAAATCGTCGAGGCGCTTGGCGAAGTCACGCTGCTTTACGTCAACGGACCCGTCGAGGACGAACCTGTCGTCGTCAAGCTGCCTGGCATCGTGGACGTGAAGAAAGGCCAGACCCTGCGTTTCTCCGCAGACAAGACGAAGCTGCATCTCTTCGATGCCGCGGGCCAGACCTACCGCCGCTGAAGCCGACTTGATCGTTGCGTTTAAGGCCCTGTTATCCTTACCGATAACGGGGCTTTTTCGTAGCGAGGAATGGCCTTTGCGCCAACACCGACTGTTAAGCTGTCACTGCTAGCCTTTTGTCCATAACAACAGACAAAAGACGAGGGCAGAAACGATGAGAACGGCAAGTGGCGGATCTCATTTCCTGAAGAAGGAGGAATCCTTCATGTACGACCGGGAGAACCGGTATCGCATGGAGGATACGATGAATGCCGGGCGCCTCGAATACACGGAAAACGGCATGACGCACATGGCGGCTCGCCGTTGCGACGTCCTGCGCATCTCGCTGAGCGGCGCGGTGATCGGCCTGATCACCCAGGTCAACCTTCCGAAGCAGTTCTATCTCGACATCCCGGACGCCCGTATCAACAAGGTCGGCGCCATCCTGATGAAGACCTTTGCCAACAACACCGCCGAGATCCGCTTCCTCCGTCTGCTGACGCAGAAGGAGCTCGACCGCATCTTCGTCTTCTCGACCCATCCGGCGCACAAGGACCGCGTGCTCGACGTCCGCAGCTGGTAATACCAGAACTTCAGATTTTTCGCCTGGGCCGGTGCAGCGAAGGCTGCATCGGCCTTCAGCTTTTCTGACTGGACATCACCGAACGGACCTTCGATCTTCCGTGCAACAGAAAAAGGGAGAGCATCGATGTCCGGTGAAAAGGTTGCCATCATCACGGCAGGGGGAAGTGGCATGGGAGCGGCTGCAGCGCGCCGCCTTGCCGCCGACGGTTTCAAAGTCGCCATCCTGTCCTCGTCCGGAAAGGGCGAGGCACTGGCAGCCGAGCTCGGCGGCTTCGGCATCACCGGCTCCAACCAGTCATCCGAAGACCTGGCGCGCCTCGTTGACGGTACCATGGAGCGCTACGGCCGCATCGACGTGCTGGTCAACAGTGCGGGCCACGGCCCGCGCGCACCGATCCTGGAGATCACAGACGAGCAATGGGCAAAAGGCATGGATGTCTACCTGCTCAATGTCATCCGCCCGACCCGCCTCGTCACGCCGATCATGGAGAAGCAGAAGTCCGGCGCCATCATCAATATCTCAACCGCCTGGGCCTTCGAGCCATCCTCCATGTTCCCCACGTCGGCCGTCTTCCGCGCCGGGCTTGCGTCCTTCACCAAGATCTTCGCCGACACCTATGCGAGCCACAATATCCGGATGAACAATGTCCTGCCCGGCTGGATCGACAGCCTGCCGGCGACCGAGGAGCGGCGTGAGATGGTGCCGATGCAGCGCTACGGAACCAGTGACGAAATCGCAGCGACCATCGCCTTCCTCGCATCGGATGGCGCGGCCTATATCACCGGTCAAAACCTGAAGGTCGATGGCGGGTTAACCCGTCACGTCTGAAACTAATTAGCGCTCCACGCCCGGAATGTGACATAAATCGCCGGACGTAAACTTCTTGGTTACCAAACTTCTTCATTCTTTAGGGCAGTCGACAGGACGGCATTGCCACAACCCTGTCCTAGTAAAGCCGGCTTCTGCTGCTAGGCGGCCGGCTCCCAGAGTTCTTGGTAAGCGAGTTCAGTAACATGGCGTCCTCGACCCGAAAGGTCACCGGCGGCAATGGCGTCGCCGTTCAAACGATGAAGTCGCGTGCAAAGAAGCGCGGCTCCAGCCTTCCGACTGTCCTCGGCATCGGGCTGGCCTGCCTCTTCTGGGGCACTGCAAGCCTCGCCGTCTTCAAGGGCCTGTCCTCCTCGACGATTGAAGCCCCGGCGATCGCTGGCCATAGCCTGCCGAAGCCGGATCTTGCCCTGACGAAACCGATTGCCCCGCGCGCTGCGCAGAAGCCCTCGGCCGATTTCGCCGCCCTGCATGAAATGCGCAATCGCTTCGCCGAAGCCATCGCCGCAACGGATCATCTTGGCCTCCTGATGCTTCCGGCCGCCATGCAGCTTGCCGAGGTCGACAAGTCCGACCGCCTGCTGCTTGCCCGTGTGGAAAGCCTCATCGGCGCACAGGACATCGCCGTATTGCGCGAAGCGCTCGCCCAGGCCGAAGCCGGACGCCAGCAGACTGCCCTTGCGACAGCCGCCCACGAGCGCCGCAGCGGGATCGACGATGTCGATCCAGTGGCGACAGCTTCGATCGCACGTGACGCATCGGCTGCCGAAACCGTTGCCCTGGGCTATGCCTCGACGCCCTCGGCATCCGAGACAATGGCATTGGCCGACCCACGGGAAGAGCCGTTCCAGGAACTGCTGTCCGAGCCGGAGACCGAAGATCACGGTGCGCTGCCGGAGGATGGTCCGGTGCCGGGCGCAAAGCCTCAGGCCAAGCCGCGCGTCGAGCGCGTGCCGGCACCTGAAACACCCGCTGTTGCGGCGAAGCCGGAACAGCCGAAGAAGAAGACGCTGTTCAACATGCTGGCCTATGCCAAGCCGGACAATCCGATCACCACGGATGACGGGGCAGGCGGCATCTTCAACCGCAAGAACGCGCTGCCGGGTCCCGGAAGCCGCATCGCGGTCTATGTCATCGAGGATGCGGTCGTGCATATGCCGAACGGCGAGAAGCTGCGCGCGCATTCGGGCCGTGGCCATATGCGCGACGATCCGAAATTCGTCCATGTGAAGAACAAGGGGCCGACGCCGCCCAACGTCTACAAGCTGCGCATGCGCGAAGCCCGTTTCCACGGCGTCGAAGCCATCCGCATGAACCCGGTCGGCGATGCCAAGATGTACAACCGTGACGGCTTCCTGACCCACACCTATCTGCTCCGCCGCCGCGGCGACAGCTCGGGCTGTGTGGTGTTCGAGGACTACAACAAGTTCCTCAACGCCTACAAACGCGGACATGTGCACACGCTCATCGTCGTGCCCAGCATGCGGGATCTGCCCAAATACATGGCGATGCTCTGAAGACAAGAGGCCTCCGCGACACTGTCACGGAGGCCTCTTCTTATGAAGCGCCGGGCTTGGTCAGCCCGGCGTCGTTGTGCTCATCAGCTTACATCGCCGGGATCACCGTGATCGACTTGATCGTCGCAGGCGCACCGGTGATGTCACCGGTCTTGGTTGCCGCACCGGTTTCCAGGTTGACCGTGTAGAGCGTGCTGTCGGCGACGAGCCATGCCGTGTTCTTGCCCTCAGCGCCGGCCTCGATGTCGAAGGCGTAGGACTGCGGGTTGCCTTCGATGCCGAGCTTGCCGATTGCCTTCAGCGTGCCGTCGTTCGGCTTGGTCTGCTGGATCAGCGCGCCGATCGTCGCGTCGATGTTGTACATCGCGGTCTTTTCCGGCTTGCCCATCGAGTTCGTGTAAGCGGCTGCAACGGTGTTCGGCGTCTCGCCCTTGTGCATATCGCCTTCCTCGAAGACGAGGCTGCCGTCAACGGTCACGGCACCCGTGTCAGGATGGACGCGGTGGTTGGTGGTGCCGGTCATGTAGCGCAGACGGTCGGCCGCCGGGTTGAAGTTGACGACCACAGGCGCATCACCGATCGTCAGCGGCTTGTCCATCTTGGCAAGCTCCGTGGCCGCGCCCGTTTCCGGATCAATGGTGACGATGACGTTCTCTGCCGTCACGCCGACAATGGTCTGGTTAGCCGGACGGTAATCGATGCCGACGAGGCGATCGACGCCGGTCACATCCATCGACTTCGAGACTTCAGGCTTTGCGGTGTCGAACATCACGAGCGTCTTGTCGCCTGCGAGACCGACGACCTGGGCGGCCTGCGCTCCGAAGGCCGTAAGGGCGGTGGCTGCTGCAAGGCTGAGGATACGGATGCTGGTCATGAGAACTCTCCCGTTTGAATGGTGGCGACACCGGTCTGGTGCCTCCTGATCTCACGACACATGGCACCAGGCGTTTGGATGCAGCCGCCCAAAATTTTTTTCGTCTGCATCCGGAAACGGTCGTCGCGTGTCTCCGAAATGAAGGAGAAAGTCATGGACGTGACGATGACGAGCGGCAGTTCTTCGGTCAACGCTTCCGGTGCCGGTTGCCAAATCAGGCGAGTGAGCTACTTTCCGCCCAGGTTCTTGGAAGGAAGCTGGATGGGGAATGAGCAAGACAAGCTCGGTGCGGCACTGGAAGCCTGTGCCGCAGGCGATCGCAAGGCCCTGGCCGTGATCTACGAAAGCGAGGCTGCCCGCATGGTGACGGTCGCGCAACGCATCTTGCGGCGTCATGATCTGGCAGAAGAGATCGTCCAGGAGGCCTTCCTGCAGATCTGGAACAAGGCTTGTCAATATGATCCGAGCCGTGGCTCCGCACGCGGATGGATCTACGCCATTGTCCGTTCCCGGTCGCTGAACGCGCTGCGCGACGGTGGTCGGGAGGATCTGACCGAGACCGACAGTCTCGACCGTCTGCAGGATGAAGGTGCGGATGCGCTTTATCACGATCTCTTCGACCAGCTGGACACCGCAAGCCGGTTGCGTGCCTGTCTTGGGCGGCTCGATGGCCTGCGCCGCAAGACGGTGATGATGGCCTATGTGTCCGGCTACAGCCATGGCGAAATCGCCGGCCGCCTGAAGCTGCCGCTCGGCACGGCGAAGGCCTGGATCCGCCGCTCCTTGGTGGCCCTGAGGGAGTGCATGGCATGAGCACCTGGCAAACCGAAGCAGAACGCGCCGATGCCTATGTTCTTGGTCTGATGGACGAAGACGAGCGCCGTGCAATCGAAACGGAGATGGAAGCGAACGGCGAGCTGGCTCGCTTGGTCGGCGAGGCGCGCGACCGCTTTCTGGAACTGGATCTCGCAGGACCAGCAGCAACCGTCTCCGCCGATCTCTGGTCGCGGATCGAGGAGAAGCTCGGGCCACAGCAAGCTGCCGCCGTGCGGCCAGCGCCGCGCGCCGCCGTCAACGACAATCGCCTTGCCTGGTGGCGTGGCGTCGGCATGTCCGCTGCCGCAGCCTCCGTGCTGTTGCTCGCCGCCCTGACCTATACGGTTCTGGGGCGTGCGGAACCGCAGGTCATTGCCGTGCTGATGAACGCAGAAGGCGAGCCCGTGGTCATGATCGAGGATTTCGGCAACGACACCGCCAAGGTCATCCCGCTGACCGATGTGTCCGTTGACGCGGATCGATCGCTGCAGCTCTGGACCTTGCCGTCTCAGGATACGGGCCCGGTATCTCTCGGTGTCCTCGACGGCTGGCGCACGGCAACCGTTGAAGGTCCTGACCTTCCGGGCCCGATGGAAGAACAGCTTTACGAGATCACCGTAGAGCCCCTGGGCGGTTCACCGACCGGCAAACCGACGGGGCCGATCCTGGGCAAGGGCTTCGCCAAAATGCCGAGGCCCTGACGATCGGTCGCGCCCACCGGAATGGGCGCGACCGTCTGGCTTCAAAATTCCTGCCACTCGTCCTGCTTCAGGGCCGCATTGCCATGCATCGGGGCAGGGCGGGACGGCGCTTTCCGCGGGGCACTGGCCGGGGTTGCAGGTGCTGCGGCGCGTGGGGCTGCGTGGCTCGTCGGCGCAGCACTCTGCTTGCCGGTATAGTGCCGGCCGAGCGTGAAGCGCGAGATGAACTGGCGCAGGCGCTGGGTTTCCGTGGCAAGCGTCGCACTTGCCGCATTGGATTCCTCCACCATCGCCGCGTTCTGCTGGGTCACCTGGTCCATCTGGTTGACGGCCGAGTTGACCTCCGAAAGGCCGGTCGCCTGTTCGCGGGCCGAGCTCGCGATCGCCTGCATGTGGTCGTTGACCGCCACGATATTGTCCTGGATCGTCTTCAGCGCCTCGCCGGTCTCGCTGACCAGTTTGACACCGTTCTTCACCTCTTCCGACGAGTTGCGGATCAGTTCCTTGATCTCCTTGGCCGCCTGCGCCGAGCGCTGGGCGAGCTCACGCACTTCCTGGGCGACAACCGCAAAGCCCTTGCCGGCCTCACCCGCACGGGCGGCCTCGACGCCTGCGTTCAGCGCCAGGAGGTTGGTCTGGAAGGCGATCTCGTCGATCACGCCAATGATGTTCGAAATCTGGTTCGACGACTGCTCGATGCGCGCCATGGCCCCGACGGCCTCGGCAACGATCTGGCCGGAGCGCGTGGCGCTCGTATCGGCGGCCTGGGTCGCATGACGGGCTTCCTCCGCGCGCTTGGAGGCGTTGTTGACATTGACGGTGATTTCGTCGAGCGCCGCAGCCGTCTCTTCGAGCGAGGCTGCCTGCTGTTCGGTGCGCTTCGACAGATCCTCCGCGCTTGAACTGATCTCGCGGCTGCCGCTGTCGATCAGATCCGTCGACTGGGCGACCGCGCCGAGTGTCGTCGCAAGCTGGGTTACGGCTTCGTTCAGATTGGTCCGCAGCGATTCGAAGTCCGGAGCAAAGGCCTGATCTATGTTGAAGCTGACATCGCCCTTGGCAAGTCGTCCAAGCGCGTCGCCGATGGTGTCCACGGCGGTCACACGCTCCGTCACATCGGTCGCGAACTTCACCACCTTGGTCACGCGACCGCGGTCGTCGAGGATCGGATTGTAGGAGGCGTTGATGACGACCTTCTTCCCGCCTTTACCGTAGCGCGTGAATTCGGAAGCCTGAAACTTGCCGGCTCTCAACGCCGTCCAGAAGTCCTGATAGTCGGAGGTCCTGGCGTAGTCGGGATCGATGAAGAGGCTGTGATGTTTCCCCTTGATTTCGTCCATCCGGTAGCCGAGCGCATCGAGGAAATTCTGGTTTGCCGAGACCACCTCGCCTTCTGGCGTGAACTCGATGATGGCCTGCACGCGGCTGATGGCCTCCATCTGGTTCTGGAAGTCGAGGTTCTGCAGCCGCTCCTTCGCATTTGCCCATTCCACGACGAAGCCCGTGGTCTTGGAGCCGCTCTTCAATGGCGTCACGATCAGATCGAAGGCCCGTTGGCCGACCCAGATGGTCGCCTTGTGCTGGTTCTGCAGGCTCGCCAGCATGTTGCGCTGGTGGCCCGGGTTCTTATGGAAGATGTCGATATTGCTGCCGATGAGCTTTGCAAAATCGAAGCGCGGCAATTCCTTCTTCAGGTCGCTTTCTGCTTCCCTGAGAAGGTTCTTCACGGCGGAGTTCATATAGCGGATATTGAGCTTCTCATCCGCGATCATGATGTTGGCGGTGATTACTTCCAGTGACTCGAGCTGCGCACGGGTGTTGGAGGGCATTCCGAACATAGTTTTGGTCCTTTGGCCAAGCTTTGATGACGAACCCCGGCTGCAGGACAGTCGAAGGTAGACAAACAGCGGAGCACAAGATCGATTTTGTTAGTTGTGTATATCTTGTTGATTCCGAACGTTTTTCTGGATCAAGATATACAAAATTAGAGGTGTCGAATGTGTTAATGTGCGAGCAAACGACGCATGCCGTAGACGAAAGTCTTGCAGATCAAGGATGACAAAAAGGCCGCGATCGCTCGCGGCCTCAGACCCTTGAGTTCATGAATGCGTATCAGAACAAGACGCTGGCGCCCTGATCGGCCGGTCCGGCAATCCGCCGGAAGCTTGCGAAAAGCTCGCGTCCCATGCCGAATTCGTTCCCATCAAGATCAGTGGTTGCCAGCGGCCGCGCATTAAACTCTGCGGCATCGACGAGCACTTCCAACGTACCGGCCACGGCATCGAGACGAACGATGTCGCCGTCCTTAATCTTGGCGATCGCGCCGCCGTCCACCGCCTCGGGCGTCACATGGATCGCCGCCGGCACCTTGCCCGACGCGCCCGACATGCGTCCGTCGGTGACGAGCGCCACCTTGAAGCCACGGTCCTGGAGAACGCCGAGCGGCGGGGTCAGGCGGTGCAGTTCCGGCATGCCGTTTGCCTTCGGACCCTGGAACCGGACAACGGCGACGAAGTCCTTTTCCAGCTTGCCGGCCTTGAAGGCGTCCTGCAGTTCCTGCTGGTCGTTGAAGACGATGGCCGGTGCCTCGACGACATGGCGCTCCGGCTTGACCGCGGAGATCTTGATGACCGCCTTGCCGAGATTGCCGGTCAGCATCTTCAAGCCGCCATTCGCCTGGAACGGCTTGTCGATCGTCGTCAGCACCTTCGGATCGGCGCTGACCTCGGCGGCTGGCTCGCGATGCACGGTGCCGTCATCGGCAAGCTTGGGATCGATTGTATAGGCGGCGAGACCCTGGCCATAGACGGTGCGCACATCGTCATGCAGATAGCCGGCTTTCAGGAGCTGCTTGATCAGGAAGCCCATGCCGCCGGCCGCGTGGAAGTGGTTCACGTCGGCAAGTCCGTTCGGATAGACGCGGGCAAGCAGCGGCACGATGTCGGAGAGCTCCGAAATGTCCTGCCAGGTGAGCTGGATGCCGCCCGCACGCGCCATGGCGATCAGGTGGATCGTGTGGTTGGTCGAGCCGCCGGTCGCATGCAGGCCAACGACACCGTTGACGATCGAGCGCTCGTCGATCATCTCGCCGGCCGGCGTGAACTCGTTGCCGAGTGCGGTGATGGCGAGTGCGCGCTTTGCCGCTTCCTTGGTCAGCGCGTCGCGCAGCGGCGTGCCCGGGTTGATGAAGGAGGCCCCCGGCAGATGGAAGCCCATGATCTCCATCAGCATCTGGTTCGAATTGGCCGTGCCGTAGAAGGTGCAGGTGCCCGGCCCGTGATAGGACTTCGATTCCGCTTCGAGCAGTTCGGCGCGACCGACCTTGCCCTCGGCATAGAGCTGGCGGATGCGCGACTTCTCGTCGTTCGGCAGGCCAGAGGTCATCGGCCCGGCGGGGATGAAGACCGAGGGCAGGTGACCGAAGGTGAGTGCGGCAATCATCAGGCCCGGCACGATCTTGTCGCAGACACCGAGATAGACGGCCGCATCGAACATGTTGTGGCTGAGGCCGATGCCGGCTGCCATGGCGATGGCATCGCGCGAGAAGAGCGAGAGCTCCATGCCCGGCTGGCCCTGGGTCACGCCATCGCACATCGCGGGAACGCCACCGGCCACCTGTGCCACGCCGCCGGCTTCGGAAGCCGCCTGGCGGATCAGCGCCGGATAGGTCTCGAACGGCTGGTGGGCAGAGAGCATATCGTTATAGGCGGTGATGATGCCGAGGTTCGGCACCACGTCGCCGGCCAGCGCTTCCTTGTCCCTGGGGGAACAGACGGCAAAGCCATGGGCAAGGTTGCCGCAGGACAGGGTCGAGCGGTGCACGCCCTTGGAAATCGCGCGACGCGTGCGGTCGAGATAGGCTTCGCGGGTCGGCTTGGATCGCTCGACGATCCGCTTGGTGATGGCTTCGATACGGCTGTCTGCACTCATCGGATATGGCTCCTCGTCTGGCGCGGGCGCTTGAAGGCGCACATCGCGCAAAGGCCTCCTCGGCCGGGAAACTCGTCATTCGCGCATCAGCCCGCCGCAGTTGCCGGCGGGCGAGGGCTCTCCCTCAAGGCGCCCAATAGATGTCGGGCGTCGTCTGGGCTCGTTCAAGAACAGCCCGGATCGGCATGTCCTTTTCGTCCGAGCCGGCCAGTGCCTTGTCCAGCACGGCTTTCTTTTCGCCGCCCTCGATATGCACGACCAGAAGACCGGCATCATGCAGAGCCGAGAAGGAAAGCGTCAGCCGGGCTTCCCCTGCGCCCGGCGCTTCCATGGTCATGACGCGGCGCGGCTGCGAGAGATCAAGCGCCGCGTCCAGATGGTCGCCGCCGGGGAAGAACGAGGCGGTGTGCCCGTCCGTACCCATGCCGAGGATCACGACATCGAAGGCCTTGGACATGCCGGGCACGATTCCGGTTGCGGTCTTTGCAGCGTCCTCGATCGTGGCCTCGGGCCGGTAAAGCGGCACGAACTCCGCCGCAGCCGCTTCGTTCTTCAGAAGATGCGTCTTCACCAGCAGATGGTTCGAACGCGGATTGTCTTCCGGGACGAAACGTTCATCGACCAGCGTCACCTTCACCTTGGCCCAATCCAGCGCCCGCGTCGACAGCGCCTCGAAAAATGCCTTGGGCGTGGAGCCGCCGGAAACGGCGAGCGTCGCCTCGCCTGCCTTGGCGATCGCCGCAGACAGGGCCGTGGCCACGGCGTCTGCAAGCCCGTTTGCGAGGGCTGCACCTGTCTCGAATGTCTTCATGTGATGCGCCATCGCTTCCGGCCTCAGTCGTTTTCGTGCCAGGTACGGCCGTCACGCTCGATGAGCGCGATGGCCTGGCTGGGGCCCCATGTGCCGGAGGTATAGCCTTGCGCCTTCTGGCCGATCTCTTCCCAGGATTTCAGGATCGGATCGCACCAGTTCCACGCGGCCTCGACTTCGTCGCGGCGCATGAACAGCGTCTGGTTCGAGCGGATGACGTCCATCAGCAGGCGCTCATAGGCGTCCGGATTGCGCACGTCGAAGGCCTGGGCGAAGCTCATGTCAAGGGACACGTGGCGCAGGCGCATGCCGCCCGGGCCCGGATCCTTGATCATCAGCCACTGCTTCACGCCTTCGTCCGGCTGCAGACGGATCACCAGCTTGTTGGCCTCGATGCGTCCGGCATTTTCGCCGAAGATCGAGTGCGGGATCGGCTTGAAGGCAATGACGATCTCCGACATGCGGGTGGCGAGCCGCTTGCCGGTGCGCAGGTAGAAGGGCACGCCAGCCCAGCGCCAGTTGTTGATCTCTGCCTTGATTGCCACGAAGGTTTCCGTGTCGGACACGGCGCCCAGTTCTTCCTGATAGCCGTTGACCGCACCACCGGCCGAAGCGCCTGCGCGGTACTGGCCGCGCACCGTCTGCTTCTCGACATTGGCAGGCGTGATCGGCTTCAGCGAGCGCAGCACCTTCAGCTTCTCGTCGCGCACGGCCTCGGCGTCGAGCGAGGAGGGGGCTTCCATGGCCACAAGGCAGAGAAGCTGCAGGATGTGGTTCTGCACCATGTCACGCAGAGCGCCGGCCTTGTCGTAATAGGTGACGCGGCCTTCGAGGCCGACGGATTCGGCAACCGTGATCTGCACATGGTCGATATGGGCGGAGTTCCACAGCGGCTCGTAGAGCGCATTGGCAAAGCGCAGCGCCATCAGGTTCTGCACCGTCTCCTTGCCGAGATAGTGGTCGATACGGAAGATCTGGTCTTCCTTGAACACCTTGCCGATCGTGTCGTTCAGGATCTGCGCCGAGGCGAGGTCGCGGCCGATCGGCTTTTCGACAACGATGCGGGTCGACTTGGTAATCAGCTTGTGATCGCGGATCTTGTCGGCGATGTCGCCGAAGATCGAGGGCGAAACGGCGAGATAGAAGGCCCGGACGATTTCCTTGCCCTGGTCGAGCAGCTTCTTCAGATCTTCCCAGCCCTGGTCGGACTTCGCATCGACGGAGACGTAGAAGACGCGGGCGAGGAACTTCGCGACTTCGCTTTCTTCCAGCTCTTCGGCCTTCAGATGTTCATGCAGGGCATCCAGCGTGAACTTGCGATATTCCTCATGCGTCATGGCGGTGCGGGATGCACCAATGATGCGTGTCGGCTCGGTCAGCTGGCCGGCCAGCTGGCGGTGGAACAGCGCCGGCAGAAGCTTGCGCTCGGCCAAGTCGCCGGTGCCGCCGAAGACGACGTAGTCAAAGGGTTCAACGGGGATGATCTGGCTGCTCATGCGCATCTCTCGTTCGGCAAATTCGTTGGACAGGTTCTAATCTAATCGATTTAAAAAAGCCACCCCGATAGGGTGGTTTTTGTCGTGGGACGTCGCAGAGAGGATGAACAAACCGTGTTCTGCGACAATCCAACACACCCGCCGGGATCTTGTGCGATCAGCGGTCGGCGGGTGCACTTTCGGCTCAGAATCGGTCGCGCAGCGCGTACCAGGTGAGCGCGAGGAACAGCAGCGGCTTGCGAAGGCTGGTCCCGCCGGGGAAGGGCGGGATCTTCAGGTCCTTGAGGACGTCGAGTTCCCGTGCATTGCCCGCCACCGTGTCGGCATACATCTTGCCGGAATAGTTCGACAACATGACGCCGTGTCCGGAATAGCCCGCAAGCGACGTGACGCCGGGCAGCACATCCCGGGCAAACGGTTTGCGCGGCAGCGTGATCCCCACCGACCCGCCCCAGCCATGGGTGATCTCGATATCCTTGAGATCCGGATAGATCTCGGCAATCTGCCGGCGGATGTGGCTGGAGATATCCCGCGGACTGTCGGCCGTGTAGGCTTCGCGTCCGCCAAAAAGCAGTCGCCCGTCGCGGCTCTTGCGGAAGTAGCGCACCACGAAGCGGCTGTCGGCAACGGCTTCGGAGCCGCGCAGCACCTGCGGAAACTTGGTCAGCGGCACGGTTGCGCCAATAAACGACCGGATCGGCATGACATGCGACGCCGTCACGGGCTCCAGATTGCCGATATAGGCGTTTGTCGCAATCAGCACGCGGTCCGCGGTGATCGTGCCCTTGGGCGTGTCGATGAAAGTCTTTCCGCTCGCCTGGCGAATGGCGCTGGCCGGCGTCATCTCGTGGATCTTTGCGCCAGCTTCGGCCGCCACGCGGGCAAGCCCGACCAGCAACTTCAGCGGATGGATATGGCCCGTCCCGGTGTCACGGACACCGTAGTGATAGCGCGTGGATCCCACCCGCTCATGGGTCTCCTCGCGATCCATGAAGGAAATATGCGGATAGCCGTAACGCACCGCCATGATCTCCGCGTCGTGACGGTAATCCGACTCCCAGCCCCGCTTGTGCGCAACGTTCAACTGGCCAGGCATGTATTCGATGTCGATGCCATGCTGTTCGGCGAAGTCGATGAGGTAGCGCTTGGCGTTTTCCGCCATGTCGAACAGCGCCTTGGAGCGTTCGAAGCCAAGCTCTGCCTCGAGCTCGCCCGGCCAGGCGCGCTGGCCGGTGCCGAGCTGTCCGCCATTGCGGCCGGAGGCACCGTCGCCGAAGCGGCTGCCTTCGATCAGAACGACGGACACGCCGAGACGCGCGAGATTGTAGGCGGCCTGCAGGCCGGTGAAACCGCCGCCGATTATGGCGACGTCAGTGGTGACGGAGCCGTCGAGCCCCGGATATTCCGGGCGCTCGCCGACACTGTCCTGATACCAGGAGATCCCCGGCGCGATCGGGCTTTGCCATGTCATGAACGCGCGTCCCTCACACGTTGAGCAGGAGGAATTCGCGTTCCCACGGGCTGATCACCTGCATGAAGGTCTCGAACTCTCCGCGTTTGACGCCGGCATAGATGCCGATGAATTCGGAGCCGAAGACTTCGTTGAAGTCGGGCTCGCTTTCCAGCAGGGCAACCGCTTCCAGCAGACCGCGCGGCAGGTCGACCGAGCCTTCGTTTTCGGATCCCTCGGCGGCAGCCGTCGGCTCGATTTCCTTGACGATCCCGAGATAGCCGCAGGCGAGCGACGCCGCGAGCGCGAGGTAAGGATTGGCATCCGAACTCGGCAGGCGGTTTTCGACGCGCCGCGCGGCCGCATCCGAAACCGGGACACGGAAGGCTGTCGTGCGGTTGTCGTAGCCCCAGGCATTGTTGACCGGTGCCGCCATGTCGGGCGTCAGGCGGCGATAGGAGTTCACATAGGGCGCCAGCATGACGAGCGAGCTCGGCACATATTTCTGCATGCCGCCGATGAAGTGGAAGAACTCCGGCGAGGCCGAGCCGTCGGGATTGGAAAAGACGTTCTTGCCCGTCTTGATATCGACCACCGACTGGTGGATGTGCATGGCCGAGCCCGGTTGGCCCTGCATGGGCTTTGCCATGAAGGTCGCATAGATCCCGTGCTTCAGCGCCGCCTCGCGGATCGTGCGCTTGAACATGAAGACCTGGTCGGCAAGCTCGATCGGATTGCCGTGACGCAGGTTGATCTCGAGCTGGGCCGGACCCTCTTCATGGATCAGCGTGTCGATCTCCAGACCCTGCTTCTCAGAGAAGTGGTAGATGTCGTCGATCAACTCGTCGAACTCATTGATCCCGGCGATCGAATACCCCTGGCCACCGACGATCGATCGGCCGGAACGGCCCTTCGGCGGATGCAGCGGATAATCCGGGTCGTCGTTCATCGCGACGAGGTAGAACTCGATTTCCGGGGCGACGACCGGCTTCCAGCCCTTTTCCTCGTACAGCCGCAGCACGTTCTTCAACACGTTGCGTGGTGTGTACGAGACATTCTGGCCATCGACATTGACGATGTCGCAGATCACCTGCGCCGTCGGATCGCTTTCCCACGGCACGACCGAAAGGGTCGAGAGATCGGGCACCAGCTTCAGGTCGCTGTCGCGCGGCTCATAGCGGAAGTTCTCGGTCTCATCGGGATATTCGCCGGAGATCGTATGGCGGTAGAGCGCCGAGGGCAGCGCCAGCGAGGTGTTCGAGGTAAACTTCGACGACGGCATCATCTTGCCGCGCGGAACGCCGGCAAGGTCCGGCGTGATGCATTCGATATCCTCGATGCCGCGGGCTCTCAGCCACGTCGCCGCTTCCTTCCAGTTCGAGACTCCACGCTTCGATCCGGGGTCGGGCGGAATGACCGCCTTTTTGGAGGGCGCGCTCTGGGGTCTCAGCATGGATTTCTTCGCGGGCATGTCTCACCGGTTGGTTGTTCATGCTGTCCATCATAGCCAGACTTTGCCCTTTGGCCAGCGGGACGCGTTGACTTTGATCATAAGTTTGTCGAGACAGACGGCGGATTCCCGGGAGCAATGGCCTATGGCGAAGAAGTTTGACGTCGCGATCATCGGAGCCGGTGCCGCCGGCATGATGGCGGCTTTCACCGCCGGCCGGCGGGGAAAATCGGTGATCGTGCTCGACCACGCCAAGGCCCCGGGCGAGAAGATCCGCATCTCCGGCGGGGGCCGCTGCAACTTCACCAACATCCATGCCGGGCCGAAGAACTACATCTCCGAGAACCCGCATTTCGCCAAGTCGGCGCTCGCCCGCTACACGCCATCCGATTTCATCGCCATGGTCGATCGCCACAAGATCGCCTGGCATGAAAAGACCCTCGGCCAGCTCTTCTGCGATGACAGCGCCAAGGACATCATCCGCATGCTTCTGGAAGAGATGCGGGCGGTACAGGTGGATCTGCGCCTGTCCTGCGAAATCTCCGACATAGCCAAGGGCGTCGACGGTTTCCGCCTGTCGACCAGTGAAGGACAGATCCTCGCAGACAGCCTGGTGATGGCCTGCGGTGGAAAGTCGATCCCGAAGATGGGCGCGACCGGCTTTGCCTATCGCATCGCCGAGCAGTTCGGCCTGCCGGTCACGGAAACACGACCGGCTCTTGTGCCGCTGACGCTCGAACCCAATCTGCTCGGCGAACTCTCGGAACTGTCGGGCGTTGCCGTCGATGCCGATGTCTCCTGTGGCAAGACCCGCTTCCACGAAGCGCTTCTCTTCACCCATCGCGGCCTGTCAGGTCCCTCCATTCTTCAGATCTCGAGCTACTGGCGGGAAGGCGACGAGATCCAACTTTCTCTGGAGCCGGGTATCGACATCCTCGAACACTTGAAGACGGCCAAGCGCGAAAACGGACGCCAGCAGGTGCAGACCGTGCTCGCCCAGCATCTGCCGAAGCGCCTGGCACAATATCTGGCAGAGACCGCGAAGCTCGAACGTCCGCTCGCCGACCTGCCCGACAAGGCACTTGCCGCACTGGCTGAGCGCATCCGCCGCTGGCCGATCAAACCGGCAGGCTCGGAAGGCTATCGCACGGCCGAGGTCACGCTGGGTGGGGTAGACACGAACGCCCTCGACGGCCGTTCCATGCAGGCCAAGACCGTGCCCGGCCTCTATTTCATCGGCGAATGCGTTGATGTCACGGGCTGGCTTGGCGGCTATAACTTCCAGTGGGCCTGGGCCTCAGGCCATGCGGCCGGCGAGGCCCTCTGAACAAAAGCTCACGCTCCGGACAAGCTTAAGCGGGTAATTCAGAGCTTGTTAACATGCGTCGGTCATCCTGCTCGAATGCCGGTGTGATATCGCTGATATCGCGACATGAGGTCTGGCCGGCTGAGGCCCGCAAGGGCATGACCTTCCCTGGCCGCATCAAGGACCGCGCCCATGAGCCCTGAGACCCGCAAGCCCCGTGCCATCGCCATTGCCGCCACCCGTGCACGGGACGAGGAACGCACGCGTCTTCGTCATCTGAGCGTCGTCTGCTTCTATGCTGCCAGTGCGCTTGCCGCGCTCGCCCTCGGCCTGCTCGGCTGAAGCAACCCCCTCAATCCAGAGAGTGACGGCGGTCGCGTCCGATCGACCTTCGTCACGCGTGGTCGAGCCGCCGCGGCGCGACCTCATCGGCTATAGACGTTGCACGTCTTCGACAGACTGTGCCGGTTTGAGACCTCGCTCTCGCCTTTAACGCAACCTTGAGACTTTTGCTGCAACCCTCTCCGATGGAGTGGAGTGCAGACTGTGGCGATGAAGTTCGGCGCGGTCGTTATTGTGAGGCGGCAGACACCGAGCGTGCGCCGTCTTCTGTTGGAGGAAGTCATTTGATCGATCGTATTCTTTCGCGCTTTTCGATTTCGACCAAGGTGCTGGCCTTCGTGCTGCCCTTTGTACTTTCGATCACCGCTGTTGGTCTGATGGGCCTTTACGCATCCGGCCTCCTCCAGCAGCGTATGGAAATCTCCAACGGCACGATGCGCTCCTTGAACGGCTTCCGAAACGTGAACGCCGCCATGACCCGCTTCCTCGATCAGACCTCTGAGGAAACCCGCACCGCCGTTGTCTCGGAACTCTCGACCCAGCAGGCGACGCTCAACCAGAACATCGCCGAGATCGGCACTGACGGCACGGGCCGCAACTTCCTCGACGAGGCGATCGCTGGAACCGGTGCTGTCAACGAGAAGATAGACACCCTCTGGCAATTGCATGAATCCGAAGTCGCGCTGGCCACGGCGATCCAGGATCACCTCAAGGGACTGATGGCCCAACAGATCCGCGTTTCCGACGAAGCGCAGAAGCTGCAGCGCGCCGTGCTCGGCGGTGAGAACGATGCAAAGAGCGCACTGAAGGAGGCGGACCGCCTGTCTGCAGCGGCCCGTCAGCTGGCCGAGGTCAGCAAGGGCTATTTCTCCGCCGGCCTGCCGGAAGCTCAGTTCCCCTATCTGCAGACGCAGGTGGCGGAGCTGGTCAAGACGCAGCGCAAGATCGCCAACGCGCTTCCTGCTGAGCACAAGGGCATGGGCAAGGAGCTGCAGGCGGCGATCAACGATATCAAGAAGATCATTGTTGCTGGTGATACCAGCATGGAGGCTGGGCGCGCGATGGGAAGCATCCTCGCGCAGTTCCGCGGTTTCCAGGCCATCCTGACGGAGAGCGCCGCAACGAAATATGCCGAGTCGGTGCAGAAATTCGCGACCGTCGAGACCGGCGCCGTCCAGGCGGCCGACGTCTTGGTCGGAAGCCGTACCCTGATCGCGGACGTTTATGATCTGCGCATCATGACCGCGACCTTCCTCAACGTGAAGGACGACACCACACGCGAGCCGATCCTGCGCCAGATCAAGCTGATCGGCGATAATCTGGCCGTTCTCGGTGGAAGCATCTCGGATAAGGCTTTCTATGACAGCCTGGTCGCCGCGATCACCCCGCTTCTCGCATCCCTGACAGCCGACACCGAAGCGCTCGTAAAGACGAGCGCCGAGCGCATCGCAAGCTTCGATGAAGCCAGCCGTACGATGGATGGGATCTGGGCCTCGCTGACCTCGTTTGCAGATCTGCAGAAGGATGTCGCCGGTACCGAACGCCAGGAGGCGAACCGCCTCTCGATCGGCACCATGATTGCCGGCGTCGCGCTCGCCGTCATCGGCGGTATCGCACTCGTCATGACGCTGCAGCGTCCGATCGCACGCATTACGGCCACCATGCAGCGTCTGGCCGAAGGCGACCTCGAAGCCGGTATCGCCGGTGACAGTCGCGGTGACGAAATCGGTGCCATGGCTCGGGCACTCGCCGTCTTCAAGACCAATGCCCGCACCAAGCTGGAGATCGAATCCGAGCGTCAACGCGAGCAGATGGAGGCCGAAGCCGAGCGTCGCCGCAACGATGAGGAAAAGCAGGCGCTCGACCAGCAGATCGAACATGCCGTCGGCAAGCTCGCCCAGGCTCTGGAGCGCCTCGCCAATGGCGACATCTCCTTCGAGATCGAGGGCCGCTTCCATGGCCGTCTCGAACAGCTTCGCAACGACTTCAACCTGTCCCTGGCGCGCCTGCGCGACACGATGCATCAGATCTCGGGCAACGTGGACCAGATCCAGAACAACGGTCGCCAGATGGCGCAGTCCGCCCTCGATCTCGCCCGCCGCACCGAACAGCAGGCAGCCTCGCTGGAAGAGACGGCCGCCGCCGTGGATGAGATCACAGCGGCCGTGCGTTCGTCCTCGGAGCGTGCCGAAATGGTCAACGGCGTCGTCCGCGAAGCCAAGAAGAATGCAGACGAATCCGCTGTCGTCGTCGGCAGCGCCATCTCGGCCATGGGCCGGATCGAGGAGGCCTCACGGCAGATCTCCAACATTATAGGTGTCATCGACGAGATCGCCTTCCAGACCAACCTTCTGGCGCTCAATGCCGGTGTCGAAGCCGCTCGCGCAGGCGAAGCCGGCAAGGGTTTTGCGGTCGTCGCCCAGGAAGTTCGCGAACTCGCCCAGCGCTCTGCCGGTGCGGCGAAGGAAATCAAGGCTCTCATCAACCGTTCGGCCGAAGAGGTCGCCAACGGCTCCACCCATGTTCAGCAGACCGGCACCGTCCTGTCCCGCATCGGCACCCAGATCGCCACGATCAGCGAGCATATCGAGATGATTGCCGAGACCAGCCGCGAACAGTCCGGAGCCCTGCATGAGGTCAACGGTGCCGTCGGACGCATGGATCAGATGACTCAGCAGAATGCCGCGATGGTCGAAGAGGCCACCGCCGCCACCCAGGATCTCTCCGCACAGACGGATGCGCTGCGCGATCTCCTGCAGCAGTTCCGCATCGAAGCCGATCGCCAGCCTACGGCCAGCCGCGCAGCCTGACGGAGTCTGAAAGCTACGGAAAAGCCCGGCATCTGCGCCGGGCTTTGTCGTTTCAGGCGTCAACCAGCCGGCAGGAATGGCTGGGATGGGCGCCGACTATACCGCGCGCCTCTCGTCTCCGTCGCACTGTGAGTTTCAAGCGATCTGCGAGGCGGCGCAATCTGCTCCATGGGGCCTCGCTGTACTGTGCGTAAAACGCGTCCTCGGACATCTGCTCCTTCTGGCCAACCTGCCGCTGGAGCGCCGTAATTGCGATGGCTGCGTAAACTTCATGCATGACGGATCTCCTGTGTTCGATGCCGTCCTTCCTTCTATTCATCATTATTGGATGCAAGAACGCCCAAGATCGTGCTATGTCTTTCATTGATGAAAGATATAGCTTGGGATGCCTATCAGCTTTTTCTCGCAGTCGCCCGTCAGGGCGGCCTGACGGCCGCTGCGGAAACCACGGGTTTGAGTGCGGCGACACTCGGTCGGCGCATGGTCGAACTCGAGCAGGCTCTCGGCCGCGAACTCTTCCTCCGCAGCCAGACCGGCTACCGCCTGACCAGCGACGGCAGCCAGTTGCTGGAGCATCTCGTGGAGCTGGAGGCGGGGAGCCGGCGGGTGGAGGAGTGGCGACGCGGCACGGTGGGCCAGTCGCTGGTGCGCATCAGCCTCGGAACCTGGATCGCCTGGCTTCTCTGCCAGAACATGTCCTTGATCCGAACAGCCCGTGACGAATTCCGCATCGATCTCAACGTTGCCGAACAGCGCGCCCGCCTCTCCCATCGCGAGACCGATATCGGCATCCGCTCCTTCGAGCCCGAAGAACCGAACCTTGCCGCCATGCCGGCAGGCGAGGTGGCCTATGCAGCCTACAAGGCACGCAACAGGGAATGGATCGGTCCCGAGCCCTGGGTCGCCGTCGATGATGAGAATGCCGTCTCCGCCTATCTGCGCTGGCCACGCCAGCAGGCTGCCGATCGCATTGCTGTCACGGTCAATCGCCCGCGCTCGCTGAGAGATCTGATTAGAGCTGGCGCCGGTGTCGGAGTGCTGCCCTGTTTCGTCGGCGATCTCGACCCGACGCTGGAACGGGTAGGGGACGAAATCCCCGAACTGCGCCATCGCCAATGGATCGTCATGAACAATGACGACCGCCATCGCAGCGATATCCGCGCGGTCGCCGACCGGCTGTCAAAGCTGCTGAAGTCTCACCGGGATATTCTCGCCGGCAAACGTCCGAGCACCAGCGGCTAGAGCACCTCGAGCGAAAGGAAGTCAGGGTTTTGCTTCCTGACTGCGTAAAAACAGCTCGAGTCCCAAACGAAAAACCCGCACGACGATCAAACTCCTCCCCGGAGACGATCATCGTGCGGGAACCGGTCCGGAGGTCAGGTGCCGGACGGGGGATTGTCTGTGGCTCAGGCGGCCTGGTGGTTGCCCTGGGTCACGATGACGGGGATCAGGAGATCACCCCAGTTGCCGTCGCCACCGTGATGACGGGCGGAGCGAACGAGTTCGACCGAAACGCCGGCATCGACGGCCTTCATGATCGAATGGTTGAGACGGTGCAGGTCATTGGCCAGCATGCGGATCATCGCCTGCTGATCGGTGCTCATCGCCGACGACTGTTCTTCGGCACGTTCCTTGACTCGGGTCTGGGGCGTCATGGCATTTCTCCTCTTGGTGTTGGGGGTTCTTGAAGTCACCTCCCCCTTGAGGGGGGAGGTCGCAGCGTAGCTGCGGGTGGGGGTGAGCCTCTGACGATTGCGATGGTCACCCCACCCCGGCACTGCGTGCCGACCCTCCCCCTCAAGGGGAGGGTGCGATCTTCACTCGGCCGCCGGCTTGAACTGCTCGGTTTCCGTCGATTCCTTCATCGCGGTCGTCGAGGACTGGCCGGCGGTGATGGCGAGCGAAACGGCGTCGAAGTAACCGGTACCGACTTCGCGCTGGTGCTTGGTCGCGGTGTAGCCGTTGACCTCGGCTGCGAATTCCGCCTCCTGCAGCTCCGAATAGGCCGCCATCTGGCGATCCTTGTAGCCGCGGGCCAATTCGAACATGCCGAAGTTTAGCTGGTGGAAGCCAGCCAGCGTGATGAACTGGAACTTGTAGCCCATCGCGCCGAGCTCCTTCTGGAACTTGGCAATCGTCGCGTCGTCGAGGTTCTTCTTCCAGTTGAACGATGGCGAGCAGTTGTAGGCGAGCTTCTTGCCCGGATGGACCTTGTGCACGGCTTCGGCAAACTTGCGGGCCTGTTCGAGATCCGGCTTGCCGGTCTCCATCCAGATCATGTCGCAGTAAGGCGCATAGGCGACGGCGCGGGCAATGCAGGGCTCGATGCCGTTCTTGACCTGGTAGAAGCCTTCCGCCGTGCGGCCTGCATCGTAATCAACGAAGGGCTGATCACGCTCGTCGATGTCGGACGTGAGAAGCTTTGCGGCTTCTGCATCGGTGCGGGCAACGATCAGCGTCGGAACGCCCATGATGTCGGCCGCAAGACGGGCTGCCGTCAGGTTGCGGATATGGGCCGCCGTCGGGATCAGAACCTTGCCGCCGAGATGACCGCACTTCTTTTCAGAGGCCAGCTGATCTTCGAAATGGACACCTGCAGCACCGGCCTCGATGAAGGCCTTCATGATTTCGAAGGCGTTCAGCGGTCCGCCGAAGCCGGCTTCCGCGTCGGCAACGATCGGTGCGAACCAGGTGTCGACGGACAGGCCCTTGCCTTCCTGCGTTTCGATCTGGTCGGCGCGCTGCAGCGTGCGGTTGATGCGCTTGGCAAGCTCCGGTGCGGCATTGGCCGGATAGAGCGACTGGTCCGGATACATGGCGGAGGCCGTGTTGGCGTCGGCGGCAACCTGCCAGCCGGAGAGATAGATGGCCTTCAGGCCGGCGCGGACCATCTGCATGGCCTGGTTGCCGGAGAGCGCGCCGAGCGCGTTGACGAAGGGCTCTTCGTTGATCAGCTTCCACAGGCGGTTGGCGCCCATTTCGGCAAGCGTATACTTGATCTCGACAGAGCCGCGCAGGCGCTGGACATCAGCGGCAGTGTAGGGGCGGTCGATGCCGTCATAGCGGCCCTTGGGGGCATTCGGAACGAGATTGTAAAATTCAGTCATGATGTGTCTCCCTGTCACTGCTAGGCGCGGGCCAAGTCGGTTGCCTTGACCGCTTCTGATGTGACTAGATTTACACCGCGCCGCAAAAGACGGCCAGAAAATTCGATAAAACAAGGAGATGAAAGAGGTTATGCTGTCTTGTCTTTGACAGGAGGGACGTGTAAATTTGTAAAAGTAGTCAAGTTTGGTCTTTGCCCTCCGGGTGCACGATCTTGTAAAGGAGCTGTAAAATGGCAGAGCGCAAGATTTTCGCAGGTCCCCGTGTCCGCCGCATCCGCAATGGGCTCGGGCTGACCCAGACGGCGATGGCAGAGGCGCTGGAAATCTCGCCATCCTATCTCAACCTGATCGAACGCAACCAGCGGCCGCTGACGGTCCAGCTCCTGCTGAAGCTCGCCTCGGTCTACAAGGTCGATCTCGACGAATTGCAGGGGGAGGCCGGTGGTTCGACCAGCCAGTTGCGCGAGGTGTTCGCTGATCCTCTCCTGTCGGGCGAATTGCCGGGTGACCAGGAGTTGATCGAAGTGGCGGAAGCTGCACCCAATGCTGCAAGCGGCATCGTCAAGCTCTACCGCGCCTACAAGGAGCAGGCGGCGCGTCTGTCGGATCTCGCCGATCTCCTCGCCCGCGAAGGCCATGAGACATCCCTGTCCGGAGCAAAACTGCCCATCGATGAAGTGCGCGAAGTCTTCGAGCGCCGACCCAACTATTTCGCAAGGCTTGATGAGGCCGCCGAAGCCTTCCACGCCACGCTTAATCTTTCGCCGGGGGACGATCTCGCCGTCGCGCTGAAAGCCTGGCTTCGGTCCACCCACGGCATCGTCGTGCGGGCTCTGCCCGTGCAGACCATGCCGTCTTTGCGGCGCCGCTACGATCGCCACTCCATGCGTCTCTTTCTATCTGAGCGTCTCTCGCCCTTCGACCAGCTGCGCGAAGTGGCCATGGAAGTCGTGTTGCTGGCACTCGGCGAACATGTCCAGTCCGAACTCGAGGCGCTGGAGCTTTCCTCCGGTGAGGCGCGCCGCATCGCCCGCTTCGAGCTGGCGCGCTATGCGGCCCATGCGCTGATGATGCCCTATGGCGCCTTCCTCTCGGCCGCCATCCGTGCCCGCTACGACATCGACGTGCTGCGCGCTCGCTTCAACGTCTCCTACGAGCAGGCGGCAAACCGCCTGACGATGCTGCAGCGGCCGGGCGCGGTGGGTGTGCCCTTCTTCATGATGGAAATCGACAATGCGGGGAACCGCTTCCGCCGCGCCGGGGCGACGGGCTTCCCGCAGGCGAAGTTTGGCGGCGGCTGCCCCAAGCTCAATATCCACGCCGCCTTCGCCCAGCCCGGGCAGGTGCTGGTCGAGCAGGTCGAGATGCCGGATGGCAGCGCCTTCCTGACGATGTCGCGGACGCTCGAAGGGCCGCAGGCCGGCTTCGGCGAGCGTATCCGCCGCACCGCGCTTCTGGTCGGCTGCGATGCCGCAAGCCGCGACGACGTCGCCTATGCGGCAGCCCTGCCGGATCGGTCCGTGCCGCCGGTCGCGATCGGTCCGGCCTGTCGCCTGTGCGAGAGATCCGGCTGTCTTGCCCGCGCCGAACCGCCGCTCACGCGTCCGCTCGGCCTCGATGAAATGGTCACCGGTCTCTCCGCCTTCGATTTCCAGTGAGTATGATCATCCCCTGATAAAGCATTCGCGACTGCGAAGATTTTTGCTTGTCGCCCGTCCAATTCCTTTCTAGTCTCTTAAAAAATAACGGGAATGGCACGGGGAGTTCATCGCTCCCTCAAGCTGGAACAGGAGAAAAAATGAAGGCTCATTTCATTCGTACGGCGTCAGTGGCCCTGGCGACGATCTTCATCGCATCGGCTGTCCAGGCGCAGGAACGCGTCGTCAACGTCTACAACTGGTCGGACTATATCGACGAGTCGGTTCTCGAAGACTTCACCAAGGAAACCGGCATCAAGGTCGTCTATGACGTCTTCGATTCAAACGAGCTTCTCGAAACCAAACTGCTGGCCGGCGGCTCCGGTTACGACGTCGTGGTCCCGACGGCGCCCTTCCTGGCGCGCCAGATCCAGGCTGGCGTCTTCCAGAAGCTGGACAAGTCCAAGCTTCCGAACCTGTCGAACCTCTGGCCAATGGTCTCGGAGCGTCTCGCCAAATACGACCCCGGCAATGAATATGCCGTCAACTACATGTGGGGCACCACGGGCATCGGCTACAACGTCGCCAAGGTCAAGGAAGCGCTCGGCGCAGACTTCACCGTCGACAGCTGGGATGCGATCTTCAAGCCGGAAAACGCTGAAAAGCTGAAGTCCTGCGGCATCAACATTCTCGACGCCTCCGACGAAACCTTCGCGATCGCGATGAACTATATCGGCAAGGATCCGGACAGCAAGGAAGCGGCCGATCTGGAAGCGGGCGGCGATGTCTACATGAAGATCCGTCCTTCGGTTCGCACCTTCAACTCCTCCGCCTATATCGATGACCTCGCCAATGGCGACATCTGCATGACGATCGGCTGGTCGGGCGACATCCTCCAGGCCAAGGCGCGCGCCGAAGAAGCCAACAACGGTGTCGAGATCAACTACGTGATCCCGAAGGAAGGCACCTACATGTGGTTCGACAACATGGCGATCCCGGCGGATGCCAAGAATGTCGAGGAAGCGCACGAGTTCATCAATTACCTGATGCGCCCCGAAGTCATCGCCAAAGCATCGAACTATGTTCAGTACGCCAACGGCAACCTGGCCTCGAAGGATCTGCTCGATGCCGAGGTCAAGGACAACCCGGCCGTCTATCCGCCGGAAGACGTCATGGCCAAGCTCTTTACCATCTCGCCTTACGGCCCACGCGAACAACGCGTGCTGAACCGGGTCTGGACGCAGATCAAGACCGGTAGCTGATGAAATAACCATTCGCCGGGCGCCTCAAACGCCCGGCGAATTTCTTTGGATAGGGGCAACGATAAAAACGGCTGGGTTGGTAATGGCGAAGACACTGGGGCCTGTTAAGCGTAAATTCTCTCCTTGGACCGATCCGGATGCCGTTCCATTCATCCGCTTCGAAAACGTCACGAAGCGCTTCGGCGATTTCGTCGCGGTCGACAATTTGAGCCTCGACATCTACGAGCGCGAATTCTTCTCGCTGCTCGGTCCGTCCGGATGCGGCAAGACCACCTTGATGCGCATGCTGGCCGGCTTCGAACAGCCGACCTCCGGCCGCATCCTGTTGCAGGGGCAGGACCTCTCCGGCGTGCCGCCCTACAAGCGGCCGACCAACATGATGTTCCAGTCCTATGCGCTCTTTCCGCATATGACGGTCGAAAAGAACATCGCCTTCGGCCTCGAGCAGGACAATCTGCCCAAGGCGGAGATCGACGCCCGCGTCCAGGAAATGCTGAAGCTCGTCAAGCTCGAGCAGTTCGCCAAGCGCAAGCCGAACCAGCTCTCCGGCGGCCAGCGCCAGCGCGTGGCACTGGCCCGCTCGCTCGCCAAGCGTCCCAAGGTGCTGCTGCTTGACGAGCCGCTCGGCGCTCTCGACCGCAAGCTGCGCGAAGAAACTCAGTTCGAGCTCATGGACATCCAGACCAAGCTTGGCCTGACCTTCCTGATCGTCACCCATGACCAGGAAGAGGCGATGACCGTTTCGGACCGCATCGCCGTCATGGACAAGGGCATCCTCGTGCAGGTGGCAACGCCGGCCGAGATCTACGAGGCGCCGAATTCCCGTTACGTTGCCGACTTCATTGGCGACATCAACATTCTCGAAGCCAGGGTCGAATCCAAGGAAAGCAACGGCAGCGAAGATCTGGTCCGCATCGACAGCGACGGCCTGAAGATTGCCGTGGAGCAAGCCTGCGAAGCCAACAAGGGCGATAGCGTCGCTTTCGCCATCCGGCCTGAAAAGGTCCGCATCTCCACCTCCCAGCCGGAGGGTGTCTCCACCAATGCGCTGCATGGCGAGGTGTGGGATATCGGCTATCTCGGCGACTTCTCGGTCTTCATCGTGCGTCTGGACGACGGCCGCATGTTCCGCGCAGCCCAGGCCAATGTCGCCCGCCTTGTCGATCGTCCCCTCACCTTCGGCGACATGGTCTGGTTGTCCTGGCCGGCCGATGCCGGCCTCGTTCTGACACGCTGAGGAGGGTAGAATGGCTAATACCGTCGCCCCCTCGAAGCCAAATCCAGCGCGCTGGCTGGTCGTTCTCGTCCCCTATCTCTGGATGGCGCTCTTCTTCCTGACGCCCTTCCTGATCATCGTGAAGATCTCGCTGTCCGACACGGCGATCGCCATGCCGCCCTATACGCCGGTGCTGGAAGGCTTCTCGGCGATCGGCGACTTCATCAGCCAGCTGGATTTCGAGAACTACGTCTTCCTTACCGAGGACCCGCTCTACGTCAACGCCTACCTCTCCTCATTGAGGATCGCGTTGATCTCCACCTTCCTGCTCTTGCTGATCGGCTATCCGATGGCGCTTGCCATGGCGCGCGCTTCGGTCACCATCCGTCCGACCCTGGTCATGCTGGTGATCTTGCCCTTCTGGACCTCCTTCCTGATCCGCGTCTACGCCTGGATCGGCATACTGAAGCCGGAGGGGCTGCTGACGGTGCTGATGCAGTCTGTCGGCCTGATGGATGAGAGCACTCAGGTGCAGATCTTCCGCACCGAGATCGCCGTCTTCATTGGCATCGTCTATTCCTATCTGCCCTTCATGGTGCTGCCGCTTTATTCGGCGCTCGAGAAGATGGACGGCACGCTCCTCGAAGCCGCAAGCGACCTCGGCTGCCCGCCCTGGAAAGCCTTCTGGAAGATCACCTTCCCGCTGTCGATCCCGGGCGTCATCGCCGGCTCGATGATCTGCTTCATCCCGATCACCGGCGAGTTCGTCATTCCGGATCTGCTCGGCGGTGCCGATACGCTGATGATCGGCAAGACGCTCTGGACCGAATTCTTCGGCAACCGCGACTGGCCGCTCGCCTCAGCCGTGGCCGTGTTGCTGCTCCTCATTCTGGTCGTGCCCATCGCGATCTTCCAGAACCAGCAGCAGAAAGCGTGAGGGCGGTCCGATGAAACCTGGAAAATTCGACGCCACCATCCTCACGCTCGGCTTCGCCTTTCTCTACATCCCGATCCTGATCCTGGTCATCTACTCGTTCAACGAGTCGAAGCTGGTCACGGTCTGGGGTGGCTTTTCGCTGAAATGGTATGGCGAGATGTGGCGCAATGACGGCCTGATGAGCGCCGCCTGGGTGACACTGCAGGTCGGGCTTTTGAGTGCCACGCTCGGCACCGTGCTCGGCACACTCGCCGCGCTCACCCTGGTCCGCTTCACCCGCTTCCGCGGGCGGCTGCTCTTCTCCGGCATGGTTTATGCGCCGCTCGTCATGCCGGAGGTCATCACCGGCCTGTCGCTGCTCCTGCTCTTCGTCGCCATCGGTGTCGATCGCGGCCTGATGACGGTGGTGATCGCCCATACGACCTTCACCATGTGCTATGTGGCGATCGTCGTGCAGTCGCGCCTCTTGACCTTCGACATGAGCCTGGAGGAAGCGGCCCAGGATCTTGGCTGCCCGCCGGTCAAGACCTTCTTCAAGGTCACCCTTCCGCTGATCCTGCCGGCCGTCATCTCCGGCTGGATGCTTGCCTTCACCCTCTCGCTCGACGATCTGGTCATCGCAAGCTTCACCACCGGCCCCGGTGCCACGACCCTGCCGATCAAGATCTACTCGCAGGTTCGTCTGGGTGTGACGCCCGAGATCAACGCCATCTGCACCATCCTGATCGGGATCGTCACCATCGGCGTGATCATCGCCTCGATCGGAACCAAGCAGCGGGAACTGCAGCGGCAGCGCGACGAGCATGTCGCGGCCCGCGGCGCCATGGCGTGACGTCTGCAAGGGCTGCCCCGGTCATCCCCGGGGCGGCATCAGCAGATAGGCGACCAGCCAGACCGGCAGGATGACAACTGCGCCCATCAGCATGCGCGGGGCAGCCCAGGCAAAGGCGGCAACAATCCCGTTTTGCAGGTCTTCCGCGGTCATGCCAACGCTGTCGAGCACGGCTCTCGGCGTGATCCCGAAGAGGGACAACAGGCTCCCCGCCAGCAAGGATGCCAGCGCGAGCTTGAATAAACCCGATACCATTGACTGCACGTCCCGCCCCCGAAACTCCGACTCGTCGCATTCTAGACGGAGGTCTCCCGATTGGAACAGTCGGCAGGGGTTGGACCGCGACCTTTATTGCCCCGGCGTGGGGGAGTTGGGGATCGACGAAATGACCGGGTCGTTCCACGCGCCGCCGATGAAAAAGCGCAAAGGGGTATCAGCGGTTTGCGCATCGACATCGGAGAGTTCCCCGGTCAGCGCGAGTGCCTGCCGACTGTAGGGAACGATGCCCGACAGTTCCAGGATCTCGTCTTCTGCAGCAATCCTTGCCCGCTCGACCTCTGCGCTGCCCTCCGAAAAACGCACGGCAACGTCGAGCACCTCGTAGTCGAAGCTGCCTTTGCCGGCCGCACTCAGCTGGAAATAGGCGCGGTCCGCTGCCAGTCTGCGCACTCCTGCCGCATCGAAATTCAGGATCTCGCCGCTGTCGGAGGAAATCTGGAGACGGCCGGACATACTCTCGATATTGCTCTTCCAGCCGGTCCCCAGCAATTTGGCATTGAGGCTGAGAGATCCCGTTCCCTTCAGCGACGGGCCGCCACCAAGAGCGAGGCCTGACGTAAGGCTGCCGAGATTGATGCCTTCCATGTTCATCGCCAGATCGGCGCCCTGATCGAAAGCCTCCCCGCTGCCCGTGAGGCGCGCCGAAAGCGTTCCGCCGAGGAAACGGGTGTCTGCGATGACCAGCCTCAAGCTGTCGCGTTTGGCGATCAGGCTCGCGCCGAGATCGGTGAGGGGAAGGGCCCCATAGCTCGCGGTGTCGGCCGAGAGCCTGATGTCCACGTCGATCCAGCGGGTCAATGCCGGCAGGGGCACATTGGCGCGATCGCCGACCTGGATGGAGAGCGCTTGGAGCATGTCTCCCAATTCCAGATGCTCGACTGCCAGCGTCCCGCTCAGCAGAGGCCTTTCGTCAGGGCGTGGCCTGAGCGCCAGTATGCCGTCGCCGCGGCTTTCGTTGATTTGAAACTCCAGACCTTCGAAACGCCATTCGTCGGTCATGTTCGAAACCTGCGCATTGAGCGAAGCGGTCCGCCAGCGTTCGGTGCCTGCGAGCCGAATGCCGAATGCCGCTGCCGCCTGCGCGACGTCTCCGACGCGAACATTGATATCAAGGGCATCGACGCGAGCATCGCGCAGGCCGACCAGCCCTTGCAACTGCACCTGCATGCCCGGCAGTGTGACCGAGGTCCGGATCCGGCTCGAAGCACCGCCGATCAGCCTGAGCGGTGTGGGCGTCTCCAGGGTCACCGATACCGGCTTTTCATCGACAAGAAAGGACGCCTGTCCCGACAAAGGCGCTGCGAGATCGCTCCAGTCAATGGTCGCGTTCACCGAGCGGGCGGTTAGCGATGCGCCACTTGCCGCATCGGTGAGCGTGAACTCACCGTCGACGATGTCCACGCTGCCGATTTCTACGTCGCCGGAGTTGTTTTCGGATCCGCCATCTGCGCTGCTATCGAGTGCGGCCCGAACCGCTTCGCTGAGCAGGCCCTCCTCGGTCCAGTCGAAGCCACCGTCCGCGCCGCGCACGACGTGAATGCGGGGCCGCTCGAGACGGAAGGTCTTGAAGTCGGGTCGCCCCATGAAGGCGGAGATCAATCCGAATTCTGCGGATAAGCGCTGAACCTCGCCCAGGACCTCCCGCTCGCCGCCACGCGTGCGGCTGAAAACGATGCCGTTCAGGGTAACTTCCGGCGTCGGCCAGAAGCGCACATCCGAAACGTCATCGATGGAGACGTCATGCCCCGTCCAGACGGCAATCGATGAGGCAATTGCGGATCGGACTACGGAGCTCGAAACCAGATAGGGGCCGCTCAGCCGCAGCGCGACCGAAACCAGGATGAAGGCCAGCGCAAGAAAAATCCCAAGCTTGAGCGCGCCTCGGCGACGGCTGCCTGGCGGTCTGGAAGAACTTCCTTCAGGCTGAACGTGACGCCCTGTGTTGCGCATGCCGGTGAGGGATCCCGCGTTTTCATCAAGTCACTCCGGCGGATATAGGAATTTGCCCACCGGCGCAAACCTCAGACGATATTCCAAGGTCTTCGCGTCTGTATATTGCATTGCGGCATGCTATAGGATGACCTCTGTGATGAGGAGGATCAGCATGACCGGACAGCAAGCCCTTTGGACACCCTCGGAAGCCTTCAAAGCGACACAGCCGCTCAGCCAGTTCATGGCATGGTGTGCCGAGCGCACCGGTCGCAGCTTTACCGACTATGACGACTTCTATCGCTGGTCCGTCGAAGACCGGGCGTCCTTCTGGTCGGCGGTCTGGGATTACTGTGGCGTGATCGGCGACAAGGGAGACACTGCACTCGCCGATGGCGACGACATGCTGAAAGCCCGTTTCTTCCCCGAGGCCCGGTTGAACTTCGCCGAAAATCTCCTGGCGCATGCGGGCGAGGGGGATGCCCTCATCTTCCACGGAGAGAACAAAGCTGCAGACCGCTGGTCCTGGACCCGCCTGACGGCAACCGTCTCTCGGCTTCAGCAGGCGCTGGCCGCCATGGGCATCGGCGAGGGCGATCGCGTTGCCGCCATGATGCCGAACATGCCCGAGACGGTCGCGCTCATGCTGGCGGTCACGTCGACTGGTGCCATCTGGTCGTCCTGCTCGCCCGATTTCGGCGATCAGGGCGTGCTGGACCGCTTTGGCCAGATCGAACCCAAGCTCTTCATCGCCTGCGACGGCTACTGGTACAACGGCAAGCGGCAGGATGTCGCCGACAAGGTCGTGGCAGTCTCATTAAAGCTCAACGTGCCGGTCCTCGTCGTCCCCTATGCGGGCGACACCCCGGCTCTGCTGGAACGGCTCGCCGATGGCCGCAGTTTCGATCAGTTCATCGCCGACTACTCGGTGAAGGAGATCGAATACAAGCGGCTTCCCTTCTCGCATCCGATCTACATCCTCTTCTCGTCGGGCACGACGGGCGTGCCGAAATGCATCGTGCATTCGGCTGGCGGCACCCTTCTGCAGCACCTCAAGGAGCACCGTTTCCACTGTGGCCTCCAGGCGGGCGAGAAGCTGTTCTATTTCACCACCTGCGGCTGGATGATGTGGAACTGGCTGGTATCCGGTCTCGCCTGCGGCGCAACGCTCTGCCTCTATGACGGCTCGCCCTTCTACCCGGACGGCAATGTCCTCTTCGACTATGCCGCGGAAGAGAAGTTCGCGATCTTCGGCACATCCGCCAAGTATATCGACGCAGTTCGCAAGGGCGGCCTGACGCCGAAGGTCACCCATGATCTGTCCAGCCTCAGACTGATAACGTCGACTGGTTCGCCGCTGTCGCCGGAAGGCTTCTCCTTTGTCTATGAAGGCATCAAGGAAGATATCCAGCTCGCATCGATCTCGGGCGGCACCGATATCGTCTCCTGCTTCGTGCTCGGCAATCCGTTGAAGCCCGTTTGGCGTGGCGAGATCCAGGGTCCGGGCCTCGGTCTTGCCGTCGATGTCTGGGACGATGAAGGCAAGCCCGTGCGCGGCGAAAAGGGCGAGCTCGTCTGCACCAAGGCTTTCCCCTCCATGCCCGTTATGTTCTGGAACGACCCTGACGGGGCAAAATATCGCTCGGCCTATTTCGATCGCTTCGACAACACCTGGTGCCATGGCGACTTTGCCGAATGGACCGAGCATGGCGGCCTGGTCATCCATGGGCGCTCGGATGCAACGCTCAATCCGGGCGGCGTGCGCATCGGCACGGCGGAGATTTATAACCAGGTCGAGCAGCTCGACGAGGTAGTCGAGGCGCTCTGCATTGGTCAGGACTGGGAAGACGACGTGCGGGTGATCCTCTTCGTTCGCCTCGCACCCGGCACCACCCTGACCGAGGAGCTCGACAAGAAGATCAAGACCCGGATCCGCACCGGCGCCTCGCCCCGCCATGTGCCCGCCAAGGTCATTCAGGTCGAAGACATCCCCCGCACCAAGTCTGGCAAGATCGTCGAACTCGCGGTCCGCGAGGTCGTCCATGGCCGCCCGGTGAAGAACAAGGAAGCGCTCGCCAATCCGGAAGCCCTGGCCCTCTTTGCCGATCTGCCACAGCTCAGGTCCTGACTTCTTTTTTGTCCCGAAACGCTGCAATTTCAGGACAATACCTCAAATGTGGGGTAGCGGCGGAGGCCGGGCGGTAAGGTTCTCTTAACTGGCATTCGGCAAGACTGGCGCCAACTTGGAGATGCGCGATCAAACGCAGCGAGGCTCTGCCTCCGACAAAATGTCGATCGCTCTATTGCTCCGGTTCGACAGCATTGACTGAGGGCGGCTCCGGCCGCCCTTTTTTTGTCTGAGTGCTAGAGATCAGCGCTTTTCGTCGAGGGAGCGTGATACCAGGATCACCGGAATGAGCCCTGCCGCGATGATGATCATCGCAGCCACGGAAGCATCCTGCGCCATGCCGCGCGAGGCATCTTCATAGACGAGGGTCGCCAGCGTGTTGAAGTTGAACGGGCGCAACAGGATCGTCGCCGAAAGCTCCTTTAGGGTCTCGATGAAGACCAGCAGGGCGGCGGTCAGGACGGCAGGCCTGAGATTGGGCAAGAGCACCTGTCGCAGCGTCTGCAGCCCCGATCGACCGAGCGTGCGCGCCGCCATATCGAGATGTGGCGACAGCTTCTGGAAACCGGCATCGATCGTGCCTTCCGCCATGGTCAGGAAGCGCACCGTATAGGCATAGACGATGGCAAATCCCGTGCCGGAAAGCAGAAGGCCCGTCGACAGCCCGAGGTTCTGTCGCAGCCAGCCATCGAGCGCATTGTCGAAGGCCGCAAGCGGGATCAGCACGCCGATGCCGAGCACCGTGCCGGGAATGCCGTAACCGAGCGCCGCAAGCCGCCCGGCACCCTTGGCGAGACGCGAACGATCCGTGCGCGCGGCATAGGAGAGCACAAAGGCGAGCAAGACGGTGATCAGCGCGGCCGATGAAGATACCAGCGTCGAATGCCAGAGCGCATCGAGCAGGCGCGGTTCGAGGAAATCTTCAAGCCGCCGCCAGGCAAAGCCGCCAAGCACGAAGACGGGGACGAAGAAGCCAACCAGGATCGGGATCGAGCAGAACAGGGTCGCCAGCACTGCCTTGATGCCGGACAGGCGAAGCCTGACCGCATCCGGCACCACCGCCGTTGTCTTGTGGCTGGTAAAGCGCTGCTGACGACGCGCCATGCGTTCGATGATCAGGAGACCCGCCACGATCACCAGCATCACGCAGGCGATCTGTGCGGCACCCGCCAGGCTTCCGCGGTTGAGCCAGGTGTCATAGACCGAGAAGGTCAGCGTCTGGACGCCGAGATATTCGACCGCGCCGATATCGTTCAACGTCTCCATCATCACCAGCGTCAGGCCGATCATGATGGCCGGCCGCGCCATCGGCACCTGGATGCGGGCAAAAACCCGCAACGGACTGGACCCGAGCGTGCGGGCCACATCCGCTGCCGCGCGGCCCTGCATCAGGAACATCGAACGGCAGGCGAGATAGACGTAAGGGTAAAGAACCGCCGACATCACGAGCACGGCGCCCGGGAGCGATTTCACGTCGAAGAAGGTGTAGTCACGCGCCGAGGTGTAGCCGAAGAGCGCCCGGTAGCCCGTCTGCACCGGACCGGTAAAGTCGAGAAACTCGCCGAAGGCATAGGCTGCGAGATAGGAAGGGATCGCCAGCGGAAGCACCAGCGCCGGTGACAGAAAACGCCGCAACGGAAACTCGCAGGCCGCAACCAGCCAGGCGCAACCGATGCCAACGATTGCCGTGACGAGGCCCGTAAAGAAGAGCAGCCAGAAGGTCCGCACCCCGGCCCGCGGGATGACATTCGTCATCATGTGCTGCCAGTTGTCCGGATCCGCCGAGAACCCGATGACGAAGATCGCAATGATCGGCATCGAGACGATCGCAGCCGCGACAAGCGCTGCAATCGTGGCAGAACCGAAGCGCTTCCCGGCGGGTGCGCCGGAGGAAATGGCAGGGTGGGCTGTGCCCGGGCGCGGCAGTGTGGACAAGGTATCGGCCCTTCCGAAAGCGGGAATGGCTCTCCTCTAGCCCAAAGCGCCGGCAATGAAAACCTGCCCTTGGGGTCACACCTGCCTTACCGGCGCAGGAGCGCCAGGCTTTCCCCGATCAGCCTGACACCGAGTGCGCCGATCACGGCGCCTGCCAACCGGTCGACCCAGAGCTTCCCGCTGAGATAGGCCCGCTGCGACCGCGGTGCCGAAAAGGCGATCGCCACCACGGCGTACCATCCGGCTTCGATGAGGAAAATTACGGGCGGCAGGGCAAGAATGAGCGCCAGCGACGGCTCCTGCGGCATGAGCGCCGCGAAGATGCTGGCATAGACCACGGCCGTCTTCGGATTGCTGACTTGTGTGACAACACCGAGAAAGAAGGCCCGTGGAACGGAGAGCGCAAACCGGCCGTCTGATGGGCCGACGGACATGGGCTTGCGGGCGCCGCGCCAGGTGGCAATGCCGAGGTAGACCAGATAAAGCCCGCCGGCACATTTAAGAACGAGATAGAGCCATTCGACCCTTTCGAGAAGTGCGACAAGACCCGCCAGCGCCAGCACCGCAAAGAAGGCTCCACCAATTCCCATGCCCACGGCCGCCGCAAGCCCATGCAGCCGGCTATTCGCCACGGAGATCCGCGAGACGAGCACAAAGCTCGGCCCGGGACTCATCGCGCCGATGCCGATCGCGATCATGATCGCGAGAAGAACGCTGATGATTGCCATGCCGATACCGCCTCCGATTGAACCCGCCGATTGTCACGCTATCGGGCAGACACTGGCCGCGCAAGCCTGTCGCAGACAGCAGAGTGACCATTCCAAACGAAGCAGCGGCCGCGACAGCCGAACCGGTGCCGCCTTCGAAATCACGATGTCGCGCCACACCTGATAGGCGCCGCCCGTCTGACCTCAGTCGGCCAGCACGCGAGGCGAGGGGAAGGTCACTTCGACGAGAGTGCCCTCGTTCGGCGTCGACGAAATTGCAAACTGCGCCCGGTTCGCATCGACCATGGCCTTGGTGAGCGGCAGGCCGAGGCCCGTGCCGTCGCCACGGTTGCGCGGCGTGCCGGTCGAGACCTGGCGGAACGGCTTCATCGCCTGTTCGAGTTCGCTGCGCGACATGCCAATACCAGTATCGCGGATCCGGAGCACGACGCTGCCGTTCGGCTCATAGGCGGACGACACGATGATCTGCCCGCCGGACGGCGTGAAGCGGATCGCATTGGCGAGGATGTTGAGCACGATCTGCTTGATCGAGCGGCCGTCGGCCACGACATTCGGAACGGCCTGCGACAAAGCGGTGCGGATGATCACGCGCTGGCTGTTTGCCTGCGGCTGGACGATCGCGACGGCCGCTTGCACCATCTCGTTCAGGCCAACCGAGGAGAAGTCGAGCTCCATCTCGCCGGCCTCGATCTTGGAGATGTCGAGGAGGTCGTTGACGATATCGAGCACATGGCGGCCCGAGCGCACGATGTCATGCGCATATTCGCCGTAGCGCGGGTGGCCGACGGGACCGAAATGCTCGTTGGCCATCATGTCGGCAAAGCCGATGATCGCATTGAGCGGCGTACGGATCTCGTGGCTGACGCGGGCAAGGAAATCGGTCTTGTGCGCACTGGCCGTCTCGGCCGCACGCTTGGCATTGCGCAGCTCTTCTTCCGTGCGCTTCCACTGGGTGATGTCGCGGATCACGGCGCAATAGCCGTTGGACGAGGCGAGCTTCCCGATCGTCATGAAGAGCGGCAGGAAGCCACCCGAGGCTTCACGGCCGATGACCTCGCGGCCGTCGTTTAGCACGCTCGCCACGCCGTGGCCCGAGAGGCCATTGAGGTAGTCGAGGATCGACTTCTGGCTCTCATGGGCAAACAGCATGACAAAAGGCTTGCCGCGCGTTTCCATGTCGTCGAAGTTGAACAGCGCGCTCGCTGCCCGGTTCATCGAGCGGATATCGCCGTCGGAATCGAGGATCACGACGCCATCGGTTGCCGTTTCCAGAATCGAGCGCAGCTCGTCGACTTCGACCTTCAACCGTGCCAGTTCGCCTGCCGATGCCGATGCCGATGCCGATGCCGATGCCGCAGCCGGTGCCGGAGCGATTTCGCCCTCGGGCTCAGCCGGCGTCTCTGGCTGTGCGGCAAGTTCCGGCTGCGCGATCAGTGCCAGCATCAGCGCGCTCGTGTCGTCAAAACGCACCGACTGCAACCGTGCCGTCACCGGCAGCAGGCGATCGTCGGCGCACAGAGCCACGACCTGGCCCGCCTCGTCGCCGGGCGTCTCGAGATCCCGGCGCTGGATCAGCGTGTCGAGACCGCCGACCTCTTCGAGCTCGGCCAATGTCTTGTAGCCAGTGAGGTTGAAGAATTCCGGATTGGCATGGATCAGGCGGTCGCCGACATGAACGAGAAGCGCCACCGGCATCAGGTCGACGATGTCGGCCGTCAGGCTGCGTTCCCGCTTGCCCGTTCCGCGTTCATGTCCGCCAATCGGTGCCATCGTCGGCAGAGCAGGCTCTTCGACCGTAGCAGGGGCGGGCTCGGAAGGCGGCGTCGGAACGACGGCGATCGGTTCAGCCGGTTGAGGCGCTTCGGGTGCCTTCGGCAGCTGAGGCGCCGGTTCGGTGCGCAGCGCTGGCGGCTCCGAGGGCGTCAGCGACTGCTCGACCTTGGCGCGCAGGCCAAGCGGATCGAGCTTGCGCGCAATTTCCTGGAACGCCGCCTGTTCGCCAGGCGTCAGGCCGTCGCGCTGACGGGCGCGGTGGTCCTGCAGTTGCACGACCTTGTCCGGCAGGCTGGGCTTCCGCGGTTCCATCACGCGAAGAACCGGCGGCTCGAAGCCCGGCGTCCTCGAGACGGGGCTGTCACTGGGGCTTTCCGGCACGGGGTCGACGGCCGTCGCGGTCTCTGCCTCGTCGGCATCCCGCGCGTCATCTGCGTCGTCGAGCAAAGCCTCGAGCGTCTGCTCTCCCTCGTCCGCGATCTGGTCCTCGACGAAATCCTCCGGCGGATGGCTTTCGCCTTCGCTGAGTTCGCTCAGGAATTCCGCGAGCTCCTCTTCGCGATCGCTGTCGCGCAGCAGCGGCTCATCGGAAAGCGCGCCCACGGTTTCCGCCTGATGCACGAAGGTCATGCCGATCGCATCGGGATCCTCGATCGCATCGGCGACACGCACGATGCCGAAGCCGCGGAAACCATCGAAGTCGCGGTTGCGGGTATAGGTCGGGAGAGCCGCGAGATCGACGGGTACGACGAGCCGCGTCCCTTCGACGGGCCAGTAGATCGTCTTGCCGGACCACGTATCCCGCTTTTTCAGCAATTCGCCGATCTTGCCCTCGGGGTCGAGGTTGAAGAGCGCCGCAAGATCGGAAAAGGCGACGCCATTGATGTCGGCTGCGCGCGGGCCGACGGCCTGGGCGAATTCTGAAGACACCTCGCTGAAGCGGCCCTCGGCATCGATCTTCCAGACGAAGCGCGTGGCACGACGGTTCTGGCTGAACACGAAGGCTTCGCCGTCTGCGATGGCATACGTCGGCTTGATCTGCGCCGCAGGACGTGATGGCGCGACAGTCTCGACTGCGTGGACTGCGGGAATCGGATCTGGCTCAGGCTCTGCGACAGGCTCGGGGGCAGTGGCCGGTTCGTCCACCGTCTCCGTTGCTGCGTTGTCCACGCTCTCGGTCAGGTCATCAGACTCGCTGTAATCCTCCGATGCCGCTTCCTCGGCGTCGTCCAGCTCTTCGAGTTCGTCCGTCGCCGGCACGATTTCCTCGATGTCGCCGAGCGCAGCAATCACGCTCTCGAACGGTGCCGCAGCCGAGGACAGCTCCTCCGCGTCGAGCGCGGTCTCCGGCTCAGGCGTTTCAGCCGTCGGCTGAACGATGTCGTCTTCGACCGTATCGTCGGCGCGCACCGGTTCGGCGATCGCCGTCGGCAGATTCTCGTCCGGTGCATCGGCGAAATCGCCGCTCGGATCCATCTGGCCGAGAATCGTCTCGACGGTGAAGAGGAGATGCAAACCGGGCTCGTCGGAGATCTTTCCGATGGCAGCGGGCAGGTAGCCACGGCCCGTCGGGATCGGACGCTTGACCAGCCGGTCGGCATCGGCCTCGACGAGGTTCACCAGCATGCGTGCCGTCTGCGGCGTGATCCCGAGACCGGCAAAACCCTCGGAACTTGCGATCAGGCCGCCGTCGCCATCAAGCACGGCCATATGCGTATCCGGGTCGTCGAAACCGCTCATCAGTTCCTGGGCGAGCTGCCTCAGATTGCCGTCGTTGCGTTTCAAGGGCGGCACCGCGAGCAGGATCGCCGGCTCGCCCTTGCGGATCTCGACGCACTCCGCCGTGGCTGTGACCGGCACCTTCTGGAAACCGGAATTGATCCGCAGCATCAGG
The DNA here is from genome assembly GCA_032102365.1 of Allorhizobium sp. CTOTU50464. GTDB lineage: Bacteria > Pseudomonadota > Alphaproteobacteria > Rhizobiales > Rhizobiaceae > Allorhizobium. Next base: position 105,637 of record DAMDHD010000007.1, on the reverse strand, counting down.
CTGCGGCTATCACCGACGGCAGAGAGCTGGCCGGCGACCGTCTCGATCTGGCGAAAGGTGATGTCGCTGCGATTAGGCCCTTCCTCGAGAAAGTCGTAGAGCGAGGCGCTGCCGAAGAAGCGCGCGCCCGCGCCGTTGCACCACAGCACCCGCTCCAGTCCCGGCGCAAACAGCACGAGCGCCTCGCCACGCGCCAGCCGCGGGCGGATGAGGTCGTGCACGGCGACGTCGATGAAGGGATATTGAGCGGGCATTCCTGGACCTGTCGTTTCATGGCCTGCAAGCAAATTAACAGATTTTTAATAGCTAGGCAGTGCCCTTGGGTCCAGAAAGTGGGGAGGCTTTCGATTGATAAGGTTAATCCGGCCGGCTTATCAACATGCAGAAAATCTAATTGTGCGGCGCACAATGATGTTGCAATGCACAATAAGCGGTGTTATATAAGCTTCATGAGTGAAACACGAGGGGTCGTTCAGATCCCGTAACGAGAGGAAATGCACCATGAATGCCAAGGATATGTTCTCTTTCTCGACCTTCGACCCGTCCAAGATGCAGGAAAGCTTCCGTGACTTCGCCGAAAAGGGCGCTGCCCAGTCCAAGGAAGCCTATGCCAAGATGAAGGCTGCGACCGAAGAAGCCACCAAGACCATGGAATCGACCGTACAGACGGCCCAGGCCGGCACGGTTGAACTCGGTCTCAAGGCCATCGACGCGATGCGCACCAATGCCGATCTTTCGCTGTCCCACATGGAAGCGCTCCTCGGCGTGAAGTCGGTTGCCGAACTCGTCGAGCTGCAGACCGCTTTCATCCGCAAGCAGGCTGAAGTGACCATCGAGCAGGCCAAGGCCATGCAGGAAACCGCCAAGAAGGTTGCCGAAACCGTTGCCAAGCCGGGCAAGGAAGCAGCCGAAAAGGCAATGTCCTCGCTGAAGGTCGCCTGATCGCCTGACGCAAAACGAAAATCCTCCCAAGGATAGTGGGCCGGGCATCAAGCCCGGCCTTTTCTATGAACCAGGCCTTTTCACAGGATGCGCAGAAAGGGCTTGAAAAAAAATCCGTCTGCTCGTATGTGACCCCTCAACGGCGTCAGCGACGCGGTCATGTGCGGTTGTAGCTCAGTTGGTTAGAGCGCAGGTTTGTGGCACCTGAGGTCAGTGGTTCAACTCCACTCAACCGTACCATTTTCTTCCCACTCCCAAAGAATGTCATCGTGACGGTCACCGGCCGCGTCATCGTGCCGTCCAGATAGGTCAAATGCGACCGATTCCGTTTACCCGAATGCAAGGCTTTCAACAGTCTCGCCTTTCGTCCGCGCGCGTTTGCTGATCTGGTCGCGCCATCCAAACGGAGGTTTTTGATGGAGCGACGACACGAGATCCGGCAGGCCTGTGAGCTGAGCTCGCTGGTGCTGATGTTCGGCTGCCATTTTCGCGGCCTGATTTCGGACTGGAGCCCTAAGGGACTGAAGCTCGAACTGACGGAAAGCCTGATGCTCGCCGACCGCGAAGCCTTCGTCCTGCATTGCGAGCGCTTCGGCGTACTTCATGCCGAGGTCATCTGGCGAAGGGGTGTCGAAATCGGCGCGCGCATCCACAACTGGAGAACCGCCGCCGTTAGCAGCCGCATGCGTCCCTATCTTGCGCAGTCCGCACATCACTAAAGGCGCTTGCCGAACCGGTTAAGGATTGCAGAGCGGACAATAGCTCGGATCCGCGAGCCCGCCGGCAGAAAGCGCATGCCTCTCCTCCGCATCGCAGGAAACGCAGCCGAACACATCATGGCGGGGCAGGGAGGTCGGGCTGCCGCAGAGGCTGCAGGGCAGGCCACGCTCGGTTCGGACGCGTCCCCAGCCCGGATGCCGGCAATGCGGGCAGAGCGTCGCCAGGCGCGCCGTCAGCGATGTGCCGAGCCTGCCGATCACCTCCATTCGCCGCGGGTTCATGAAGGCGCGCATGTCGGTCTCGATATGCGCCTCACCGGTCTCGGATTGCCGAGCGGCTGCGAGGATCGCGGCGTCGAGTTCGTCGAGAGTGCAAATGCCTTTCGCCACGGGCTGCTGAAGCTTGCCTGCCGGCGCGACGATCACACCTTGCTGGGGAAACCCGATCCTGCGCAGAAAGTCGGAAGCCTCGTCCATCGACGCCACCTGACAATGGCCGAAGCTCGGATCCTCGTCGATCGTCATCTCCGTAACCTCGAAACCCCGTGCGGCATTGACAAACAGCAGCAATTCGCGTCCCGCGGCGAGAAAGGGAACCGTCGGATGCGGCCCATAAGCGCCCTCGCTGGCAAGCGCCGCCTTGAGACCGGTCGCCTCCATCGCGCCGATGGCTTTCTTGCGCGCCGCGTCCAGCATCGTGCCCTCGCGCGGGCGCTCGCGGGTGAAGGTGCCGAATTGATCGGTATCGAGATCTGAAGGCATGAGCAGCTCGATCCCGATCTTGGCAAAGCTTGGCCGCAGCACACGCTCCTTGCCGTGCATCGTTGCCATGGCGATCCGCCGTGGCAGCACGATGGTGGATCCTGCATGCTCATCCCTCATGCCGTTGCTCCAGACTGAAACGTGGACGTCGTCACCGACGAAAAAGCCCCGCCATGCTGCCATGACGGGGCCTGAGGATCATCCCGAAAGCCGCCGCATCAGGCGCGCGTTACTTCCTTCACCCAGCCATGCGTGTCGGCGACAGAGCCGCGCTGGATGCCGGTCAGCTGGTTGCGCAGCTTTTCCGTTTCGATGCCGGTGCCAGCATTGCCGATGACAAATTCGCCGCCAGGATGGCGCACGGTCCCGATGGCGGCGACCACGGCAGCCGTGCCGCAGGCGAAGGCCTCGCGCAGCTTGCCGCTACGGGCATCCGCCATCCATTCGTCGAAGGAGTAGGGACGCTCGATGACCTTGAGGCCGTTTTCGTTTGCGAGCTGGATGATCGAGTTGCGCGTGATGCCCGGCAGGATCGTACCCGAAAGCGGCGGCGTGACGACGGTATTGTCGTCCATCACGAAGAAGACATTCATGCCGCCCAGCTCTTCGATCCACTTGTGCTCGGCCGCATCAAGGAAGACGACCTGGTCGCAGCCGCGGCTGGCCGCTTCCTTCTGGGCGAGAAGGCTTGCCGCATAATTGCCGCCGCACTTGGCAGCGCCCGTGCCGCCCGGTGCCGCGCGGGTGTAATGCTCGCTGACCCAGAGTGTCACCGGCTTGCTGCCGCCCTTAAAATAGGGACCGACAGGTGAGGCGATGACGCAGAAGATGTATTCGCGCGAGGGGCGAACGCCGAGGAAGGCTTCGCTGGCGAACATGAAGGGGCGCAGATAAAGGCTGCCTTCGCCTTCCGGCACCCACTTCGCGTCGATCTTCACCAGTTCTTCGACCGCCTTCAGAAAGAGTTCTTCCGGCACTTCAGGCATCGCCATGCGCTCGGCCGACTTGTTGAAGCGGCGGGCATTCTCTTCCGGACGGAAGAGGGTGATGCGGCCGTCGGCGCCCTTATAGGCCTTCATGCCCTCGAAGATTTCCTGCGCGTAGTGCAGGACGCTCGCGGCCGGATCGACCTGGAATGGCTTGCGGGCCGAAACCTCCGGGCTGTGCCAGCCCTTGTCGACATGCCAGTGCACCACCGCCATGTGGTCGGTGAACAGCGTTCCAAAGCCCAGGTTTTCGAAGGCCTGCAGCCGCTCGGCTTCGGGCATGGGCGAGGCATTCGGAACGATCTGGAAGTCGAGGAGTGCGGTATTCGTGGTCATGGAGAGCCTGTGCATGAGCTGTTCACGGTTGCGCGGGCCGCGCCGATAAAGGCGGTCGCGGCCGGTGCCGTGGTTTGTGCGGTTTGATCAGGGTTTGTCAACAGAAACCATGCGATCGCGATGCAGCAAAACGCTTGTGTCGCAGGGCGTCAGCCCATTTAGGCCGCCGCTGGAGCCAACAGAAACCAGAGGCCCGCCAGAGCAATCGCCGCCCCGAGGCCCTGAACCAGCCTGCCGCCGGCGATCGGCTTCAGCGCCGCGCCGATCGCAATCCCGATCACATGGATGACGCCTGTCGAGACCACGAAGCCCACGGTGAAGGCTGCGGGATCCGTCGCGCGGGGTGCGAGAACGCCATGCGGAATGCCGTGCAGGATGGCGAAGATCGAAATCAGCAGAAGCGCTACCCATTCCGGCGCCTTCCAATTGGCCGCGATCACGCCGCCCAGCACCAGCACGGAGAGCGCGATGCCGACCTGAACGATATCCGTCGGCAGAATGCCGAGCATCCCCAGGACGCCGCCCACGCACATGATCATCGGGAAGGTCGCCGGCAGTGTCCAGACGGTCCGGCCCCCGATCTGGGCACCCCAGAGGCCGACGGCGAGCATGGCAAGGAAATGGTCAGGCCCGGCCAGCGGGTGGCCGAACCCCGAGCCGAAGCCGCCAAGCGGGCCATCCATGACATGCGCATTGGCCGCCGAGGGCAGGAGGAGGAGCCCGAGGGACAGGCCCGCGAGAAGACGAGAGGCACCGCTTGCCAGGGCGCGCAAAAAGGGGAAATGAGAAGGGCGCACCATATTCGCTGCTCCGGCTCTAGCTGCATTGGTTCTCGGCACGAAGAACCGACGACAGGACGGCCTCCGCGCGAACACTTTCCCATCTACAGTCTCACATGATTCGGATATAGTCAGGCCGAGCCGCGTCGCATGACGCACGGCGTGATCCTCTTTTACCCAACCCGGGTCATCATCGCGTTTCGGAGAAACCCATGTCGCTCAACCGACTGACACCTCTTCTCGGCATTGCCGTTCTGGCAATGGTCTTGCCCACCGCAGCTGAAGCGCATGTCCTGGCGGGTGAGGGAGGCGGCTTCCTCCATGGTTTCGAGCATCCGCTGTCGGGGCTCGACCACATGCTGGCCATGTTCTGCGTCGGCCTCTGGGGCGCGCAAATGGGCGGTCGTTCCGTCTGGAGCCTGCCGATCGCCTTTCCGCTGATCATGGTCGTCGGCGGCATGATGGGGATCGCCGGCGTCCCCCTCCCGGCCGTCGAAAGCGGTATCGCCCTTTCGATCATCGTCCTCGGAGCCGCAATCGCCTTCCTCTGGCGCCCGCCGGAATGGCTGGCCGTGGCTGTGATCGGTGTCTTCGCGATCTTCCATGGCTATGCCCATGGCGCGGAACTGCCCGGTGCGGCTGATCCTGCCTCCTACGCGCTCGGCTTCGTGGTCGCGACCGGCCTGATCCATCTCGCCGGCATTGCCGTCGGTCTCGGCTTCCAGCGTATCCAGGGCGGGCAAATGGCGAGAGCGCTCGGCGGATTGATCGGCCTCGGCGGCGTCTACTTCCTCGTCGCCTGATGCCGCTATCTGCAATACGCCTGCTTTCGCTTCTGCCGCTTCTGGCGGGAGCGGTTGCCGGCGCCTTGTTCCTGTCGCCCGGATTGTCGGACGGCACATCGGCCTATGCCGCGATCGCGAGCGTCGAAGTCCTGCTTCCGCTCGTCGGTCTCGGTGTTTTGCTCGGGCAGCTACCGCGGCGTTGGGGCATGGCGGGGCTTCTCTGCCTTGTCCTCGGGAGCCCTGCGGGTCTCTGGTATCGCGAAACGGTCTATGGCTGGATGGCGCCCGTGCCCGGTGCAGCACCCCATCTCTTTCTCGCCGGACCGATCGCCTGCGCGCTGGTGGGGTTCGCGCTCATCCTCTCACCGAGGTTCCGGCCCGTTGCCTGCCTTCCCGTCTTTGCTCTCGCGGGCATAGCCCTTGCGATTGCAACGCGGCTTGGTGATCCCGTGCTCTTCGCCGAGCACTATCGGTGGAGCGCGCCCCTCCTGCAGGCCCTGACCATCCTCTCGATTGCCTGGCCGGCATCTCAGATCCGCAACACCGGCTTTACCATCGCGACCCGGATCGGCGGGAGCTGGATGTTGGCTGTTGCTCTCCTCTATGGTGGAGCCTTCCTCGCCGGGCGCGAGACTCAGCTGTTACCGCCAGACTTTCCACCCCTGCCTCGGTCATTGTCGTCGGAGGTGTTGGTCCGGTGAAGCCAAACAGCCTTTACGCCGCGTTCCCGCTTGCTCTTATGATGTTTGCCGCACCTGCAATAGCGCATCCGGATGTTGCCGCCTCGGCACGCCTCGTTTTCCATCTCGACGGAAACCGCCTGACCGGCCTGACCCAGATCCTCGGTTTCGACCAGACCACCAGCCGCCGGCTGACCGCACGCTTCGACGCGGACCAGGACGGCACCCTTTCTGATGCGGAGCGCGAGGCACTTACCAGCGAACTCGGCGACCGTCTCTCGTCCCGGGACTTTTTCCTGGAGGCAAGACTCGGGAGGGAGGCCTTGGACTTGCCTCCTGAGACCTCGGTCCGTGTCGATCTCGCAACCGGCCAGATTACGATTGCGGCGGACTATCGCTGGCCGACTGCACTGCAGCTTAATGGTCAGTCGCTCTCGCTGATGCTGCGCGATCGCGACTTCACGATTGCCTTTCGCTTCGACCCGGAACTCCCCGCCGTCCTCTCCGGCACGCCCGGCGACTGCGAGGTCACCGTTGCCCCGGAACCGGGCGAAGCCTATTTCGGCGGTCTCGTCATCCCCGAGATCCTGCGCCTCACTTGCCGGTGAGATGAACCAGCATCAGGCGAAGATCGCCCGATCCTGCTCGACGGCATCCTGCAGAAACTGCACGACCGCCCGCACCCGCACGAGTTCGCGGGCGCTCTCATGAAAGGTCGTCCAATAGGCCCGCCGGATCGTGACCTCAGGCAGGACACGCACCAGGCTTTCATGCTGCCGGGCGATATAGCTGTGCAGGATGCCGATGCCGGCGCCGGCCAGCACCGCCTCCGTCTGACCGATCGCCGAGGAGATCTCGAAGCCGGCATTCCAGTCGCGCATCACCTCGCCGGTATAGTTCAGCGACGGCGTGAAGATCAGGTCTTCGACATAGCCGATCCGGCGGTGGCCCTTCAGCTCGTCCGGCGTCGTCGGCAGTCCCTTGGCTTCGGCATAGCCCTTGGAGGCGTAAAGGCCGAGCGTATAGTCGACGAGCTTAGATGACACGAGCCGTCCCTGATCCGGCCGCTCGAGCGTCACCGCGATATCGGCCTCGCGCTGCGACAGGGAAAAGGAGCGCGGCACCGGCACGAGCTGGATCTTCAGTTCCGGATGTCGCTCGATCAGCGCACCCAAGCGCGAGGCGAGAAAGAAGACGCCGAACCCGTCGGGCGCGCCGATCCGCACGGTACCCGCAACCTGCGTGTCCGTCCGCCCGAGCCGTGCCTGGACCTCCAGCATCTCGGTTTCCATCCGCTCCGCCGAGGCAAGAAAGGCTTCCCCCTCGGCCGTCAATTCGCAGCCATTGGTCCGGCGGATGAAGAGCCGGGTGGCGAGCGCCGTCTCCAGGGCCGTCAGGCGGCGCGACAGTGTCGCGTGGTTCAGCCCGAGCCGGCGGGAGGCGGCGAGGATCTGGCCGGTCCGTGCAACGGCGAGAAAGATGCGGACGTCGTCCCAGTTCATCGCACGGTCCCTCTTGCGTCAGCGGTTCCGCTTACCATCACACCACGCCTTTCCCGGCCTGAAGACCGAGCATTTCCCTGCGCGTCTCGAAACTGTCTGCGATATCCGACAGGCGGATGGTCGAAAAACGCGAAAGCAGCAGCGCTTCGGCCTCGCGGCGCGCATCTTCGAGCGCCTCGTTGACGGCGATCTCGACCAGACAGCCCGCATGATCCGAGGATGCGACGAGACAGAACAGCTCTGGCCGCTCGAGCGCGTCATAGACATCGAGCAGGGTGATCTCGCCGAGGGTCTTGGTCAGGCGCCATCCGCCGCCATGGCCCTTTTCCGACTGCACATAGCCGCGCTCGCGCAGGCCGGCCATCGTGCGGCGCACCACGACCGGATTGGTGTTGAGCATCTTGGCGATCGTCTCCGAGGTCATGCTTTCGGCATGGCGACCGAGATGGATCAGCACATGCAGCATGCGGGACATGCGGCTATCCCCGCGCATCGGCATCTCCTTTTGTCATGTGCGAACGCTACCGCAACTGCGTTCATGCAACAAGCCAAGTTACATCACTTGACATAGGGTCTTCATGTAACCTATCAAAGTACATAACTTCAAAAGTTACGTGATGGAGATGGAGATGAAATACGAAGCGATTGTTGTCGGCGGCAGTTTCGCCGGGCTCTCGGCAGCCATGCAGCTGACCCGCGCGCGCAGAAACGTGTTGCTCATCGATGCGGGCCGTCCACGCAACCGCTTTGCTGAGGCGTCGCATGGCTTCCTCGGCCAGGACGGAGTGGCCCCGGCGGAAATCCGCCGTCGCTCTCTTGAGCAGTTGGCCCGCTACCCGAACTTCACCCTGCTGGAAGGGGAGGCGGTTTCAGCCGAGCGCTGCCTCGGCGGCTTCAGGCTGACCATGGCCAACAGCAAGGTGCTGGAGGGGCAGGTGCTCGTACTGGCGCTTGGTGTCACCGATACGCTTCCCGCCATCCCGGGCCTTGCCGAACGCTGGGGCCGCACCGTCCTCCATTGCCCTTACTGCCATGGCTACGAAATCGGCGGCGGCCCGATCGGCATCCTCGCATCCTCGCAGCTTGCCGCGCACCAAGGGGGTATCCTGCCGGACTGGGGGAAGACCACGATGTTTGTCGAACCGGGTGTCATCTTCGACGAAGAGCAGCATGCCATGCTGCGCGCCCGCGGCGTGACGATCGAGACGGAGCGCGTGGTGGAACTGATTGGCGAGGGGCAAGGCCTGGAGGCGGTGCGACTGGCAGACGGGCGCGTCGTCGAAGTGCATGCGCTTTTTGCCCAGTCGAAGGTGGCCATAGCCTCACCTCTGGCGGCCGAACTTGGTCTGCGTCTGGAAGAGGGACCGCAAGGCTTTCACATAGCTGTCGAGATGGGATGCACGAGCGAAGTGGGTGTCTTCGCGGGCGGCGATGCCACAAGCGCCATGCACAACGCCACCCTCGCCAGTGCATCAGGCGTCATGGCGGGCGTTGCCGCGCATCGGGCTTTGATCGAGGCATCCTTGTGGACCTGAGCAGAGACACGCTGTGCTGATTTTTGCACAACGGATGCGGAAATCATCCTGTTGATTTGTGAAAATCGAAGCGCATACTGCCTCCATTAAATTCAGGAGGAAACCCATGTATCAGATCGGGCATTTCATCGGCGGCAAGCATGTCGCCGGCACTTCGGGCCGCAAGCAGCCTATCTACAATCCCGCCACCGGCGAAGTGCAGGGCGAAGTTTCGCTCGCCAGCGCCGACGAACTGAACGCGGCCGTCGAGAACGCGAAGTCGGCCCAGGCCAAGTGGGCCGCCACCAATCCGCAGCGTCGCGCCCGCGTCTTCATGAAGTTCGTCCAGCTCCTGAACGACAACATGGACAGCCTTGCCGAAACCCTCTCGCGCGAGCACGGCAAGACGATCGAAGACGCCAAGGGCGACATCGTCCGTGGTCTGGAAGTCTGCGAATTCGTCATCGGCATCCCGCATCTGTCGAAGAGCGAGTTCACCGAAGGCGCCGGCCCGAATATCGACATGTATTCGATCCGCCAGGCCGTCGGCATCGGTGCGGGCATCACGCCGTTCAACTTCCCGGCCATGATCCCGATGTGGATGTTTGCGCCGGCGATCGCCTGCGGCAACGCCTTCATCCTGAAGCCCTCCGAGCGTGACCCCTCCGTTCCGATCCGTCTCGCCGAACTGATGATCGAGGCGGGTCTGCCTGCCGGCATCCTCAACGTCGTCAATGGCGACAAGTCCGCCGTCGACGGCATCCTCACCCATCCGGATATCTCGGCCGTCTCCTTCGTCGGCTCGACCCCGATCGCCCGCTACGTCTATGGCACGGCTGCGATGAACGGCAAGCGCGCCCAGTGCTTCGGCGGCGCCAAGAACCACATGATCATCATGCCCGACGCCGACCTCGACCAGGCCGCCCAGGCGCTGATGGGCGCCGGTTACGGCTCGGCCGGCGAGCGCTGCATGGCGATCTCGGTCGCCGTGCCAGTCGGTGAGGAAACCGCCAACCGCCTGATCGAAAAGCTGACCCCGATGGTCGAATCCTTGCGCATTGGCCCCTATACCGACGACAAGGCCGACATGGGCCCCGTCGTCACCAAGGAAGCCCAGGCCCGCATCAAGTCGCTGATCGACAGCGGCGTCGAAGCCGGCGCCAAGCTCGTGGTCGACGGCCGCGATTTCAAGCTCCAGGGCTATGAGAACGGCTATTTCGTCGGCGGCTGCCTCTTCGACCATGTCACGCCGGATATGGACATATACAAGACCGAAATTTTCGGCCCTGTCCTCTCCGTCGTGCGCGCCAAGACCTATGAGGAAGCCCTCGACCTGCCGATGCGCCATGAATATGGCAATGGCGTTGCGATCTACACCCGCGATGGTGATGCCGCTCGCGACTTCGCCAGCCGCATCAACATCGGCATGGTCGGCATCAACGTCCCGATCCCGGTTCCGCTCGCCTACCACTCCTTCGGTGGCTGGAAGTCCTCCTCTTTCGGCGACTTGAACCAGCACGGCACGGATTCGATCAAGTTCTGGACCCGCACCAAGACGGTCACCTCGCGTTGGCCATCGGGCATCAAGGATGGCGCCGAATTCGTCATGCCGACGATGAAGTAAGCGAACCACTCGTTCGATCACATTTGCGCCACCCCGTCGAAAGGCGGGGTGGCGTTTGCATTCGTAACAATGGGCATTGTCGTTGCACGCAGGAAGTGTCGGAGCGCACTTGAGTGTGAGGGTGTCTCATGATCAATGTTCGAGCGTATCGCGGGGGATAGCGACGCAAACGATTTGATTTCATGAGGGACATTTCATGCAACAGGCAGTTTTCGGCCGGGCGGATGCATTGCGGCGCGGCGAGTTTCGCGGCAGCGCCGGCGAGTATTTCGGCATCTGGATCGTCAACATCCTGCTGACCATCATCACGGTCGGCATTTACTCGGCTTGGGCCAAGGTCCGCCGCAACCGCTATTTCTACGGCAACACCTTCGTTGACGGGCATTCCTTCGACTATCACGCCCGCGGCCTGCAGATCTTCATCGGCCGCGCCATCGTCTTCGGCTACATCGTCGCCTACAACCTGCTTCTGACCTTCAGCCCGATCATCGGCGGTATCCTGGCGCTATTGATGCTGGTCCTCCTGCCGTGGATCGTCATGCGCAGCCTGCGCTTCAACGCGCGCGTCACGAGCTACCGCAACATCCGCTTCGATTTCGTCGGCAAGACCGGTGGCGCCTTCGTCGCGATCATCGTCGGCGGTCTCGTGTCCTTCTTCTCGCTCGGCATTCTCGCCCCCTTCGCCAGCCGCTGGCTTTATCGCTACATCTTCAACAACCTGCGCTATGGCGACCGAACCTTCGAGACCGATCCGAAGATCGGCGCACTCTATCGCGTCTGGCTGCCTGCCTTTCTGCTGATGCTGGTGGGCGCTGCCGTGGCGGGAGTCCTTGGCATGGCGGCCTATTACGGTGCAGTTGAAGGTGCTGACACCAGCATGGATCCGGAAGCGCAATTGGTGCTCAGCATCTATGGAGCGCTGATCCCGGCCCTCGTGCTCTGGAGTGTTGCCGCGATCTTCTATCGTATCGGTGTGCGAAACGTGGTGATGAATTCGGCGCGCTTCGATCGCCGCCACGGCCTCTTCTCCGATCTTGGCCGGCTTCGCTATTTCTGGATCGTCATCTCCAACCTCGTCGTCACCGTGCTCACCCTCAGCCTGATGCGCCCCTGGGCCGCGGTTCGCGAGCACCGCTACGTGATCGAGCATTCCGGCATCGTGGTCGATGGTGAGCTCGATGATGTGGTATCCTCGATGCAGGCTTCCGGCTCTGCCGTGACGGCGGAATATCTCGATCTCGAAGGGTTCGACTTTGGCTTCTGACGACAAGCGCATCGCCGCCGGTCGCTGGCATCCCCCCGGCTCCAGCCGGGCGGAGCCGGCACTTCTCCTGAGCGAGGGCAAGACGCTCTATGTGCGGCTGGCCGCCGGTGGCGATCCGGTTTCTGTCGGAGATATGGCCCGGACGGAGATCTCCGCCCGGGTCGGCCGCATTCCGCGACGGGTCGGTTTCGCCGACGGCTCGCTGTTCGAAACCGAAGACAACGACGCCATCGATCTCTTCCTGAAGAGACACGGGAAAGCCGGCTTCGTGCACGAGTTGGAACGCTTTCACCCTCGGCTGCTGGCCTTCGTCGTCGCCGTCTTTCTGCTGGCCGGCATGATCTATCGCTATGCGGTGCCGGCGCTTGTGGAGGTCGCGGTTCTGGTGACGCCACCCGCTGTCACCCAATGGATGGCCAGCGGCACGCTTTTGTCGCTGGACCAAGCGATCTTCAGCGAAACCCGACTGCCGCAGGCCCGGCAGGCCGAGATCCGGCAGGCCTTCAACGAGATCGCGGCCCTTTCGTCCCGCGGCGTCGCCGGCTACAATCTCAATTTCCGGCAGGGCGGAGCGATCGGCCCCAATGCTTTTGCGCTGCCGGATGGAACACTCGTCATCACCGACGAGCTGATCGAACTGGCCGACGGCGACATGGACATGATCACCGGCGTTCTCGCCCACGAGATCGGCCATGTGGAGGAGGAGCACTCGCTTCGCCAGCTTTATCGCGCGGCCGGCATGGCGGGCCTGATCATGCTGATCGCCGGCGATGTCGGAGCAGCCGGCGAGGATATCCTGACCAATGGTGCAGCACTCATGTCGCTCTCGCATTCCCGCGACGCGGAAAACGAGGCAGATCGGATCTCGGTCGAACTGATGGCCAAGGCCGGGCGCGATCCGCGCGCGATCGGCCGTTTCTTTGCGCGCCTGGAGGAAAAGCTCGGCCTCGGCGGCGATTCGTCCTTCCTCTCCACGCATCCCGGCACGGCCGAGCGCCGCAAGGCGATCGACGATCATGCCCGGGCAATCGGCGCCGCCGGAACCTGAACGTCCCGGCACAATCGGAAACAACCCGAAACGAAAGAAGGGGCGGTCATGGACCGCCCCTTCTGCATTCTGCTTAGACCAGCCGCAACTTACTGCGTCGGGCCTTCGTTCAGGCCGACCTTGTCGACCAGTTCGGACGCGACCTTGCGGTTAGCGGCGATGTCGGTGAGCGGCAGCGTGTCCGGCTTGATCGCGCCGAAGCCTGCAACGATCTCGGAAGGCTTCGCGTTCGGACCGACCGGATATTCGAAGACCTGCTCGGCATAGATCGTCTGGGCTTCATCCGAAGCCAGGAATTCCATCAGCTTGACGGCGTTGTCCTTGTTCGGGGCATTCTTGGCCAGCGCCATGCCGGAGATGTTCACATGCGTGCCGCGGTCGGCCGCATTCGGGAAGAGAACCTTGACGGACTTGGCCCATTCCTTCTCTTCCGGCTCCTTCTCGTTCGTCTGCATCAGGCCGAGGTAATAGGTGTTGGCCAGACCGAGATCGCATTCGCCGGCATAGATCGCCTTGGCCTGGGCGCGGTCGTTACCATCGGGCTTCTTGACGAGGTTCTGCTTCAGGCCGGCGAGCCACTTCTCGGTGTATTCGGCACCGTGATGCGCGACCATCGAGGCGAAGAGACCGATATTGTAGGAGTGCTGGCCGTCACGCATGCAGATGCGGCCCTTCCACTTCGGATCGGCAAGCTCTTCATAGGTGATGGCATCTTCGGAGACGCGATCCTTGGAGGCATAAAGCACGCGGCCACGGGTCGTCAGGCCGAACCAATTGCCATCGGTATCGCGATACTGCGCCGGGATCTGGCTGTTGATGTCTTCATCGTTGAGCGGCTGGGTGACGCCGCCATCCTTGGCTTCCGTCAGACGGGCGATGTCGACGGTCAGGATGACGTCGGCCGGCGAGTTTGCGCCTTCGGCCGTGATGCGCTCGACCAGACCCTTGTCGAGGAAAAGCACGTTCGTCTTGATGCCGGTTTCCTTCGTAAAGGCGTCCATCAGCGGCTGGATCAGTTCCGGCTGGCGGTAGGAATAGATGTTCACTTCGCCGTCGGCGAGCGCCGATGTGGCCGACAGGGCCAAAACGGATACGGCGCCGAGTGCGATGCTACGAATGGATGTCATGATAGGCCTCCCTCTTGCAGATTGTTGAGGCGCATATTCATGAATCCGGATAAGCTGTCAATTGGAGTCGACTTTAATCACAGACACGTGAGTACAGAACTTGAGTATTTTGGAATTGTTCAAAACTGCAAAAGGCGCTATATAAGCCTCAACAAAACAGAGGAATCGTGCATGCGTTTGACAAAGCAGACAAATTACGCCGTGCGCATGCTGATGTATTGCGCAGCCAACAATGACCAGTTGAGCCGGATCCCCGAGATCGCCAAGGCTTACGGCGTCTCCGAACTCTTCCTGTTCAAGATCCTGCAGCCGCTGAACAAGGCCGGTCTGGTGGAGACGGTGCGTGGTCGCAATGGTGGCGTGCGCCTGGGTCGCCCGGCCGAGAAAATCACCCTGTTCGATGTGGTGAAGGTCACGGAAGACAGCTTCGCCATGGCGGAATGTTTCGAGGATGACGGTGACGTCGAATGCCCGCTGATCGACAGCTGCGGCCTGAATTCGGCGCTTCGCAAGGCGCTCAACGCCTTCTTCGACGTGCTCTCCGAATACACGATCGACGATCTGGTCAAGGCCCGTCCGCAGATCAACTTCCTGCTCGGCATCGACGACCTGCAGCCGCGCCGTGTTGCAGCCGCACCGGCTGCCTGAGCAGCACCCCACACACAACGAACTGATGAACCCGCCGCAAGGCGGGTTTTTCGTTGGCGAATAACCCCTTGGCGCCCCGCTTGCGTCCCTCCGCCGCTATGCTACGCTTACGTTCACGGCAATTTAAGTCTGCTTAATGTAGTCGCTGCAGAAGTGCTGGGCGGGTACAGGTCTCTGGGGGGAGAGCATGTACGACTATGTGATCATCGGAGGCGGTTCCTCAGGCTCTGTTCTGGCGGCGCGTCTGAGCGAGGATCCCTCCGTCACCGTGTGTCTTTTGGAAGCCGGTGGACGCGGCGATGGCGTTTTTGCCCGCGTGCCGATGGCAGCGGCCGCCGTGGTGCCAGGACATGTGAAAAGCGGCAACTGGCGTTTCTCGACCGTTCCGCAGGCCGGGCTCAACGGACGTCGAGGCTATCAGCCCCGGGGCCGCGGTCTTGGCGGCTCGAGCCTGATCAACGCCATGCTCTATGTCCGCGGTCATGCCGGTGATTACGACGAATGGGCCTCTCTCGGCTGTGAAGGCTGGTCTTGGGCGGATGTGTTGCCCTGGTTCAAGAAGGCAGAGGACAACATTCGTGGTGCTGACGATCTACACGGCCGCGGCGGGCCGCTTCAGGTCTGCGACCAGAACTGGACGCGCCCGATCAACCAGGCCTTCCTGAAGGCCTGCGAGCAGAGCGGCCACCGCCAGAACGACGATTTCAACGGCCCTCAGCAAGAAGGCGCCGGTATCTATCAGGCGACCCAGTTCTGGAACGGTCCGAAGCGCGGTGAGCGCTGCTCGGCAGCGGCGGCCTATCTCCACGATGTGATGACGCGGCGCAATCTGACCGTCATCACCGAGGCGCATGTCACACGGATCGTCATCGAGCAGGGCAGGGCGGTCGGCGTCGCCTACCGTTTCGGCAAGGAAGAACGCACCGTCCGCGCCGGCCGCGAGGTGCTGCTTTCGGCGGGCGCGTTGCAGTCACCGCAGATCCTGATGCTCTCAGGCATTGGCCCTGCCGATCACCTGACCTCTCTCGGCATTCCCATGGTTCTGGACCGCGCCGAAGTTGGCCGCAACCTGCAGGACCACCTCGATTACACCATGATCTTCCGCTCGCCCGACACCGATCTCTTCGGCATGGGCATCACCGCGACATGCGATATTCTCCGCGCCGCGCAAGAGTGGCGGACGGAGCGGATGGGGCACCTGCGGTCGACCTGCGCAGAATCGGGCGCCTTCTTGAAGACCGATCCCTCCCTCGACCGCCCGGATATCCAGCTCCACTTCCTCGTCGCCATGGTTGATGACCACGTGCGAAAGATGCATTGGGGCCATGGCTATTCCTGCCATGTCTGCGTTCTGCGCCCCCATTCGCGGGGCACGGTTCGTCTGGCAAGCGCCGAGCCGTCAGCTGCCCCTCTGATTGATCCTGCGTTCCTCTCCGATGCTCGCGACCTGGAGACCCTGCGCAAGGGGGCGCGGATGATGGCCGAGATCATGGCAGCCCCCGCGCTCAACAGGTATCGCGGCGCCGAGCTTTATCCCGCAGGGCAGTCCGACGCCGAGCTCGACGCCGCCATCCGCGCCCGGGCCGACACCATCTACCATCCGGTCGGCACCTGCCGCATGGGTGCGGATCCGGATGCGGTCGTCGACCCGAACCTGAAGCTCAACGGCGTCGAGGGACTTCGCGTCGTCGATGCCTCCGTCATGCCGCGCCTGATCGGCGGCAACACCAACGCCCCCGTCATCATGATGGCCGAGAAGATCGCGGCCTCCATGCGGGCTGAGCGGCAGCCAGCAAGGGAAAGAGGTCTCGCCAGAGACGCGGTCAGCAAGAGCGGATTGCATTTCGCCTGAACCTTCCTATTGTCGCGACCCTTGAACGAGGGTTGAGGAAGAGGAAGAGCATGCCGCACGAAAATAGGCCCACCGTCCCGCAGGCGGTGATCGTCATGGGCGTCAGCGGCTGCGGCAAGTCTTCGGTCGGCGCGGCCCTGGCTGATCGTCTCAGACTTCCCTTCATCGAAGGCGATGTGCTGCATCCCGAAACCAATGTCGCGAAGATGGCCGCGGGAACACCGCTGACCGACGAGGATCGCTGGCCCTGGCTGACCGTGATCGGCGAGCGCATGGCCGAGGCCCTGGCAAGCAGCGAGGGGATCGTCGTGTCCTGCTCTGCGCTGAAGAAGATCTACCGCGACCACCTGCGCGCCGCGACCGGTGGCCGCCTCGCCTTCGTCTATCTCGATGGTTCTCGAGAATTGCTCGGCCGTCGCATGGGCGCTCGCACCGGCCATTTCATGCCGCTCGGGCTGCTCGATAGCCAGCTCGCCACCCTGGAAGTGCCGACCGGTGAGCCCGGCGTTGTCACCGTCTCCATCGATCAGCCGGTCGAGGGCATCGTTGCCGACGCGCTTGCAGGCTTGAAGACGGAGGCCTGAGCCTCAGCCTTCATACCCCATCAGCGGGCCGTAGAGTTCCGGGCGACGGTCGCGGAACAGACCCCAGCTGGCGCGCTGACGGGCGATGCCGTCGAGATCGAAGGTCGCCGTCAATACGGTCTCCGTCTCGCGGTCGGCGGTCGCCACCATCGCCCCCGTCTGGTCACAGATGAAGGACGAGCCATAGAAGGTGAGCGACGTACCCTTGCGCCCGTCTTCCTTGCCGATGCGGTTGGAAGCGATGACCGGCATGACATTGGCCGCGGCATGGCCCTGCATCACCCGCTGCCAGTGGCCGGAGCTGTCGAGGCTCGCATCCTGCGGTTCTGAGCCGATCGCGGTCGGATAGAACAGAAGTTCGGCCCCCTGCAGCGCCATGGCGCGGGCTGCTTCCGGGAACCACTGGTCCCAGCAGATGCCAACGCCGATCGTTGCGTGCCGGGTCTCCCACACTTCGAAGCCGGTATCGCCGGGCGAGAAGTAGAACTTCTCGGTATAGCCGGGCCCATCGGGGATATGGCTCTTGCGATAGATGCCGAGCACGTCGCCGGTCGCATCGACGATGGCCACGCTGTTGAAGAAGGTCTGCCCGGCCTTCTCGAAGAAGCTGACCGGGATGACGACGTTGAGTTCTTCGGCCAGTGCTGCGAAGTGCTCGATCAGCGGATTGTCATGGGCGGGTTTCGCGAGATCGAAGAACTCCGCGATCTGGTCCTGGCAGAAGTATGGCGCCTCGAACAGCTCCTGGATCAGCACGATCTGCGCGCCCTTGGATGCAGCCTCGCGCACGAGCTTTTCGGCCCGGGCGATGTTGGCGGGCAGATCCCACGTGCAGGCCATCTGGGTCGCGGCGACGGTAACGGTGCGGGTCATCTGATCTCTCCTTACACGCCGAGCCGGTCGCGCAGACCGTAATACCAGGCACCAAGCGCGGTGAACGGCACGCGGAACATGCGCCCGCCCGGGAAAGGATAGGCCTGCAGCGATGACCAGACGTCGAAGCGGCTCATCTGGCCATGCACGGCTTCGCCGAGGATCTTGCCGAGCAGATGCGTCGTCGTCACGCCATGACCGCTGTCGCCATGTGAGAAGTAGACGGTATCAGACAGCTTGCCCATATGCGGGATGCGCGTCAGCGTTAGCGCGAAATTGCCGCTCCAGGCGTAGTCGATCTTGACGTCCTTGAGCTGCGGGAAGGTCTTGAGCATGTTCGGCCGAATGACGCCGGTCAGGTTCTTCGGATCCTGGCCGCCATAACCGATGCCGCCACCATAGAGCAGCCGGTTGTCGGCCGTGCGGCGGTAGTAGTCGAGAACGTAATTGGCATCCTCGACGCAGTAGTTGGCCGGCAGCAGCTCCTCGATCAGCTTGGGATCCAGTACCTCGGTCGCCATCACCTGGCTCGAAACCGGCATCATCTTCTCGGTCACCTTCGGCGCAATACCGGCCATATAGGCATTGCCGCAGACGAGGATGTGCTTGGCCCTGACGATGCCGCCCTCTGTGCACACGAAGGGCTGCGGGCCGGTGTCGAGATGCACGACCTTCGAATTCTCGAAGATCTTGGCGCCGAGGCTTTCGGCCGCTGCCGCCTCGCCGAGAACCAGGTCGAGTGGATGGATATGGCCACCATGGCGATCGATCATGCCGCCGACATAACGGTCGGTCTTGGCATACTTCGCGACCTCGGCCTTCGAGACCATTTCCAGCCCGTCATGGCCATGCTTCATCCAGTGCGCCCGGACGTCTGCCATCTCCTTCACCTGCTTGTCGGTGAAGGCTGCGAAGAAGCCACCGTCGACGAGATCGCATTCGATCCCGTATTTCGCCACGCGCTCGCGGATGATGCGGCCACCCTCGAGCGACATCTCTCCGAGCCGATCTGCCTTTTCCTGGCCGTAACGCTTGGCAATCGTCTCGAGGTCGCGGCTATAGCCGTTGACGATCTGGCCACCATTGCGACCCGAAGCGCCGAAGCCGATGCGATCGCCTTCGAGAACGATGACGGCATAACCCTTTTCCGACAGCTCGAGCGCTGCCGAAATGCCGGTAAAGCCGGCGCCGATGATGCAGATATCGGCGGTGTGCTGGCCATCCAGCTTCGGGCGCACCCGCTTGTCGCGGGCAGAGGCTGCGTAATAGGTGGCCGCATGGCCGGGATTGGGTCCGATCGACTTGGTCATGGCTTCACCTCACACGGTCCGGATATAGGCGTCGTATTCGACGTCGGTCACACGCAGCGAGAACTCCGAGAGCTCCTGCTGCTTGCAGGCGGTATAAAGGCTTCGATATTTCGGCCCGAGCGCCGCATAGGCGAAGCTCGATTTGGCAAAGCGCTGCAGCGCGTAATCCCAGTTTGTCGGCAGCGGCTCGTGATTGACGGCATGGTCGTCGCCGGAAATCGCGCCACCGGGCGAAAGCTTCTCCTTCATGCCAGCCAGTGCCGCCGACAGGATCATCGCGAGAACGAGATAGGGATTGGTGTCGGATCCGGCGACGCGATGCTCGATGCGGGTTGCGGGCTTCGAGGCCGTGATGACGCGCACGGCCGCGGAGCGATTGTCGAAACCCCAGGAGGCATAGGTCGGCGCATGTTCGGAGGGGCGCAGGCGGCGATAGGAATTCTGATGCGGCGCAAAGATCGCCATGCTCTCGCCCATGTTCTCCAGAAGCCCGCCAACGGAGTGAAAGAGGGCTTCCGACGGGCCATCGGCGCCGACATAGATATTCTCACCCTTCTCGTCGAGAACGGAGAAATGCACATGCATGCCGCTGCCGGCCTGCGTGCCATAGGGCTTGGCCATGAACGTGGCGTCGAGGTCGCTGGCGCGCGCCACACCCTTGACGATACGCTTCAAGAGGACTGCATAATCCGCGGCCGCCAGCGCATCCGGCACATGGTTGAGGTTGATCTCGTACTGGCCCGGACCATTTTCCCGCAGCGTCGTATCGGCCGGCACGTTCTGGGCGCGCGCCGCCGTCGAAATACCGTGGAACACCTCTTCGAAGTCCTGCAGTTCGGAAATCGAGAGAACCTGTGTCTGGCCGGTATGCCAGCGCCCGTCACGGGTGTTTGGCGGGCGGACCGGGTCGAGTGCCGAGCGAACCGGGTCGATCAGGTAGAATTCGAGTTCGGTGGCAACGACCGGCGTCAGCTTGGCCGCCTTGAAGCGATCAAGCACATGGCTCAGCACCTGGCGCGGATCGGCATAGAAGCTCTCGCCTTCCTGGGTGTGCATCTGCAGGAGCACCTGCGCTGTCGGGCGCGACAGCCAGGTCACGCGCGAAAGCGTGCCCGGAACCGGAAAGCAGATGCCGTCAGGGTCGCCGGTGCCCTCGGCAAGACCCGCGGCATTCACGTCACGACCCCAGACGTCCAGCGCATAGACCGAGCGCGGCATGGCCATGCCCTTGGTCAAAACATCAATGGCGCGTTCACGCGGGATCCACTTGCCGCGCGGAACGCCGTTGACGTCAATGACGAATGCTTCGAGGACTTCGATATCGGGATTGGCCGCGAAAAATTCGCGTGCCTCTTCGGCCATGTTCATGGATCACCGTGTGGCTGATTGAATTCGGGTTCGATACGTGCAGGCAGAAAGCGCGCGGACGCCAGGTCCGCTAACGATAGACGCTTTTCGCGTTATGGATCAAACACCGGCGCATGCCACTGTCCGTATCTTCCTGATCCCCCTGGCCGCCGGCGTTCTTGCGACGCTTCTTCTTGCCGGCCTGTTTCCACCGGGAAACAATTTGATCAAATTATTCGATCTGAGTACCACCTCGGGGCCAAAAAGGCTAGCCCCCTGAGAAGGGGGCCAGAAGAGCGTGATGATTCTACGGACGGAAACGCTCCGGGCTCCAGGCGCGGGCGTCGATGAACGTCTTCTCGCCATCCATCATTTCCGCAATCAATCGGCCCGTGACTGGACCGAGCGTCAGGCCATGATGCGCATGGCCGAAGGCGAACCACATGCCGTCGTGACGCGGCGCCTTGCCGATGACCGGCATCATGTCCGGCGTGCAGGGACGGGCGCCCATCCAGGGCTCGGCATCCAGCCGCTCGGCGAGCGGGAAGATCTCGCGTGCCACCTTTTCGGCGCGCGCCAGCTGCACCGGCGATTTTGGCGCATCGCGATTGGCAAATTCCGCCCCCGTCGTCAGGCGAATGCCCTTTTCCATCGGCGCGAGGAAGTAGCCACGCTCGGCATCCATGGTCCAGTTGTTGAGGACGGCATTGCCGGCCGGCGCATAATGCATGTGGTAGCCGCGCTTGACGCCGAGCAGGAAGCGATAGCC
Organism: Allorhizobium sp. CTOTU50464; assembly: GCA_032102365.1. Taxonomy (GTDB): domain Bacteria; phylum Pseudomonadota; class Alphaproteobacteria; order Rhizobiales; family Rhizobiaceae; genus Allorhizobium. Next base: position 84,186 of record DAMDHD010000007.1, on the reverse strand, counting down.
GAACTTCCGGGTCACTTCCTCAGACCAGGGGCCAAGTGCCAGCACCACATCGTCGCCTTCGACCATGCCGTCATCGGTCTTTACCCGCCAGCCCTTGCCGGAAGCCCCCGTCTCCAGCGACAGGGCATCGCCCCTGACGAAGCGTCCGCCGAGCGACTGAAAATAGGTGAGATAGGCCTGGGTCAGGCCATGCGGATCGGTGACCGACCACGGATCGTTCCACTTGAGGCCCCCGACGAAGTCGCCCCGGATATGCGGCTCTTCCTTGGCAAGCTCTTCACGGTTTAGCGCGCGGTAGCTGACGCCATATTCCCGTGCCAGCCGTTCTGCCTCGGCCAGCTCCGTGTCACGCTTGCCGGTCGTGCGGAAGATTTCCATCCAGCCGTCCTTGCGGATCAGATGGTCGGCATGGGCCGCCTGGATCAGGTCCTGATGCTCGCTGACCGAGTTTTCGATCAGGGGCGCATAGGCGCGTGCGATCACCTGATGCCGGCTCTTGTTGGAATGCCACCAGTAGCGTGACAGGAAGGGCACGAGTTTCAGGATGGCGCTCGCATGGTAATGCGCGTCGATCCGATTGTTGAAGCCGTAGCGGATCAGCATCCCGAGCTCCTGCGGGAAGCCATAAGGCACAACGCCCTCGCGCTGGATGAGCCCCGCATTGCCGAAAGAGGTTTCCTCGCCCGCGCCGCGGCGGTCCACCAGCACCACCGAGCGCCCGCGACGGGCGAGATGGATGGCTGTGGAAACGCCGATAATGCCGGCGCCGAGCACGAGGGTAACCTTGGACATGTCAGTTGAATTCCTGAAGGTGGGATTGCCGGGCAAGGATGCATTCCGGTCTATTGCGGCGCAAACGAAAAATCGCCGCATTTGCCGCAATCCTCAAAATCCTTGCCAAGTCCGATTCCTGCGATATCTGCAGGCTATGCGACGGCAGCCAGCGAAGGGAATGCAATGCGCCTGCTCATTCTTGGCTTTGCCTGGTTGATGGTCGGCATCGGCATCATCGGCATTTTCCTGCCCGTCTTGCCGACGACACCCTTCATGATTCTGGCCGCGGCCCTCTTTGCCCGCTCTTCGCCGCGCTTCAAACAATGGCTTCTCGATCACCCGCGTTTCGGCCAGCCTCTGATCGACTGGCGCAGGGAAGGGGCGATCTCGCAGAAGGCCAAGATCGCTTCGGTCTCGCTGATGACGCTGAGCTATGGGATCGTCATCTTCTTCGGGCCACCACAGCTCTGGCTCAAGCTGGTGATCGGACTGATCCTCGTCGCCTGCGCGGCCTTTATCCTCACCCGACCTGCGCCAGGCCGCCCCCAGTGATCGCATCGCCGCCGGAAAGTAGCGAATGGGCAGCCGAAAGCGCCAGGATCTGACGGGCCGGCTGCGGACGCCCGAAGAAATAGCCCTGTCCTTCTTCGCATCGGAGCGCCGTCAGCATCTCGCATTGCAGGGCATTCTCCACCCCCTCGCAAACCAGCGTGAGGCCGAGACCGTGGGCGAGCGTCGTGATGGATTGAACGATGGTCTGCGCGGCCGGGTCGCTCACCATGTCGCGGATGAAGGACTGGTCGATCTTCAGCTTGTCGAGCGGCAGGCTGGAAATGTAGCTCAGCGACGAGTAGCCGGTGCCGAAATCGTCAAGCGCAATCGTGACGCCGAGATCGCGCAAGGCGTTGAGTTTCTCGAACAGTTCCTCCGATTTTTCGAGGAACATCGACTCCGTGATCTCGACATGCAGCCGGTGCGGCGCAAGCCCGCTGACGGCCAGTGCCGCCCGAAGATCCGCGAGCAGATCGCCACGCAGGAACTGGACCGGCGAAATGTTGACGGCGACGCTGACATGTGCCGGCCAGCTGGTGGCTGCCTTGCAGGCTTCCTTGAACATGAACTGCCCGAGGTCGCAGATGAACCCGTTGGTCTCGGCAATGCCGATAAATTCGGCCGGCGAGATCATCCCGAGCGTCGGGTGCTGCCAGCGAAGCAGGGCTTCCGCCCCGACCAGCCGCCCGCTCTTGAGCGCGACCTGCGGCTGATAGAGCAGGAAGAACTGACCCTGTTCAAGCGCCCCGCGCATCTCGGCCTCCAGAAGGCGGGATCGTGCCCGGCGCAGGGCCGAGGAGGGATCATAGGCCCGCCAGCCGCTGCCGCCGACCCGCTTGGCCTCGATCAGAGCCAGTTCGGCCGCTTCGATCCATTGGCCCGGATCGCCGAGATCGAGGCTGCCGCTGCAGGCCCCAACCCGCGCATTGAGTTCGATCTTGATACCATCGACACCAAAGGGGGTGTCGAAAAGGGCAAGCAGGCGCTCGGCACTTTCGGCAAGCCCGGCTTCATCCTCGACGCCGGGTGTGGCAAGACAGAGCGTGTCTCCTGCCAGCCGTGCGGAAAGACCATCGATGCCCGCATGTCTGCGCAGGCGTGCCGCGACCGCCTTCAGCACGCCGTCACCCTTCTCGCGGCCGAGCGTTTCGTTGAGATGGGAGAAACGGTGCAGGTCGATGACGAAGACCGAGAAACCGGTTCCGACCGTGGCCATCGCATCCACCAGCCCGCGCCGCGTCAGAAGCCCGGTGAGGTCGTCGACGCGCGACATTTCTTCGAGCTTGGTCTCGTAAAGCCGCCGCGCGGTGACATCCCTCAGGCTTATGCAGGTGACATAGGTGCCGACCGACGAGAGGCCCTGTCCGCCGCCGCTTTCGAACGGCGAGATCGTGATCACCGCCTCGAGGTGGCGGCGACCGCTCCGCCCCGGCATGTTGAAGGAAAGAGGCTCGCTATGCGCCCTCTCGGGCTCGGCAACATGCTTGGCCTCAAGGGCGAGCACGGCCTCCATCAGAACCGCCGGCACGAAGCCGGAAAGGTTTGTGCCGCGGGCGACCGGTTCGTAAAGTCCCAGCAGGTCGGAGGTCGTGTGGCTGGCATCGAGCAGGTTGAACTTCTGGTCGAGCACGATGACTGGGTCGACGCTGTCGTTGATCACCCGCTTCAGCACCCGGCGAATGTCCCGGTTTTCGCGGATGGCCAGTTCCGCAAGCCAGCCCTTGATCCCGATCTTCTCCGCCATCAGCATCAACAGGCCGAAGGCAAGTACGGCCCAGAGCGTTGCCGTCTGAAAGACGATCGCCTCGTTCTTGTAGAGGAGGAAGGCTGCGGCCTCGCCGATCGCGACCATGGCCGCAGAGGCTGCAAGCGGAACGCCGAAGGAAACGCGACTGAAGGTCAGCATGTAGGTGATGATGAGCGCGGCAAGCAGAAGCACGATCGGCTCGATCTGCAGCGGCTTCAACAACCGGTCCTGGACCAGCGTTTCCGTGGCCAGCACATGCAGCATCGGCCCGCTCAGGATACCGTAGACCGGCACCGCGAACAGATCCTTCAGCTCGGTCGCGTAGGCACCCACCAACACCGATTTGCCGGACAAGGCGTCCTCTGCCAGAGAGCCGGATAGGACGTCGGACACCGAATAGGTGGGCACGGTTTCCGGGCGGATGGAGAAGTCGATGGCGAGCCTGTGGGTTCGGGCGTCACTATAGCCGGCAAGGACGGCCGGAGCCGACTGCGTCGGCACGCCATCCACCATGTCGGTGACGGGGAAGGACCGCATCAGCCCGTCCTCGTCGAGCGAAACGTCGACCAGCGCCGTCCAGGCATGGTCCGCGAAGAGGGGGATCGGCGCCGTCAGCGTCAGCGGATCGTCGGACCGCGCGCCGAACTGCTGGCGAAACATCGGTAGGATCACGCCACCGCCGGCATCTTCGAGCGCGCGGGCGAGCCGCGCATCGCTCTCGGGACGGGAGGGCGTGCTGAAGTCGATATCGAGAAAGATGTCCCGCGCACCCGCCGCGACCAGCCTGTCGATAAGTCTAGCATGCACCTCGCGTGGCCAGGGCCAGGTCCCGACCTCCGCCAGGCTTTTCTTGTCGATAGCGACGTAAACGAAGTCACCGGTGGCAGGCCGAGGCGCGCCAGCGGCCCGAAAAGCCGTCAACGCGTTGTCGACATACTGCACGACGGAAAGCGAGGGCAGCAAAAAGGGAAGCGCCATGATCATTGCGATCATGGCGAGCCTGAGCGATGTCAGGGAAGACAGCGTGCCGCGCGATTTGCGGGGGCCAGCCGTCATTCGCTCACCACTGTTATGAGGTGCAGTGCGACCCGACGATCAGTCATCGCGTCCACCCTTGCTGTTACCCTTGCCGTTTCCACCGGCATTGCCGTTACCATTGCCACCGGCATTGCCGTTACCATTGCCACCGGCATTGCCGTTACCATTGCCACCGG
>DAMDHD010000007.1:0-79799 GCA_032102365.1 Allorhizobium sp. CTOTU50464 | reverse complement strand
CGTTGCCGTTACCATTGCCACCGGCATTGCCCTTGGAGGCGCTCTTGCCCTTGTCCGGCGATCCGCCAGCTTTGTCGGCCTTTGACTTTTCTGCATCCCCCTTGGCGCTGCGAGCAGGAACGGCGGGCTTCGAAGGGGTAACGCGCGTGACGTCCGGCTTGCCGGAAAGGCCTGCGACCGTCATGCCGGAGGTGTCGACACGGGCACCCTGACCGGCGCCCAGATCGCTGCGTTCGCCGCTGCCGAAGCTCGTGACCTGCACGAGGCCGCGGTCGACGGCGACGGCCGCATCCGTTTCAGTGACTTCGACGGTAAATTTCGTGCCTTTGACCACGGCAGCCAGGAAAGGCGTCTGCACGGTGGTGTGCGGCTGCTGGCGCTTCTCGATTTCGAGACTGATCTCGCCGACCTGCTGGACCACTTCCGTCTTGCGATTGATGTCGCTGCCCCGCGTGATGACAGCCGCGAGCGTGTTCGGCTGGAAGGCGATGCTTTCCGTGCCGCGCACGAGTTGCAGGCGGCCGCGGGGACCGGTCGAAATCCAGGCCTTGTTCGGAACTTCCATGCCCTTGCGCAGCGGAATCCAGGTTTCCTTGTCGGTCGTATAGGCGACCTGGGACGTGGCTCTCGCTGCCACCCAGGTCTCGGTCGTCGCTGAAACGGTGCCTGACATGCAGGCCATGAGTAGACAGAGAATGGTGGAAATGATGATGCGCATGATGGGCTCTCCCTTGAAGCCCTAATTCAGCACTTCTTTCTTAAGATTCACCTGAATCTGATACCTCGGTTTTAGCAAACGCCTCTTTTATGGGCGGCCAATCGCGATTCCCGATAAGATATGCACGTGACGCATGGCGCTGAACTGAAGGGGTAGTCGCGTATGCAACCGCCTCCTGCGGACGGCCTACCTCGCCGGTCTCCCTGAGAAAAATATCGACGGCGCTGTAACAAACGCTGGCGTCATGTGTCGTATGGTCAGAAACCGATATCTTGGGCAGAGGCACGCATGGATCGCACGGAGCCGACATCGAACCGACCCGCCTCGGGCTGGACACGACCAAAACGTTTCGATCGCAACCTCATCGTGATCGGCGCAGGCTCGGCGGGCCTTGTCTCCGCCTACATTGCCGCGGCCGCCAAGGCGAAGGTGACGCTGGTCGAGGCCAACAAGATGGGCGGCGATTGCCTGAACTTCGGCTGCGTTCCCTCCAAGGCTCTCATCAAGAGCGCCAAGGTGGCACACCAGATGCGCCATGCGGATCACTATGGCCTGGAGCCGGTCGAACCCAGGGTGCCCTTTTCTGCCGTGATGGAGCGGATCCACAAGGTGATCGCCGAGATCGAGCCGCATGACAGCGTCGAGCGCTATACCGAGCTCGGCGTGGAAGTGCTGCAAGGCTATGCCAAGCTGATCGATCCCTGGACCGTGGAAATCGCGCTGAACGATGGCGCCACGCAGCGCCTGACGACGCGCGCGATCATCATTGCGACAGGCGCGCAGCCCTTCGTTCCTCCCATTCCCGGTCTCGCCGAGATCGGCTTCCTGACCTCGGACAACATGTGGGAGCGGTTGCGCGATCGGCCCGCTGTACCGCAGAGACTGGTCGTCCTCGGTGGCGGCCCGATCGGCTGCGAACTGGCGCAGAGCTTCGCCCGGCTTGGCTCCGAGGTAACCCAGATCGAAATGGCGCCGCGCCTCATGATGCGAGAGGACGAAGATGCGGCCCAATTCGTCGAAGCATCGATCAAAGCGGATGGGGTGAATGTCCTGACCCGCCACAAGGCGGTCGCCTGCGGGACCGAGGGGGGCGAAAAATGGATTGAAGTCGAGCATGACGGCAGCAAGCGCCGCATCGGCTTCGACGAAATCATCGTGGCCGTCGGGCGCGCTCCGCGACTGAAGGGCTTCGGGCTCGAGGAACTCGGCATCAAGGTCGACCGGGTCGTCGAGACGAATGAATATCTGCAGACACTCCACCCGCATATCCTGGCGGCGGGCGATGTCGCAGGGCCCTACCAGTTCACCCATGTCGCCGGACATCAGGCCTGGTTTGCCGCCATCAATGCGCTCTTCGGCGATCTCAAGCGCTTCAAGGCCGATTACTCCGTCATTCCCTGGGCAACCTTCACCGATCCGGAAGTGGCTCGCGTCGGCCTGTCCGAGGCCGAGGCGAAGGAGAAGAATGTCCGTTACGAGGTCACGCGCTTCGGCATCGACGATCTCGATCGCGCCATTGCCGATGGATCCGCCCGCGGCTTCGTCAAGGTGCTGACGGTGCCGGGCAAGGACAAGATCTTAGGGGCCACGATCGTCGGTGAGCATGCGGGCGATCTGCTCGCCGAATTCGTCTTCGCCATGAAACACGGCCACGGCCTCGGCAAGATCCTCGGCACCATCCATATCTATCCGACGCTCGCCGAAGCCAACAAGATGGTGGCCGGCCAGTGGCGGCGCAATCACATCAACGGCTTCTTCCTCTCGCTGCTCCAACGCTTCCAGACCTGGAGGCGCGGATGATCGACGCGAGGATATTACCGCTGCAGAAAGCGGCCCTTCAGCCGGTTGCCGAACGTCTGGCACATCGCGGTGTGAAGGCCGATCAGATCAGTCTCGTCGGATTCCTGGCAGGGGTCGGCGCCTTCATCGCGCTCTGCTTCGGCCAGTGGCTCGCAGCTCTGCTGCTGATCTTTGCCAACCGGATACTCGATGGACTGGATGGCGCCGTTGCCCGCATTCAGGGGCCGACCGATCGCGGTGCCTATCTCGATATCGCCCTGGACATGGTCTTCTACGCCTTGATCCCGCTCGGTTTCGCCGTTGCAGCCCCGGACATGAATGCGCTCCCCGCCGCCGTGCTGATCGTCTCCTTCGTCGGCACGGGCTCCTCCTTCCTCGCCTTTTCAGCGGTTGCCGCAAAGCTCGGTCGCAAGGCGCCGGAATTTCCCACCAAGGGCATCTACTACGCCGGCGGTCTGGCAGAAGGCTTCGAGACGATCGCCGTCTTCGTTGCCATGTGCCTCCTGCCGGCGAGTTTTCCGGTGATCGCCTACGGCTTTGCCGCCCTTTGCGCGCTGACCACCGTCATCCGCTGGCGTCAGGGCTGGGTCGCGTTTTCGGGGGACGGCCGATGAACGCCAGTCGGTTTTGCTCAAATGGCAGCGTTCAGCTGGTCAAGCGCGTTGCGCACTGTCAGGCGCGCGCGATGAAGAAGAACACGCATATTGCCCTCGGAAATGTCGAGCAAGGCACAGACCTCCGAGGCATCGAGCTCCTGCTGACCCCGCAGGATCAGCACCGCGCGTTGCGCGGGCGGCAGCGTTTCGATGACCGCCTCGACATGCTGCAGGACGCTGCGTCCCTCGATGTGCCGCTCCGGTGTCAGGTCTTCCCAAAGCTCGGGCATGCTGCGCCAGTGGCCGCGACCATCGAACGCTCCGGTGAGACCCTCGCCATCGCCGAAATCGTCAAAGGAGACGGTCCGGCCCTCGCGCCGCGCGCGGCTGCGCGCCTTGTTGATCAGGATGGTATAGATCCAGCCGGCAAGCGATCCGCGCCCCTCGAAGAGATCGATGCGACCGAGCACGGCGACCCAGGTATCCTGCACGACTTCTTCGGCGAGGTCGCGCGAACGAACGATCCCGGCGCAAAAGCGCAGCATCGCCGCGTTGTGCCGGCGATAGACGAGCTCGAAAGCCTCCGCGTCGCCGGTAAGCAGCCGCAGCGCCAGAGCCCGGTCATCACTGTCAATCTCCGCCACGCCGCCCCCTGCCTCAGCTCGCGGGCCATTAGCGAAACAATCGACTTCAAAGTCCAGCCGCATTCGACCCCATCAAGCCATAGTGACCATAAGGGATCAGTCGCCTTGCAGGGCCCGATCTTACACCGAACGCATCCTTGCCCGGGAGATCATCATGGATGAGCAACGATCTCCGCACCCTGCTGGCGAGGCAAACAGCATCTGGCGCTATGCGCCCGTCGTTCTCGTGATCGCAGGCCTTGTGCTCGGCTATGCTCTCGGTCTCCAGAACTATCTGAGCCTGACCTTTCTGGCCGAGCAGCGAGAGGCCTTGCGCGCCTATGTGGATGCAAATTTCCTCTGGTCGGCGCTGCTCTTCCTCATCGTCTATATCCTGGCGGTCGCCTTCTCCTTCCCCGCAGCCTCGGTGCTGACCATCTTCGGCGGTTTCCTCTTCGGCTGGCTGATCGGGGGAGCGCTGGTGGCCGTTGGCGCTACGATCGGCGCGTCGATCCTGTTCCTCGCCACGCGCTCGGCCTTCGGAGGCTTTCTGCGCCATCGGGTCGATGGTGTCGTCAAGAAGATGGCCGACGGCTTCCGGGAGAATGCCTTCGGCTATCTCTTCGTGATCCGTCTCGCGCCGGTCTTTCCCTTCTTCGTCGTCAATATTGCAGCGGCACTCTTCGACATCAGCCTTGGCCGTTTCTTCACCGCCACGCTGTTCGGGATCCTGCCCGGGACCTTCGCCTATGCCTATCTCGGCCAGGGGGTCGACAGTGTTCTTGTCGCCGCACAAGCGAGCGGCCGGGAAGCGCAGATCTCCGATCTCGTGACACCGGAGATCACGCTCGCCTTCTTCGCGCTGGCCTTCGTCGCCCTGATCCCGACCGTCGTCAAGCAGATCCGCAAGCGGGGAAATGCAGGATGAAAAGCCGTGACATCATTCGGAAGGAGGGCTGAGCCATGTATCGATGCAGTGAAGTCGCCGAGCGCGCCAGCCTGCTGATCGACGGCGAGCTGGGCTTTCTGCCCCGGCTCAACATCCGGCTCCATCTGGCCGTCTGCCGAGGCTGCCGGGCCTTCATCGAGCAGATGCGCATCACCCGCGAACTGACGGCAATGGCAGACACTGCGGACGATATGCCGCTAGGCGAGGAGATAAAGGCCGCTCTGGCTCAGCGACAGATGCAATTGAAAACAAAAGGATGAGATCCGGCGGATCTCATGAGCGTAGTTGAAACAGGATCCGCAGAGCCTTGGCGTCATGCGGTTGACCGAGAGGGAGAAGAAGAACCATGCGTTTGATGACTGGAGTTTTTGCGGTCGGCCTTTTGGCTGCCTCAAGCAGCTTCCCGGCGGCGGCCGCCGGACCGGACCTGACCGACTGGAGCGCCATCGAGAAGGCCGCATCCGGGCAGACGGTCTATTTCAACGCCTGGGGCGGGTCTGAAAACATCAATGCCTATCTCGAATGGGTGGGCGCAGAGATGCAGTCGCGCTACGGCGTCACCGTCGTGCAGGTGAAGCTCGAGGATACCGCAAGCGCCGTCGCCAAGGTGATCGCCGAAAAGGCGGCCGGCAAGAACGAAGGTGGCTCGGTCGATCTCATCTGGATCAATGGCGAGAACTTCGTCTCGATGAAGCAGCAGGATCTGCTTCTGACGCCGGGCTGGGCGACCGCGCTGCCGAATTGGCAATATGTTGACGTCGAGAACCAGCCGACCATCCTCACGGATTTCACCGAGCCGACGGATGGGCTGGAAAGCCCCTGGGGCGGCGCCAAGATGGTCTTCTTCTACGATAGCGCCCGCACGCAAGCCTCGGCGCTCCCGGACGATGCCATGCAGCTGCTCGATTGGGCCAAGAAGAACCCCGGTCGCTTCTCCTATCCCGCGCCTCCGGATTTCATCGGATCGTCCTTCTTGAAGCAGGTGCTGAGCGAAGTCATCGATGATCCGGCCAAGCTGGCAAAGCCTGTCGAAGAGAATAGTTTCGAACGGGACGTCGAACCGCTCTTCGCCTATCTCGATGAGCTGCATCCGGTCGCGTGGCGTCAGGGCAAGGCCTTCCCGCAGAACTATCCGGACATGAAGCAGAAGCTCGCGGACGGGGAACTCGACATCATCTTCGCCTTCAACCCGGCAGAGGCCTCGGCCGGCATCAAGGCCGGCGAACTGCCGGAGACCGTGCGCTCCTTCACCTTCTCCGGCGGCACCCTTGGCAACACGCATTTCGTCGCCATTCCCTATAACGCCAATGCCAAGGAAGGAGCGCTTCTGACGGCGAACTTCCTGATTTCGCCCGCGGCGCAGCTGCGCAAACAGGATCCGAGCTATTGGGGCGATCCGACGGTTCTCGCCATGGGAAAACTGCCGCAGGAGGATCGGGCAGCCTTCGCCGCACTCGACCTCGGTGTGGCAACCCTTGCGCCCGATCAGCTCGGACCGGTCATTGCAGAACCCCATGCGAGCTGGATGGAGCGTATCGAAGTCGAATGGCGCCGACGCTACGCCAGCGGCAATTGAGCCGTGGCAGTTGAAGCGGCAGATCGCGTGTTCAGGAACGGGTTGACCGCAGTCCTCCCCAGGGCTGCGGTCGCCGTCACGCTCGGTTTCCTGCTTCTGCCGATCACCTTCGGCTTGCTCGGCACGCTCCTTCCGGCCTTCGGCTATCTGCCAGCTCTTGGAGGCATTGAGCTGGGCTTCGCGCCTTTTCGGGATCTCTTCGCCACACCAGGGCTGCTTGCCGCCGCAGGCTTGAGCGTGGCGACGGGGCTTGCCGCGTCGCTCATCTCTGTCGGAATTACGCTGGTGTTCGTTGCAAGTTATGCCGGCACCCCGACGCTCTCTCGCCTGCAGCATCTCCTGTCGCCGCTGCTTGCCGTTCCCCATGCTGCCGCGGCCTTCGGCTTTGCCTTTCTGATCGCCCCGTCCGGCTTCCTGATCCGCCTCGTCGCTCCCGTCTTCGGCATCGATCGGCCGCCGGATGTTCTCATCCCCCATGATCCGATGGGGCTGGCCATGATCGCGGGACTGGTCATCAAGGAAACGCCCTTTCTCTTTCTCGTGACGCTCGCCGCCTTGCCACAGGTGGATCTCGCCGCTGCCCGCAGACTTTCGACCTCTTTCGGCTATGGCCGGATTGCGGGCTTCGTCTACCTGCTCTGGCCGGCGCTCTACCGGCAGATCCGCTTTGCCGTCTATGCCGTGATCGCCTATTCGTCTTCCGTGGTCGATGTCGCTCTGATCCTCGGCCCCAATTTGCCAGGTACGCTGGCGACACGGCTCGTGCAGTGGATGAACGATACGGATCTCTCCGCCCGCTTTCTCGCCTCGGCCGGCGCCGTGCTGCAGCTCGGCGTGACCCTCGTTGCACTGATTTCCTGGTTCGTCCTGGAGCGTCTTGCGTCCGGTGCGCTCAAGACCGCGCGCGACAAAGGCTGGCGGTGGGTGGCGGACAGGCTTGTCCGCCGCGTCTCGATCCTCCTCGTGGGCCTGATCGGCACCATCGTTTTCGCAGGTCTTGCCATTCTCGCCGTCTGGTCACTGGCCGGCCTCTGGCAGTTTCCGGACATCCTGCCGCAGAGTTTCACCTTGCGAAGCTGGATGAGTGCCTGGCCGCGCATCGGCGATCCCCTGGTCACCACGCTGCTGACGGGCCTTGCCTCGACGCTGCTCGCCATTCTGCTGACGATCGGATGCCTGGAGCGGGAGCTTCAAACGGGCCACAGCGTCAGCGAGAAGGCGCTGTTGATGCTCTATCTGCCGCTGATCGTTCCGCAGATCACCTTTGTCTTCGGCCTGCAGCTGCTCTTCATCGGCAGCGGCAGCGAACACAGGCTGACCGCGCTGGTGCTCGTTCATCTGGTTTTTGTGCTGCCTTACGTGTTCCTCTCGCTGGCCGACCCGTGGCGCTCGCTCGACCGTCGATACGAGATTATCGCAACCGCTCTTGGCCGGTCGCGACTGTCTGTGCTCCTATCGATCCGCCTGCCCATGTTGATCCGCCCGATCCTGACGGCCATGGCGGTTGGCTTCGCCGTCTCGGTCGGGCAATATCTGCCGACGGTCCTGATCGGCGAGGGACGGCTTTCAACCATCACCACGGAGGCGGTCGCACTCGCCTCCGGCAACAACCGCCGTGTCATCGGAGTCTACGCCCTGCTGCAGACCATCCTGCCTTTCCTCGCTTTCGCGCTCGCGGCCTTGATCCCCGCAGCGCTGCACCGCAATCGCCGCGAGATGAAGGTCTGATGATGCTGCAAAGACAAAGCTCGACCGGCCTCTCGCTTTCTGGCGTCCTGATCAGCCTGGGAGGTTTGACCCTGATCGACCTGAGTGCCGATGTGGCGCCCGGTTCCGTGCTGACCGTCATGGGGCCGTCCGGCTCGGGCAAATCCACCTTGCTGTCCTATATCGGCGGCTTTCTCGATCCGGCATTCGACGCGCAAGGCGCTGTCTCCGTCGATGGTTTCGATCTCCTGTCGCTCCCGGCAGAGGCCAGACGGGCCGGCATTCTCTTCCAGGATCCGCTGCTCTTCCCGCATATGTCGGTCGGTGCCAATGTCGCCTTCGCCATCCCGGCCGATGTCGCAGATCGCCGGCAGCGTCGACAGATGGCCGCGGAGATCCTGGCCGAAATGGATTTGGCCGGATTTGCCGAGCGCGATCCGGCGACCCTGTCCGGCGGGCAGAAGGCACGCGTGGCGCTTGCCCGCGTTCTCGTGTCGCGACCGCGCCTCCTGCTGCTCGACGAGCCTTTCTCCAAGCTCGACATGGAGTTGCGCGCCCAGATGCGCCAGCTGGTTTTCGAGCGCGCCAGAACGGCCGGCCTCCCTGTCATCCTCGTCACCCATGACGAGGCCGATGCCGAGGCCGCAGGCGGTCCCGTCCATCGTCTCGGCGCCAGGGGAGCGCTCCATGAATGAGACGGGCGATGCGGTGGCACCCATCCTCCTTCTGGGAGGGGGCCACGCACATGTCGAAGTGGTCAGACGACTGGGAGAACTCGGTCTCGGCGCACAGATCACGCTGGTCTCGCCCTCTCGCCACGCGCCTTATTCCGGCATGCTGCCAGGTCACATCTCCGGCGAATACGGCTTTGACGACTTCCACATCGATCTCGCGGCGCTCTGCGCCCGCTCCGGCGTCACTTTTGATGAGACATCTGCAACGTCCATCGATCCCGATGCCCGGCGGGTTACGCTCTCCGCCGGCCGAGATCTCGGCTATCATCTGCTGTCGGTCGATATCGGCTCTACCCCCTCGCTGCCGGAAGGGATTGCGGCCGGAATTGCGGTCAAGCCGATCTCAAGCTTCACCGACCGTCTGGAACGGCTCGATGCGCTGGCGGCCGAGGGCAGGCTGTCCCGCCTCGCGGTGGTGGGGCAGGGCGTCGCCGGTGTCGAGGTGGCCTTCGCCCTGAGACGCCGCTTCGCCGGACGCGATATCGCCATTGCGCTTGTTGGCCGCTCGGCCGGAGTAGTCCCCGAGCGCAGTCGCTGGGCTCGATATTTCATCGAACGGGAAATGCGAAAGGCAGGAATGGCGCATCATCCCGCTTTCGATGTCGTGGCTTACGAACAGGGCGCGCTCGTCGCCCGGGACGGACGGCGGCTGACGGTGGACGAAGTGATCTGGACGACGTCGAGCGGCGCGCCGGCCTGGCTCAGGGAAACCGGCCTTTGTCTCGATGAGAGCGGCTTTATCCGAGTGGATGAGACGCTGCGATCACTGTCTCACCCTGAGATCTTCGCCGCCGGCGACGTCGCCGCACTTGCTGATCCACGTCCCAAGGCCGGCGTCTTCGCCGTGCGCCAGGGACCTGTCCTCGCCGAAAACCTGCGCCGCAGCCTCGCGGGCGAAAGCCTTCGACCCTACCGGCCACAGCAGTCCTGGCTTGTGCTGATCTCTCTCGCCGACGACAGGGCGATCGCCGACAAATGGGGTCTGGCTGTGCTTGGCCGCTGGGTGGCGCGATGGAAGCACTGGATCGATACCCGCTTCATGCAGCGGTATCGATGACGCTCGTGAGCCGTGACTGGAAAGACTTGCAGAACGGACGGCTCGGATATGATCAGTCCGTCTGCTGTGCCGCCGCCACCGGCTCCGTCACCAGCTTGTATTCCGCCATCTCTTCCGGCGTCAGGTAGTAGAGCCGGTCGGGCGGCGTTTCGAGCGCGTTGATCCAGAGACCGTTGCCGATCCCCATCTCGTCCAGATGCCGCGCAATGCGCGCTGTCGTGCTCTGAGCCCCGGACATCGCCTGTTCCGGCGAAGGTCGGTCCTGTCCGGCATTGAAGACCTGGTGCACGCCGAGGATGGCATCTTTCTCCGCCTCGCGGGCAACGCCGCCGGCAAAGACCAGAGGGCAGGAGGAAGCACAGAGTGCTTTCGTCGCCACCTCGGTGTTGAGCCCTTTTTCGCGGATCAGCTTGGACATCGCCAGCGCATCCTCGACCGAGCCACCCGGTGAATTCAGCGAGACCGCTTTCACATATTCGCCGCGGGCGGCAATCTCTTCGGCAAAGCGGTCGGCAGCGCCCAGATCGATCGAACCCTCGGCCTTCAGCACGCCACCCGACAGAAGTTCGAACTGCATCGGCTGGCGGAGCACCTCCTGCGGCGTTCCGGGTTCGACCGGCGGCCCCTGAGGGTCGCCCTCCGTGAGCGCCGGCGGCAGGACCGGCGCATCGGTGGTCATCGGGTCGTGGCCGGGCAGGGCTTCATTGGCCAGCTGCAATTCGCGCAGGTCGACGAAGAGGAAGGCACCCGCTGCCGCCAAGAGGCCGAAGAAGGCGCCACGCATCAGCAAGCCATCATCGGCTGTCACAAACGCATGTTTCAGGCGTGGGAAAAGCGACGATGGCCTCACGCGGGCGGCCCCTTGCGCGGTGCCTTGGCCGACATGTCGAGGCTGGTGATGTTGGAATCCGTCCGCGCCAGCTCCTCTTCGTTTTCGGCAGACCTGACGGCCTGTTCGACATCGATCCCCTGCCGACCCAGCGCGCGCTGAACCTCGAGCGCCTCCAGAAGCTCGGCGGCCGTGATCCGCTGGGCAAAGGGCATCCGCTCCTCCTGCCGCCGGATCGCGCCATGGACGACGGCGAGGATGAAGACGAGAACCGCCGGCAACAGGTCGATCGAGATCGCTCCCGCCCAGGCCGGAATGAAGTCGGCGGCATAGCGGAGCACCGCCTCGGCGGAAGACAGGGGCACGAAGCGGCGATCGGCAACCGGCTCCCGCGCAAGAATATCGTCGGCCGCCTGTGACAGCACCTGCGACTGGGCGGAGACCGAGGCGCGGATCGTCTCCATCACCTGGTCCTGTCGGTTGACGAGATCGGCACCCCGACCATCGGCAACGGGTGCGATGAAGCCGAGGGAGAGATCTTCCGCAGCGCGCTTCACCGAAGGGGCAATCGAGGTCTGCTCCAGCGAGGTGATGACGCCGGACAGCGCCACGACCTCGGCCGAGAAGTCATCGCTGCGCGGGGCGATCGCGCCGGGGGCGGAAACCAGCTTGCGCATGGTTTCGAGATGGCTGCGCCCCTGGTCGAAGAGGGTGGTCACCCGTTCCCGCGAGGCGGTGATCCCGGTTTCCAGCTCATTCAGCTGTGCCGACATCTGCGACAGCAGCTGAACCACGCTGCCCGAACCGGTCGTGCCGGTCAGCGCCCCGTTCTGGCGCTCGTCCTCTGCAAGCCGCGCAAACCGTTCCGAAGTCCGCTGGATGTCGGGCAGCAGGCTCTGCGCCGCGAGCGCATTCTGATGCGCCTGGTCGAGGTCGGCGGTATAGTCTTCGACCGTCTCGGCGAGATGCTGTTCAAGCGCTGCGGATCCTGCAAGCGCGGCCGCATTCAGCCAGCTGGACATGGCAATGATCATGGCGCAGCCAAGCGCCATGACGCCGATCATCGCGCCACGGGCGGCAGCACCCGTCACATGCGGATAGAAACGCGCCATGTAGGACCAGAAGGCGTAGATCGCCACCGACACGGAGGCCGAGTAGATGATCGCGGCGAAGAAGACGGCCGTCGCCGAGCCGTCGAGCAGGCTGCGCACGCCGAGATAGGTATAGACGCCGGAAGCGAGAGCCAGAACGGCGAGCGCAAAGCGCGTCATGGTTTCGACGGCCAAGACGCCGTCTTGCAAGCGATGCGATGCGCCAAGCGCCATGAAGACCTCCGACAGGAATGAATTCTTACCAAGTTCTTAAGAACGGGGCGAAATGAAGGCTCGGTGGCGCTTTCGACCCCCACCTGCCGCTCTTGTGATCGGCCGATGAGGAGAGATGCTGCGTCTTCGACGATACCTGCCGGTGTTCAGCTGGCGAAGGCGCCGGACGATCTCTCGGAGGCGTGCGGCAGGGGGATGCTGAGCCGCATCCGATATTGATCACCCTGCTCGACGGTGATCGTGCCCTGCCACTTCCGGTCAACGAGCTGATGGATGAGCTTGGAGCCGAAGCCGGAAGCCTTGTCGGTGGCGGGGGCCTGACCGGAAGACATCGGATCCATCCATTCGGCTTCGAAGCGCGATCCGTTTTCCGCCTCGACCGTCCGCCAATCCAGCGTCACGACGCCGTCGTCGCGGCCGAGGCTGCCGTATTTGATCGAGTTCGTGGAGAGTTCGCTGAGGACGAGGCCGAGATCGAAGCTGAGCTCCGGCGGCAGAAGGACATCATTGCCCTTCATCTCGATCTTCTCGGCAAAGGGCGATAGCGTCTCCTCGGCGAGTGTCTTGAAGCGCGTGTCGGACCACCCTTGCTGGGCAATGGCATGATTGGCGCGCGCCAGCGACGAAAGCCTGTGATTGAAGGCCTCACGAGCCTTGTCGGGATCGGCGGAATGGCGAAAGGTCTGCGCCGCAATCGAGCTGACGAGTTGAAGCATGTTGCCGGCGCGATGCGCCATCTCGCGGATCAGAAGCGTGCTTTGCGCCTTGGCTCGCTCCCGGCGCACGGCATTGGA
Organism: Allorhizobium sp. CTOTU50464; assembly: GCA_032102365.1. Lineage (GTDB taxonomy): Bacteria > Pseudomonadota > Alphaproteobacteria > Rhizobiales > Rhizobiaceae > Allorhizobium. The sequence goes on along the minus strand of DAMDHD010000007.1, from coordinate 67,091 downwards.
GATGATGGCCGCAAGCGAGATCAGGAAGCTCGCATCGCCCTGATCGAACAGGCGCGGCTCGGTCGAGTGAACGCCAAACACGCCGTAGGGCCGACCATCCGAGCCGGCGATCGTCACGCTCATGCCGCTGACGACTCCGTGCTCGTGCAGGAGGGTGGGGCCCGTAAACCGCGTCTCCGTTGCGAGATTCTCGACGATCACGATGCCGTTGGACTGCAGGGTATAGCCTGCCTGGGAGGCACGTTCGATGCCGACCGCGGCCGAGCCGACCAGACCCGCCTGCCAACCGATGCCGGCGACCAGAGTCAGGTGCTCGGCGGAATCGGCGAATGCCAGGATCTTGGTCAGCGGGAGGTCGAGCGCCTCTGCGGCCACGGCGACGGCCTTGTCGAGGATGGTCTGGAAGTCCACATCCTGGAAGGCCAGCTGGCCGGTTTCCGCGATCGCCGTCTGCTGCGCCAGGCGCCGTCTGGTTTCCGCAAGTGCCAGATCTTTCTCGCGTTCGAGCCGTTTGCGCTCCGTGATCTCCACGGCCGCGACATTGGCTGCGACAACCTCGCCGTGTTCGTTGGTGACCGGCGACCAGAACTCCATCCAGAAACGCTCCTCGCCTGGGGCGGCAGAGGTCTCACCCGACACTTCGAAGGGACCAACTGGCTCGCCGGTATGCACAATTTGATCCATCAGCTGGCGGGCCGCGGGTACAAACTCTGGGATGACCTCGGAGACACTGCGTCCCATGTGATCGTCCACAGGGTAACCGTTGAATTGAGCCATCGTTTCATTGACGCGCAGAAATTTGAGATCGCGGCTGATCACGCACAGCCCGACGGGCACTGCATCATAGTCCGCATCCGCGCCCTGATCGGCTGTCGTCTCTGTCAGGTCTGCACTCATGTGATGGTCCCTCCAGAGCCGCGAAGCTCTCACAGCCACTGCGACTTCCATGCCCGACAACCATGTATGGCCGCAGACCCGAAACGCAAGTGCCGAGCGCAACTGTCCGCGTCCTCGACCAGAAAGTGATGTGGACAAGGTCTTTCACGGCATGCGCATGCAGGCAGGGTGGAGAGGCTGGGGGCGGTGAGGTGCTTTGGCCCCGCGTCGACACCGCGACGCAAGGCGCTGAGCTTCTTCTTGCGACCGTTATCAATCCTCCGGCAGCCCATAGGCGACGATGGTGTCGCTGATGGGGGTCTCCATGAAGTGGTGGCCGCCGGGGTAGATGATCACGAACTGCCGGCCGTCGACTTCCACAATCAGGGGATTGGCCTGACCGCCACCCGGCAGCGCGTCACTCCAGAGCGTCTCACCGGTTTCAATGTCGATCGCGCGGATCAGATTGTCGGTGGTTGCGGCAATGAAGATCAGTCCACCGGCGGTGACAGCAGGGCCGCCATTGTTGGGTGTGCCAATCGTGATCGGCAGCATGGAGGGTATGCCGAAGGGGCCATTGTTGCGTGCCGAACCAAAGGCGTGATCCCAGACCGTTTCGCCCGTGGCAAGCTCAATGGCGCGGATGCCGCCATAGGGCGGCTCCTTGCAGAGGAGCCCGGTATAGCGGACACGCCAGCCGGCATTGACGTCGATGGCATAGGGTGCGCCGATCTGCGGTCCGGCTTCGCCGAGGGAGCCTTCGCCTTCCGCCTGCGGTTCGTAGATCGCGCGCAGGCCCGCTTCATCTGCCTCTGCACGGGGTACCAGACGGTTGTGATTGGGCATGTTGTTGTAGTTGGCGATCAGAAGGCCGCGCTCGGGATCGATCGCAACCGAGCCCCAGTCGTTGCCGCCGTTATAGCCCGGATACTGGATCCAGTACTGGTCGGTCGTCGGCGGCGTATAGATGCCGTCATAATGCGAGCGGCGGAACTGGATGCGGCACCAGAGCTGATCGATCGGTGACATGCCCCACATGTTCTTTTCCTCCAGACGCGGAAAAGCCAGCGTGTGATAGGTGGAGAAGGGCTGTGTGGCCGAGATGTAGTCTGGTTCCACGCCGCCCTGAGGCACAGGCCGCTCCTCGACCGGGAAGAGAGATTCACCTGTTTCGCGGTTCAGAATGTAGATGTCGCCTTGCTTGGACGCGAGAATGACGGCGGGGACAGTGCCATTGTCGGTCGGGAAGTCGACCAGTGTCGGCTGGCTGCCGAGGTCATAGTCCCAGACGTCGCGATGGACCGTCTGAAAATGCCAGGCGCGCTCTCCGGTCGTCACGTCGAGGGCCACAAGCGATGTGGAGAATTCATTCTCCTGCTCGCTTCGGTTTGAACCGTAATAGTCGACGGCCGAGTTTCCGAGTGGCAGGAAGACGAATCCCAGTTCTTCATCGCCGGCGGCAACCGTCCACATATTGGGCGTTCCCCGCGTATAGATCTCATCCGGACCGGCCTGGCTGGTATCGCCAGGACGCCCCATATCCCATGCCCATTCGAAATCGCCGGTGACGGCGTCAAAGCCGCGGATGACGCCGGAGGGGGAATCCTCCGCATTGCCGTCTGTCACCTGGGCACCGACGACCACCACGCCGCGCACGATCGTCGGCGGGGAGGACATGGCGTACCAGCCTGGCACGGTCTCGCCCAGACCACGCTCGAGATAGACCATGCCATTGTCGCCGAACTCGCTGCACAGGCGGCCGGTTTCGGCGTCGATGGCAATCAGACGCGCATCAAGCGTGCCCCAGATGATGCGGGTGGCGCAGGGGTCATAGGGGTCTGCGTCGGGCACCTCGAAATAGGACACGCCGCGGCAGGTCGCGCCATAGGGAATGGCATCCTCCGGCACCTGCGGGTCGAAATGCCATTCTTCCTTGCCCGACTGCGCGTCGATCGAAATGATGCGCCCCATGGGGGTGCAGGTGAAAAGCTTCTCGCAGATCTTCAGCGGGGTGTTCTCCGGCGAGTATTTTCCCTCGGCCTCAGGTGACGGCAGGTCGCCCGTGTGGAATTCCCAGATGCGCTCGAGTTGCCCGACATTTTCGGGCGTGATCTGGTCCAAAGGCGAGTATTTGGTGCCGTGCAGGTTGCCGCCCCAGGCGGGCCAGTCCGCCCCTGTTTCGCGCATGGCCAGGGCCGGACGTTGCGCCTCTGCCGCCTGGCCTTCCGGCGCGCGGTCGCGGGGCGTTTCGGGATTGATGACCGCGTCGCTCTGGCTATCGGGGTAGGGTGCACCCTGCTGGTCCTCATCGAGGACCAGGTCGGAGGGGTCGATGGGCGGGTCAATGCTCGGGTCAGCCGGTGGCTGAGCCGTATCGCCTGATGCAGGAGCAGTCTCGTCCCCTTCCGCCTGCGCCAGAACCCGAGGAGGTTCGATCCACGGCGCTGCAATCAAGCCAATGCCCAGGACGGCCAGCAACGCGGTCGCGATCGCCGTCCCGCGGCGGTGCGACGCTTGGGCCTGTCGATCGGAACGACGAAGACCGGGGATCGCGAGCAGGACCAGCAGCAGGATGACTGTCGGGGCCACGAGCCGGGGAACGAGGGGCCACCCTTGCAGCCCGACCTCCCACAGCGCCCAGACAATGGTGAAGACATAGGTGGCGGCATAGATGAGCACGCTCGAGTAGCGCCCGAGCATCATCAATGCCCCGGACGCGATCAGGCCGAGCCCCGCGATCGCATAATACCATGAACCGCCAAGTGCGATGAGCCAGACACCGCCTGCACCAATGACGAGACCGAGCGCAACAAGAAGTATGCCCAAAAGAAGCGGGTACCAGCCGGCTTTGTTGCGTCGCGAGGTGTGGTGTTGTGGGGCTTGATCGGTCAAGGGTCGTCTCCTCCTGAGCCTGGTGTCGACCTTTCCGGAACAAGGCAAAATCAAGATTGTTCCTGACCTATTGCGATCACGATCCAGCCTTTTTGGTTGCCTCAGCTTCTGAGGGAAGCTTCCGTGATCCCCATTGGAACAATGTCTGCGCCGTCCGGTTCGGAACACGAATGAGGGCATGATCTGCGCTCATCTTTTCAGCATCCGCGGACGGATATCAGGGCGGTCGCACCGCCTCCGGCGAGATCGACCATCGTTCTGAGGGAGCATGTCTGTTCCCCGTCTTCGAGAAGCCCAGCCTGTGTCTCTGACGGCCCACCGGCTGTCGATTTGAAGTTTGGCAGGTTGCCTGGGGCAGAACCGAAATAAGAGGGAGACGAGCGTGCCGTGTCAGCGGATCACGAGAGGCTTGAAGACGAGAACTCGGCGCCGCTCGCCTTCAGCCCTTCCTTCTCCGCGGCGGATCGCCCTGTTTGCCTCTATATTCATGTTATCAGGCTGCCAGGGGCTGCAAAACGTCCTTGATCCTGCAAGCCGGGATGCCCGATTGGTGGCCGAACTCTCCTGGTGGATGTTTGCCTCTGCCGTCTTCATCTACATCGTGACAATCGGCTTGCTGGGTGTGGGGGCCGGGATCTTCCGCGGGCGCAACCGGCTCTCCTTCCGCGCAGGCACGACCCTTGTGGTTCTCGGCGGCGTATTGGCGCCGATCATTGCGATCGCCGCAATCGGCTTCTCGGGCGTCGCCATCGGGGACGAGACCGAAGGTCCCGATGACGGCTCTGCCAAGCTGACGGTGGAGGTGGTGGGAAAGCAATGGTGGTGGGAACTGCGCTATCTCGATGCGACAGGAGATGTCGTCGCTGTAACCGCCAATGAACTGCATCTGCCCGTCGGGGAACGGGCGCGCCTCGAACTTCTCTCCGACAATGTGATTCACAGTTTCTGGGCGCCGAACCTTCAGGGCAAGACCGACGCCATCCCGGGGCGTCGCAACCTGCTTTACGCGGAGCCGGAGGTGGAGGGCGTGTGGCGGGGGCAATGCGCCGAATTCTGCGGCAAGCAGCACACGCTGATGGGGTTCATGGTGATCGCGGAGCCACGGGAAGACTTCGATCGGTGGCTGGCGCACCAGGCGAGCGATGCGCGCGCCACTGAAGGTCCGGGCCTCGACGTTTTCCTGAAGCTCGGCTGCGGCGACTGCCACACCATCCGCGGCACATCGGCCGCCGGACAAAAGGGCCCGGACCTCACGCATCTCGCCTCGCGCCGGACGCTTGCCGCCGCAACCCTTCAGAACAGTCGCGGTAATTTGGGCGGCTGGATCACCGACACGCACGAGGTCAAACCGGGAGTGCTGATGCCCTCATTCACGCCTGAACCGCAGGATCTGCACGATCTTCTCGACTATCTGGAGGCGCTGAAATGACGGCCTCGGACCGCGCATCAGAGGCCCGGGATCATGCCCTTGGGCCTTCGAACTACGACCATCAGGCGGCTGTCGGTCATGCCTCCTTCGAGCGGATCGAGAAGACATGGCGCTCGCCGTCAGGCTTCTTCGGCTGGTTCACGCAGGTAAACCACTCGGCCATCGGCCTGCGGTTCATCATCACGGCCTTTGTCTTTTTCATCCTGTCCGGCCTTCTGGCGCTGGCCATGCGGCTGCAACTGGCCACGCCGCTCAACCAGATGCTGTCGCCCGAGACCTATAATCAGGTGATGACGGTGCATGGCACGGCGATGATGTTTCTCTTCGCCATTCCCGCGATGGAGGGTTTTGCCATCTACATCGCGCCCTTGATGGTTGGAGCCAGGGACATGGCTTTCCCGCGGCTCAACGCCTTCGGCTACTATGTCTACCTGATCGGCGGGTCGGCCTTCTTCCTCTCGCTCGCCTTCGGCATGGCGCCCGATGCCGGCTGGTTCAACTACGTGCCGCTGGCCAACAAGACCTTCTCTGAAGGCTATGGCGTGGACATCTGGACCACGATGATCACCTTCATCGAGCTCTCGGCACTCACGGCTGCCGTGGAGCTGATCGTGACGATCATGAAGCTGCGGGCACCGGGCATGTCGCTCGACCGCATGCCGATCTTCGTCTGGGCGGTGCTGGTCATGTCCTTCATGATCCTCTTCGCCATGCCGTCGGTCATGGTGGCGAGCGCTTTCCTGATGATGGACCGGCTGGTCGATACCCAGTTTTTCATCGTCGAGAACGGTGGCTCGCCGCTTCTCTGGCAGCACCTTTTCTGGTTCTTCGGCCACCCGGAAGTCTACCTCATCCTCGTTCCGGCTCTCGGGATCGTCACCTCCATCGTCGTCACATTCTCCGGCCGTCCACTGTTCGGCTATACTGCACTGGTTCTAGCGATCACCGGCATCGGCATGGTGAGCTTCGGGCTCTGGGTGCATCACATGTACACAACGGGCCTGCCCTTCATGGGTCGCTCCTTCTTCATGGCCGCGTCCTCGATGATTGCCATCCCGAGCGGCGTGCAGGTCTATTGCTGGATCGCGACGCTCTGGGGCGGCAAGGTCCGTTTTGCCACCCCCATGCTATGGGTTCTCGCCTTCTTCGGCGTCTTTATCGCCGGCGGCCTCACGGGCGTGATGGTCGCCTCCGTCCCCTTCGACCGCCAGGTGCATGACAGCTATTTCGTCGTCGCCCATTTCCACTACGTGCTGATGGGTGGCGCCGTTTTCCCGCTGATGGGAGCGGTCTATTACTGGTTCCCCAAGGCGACCGGGCGCATGCTCTCGGAGCGTCTCGGCGTCTGGAGCTGCCTGACTGTCTTCATCGGCTTCAACATTACCTTTTTCCCCATGCATATCCTCGGACTGCAGGGCATGCCGCGGCGGATCTATACCTATCTCGACGGTCTGGGCTGGGGCGACTTGAACCTGCTCGCGACAGCCGGCGCCTTCCTTCTGGCCTTCGGCTTCGCGCTGACGCTGTTCAACGTCATCCGCAGCGTCCGCCATGGCGCAGCAGCCCCGGACAATCCTTGGGGCGGATCGACCCTCGAATGGGCGACCGCTTCGTCACCGCTCAACTGCAACTTCATTCAGCAGCCGGTTGTCGAAAGCCGACGCCCCATGTGGGACTGGCGCGAGGCAGACACGCGCACGGTGGTGGCGGGGCTGCGGGAGGACCGCCGGGAGACCATGGTCACCACGCTGCTCGATGCACGACCCCAGTCCGTGATGGTCCTTCCAGGACCGACGCCTTGGCCCTTTGTATCCGCGGTGGCCGCCTCGGCCGGCTTTATCGGTCTGATCTTCAGCCCCTGGTTCTTCCCCATCGGTTTCTTCGCGGTCTTTGCCACCATGGTGCTGTGGTTCTGGCCCCGTCACCCCTGGCGAAAGGAGTGAACGCCCATGCAAACTCGCATCATGGTCGACGCAAGCGAGATCGATCGCTTTGCCCCCCATACCCATCCGCTGTGGTGGGGTGTACTCGGCGCCGTGGCCATCGAGGCGGCGGTGGTCGCGACGCTGCTCACGAGCTATTTCTATCTGGCGGCTCAAAATCCTGACTGGCCTCCCCAAGGTGTGGCGCCGCCGGATCTCTTCTGGCCGACGGTGGTGCTGGTGCTCCTGCCCATGTCCAGTTTCACCATGTGGTGGGCGGGCAAGGGGTCTGATCGCGGTGACAAACGCCAGCTCTCGATCGGCGTGACCGCGAGCGTGCTCCTCGCCATGCTCGCACTGGCGGCCCACTCCGTCCAGATCGCCGAGTTCGACGCCTCCTGGAACAACCATGCCTATGGCTCGATCCTCTGGGTCATCACCGGATTTCACTACACCCACGTCGTCTCCGCCGTCTGCGGCACCGCCGTCGTCAGCGTACTGGCCTGGCGGGGCTATTTCACGCCGGAGCGACAGCTCGGTGTCGTGGTGGACACGATCTACTGGTACTTCGTGGCCGGCGTTTTTCTGCCGATCTATCTCGTTCTCTACATCGCGCCACGACTGTTGTGAGGAGCGCGGCTGATGTCGAAAATGGACCACTCCCGAAATGCCGACCGTGCCGTGAAGGACACCAAGGATGGTGAGCTGGAACTGGCGCGCCAGGAAGGCTTCGAGGCGTTCACCCCCTGGTTCGGCTGGGGGCTGGCACCGGCTGCCTGGGCGCTGCATCAGGGCGTCGGCTACGCCATGGTGGAATGGCTCTGTGGGCTGGGTGAACGCTGGCCCTATCACGCCCTCACCGTGTTTGCCGTCTGTCTCTGCGCCGCCGGTATCGCTGCGGCCATACACGCCCTTAGGCGTTCGCGTCACATCCGCCCAGAGCGCTCCGCCGCCCGCATGCGGATGATGGCACTTGTCGGTCTGATGCTGAGTGCAGCCGCACTGGGCGGAATTACCGTCGAATACGTGCCGACCTTCTGGATCGACACCTGCAAAGGGATCGTATGATGTCCAGATACGCTCTTCTCTTTTTCACTCTTGTCGTCGCGCCGTTCCCCGCCCTCGCGCATTCCGCCAACCATGCCGTGCCTGCATCTGGGAGCCTGGAACTGCTCACGCTTCTCCCCATCATGCTTGCCGGGACCTTCTATCTGCTGGGCCTTGCACGCCTGCGGGCCCGGACCGGAACTCTGGCAGCGGCTGGCCCGATCAGGGTGACGCTCTTTGCTCTCGGGCTTTTGCTGTCGGTGCTCCTTCTCGTCTCTCCGTTCGACGGATGGGCAGAACGTTTCCTCTCGGCCCATATGGTGCAGCATTTCGGCCTGATGCTGATTGCGGCACCCCTCATTGCACTCGGGCGACCCGGCATCGTCTATCTCTGGGCTCTGCCGCAGTCCTGGCGGCAGGATTTCGCCCGCCTCCGCAGCGACAAGATCGGCCGCGCGAGCCGCGCGCTGTTTACGCCGCTTGGGGCCTGGCTCACCTATTTTCTCGTGCTGTGGCTCTGGCATTCACCGCCACTCTTCGCCCGCGCCCTGCAGCACGAGCCGGTGCATGCCCTGCAGCATCTCTGCTTCCTGGGGGCAGCACTTCTGTTCTGGACCGTCGTGACCCAGAGCCCGCGCGGCGAGGGCAGGGCGGCCATGCTGGTCGTCATCTTCACGACAGCCGTCCAGTCGTGTGCGCTTGCAGCGCTGATGACCATGTCGAGCATCCAGTGGTACCCCTTCTACAGTGAGGGCCCGTTCGGCCTCTCGGCGCTCGAGGACCAGCAGCTCTCCGGGCTGATCATGTGGGTACCCTGCTGCGCCATCATGATCGGGGCAGGGGTGGCAACCATGGCAACGTTGTTGCGCGATATCGAAACCCGCATGCAGCAGGCGAGGCGCCGATGAAGTGGGTCATCGCATTTTCCTGCCTCTTGATGGTTGCCGGCTGCAGTGAGGAGCTGCCCCGGGATGTTCAGGCGCTGGTCGACGCCCATGGCTGCGGGAGCTGTCACCGCATGCCCGGCATCCCCGGAGCCACGGGACGGACGGGTCCTCCGCTGAAGGAATACCATCGACAGGTCTATGTCGCGGGCGTCCTGCCGAACACCAGAGAGACCTTGGCCCGGTTCATCGAGGATCCACAGGCAATCGATCCGCGCTCGGCCATGCCTGACGTGGGCGTGACCGCAGAGGAAGCAACCCTTCTGGCCGATTATCTGAGGTCAGAACCATGAGGCGCTTCAGGCGATATGCACTGGTCTGCGCCCTCACGCTGGTCGTAGCGGCGACGGCCTTTTTCGGCTTCGGAGAGTTCTGGAAGCTCGGCGCCATCAGTCAGCATCCCTTCTGGCTTTACAAATCGATTGTCCTGGTGCGCGATACAGTGACCGGGATCGACGCCGAAAACGTTGAACTGCCTGAGGGATTTGCCCCGGTCGCAAATAGAGGCACGGCCTTGCTCTACCGGGAGAACTGCGCCCCCTGCCATGGCGGCCCGGGCGTCGCTCCGGAAGACTTCGCGCTCGGCATGATGCCCGTTCCGCCACCGCTGGCCGGAATTGCAGGCGAGCGTTCGGCGAAAGAGATCTTCTGGTTCATCCGCAATGGCTTGAAGATGAGCGGCATGCCGGCCTGGGAGGGCCGACTCAGCCGGGCCGAGATGCTTGGTCTGACCGCCTTCGTCGAAGCGCTCCCGACGCTGACGCCCGCGGACTATCGCAGATTGGTCGGAGAGCCTGAAGCCGCGCCCCGTCAGGATGGTCCCGGAGAGACATTCACCATCGACACTCCCGCAGCAGATGCTGAACGCGGTCGGCTGCTGATGAGGCTGCATGCCTGCCGGAGTTGCCACGAAATTCCGGGGCTGGTCGGTGCTGATGTGCATGTGGGCCCTGATTTGAGCGAGGCGGGCAGCCGCCGCTACATCGCCGGCGTGCTGAAGAACACGCCTCAGAACATGGTCCGGTGGATCACCGATCCGCCCGCGGCCGATCCGCTGACGGCCATGCCCGACCTCGGCGTCACGCCGGCACAAGCCGCCGACATGGCCGCCTACCTCTACCAACTGGCACCCCCGCCGAATTCTCGCGCTGGGAAAGACGAGCAGCATCAGGACAAGAGGTCGAAGACGGCGGGCGATTAGGCAGGTTAGATGGAGCAGGAACCATGGAACAGCTTGATGTCGCGGTCGCTTGCATCGGCCTGACCGTCATCCTGGTCGGTCTCCTGTCTGCTGCGATCAAGAAGAGCCGCGTCCAGGAGCCGATGATTGCCGTGTTCGTGGGAATTGCGGTGGGGCCCTTCGGCCTCGGCTGGCTCGACATCGGTCGCTGGGGCGAAGAAACCGCCGTTCTGGAACAGGCTGCCCGACTGACGCTCGCCATCGGTCTCATGGGCGTGGCGCTGCGCATCGACAAGAAGAGCGTGCAGAACCTCTGGCGACCGGTGACGGTCCTGCTCACCCTTGCCATGCTCGGCATGTGGCTGATATCAGCAGCTCTCGTTGCCTGGTGTCTCGCTGTGCCTTTCTGGCTCGCCCTGCTCATCGGCGCTGTCGTGACACCGACGGACCCGGTGGTCGCAAGTTCCATCGTTTCCGGCCCCTTTGCCATCAAGCATCTGCCCCTTCGCGTCAGGGACGCGATCTCGCTGGACTCAGGGGCAAATGACGGGCTCGCCTACATCTTCGTCATGCTGCCGATGCTCATGCTGCAACATCCGGTCTCCGAGGCATGGGAGAGGTGGCTGGTGCATTCCTTGCTGATTGGCGTCGTGTCGGCGGCAATCATCGGTATCGTCATTGGTTATGCAGCGGCCAAGGCGATCGCCTATGCAGAACAGCGCGGCCTGGTCGAACAGCAATCGCTGCTCGGCTACACGGTCGCCTTCTCGCTCGTCACCCTGGGCGCCGCCGAACTTGTCGGAGCGGATGCTCTGCTCTCCGTCTTCCTCTCGGGTTTCGTCTTCAATCTGGCGACCGACCGACAGGACAAGCAGAACGAGGAGAACATCCAGGAGGCCGTGGCGAAACTCTTCACGCTCCCGATGTTCGTCATCTTCGGCATCGCGCTGCCGATCAGCGCGTGGCTGGACCTCGGCTGGCCGCTGCTGTTCGCAGCGATGTCCGTTCTCCTGCTGCGCCGCCCGCCGGTCCTGCTCATACTTTACCCGCTCTTGCGCAGAACCCTGAAGGAGATCGACATCGCCTATATCGGATGGTTCGGCCCGATCGGCGTCGCTGCGATCTACTATGCAAGCCTTGCAAGATCACAACTGCATGAACCCTTGGTCTGGCACGCCGTAAGCGCCATGATCTTCGCCTCGATCATGGTCCACGGCGCAACCGCGGCTCCGTTCACTCGGCTCCACAAGAGGTCAGAATAGGCCCTAATGCGCAGTTTCGCCCGATAGCACTGGCTGCTCGCCGTTGCCCGGAAGATGTGTCACATTTCCGGGGTAATCACATACGCCGAATTGCCTGGCGTCATAGGACTTGCGCCGGGGTTCAGAGGTAGCGAGGCTCGCTTGTCCTTACAGTTATCGCTGCAGGATTCAGCGAGAGTGTGTGCGGGGCGGGGGAGGGCGACAGCCGTCGCGCACTACCCCATCTGCGGAAACGAAAGCTCACACTCGAAGCCGTTGCGCCCGTCTTCGAGTGTGACGCTCCGTAAGGTCATCGCGCCGTTCATCTGCGCCATGAGCTTGTCGACGATGGCAAGGCCGAGGCCGGATCCCGGTTTGCTGGTCTGGCCGCGTTTGAAACGGGTCCGATAGGCATTCACATCGGGATCGAGCGGGGCCGAGACGGCGTTGGTGACGGTGATGCGGCCGTCGGCCGTCAAGGCGACAATGATCGGTTGTCCCGCCGTCCCGTAGTGGGCGGCGTTTTCCAGGAGGTTGTTGAAGGCGATCGCGATGGCGTCAGGATCGACAGCTCGCATGAGGTCCGAAAGGCCGGGGTCCGGTTCCACGATCACGCACACCGACGGGCGAGAGCGCTGGAAGCTTTCGACGAGCAGCTTGACGAGGACGAGCAGGTCGACCGGGGTCGTGGCCAGACCGATGCCCGCTTCCGCGCGCGACAGCTGCAGCAGCTTCTCGAGCATCAGTGACAGGCGGCGCAGCGCTTCGAGCACGCGCTCGGAACGCGATCTGTCCTGCGGTGCGCTCAGCTGCTGGGAGAGCAGTTCCATCTGGGCAAGCGCGCCGGCAAGCGGTGTGCGCAGCTCGTGTGCACTGTTGGCGGCAAGCTCCCGTTCCGCCTGGATCGCATGTTTCAGCCGTGCGAGCAGGGTGTTCACCGAGCCCGGGATCGTTGCGATTTCCGTCGGCAGGCCATCAAGCGCGATCGGTTCGAGATTGCTTCCGTCTCGGGCGCTGATCGCGTCCCGCAAACTGTTCACAGGGCGTGTGGCGCGCACCACGATCCAGCGGGTTGCGAACATGCCGAGCGGCAGGAGAAGCAGGATCGGCAGGAGAAGCGTGAGCGCGCTTTCGAGCGTGGCCTCCCGACGATGTGCCAGTGAATCCGCCACCTGGATGAAGAGCGTGTCGCTGACGGTCGCAATGGTGAAGATCCTGATGTCGTCGCCGCTCCAGAAACCGGATGTGAGCGGCGCAGGATAGGGCTCCGTGCCGACATTATGCGAATGCATCAGCACGCGCCCGGCCGCGTCCCGCACCTGATAGGTCAGATATTCGTCGGCTGTGCCCGGCGTGAGGGCCGCGACCCGGTTCGGCATGGTGCCGGCATCCCGGCGGAAATAGTCGTCGACCACCAGGGGCGCGAGACGCTCGGTGGTCTCCTGCAGCGCGCTGTCGAACACCTCGTCGAATTCCGCGCGCATGACATGGATGGAAAGGCCGACCGCGATCGTCCAGAAGACGGCAAGCAGGATCGACAGGGACCAGACAAGGCGTCCGGCAAGGCTTCTGGTTTCAAGTCGCATCGCCGGAAATCCTGTAGCCGACACCGCGCACGGTGTCGATGGAATCCTTGCCGAGTTTGCGCCGCAGGCGACTGACATAGACCTCGACGGTGTTGCTTTCGACCTCTGCCCCGAAGGCGTATAGCGCTTCCTCGATCTGGGCCTTGGACACGATGGCACGCTTGCGGGCGATCAGCCTGTCGAGAACGGCCCATTCGCGCGAGGACAACTGGATTTCCTCGCCGCCTACGCCGGCAATGCGCCGTTCGGACGGATAGATGGCAAGGCTCCCGATGGTAAGATCGGGCAGCTTGTGCGTGCCATAGCGTCGCGAAACGGCGTGAATGCGGGCCTGCAATTCGCCGAGATCGACGGGCTTGACGAGGTAGTCGTCCGCGCCGGCATTCAGCCCGGCGATCCGGTCCGACACCTGGTCATGCGCCGTCATGATGATGACCGGCATCTCGTCGCGACGAGCGCGCAGAGCCTTGAGGATGTCGAGCCCGCTCCCGTCCGGCAGCCGCAGGTCGAGGAGAACGAGATCATAAGCCGCGGCCTCGAGGCTGGCTTCCGCCTCGTCGCGCGTCAGCGCCCAGTCCACGGCATGGCCCTGGCGGTCGACATGCGTCTTCACCGCGTCGCCCAGCATCTCATCGTCTTCCACCAACAGTACCCGCATTCCATGCCCTCAATCCAAGCGACTGCGATCCCTTGTTCCGCATGAAACTGACAGGCTGCTGAACCCACCGCAAGATTGGTTGAACCCATTCAGGTGGCTGTCAGCTTGAACATTGATCTTCCCCTCCGTGTCCAACACAGGAAAGGAACACGTCACATGCGCAAGATCATCATTGCCCTCAGCCTCGCAGCAGCATTCGGCGGCACCGCGCTTGCCTCGGAAAAATGCAATGTCGCCATGGCCGACTGGAAGCCGCGGGAGACCCTGCAGGCCAAGCTCGAAGGCGAAGGCTGGAAGGTCCGCTCGATCAAGACCGAGGACGGCTGCTATGAGGCCTATGCCATCAATGCCAAGGGCGAGAAGGTCGAGGCCTATTTCAACCCGCAGACGCTTGAGTCTGTCGACATGAAGGTCGAGGACTGATCGATGACCTCGACAGTCAAGGTCTGGGATCGTCCGGTCAGGCTCTTTCACTGGAGCCTTGCGGGCAGTGTCGCCTTGTGCTGGTTGACGGCGGACGAATTGCAGAGCGTGCACGAAGTGGCAGGCTATGCAGCCGCGGGCCTGATTGGCCTGCGGCTCGTCCTCGGCTTGGCCGGCACGCGCTACGCCCGATTCACTCAGTTCATCCGCTCGCCGAAGAGCACGCTCGCTTATGCCCGTGAGATGCTGCGCCACAAAGAGCAGCGTTACCTGGGACACAACCCGCTCGGGGCGGCCATGGTTGTTGCTCTGATCATGATGGTCGGCGGGATCGCGCTCACGGGATGGATGCAGACGACCGATGCCTATTGGGGCATCGAGTGGGTGGCGGAAACGCATGAGACGCTGGCAGAACTGCTCCTGGTGGCGATCGCCTTGCATGTCGCAGGCGTCATCCATGCCAGCCTCCGGCACCACGAGAACCTAGTGCTGGCCATGATCACCGGCCGCAAACGCGCGCCTGCCAGCGGCGATATCGCCTGATTTCTGATATCCATTGAAAACAAACAAGGACGCCGCTGCCCGCGGCGTCCTTGTTGTATTTGGGCTTGCTCCAGCGGATGTCTCGGAATGCGGGCCGGCAACGGCAGCGTCACATCGAGAAGTGAATCGAGAGCGCGTACAAGAGCAACAGGGAATTGGCCAGGATCAGACAGAAGACGGCGAGAGAGCCGAGATCCTTGGCATGCTTGCCGGTATCGGACACTTCGGGCGAGATACGGTCGATGATCTCCTCGATTGCCGTGTTGACCGCCTCCATGGCGATCAGAAGGAGAAACAGCACGGCGGCAGACAGCCTGATGGCGGCCGTCACATCCATGATGGCGTAGGCGGCCAATAACCCTGCGCCTGCCACGACCTCCTGGCGGAAGGCTGCTTCTTTCGCCAGTCGTGTCAGACCGCCCGCCGAATAGTCGGCTGCGGAGAACAGATGTGCAAGACCTGCCTGCTTCGGCGGCGCCTGTTCAGTCTGATGGGTCATGAGGAAGCTCCCGTGCGGCAGGCGGCGAAGATATCCAGCGCGGGATCGCGGACCTGCGTTTCCACCTGCATCAGGCCGAGAACGCTGTGAAAGAGGTTGTCATGCGAATGGGCAGCCTCTGCATTGGCAGCGAGGCAGGAGGTGTCGATCCCCGACGATTTCCGCAGGCCCGGCGATACCCAGAGAACGAAAGGCACATGGGTCTGCTCAGTCGGTGCGAACATGTAGGGCGCCCCGTGAAGGTAAAGACCGTTCTCACCCAGCGATTCTCCATGGTCCGACATGTAGATCATCGCCGTGTCCAGCCGGTCGCCATGGGCGCCGAGCGTGTCGATCACTTCTGACAGAATATGGTCGGTATAGAGCAGAGCATTGTCATAGGCGTTGGTGATGGTCTCCGGCGTGCAGGTATCGAAGTCGACGGAGCGGCAGTCGGGGGTGAATTTCGCGAAGTCTTGCGGATAACGGAGATAGTAGGCGGGGCCGTGATTGCCGAGCTGGTGCAGCACCAGCACCGCGTCGCCATCGACCTTCTCAAGCCATGCGTCGAGACCGTCGACCAGGATCTGATCGAGGCACTCGCCTCCATCGCAGAAGCGCGGATCGTTCGACTTGAAGAACTCCGTCTTCTTGATCCGGTCGGCGACATGTTTGTCACCCGTATTGTTGTCCCACCATTCCGTCTTGATCCCGGCATGGGTGAGAACATCCATCAGATCTTCGGTGGCCAGCCCCTTCGCGTGCGAATAGTCCTTCCGGCCGTAGACCGAGAACATGCAGGGCACGGAAACGGCTGTCGCAGTTCCGCAACTGGAAGTGTTGTCGAAATAGACGATGTCGCGCTTCGAAAGTTCGGGATTGGTTTCTCGGGCATAGCCGCTGAGCTGGAAATTCTGTGCGCGGGCTGTCTCTCCGACCACGACGATGGTCACCCGCGGCTTACGCAGTCCGGACGTCGGAGCATCCACGACCTTCGCATCGGTGCCGAGGGGCTGAACGACGATGTTCTGCTCCTTGCTTTCACCGATCAGGAAACCTGCAGCGCTCGCCATGGGGAAGACCGGGTTCAACGTGCGAAACCAGTCACGATGCTGGCGGATGTTAAAGATGAAGGTGCCGCTGTTCGAAAGCCCCGCCAGCGCGAATACGGCCAGGCAGGGCAGGATGATCATCAGATTGACGGCGACCTTTTTCAGGATCGGCCGGTGAACGACATCCACGACGGCGATGAACAGTGCGGGGAGGACGCCGAAAAGCAGCATGTGCAGGATGAAGGCGGGGGTGATCAGGTGCCCTGCTTCCGCCTGATTGGTCTCCATCGCGTTGCGGATCATCTCGCCGTCGATGATGACGCCGAAGCGGTCCATGAACCAGGCTCCGGAGACGGCAGCCAGGAAGATAAAGATCAACACCGGCTTGATGACGTATTTCGCCGAGAAGGTGACGGTCAGCGCGATGAAACCGGCGAGCAGCCCGATTCCGAGTGCCAGCAGTGCCAGCGCATCGCCTTTCAGAAAGACCGAAGACTTGTCCCAGAACGTCCCGTTCATGAAGAAGAGAAGATAGACTGACGTGAGGATGCTCAGCCATTCGCTGCGCATCCGCGGCCTGAAGCTCAAAAGCGTCTTGAACAAGCCCGCTTCCTTTCATGCATGGATCAAAGAGATCCGATGCACTGACCCGGAAAGCTGACAGGAACCTGAACGACGCTGCGGGGGCCGATTGTGGCTTGGGTTAGAGGGAGCCGGGACTAAAGGGGATCATGGCCCTGAGCGGAGTTGCCCTGCTTCCGCCAGCCCCTGACAGGCATCCTTATCTTTTCTTTATTCCGCCCGCCGCTCTTCCCAATCGAAGCCTGACGCGGGGTGCCCTTAATCCTGTCCGTGTACCAACAGGAGACACGGGATATGTCCGACTTCATCTTCATCGCGCTCGGCGCCAGCACGCTTCTCGTGCTGGCAGTTTACGCCCGCGCGCTCGACCGGCTTTGAGGGAGGGTTGCAAATGCTTGAACCTCTCTTCGGCCTTTTCGTCGCGCTGGCCCTCGGCGCCTATCTCGTCGTGACGCTTTTGCGTCCCGAGCGTTTCTGATCTGGAGCAGTTCCATGACATCAGTCGGATGGCTGCAGATCAGCCTTCTCTTCCTTGCCGTTCTCATCGCGATCAAGCCACTCGGTCTCTACATGGCCCGGGTGTTTTCCGGTGAGCAGACCTTTCTTTCGCCCATTCTCAGCCGCGTCGAGCATGACCTCTACCGCGTGAGCGGCGTCACCCCTGAGAAGGAGCAAAGCTGGCTCGGCTATACGCTTGCCATGCTCGCCTTTTCGCTCGCCGGTTTCCTGACGCTCTATGCCATGCTGCGGCTGCAGGCCTATCTGCCGCTCAATCCGCAGGGCTTTGCCGGGATGCCGTCGGATCTCGCCTTCAACACGGCCGTCTCCTTCGTCACGAACACCAACTGGCAGAACTATGGCGGCGAGACCACGCTTAGCCATTTCAGTCAGATGGCGGGGCTGACGGTGCAGAACTTCCTGTCCGCGGCCACTGGCATGGCGATTGCCGTCGCCGTCACCCGCGCGCTTGCCCGCTCGAAGGTTTCGACGCTCGGCAATTTCTGGGTCGATGTGACCAGGGCAACCCTCTACGTGCTCTTGCCGATGGCGGTCGTCGTCGCGCTTGCCTTCGTCGCACTCGGTCTGCCGCAGACGCTCCAGGGTTCCGTGACCGCCACGACGCTCGAAGGCGCCAATCAGGTTATTTCGCTTGGCCCCGTCGCATCGCAGGAAGCGATCAAGCAGCTCGGCACCAATGGCGGCGGCTTCTTCAACGTCAACGCCGCCCATCCTTTCGAAAACCCGACGGCCTGGTCGAACTACCTCAACATCTTCGCCATGCTCTCGATCTCGGCGTCGCTCGTCTACACCTTCGGCCAGATGGTCGGAAACCGCCGGCAGGGCTGGGCGCTGATCTCGGCCATGGCGGTCCTGCTCATCGCAGGCGTGGCCGTGACCTATTGGGCCGAAGCCCAGGGCAATACCATCCTGACCGCGATTGGCGTCGATCCGGCCCTTGGCAATATGGAAGGCAAGGAAGTCCGCTTCGGCCAGGCGATGACCGCGCTCTATGCGGCTGTCACGACGGGCCTCTCGGACGGTGGCGTCAACGGCATGCACGGCTCGCTCACCGGTCTCGGCGGTCTCGTTCCGATGTTCCTGATGCAGCTCGGTGAAGTGCTCCCGGGCGGCGTGGGCTCCGGTCTCTACGGCATGCTGGTCTTCGCAATTCTGTCCGTCTTTGTCGCGGGCCTGATGGTCGGCCGCACGCCGGAATTCCTCGGAAAGAAGATCGAGGGTCGCGAGATGAAGTTCGCTATGCTCGCCGTCCTCATCCTGCCGCTGGTGATCCTCGGCTTCACCTCGGTCTCCGCGATGCTCCCCTTTGCAGTGGCAAGCGTCGGCACCGCAGGTCCGCATGGTCTCTCCGAAATCCTCTATGCCTATACTTCGGCAGCCGGCAACAACGGCTCGGCCTTCGGCGGTCTGACTGGCAATACGCTCTGGTACAACACCACGCTCGGGATCGCGATGCTGCTCGGCCGCTTCGCCTATATCGTGCCGGTCATGGCGATCGCCGGGTCGCTTGCCGCCAAGGTCAAATCGCCTGCTTCCGCCGGCACCTTTCCGACGGACGGCCCGCTCTTCGTCGGCTTGCTGATCGGCATCATCCTCATTCTCGGCGGCCTGCAGTTTCTGCCCGCGCTGGTGCTCGGCCCCATCGTCGAACACTTCGCCATGCTCGCCGGCCAGACCTTCTAAAGGACCTATCATGTCAAAAGACCAAAAAGCCTCCGGTCTTCTCGACCCTGCGATCCTGTTTCCGGCGATGCGCGATGCGGTCGTCAAGCTCGATCCGCGCAAGCTGTTGCGCAACCCGGTCATCTTCGTAACCGAGATCGTCGCCGTCGTCGTCACGATCCTCTTCGTCCGCGATCTAGTCAGCCAGTCCGGCGGCGCGGGCTTCTCCGGCCAGATCGCCGCCTGGCTCTGGTTCACCGTGCTCTTCGCCACCTTCGCCGAAGCCGTGGCCGAGGGCCGGGGTCGTGCCCAGGCCGACAGCCTGAAGAAGACCAAGTCCGAGCTTGTCGCCCGCCGGCTCGGCGCAGGCGGTGAAACCGAAACCATCCCGGCCTCCAGCCTCAAGGTCGGCGACGTCGTGCTCGTGGCTGCCGGTGAACTCATCCCCGGCGACGGCGAAGTGATCGAGGGTGTCGCCTCGGTCAACGAAAGCGCGATCACCGGCGAATCCGCCCCCGTCATCCGCGAATCCGGTGGCGACCGTTCGGCCGTCACGGGCGGCACGCAGGTTCTCTCCGACGAAATCAAGATCAGGATCACGGTCCAGCCCGGCTCCTCCTTCGTCGACCGCATGATCGCGCTGATCGAAGGCGCCCAGCGCCAGAAGACGCCGAACGAGATCGCACTGTCGATCCTGCTTTCGGGCCTGACCTTGATCTTCCTCTTCGTCTGCGTCGCGATCTGGGGCCTTGCCGGCTATTCCGGAACGGTGCTGTCGGTCACGGTCCTGGCGGCCCTGCTGGTGACCCTGATCCCGACCACGATCGGCGGCCTGCTCTCGGCCATCGGCATCGCCGGCATGGACCGCCTTGTCCGCTTCAACGTCATCGCCACCTCCGGCCGCGCGGTCGAGGCTGCCGGCGACGTCGACACGCTGCTCCTCGACAAGACGGGCACGATCACCTTCGGCAACCGCATGGCCAGCGACTTGCTCGCCGCTCCCGGCGTCACGCCTGCCGAACTAGCAGAAGCCGCCCTCATCGCCTCGCTGTCCGACGAAACGCCCGAGGGACGCTCGGTCGTGGCGCTTGCGACAGGCGAGTTCGGTGTGCCCATGCCGAAGGCCGAGTTCGATGCGATCATTGGCTTCACCGCCGAAACGCGCCTCTCCGGTGTCGACATCGGTCAGCGTCGCCTGCGCAAGGGGGCAGTCGACGCAGTGCTGAAGTTCGCCGGTCTCACCGATCAGGATGCGCCCGCCGAATTCCGCCGCGCCGTCGACCAGGTGGCCCGCACCGGCGGCACGCCGCTTGGTGTGGCAGACGGAGACCGCCTGCTCGGCGTCATCCACCTCAAGGACGTGGTGAAACCCGGCATCAAGGAGCGCTTCGCGGCACTGCGCGCCATGGGCATCCGCACGGTCATGGTCACCGGCGACAATCCGGTGACCGCAGCGGCAATCGCTTCGGAAGCCGGTGTCGATGACTTTCTCGCCCAGGCAACCCCGGAAGACAAGCTTGCCTATATCAGGCGCGAGCAGCAGGGCGGCCGGCTGATTGCCATGTGCGGCGACGGCACCAATGATGCGCCGGCCCTTGCCCAGGCCGATGTCGGCGTCGCCATGCAGACCGGCACCCAGGCCGCTCGCGAGGCCGCCAACATGGTCGACCTCGATTCAAGCCCGACCAAGCTCATCGAGATCGTCGAGATCGGCAAGCAGCTGCTGATGACGCGAGGCTCGCTGACGACGTTTTCGATCGCCAACGACGTGGCCAAATACTTCGCCATCATCCCGGCGCTGTTCGTCGCCACCTATCCGGCGCTTGAGGCCTTGAACATCATGGGGCTGACGTCACCACAATCGGCCATTCTCTCGGCCGTCATCTTCAACGCGCTGATCATCGTCGCTCTGATCCCGCTCGCCTTGAAGGGTGTCGCCTACCGCCCATCCGGCGCGGCAGCACTCCTGCGCCGCAACCTTCTGGTCTATGGCGTCGGCGGCCTGATCCTTCCCTTCGCCGGGATCAAGGTCATCGATATCGCCGTCAGCGCTCTTCATCTGGTGTAATCATGCTCAACCATCTCAGACCCGCACTCACCCTCGTCGTGATCATGACCCTGCTGACCGGCCTGGCCTATCCGCTGGCGATTAAGGGCATTGCCCAGGCGGTGATGCCCGCAAACGCCAACGGCAGCCTCATCGAACGCGATGGCCAGATCATCGGCTCGGCCCTGATCGGGCAGAACTTCACCTCGGACCGCTACTTCTGGCCGCGTCCTTCGGCAACCGGCCCGGACCCCTACAACGCTTCAGCCTCGTCGGGCTCGAACCTCGGCACGACCTCGGTCAAGCTCAAGGAACGGGTGGTCGCCGACATCGATCGACTGAAGGCAACCGGGCTTGTGGCACCCGTCCCCGGCGATGCTGTGACAACGTCGGGCTCCGGCCTCGACCCGCATGTCTCGCCCGCCTTTGCCGAGGCGCAGGTTGATCGTGTCGCGCAGGCGAGGGGGCTCCCGCCCACGGCAGTTGCCGATCTGGTCGATCGGTTGATCGAAAAGCCGGACTTCGGCGTTATCGGCGAAGCAAGGGTCAATGTGCTAGAGCTCAATCTGGCGCTTGATGCCCTGAACAAATGAGAACTTAATGGCGGACGACGACCGCAGGGACGAAAGACGTCCCGATCCCGATGCCCTGCTTGCCCTGGCGGAGAAAGACCGCCGGGGCAAGCTCACCGTCTTCCTGGGCGCAGCCCCCGGGGTCGGCAAGACCTATGCCATGCTGTCGCGTGCCCGACGCCTCAAGGCGGACGGGCTCGATGTCGTGGTGGGGCTGGTCGAAACCCATGGACGCAGCGAGACGGCGGCACTGCTGGAGGGGCTGGAGATCCTGCCCCGCCGGCGCGTCGCCCATCGCGGGCGCATGCTGGAGGAGTTCGATCTCGATGCGGCGCTCGAGCGGCGCCCTCGCATTGTGATCGTCGATGAACTCGCTCACACCAATCCGGAGGATAGCCGCCATCCCAAGCGCTACCAGGACATCGAGGAGCTGATCGCGGCTGGGATCGACGTCTGGACGGCACTCAACATCCAGCATCTCGAAAGCCTGGCCGATCTGGTCGCGCAGATCACGGGGGTGACGGTGCGCGAGCGCGTGCCCGACGTGGTGTTGAAACGGGCCGACGACGTGCTGCTCGTCGACCTCTCACCCTCGGAACTCATCGAACGGCTGAAGGAGGGCAAGGTCTACCTGCCCGAAAGCGCAAGCCGCGCCGTTGACCGCTTCTTCCGTCTGGGCAATCTGACGGCGTTGCGCGAACTGGCGCTGCGCCGCACGGCGGATCGCGTCGACGACCAGATGGTCGATTATCTGAAGCAGAACGCGATCGACGGCCCCTGGGCGACGGGCGAGCGGCTCCTGGTCTGTGTCGGATCGGACGCCCTCTCGGAAAAGGTCGTACGGGTGGCAAGCCGGCTCGCCTCCGGGCTCAATGCACCTTGGCTCGTCGTTTCGATCGAGCGGGCCGACCGGGAGGTCGAGACGCCCGAGCGCCTGCAGCGCATCGAAACCCTCTTCCGCCTTGCCGAACAACTCGGCGCCGAAACGCGGCGGATCATCGGGAATGACTTTGTCGAGGAGATCCTGAAGCTCGCCCGCCGCGAGCATGTGACCCAGATCGTGATCGGCACCCGCAAGCGGAACCCCTGGCAGAAGCTCGTCAGCCGCTCTCTTCCGGATGCCCTGTCACGCAGCGCGTCCGGCCTTGGCATTCATATCGTGACCCCGGACGGCACCGCCAATGAGACCCGCCGCGCGGCCGTCACCATGCCGAAAGCCACGTCCCTGAGGCAGTCGGCGCTCTCGGCGCTCGGCTTCGTCACCCTGACTGCCCTGATTGGGAAAGGCATCGACCTCTTCGTCGATCTGCCGAACATCTCGCTGCTCTTCCTGCTGGCCGTGCTCGGCGCCTCTGCGGTTGGGGGCTATGCGGCGGCATTTCTGGCGGCAGCCCTTTCGGCGCTCGCCTACAATTTCTTCTTCATCGACCCGATCCACACCTTCACGATCGCAGCGCCGCACGAGGTCTTTGCCCTCTTCATCTTCCTCGCCGTCGCCATGATTGCGGGCGGCTTCGCCTCGCGCATCCGCGAACAGGCGGAGGTGGCCCGCTACAGGGCGACCGCGCTGCAGTCGCTCTATGACTTCTCCCGAAAGCTTGCGAGCACCGCCAAGGGCGAGGACGCGATCTGGCTTGCGGTTTCGCAACTGCAGGCGAGCCTCAAGCGCAGGGTGGTGCTGCTCCTGCCGCGCAAGGGCGATCTCGCGGTCGCCGCCGCCTGGCCGCCCGACACCGAACTCGACGTCACCGACCTGACGGCGGCACGCTGGACCCATGACAAGCGGGAGCCGGCCGGCCACGGCACCGGCACCCTGCCCAACAGCCGCTTCGAGTTTCGCCCGCTGCTCGGACCCCACGGCATCGTCGGGGTCTGCGGCATCGAGCATTCCGGCGAGAGGCTGGACCTCAATGCCGAGCGCTCGCTGACTGCCATTCTCGACCAGACGGCGATCGCCCTGGATCGCGCACGCCTTGCCGACGAGACGGTCGAACAGGCCGCGCGGCTGGAGGGCGAACGCTATCGCGAAGCGCTGCTCTCCTCCATTTCCCATGATCTGCGCACGCCGCTCGCCACGATCACCGGCGCCGTCACGGGCTTGCGCGAACTCGGCGAACGCATGACGCCGGAAAACCGCGACGACCTTCTGCAGTCGATCGAGGAGGAAAGCGGCCGCATGAGCCGCTTCGTCGCCAATCTTCTCGACATGACCCGCATCGAAGCGGGGACCCTGAAGCCCAAGCAGGACTGGGTGGATATCGCCGACGTGGTCCAATCCGCGGTCGAACGTACCCGCAAACACGCGCCCGGGCGCAGTATTGAAACCGGCATCGCCGCCGATCTGCCGCTAATCCGGGGCGACAGCGTGCTCATTGGCCAGGTGCTGTTCAATCTCCTGGACAATGCCGTGAAATATGGTGGCGACGAACCGGTCAACGTTTATGCCCGCCGCGACGGCAAGGATGTGCTGATCTCGGTCACCGACCATGGTAAGGGTATTCCGCCCGAAGATCTCGACCGCATCTTCGAAAAATTCTATCGCAGGGGAAAACCGGACGGTCGCTCACCGGGCACGGGGCTCGGGCTTTCCATCGCCCGCGGCTTCGTCGAGGCGATGGGCGGACGCATCCATGCCGAGAGCCCGGCGCTGAAGAAGAAAGGCACACGCATCGTCATGCGGTTTCCCGCCATTAGCGAAGACAAGGCCGGTGCCCGATGAACCAGTCCCGCATCCTGGTCGTCGACGACGAGCCGCAGATCCAGCGGTTCCTGAAGCCCTCGCTGACGGCCGCCGGTTATGACGTGGTCGAAGCGATGACGGGAGCCGAAGCCTTGAGGGCCGTCGCCACCCAGGCGCCCGATCTCGTCATCCTCGATCTCGGCCTGCCGGACATGGACGGCAAGGAGGTCATTGCGAGCCTCAGGGGTTGGTCGGACATTCCGATCCTCATTCTCTCCGCGCGGGACCGCGAGAGCGAGAAGATCGCCGCCCTTGATCTCGGCGCAGACGATTACGTGGAAAAACCGTTCGGCATTGGCGAACTGACCGCCCGCATCCGCACCGCGCTCCGCCATCGCGGCCGCCGCGACGCCATTCCAACGGTGACGGAAATCGACGGCCTGACGATCGACCCGATCAAGCGTCTGGTCTCGCGCGCCGGTGAACCGGTGCACCTGACGCCGAAGGAATACGACCTGCTCCTGCTGCTCGCCCGCCATGCCGGCCGCGTCGTCACCCACCGCACCCTGCTCACATCCGTCTGGGGCCCCGCCCATAGCGACGACCTCCACTACCTGCGCGTCTTCATCGGCCAGCTCCGCCAGAAGATCGAACGCGACCCGACACAGCCGCGCATCGTGCGCACGGAGCCGGGCGTGGGATACAGGATGGCAGAGCAGGAGTAAGGAACGAGGGTTCTCGGGCGGCATTGGCGGCGGGGCGGGATTCTTGAGCGCTTACCAGTTCGGGCCATTCGCCGCCTGCAGCCTGCTGGACTTGTATATTTCGATCGTCGGCATGGCGATGTTGGGTCCTAGGTTTGGCAGGGAGCACAGCGGCATGGGGTCCGGCTCCGCGTGGCCTTCCTCGGACCAGATGAATTCGCCCTGCGTCAGTTCCTCGGCGGGCGGTAGGCTTGCCAGTGCGCCGATCACACTTGCGGATGCTGCGGTGACGGCCAGAATGATGGTTCGCATCGTTTGATCCTTTTCAAATCTGTGATTGCTAACGGCGCCCAGGCGACGGGAGCGCTGGGTTCGCGAGGGTGAGCCGGATCGGCCAAGGTTGCTCTTGGCCGATCTGGTCTGCAGTGCGCTTGGGGTCAGGAAGCGTTCGAGATGGTGCGGTTGACGAGGGTCACCGACTTGTCGGCATTGACCTTGTAGACCTCGCGGACATCGCGACCGTCACCGTTGGAGAAGGTGTGGAAGAAGGTCGAGCCGGCGGGAGCCTTTTCGAGCATCACATCGCTGTTGTCGTAGGTGATCGAGCCCGGGATCGGCTGGACGCTGGCAAACGCGGCCGTGCCGGCTGCGAACGAGATCAGGGCGGCGGAGAGAGCGGTAAGAATGGTCTTCATGGTCGTGTTCCTTCGAGGGTTGAGTGAGGGCCGATCTTCGGCCGGTTTCACTGGACTGCTGCTGCAAGACAGGTCTCTGGCGCGAGGCCTGGTAGGGCGCTGATCGCGCATCCGGGAGGGGAAGACTGCGTGGTTGATCAGCCAGTTCAGAGTGCCAGCGAGGGGGATGAGGTTCCATTGAACCTGAGTTCGCGCGTCACCAACATTGGTATGTTGCAGCCATGCCGAAGGCAGGGCGGGGATGACCCAAGGTTTGGGTCAAGGTGGTGATCGCGGTGGGTCGCATGCCGAAGAGAGTATGGCGCCCCGTCATACCCCGAGTGCGAGATGCCTGCGATGGCGAACGGTCAGCCCGCGCCAATCACCCCACACCATCCCGATGTATAGGGGCGAGCATACCAGCGGCTGATGGGCTGGTTTCCGGGCGCGGCGTAGACTTGGCGTGCGGGACAGGGCCGGCGCCGGAGGCGTCGGTCAGAGACCTTGCATCCACCGCATAGCCAACAGGAGATGACCCATGGAGCCTCTCGCAGTCGAGGCGCGCCGCAAGGCCGCGCTCAATACCCCGTCTCGATTTTCACCCGAAGCCGTGAACGACATATCGGCCGCGCTCACCGGCCTGCTTGCCGATACCTTCGCGCTCTATTTCAAGACCAAGAACTTCCACTGGCACATGAGTGGGCCGTCCTTCCGCGACTATCACCTGCTCCTCGATGAGCAGGCAGGCCAGATCTTCGCTATGACCGATGCGATCGCCGAGCGGGTCCGCAAGCTCGGCGGCACAACAATCCGCTCCAGCGGCCATATCGCCAGGCTCCAGCGGTTGCTGGACAACGATGCGGCCTATGTAACACCGCAGGATATGCTGGCCGAGCTCCGGGACGACAACGAGCGTTTCGTGTCCTTTGCCCGCCAGACGCATGGGCTCTGTGCCGAGCATGGCGATGTTGCCTCAACCAGCCTGCTTGAACAGTGGATCGACGAGGGCGAACAGCGAGTCTGGTTCCTCTTCGAGATCGGTCGCAACACGTAAGGAGCGCATCGGAAACAGGTGCGTTCAGGCTCACAGCCAGACATTAAGAACGGGACCGTGCCACGATCGGCTTCGGTCCCGTTGTTCTATGCGCCGATCAGCATCATTACGCCGAACAGCAGAACCTGCTGCCAGACACTGTGGCGCATTCTGCTGCGGGCAAGGCTTGGAGATTTTCGGATGTCGAGGCTTTGCCGCTTGGCGGTATCGCGCACGAAGCGCGCGATCAGGGCGGAAGGCGCCTTCGGCACTCTAAAGGATAAGGGCGTCGTCGCACGCAAGGCCCGTGCAACAGGATAGGCAGACCAGCAGAGCGGATGCCGTCTCAGGCGATCCGCCCATTGCGCCGCCATGCGGCTGGTGTCTGACCCGTAATGCGGCGGAAGACGCGGCAGAGATGGGACTGGTCGGCGAAGCCGCAATCAAGCGCAATTTCGCATAGCGGCGTGTCGGTGGTGAGCATCAACTGCTTTGCATGATCGATGCGCCGCCGGCAGATATAGTCGTGCGGGGATGTCCCGAAGCTGGCACGAAAGGCGGCAGAAAAATAGCTGGTACTCAGGCGCGTGATCTGGGCCAGCTCATCGATACCAATGCGTCCGGCAAGCTCTTTGTCGATATGCCGCTTGACCCGAACGACCTGCCAGGGAGCCAACCCGCCACGGGTCCAGGGCACAGGGTTGTCGGGCAAATCAGGGCTGCCGACAAGGGCGGAAGCTTTCCGGATGAGATCCATCGCAGTGTCCTCGTTTTGCTCAACGAGGGACATGGCATGGGCAAGCAGGCGGCTAAGCTGATGGTGCTGTGACGAAAGCGAAACCGCGTCAATTGGCGCTCGGTGAAGGCTGTCGTCGATCTGAAACGGTAGTGCTGACATGACGATCCCCGTTGGTTCTGTTGTATGGGGAGATCTTTATGCGAACGGTGATTCAAAGAAATTGTACGGGAATTGATCGACGTCAGACTGCAGTGCTAGCCTCGCATACCCACGTATAGTTGCCGGATCATTGGTGCGGGTTTTAAACAAGCTGAACACTTGCAATCCCTGGAAGGCGAAGGATGTCCGTGAGCCCTCTCGTTCTGGTCGTCGATGACGAGCAAATCGTCCGCAGTTCTGTCGATAGCCTGCTGCGCTCGGTTGGCTATCGGGTGAAGGGCTATGCCACGCCGCTTGATCTGTGCCGCGACGTGCAATCCCTGGAAGAGGCCGATTGCCTGATCCTGGATGTGCGTCTGCCATTCACCAGTGGCCTCGATTTCCAGCAGAAGCTCTCTGAAATGGGCGTCGAGATCCCGATCGTTTTCGTGACCGGCCATGGCGATATACCGATGTCGGTAAGGGCCATGAAGGCCGGAGCCGCGGACTTTCTGCCAAAACCCTTTCGAGATCAGGACATGCTCGACGCAGTCGCTGCCGCCTGCCTGACCCGGGCTGCGGCCAAGGGCGAGACCAAGCTCGAGGCTGAGCTGAAGGAGCGGTTTTCCTCGCTCACCCCGCGCGAGCGCCAGATCATGGAAATGGCGACAAGCGGCCTGATGAATAAGCAGATTGCCGGCGAGCTCGATCTCAGCGAGATCACCGTCAAGATCCATCGCGGCAAGATCATGCGCAAGATGATGGCGAGAACCTTTGCCGATCTGGTGAAGATGTCGGAGGCCATTGCGCGAAATCAGGGGACACCGGCGGGCCGATAAACTCAGGTATAGTCGATAAAGTTATGAAATACGTCTATTAAGGCATGCAAGGTGAACCCGGCGGCGACCGGAGATTGGCAGATCAAGGTGCATGCTCCCAGGCTGATTTCAGTGATCGACGACGAGGTCGAAGTCCTTCGTGCTACGAGCAGCCTCTTGCGATCCTGCGGCTTCGACGTCGCGACCTATTCTTCCGCTGAAGATTTCCTCCATTCGCCCAGCAACGGCCGCTCGGCCTGCCTGATCTCCGATGTCCAGATGCCGGGCATGAGCGGGATCGAACTCTTCGCAGCGCTCAGGCAACGCCAAGACCCTGTCCCGGTCATCTTCATCACCGCCTTTGCTGACGCGCCCGTCCGCCAGCATATCGAGGCGCCCGTCTGCGTGCTTCAGAAGCCCTATCAGGCGGAAACCCTGATCGCCTGCATCGAGCGAGCGATCAGCGTCCAGCCACAGACCTGACGAGGCGCCGAAGCGCCCCGCCTTTTGGCCTATTTCACATCCCGAGTTCTCGCCGAAATGGCTATGAGGTGCCGTACCGTCGGTCGCTCCTGGCCTTGGTGATAGCCGATGAGCTGGCCGTGGATCTCGGCGTCCGCATGCGATGCGCGTTCATGCTGTCGTAGATGCTCGGCCCAGGACTCGACGAAGAACCATTCAACGATCTGCTCGGGCTTTGCCGCATCCTCGCTCACGCCCCACAGATAGGCGCCGTCTCTCCGCCGCGCTTCGGCATGGAGGTTGAGCGCTCGCAGGAATGCGGGGCGATCGGCTGCGGTAACCGTGTACTCGATCTGCACCATGACGGGACCCTCATCATGGGCAACGCTATCCGCCACGATAGGTTCGGGCCAGTGGTGGGAAGCGGAGAGATCATCTTCACCCAAAGGTAGTTTCAGCCGATGCATATGAAGTGATGTCAAAGTCAGGCCGGCAGCCGCAATCAGCAGCGTCGTGGTTAGTCCCACCGACTCGGCCGTGATGCCCCAGGCGATGCTGCCCACCGTCATCGCCCCGTTGAAGACGGTGAGGTAGACCGCAAGTGCGCGCCCGCGCACCCAGTTGGGCAGCACAGCCTGGGCAACACCATTCAGCACGGTGAGCGCCGCGATCCACGCGCTGCCCAGCAGAAAGAGGCAAAGGAAGGCCACCCATTGCGGTGGTGCGAAGGTGAGAGCGACCATGACGCCGGCGCTGAGGATCGCAGATCCCAGGAGAATGGCATCGGAACTGAGACGGTTGCGCAGTCTCGGCAGGATGGTTGCTCCGCCGATGGCCCCGGCACCGACCGAGCCGAGCAGCAGACCGAAGAAACTCGCTCCGCCGCCGAGCAGATCCTTGGCGACGAGGGGGAGAAGCGCCCAGGTGGCGCTGGCAAAGATGAGATAGACACCAGCCCTCAACAGCACGACATGCAGCTTGCGGCTTGAACGGGCATAGCGCAGCCCCGCGCGAAAGGCGCCGAGAAAGTGCTCGGGGATATGGCTGCCCTCGGCCCGTGGGCTTTGCCACCAGAGAAGCGCGCCGATTACGAAGAGGTAGGTGGCAAGATCCGCTGCGTAGGCAATGGCCGCACCGAAGGCGCCGAGCAGGATGCCGCCGATCGCAGGGCCGATCGACCGTGATACATTGATCCCGACGGAGTTCAGCGCGATCGCGTTGCGCAACTGGGATCTCGGAACGAGATCCGGCACCATCGATTGCCACGCGGGACCGGCAATGGCTGCGGCCGTTCCGCCGACAAGGGTCAGGCCGATCAGGAGCTCGACGGTGATCAGCCCGCGCCAAGCGAGCAGCGTCAGCGCAAGGCTGACCGCCAGCAGCACGACCTGCATCGCCATCAGCAGCTTGCGCCGATCGAGAATGTCGGCCAGCACACCCGCCGGCAGCGCCAGCAGGAAGATCGGCAGTGTCCCTGCGCCCTGTATCAGGCCCACGGCACCCGGAGAGGCTGAGAGATCAGCGACGAGCCAGGCACTCGCGACGTCTCGCATATAGGTGCCGGTATTGCCGATGACGGTTGCGGTCCAGAGGACAGCGAAGGCCATATGGTGGAACGGAGCGAGCGCACTGCCGGCCTCCGCTTTGTCAGGCTGCACTTGGGTCATGACGATCACCTCTGAAGGTTCGGTGCAATGGTGCGCCCTGCTGCGAAACTGGCAGGGTGTAGACACACGAAGGCCGCCGCGGGTCAGGCGGCGGCCTGGGAGGCACAAGCCGGCTCAGCTCTTCACGAAGGCCAGAAGGTCCGGATTGATAACGTCGGCGTTGACGGTCAGCATGCCATGCGAAAAGCCCTTGTAGACCTTCAGCGTGCCGTTCTTCAGAAGCTTGACCGAAATCTCGGCAGAAGCGGCGATCGGAACGATCTGGTCGTCGTCGCCATGCATCACGAGCGTCGGCACCGAGATATTCTTCAGATCCTCGGTCTGGTCGGTTTCCGAGAAGGCCTTGATGCCGTCGTAATGAGCCTTGGCACCGCCCATCATGCCCTGGCGCCACCAATTCTGGATTACGCCTTCATGTACGGTGGCACCATCACGGTTGAAACCGTAGAAGGGGCCAGCCGGCACATCGCGGAAGAACTGCGCACGGTTGGCGGCAAGTGCTGCACGGAAACCATCGAACACTTCGATCGGCAGACCGCCCGGATAAGCTTCCGTCTTCACCATGATCGGCGGGATGGCAGCGACCAGGACGGCTTTCGCCACACGGCCCTGCGGTTCGCCGAAGTTCGCGACGTAACGCGCCACTTCACCGCCACCGGTAGAGTGGCCGATATGGACGGCATTGCGCAGGTCGAGCTTTTCGAAAACGGCCGAGGCATCGGCGGCATAATGGTCGAGATCGTGACCTTCGCTCACCTGCTGCGAGCGGCCATGGCCACGGCGGTCATGGGCGATCACGCGGTAGCCGTTCAGGAGGAAGAACAGCATCTGTGCGTCCCAGTCGTCTGAAGACAGCGGCCAGCCGTGATGGAAGACGATCGGCTGCGCATCCTTCGGACCCCAGTCCTTGTAGAAGATTTCGACGCCGTCCTTGGTGGTCACAAAATTCTCGGTCATTGGTATCGTTCCTTCCTGTTGAAGTGCGTTGAGGGTTTCCGAGGCAAAGACCGGGAGCGTCGTTGCCAGCGAAAGGGTGGCGCCCGCGAGCAGTGCCTGCCGCCGGGACAAGAGGAATTCGTGTTTCTGATCCATCACTTGGTTCCTGCTGATTGGATGATCGGAGACTAAGGCCTGGGTGCTTTGCGCTCTTGTCGCCTAGACCGGTTTTTTGGACGTTTGACCGCTCGCATCCATCCGGGCGACCAGAAGGAAGGCGGCGACCAGGCCGAGATGCTCGAAGAAGGCATTGGTCGCGCCCGTGCGTGCCGGACCCTCCGGCATCGTCCAGAACTGCAGGGCGATGAAGGTCGCCGCGAGCGTGAAGGCAGCCAGCGCCAGGGCTCCGGCGCGGCGTTGAAAGCCCGTGATGGCCATGGCGGATGTCGCGAGCTCGAAGCCAATCACGCCGGCTGCGAACAGGGGTGCCGGCAGCAGGCCAAAATGGGTCATTTCCTGAATGGCGCCTTCGAAGTCGAAGAGCTTCGTCAAGGCACCCTGGATATAGGCCGAGCAAAGCCAGCTCAGCATCAGGACCTTTGCCGTCGACCCGTGGAGCAAATTGCGGCGCGTCGGGGGAGTGGTGTGTTCGAAACGTGTGATTGTTGTCATCGTCTTGTTCCCTAAACGGCCCAGCAGGAGCAGCCGAGCGCACCGAAAAAGCCTTTGAGATCGCTGATGGGCAGGCTCGAGGTCCAGGCGCCTGCATGGTCGTGACCATGCAGGCCGCAGTCATTGGCGCAGCCGCAGGACGCAATCGCGTGGCGGCGCAGTGAGTTTTTGCCAGCCCCTTGCGGCTCGCCCCAGGCGGCATAACCACCGAAGGTTCTGACCGGAGACCAGTCGGGCATGGCGGGAGGAAGCGGCGGCGCATCAACGCCGCTGAAGTCACCGGCGCCGTAGACGACCTTACCGCCCACGATGGTGAGGTCGGAGGTCAGGAAGGAGATCTCGTCCTCCGGGCAAGAGAAGTAGTCCTTGCTCGGCAGGATCAAGTCGGCAAATTGACCGGCCTCGATGCGCCCTTTGCGCCCCTCTTCATTGCTGAACCACTGGACCTTTTCGGTCCACATGCGCAGCGCCGTCTCGCGGTCCAGGCAGTTCTGGCGGGGGTAGAGGTTCATCCCGCCCACGGTCTTGCCTGTGATCATCCAGGAGAGCGAGACCCAAGGGTTGTAGGAGGCAACACGGGTCGCATCCGTGCCCGCCGAAACATGCACGCCGCGATCGAGCATCTTGCCAATCGGCGGCGTTGCTTCGGCGGCACCATGTCCGTATCGCTCGACGAAATACTCGCCCTGATAGGCCATGCGGTGCTGCACCGCGACTCCGCCGCCAAGTGCCGCCACGCGGTCGATCGAACGATCGGAAATTGTTTCCGCATGGTCGAAGAACCAGTTGATGCCATCCAGCGGCGTATCGCGGTTCACCTTTTCGAAGACGTCGAGGGCCCGCGAGATGGTCTCGTCATAGGTCGCGTGCATGCGCCAGGGCCAGCGGTTTTGGGCAAGGACCCGGACCACCTCTTCGAGATCGCCTTCCATCTCCGGCGGCATGTCAGGGCGTGGCTGCCGAAAATCCTCGAAATCGGCGGCGGAGAATACCAGCATCTCGCCAGCACCATTGTGGCGGAAGTAGTCGGTGCCCTGCTTGTAGGTGACCGAGGAGGTCCAGCGGAGAAAGTCTTCCTTCTCCTCCTTCGGCTTCTGGGTGAAGAGATTGTAGGCGAGCCGAACCGTCAGCAGGTCCTCGTCCGCCAGCTTCTGGATGACGGCATAATCATCCGGATAGTTCTGGAAGCCACCGCCTGCATCGATAACGGCGGTCACGCCCAGCCGATTGAGCTCACGCATGAAATGGCGCGTTGAATTCACCTGGTAGTCGAAGGGAAGCTTCGGTCCCTTGGCGAGCGTCGCATAGAGAATGCCGGCATTGGGCTTGGCAAGCAGCAGCCCGGTCGGATTGCCAGCCGCATCGCGCGTGATCTCGCCACCCGGCGGATCCTTTGTGTCCTTGGTGAAGCCAACAGCGCGAACGGCGGCGGCATTGAGGAGCGCACGATCGTAGAGATGCAGCAGGAAGACAGGCGTGTCTGGCGCGATCGCATTGATCTCGTCGATTGTCGGCAGCCGCTTCTCGACGAATTGATGCTCGGTGAAACCGCCGATCACCCGCACCCATTGGGGTGCCGGCGTCACCGCCACCTGGCGCCGAAGCATGTCCATGGCATCGGCCAGTGAGCGGATGCCGTCCCAGCGCAGTTCCATGTTGAAGTTCAGCCCGCCGCGGACGACATGGGTGTGATTGTCGTTGAGGCCGGGCAGCACGCGTTTTCCGCGCAAGTCGATGGTCTTGGTCTGCGGACCGGCATGTTTCATGATCTCGGCGTCGCTGCCGACAGCGAGAAACTTGCCATCCTTGATCGCAATCGCCGTCGCCGACGGATTGGAACGGTCAAGCGTGGTCACGAGTCCGTGGTAGAGGATGAGGTCGGCATCCATCACAGTGTTCCTTCTGAATTGGGAGGGCTTCGGTACGCGGGCGAGGAGCTCAGCCCGCCCGGTCCTGCGGCCTGCGGGGCTCGCTGAGGTCGGTCGTCGTCCGCGTTTCGCTCGGCTTCGGGAGCGATGTCATGATCGGCTGCCGGACGAGGGCGCCCCTGGCGAGTGGCACGATCTGTTCGCCGATGAGGATGCCAAGCAGGCCCACTAGCGCGATGACCGGCGGGGCAGGCGAGCGCACGTTGAGGACCCCGTAGATCACGCCGACGAGCAGCCCTGCTGCGAGTGAGATGAGATAGAGTTTCATCACCGTTTTCCTTTCGGCGTGAGATCGAATGCATGCGGTGGTGCTGCGAACGTGTCGTCCACCTACGCCTGGCGCGGGAGGGGAGCCGCACCAGGCGTGGTTGGTCGTTCCGGTTGTGAGGCGGGACGCGAAACGACCGGCGGGGACGGGATCAGTGGCCTTCGGCTGAGTTGAACATCGTCTTGGCGTAGGTGACGCCGAGGCCGTAGGCGCCGCCGAGCTTCTTCGCGATGCCGGTGGTCGCCTCGTAGGTCTCAGCCCGCGCCCAGTCGCGCTGCAGTTCGAGCAGATACTGGAGCGATGTCATCGGCTGGGCGCCGGCCTGCACCATGCGGTCCATGGCGCGGTCATGCGCTTCCGTGCTGACATCGCCGCAGGCATCGGCGATCACGTAGACCTCGAAACCCTGGTCGAGGGCCGAAAGGGCCGGGCCGACGATGCACACGCTCGTCCAGAGGCCGCAAAGCACGATGCGCTTCTTGGCGATCCGGTTGACGTCGGCGATGACGGCCGCGTCTTCCCAGGTGTTCATCGAGGTCCGGTCGAGCATCGGCTGACCGGAGAAGGTGCTGGTGATCTCATCGAACATCGGGCCGGAAAAGCTCTTCTCGGCAACGGTGGTCAGGATCGTCGAGACGTTGAAGGTCTTCGCCGCATTGGCAACAAGCGCTGCATTGGTGCGCAGGTTGACGGCATCGATGCTCTTGGTGGCAAAGGCCATTTGGGACTGAAAGTCGATCATGATCAGCGTGTGATCGGCGGCGTTCAGAAGGCGGGCGCCGGGGGCGGCTTTGGCTTGAATGGTCATTTTCGTTTCCTCGGTGCTTGGGAGAAGCAGTGACGAGGAGAGAATGCCGTGGAGCGCCGTCGGTCTCTTGTCGGTTACTAAGCCGTTTTGGACGTTTCGCTGATCTCCAGCGGTTGTCCTTGACGCTATGGGCTCGGGAACGGCAGCGCGTTCAGTTCCTGTGCCGGCGATAGTCGCCGGGGGACATGCCGGTATGGCGCCGGAACGCGCGCCCGAAAGCGGCCTGCGAGGAGAAGCGGCAACGGAAAGCGATTTCCGCAAGCGAGAGGGTCGGGTCTTCCAGGAGTTGCTGCCCAAGCAGCAGCCGTCGATTGGCCACGTACTCCGACGGGGACTGCCCGAGCGCTGCCTTGAATGACCGGGCAAAATGATAGCGGCTTAGGCAAGCGACTTCGGCAAGCTCCGCCACAGTCAGATCCGCTTCCAGATTTTCCTCGACATAGTCGATGACCCTGTTTCGTCTGGCCGGGCTCAAGGCGCCATTCACGTCCGCCGACGTGACCGCCAGGCTGTTTCCCGAATAACGCGAGAGAAGATGCAGAGTAAGCGCCATGGAGAGCTGTTCGACGAGCAGGTCCCCGGCTGCCGTTTCATGGCGCATTTCCTGAAGGACGCGGACACAGATCTGCCGGACAAATTCATCGGCCACGTCGGCCAGATAAGCGATGTCGCCGGATGCGACGGGCTGCGATGTCAGCTCGCCGACCGTGGCAAACTGGTGCTCGGGGAGGTAGAGATGCAGGATCTCGGGCAATGCCTCGGTGATCCTGATGGAATCTTCCTGGACGCCGATCGGGCAGAACCAGAGCGTGCCGCTGCGGACCGCCGTCGACTGAAATCGACCGTCACCCCGGCGGTGCACGAAGCCTGACGGCGTTCCTTGCAGAGCCAGGGTGATCTCCATCTGGGTGCTGCAGATGTCGGGTATTTCGCAGGCTGGATGCGCACGCACCTCCGCGCCCAGATTACGCCACCGCCGATCCACAGAAGAGTTGATAACACCCGCCTGAGGGAATTTGAAAATGCCATGATCGTGTAGTGACGACATGCGCCTTTGCCCCTCTATAAGCATTTATCATAAAACTCCGATTTGCTGTCCGCAATGCCAAGTTTTCGCATTCGCAGCAAACTCGGCCTTTACGACAGCACGTGGGGCAAAGACAGTCTTGGCTCGTCGATGTTACGACAGCAAAATGGGCAACCACATCGGGTTATGACCATGCTCCAAGTAGCCAGAGATAGCGGAATGTTCGATCGAGCGTGGCTTCGAGCCTGCAATCAAACTCTTGTCTGGCAGTCTGCCGGAGCAAGCTTCTATCGTCTGTCGCAAGACGATGGCGAATGGGATGCGCTCTTTCTCCCCCGATCCAGGGAGCCGGTGCGCTCGCCTCAGGCCGACCTGCGCCTGCGCCGCTATGCAAATGCCGAGATCTGGCTCGATACCCCCGCCGCCATTCTCGAAGAAGACGAACACCGGGTACTTGTCTTCGATACACAAAGCATCTTGCTTGGATTGTTGTCACCTTCGCCCGTTCCGCTGCAGGAGTTCCTGCCACGGGCGCTCTCCATGGTTCGGGCGCTTGCCGCAGCCCATGCTGATGGCGCACCGCTCGGCTCTCTCCATCCGATCGATTTTGCCATCGATGAAAAGGGTGCTGTGCGTTTGCGAGCGATGCCCGCCACGGCCTCCGCCCAGACACTCGGCGTGATCGACGAGATCATCTATCGGGCGCCCGAGCAGTTGCGACCGGTTGCACCGCAGTGCGACAGCAGGAGCGACCTTTACGCGCTCGGCATGATCCTCTTCAGGCATCTGACAGGCATCTTCCCACTGGCAGCCAACTCGCCGGTCGAATGGCGTCATGCTCATCTGGCACTGGCACCTATGGATGCCAGCAGCATGTTCGCAGATCTGCCGCCGGTGATTGGGCAGATTCTCAAGCGGCTACTCGCGAAAGAGCCGGCTGCTCGCTACCAGTCCGCCCTAGCGCTGGAACTTGACCTTTCGCGCTGTGATCAGGAATGGCGCGAAAACGGCGCGATCAGCCAATTCGAGATCGGACGCGTCGACGCGCCTTTCGCACAGCTTTTGACCTCTTCGCTCTTCGGCCGTGGCGACGAGGAACAGATCCTTGGCAATCTACTCGATCGGTTCCTGGTTCATGGCAAGCCGTCGATGATCTCGGTGCATGGCCAACCCGGCGTTGGCAAGTCGAGTCTCATCCAGAGTCTTGCAAAGATGGCCGATGAGAGGGCCATGTTCATCCAGGGCAAGAGCGACCAGCATCAGTCAGAAGTCCCCTATGGTCCCATCGTGCAGGCAATCAGCGCCTTCATCGACGAAACCGTCCGCGCGGATCATGTGACCCTTGCATCACTTCGAAAAGCACTCGCCCGCGAGCTTCAGGGAAATGCATCCTTGCTGGTCGATCTCCTGCCAGCCGTGGAAATTCTGACCGGACCCCAGGCGAGCCGCATCGAGATACCGGGGCCAATGGTCCAACTCCGCTTGCAGCGAGCCTTGCGCACGGTGCTATCGGTCGCGGCAGCGACGATCAGCCCGATGGTGCTGTTTCTCGACGATGTCCAATGGGCTGATGAAGCCACCCGCTCCTTCCTGTCGGTCCTGGTGAACGAGCCAGTCACCGGGCTTCTTCTGATCGTCGCCCGGCGCGAGCAGTCCGTTGAAGCTCAAGCCCTGTCCGACCGCTTGATGGCAGAGGCACGCGTTTCAATGGCTGAGCTGGCAGAGCTCTATCTGCGACCGCTCTCTCTCCAGTCCACACGGCAGATGCTCGAAACGATTTTTGCGGATGCCCCGGACGGTCTCATCGATCTGTCCGAAACGCTGCATGAGAAGACCGGTGGAAATCCCTTCTATCTTCGGAGACTGCTGCAGGCACTCGTTCAGGATGGCGTCGTCTATTTTTCGCCGGCTGAGAAGGCCTGGCTGTGCCGCGTCGAAGACGTGGCACGCTATCCGGCGAGCGAAAACATCATCTCCTTCGTGACGGCCCGTCTTGAGAAGGAGGGGTCGGAGGCACTCAGTCTTCTACAGACGATGGCCTGCATCGGTCCGGAAGCAGAAAAGGTAGTCCTTGCAAGGGCGCTTGGCCTGTCCGACGAAAACCTGCAGCAAATTGCCGCCCCACTGGCGCGTTCGGGTTTCGTCGTGCTGTCGCCTGCGAAACTCAGCTTTGCCCATGACCGTATCCAGGAGGCCGCCTATTCGCTGATGGACGAGGCGACTAGGCGCGATCGCCATCGTCATCTGGTCGAGGTGATGATGGCGATGTGGGACAGTGGCACCAATGCTGCGGCCTTCGCCATCGCCAACCAGATCGAGCAATGTCGGGCCGAAGACCTCCCGCTTGAAAAGCGGAAGATGTTTATCGAGGCGCTTCTGGCCGCTCTCGCTCACGCAAGACGTTCCGCAGCCTTTGGTCAGGCGGTCCGCTACGGCGAGACGGCGGTCAAGTTGATCCGCGAGGACCTTTGGACAGACGACTACGGTCTCTCATTCCGAGCGCATACTCAACTGTGTGAGGCTTTACTGGGATCCGCCTCGCTCGAAGCCGCAGAACGCCAGCTCAACGAGCTGCTGCCATACGCGCGATCCGCACTCGACAGAAGCGCTGTCTTCCGCCTTCGCGCCAACCTGCTGACGCTGAAATCCGATTACGATGGCGCAATCGACGAAGCGTTGCTGGGTCTCGACGAACTCGGCGTGAAGCTCGCGCGCGGGTCGAGCGAAGCGGAGCAGGATGATGCCTATCGCGCCATCCGGCGGCGACTGGACGGGAGGCAGATTTCCGACCTCGAACACATGCCTCTCACGGAGGATCCGCGTATCCGGGCCGCCATGTCGCTGCTGGCACCACTGATCTCATCGGTTTTCACGACAGATGGGCTACGCTTCCTGCATCTCGCCAAAATGGTCGAGCTAACACTCGATCATGGCGCCAGCCCGGAATCCACCCATGGCCTCGCTTGGTTTGGCGCCATGATCTCCGACAAATACGACGCCTATGCCGACGGTCTGAGCTTCAGTCTCGTCGCCCGCGCACTTCTCGACAAATACGGTTTCGAAGAGCATCGGACCTCGGTCCTGCTTGCCGTTGATCAGGTCTCGCCTTGGACCCGCTCGATGCCCTACGCCCTGGAACGCGTGCGCGAAGCGCTCGATGCAGCCCATGCGGCGGGTGATGTGGGCTGGATGTGTTATGCACGCAACCACCTCGTTTCCGACCTGATTGCCATGGGCGAGGAAATCCCAAAGATCCGGCGCGAAGCGGAGGAGTCAATCGCCGTTACCCGGCGCTTTGGCTACACCGACATCGAGCATATTCTGGCAGCACAGCTCCGTCTTGTCGTCGACCTCGCCGAAGGGCAGGGCTCTGTCCAATTGTCAGAAAGTCTCGTGCAGACGGCCCCCGTGGTTTCGCCGACTACCGCTTTCTGGGTTGCCTTCTATGAGGGCACCTCGCTCTACTACAACGGAGCCTATGCTGAAGCGGTCGACAAACTGATGGCCGCCGACGCATTGAGCATCTTCCTGCTTGCGCATATCGATACGGGTTTCTGCAAGTTCTATCTCGGCCTCGCTCTTGCCGCCCGTGGACAAGACGCATATGCAGACAGAACCGACCATGATCATCTCGACGAAGTCCGCTCCCGTCTTGCGCTCTGGGCAGACCTAAATCCCTTGAACTTTGCCGACAAGCTGCTGCTCCTCGACGCCGAGATTGCCCGCAGCAACGGAAGTTACGCAGACGCCCTGGTGCTTTACGAAAAAGCCGCTGCCGCTGCCCGCTCCTCCCGCTTCGAGCATGAGCACGCGCTGGCGCTTGAGCGTGCCGGGGCCTGCTGCCTGGAGATGGGCAATCGCATTGGTGCCAATGCCTATTTGTCGCTTGCCTCGGAAGCCTATGAGCGCTGGGGCGCAGGTCGCAAGGCAAGAAGCCTCAGGAGTTCTTTTGCCGTCGATTCAGAGCGGCGTCCGCCTGTCGTTTCTGGCTTGGCGACGGCCTCCGGCGACCTGGAGACAGTCCTGGGGACCTCGCTCGCGCTCTCGGAAGAGATTGTTCTCGATCGGGTGATCGAAACCCTGATGACCCGAATGCTGGTTCATGCCGGCGCCAATCGGGGGCTGTTGCTGAAGATCGCCGATGGCAAGCTGGAGGCAGAGGCGTCCGCCTGGACCGAAGGCGACAGCGTGCGTGTCAGCACCATAAATCCGGATCGCTACGGCCTGAGCCCACCCTATTCGGTGATCGACCGCGCCCTACAGACGCGAACCCCATTCGTGATTTCCGGCTCCGACTTCGGAGCCTGGGCCGCCGACAAACAATCCGCCACCGGACGCTCGATCCTCTGCGTGCCGCTTCTGCGCCGTGGCGAACTGACCGGTCTGCTCTGCCTTCAGAACGACTATCTTGAGGGGGTTTTTGCTGCTGACACCGTGGCACTCCTCAAGCTCCTGGCCTCGCAGGCGGCAATCTCTCTGGAGAACGCCAGGCTCTACACCAAGCTGCTGCAGGAAAACGAGCTTCGCGCACGCAGCGAGCAGGCGCTTGCCGGTGCCAGAGCCGAACTCGAGAAGAACGCCCGCCTGACGTTGCTCGGCGGTATCGCCGCCTCTGTCACGCATGAGCTCGGCCAACCTCTGTCTGCGATTGCCTCAAACGCCGGCGCCGGCCTTCGCTGGTTGAGCCGCGCCGAACCGGATATCGCGGAAACACTGAGCGTGCTGACCGAAATCGAGACCAGCGTCTCGCGTGCTCATGACATCATCCGCGCTTTGCGGGCACTCTCCAAGCAGGCCCCGAAGGTAGAGGAGATTGTCGACGTCAACGAGGTCATTCTGGAAGTGTTGCGCATCGCACGATCCGAGGTCGAGCGCCATGGCACTGAAATCCGTCTCGACCTGTCTGCGGACGAAGCCACCGTGCTGGGTGATGCGACGCAGCTCAAGCAGGTGGTGTTGAATCTCGTACACAACGGTATGGAAGCGATGAACGAACTTCCTCGCCAAAGACGCAAGATCGAGATTGCCTCGACATATACCGAAACCGAGATCGTGGTGACGGTACGAGACTTCGGCAGCGGGATCCCCCCAGAGATCGCATCTCAGATCTTCGAACCCATGTTTACGACCAAAGCTTCAGGGATGGGCATGGGCCTTGCGATCTGCAAATCCATCATCGATGCTCATGACGGCGTGATGAACGCTACTGGGGCGAGCGTTGGAACGACATTTACATTTTCGCTACCAGTTCACCGCAAAACGGCCATCTGATATCAATTGCGCAAGCGGTGGGCCCCCGCGTGTTCACTATCGTTGAGCAAGATTGTGGCCGGAAAAGAAATCAAGGCTATGGATATACCGCACGCTGCGAAGGTCCCCAGCCAATTTTCGCGAGACCCGCTTCGGAACGACGGATGGGCTAAAGGACAGCAGCCGGGATTGCTCAAGTAGTTGAGAAGGCGTCGCTTTTTTCTGTAAGAAATAGTCGATGATTGTGCGCGGAAAACCGACCCGCGTGTTGAGTTTGCGGCCGATCATCTGCGCCTTCCTATGATCCGAACAGTGAAGGGTCAGTGAAAGGCGGCTGCCGGGTTGGCATTGAATGAAGGCTGCAGGAACGCGTGGCCGCCAGTAGAAGATGTTTCCCCGGCGGATAAGATTTTCGACCCGTGGCGGACTGCCATGACGTAGACACCCTGAATCAGGCCCGAAGGTCACCCCGTGCCTATTTCGGCCTGGGTCTTACCTTTGGGCATCAGTTTTGGGCATCAGGTCGCCGATGACGCCAAAACGGGATCCGGCACGACGGAAAAACCTAGGAATCATGGGTTTTTGGGAGAATTGGCTGGGGAACCTGGATTCTCACATGATTTCAAAGACTTAAGAAAAATGCCTTTGATTTTCCTCTGTTTTCCTGACGCGAGCGACCGGGGATGCCATCTTTGTGCCCTGGCTTTGGGCCGACGTCAACATGGCGGGAGAGCGGCAATTATTTCCGCTTCCAAGCGCCGAGCCGGAGGTGAGGCGAGCATGTCTGCGCGGCAGCTTTTCGCCCCCAATCCGATCTCTCGTGGCCACGCGTGAGCGTGCCCGACAGGCGCCGTGGCATTGCCCTATACAGTGGACGAATTTGAGCAGAAGCTCGCTGGATGATCGCGACAGCGGTTGATGCTTATCAAGCGACAAACGTCCTTTTGCGGTTACCTTGCTGGCTATGGAGGACAAGACAATGCGTTCAGGCCCAAAATTGAGTTTCCATGGCGCCGCAGGCACGGTGACCGGATCATGCTTCAGTCTCGAGACCAATGGTCGGTACATCCTTGTGGAT
Source organism: Allorhizobium sp. CTOTU50464 (assembly GCA_032102365.1). Classification (GTDB taxonomy): domain Bacteria; phylum Pseudomonadota; class Alphaproteobacteria; order Rhizobiales; family Rhizobiaceae; genus Allorhizobium. The sequence goes on along the minus strand of DAMDHD010000007.1, from coordinate 24,556 downwards.
TGCGGGATGTTCCAAGGCTCCAAGAGCGAGAAGCAACTGAACTATCGAGCTTTCCCTTTCGATCCCCATCAGATTGACGCCGTCATCGTGACCCATGCCCATATCGACCATTCGGGCCTTTTGCCGAAGCTCGTGAAGCATGGCTATGCCGGACCGATTTACGCAACGCGTGGTACGATTGATCTGTGCAGCGTGATGCTGCCGGATTCGGCCCATATCCAGGAATTCGAAGTCGAGCAGCTAAACCGCCGGAACCGGCGACGCGCCCGCGAGGTCGTCGAACCGATCTATACCGCCGAGGATGCGGAGGCGACGCTCACCCAGTTCAGACCATTGCCGTTGCGTCAGTGGCAGGATCTGGGTGACGGCATTCGCTTCCGCTTCTGGAATGCCGGGCATCTGCTTGGATCGGCCTCCGTAGAGATTGAGATCGGCGGCGAGGCGCCAGTCCGGCTTCTGTTTTCCGGTGATCTCGGGCCGGCCTTCAAACTGCTCCAGTCCGATCCGGAAGCGCCTCAAGGCTGGGATTACGTGGTGTGCGAGAGCACCTATGGCGACCGGGACCGCATCGACACGACCGACGAGCTGCGCAGACGGATCTTGCAGGATGAGGTAAAAGCCGCCGCGCGGCATCAGGACGGGGCTCTTATCATTCCCTCCTTCGCCGTCGAGAGAACCCAGGAACTTCTCGCCGATCTCGCTTTCCTGATGGAGCAGGGGAAGATCCCTGAATGCCCTGTCATCATCGACTCCCCGCTGGCAACAAGGGCAACTGAGATATTCAAGGCCCATTCCGGCGAATTGGACAATGGCGACCTTCTGGAGCGCGCGATCCGCTCGCGCTTCGTACGCTTCACCGAAAGCGTCGAGCAATCCAAGGCGCTGGACTTCGTGAAGGGTTTTCATGTCGTGATCGCAGCGAGCGGCATGTGCGAGGCAGGGCGCATCCGCCACAGGCTGAAAAACTGGCTGTGGCGGGAGGAGGGGACGGTGCTGCTCGTCGGCTTCCAGGCTGCGGGAACGCTCGGGCGCATACTCCAGGACGGTGCGGCGACCGTGAAGATCCAGGGTGACGAGATTGCCGTCAGGGCGAAGATCCGTTCGATTGATGTCTACAGCGGGCATGCCGATGGTGGCGAGCTGGCGGACTGGCTCTCAGCCCGAAAGCCGATCCGCCACGCGGTTTTCCTGGTGCATGGTGAGGATCAGGCGCTGGCCGCCATGAAGGCACGGGTCGCCGCTGTTGTTGGGGAGGAACGGATCTTTATCCCCCACATCGACTCGGCCTTCCGTCTCGAAGCCGATGGCCCTGTCGACATTTCGACCTTCCTGCCACCGCCTCGCATGGATCCTGCGCAGGCGGGTCATCGCGACTGGAACAACGACTATCAGGGCCTGATTCAGGATCTCCAGGCCGAACTTCGCATGGCTGCAGACGACAAGGCCCGCCGCGCCATCGTCCGCAAGATCAGGCGCGCCCTCGAGACCTGAGATCTGCGATCTGAGACGCCGCCGCAGGCCGAGCGCGATCCTGAACCGATCAGTGAGCCTGCGGCAGAGCCCGGGAACCGGTGCCTCAGATTGCGGCGACGGCGTCTTGCAGGAGAGACCGCACCTGTCCGGCGACTGTCTTGAGTTCCGGGTTGTCGATCGCCTGCATCGAGGCGACGGGATCGATGGCGCTGACCATGATGGTCCCATCCTCTAGCGATCGCACGATCACATTGCAGGGTAGCATGGCACCGACCCTGGGTTCCATCTTCATCGCCTCGAGCGCCATTTTCGGATTGCACGCGCCGAGAATGAGATAGTCAGCCACATCGACGTCGAGCTTCTTCTTCATTGTCGCGCGCACATCGATTTCGGTCAGCACACCGAATCCTTTGGTCGACAGGGCCTCCCTCGTGGCTGCGACCACAGCGTCAAATGGCATGCCTTTGATTGTCTTGTCGAGTGTATAGGTCATGATCTCACTCCCTGGCGACCGGCGCATGCCGGTCCTGTTAGCGGTGTGGCACCCACACCGAAGCATACCCTCTGAGCGTCGTGCACCACCTAGACGGCGGTTCCGACGAGCGCGCCAATCCCTGCGGTCAGCGCCATGGCAAAGGCACCCCAGAAGGTGACGCGGATTGTGGCTTTCATCACGTCTGCCCCGCCAGCCTTGGCACCGATGGCTCCAAGCAGCGCGAGAAACAGCAGTGACGCGGCAGAGACGATCCACACAAGCTGGTTCGCAGGTGCCAGCCACACCATGGCAAGCGGCATCATGGCACCAACCGCAAAGGTCAGCGCCGATGTCAGGGCAGCCACGATCGGTCGCGCAGTGGTGATCTCGGAAATGCCGAGTTCTTCGCGGGCATGCGCTTCGAGCGCATCCTTGCGCATCAATTGCTCGGCCACCCTTCTGGCCAGATCGATATCGACACCGCGCTTGACATATAGCTGTGCAAGTTCTTCGCGCTCCAGATCGGGTTGCCTCTCAAGCTCCAGCCGTTCGCGGGTGAGATCGGCCTGTTCGGTGTCGGCCTGGGAGCTCACCGAAACATATTCGCCCGCCGCCATGGACATGGCCCCGGCCACCAGTCCGGCGATGCCCGCGATCAGGATCTCGGAACTCCCCGCCGCAGAGGCTGCCACCCCGACGATCAGGCTTGCGGTCGATACGATGCCGTCATTGGCGCCGAGAACGGCGGCTCGCAGCCATCCGATCCGGGAAACGAGATGCGTTTCGCTGTGAAGGCTCCTCATGAGGCCCTCCGGATGACACCATCAAGGCGGGTCGCGAGAGCCACGGTGTTGGAGATCGTGCCGTATTTGCGGACGTTCTTGTGCAGGAGTTCAAGCCGCTGGTCGCTCTCTTCGGTATCGACCACGAGTTCATAGTCGATGGAGACGATACGCGGCGGATCATCCTGCCGAACCGCATGAAGCATCACCTCGACGCCATCGAGAGAGAAATCGAGAAGGGGCAGGACACGCTCGATCCCCTTGATCATGCAGGCTGCAACAGATGCCAGCAACAGTTCGGCCGGATTGAAGGCGTCGACCGGACCGGTCAGTCCTGTCGCAAGCCTGACCTGCGCACTCTCGCTACGCGCCACACTCTCCCTGGGATCGATCCGCTGCGCCGAGATCCTGTATTCAAGCATCCCACGTCCTCCTCATTTGATCCTCCTGGAGGTTCACGAGATGCACCGTATCATCGGGCCCCATGCGGGACTTGATCGACATCAAGACAAGGGAAGACTGTCGAACACAAAGAGCAAGAGACTGGCCGCAAGGCCGGCATAGGGTATCCACTTTGGACAGACGAAGACGTCAGCGGGCGGGCTAGCCTCTCGCCACTTGATGCGGATCAGAGCCAGGTTCACGATTGCAAACAGAACCAGTGTGCCTTGCGAGGTGAGTTCGGCGAGCCCCTCCAGCGGGAGTGCGGTCGAGAAAAACAGGATGAGCGTAACCCCGATCCCGGTGGCAATGAGCGGCGTCCCTGTCATCCCGTTCACCCGACCCAGGACCGGTGGAAGGTTTCCCTGTTGGGCCAGGCCATAGATGACCCGAGCGATCATGATCATGTGGACGATGACGCCGTTGAGCGTTGCGACGATGGCGATCACGCTCAGGCTGGATGGCGGCCAACCCGTCAACCGCTCGAAGACCAGCGCAAGTGGCGCGCTTGAAGCGGCAAGTTCTGAAGGCGGGACGGCTGTGATCGATACCCAGACGACCAGTCCATAGATGACGGCGGTCAGGCCCAGGGTAAGGAACAGGGCAGCGGGCAGCGTGCGGCGCGGCGCCTTCATCTCTTCGGCCACGTTGACTAGGTGTTCGAAACCGATGAAGGCAAAGACCGCGATCATGGTTGTGCTTGCCACGCCCAGCCATCCCCCCAAATCGCCTCCGGGCCAGATCTCGGGCAGGCGCGTGAGCAAGCCCGTTCCATTCCACACACCAGCCCCGACGATCAGCACCAGCCCTGCGACCTCGACCAGCGTCATGAGGCCCGCAAAGGTGACGGAGTGTATGGTTGCGAGGCAGGAGACGAGCCCCATCGCGGTGACCACGCCGGTGATGATCCACCCCCTGTCAAACGGAAGGAAGGTTTGCAGATATCCGGCACTGCCCGAACTGATCGTCGAGGCGGAAATCACGGCGGTGATGATGACCAGAAGACCTGTGGCAAGACTGAGCCAGGGGCGGTGAAAGGCCCGGTCGACATAGGCCGCTTCGCTGGCGCTCACCGGCATGCGTGTCCCGAGTTCGGCAAACGAGGCCGCACTCAGGCCCATGACGATTGCGGCCAGCGCAAAGGCAAGCGGTGCATGCATTCCCGATCGACCGGCCGCGACACCCACCAGCACGTAAATGCCGGCGCCGATCGTGACACCCAGACCATAAAGGACGGCGTGCACGAGACCGAGCCGTCTGAGGAGCTGGGCTGGCGCCGTTTGGGATTGATCGGAAGGCATGAGCTACTCTCCGGGAGGACTGAGGTCTGTTCGGTGTGTCGACGCCTTTCCATCGCAGGCTCGACCTCACCCTACACCGCTTCCCGCGCCGGTTGTTCGTTATTCGGGGCGGGCCCCGAAAACGCCCGGGACTTCTGCTGCGCCAAGGTCTTCAATCGCATGATAGACAGCACATGACGATTGTCATGGCCAAATGGAACAACGAGGCGTAGTGTCTGCCCAAGAGCGGGACTGGGTATCGATGGGATCGTCCGCCTGCGATGGGGGAATGGCCGATGCAGCAATTCGGAGACCCGAGTGACGCGAAAAGGCTGGCACTTGCCATCGTTGAAAGCATACCGGAACCCTTCGTCGTTCTCGACAGTCATTTGCGGCTGGTAGCCGCGAACAGCGCCTTTTTCGAAACCTTCGAGATCGATCCCGGCATTTCACATGGGATCAGCCTGTTCGATCTGGATGAGCGGCAATGGGATATCCCCGTGCTGCGCCAGCGTCTTGCGGCAGCCATCCCGGACCACCCGGAGATATCCGCCTTCGAGTTCGACAGGGATGTCGCGAAGATCGGACGCCGCACGCTGCTGATGTCGGCGCGAACCGTCGATTACGGCGGCTCCTCCGCCCCGAACACGCTGCTGGCATTTCGCGACATTACCGAAGCAAGGCGGGCAGAAGCTGAGAAACAGGCTCTGCTGGAGCGCACGGAGGAATTGCTCGCCCAGCAACGCGTTCTCTTCCAGGAAATGCAGCACCGCGTGGCCAACAGCCTGCAGATCATCGCCAGCATCCTGATGTTGAAGGCGCGCGCCGTAACCTCCGAGGAAAGCCGTCGTCATCTCGAAGACGCCCACCAGCGCGTCATGTCGGTCGCAACGGTGCAGAACTACCTGCATCTGACGGATGGCGTCGACGAGATCGAGGTTTCGGCCTATCTGCAAAAGCTCTGTGATGGCCTTGCGAAGTCCATCATCGTGGACAGTCGGCCGATTGTCATCGACCTGCACGCCACAGAGAGCACGATCCCGTCCCGCAATGCCGTCAGCATCGGCCTGATCGTGACCGAACTCGTCATCAACGCCATCAAATATGCCTTCCCGATATCCACGGGGTCCGAACGGGTTCTCGTCAGCTATGAGACACGCGACACGGACTGGCGCCTGGTCGTCGCTGACAACGGAGTCGGCCGCAGCGTGACGGAGAAGCCGGCTGAGCCCGGATCTGGTCTCGGATCCCTGATCATCGAGGCTCTGGCGAAACAACTCGATGCACGGGTGGAGATTGCATCCAGCGACAAGGGCATGAGTGTCACCGTAGCCCATGCGACGTTCCACTCGAACACGAGCACCGCAGCCTGAGGCTTCTCCCGCTAGACGCTGGGGTGACGCCGACAAGCTCCTCCGATCTGAATAAGGGGATGGATCGGAACGCCGACGCGCCTCAACCGTTGCCATGATCAGATAGGTTTGGCAACATTGCAGAAAGACGATGGCATGAAGATTCGCGCAGGGTTTTCCATCGAATACGAGTGTCAGAACGAGACGCCGATGTTGCTCGTTCTGAAAATTCACCCGTCGCGAGAGCGGGATCTCTGCACTGAACAGAACCTCTCCTTCAGCCGCCCGATTTCCCATCGCGACTATCTTGATGGCTATGGCAACGCCTGCAGCCGGATCCTGGCACCTCCCGGCAGGACCATGATCTCCGCCGAGTTCGAGGTGAGCGACAGCGGGCTGCCGGACTTTCTACCCGAGCAGGCCGTGCAGCTTCCGATCCAGGATTTGCCCGATGACGTGCTGGTCTTCCTGCTGGGCAGCCGTTACTGCGACACGGACCGCCTGGCCGATTTTGCCTGGAAGCAGTTTTCCGCGACGCCTCTGGGCTGGCCGCGGGTGAAGGCCATCCTCGATTTCGTCCATGGCCATCTCGCCTTCGACTATGACAAGGCCGATCCGACCCGCACGGCTTACGGTGGCTTCATGGACAGGACAGGCGTCTGCCGCGATTTTGCGCACCTTACCATCACGCTCTGCCGATGCCTCAATATCCCAGCCCGCTATTGCACCGGTTATCTAGGTGACATTGGCGTGCCGAAGGATCCGCATCCCATGGATTTCAGTGCCTGGTGCGAGGTCTATCTCGGCGGTCGCTGGTGGACCGTCGACGCACGCCACAATGTCCCGCGCATTGGGCGCATCCTGATGGCGAGGGGGCGTGATGCCACGGATGTCGCGCTCTCGACAGCCTTCGGACCAGCAACGCTGACGCATTTCGAAGTCGTCACGGAAGAAGTCGGCTGACGACCATCAGGCATCTGGCGCGATGGACCAAGACCTCGACCTATCCCGTTGGCTGAGGGCGGAGCCGACAAGAGGAAGATGCCAAATGACCATCCAGCGAGCAAGCTTCTATGTCCTGCTTCTCATCATCACGATCGCCTTCGTGTGGCTTCTCATCCCCTACTACACAGCGGTGTTATGGGCCGTGATTCTGGCGATCCTCTTCTTCCCCGTCCACAAGCGGCTGGAGCTGTGGCTGGGTGGTCGCCCAACGGTCGCGGCATTGCTGACGCTCCTCCTTTGCATCTGCCTCGTCATCCTGCCGGCTCTCGGTATCCTGGCATCCCTCATTCAGGAAGGGACGAGCCTTTATCAGCGCATCAGCAGCAATGAGATCGACCTGAACGCCCATGTTTTGCGTTTGCAGGCCGTGCTTCCGGATTTTGTAGGCACCTGGCTGACATCGCTGAAACTCGATGGTTTTGACGACTTATGGACGCAGCTCTCGTCCGGGCTGATGGAGGCGGGCCAGTCAATTGCAGGCGGTCTGTTGAGTTTCGGTCAGAACACCCTGCAATTCTTCATCAGCATGGGGCTGATGCTCTATCTTCTGTTCTTCCTCTTCCGGGATGGCGCGTCCCTCGGAAAGACCCTGCGCTACTCCATTCCGCTGAGCGACGACTATACGCGACAGTTTGTCGACAAGTTCGCGGCTGTGGTCCGTGCCACGGTCCGCGGCAATGTGATCATCGCAATCGTCCAGGGCGTCATCGGAGGCTTGACCTTCTGGGCCCTCGGCATAGAAGCAGCCCTCCTCTGGGGCGTGGTGATGACGGTCCTCTCGATGCTCCCGGCCATTGGCGCCGCAATCGTCTGGTTGCCGGCCGCCATCTGGCTTTTCCTCCTTGGTGCCTGGATCAAGGGGCTCGTCATGGTTGCAGTCGGCGCTCTCGTTATCGGTCTGATCGACAACCTTCTGCGCCCTCCCTTGGTCGGACAGGGTGCGCGGCTGCCGGACTATGCGGTCCTCATTTCGACTGTCGGCGGGATCTCGCTTTTCGGCCTCAGCGGATTTGTCATCGGGCCGCTGATTGCGGCGCTCTTCATTTCCGCATGGTCCTTGTTCATCAAACAACAAGATCAGCAGGCGGAGGTGCAAGGTCACCTCAGGGATCTGGGGAAAAAGGGGAGGGAATGAGTTTTCGCAATAAGATACGGTACCGTCGCCGACAGTCGTCGAACATGACAGGGCTAATCAAACTGCAAATGTGTCATCGCCGCATCTTTTCGATGTTTGCAGGGCGCTATTGCAATTTCTGATTTAAGCACCACATTGATATCAATGGCAGCCACTTTACGGGCGCTGTCATTTTACGGGCGGCACACACCCGAGCCCCAGCAAAGGAGGACGATATGTCTTCCGACAGCAATCCGCTTCCGCTTGGTAATACAGATATCGGCATCATCAAAGACGTCATCCGCTGCACGGGGTTTCAGTACGAGGCGCCGATGTGCGAACTCGACCGCAATGCCGTCAGGTACGCGCTCGAACTTTATCAGAATGGAACGAGGGAGCCAGATGTTCTGATCGCTGCGGTCAGCGCGTGGGCAGAACGTCTCTCTGAGCGTCATGATCAAACGACGGCCATGGAGGTTGGCGTATGAGCCTCTCCTTTGCCAATAGGACACGGACCTACGATGAGCGCCGCGCTGTCATCAGGTTTGTCGGCCACGACGGATTGAAGCAGATTGTCTTCCTTTTGTCTGTGGGGCTCTTCGAGCACGACAGCTCTGCTTCGAGTCTGCGTGAGCAGGGCTATCTGGCGGCCTTCGATCGTTGCCACAGCCGGGTCATCGAGATCGCGCGCGCTCTGTATCAGAAGAACAACCGTTCGCTCATCGAAATGGACGCGGACGCCGTTGGTTCGTCCCTGCGTTACGCGAACTGACTTGCAGACGAGCACCGTTTCAACGGAATTCAACTTTGGAGATGACCATGACAATCGAAGTCCTCATGACCGTCAACACCGTGGAGGGCTATGACCGTCGTGATCGACGTTCGTCCGCTCTGACATGGTAGTCGGGCCCAGTTCACCCGACATAGCCGTGAGCGCAGATCAGCGGAGCTTACGAACCCCGCTCAAACGTTCAGAATATCCGATTTCCGACCTTGAGCCCCAGGTGGGGCCGGATCGCGCACCTGAGCACCTAATAAAGGACGGCATGACCATGGCCGATGACTACCCGGTTTCAAAGCGACAGGCAGTCGTTGCAGAGCGCGCGGCGCTTTCACGCTGGGAAGATGAGGGGGGTAGTCCTTCCGTTTCCGGAACAGCTCAAAGCCAGGTGCCGGGGGGAAGCAACGATGACAAAGGAAAGTGACGTCGTCGTACTGGCTCATGTCAGGCTGAGCTTATCCGCAGCGCGGCCTACCCACCTGAAAATTATTGAGGGGAAACCTGCGGACCCGCGCAAGACAGGCGAGGTTCTCAAGTTCACAGACCGGAACAAGACTTCTGCAATCAAGCCGTAACACTCATCGGCTCAAGCGATCAAACCAAAATTGAGACCTCCTCAAACGAAGTGGAGCATCAGATGTTCACGCGAACCAAAAAGAGAATCGTGCATTTCAACGGTCCCTTCACTCTCACAGGTCTTCAGGGCGTGTACCCGGCAGGGGACTACGATGTTCTTGACGATGAGGAGCAGATCACCGGGATCTCCTGGCTCGCCTATCGGCGCGTTTCAACCATGATCGAAGTTGTCGCAGGCACAAAGAAAAGCTTGATCGATATCGATCCAATGGAACTCGATGCCGCCCTGGAAAAGGACAAGCGGCTCTCAGTTCCTGGATTGTGATCGGAAGACGATCGTCGATCCCGAAAGGCCTGCATTCCCGCCCACGTCGAGCGAAGCCCGCATAAGGAGAAACACCATGTCTTCCCACCGCTTTCCTGTCGGCCAAATGGTTCGTCTTGTAACGACCAAGGGGCTCTCACCCGCGGCCGCAGTTACCTACACCGTCGCGGCTCCGATGCCTGCCTATCACAATAGCCCACAATACCGCCTGTGGAATGCTGAACTCCACCAGGGGCGTGTTGCGCTCGAGCGTGACCTTGAAGCGGTAGATGCTCCGTCTCTTTGAACTCTTGATGTCTGCGGCAAGTCGCTTGCCAGTGTGTCCTGAAGGGAACCGTCCATGAACAAGCCAACGCGCATTGCCTTCATCGGCACCTCTCCCCCGCGACAGTGTGGTATTGCCACTTTCACGGGGGATTTGTCGCACGCAATGAGCGAAAGCGCCGCTGGGGTTAGTGCCAGTAGCATCGCCATCACGGACGAAGAGCAGAACTACGACTATCCGCCCGACGTGATCTTCGAGATCCGGGAGTCCGAACCTGAAGATTATGTGACCGCGGCAAGGATCCTCAACGAAGGACGGTTCGACGCCGTGTCTCTTCAGCACGAATTCGGTATCTTCGGCGGATCTGACGGCGAATTCATCCTGACCCTCCTGTCACATCTGCGGCTGCCCGTCGTCACGACCTGCCATACGATCCTCGCGGATCCGACCCCTTCACAACACCGAGTGCTGAGAAAGGTCGCCGCGTACTCCAATCGCATTGTCGTTATGGCGGAGCGAGGACGTGTCTTGCTCATGGAGGTCTACGGGGTTGCGCCAGAGAAGATAGACGTTATCGCGCACGGAATACCGGATCGTCCGTTTCATGACCCGGAGTTGGCAAAAGTCGAACTGGGGTATGCGGGACGGCCGATCATCCTGACATTCGGCCTGCTCTCTCCGAACAAGGGGATCGAGGTGGTGATTGATGCCATGCCCGCGATCCTGGAGCAGAATCCTAGCGCGCTCTACATCGTGCTTGGGGCTACACATCCTACATTGCTGCGCAAGCAGGGCGACGCATATCGGGAGAGCCTACGGCACCGAGCCCAAATTCTCGGCGTCGACCACGCCGTGGAATTCCTCAATCAATTTGTTGACCAGCAAACACTGCTCGACTTTATCGCCATGTGCGACGTCTACGTGACGCCATATCTCGACGAGGCGCAGATGACGTCTGGAACGCTTGCCTACAGCTTCGGCATGGGCAGTGCAGTCGTCTCGACCCCCTACTGGCATGCCCAGGAACTTCTGACGGATGCACGCGGTGTCCTCGTTCCATTTGGCGACGCATCGGCGACCGGTAAGGCGATTGCCGCTCTCCTCGGTGACGATGAGCGCCGAGTAGCCATGCGCCACCTCGCATACGATGCGGGACGCTCGATGATCTGGTCCCATGTGGCCGTACTCTATCTGGAGAGCATGGCAAAGGCGCGCGAGAGCTATCGACCGAAAGTCGTCAGTGACCTCGTCTCGTTGCGGATCAAGCGACCGGCCCAGCGAACCGCGTTGAAGCTCGGTCATTTCGAAGCCATGTGCGACGATACCGGCATTGTTCAACATGCTGTCTTTTCTGTGCCCGACAGGTCCCACGGTTACTGCGTGGATGACAATGCGCGGGCGTTGCTTCTATCGTCTCTGCTGTCGGAAGCTGCCGAGATTGGAATATCCGATCGAATGACGGCGTCGTTTGCAGCTTTTGTGGAACACGCGTGGAATCCGGATACAGGCCGTTTTCGCAACTTCATGAGCTTTGATCGCCGCTGGCTCGAAGACGAGGGATCCGAAGACAGCCATGGGCGGACGCTCTGGGCTTTGGGCAGTTGTGCGCTCAACGACACCGATGCTCCTCGCCGTCGCTGGGCGAGTGCGCTCTTTGCGGGAGCCATGAGCGTTACCCTCGACTTCCGCTCTCCCCGAGCCTGGGCTTTCACGCTACTCGGATTGAACGACTACTGCACGGCTAATCCCCACGATCCCCATGCACGCATGCTGCGCGTTCGGCACGCAGAAAATCTCATGGATCTGGAACGGCGTGTGTCGAAGAACGGTCGCCACTGGTTCGAAGAGGGACTGTCCTACGAAAATGCGCGATTGAGCCAGGCTTTGATCGTCACGGGCCTGTCGAACAAAGTGTCCGCCTTTGTCGAGACGGGATTGGCTACCCTGCAATGGTTGATGGTCCAGCAGACCGCAGAGGCAGGTCACTTTCGCGCTGTTGGTACTGAAGGCTTCTTCGATATCGGCGAGCCGCCGAAACCATTCGATCAGCAGCCAGTGGAGGCGACAGCAACGATATCGGCATGTCTTGCCGCCTACGAAGCCACTTCCGACAAGCAATGGATGGAACGTGCCAACAGAACCTTCAATTGGTTCACAGGCAGCAACGATCATGGGATCTCCCTTGTCGATCCGGAAACGGGAAGTTGCCGGGACGGCCTGCATGCTGATCGCCCCAATGAAAATCGCGGGGCTGAATCCGTGCTTTGTTATCTGATTTCTTCAATCGAAATCGGGAGAGTTCATCAGGCACACAAGCCCGTGTTTCCCAGGGTCGTTTTCCGGCAGCTTTCATGAGCCGGAAAACGCATCATCCAGACCGAGCAGGTTCCCTTTTGCCCCAAGACAACCTTTTGAATCGGCAGGCCCTCTACCTCAGGCCCGACCCGACACGCGTTATCGTGCGTCCCTTCAAGCCATCAACCGAGCCGCGTCATCTCAATCCGCGTGACAAGAGTAGAGCGAATGAGATCGTCGATCGCGTTCTGTCGCTGGACCCGATCGCCACAGCCCAACAGTTGCGCGATATCCTCGCCAATTTTGACACACGACATCGCAACCTGTTGCGCCAGTTCGAGCTGCGGGCGGATGCGATGGAAGATGCATTTCATCATCACCAGCAATTCAGCCAGCAACAGAGGCAGTTGGTCGGAGCCTATTTCATGAACGAGTATTCGTTCGAGTCCGCCGCCCTCTTCAATCCCAGTATCGTTGCGCATCCGGACCAGGCTGGTATCGCCGAGGGCAGCAAACGGGTGATCCTCAGCCTGAGGGCGGTGGGAGAGGGCCACATCTCCTCGCTAACCTTCCGCTCGGGTGTGCTTGATCCGGATGGCGCTTTGGCCATCTATCCTCCGATACGGTTGGCAGGGCTGCCCGTTATTCATGCCCATGACGGACTAGCGCCAGCCGGCTGTATCGGGCTTAGCTTCAACCATGACAGTGACCTGAGTGAACGCGTTGTCTTTCCGGTCACCGAAGCCCAAGCCAACGGCATTGAGGATGCCCGTTTCGTGGCCTTTGAGGACGAGGGCAAGACGATCTATTTCGCGACCTACACCGCATATAGCGGTTCCTCCATTCGTTCCGAGCTTCTTGAGACTGTCGATTTCCTGAATTTCACCCTCACCCCTCTCAGGGGGCCTGCTGCCCGCAACAAGGGGATGGCGCTCTTTCCTCGGCGGATCAACGGCGGCTACGCGATGATTGCCCGGCAAGACAGCGAAAACCTTTTCCTTCTGTATTCCGACGACCTGCTTCACTGGGAGGAGGGGCAGATACTGATGAAGCCGGAATTTGCCTGGCAGTTCGTGCAAATCGGAAATTGCGGCTCGCCAGTCGAAATCGACGAGGGCTGGCTCCTGTTCACCCACGGGGTGGGGCCTATGCGCCGCTACGCGATCGGGGTGACCTTGCTCGACAAGCAGGACCCAAGCATCATTCTCTCGCGGACAGTCGAACCGTTGCTGCAACCGGAACCGACCGAGCGGGAAGGCTATGTGCCCAACGTTGTCTATTCCTGCGGTGCCATGCGACACGGCGACCTGATTGCCCTGCCTTATGCTGTGTCGGACACCTATTCCAACTTCACCACGATCAAGATCCGGGAGCTTCTGGAAACAATGCGTCCCATCGGGGCGAGTTCATAATGACGAACCGTACCGGAAGGCGACCACGAGGACTTCCGTTGTGAGCCTGTCGCTTCTCAAATCGCAGTTCCTTCAGGTGATTTTGCCGACCTGGGCCGCCGTGGGCTACGATAAGCGCTGCGGTCAGTTCGTTGAGCATCTGGAACTCGATGGGTCAGCGCAAACCTGCGGAGAGGTTCGGACGCGAACGGTCGCACGGCAGATCTATGTGCATGCGCATGCGGCCCATCTCGGCGTTGCTCCGCCCGATTCGCTTCGAATGGCTGAGGCCGCGTTTGCCAACCTGCACCGCGTCGCCTGGATTGGCGGGAGGCGCGGCGGCTATGCTCGAGCCTTCAACCGCCATACCGAAAGAGTAACCGACTCGGTACGCGACCTCTATGACAGTTCCTGCATCTTGCTTGCCCTCTCTTGGCTGCTGACTGCCACAGGCAAGGACATGTACCGTCATCACATCGATCAGGCGCTTATCGCAATCGACCGGACATTGAAGGATCCTTTCGGCGGCTGGGCTGAAGACAGCGACGGAAGCCTGCCGCGCAGGCAAAACCCGCATATGCATTACCTTGAAGCGATCTTGGCCCTTTGCGAAAACAACCGAACATCCGCTCACATGAGGGCCGAAGGTCGAGCCTTCGCACTCCTGCGCTCGCATTTCCTGGTTGGACCGAACGGGCCGCTCCACGAATTCTTCGGGCCGCAATGGCAGCTCGCCGCACAATACGGATCGGATCGGCTGGAACCGGGTCACATGTGCGAATGGGTGTGGCTGACGACACGCCACGACATGCTGACCGACGGCGACCACACCAAGATCTGCCTCGACTTGTTGTCGACCGCTCTGGCGATTGGGCGCAGCGGGGAATCATCCTTCTTGATCGATGTCGTCTCCGCGTCTAGGCCAATCCCTCCTTCGCGCAGACTTTGGCCTCAGGTGGAGATGCTCAAGGCCTTCTTGGCACTCTACGAGCGTCTCGGATTTCCAGGCTATCTAGTGGAGTCGAACGACTTAGCGGCCGCCATTTTAGGGACCTACATGAGCGGAACGCCTCCCGGTTGCTGGCATGACCGCATAGATATGAATGCCAAGCCGATTGCCCAGACAATCCCCGCAAGCTCGCTTTATCATCTCTGGACTGCTGTTGCGGATCTGGTCGACGATGACAGGCACGCCCGCTCACCGTCCGCAAGTCACATATCAATAGCCTCATGGACAAAGGGACACACCCTGTCGTGAGTTCAGGTCTCACGATTGAATGGGAACTGTGCCGATTCCGGCTTGGGCATCAGTTTTGGGCATCAGGTCGCCGATGACGCCAAAACGGGATCCGGCACGACGGAAAAACACGAGAATCAAGGCTTTTTGGGAGAATTGGCTGGGGAACCTGGATTCTAGCCGCCGCTTCGAAAAAAACGTTGACAAACAATAGTATAACGGACTTCGCAATTTGCAATGTGGGGTGATCTTGTGGGGTTGTCAACATATTGCCTTTATCCCACGGCATCGCCCGAGCGCTTGCGCGACGGCGATGAAACCAGGTCGTCCCTGCGAGGGCGTGAGGTCCTCCCCTGGGGGAGGGCCGCAGCACCGCCCTTGGGCGGGGTGGGGGAAGGCCGATGGCAGAAAGTGCGGAACAGCGCAGTAGAAACATGGCCCGTATTCGTTCCAAAGATACGAAGCCTGAACTGGTCGTTCGGCATCTCGTCCATGCTTTGGGCTACCGCTATCGTCTCCACCGGAAGGACCTCCCTGGGAAACCCGACCTGACTTTTGGGCCTCGAAGAAAGATCATCGAGGTGAGGGGATGCTATTGGCATGCCCATCTTCGATACGACCCTACGTGCTGGGAAGCCCGATCAGAGGCAAAATCGAACAAGGCATACTGGGGGCCTAAGATGGATCGCAACGTCGCGCGTGACCAGAAAAACCTCTCCATATTGGAAGCCGAGGGATGGCAAGTGCTTGTCATTTGGGAATGTCAACTCCGGGACATGGACACGGTTCGCGCCCGCATTGTCGACTTCCTTAGCGAAAAGTAATCTTGTGGGTTCTTGCTCCGTTCACCCGGTTAAGTTTGGGGAAATTTTGTACCCATACCTTGACGGATGAACCGTTGCGCCGATTCTCTCGGCGTGCTATGGCGGCTATGTTCTTCTTTTGTTCTTTTTATGGAGGCCCCAATGTCCCTTACCTCGCTTGAGATGTGCGCCGGGGCCGGCGGGCAGGCGCGCGGCCTGGAACTGGCGGGGTTCGATCATTCTGGCGTAGTCGAGATCGACCGGGATTGCTGTGCGACGCTACGCTTGAACCGCAAGCAATGGACGGTCCACGAAGAAGACCTCTCACTATTCGACGGAACGGAATACAAGGGTATCGACCTGCTTGCAGGTGGCCTTCCATGTCCGCCGTTCTCCGTCGCCGGCAAGCAACTCGGCGACAAGGACGAGCGTAACCTTTTTCCCGCCGCGATCCGCCTCGTGGACGAGACACGCCCCAAAGCCGTGATGATAGAAAATGTCCGTGGCTTTCTCAGTGCCGTGTTTGAGGATTACCGCGGCTTCATAAAGGGTGAGTTGAAGAAGCTCGGCTATGATGCCCACTGGCGTCTTTTCAACGCTTCCGACTACGGTGTCCCGCAGCTACGGCCACGCGTCCTGATCGTGGCGCTACGCGATGACATCAAGGACCAGTTCGAGTGGCCGGCTCCGTCACCGTTCGACGCGCCGACCGTCGGTGAGACGCTTGTCGACCTCATGGCCGCAAACGGCTGGAAGGGCGCAAAGGCGTGGGCGAAGCGTGCTAACGATGTTGCTCCGACTTTGGTCGGCGGTTCAAAGAAGCATGGTGGCCCTGATCTCGGCCCAACGCGCGCCCGTATGGCGTGGGCGACGCTCGGCGTAAACGGAAAATCGATCGCTGACGAAGCGCCCGAGCGCGATTTCGTTGGCATGCCCCGCTTAACGGTTCGAATGGCCGCTCGCATTCAGGGCTTCGATGACCAGTGGCAGTTCCACGGGAAGAAGACTGCCGCATACCGTCAGGTTGGTAATGCGTTCCCGCCACCCGTTGCAAAGGCGGTTGCCTCGAAGATCAGGGAGGCCATTGAGACAAGAGTGAGCCATTCCGTTTCAGCACTCGCAGGTTGACCTCTTAACTATTCGCTAACCATGTCCTGGCGATCTTCGTCGGCATGTCACAGGCTCCACTCGATTCGTCACATCAGGACTATTTGCTCGTCTCTAGGTTGGTTGCAGGAATCCTGCGTCATGCCGGCGGGTTCGATAGGTTCGCGGTGGACGTTCCTGCCCTGCTCCGGCAAGCCTTCGATGAGGTCATAGATGCCCCTAGAACGGGCCGCTTCACCCTTGGCGAGACCGAGAAAACTGAAAAGACTTACGTCGGGACGAAGGTCGAAATCCTGATTAGGAACTATCTCGGTGTTCCCAAGGGTGAGGTTCTTGACATGCTGATCGACGGCACCGAGATCGATATCAAGAATACAACTGGTCGTGACTGGATGCTCCCGAGGGAAGTGCTGAATCGGCCGGCACTCCTCGTCAAGTCGTCGGAAAAGACGGCACTCTGTGACGTTGGCGTCGTGGTCTGCAGACCAGGCTACCTTCGCCTCAGCACTAATCAGGACGGGAAGGGCCAGCTCTCGGCCGCCCAGCACGTCAACATTTGGTGGATACTACGCCAACATCCCTATCCGCCAAATTTCTGGGAAGTTCTATCGGTTGCTGACCGCAATGAGATTATGTTGGCCCGCGGCGGAACTAACCGCATCGCGGCGCTATTCGAGAAGGTTCAGGAAAAGCCTATATCTCGGCAGCAGGTCAGCGCCTTAGCTCAACAGCACGACTATATGAAACGCATCCGCAGAAATGGGGGCGCACGCGATATCCTCGCTCCGAAGGGGATCGCGCTATTATGGGGCCAGCGAGATCGAGCCTTGATTGAACGACTCGATCTCGGGGCAGTGACTTCAGATGAGTTTATTTCGTTCAGGCCAACAACCGCAGAGGATATCGCTTTGCTAAGAGAGGCAGGGCATATCGATTAAGGGATTACGCCGGTTCCTTTGGGACCAAAACCTGACGGCCGCGATACATACCTGTCTTGAGGTCGATGTGATGTGGCCGGCGTAATTCGCCAGAGTTCTTGTCTTCGACGAATGTCGGAGGGGCCAGTGCATCTGCCGAGCGACGCATGCCGCGTTTAGAGGGGCTTGTCTTCCGCTTTGGGACGGCCATTTGTAAATTCCTTGTTTCGATTGGTCTCTAGCCGATGGCATGAGCAATAAATCTCCACTCGGCAGGTGTGTGCCCCTCTACAACGTTACCCTCTCCTTGGCCAGAGCCTTCGCATAACTCACATCGGCGCTTGACGTACTCATGGCATCGACCGACCATGAAAAAAGCCGCTGTCACTGGGCTGGAACCCTAAGCGGCTTTTTCTAGGACTGTTCGAAAATGATGAACATCGGCGAAAGAATTGTAAAGACCCAATTGACGGGTCGTTGAGCGCTAGGCTGGGATATAGCCCAGCCGAGAAGACGCCACTTCCAACCCTCAGACTCAAATTTGTTGACAAGCTCTTCGCCGAGAACGGTATTTCCATCGATCCATACGGCGAGGGTGAGGCGCGCGTGCGCGCTGCCGTTGACGTTTCGGCACTGGTCGCGACGGGCGAAGCCAGTCGCCTTGGGAGTGGAGGAGCTACGGTTCCGCACCGCGGGAACGGAGCTTCTACGCTCCCCCTTCATGACAACAGGACACAACCCCTTGTCGGCTCATCGAGCGTCAGACGTTGGAGCCTTCTGCATAAAATCCAGAAGATCAGCCGCCCCGCCGATCCAGATGCCCGCGGTCCTGCCGTGTGTGGATGCGGCATGCCTGGTTACGATGCCACCAGCGTCAATGTTCATCTTCGCACCTCAGAAGAAACCGGAGAGGTCCGCGCCGGCGTGTCCGGCATATATCGATGCGGCTCCCCATGGCTCTGCCCGACCTGCTCGGTTTACAAGGCGCACGAGCGCGCCGAACGCGTTCAGGCGGCGGCAAAGGCTACATTCCAACGCGGCGGTCGCGCCGCTCTTGTCGTCCTCACCGCGTCCCACTCGCTGAATATGTCACTTTCAGAAATCAAGGCGCTGGTCGCGTCCTCGTCCAGCACCGCGCGGAAGGGCCGCGCATGGATGACCGCCGTGAAGGAGTACGGCATTCTTGGCGTCGTTGTCGGCCAGGAAGTAACTTATAGTACGGAGAATGGATGGCACTATCATCAGCACCTTTCGGTCCTGGTAGATGGACCAGACGGCGAGGATGCTGAATTCTACAAATACGCGGGTGCCTATGAGCGCGCCAAGGCGGCCGGCGCATGGATCGCACGCGCATATACCGCCCAGGTACGAGCGAGAGGCGGAACGGTCTCGAACCGACATGGCTGGCATGTCCGCATCGCGGAGAGCGCCGTCGATGCCAGCAATTACACGGCGAAAGGAAGCATGGCGTGGGAAATATCGGGAGGACACAAGGACGAAACCAAGACGGCAACGTCAATCACGCCTTGGAATATAGCCATTGCCGCCGCTAATGGCGACAAAACGATGTTTGCCAAGTGGCGCGAATACATGGAGATCATGCCCGGAACTCGCTCTTGTGTCGTATCGGCGAGCCTCGCCAGGAAACTCGGCCTAACCCTTGCGGACGATGGCGAGGGAGGCGGGGAGTTGCATCACGAGGCAGATAGCCTCGTTGGGCGGGTGGCCGCGCCTACATGGCGGAAATGGATGCGCCATGGTCTTGCGGCAACCTTCCTTTCCCGTGTCGAAGCATTCCAGTGGCGCGATGGTGATGAAGAGGAGTTTGATGCTGCCGTTGAAGCTACCGAACGTGATGCTGAGCCTTTGGAGGCCGAATATCAAAGGCTCCGCGCGGAACGCGCCGCTCTCCAGAAGATCGAAATAGAGCGTAGGGCCATCGCGATCGAGGCAGAACGCGAGGCCAGGCGCATTGACAGCGACACGGCATTCGCCAGAGCTTACGCAATAGACCGTCTCCGGCGTTTCTCCGATCGACATGGAGCGCTTGGGCGTCTGGGGCGCATAGTAGCCGAAGCGGCGGCCGTGTTCCCGTCATCGCGACCGCTCGATCCCGCGGATTTGCTCAGGGCCGCGGCCTGAAAAACGGAATGCGCCGGCGGGGGCTGTCGGTCCCGCGTGCCGCCGCGGCGGCGCTATGCTCACGCTCCTACGGCATCCCCGGGAACCGCCGACGTATGCGCGAATTCCCGCCGTGTCCCACGGCTCCGATATGCTCATCTCTCCTGGCGCGAAAACCGCGCAAAAACAGAGAATCCATGATTTTCGGCATCTCCTTCGCGAAAACGAAGGACAGGGAAGCCCGTACAGCACGTTTCGGGAGGTTGGATGATACAAGCATCATCGTGTTTTCCGAGATTTTGCCCGAACCAGAAGGATGCCAGCGTGCTCACTCTGTCAACGGCGGTGCCGTCCTTCACGTTGTTTCGGCCCCTACGGGGTGACTACCGTTCCGCGCGCCGACGTGAATGAAAGTATCGGGGCGGGGAACATCTGAAGACCGCCCTTCGGGCGGGTTCGCTCTCTCGCCTCCGGCGCGGATCGAACAGGGAACAAGCGCAATCGGGAAATCTGTAGAATCCTACGGACTCTGCTAACCGCGCCTCCGGCATGTCGCAACTGCCCCGCGTTGTTTCCTGGGCTCCTACGTTGCCAGAACTATAATCAACGTACTGGAAACGTTGGAAATCGAGGCACTTCATGGCGATGAGATCAACCATATTCAAAGGTTTGACGTACAACATTCGGGTCGAGGAATTCCACGATCAGGATGCCGCCGGACACCTCAATGGATACGTCGCTTCGATCTACGTCGAAACCGCATCCACTCGGCACCTCATCCGTCGATCGCGTCTTCCTGGTGCCGCGGCGACGGACATGCCGTATTCCGCCAACTGGTCGAAGTCAGGGCTCGGCTTGACCAGGCATGGGCATTGATCCGACACATCGAGCACCGCGAATCTGGCCGCTGAAATCGCCCTTGACGTTCGCATTTCCGAAACCCTTGGCGTGTGAAAGCTATCATGTACAAGTACATGATAGGGCATGGCAGGGGTTTCGTGCGGGCAGTTGAATTGTTTTGCGGCGCTGGCGGGATGTCCCGCGGGTTGGTGGATGCGGGTTTTGAAATTGTTCGGGCCTACGATGCATGGCCCGCCGCGGTAGAGACCTACCGCCGAAACATCGGCACTCATGTAGTCGAAGCCGATTTGAATAACCTCCTCTCTGTCATTCCTGAGACTTCCGCACTCGCACCAGACATCGTGTGCGGTGGCCCTCCCTGTCAGGACTATTCGCTCGCCGGCAGACGCGAGGAAGGCAAGAATGCGAGCATGACCATCGCATTCGCGATCATCGTGACGACAACGCGGCCCGAATGGTTCGTCATGGAAAATGTAACCCAAGCCCAGAAATCCGAAGCTTGGGCGGAGGCGCGCGCGATGTTGAAGCGCGCCGGCTATGGACTTTCGGAATCCAAAATCAACGCCGCCTATTTCGGGGTGCCGCAATCTCGGCGTCGTCTTTTTGTCATCGGAAGATTGGGAGAGAAGGACGGTTTTCTTCAATCCGTCATTGCCGCCAAGGCATCCGCAGCGCCGATGACTTTGCGTCAGTTTTTCGGTTCGGCCGTGCCAGAAGCCATGTTCTTTCCGGCAACGTCCGACGCTCGACGGTCCTTCTACGCGGCCGATGAATCCGCGCCGACAATTCGGGAACGGTCGATACGACCGCTTCCCGTAGCACACAGATACCACCCCGCCGACATAGCGTTGCTGGAGAACGGCTACGTCTATTCTAGGCCTGTTCGAGGCGGACGCGGAGTCCGCACGATCGATGAGCCTATTGCGACGATTACCAGGACTTCGTGGGAGCGGCCGACGCCACGTTATCTGGGTGCGCCTCATCACCTCGATCCAGTTATCGCGACAGACACGGCCGTTCTTTCCATCGATCAGATTGCTCGCATTCAAGGATTCCCCATCGATTGGACGTGGGGCGATATACCGAAGCGCGATGTCCTGCAGATGATTGCCAACGCGGTGCCCGCGCCGGTGGCGCGCACTCTTGGGGAAGTCATCCTTGAGCGCCACCAGGGCCAATCGGTCCCCGCGATCGAGGGGCGGTTTGTCGATTGGCTTGTCCGCGGCGGACGTACCCGGACAACGGCGCACAATGTCAAGGCCAATGTCGGCCGAGCACGGCGTCTTCTCAACGGCAGGACGTTCGCAGATGTGGGCCACGAAATCCTTGCTCTCGAAACCGCGCCTGGGTTCGATGTCCTGCCTAAAAACACGAAGAGCGATCTACGGCGGTCGCTTGCCATCCTCGCAGAATTCGAGACCTCGAAGCTTCAGAGGAAAAGGAAGCCGCGCCGGTTGGTCGCATCGCTCCCTCTGGAGCAGGAAACCGGCGCGGCACTGAAAGAGGCCGCGTAAGATCAGAGCCAGGAATCGGCCTGTTTGGGGCTTCCCTGGCGGAAAACGACCGTCAGGGAGGCCCGTACAGCACGATTCCGAGGCATGGATGATGTTTGGTTCACGCCAAAAATCGCCGTAGTCGAGGTTTTCGCCAACTTCGTTGCGACATCTCGCGATCGGCGATTCCATTCCGAAGTCCGGGAAAGTCATGTGTGGGCGGGGGCGATCATCCTCCGCATGAAGCCGTGCACCATTTGCGCCGGCGGAGCCCCGACATCATCATCTCCGTAGACAACAGAAGGGGGGAGCCAGCAATGCCTCGTGCCCACAGGGGCACAGGCGCTGGTCAGGGGGAGCAAGCTCCCCCGTGAACCCCCTCACGGTCCGAAGCGGACCGAATAGGAGATGACGATGCGGGATCAGATCATCCGTATCCGGACCACCCACACCGAAGCGACGGCAATGAAAGACCTCGCTGTCGCGCGGGGTCTATCATTATCGGAGTTGATCCGTCGTGCAGCACTCAACATCCGAATGCCCACGCGGTCCTTCGATGCTACCCACGTCGCCCTGTTGGCTCAAACCTTGGGCGAACTCGGCCGTATCGGCGGCAACGTCAATCAATTGGCCCGCCGTGCAAATGCGGGCAAATTGCCTGGTCACGATCCCGAGCTGGCGAAAGCACTGGCCGAACTCGACGCGCTGCGCGGCCGTCTCCGCGAGATCATCCAATGATCATCCAGACGACACGCATCAACCGCGCCGGCGGCGTGCACTATCTCGCTCATCACTTGCTCGACAAAACCGATGAAAATGAACGGGTCGAAATTCTGGCGGGCGATCGGAATGCCCTCCATGACGCTCAGGCGCTCGCCTCCGCAAAAAATTGTCGATACAGCATCCGCCATCTGTCGGTTTCCCCAGAACGGGAGATGACGCCGACGCAACTGTCTGGGTTTCTTCGATCCGTCGATGCGGAATTCCAGGTCGGACCCGACCGCCCGCGCCTGATCGTGCGCCATGTGAAAAACGGCCGCTCCCATTTCCATATCGCTATTGCCGAGGTCGATCCCGTGACGTTGCGGGTGCTCGATTGCAGGCAAGACTATCGGCGTCTTGAAGACCTCGCCAGGCGCTACGAGCAGGACCACGGCGAAACCGTCCAGCCGGCGCGCGCCGAAAGACGACGTGACCGGGCAGAGGGATTTTCCGACACCGCGCGTAAACGGGCGGAGCGTGTTGCGCCGCGTTTCGACCGCACCGCCATCAGGACATCCTTTGCGGAAGGAGACACGGCGTTTCGTGCCGAACTCGACCGCCAGGGGCTTCGCCTCGCCGAGGGCGAGAGGGGCGCGATCCTGGTCTCTGCCGAAAGCGGAGCCTTCGTTTCCGCCGCGTGCCGTGCGGCCGGCGTGAAGCGTGCTCAATTCCAGAAATTCCTACAGGAGGAGAACCCGAATGAACGACACCGCAGAAATCCGCTCCGAGTATCGGAGCATGATCGTAGCGACGGAGCGCAACACGCAACGCTTGTTGCCGCTCCTCGATCTTCTGGAGCCATCCGAGGGGCCAGACAGGATCGCGCAACTGATGGAAATCCTGACCCTGATCCTCGACGCGCAGCACAAGCAGTCAGTGGCGCTCAAAAGCCTCGCGGAAAAGGTCGATCGTCTGCCGCGGCGATAGCGCGGACGCGTGAGGCGCTGTTCTTCCGTCACCTTACGAAACTGGACCTAGATGATCTCCTCAAACGCGCGCTGGAGCTCGCCGCCTCCATCATGTCGATGCTCGCCCCGGAACGGGATCGCCTTGTATGGCGGATCGCGGAAGCGAGGCGCGTGCAGAAAACAATCACGCCGGCGGAACCGACCGAGGAGAAAAGCCCGAGTTATGATCTGACGAGGAGGATCAGACCATGAAACCAGACATTCACAGAACGAAAAGATGCCGCACCTGTTATGATCGCGTGCGGAAGCGCTGGCTTGAAACCCGCCGTGTCCGGACAAACAACCCAGCCGCATCGGCCGCTCTACAATTGCTCGGGATATTCGGCTTCATGTTCGGGCGAATGCCGATCGCCACACCGATGCCCGTGCTGTACGTTGCGCCACCCATGTCACCGAGGCAGGAGCAAAGGAACGAGACCGCCCGCCGTCTTGGCGTGCCGGCGCGTTATCTCGACATCGTGCTAAGTCGCGGGAGAGTGCCCTATGCGCTTCTGTCCGAACATATCCCTCTGGGTGGAGCTACCCGGAGAGATGCCGTTAACGAGCTCCGTAGCCGCATCCCCGCGGAATCCCTCGACTGGTTCAACGACATCATAAAGCGGGAACTCTGGTCTGAGCTCAGCCTCTGTTTTCGGCAGGAAGACAGCGAGGAAGACACCAACATCAGATTTCTACAGGTGAACTGCTCCCCATTTTGACCGGACAGTCGGCATAAGCAGAAAGGCTCAAGCA
>DAMDHD010000006.1:246923-274338 GCA_032102365.1 Allorhizobium sp. CTOTU50464 | reverse complement strand
GATCCGCTGCTCTGGCAGCACCTCTTCTGGCTGTTCGGCCATCCGGAAGTCTACATCATCTTCCTGCCCGCAGCCGGTGCGCTCTCGACGATCATCCCAGTCCTCTGCCGCACGCGGCTCGAGGGTTACGGCCTGATCGTCGCGGCTATCGTTGCCATGGCGTTTCTCTCCTTCGGGCTCTGGGTCCACCACATGTATACGGTGGGCATCCCGCATGTGGCGCTCTCCTTCTTCTCCGCCGCGAGCGCGCTGGTCGCGATCCCGACGGGCATCCAGATCTTTGCCTGGCTTGCGACCATGGCGCATGGAAAGCCGCGCCATTCGATCCCGATGCTGCATGTCTTCGGCTTCTTCTTCGTCTTCGTCGCGGGTGGCCTGACGGGCGTGATGCTGGCCATGGTGCCCTTCGACTGGCAGGCGCATGACACGCATTTCGTCGTCGCGCATCTGCATTACGTTCTAGTCGGCGGCTTCGTCTTTCCGATGATGGCGGCGGCCTATTACTGGCTGCCGCACATCACGGGGCGCCAGCCGGTGCAGCATCTGTCGAAGCCGGCCTTCTGGCTGGTCTTCATCGGTTTCAACGTCACCTTCTTCATCATGCATCTGACGGGACTGCGCGGCATGCCGAGACGCGTGTTCGAATATCCGCAGGAGGCCGGTTGGGAGGCGTTGAACTTCATCTCCTCGGTCGGCGGCTTCGTGATGACGATCGGCTTTGCGCTGGTGGCACTCGATCTCATCATGCTGATCCGTCATGGCAGGCCTTTCCGTCGGGACCCGTGGGAAGCCGGCACGCTCGAATGGGCGACGCCGACCCCGCCACCCTCCTACAATTTCGGCTCCCTGCCGCATTTCGACACGCGCGGCGATGCACTGGAGCCGCGCAAGCTCGGTCCGGAGCTTGCCGCCGGTCACGGCTATCTCGGCTTCATGCGCAATGGCTGGATGGAGACGCTGAGCGTCGACATGGTGAGCGGCCGGCTCGATCATGTCGTGATCCTGCCGCGCCCGACCTTCCTGCCGCTCTGGACGGCGGTTGCAACCGCCGTCTTCTTCGCGAGCCTTCTCGCCAAGCTTTACTGGCTGACGCCCGTGGCTTTCGTCGCTGTCGTGATCC
This sequence comes from Allorhizobium sp. CTOTU50464, assembly GCA_032102365.1. GTDB lineage: Bacteria > Pseudomonadota > Alphaproteobacteria > Rhizobiales > Rhizobiaceae > Allorhizobium. The sequence continues at coordinate 273,218 of DAMDHD010000006.1, read as the reverse complement.
TCTTCTTCCTGTGGACCCCATCGACGGGCCTGAAGCAGGAGATCGGCCCGCTGGAAATCGGGCGCGGCGAACGGGCTCTGCATCATCAGGAGGTGGCGCAGCCTCCCTCCTGGTGGGCCGTGGTCTTTGCGCTTGCCGCCAATGCGACGCTCTACACGTCATTGGTCTTCGGCGCGTTTTTCCTCTGGCTCTCGGCCCCGAACTGGCCGCCGCCGGGTCTCGACTTCACCTTCGTCCTTCCCTCGCTCGTTGCAACAGTCGGCTTGACGGTGGCCGCGATTGCCGGACGGATGGCCAACGGTCAGCCCGGGCGTACGGTCACCGGACTGGTGGCGGCCTTGGTCGCGCATCTGGCAAGCGTGGGTGCCGTCGCCGTGCTCCTGATGTCGATCCCGACGCCAACCGGTCATGCCGCATCCGCCGCCGCCTTTGCCGTGGCCGTCTATGTCGGTTTCCATGCGGCCATCGGTGCGGTGCTTGCAATCTACGGCCTGTGGCGCTGGAACACCGGGTTCATCGGTCCGTCACGGGTGCTCGATCTGCGGATCGGTCGTCTCTGGCACGACTACACGGCGGTAGCCGGCCTGATCGGCCTCGCTTTCCCCTTCGTGCTGCAAAGCCTGACCGGGATCGGGGGGCGCTGAGATGAAGGTTTCTCCGTTCCTCCTGCTTCTGACTGGCTTCGTGATCTGGTCCGGCGCCTTTCTAGGCCTCTACGGTGCTCAGGCCACTGGCTGTCACCTGGGCTGGCACCAGGTCGAGATCGGACCGATCTCGGCGCTGCGCCTGCTGCTGGCGGTTATGCTGGTGGCAACCGTTTCGCTGATCGCCGGGCTGCATGTCATCGCAGCACGGTCGCTTGGCGAACCGCAGAGCGAAAACGCCAGACTGCTGATCAAGATCGGCGGCATGCTGCAGGCGGCAGCGCTGGTCGCAACCGTCATCACCTATGGTGGCGTGATGTGGCTGACGCTGTGCTAGAGGGCACGGTCAGCCCCGCCTCGCAGCATTGATTTTCGCCACGTCGATCTTGCCCATCTCCATCATCGCCTCGAAGGCGCGCCTGGCTTCCTCTCCGCCGGCGGCCAAGGCTTCGGTGAGGGTGCGCGGGGTGATCTGCCAGTTGACGCCCCATTTGTCCTTGCACCAGCCGCAGGCGCTCTCCTGGCCGCCATTGCCGACAATGGCGTTCCAGTAGCGGTCCGTCTCCTCCTGATCGTCGGTGGCGATCTGGAAGGAGAAGGCTTCGGAATGTTTGAAGGCCGGTCCGCCGTTCAGTCCCAGGCAGGGGATCCCGCAGACCGTGAAGTCGACGGTCAGCACATCACCCGCCTTGCCGGAGGGATAATCGGCGGGCGCGCGATGGACGGCCTTGACCTGGCTGTCGGGGAAGATCGAGGCGTAGAAGCCTGCCGCCTCCTCGGCGTCGCGGTCGTACCAGATGCAGATGGTGTTCTTTGCGATCGCCATGGTCTCTCCTCCCAGACGCGTTTGTCACCGCATTGCATGTCTGCAAGCGGTTGAGGTCAAGGCGGAAAGTGAGACGCCAGCATTTTGGCCCTCGGCCGGGGTGCGGTCAGCGGACAGCCGGGCGAGCCGCGCCCGGCAGAATCCCCGATCAGAACAGACCGACGCCTGGGGGCGGTGTCACCTGTGTCGGTGGCGGCAGAGGTTGCTCTTCGGGAATGAGATCGTCCTGCTGCAGCCCGTCCTGTTCCGGCAGCGTGCCGCCGATGATTTCGTTCGGCACCTCGACGGGTGCTTCCAGCGGCGGGACGGCGGCCTGGTTGGGATCACCGTTGAAAGCCGGGTCCTGCGTCGGATCAGTGATCACGGCACCCGGGTCAGCCGAGGCTGCGGCGGGCGCCGGCGTTGCGGCATCGGCGGGCTTGTCGGGTTCCGGCGCCGGCTTTGCAACCGCCTCGACACCCGGCGGCGGCGGGACTTCCGATTCGACCTTGCAGCCGGTCAGCCAGACGTCATAGATCGGGTGCTCGACGGCGTTCAATGCCGGGCTGTCGGCGAACATCCAGCCGGAGAAGATGCGGCGGATCTTGCGGTCGAGCGTGATCTCGTCGACCTCGATGAAGGCGTCGATCTTCTGAGCTTCCGACTCATCGCGCGAATAGCAGACCTTCGGCGTCACCTGGAGCGCGCCGAACTGGACGGTCTCGTTGACATAGACGTCGAAAGTGGTGATGCGGCCGGTGATCTTGTCGATGCCGGCGAATTCGGCGACGGGGTTTTCGAGGCGGGCGGCAACGGCTTTGTCAGCAAGGCCGATCGTTGCCGTGGCAGCAAGCCCGACAACCGGAATGGCCCATGCCCATGCACTCAATTTCATCATCCCGCTCGCTTTCGTGGATCCTCAGAAGGCCAGATACAAGAAGGGCCTCACGAGAGAGGCCCTAATGCCGGATTATGGCCAAATCGGGTATCAGCCGCCCGGCGTCCAGGCGTCGTAGTCGCCGGTGACGCGCGGACGCTCGCCAGTGGCGGCGATCGAACCCTGGGGGCGATAGGCGGCAGGCGTGCCGGTCTGGTTCGGACGGTGTGCCTTTTCCCACTCGCGCGGCTTGTAGTCTTCCTTCGACGGCGGGGTATCGGTGCGATAATGCATCCATCCGTGCCAGCCGGCGGAAATCTTGGAGGCTTCGGCGTAACCGTTATAGATGACCCAACGCTTCGGCTGACCCCAGCTGGTCATCGGGCCTTCGTAGTAGACATTGCCGAACTCGTCTTCGCCGACACGCTTGCCGTGACGCCAGGTGAAGAAGCGGGTCCCCATGGTCTGACCGTTCCACCAGGTGAAGATCTGCAAGAGAAGCTGCTTCATCGTGTATCCTTGGGCAATTACCGCAGGCCGTGGCAAGGCCTTGTCGATCCTTCGTCGCTTATGCCGCCTGGACTTGCGCTTGTCCAGTGATTCCCCGTCGCACCCCCTTCATTTCAGCTTCAACTTGAAACCGATATGGGACGCCGTGAAGCCGAGCCGTTCGTAGAAGCGGTGGGCATCCTTGCGTACGGCATTGGACGTGAGCTGCACGACACGCATGCCGTCCTGGCGCGCCCGCTCCACGGCGAACTCGATCATGGCCGCGCCGATGCCCCTGCCCCGCATATCGGCGCGGGTCTGCACCGCCTCGATGATCATGGCGGAGGAGCCGCGGCCGGTCAGCGTGGTGGTGACCATGGTCTGGAAGGTGCCGACCACCTCGCCGCCCAGTTCGGCGACGTAAAGGGTCTCGTTCTGGGATGCGTTAATATGGGCGAAGGCTGCACGATAGTCCGGCAGCGCCTCGGGCTCTGTGGTGTCGCCATGACCGCCGAGAGGATCATCGGCGAAGAGCGCGACGATCGACATCAGATCATTCTCGGTTGCTTCCCGGATCACGACTGTTTCCACTTGCATGCTGCCCCCGCTGTTGCGCTAGTTTGCAGGTCCATAACGACCCCGGGGGACTTCTTGATGACAGGCATGCGACGACTGCTGACAATTCTGTGCGTAACTCTTTCGGCGGCAGCCGTGCAAGCGCAGGAAGGCGGACGAAAGGCGATTGCCTTCGTTCAGGCGCCGGAAATGGGCGCGGGCGTTTGCGTCGAGAGCGACACGAACGGCGCCATCGACTGCGCCATGAAACAATGCATGGAAAGCGGAGCGACCGCAGAGGATTGTCAGGTGAATGCCACCTGCTATCCGGCCAATTGGAGCGTCGACGTCTTCATGATGGCGGATGGCGGGCCGCATTGGCACCAGTATTCCTGCGGCTGGCAGACCAGGGAGCTGGCGCTGAAGGCCGCAGAACTCGCCTGCAGCGACGCCAAGGAGAACAACCTGATCGAATGCAGCGCCGTTCAGCTGATCGACGAGGAAGGCACGATCCTCGCGCCACCGTTCGAGTGACCCGGGACTTCCGTAAAACGCAGAAAGCCGCTCACTTGAGCGGCTTTTCCATGATCACAGCTTCGATCCCGCTGTCAGGACCGCCGCAATTCTTCGTCCGGTCGACCTCGACGAAGTCATGCGCCTCATAGAAGGCGATGGCGCTGTCGTTCTGGGGCTCGACTTCCAGCCTGAGGATCTCCGCATCGGGAAAGCAGGTCTCGATCTCGGCGAAGAGATCGCGGCCGATGCCCTGACGCTGGTGGTCGGGATGAACATAGAGCTGGTGCAGGATGGCGGTCTTGGTGAGCTTCTCGGACATGGCGGCGAAAGCCATGCCGCCGATCCGCTTGCCATCGTCCGCCACCAGATATTCGCCGCCCTTGACGTGGATGCGCCGCTTGATCTCGGCCGGCGAATGCCAGGCCGCGATCAGCTCGGCGACCTTGGCCGGTCCATAAAACCGGTCATAGGTCGCGTGAAAACTCTGCGTCAGCAGGGCGCGGAGCGGTTCGACATCCCGGTCGTTGGCCGTGCGGACGAAGAACAAGCGCTTACTCCTCGATGCCCAGCTTGGCCTTGACCAGCGCCTGGACGGCCTGCGGGTTGGCCTTGCCGCCGGTCGCCTTCATCACCTGACCGACGAACCAGCCGGCGAGCGTCGGCTTCGCCTTCACCTTCTCGACCTGATCCGGGTTGGCCGCGATGATCTCGTCGACGGCGCGCTCAATGGCGCCCGTATCCGTCACCTGCTTCATGCCGCGGCTTTCGACGATCTCCGCCGGGTCGCCACCCTCGTTCCAGACGATCTCGAAGAGATCCTTGGCGATCTTGCCGGAGATCGTTTCGGCCTTGATCAGGTCGATGATGCCGCCGAGCTGGGCGGGAGAAACCGGAGTCTCTTCAATGCCTTTGCCGGCTTTGTTCAAGGCGCCTAGCAAGTCGTTGATGACCCAGTTGGCGGCCGTCTTGCCATCGCGGCCCTCGGCCACGGCTTCGAAATAGTCGGCAATCGCCTTTTCCGACACGAGCACCGACGCGTCGTAGACGGACAGGCCAAGTTCGGCGACGAAGCGGGCCTTCTTGTCGTCGGGCAGTTCCGGCAGCGTCTTCTTCAGTTCTTCGACGAAGGCGTCATCGAATTCGAGTGGCAGCAGGTCCGGATCGGGGAAGTAGCGATAGTCATGCGCGTCTTCCTTCGAGCGCATGGAGCGCGTCTCGCCCTTGTTCGGGTCGAAGAGACGGGTTTCCTGGTCGATGACGCCACCATCCTCGAGGATCGCGATCTGGCGGCGGGCTTCGTATTCGATGGCCTGGCCGATGAAGCGGATCGAGTTGACGTTCTTGATTTCGCAGCGCGTTCCGAATTCGCCGCCCGGCTTGCGCACGGAAACGTTGACGTCGGCGCGCATCGAGCCTTCGTCCATGTTGCCGTCGCATGTGCCGAGGTAGCGCACGATCGAGCGCAGCTTGGTCATGTAGGCCTTGGCTTCGTCGGAGGAGCGCATGTCGGGCTTCGACACGATTTCCATCAGCGCGACGCCCGACCGGTTCAGGTCGACATAGGACATGGTCGGATGCTGGTCGTGCATCGACTTGCCGGCATCCTGTTCCAGATGCAGGCGCTCAATGCCGATCTCGATATCCTCGAAATTGCCCTGACGGTCGGGACCGAGCGAGATGATGATCTTGCCTTCGCCGACGATCGGATCCTTGAACTGCGAGATCTGATAGCCCTGCGGCAGGTCCGGATAGAAGTAGTTCTTGCGGTCGAAGATCGAACGCTTGTTAATCTGCGCCTTGAGGCCCAGACCCGTGCGCACGGCCTGCTTGACGCATTCCTCGTTGATGACGGGCAGCATGCCGGGCATGGCGGCATCGACGAGTGAAACGTTGGAGTTCGGCGCATTGCCGAAGACGGTCGAGGCACCCGAGAAGAGCTTGGAATTCGACAGCACCTGGGCATGGACTTCCATGCCGATGATGACTTCCCAGTCACCGGTGGCACCGGGAATGAGGCGTTTCGGATCAGGCGTGCGGGTGTCTACCAGGGTCATCGGATGCTCGTGTCATGCGTGGACGTGTTGATCCGTGAGGTAGAGCAATTGCGCCCAAGGTGCAAGGCTTTGAGGGCAGCCAGCCGGATGACCTTCCGTTGACGAAAAAGGCACGAAGCTCGGCTAGTATATCCAGGACATGACCATCGACAGCCTCCTCACTCTGCTCGCAGTCTTCGCCGTCTGGAACGGCCTCGTCTTCGGCGTTTATGCCTTTGACAAGATCGCCGCCCAGCAGGGCGGCTGGCGCGTGCGCGAGGACACGCTGATCCTTCTCGCCATCGCCGGCGGCGGACCCGGAGCACTGCTTTGCCAGCGACTGCTGCGCCACAAGACGCGGAAACCGCCCTTCCCTGTCCTGCTCCCGCTCATGGCAGCGCTGCATCTCGGCCTTCTGGTCGTCGTCGGGCTGTTTCCGCAGGTGGTGTCCCAAGCGATCGGCTAGCCGACGGTACCCGGTCAGAATTCCTGACCGTAGCCGGCCCCGCCGGCTTCCGAGAGCGACTTCGAGAGGCCGACAGATTGCACGTCGCGATCGAGCTTCGGATTGTAGGTGACGGTCAGCCAGTTGACCGCATAGCCGTTCTTCTCGAAGAATTTCAGCGCGTCCCCATTCATCGCGTGGGTCTGCAGACGCGCCACCGAAAAGCCCTGCGACTTCAGCCCCTCCTCGACGGCGTTGAGGAGTGCAGTGCCGAAGCCTTGGCCCTCGTGGTCGGGATCGATCCAGAAATCCGTGATGGTCTCGTCCATGTCCTCGCGGGCGGCCCAGCCGACAACATTCCCGGACTTTTCGATGACGGTGATGGTGATCCAGCCTTCCTGGGTGAAGGCGGCAAAGGCATCCCGGGCATTGGCCGCCATCTCGGCGGCTTCCCCCACTGACGCCATTGCCTTGCGCCAGGCGCGCATGCCGATCTCCGTGAGGAGCTCTGCGTCGTCCTGGTGAGCCTTGCGGATCGTGACCATCCTCACCTCTTCAATTGAGCCAGTTAAGCATCCGTGATGATTCTTGACCAGAGTGTGTGTCCCCGACGCAATGGACGCAGACGAATGGCCTGTGCTATTGGCCGTTCGTCTACAGGAGTTTTGATGTTCGGTTTGTCCGAGACCCGGTAAAGGCCCTGCCCGCGATCCCACAGTGATCGACCGGCCAGGGCCAGAAAACGAAGCCCCGACGCTTATTCAGCGCCGGACCCGTTTTCATGCGCGCGTTGGAGCGCGCTTCTCCGGACATCAAACCATGGATATTTCACGCTCAGACCAGCGTATCCTTCACCTCATGGCCCAGGGCGGCTGGATCGAAATCCATCGCGACGAGCGACGCAGGATCGACAAGGCCTTGTGCTTTTCCCGCGACGGCTGGCTCTATCCCGGCTTCGATCTCGCGCTTTTCCGCAGGCTGAAGCGCCTGAGGGCGATCAGCTCGAAGGAGGGCAAACCGTATCGCATCACCGAACGGGGCCTGCGGCTCGTCAGGTCGGAACTGGACAACCGGTGACGCCGAAGGCCGGTGCTTGAACGGCACTACAAGTGTAGTTACAATGCGCCATGGGCTATGAGTGGGACACCGCGAAGAATGTCGCCAACCAGATCAAGCACGGGATCTCGTTCGAAGAAGCCCGTTTGATCTTCGAGGGCGACGTTCTGACCGGCGTCGACAACGTCGTGACTATGGCGAGACCCGCTATACCAGTATCGGCGACATCGAGAGAGTGATCGTCATTGTCGTCATCCACACCCTCCGAGGCGACGTGACCCGCATGATCTCAGCACGTCTCGCGAACCGCAAAGAAAGGCAGAAGTATCATGACTATCTCCGCCGCTCGCCTTAAGGAGCTTCAGTCGCGGTCGGACGCGGACATCGACTATAGCGACATCCCGGAACTCGATGACACGTTCTTCGAAACCGCTGCCCTCGTCACACCAGCGGCCAAAACGCAGATCACCGTCCGGCTCGACCGAGACGTACTTGAGTGGTTTCGTGGACAGGGCAAGGGTTATCAGACGCGAATGAACGCCGTCCTGAAGGCTTACATGGAGAGCGAGCGCCGCCGCTCCCGCTAGAACACCTGCTGCATCTTCACCTTCTCGACCGCCATTCCCATGGACGGCGAATGCTGCATGCCGCGCCAGACGATCGAAAAGCCCAGATCCTTGTAGAGCCGGATCGCGCCCTCGTTGGCAGCATGCGTATCGATCCGCGCGCGCTTCAGGCCTTCGGCACGCATCTCGCGCAGCGTGTTGGAGATCAGCGCCGAGCCGATCCCGAGCCCCTGGTGGGCCGGGCTGACCCAGAGATCGGAAATATAGTCGCGAGCGCCGTCGCGGGCGGTCCAGCCGACGATTTCATCGCCGAGTTGCCCGACCGTGATCAGGCTGAAATGCTCTTCGGCGAAGCGCCGGAAGCTCAGGCGGATCTTGACCATCATCTCGACGCCGAAGGCATTGAGTACCGGATTGGCGGCCCAGGCGTCGAAACCGACGCGGCCGACGCTTTCCGCATCGGCCGCTGTCATGTCACGGATGACGAAGTCCCTTACCACCACTTGGCCGGCGTGAACTTGCCGGCAGCCTGTTCGATGACATGGGCGGTCTTGAAGAGGGTTTCTTCCTCGAAGGGCTTGCCGATGACCTGAAGTCCGAGCGGCAGGCCCTTCTTGTCGAGGCCGGCGGGAACCGAGATGCCCGGCAGGCCGGCCATGTTCAGCGTGATCGTGAAGACGTCCTGCAGGTACATCTTGACCGGATCGGCGGCCAGTTCCTTGTCGCCGATGGCGAAGGCAGAGGACGGAGTGATCGGAGCCAGGATGGCATCGACGCCGGCTTCGAAAGCGAGTTCGAAGTCGCGCTTGATCAGCGTGCGAACCTTCTGTGCCTTGAGGTAATAGGCGTCGTAGTAGCCGGCGGACAGCACATAGGTGCCGATCATGATGCGTCGCTGGACTTCCTTGCCGAACCCGGCGGCGCGGGTCTTCTCGTACATGTCGACGATGTCCTTGCCGTCGACGCGCAGGCCGTAGCGGACGCCGTCGTAACGGGCGAGGTTGGACGAGGCTTCAGCAGGCGCGACGATGTAATAGGCCGGAAGGGCGTACTTCGTGTGCGGCAGGGAGATGTCGACGATCTCGGCACCGGCTTCCTTCAGCCAGGCAATGCCCTGTTGCCAGAGCGCGTCGATTTCTTCCGACATGCCCTCGACGCGGTATTCCTTGGGAATACCGATCTTCATGCCCTTCACGGAGCCGCCGATCGCCTTTTCGTAGTCCGGAACCGGGAGATCGACCGAGGTCGTATCCTTCGGATCGACGCTTGCCATGGACTTCAGGAGGATTGCGGCATCGCGCACGTCGCGGGCGAGCGGGCCGGCCTGATCCAACGACGAGGCGTAGGAGACGATGCCCCAACGCGAGCAGCGGCCATAGGTCGGCTTGATGCCGACGGTACCGGTAAAGGCAGCCGGCTGGCGGATCGAGCCGCCGGTGTCTGTGGCGGTCGCACCGGCGCAGAGATGGGCGGCAACGGCTGCAGCCGAGCCACCGGAGGAGCCGCCGGGCACGAGTTTCTCGTCGGAGCCCGTGGCCTTCCACGGGTTGACCGCCGGGCCGTAATAGGAGCTCTCGTTCGACGAGCCCATGGCGAATTCGTCCATGTTGAGCTTGCCGAGCATGACGGCACCGCCATCCCAGAGGTTCTGGGTCACGGTCGACTCGTATTTCGGCTTGAAGCCGTCGAGGATGTGGCTGCAGGCCTGGGTGTGGACGTCGCGGGTGGCAAAAAGGTCCTTCACACCGAGCGGAATGCCCTCGAGAACGCCTGCCTCGCCGTCGGCGATGCGAGCGTCGGACGCCTTGGCCATGTCGCGGGCGACATCCGGCGTCACGGCAACATAGGCGTTCAGCGCGCCATTGGCCGCTTCGATCGCGGAGAGATAGGCGTCCGTCAGTTCGACGGCCTTGATCTCCTTGGCGGCGAGTTTCGCGCGGGCTTCCGCGATGGTGAGGCTGGTCAATTCGCTCATGGCAGGTTCACTTCAAACTGTCGACGGGCCGGCGGGCCCAAGAAAAACGGGAGGCGCTCTGGATTCCGAGGCGTCTTATTCGACGACCTTCGGCACCTGGAAGAAGTTGCGATCGGTGGCGGGCGCATTGGCGACGATGTCGTCGGCCTTGTTGCCATCGGTGACGCCATCTTCGCGCTTCTTCATGGCCATCGGCATGACCGAGGTCATCGGCTCGACACCGGTGACATCAACTTCGTTCAGCTGCTCGACAAAACCGAGAATGCCATTCAATTCCCCGGTCATGCGTGCGGCATCCTCCTCGCTGACAGCGATGCGGGCAAGGCGGGCGACGCGCTTGACGGTGGCGAGGTCAACAGACATGGCATTCTCCGGATAAGCTGTTTTCTTCGCTATAATGGCCGTCAAGCGCAGGTGCAACGGGGTTTCTCAGACCTCGATGGCCGATCCCGCCTCAGGCGTGGCAACCCGGGTGCGGGTTCCGTCCATGCCGGCCACGAATTTCTCCGGTGTCTGGTCGATGATCGGGAAGGAGCCGTAGTGGCAGGGGATCGCCGTCTTGAAGTCGAAGAAGCGCTGGCAGGCGAGTGCGGCGACAGCACCGCCCATGGTGAAGCGGTCACCGATCGGCACGAGGCCGACATTCGGCTGGTGCAGTTCGTTGATCAGCTTCATGTCCGAGAAGATGTCGGTGTCGCCCATGTGCAGAACCGAGGCTTCGTCGTCGAAATGCAGCATCAGGCCGTTGGCATTGCCAAGCGCATGCGAAACGCCATCCTCGGTGATCTGGGCGGAGGAATGCAGTGCATTGGTGAAGGTGACCGTGAAGCCCTCGAAATGGATCGTGCCGCCGGTATTGCCCATTTCCAGCTTGTCGACACCCTTGGTGCCGAGCCAGGCGGCGAGATCGGCATTGGCAAGCACCGTTGCACCGGTTTCCTTGGCCAGCTGAACCGTGTCGCCGACATGGTCGCCATGACCGTGGGTGAGCAGGATATGGGTCACGCCCTTGGTCATGTCCTTGCGGTCAAGGCCTGCAAAACCCGGATTGTGCGTCAGGAACGGGTCGATCAGGATCGAGGCCTTCGCCGAGTCGAGACGAAATGCGGCGTGGCCGAGCCAGGTGATTTTCATGATGTCAGTCTCCGGTCTTGAAATGTCTGTCGGAATATATGGCGATGGTTTGTTTCGGCAACGGGCGCAACGAGTTGCCTCGCCCCTCCCGCTGGTTTAAGCGACCAGCATGACAGCCGTAGCGCTCTCAGCGCAAGAAAGGAACGACCATGGCCGATGACGACTACGTGTATGACGAAGCGACCGGCGAATGGCGTCCGGCCTCCGAGATGGCGGCAGCGGCAGCGGCCAAGCCGGTCGCACGCGACGCCTCCGGAACCGAACTTGCCGACGGCGACTCGGTGGTGCTGATCAAGGACCTCAAGGTGAAGGGCGCCGGCCAGACCTTGAAGCAGGGGACCGTGATCCGCTCGATCCGCCTGACGGACGATCCTGAGCACATCGACTGCAAGCACGATGCCATCAAGGGCCTGGTGCTGAGAACGGAATTCGTGCGCAAGCGCTGAGCGACGGGAAACGGACCATCATGGCGACGCTGACGATCGAAGAACTGGCAGAACGGTTGAAACCCGGCGAGGCGATTGCAGGTCTCGATCTTGGCACGAAGACGATCGGGCTGTCGGCATCGGACCTCGGACGGCGGTTCGCCACCCCTCGCCCCGTCATCAAGCGGGTGAAATTCACCCAGGACGCCGAGGTCCTCTTGGCCTTTGCCGCCAAGGAAAAGGTCGTCGCCTTCATTATCGGGCTTCCCGTCAACATGGACGGATCGTCGGGACCGCGCGTTCAGGCCACCCGCGCCTTCGTGCGCTCGATGTCCGAGAAGACCGAGATCCCCTTCGTCTTCTGGGACGAGCGGCTATCGACGGTCGCTGCCGAAAGGGCCCTCTTGGAAATGGATGTCTCCAGGGCCAAGCGCAGCGAGCGGATCGATTCCGCCGCTGCGAGCTTCATTCTTCAGGGCGCGCTGGACAGGCTCTCGGCGCTTGCACGTGCCTCGGACAGTTCCGCCGACTTTTCCTGACGCGCCAGCCACCAAGCCTTGATCTGCTTGCGGCGGCGGAAGCCGATGATGGCGAACAGGATCAGGCTGTCGACGATGATGGCGCGCAATACCAGCGGCGGAATGGTTTCCGGTGGAATGCCGAGCACATTGCCGTAGATCTGGAACACCAGATCATGGGCATCGCGCGTCAGCATGAAGATGCCGAAGCTCATGTCGTAGTAGGACAGACCGTACCAGGCGCCCAGGAGCGTGATGGGCAGAGCCCACAAGAGCAGAAGTGTCTTCATGCCGTTTCCGCCTTTCGATCGAACGGCAAGTCATTTGCCGCGGGCCAGCTTTCCACCAGCCATTTCAGTGACGCCATCACGGTCAGCACAGCAGCCGGAACGGCGATATCGAGCGCCAATCCCGAAAAGAAGACCATCATCATGATGGTCGCTACCGGCCGTGCGAAAACCGCGTCCGTCACCACTCTGCCCTTTAACGTCTGTCCCGCCCAAAAGGTGACCCGTTCGGCGCCAAGGCGCAACGTAAACCCTTTGTTAAGGTTAACGGCGGCTGTGGATGAGCAGTTTCAGAGACATGGGCGAAAATGTCTTCCGAACACGATTTTCGATTGAAAGGCGGGGTTGCGGGGTCTACCCCTCGCCTGCCCGCCATTCTGGACCTGTCATGCTCATCATCTTCGAAAGCATCCTGCCGATCTTCCTGCTCGTGATTCTCGGGGTCGTGCTGAAGCGCACGAGGCTCATCAACGAGAGCTTCTGGAGCGGACTGGAGCAGTTCGGCTATTTCGTTCTCTTCCCGGCCCTTCTCTTCGAGACGTTATCGACGACCAACTTCTCCTCGATGAACAGTGGCGGCATCGGGCTGGTGTCGCTGATGGCGGTCTGCGTGATGACGGCGCTTGTGCTTGCCATCTGGCCACTGTTGCGCCGCCAGGGGATGGCGGGGCCGACCTATACCTCAGTTTTCCAGACATCGACGCGCTGGAACGGTTTCATGGCGCTCGCCATCGCCGAGAAACTGACCGGGGAGACGGGTCTGGCGGTGATCGCCATCATCATGGCGTCCATCATCGTGCCCCTGAACCTCATCAATGTCGGCGTGCTCGTCTGGTTCTCAGGCGAAAGCCGTGGGCTGAAGACATTCGTGGTCCGCATCATCACCAACCCGATCATCATCGGTGCAGCACTTGGCGTCGGCGTCAATCTCGCTGGTGTTACGGTGTATGCGCCCGTCATGACGGCCGTCGACCTGATCGCGAGTGCCTCCCTAGGCCTAGGCCTTGTGACGGTCGGCGCCGGCTTGAGGATCGCCGATGCTCTGAAACCACAAGCCAGCGTGTTGCTGACGCTTGGCTTCAAGCTCCTGGTCTTCCCGACTGTGGCGGTCACGCTGGCGCTCGCCTTCGGCTTCTCCGGCGACATCGTGGTGATGATTGCACTCGGCGCTGCCGTGCCGACGGCGATGAACGGCTATGTGCTGGCCAAGCAGATGGGCGGCGACGCCGATCTTTACGCGGCAGCGGCAACCGTGCAGACGGTCGCCGCCTTCTTCACCATCCCGGTCGTGCTCTACTTCGCCGGTCAGGTGGCCGGCGGATAGAGAAGATCAATGACGTAACGGGAATCGAATCGCGCATCGAGAACGCCGTAGGTGTGGCGCCAGCCGCCGGCCAGACGTGATTCGAGGAAGGCATCCGCGATCTTGCCCGCGCCTAAGCGATAGAGTTCGGCGGCACCGGCTGCGAGCGCCAGTTGCTCGATGAGCAGCCGTCCGGCGGCCTCATCCTGTTCGGCGAGCGCTGTCGCTGCGCGCAAGACTTCGACGGTCTTCTTGCCGGAAGGGCCGAGATCCCGCTCGAGGCCGGCAAAAAGGGTCTCGAAGAGATCCTTGCCGCGGCTCAAGACACGCAGAACGTCGAGCGCCATGACATTGCCAGAGCCTTCCCAGATCGCGTTGACGGGGGCCTCGCGATAATGGCGGGCGATCGGACGCTCCTCCACGTAACCGCTGCCGCCGATGCATTCCATGGCTTCATAGATGAGCGATGGCGCGATCTTGCAGATCCAGTATTTGGCGACCGGCGTCATGACACGGGCATAGGCTGCATCAACCGGGCTTTCGCGCGCCTTGTCGAAGCTGTCGGCGAGGCGGAAGGCCAATGCCGTGGCGGCGGCGACATCGAGCGCCATGTCGGCCAGCACGCGGGTCATCAAGGGCTGGTCGATCAACGTCTTGCCGAAGACCATGCGGCCGCGGACATGATGAACCGCTTCCGCCATGGAGGCGCGCATGATGCCTGCGGAGGCGAGCGCGCAATCGAGGCGCGTCAGCGTCACCATGTCGAGAATAGTGCGCACGCCGTCACCAGGCGTTCCGAGCAGGAAGCCGAAGGTTTCGGAGAACTCGACCTCGGACGAGGCATTCGAGCGGTTGCCGAGCTTGTCCTTCAGGCGCTGGAATTCGAGACCATTGGCGGAACCGTCTTCGAGAAGCCGGGGCACGAGGAAGCAGCCCATGCCGTCCTTGGTCTGGGCGAGCATGACGAAGGCGTCGCTCATCGGGGCGGACATGAACCACTTGTGGCCGGACAGGCGATAGATCCCCTCGCCGACCCGCTCTCCGCTCGTGGTGTTGGCGCGGACATCCGTGCCGCCCTGCTTCTCGGTCATGCCCATGCCGATGGTGACGGCGCTCTTCTGCATCGGCGGCTTGTTGCTGCTGTCGTATTTGCGCGAGAGGATGCGCGGCGTCCATTCCTTCTGGACCGCGGGCGAGGCCACGAGAGCAGCCACGGAGGCGCTCGTCATGGTGAGCGGGCAGAGATGACCCGATTCGAGCTGGGCGGTCAGGAAGAAGCGGACGGCGCGGGCCTTGTGTTCGTGGCCGCGGGCTTCCGGTGCGTTTTCCCAGACGGACGAATGCAGGCCAGAGGCCATCGAGCGGCGCATCAGGGCGTGCCAGGCCGGATGGAATTCGACGACGTCGAGCCGTTCGCCGCGCACGCCGTGGGTGCGAAGCTGCGGCGGGCTGGAATTGGCCATGCGCGCCAGTTCCTGCGCTTCCGGCGAGGTCACATATTTGCCGATGACATCATATTCCTCGCGCAAGGGGCGCGACAGCGAGGAGGTCAGATCGACGAGCAACGGATCGGCGCGGTAGGCATTGACGCCGGACCAGGGCTTGGGCTGGTTCAGCGCTGCGAGTTTTTCTTCAGTCCGGTTCATCAATCCTGCCGATCTCGAAAGAAGACATGCATTGGCCTGCCAACGCCTCGCCTTCGTCATTTTCCGTTGGTCGGAGCATCCAGGGCGCGAAAAAGCGCCGGTGTTCCCCACCTTCTCTTCGCTCCTATTACATGGGGACCGCGCGTCAATCCACCTAGCATGTGCTTGCCGGGTCCGATCCCACACTTTATAGACCGCGTGACATCTCAGGAGGACGTCCATGGTCTTCTTTCCCCATCGCCATCTCATCGGCATCAAGGGCCTTACCGAGCAGGACATTACGTTTCTGTTGGACAAGGCGGACGAAGCCGTCAAAATCAGCCGCCAGCGGGAGAAGAAGACTTCCACGCTGAGGGGCCTTACCCAGATCAACCTCTTCTTCGAAGCCTCGACGCGGACGCAAGCCTCCTTCGAGCTTGCGGGCAAACGTCTCGGCGCCGACGTGATGAACATGTCGGTCGGCAATTCCTCCGTGAAGAAGGGCGAAACGCTGATCGACACGGCGATGACGCTGAATGCCATGCGGCCGGACGTGCTGGTGGTGCGGCATTCCTCGGCGGGTGCGGCAGCCCTTCTTTCGCAAAAGGTTGCCTGCGCTGTGGTCAATGCCGGCGACGGACAGCATGAACATCCGACCCAGGCGCTGCTCGACGCACTCACCATCCGCCGCGCCAAGGGCAAGCTATCGCGCATCATCGTGGCGATCTGCGGCGACGTGCTGCATTCGCGCGTGGCGCGCTCCAACATCCTGCTTCTGAACGCCATGGGCGCCCGGGTGCGTGTCGTGGCGCCTGCGACGCTTCTGCCCGCCGGCATCGCCGACATGGGCTGCGAGGTCTTCCACGACATGAAGGAAGGGCTGAAGGATGCTGACGTCGTGATGATGCTGCGCCTGCAGCGCGAGCGCATGTCCGGCTCCTTCGTGCCCTCGGTGCGCGAGTATTTCCACTTCTACGGCCTCGATGCGGAGAAGCTGAAGGCCGCCAAGGAGGATGCGCTCGTGATGCATCCAGGTCCGATGAACCGTGGCGTCGAAATCGCCTCCGAAGTGGCAGATGGCCCGCAGAGCGTGATCGAAAGCCAGGTGGAAATGGGGGTCGCAGTTCGCATGGCCGTCATGGAGACGCTGCTGGTGTCGCAGAACCAGGGACCGCGTTCGGAGGGAATGGGCGCATGAGAAAGCCTCTTGTTCTCAAGAATGTCCGGATCGTTGATCCCTCGCGCACGCTCGACGAAGTCGGCACCATCATTGTCGGCCATGACGGGCTGATTGTCGCCGCTGGCGCGGATGCCCAGAACCAGGGCGCGCCTGAGGGCGCAGAAATCCGCGATGCACGGGGCCTCACCGCCATTCCGGGTCTCGTCGATGCCCGCGTCTTCGTTGGCGAACCGGGTGCCGAACATCGCGAAACCATTGCTTCGGCCAGCAAGGCGGCAGCGGCCGGTGGCATCACATCCTTCATCATGATGCCGGAAACCGATCCCGTCATCGACGACATCGCTCTCGTCGAATTCGTCAAGAAGACGGCGCGCGACACGGCCGACGTCAATGTCTATCCGGCAGCGGCCCTGACCAAGGGGCTGACCAGCGCGGAAATGACGGAGATGGGAATGCTCCAGCAGGCCGGAGCGGTTGCCTTCACCAACGGCCGTTACGGGCTCAACGATACACAGGTGCTGCGGCGGGCCATGACTTACGCCCGGGAGTTCGGCGCCGTGATCGCGCTCGAAACGCGCGAAAAATATCTCGCGGCCAATGGCGTGATGAACGAAGGGCTGCTCGCGAGCTGGCTCGGCCTCTCGGGCATTCCAAAGGAGACCGAAGTCATTCCGCTCGAACGTGATCTGCGGATCGCGGCGCTGACGCGGGCCAAGTATCACGCCTCGCAGATCTCGGTGCCGGAATCGGTGGAGGCGATCGAGGTGGCCCGCAAGCGCGGCGCCAAGGTCACCTGCGGCATCTCGATCAATCATCTGAGCCTCAACGAAAACGATATCGGCGAGTACCGGACCTTCTTCAAGCTCTATCCGCCGCTGCGCTCAGAAGACGATCGCATGGCGATGGTCGACGCCCTGGCCAAGGGACAGATCGACATCATCGTCTCCTCGCATGACCCGCAGGACGTGGACACCAAGCGCCTGCCCTTCGGCGAGGCAGCGGACGGCGCGATCGGGCTTGAGACCATGCTGTCGGCCGCCCTTCGCCTGCACCATGCCGGCCAGGTGCCGCTGATGCGGCTGATCGATGCCATGTCGACAAGGCCGGCCGAGATCTTCGGCCTTCCGGGCGGCACGCTCAAGCCCGGCGCGCCTGCCGATATCGCGCTCATCGATCTCGATGAACCCTGGCTCGTCTCGCGCGACAGCCTGCTAGCGCGCTCGAAGAACACGCCGTTCGAAGATGCTCGTTTTTCGGGCCGGGCCGTTGCGACCTATGTCGGCGGCCAGTGCGTCCACGCACTCTAAGGAATCCAAGAGGAGACGGATCCCCATGATCGACATTTCCGCCCTCGGCTGGGGCAATCTCGCCATCGTTCTCGTATTCGGCTACCTGCTGGGCTCCATCCCCTTCGGCTTGGTGCTGACCAAGATGGCCGGGCTTGGCGACCTGCGCTCGATCGGCTCGGGCAATATCGGCGCGACGAATGTCCTGCGCACCGGCAACAAGAAGCTGGCTGCAGCCACGCTCCTGCTCGACGCCTTGAAGGCCACGGCAGCGGCGCTGATCGCGCATGCGGTGTTTGGCCATAATGCCGGACTTTTCGGCGGCTTCGCCGCATTCATCGGTCACCTCTTCCCGGTCTGGCTCGGCTTCAAGGGCGGCAAGGGTGTCGCGACCTATATCGGCACGCTGCTTGGCGTGGCGCCGCTGATGGTTCTTGTCTTTGCGGTTGCCTGGCTCTCGGTCGCCTTCATCACCCGCTACTCTTCGTTGTCTGCCCTTGTCGCCACACTTGTCATTCCGGTTGCATTGTGGATACTTGGGGTTGAAGAGGCGGCGCTCGTGACGACAGTCATGACCGTCATCACCTATTGGCGTCACAAGCAGAACATCGAGCGGCTGATCGCGGGCACCGAAAGCAAGATCGGCAAAAAGGGCTAGAGGAGAGCCATGGGGTCAGACGGCGCAAGACGAAAAGGGATTGCGCTGACGGACCGCCAGAGGATCGCCTGGCTCAGGCTCATTCGCAGCGACAATGTCGGACCTGCGACGTTTCGCGATCTCATCAACCATTTCGGTTCCGCCGAAGCTGCGCTGGATGCGCTTCCAGAGCTTTCCCGGCGGGGCGGATCGACGCGCAGCATCCGCGTTGCCACCATCGCCGAAGCCGAGCGTGAGATCGAGACCGCGCATCGTTTCGGCGCGCGCTTCATCGGCATTGGCGAACCCGACTATCCCCCGGCGCTCCGACAGATCGATGCGGCTCCTCCCCTGATTGCCGCGAAAGGCGATCTCGGCATTGCCAACCTTCCGTCCGTCGGGATCGTCGGATCGCGCAATGCCTCGATCAGTGGCGCGAAGTTTGCGGCGATGATGGCCCGCGAGATCGGCCGAGCCGGCTACTGCGTCGTATCCGGTCTCGCCCGCGGGATCGATGCCGCCGCGCATCGCGCCAGTCTCGACACTGGTACGATCGCGGCAATGGCCGGCGGGCTCGACCAGCCCTACCCTCCTGAGAATGTCGACTTGCTCGACCAGATCTGCAGTGGACGGGGTCTTGCGATCTCTGAAATGCCCTTCGGCTGGGAGCCGCGGGCGCGGGATTTTCCCCGGCGCAACCGGCTGATTGCAGGCGTGGCCCTGGGCGTGGTCGTCATCGAGGCTGCGGCGCGATCGGGCTCGCTGATCACGGCTCGGCTTGCCGGCGAGTTCGGCCGGCTGGTGTTTGCCGTACCGGGTTCGCCGCTCGATCCGCGCTGCGAAGGCACCAACGGGCTGCTGAAGGATGGGGCGACGGTCACGACCAAGCCGCAGGACGTGCTGCAGGCGCTGGCGCCGATCTCGCAACTCGATCTCTTTTCGCAGAACGAGGCAGACGAGCCGGATAGCGAGGAAGGCCGGGAGCATGCGCTTGCACCGCCGCCCAATGATGATGAGCGCCTCGTGATCGTGGAAGCGCTCGGGCCGACGCCGGTCGAAATCGACGATATCATCCGGCATACGGGGCTTGCCGCATCCTCGGTCTATCTGGTCCTGCTGGAGCTCGACATTGCAGGCCGGTTAGAACGGCATGCGGGTGGCTTTGTCTCGCTGAGCATGATTGATTGACAGCGAGCGGCGGCCGGACTGGACGTCGCCAGCCTCCACATAGGCCATCTCGATCAGGTAGCACAGCATTTCGGCGCCTTCGTTTTCGGCCACCATGCGCAACTCGGCGAGCATCTGTCTGATATCGGCGATGTTTTCCATCGTGCGGTTTGCGCGACCATTCGTTTCGCCTGTGTCTCGTGCCATCGCTCTCGCCCGTCACCACCAGAGGCCGCCACAACCTGGCCTCGCCATATCTCGCACGACCACAATAGAGCATTTATCCTAGATTGCAATCTACCTATGATCTTCCTCCGGTTGTATATATCCATAGGTCGGAAAATAGGCGGCGCCTCTTGACCGCAGCCGTTTCGCCCTCCATGTCGGAAAACCGTGTTCCGAAGACTGTGGTGCGGTGCCACTGATCGGATGCGTTGAAGGTACAGCTATCCAATGAACGTCGTAGTCGTAGAATCCCCGGCCAAGGCCAAGACGATCAACAAGTATCTGGGCTCCGGATACAAGGTGCTCGCCTCGTTCGGCCATGTGCGCGATCTGCCAGCCAAGGATGGCTCCGTTCTGCCGGACCAGGATTTCGAGATGTTCTGGGAGGTGGATGGCGCGTCCCAGAAGCGCATGAAGGATATCGCCGACGCGGTAAAGTCATCCGACGGCCTGTTTCTCGCAACCGACCCTGATCGCGAGGGGGAAGCGATTTCGTGGCATGTGCTCGACCTTCTGAAGAAGAAGAAAGTGATCGGCGACAAGCCGGTCAAGCGCGTCGTCTTCAACGCCATCACCAAGAAGGCCGTGCTCGATGCCATGGCCAATCCGCGCGACATCGACACGCCGCTGGTGGACGCCTATCTCGCCCGCCGCGCGCTTGACTATCTCGTCGGCTTCAACCTTTCGCCGGTTCTCTGGCGCAAGCTGCCGGGTGCGCGCTCTGCCGGCCGCGTACAGTCCGTGGCGCTCCGTCTCGTCTGTGACCGCGAGACGGAAATCGAGCGTTTCGTCGCCGAAGAATACTGGAACATCTCCGCGCTCCTGAAGACGCCGCGCGGCGATGAATTCGAGGCGAAGCTCGTTTCGCATCTCGGCAAGCGCATCCAGCGCAACTCCGTGACGAATGGCGAACAGGCCAACCAGATCAAGGCGCTCCTCGATGGAGCGGCCTATGCGGTCGACAGCGTCGAGGCGAAGCCCGTCAAGCGCAATCCAGGCCCTCCCTTTACGACCTCGACCCTGCAGCAGGCCGCTTCTTCAAAGCTCGGCTTCTCGGCGTCGCGCACCATGCAGGTCGCCCAGAAGCTTTATGAAGGTATCGATATCGGCGGCGAGACTGTCGGTCTCATTACCTATATGCGTACCGACGGTGTGCAGATGGCACCGGAAGCCATCGACGCTGCCCGTGCCGCCGTGCTCGACCAGTTCGGACCGCGCTACGTGCCGGAGAAGCCGCGCTTCTATTCGACCAAGGCGAAGAACGCCCAGGAAGCGCACGAAGCCATTCGTCCGACCGATTTCAATCGCTCGCCAGACAAGCTGCGGCGCTTCCTCGATGCAGACCAGATGCGCCTTTACGACCTGATCTGGAAGCGCGGCATCGCGAGCCAGATGGCCTCGGCGGAAATCGAGCGCACGACGGTCGAGATCCTCGCCGACAACAAGGGTGATAAGGCAGGCCTCCGCGCCGTCGGTTCGGTCATCCGTTTCGACGGCTTCATTGCGGCTTATACGGACCAGCGCGAAGAAGGCGAAGCACCGGAAGATGGTGACGACGAGGATGGCCGCCTGCCCGAGATCAATGCCCGCGAGGCACTGGCCAAGCAGAAGGTGAATGCCAGCCAGCACTTCACCGAGCCGCCGCCGCGCTATTCGGAAGCCTCGCTGATCAAGAAGATGGAAGAGCTCGGCATCGGCCGTCCCTCGACCTACGCGGCGACGCTGAAGACGCTGAGCGACCGTGAATATGTGATCATGGACAAGCGCAAGCTGATCCCGCATTCCAAGGGACGGCTGGTCACGGCGTTTCTCGAGAACTTCTTCACGAAGTATGTCGAATACGACTTCACCGCCGATCTGGAGGAGAAGCTCGACAAGATTTCGGCCGGCGAACTGAACTGGAAGGACGTGCTGCGCAACTTCTGGCAGGACTTCTTCGCCCAGATCGAAGACACCAAGGAACTGCGCGTCACGAACGTGCTCGACGCACTGAACGAGGCGCTGGCGCCACTCGTCTTCCCGAAGCGCGAAGACGGATCGGATCCGCGCATCTGCCAGGTCTGCGGGACCGGCAACCTGTCGCTGAAGCTTGGCAAGTACGGCGCCTTTGTCGGCTGCTCCAACTATCCGGAATGCAACTATACGCGCCAGCTGACCTCCGAAGGCGGCGCGGAAGCCGAAGCCAATGGCAGCAACGAGCCCCGGGCACTCGGCAAGGATCCGGTGACCGACGAGGAAATCACGCTGCGTTCCGGCCGCTTCGGACCCTATGTCCAGCGCGGCGACGGCAAGGAAGCCAAGCGCTCCTCGC
This sequence comes from Allorhizobium sp. CTOTU50464, assembly GCA_032102365.1. Taxonomy (GTDB): domain Bacteria; phylum Pseudomonadota; class Alphaproteobacteria; order Rhizobiales; family Rhizobiaceae; genus Allorhizobium. The sequence continues at coordinate 251,159 of DAMDHD010000006.1, read as the reverse complement.
TGCCCAAGGGCTGGTCGCCGGCCGATATCGATTTCGAGAAGGCGCTGTCACTGCTGTCGCTGCCGCGCGATGTCGGTCCGCATCCCGAAACCGGCAAGATGATCACGGCCGGTCTCGGGCGCTACGGACCCTTCGTGCTGCATGACGGCACCTATGCCAATCTGGAAGGCATCGAAGATGTGCTCTCCATCGGCATCAACCGCGCCGTGACCGTGCTCGCCGAGAAGCAGAGCAAGGGCCCGGGCGGCCGTGGCCGGACGGCGGCCGCAGCCCTCAAGGAACTCGGGGAACATCCCGACGGCGGAGCGATTACGGTTCGTGACGGCCGCTACGGTCCCTACGTCAACTGGGGCAAGGTCAATGCGACCCTGCCGAAGGGCAAGGATCCGCAGAGCGTGACCGTTGATGAAGCGCTGGTGCTGATCGCCGAGCGCGCGGCCAAGGATGGCGGCGGCAAGACCAAGGCGAAGAAGGCTCCGGCCAAGGCTGCCAAGGCAAAGTCTGCCGACGGTGCTGCTGAAAAGCCGAAGAAGGCCGCTGCGAAGCCGAAGGCGGCCGCTGCCAAGAAGGCACCGGCCAAGACGGCTGCGAAGGCGAAGACAACGAAGAAGAGTGCGACTTGAGCAAGAAATTCCGCGACCCATCCGAGATCCCCGGCTCCGGCAACCGCAAGAGCCGGCGTGCGGAAGGCGCGGCCAAGGCCAAGGCCGGCAACCCGGCTGCCATGATCCACGGCGAGGTTCCGCCGCGTGATGTTCTCATGCAGTTCATCACGGAGAACCCGGATCGCGCCTCCAAGCGTGAGATCGCCAAGGCTTTTGGCCTCAAGGGCGAGCAGCGGGTGGAGCTGAAGCAGGCCCTGAAGGATCTAGAAAATGACGGGCTGGTGCAGAAGAGCCGCAAGTCTCTGACGCGGCCGGGCGCACTGCCCCCGGTGACCGTTCTCGACATCACCACCCGCGACAAGGATGGCGAGCTGATCGGCCGTCCGGCCGAGTGGCCTGATGAGGCCGGTGCCGCACCGGCGGTGCTGATCCGTCAGGCCAGCTCGGACCGCTCGAAGGGCAAGACACCGGTTGGCGGGCTTGGCGATCGGGTGCTTGCCAAGATCTTCACCAACAAGGACCGCTCCGGCCCCGCCTATACGGCGCGGGTGATCAAGATCCTCGACCGGCATGTGGGCTCGGTCATGGGTGTCGTCAGAATGATGCCCGACGGCGGCGCGCGCCTGATGCCAATCGATCGCCGTGGCGAAGAGATGCAGATCGACGCGACCGATCTGGGCGAGGCCAAGGACGGCGATCTGGTCGAGGTGGAGGTCGGTCGTGCAGCGCGCATGGGCCTGACACGTGCCAAGGTGCTGACGGTGGTCGGCTCTGTCGCATCCGAAAAGGCGATCTCGATGATTGCCATTCATGCGCATGGCATCCCGCATATCTTCCCGCAGTCGGTGATCTCGGAAGCCGAGGTGGCCAAGCCCGCCTCGATGTCGCATCGCGAGGACTGGCGCGAGCTGCCGCTGATCACCATCGATCCGCATGACGCCAAGGACCACGACGACGCCGTCTATGCCGAGCTCGACCCATCGCCCGACAATGAGGGCGGCGTGATCGTCACCGTCGCCATCGCCGATGTGTCCTATTATGTCCGGCCGAAATCGGCGCTGGACCGCGAGGCGCTGAAGCGCGGCAATTCCGTCTACTTCCCCGACCGCGTCGTTCCCATGCTGCCGGAGCGGATCTCCAACGATCTCTGCTCGCTGCGCGAGGGCGTCGACCGTCCGGCTCTCGCCGTGCGTATGGTCTTCTCGCATGAGGGCCGCAAGGCGAGCCACACCTTCCACCGCATCATGATGAAGAGTGCGGCCAAGCTTTCCTACCAGCAGGCGCAAGCCGCGATCGACGGCAAGCCTGACGACAAGACCGGGCCGCTGCTGGAGCCGATCCTGAAACCCCTGTGGCATGCCTATGGTGTGATGAAGCGCGGTCGCGACCGTCGCCAGCCGCTCGAGCTCGACATGCCCGAGCGCAAGATCATCCTCAAGGAGGACGGCACGGTCGATCGCGTGCATGTGCCGGAACGCCTCGATGCGCACAAGCTGATCGAGGAGATGATGATCCAGGCGAACGTCTCGGCTGCCGAGTCGCTGGAGAAGAAGCGCCAGCCGCTGATCTACCGAATCCATGACGCGCCGACGCTCGCCAAGCAGGAAGTGCTGCGCGAGTTTCTCGCCACGCTTGGCATGTCGCTCGTCAAGGGCGGCAACATGCGGTCGAACTCGTTCAACGGCATCCTTGCCAAGGCTGAAGGCACGCCGCACCAGACCATGGTCAACGAGATGGTTCTGCGCAGCCAGAGCCAGGCGATCTACAGCCCCGACAATATCGGCCATTTCGGCCTTAATCTGATGAAGTATGCGCACTTCACCTCGCCGATCCGGCGCTATGCCGACCTGATCGTGCATCGGGCGCTGGTCGGATCACTCGGTCTCGGCGAAGGCGGCATCACGCCGGACGAGGAAGCAAGCCTCGAGGATATCGCGGCCGAGATCTCGACCTTCGAGCGGCGGGCCATGGCGGCCGAGCGTGACACGATCAACCGGCTGATCGCGCATCACCTGGCCGGTCGCATCGGCGACGAATTCGAGGGTCAGGTTGGCGGCGTGACGAAGTCCGGCCTCTTCATCAGCCTGCCGCAATTTGGCGCAGATGGCTTCATCCCGGTTTCAACACTGGGTCGCGACTACTATATCTACGACGAAGCGCATCAGGCCCTGACGGGTGAGAAGTCCGGGCTCGGTTATCAGCTCGGCGATACCGTCGAGGTTCGTCTGGTGGAGGCTGTGCCGCTCGCCGGTGCGCTGCGCTTCGAGATGCTGAGCGAGGGACGCAAGATGCCGGTGGCGACGCGTTCCTTCCACAAGGCGGGACGGCGGAACGGGCGCAAGCAGCCCGGGACTCGTCCGCCACGCTCGCGACGTTGACCCTTTTGCCCCGGAGGCAGGACATGACCGCCAATCAGACCCCAGTGACCATGCAATATGGCGCCAGCTACAAGACCGACCGCCCGCTCGGGCGCTCGATCAAGCGCGGCATGCTGAACCAGTGCCCCGCCTGCGGATCCGGCAAGCTGTTCCGCAGCTACCTCAAGGTGGTCGACAACTGTGCCGCCTGTGGAGAGGACTATCATCATCATCGGGCAGACGACCTGCCGGCCTATCTGGTCATCCTGATCCTCGGCCATGTGCTGGTCGGCGGCTTCATGGCAACCGATCTGGTCTTCGTGCTGCCGGCCTGGGTGCATTTCGCGATCTGGGCTCCGATCGGCGTGGTGACCTCGCTTCTGTGCCTGCAGCCGATCAAGGGTGGGGTCGTTGGCCTGCAATGGGCATTGCGCATGCACGGCTTTGGCGGCAAGGAAGACGAGCCGGAAGCCTTCGTCGAGGGACGCGACTAAGTCACTCAATCGTCACGTGGCTGTGGCGGTTTATCGTTAAAGGTCCAAAAAAGTCGCCGGCTTGATTCGCCGCGAGAGATCAGAAGCGCTTGACAGGTGCGCGATTTCCGGTCTGAACATGCCGCGCCGATCGACGACGCCCGGGAGCTAATACGCGCCGATGCCATCACAGATTTCGACACCCGCTTGCCTGCGCCTCGATCGCAGGCTGGGACCTGACATCAACGACCGGGTGTCCGATGTCTGAGACGAAACAGGGCCTGAACGGCCATCGTGAAGAGATCCACTGGCCCTCTCTCGTGGCGGCGATTGCTTCGATCTCCGCTGTCGGCATTGCTATCGGCCTCGGCTTGCCACTGCTCAGCATCATTCTCGAAAAGCGCGGTATTTCCTCCACGCTGATCGGCCTCAACTCCGCCATGGCCGGCATTGCCGCAATGGCTGCGGCACCGGTGACGACCAAGCTCGCCCACAAGTTCGGTGTCGTGCCGACCATGCTTTGGGCGGTCCTGCTGTCGGCGATCAGCGCGGTCGGCTTCTACTACGCCACGCAATTCTGGATGTGGTTTCCGCTGCGCATCGTCTTCCATGGTGCGACAACCACGCTCTTCATCCTCTCGGAATTCTGGATCAATGCCGCAGCACCGTCGCGCAAGCGCGGCCTGGTCATGGGCATCTATGCCACGATGCTGGCGGTCGGCTTTGCCTGCGGTCCCCTCCTCTTCTCGGTGATCGGCAGTGAAGGCCTGCTGCCCTTTGCCGTGGGTGCCGTGGCGATTC
>DAMDHD010000006.1:116824-246913 GCA_032102365.1 Allorhizobium sp. CTOTU50464 | reverse complement strand
GGCTGCCATCCCGATCTATATCGCTCGCCACGAGAGCCCTGTGCTGGGCGAAAAGCCGGAGATGCATTTCTTCCGCTATATCTTCCTCGTGCCGACGGCGACCGTGGCGGTCTTCGTCTTCGGGGCGGTCGAGGCCGGCGGGTTGTCGCTCTTTCCGATCTATGCCACCCGCAGCGGCTTTACCGAGACACAGGCAGCGCTCCTGCTCACCGTCATGGGGATCGGCAACATGGTGTTCCAGATCCCGCTGGGGCTCCTCTCCGACCGAATGCGCGATCGCCGCAAGCTTCTCTCTGCACTCGCCGTCATCGGGCTTGCTGGATCGCTCGCCCTGCCCTGGCTCTCCGACCACTGGCACCTGATGGCCATCGTGCTTCTGTTCTGGGGCGGTTGCGTGTCCGGTCTCTACACCGTGGGCTTGAGCCATCTCGGCTCGCGACTCACAGGCGCCGATCTTGCTGCTGCGAACGCGGCCTTCATCTTCTGCTATGCCGTCGGCACTGTTGCGGGCCCACAGGCGATCGGAGCCGCCATTGACATCACCGGCAATGACGGCTTTGCATGGGCAATTGCCGGCTTCTTCGCCCTCTATGTGGTGCTTTCCCTGGGACGCCTGCTTTTTAAGCCGAAACGCACTTGACTTTTCAGGCGCGATTTGTAGTTTCGCGCCAGATTTGCCGTGGGCCTCGTTCGGTCGTCCACGGCTTCGTTTATTAGAGGCAGGACGACCATGGCCAAGGCTACAACCATCAAGATCAAGCTTCTGTCGACGGCTGACACGGGTTTCTTTTACGTGACCACGAAGAACAGCCGTACCATGACGGACAAGATGACGAAGACCAAGTACGACCCGGTTGCTAAGAAGCATGTCGAGTTCAAGGAAACCAAGATCAAGTAAGACTTGATCGAAGGCTTCTCAAAAAAGGCGTGCCGTTCTGCGGCGCGCCTTTTTCTTTGGCGGTCCTGCCTGACGTCACGGGTGTCCAAAACGAAAAACACCGGCTTCCTCGCGGAAACCGGTGTTTTTCAATTAGGGGGTCGGTCGGCATGGGACACGGCACGAGGAACCGTTTTGACGTCACATACCAACCGACCGACCCCACGACCCAGGAGATGCGGCGGACCTGAGCATCATGGGGTATTCACAACCTCGGCAGAGGTCTTGTCTGATGGGTGCAAGTTCTCTCAAGTAGAGAAAAAAATCAACAGTTTATTAACTGACGCCCGGATCATCGCTCCAATATGGTTAAATTAGCCGCGGATGATCTTGTGCTTGGAAGGTGATAGTCAGTTCTACACACATTAACCTTTTAGAATACCCTCAGTTCATTTGACAAAGACCCAAGTCTAGTTTCTCCACGCTGCATGCCCTCGCGAAAGGCGAGCAGGTCTCACCCGCCAAAGCGTAATCTAATATTCAGTTAAATACAAAGATCACTAAGCACATGTCAGCTTTGGTTGACGCGATGAGCCTCAGGCTCGCGCAGGACTATTCCGGAAATAATGGATATGTGCCTTTGTAACTGCTCAAAAACACAGCAGGATTTTGTGCCCATGCACAGGCGACCAGCATCAATAAAGCTGTGAACATCTTGCCGGGCTAGGATCAAAATCGAGCAGAGCAGGAAACTGCTGACACAAAAACGCTCAAGCAGCGGCGGCGACCACTCTGTTGCGGCCAGAATTCTTGGCTTCGTAAAGCGCGCGGTCAGCCTGCTTCAGGAGCTGCTCGGGTGTGTCAATCCCGGGCATCAGGGTCGCGATCCCCATGGAGGCCGTGAGCATCAGCGGCGTCTCGCCCGAACGCAGCTGGAAAGGCCGCGCCTCGATCATGCCACGGAGACGCTCCGCGACGGCGGCTGCGGCTTCCGCGGGCGTGTCAGGCATGACGACGACAAACTCCTCGCCGCCAAACCGGCAGGCAAGATCGGCGCCGCGCACCGTCGACCGGATGCGCCCGGCAAACTCCTTCAGCACCTCGTCCCCGGCATCATGGCCGTAGACATCATTGACCTGCTTGAAGCGGTCGATGTCGGTGATGCAGATCGTCAGGGGACGGCCGCGGACCTTGGCGCGGGCAAAGAGCGTGCGCAGATGGGTGTCGAGATAGCGACGATTGTGCAGGCCCGTCAGTGCGTCGGTCACGGCGAGTTCGATCGTCTGTCGTACGCTGTTGCGCAAGCGGTCATTATAGCGCTTGCGGCGCACCTGGGTCAGCGAGCGGGCAATCAGTTCGTTGGAGTCGAGCGGACGGACGATGTAATCGTTGACGCCCAGATCGAGCGCCCGGATGATCATCTGCTCATCGCCCTGTTCGGTGATCAACAGGATCGGAATGAAACGCGTGCGCTCCAGCGAGCGGATCTGGGAGCAGAGCCGCAGGGGATCGTAGTCTTCCAGGTTGCCATTGACGATCACGAGGTCGAAACTGTTCTCCGCCGCCTCGAAGACTGCCGCCTGCGGATCCGACATGGCGGACACCTCGGCAATCGGCTTCAGCGCCTTGATGATGCGCTCCTGCGAGGCGCCGCGGCTGTCGACCAAGAGAACATGCGCCTGTTCTTCCAGGCGGCCATCCTGCAGGCGCAGCATATCGTCGAGACCGGCTTGGCGGGTCGAATCGTGGCGAATGCGCAATTCGTCGGTAAGCGTCTTGAGGCGCACCAGGCTCTTCACACGGGAAATCAGCTGCAGATCGTTGACCGGCTTGGTCAGAAAGTCGTCGGCACCGGCCTTCAAGCCGCGGACGCGATCGGAGGGCTGGTCGAGCGCGGTGACCATGACGACGGGGATATGGGCCGTGCGCGGATTGGACTTCAGCCGCTCGCAAACCTCGAACCCGTCCATTTCCGGCATCATGATGTCGAGCAGGATGACGTCGACCTGGGTCCGGTCGCAGATATCGAGGGCGTCGCGCCCATTGCTCGCCGTCAGGACGTCGAAATACTCCGCCATCAGCCGCGCTTCGAGCAGCTTCACATTGGCGGGAATATCGTCAACGACCAGGATGCGGGCAGTCATGGCTGTCGGTCCTCACGCATCTCCGAGATAGGTCTTGATCGTCTCGATGAACTTCGGCACCGAAATCGGCTTGGAGACATAGGCCTCGCAGCCCCCCTGGCGGATGCGTTCCTCATCACCCTTCATGGCAAAGGCCGTGACGGCGATGACCGGGATGACATGCAGTTCGGGATCGTCCTTCAGCCACTTGGTCACTTCGAGACCCGAGACCTCGGGCAACTGAATATCCATCAGGATGAGATCGGGATGATGACGCCGGGCGAGATCCATGGCTTCCATGCCGTTGCGGGTCTGCACCGTCTCATAGCCGGATGCCTCGATCAGATCGCGGAAGAGCTTCATATTCAGCTCGTTGTCTTCGACAATCATAACCTTTTTCGGCATTCACCCGGTCCCTTGTCCCGCGCCGATGGGCCTCCGGGACGTGGATTCCCGGCGCGAGTTGCTTCTTCCGTCATCAAGCATGCTAGTGCAATTTGGTTTCGAAATCGGTAATTTGCCAGAGCAACAGGAAAAGACTTTATGAAAAACAGAGATATACCGGCCGATGCCGAGGCGACTGCGGTTGCGGTGCTGGGTTGGCTGGCCAATGAACCGGATATGCTGTCGCGTTTTCTGGCGCTGTCCGGTGTGCAGCCGGGGCAGTTGCGACAGGCGGTCAACGACCCGGCCTTCCTTGCCGGCATGCTGGAATTCCTGATGCAGCACGAGCCGACGCTCATGTCCTTTTGCGCGGCAACCGAGACCAAACCCGAATCGGTGGTCGAGGCCTATCACCGCTATGCGGGGCCGAGCTTCGATAGCGCCGATTTCTGATGCTGACCGAGCTTCAACACATCCAGCTCCGCGACCGACCGCTGATCGTCTGCGATGTCGACGACGTGGTGTTGCAGTTTGCGACACCGTTCGAATCCTTCCTGCAGACGCGGGGACACCGGCTGCTGCCGCGCTCCTTCAAGCTGACCGGCAATATCGTCAATGGCAGCGACGAGAGCGTTGTCGGGGCGCCGGCCGTAAAAGCGTTGATCGACGATTTCTTTACTGAGCAGGAGCGCTGGCAGACGCCTTTTGCCGATGCGGTGGAGAGCCTTCATGCGCTTGGCGCAGATAGCGATCTCGTCTTCCTGACCGCCATGCCGCCGCGCCATGCCGAGGTGCGGCGCAGGCTGCTCGATCAGCTGACGCTCGACTTTCCGATGATTGCCACCGAAGAGGCGAAAGGGCCGATGGTGGCAGCCCTTCATGCGGAAAGGCCCCTGCCCCTCGCCTTCGTCGATGACATGGTCCACAACCTCCATTCGGTTGGCGCGCATGTGCCAGATTGCCTGCTGATCTACCTGCCGCCACCGCTGACGATCTTCCAATTTGCCCCGGACCCGCCGGAAACCGTGCGGCGTGTCGAGAATTGGTCTGAGGCGGCCAGTGTCATCCGCAGTCATTTCGCCTCCTGACCTGAGAGAGTTGCGCATGCGGGCCCGCTTGGACTTGTCTCCCGCCATCGCGCGGCATATGGTGGCGATGTTCAACCTTTGTTCCTGCCATGACCAGCGCACCCGTCCTCCATGCCGGCTTCTGTCGAGACTGTCTGACCGGGCAGGCCGACGGCGTGCGCCGTTGCCGCGCCTGCGGCAGCCCCCGGCTGGTCTATCACCCAGAGCTCTACGACCTGTCGATCGCCCATATCGACTGTGACGCCTTCTATGCGTCCGTGGAAAAGCGCGACAATCCCGACCTGATCGACAAGCCCGTGATCATCGGCGGCGGCAAGCGCGGGGTTGTCTCCACCGCCTGCTATGTTGCCCGCATCCATGGCGTGCGCTCTGCCATGCCGATGTTCAAGGCGCTCGAGGCCTGCCCGCAGGCGGTGGTGATCAGGCCGGACATGGAGAAGTATGTGGCGGTTGGTCGCCAAGTGCGGGCCATGATGGAGGAGCTGACGCCGCTGGTGCAGCCGATCTCGATCGACGAGGCCTTTCTTGATCTCAGAGGTACGGAACTTTTGCACCACGATCCGCCTGCGCGGGTTCTTGCCCGGCTTGCCCGGCGCATCGAGCAGGAGATCGGCATCACCGTTTCCGTCGGACTGTCCTACTGCAAGTTTCTGGCGAAGGTGGCGTCCGACCTGCAGAAGCCGCGAGGCTTCTCGGTCATCGGCGAAGCCGAGGCACTCTCCTTCCTCGCAGACAAGCCGGTGACGATGATCTGGGGCGTCGGGAAAGCCTTTGCCGCGACGCTGCAGGCGGATGGGATCCGCACGATCGGCCAGCTGCAGGTGATGGACGAGACCGACCTGATGCGTCGCTACGGCACGATGGGGCAACGTCTGGCGCGTTTGGCACGTGGCATCGACTATCGCACCGTGCATCCCAATGACCCGGCGAAGAGCGTGTCGGCGGAAACGACATTCTTCGAGGACATCCACCGTCTCGATGATCTCGTGGTGCATCTGCGCGCACTCTCGGAGAAGGTGGCCTGGCGGCTGAAGCGGCATGCGATTGCCGGTCAGACGGTCGTTCTGAAGCTCAAAACGTCGGACTTCAAGCTGCGCACGCGCAACCGGCGTCTGGACGATCCGACGCAGCTTGCCGATCGCATCTTCCGGATCGGCATGTCGCTGCTCGAGAAAGAAACCGACGGCACGAAGTTTCGCCTGATCGGCATCGGCGTCAGCGATCTGCAGGATCCGACCCTGGCCGATCCGCCCGATCTCGTGGATGCACAGGCATCCCGGCGGGCGGCGGCAGAGGCGGCAATGGACAAATTGCGCGACAAGTTCGGCAAGGGGACCGTGCAGACGGGTTACACCTTCCCATCCAAACGATAGGCCCCCACGTGACGCATGCAGCCATCGGCATCGACAAAGATCAGCCTCGGCGAGCCGCCAGCCAGACCGGGCGGCTGCGGCTGTTTCGGATTGCGGCGGCCCATCGACGGACAGGGCGCAACGACCTGATGCTTGGCGCGATCCTCGCCTTTGTCGCCGGCGCGATGAATGCCGGCGGCTTCCTTGCCATCGGTCACTATACCTCGCATATGACCGGCATCGTCTCCGCAATCGCCGACAACCTGGCACTCGGGCTCTTCGGCCTTGTTGGCTCAGGCGTCGTGCTTCTCATCAGTTTCACCCTCGGGGCTGCCTGTTCGGCCATCTTGATCAACTGGGCACGACGCCATGCGCGGCGGCAGCAATATGCCTATCCGCTGGCACTCGAATCCGGGCTGCTGATTGCCTTTGCCGGGGTCGGCGCCGTGGTTTCCCCTGAAGCCGCCGCCCCGGTCACCGCGGTGCTGCTCTGCTTCGTCATGGGGCTGCAGAACGCGACGATCACCAAGATATCGGGCGCACGCATCCGCACCACACACCTCACCGGCATGATCACCGATATGGGCATCGAGCTCGGCAAGCTCGCCTATCGCAGCCTTGCGCGTGCTCTCGACCACCCACCGATCGTGGCGGACGGCCGGAAACTTTCCATTCTGCTGCCGATCATCGGCATGTTTTTCCTAGGTGGGCTTGTCGGGGCGCTCGGTTTCAAGCATCTCGGCCACGCATTCTCTCTGCCGATCGCCGCGCTGCTGCTGGCGGTTGCTTCGCCGCAGCTTCGACCACGACCGACTGCCGGCCTCTGATCGCGACGCTTGATGTGACACCTGTGGACAGTTGATCACAGCGACGTGACAAGGCCGCGCTCTGCCGTTTCACAAAACTTTTCTTAAACATCGCCTCATAGACTGCTTGCATTCAGTTTTGCGTTTCAAGTGGTCGACCATGTTTCAGCGTTTCGCCCTCGCCTTCAGCCTATCTCTTGCGGCCAGCACGGCACTGGCCGCAGAGGGTCCCTTGCAGATCTTCGTCTCGAAGGCCGATCAGTCGCTCACCGTCTATGACGGCGACAAGGTGGTGGCGACGTCCAAGGTTTCAACCGGTAAACCCGGGCACACGACGCCTTCCGGCATCTTTTCGATCCTGGAAAAGCGCAAATATCACGAGTCCAATCTCTATTCGAATGCGCCGATGCCCTTCATGCAGCGGCTGACCTGGTCGGGGATCGCCCTGCATGAGGGCAAGGTGCCGAACCATCCGGCCTCGCATGGCTGCGTGCGCCTGCCGAACGGCTTCGCCAAGACGCTCTTCCAAATGACCGAGCGCGGGGCGCATGTGATCATCACCGACGATCCGGTGGTGCCGAAGCCGATCGTCCACGCCAATCTGTTCACCCCGAGGCCGCCAGTTGACGACGGTGGGCTCCTGTCGGACGTCGAATTGCGTCCCGGCCGGGTGGAGGCGGGTTTGAAGCCAGTGGAAGTGGCGATGAATTCCGTCACACCCCGCAGCGGTGCGGAAACCAAGCTGACGATCGAAGAGCCACCGCCGCTCAGGATCCTCATCACACGCCGCACCCAGCGCGATGTCGCGATGGACGTGCAGCGGCTGTTGAACCAGCTGGGCTTCGATTCCGGCGTTCCGGACGGTCTGCTCGGCTCGCGGACGATTGCGGCGATCAAGGCTTTCAAGGACAAGAATGCCATCGAAAAGGATCCGGAAATCCTGTCGAAGCCGTTCCTCGCTGCGCTCTACGAGCAAGCCGGCGAAGACCATCCGCCCATGGGCCAGTTGATGATCCGGCAGAAGTTCCAGCCGCTGTTCTCGGCCCCCATCGATCTCAAGGAGCCTGAAAAGGCGCTCGGCACCCACTTCCTCGAAGCGACCGATGTCGACCGCTTCAAGCGCAAGGCAGTCTGGCGCGGCGTGACGCTTGACGACCACCTGCCCGGCTCTACCCAGAAGCGGCTGGGGATCACGATCCCGGCAGACGACCCTGCACTCTTCACGGCTGAAGCGGCACTTTCGCGCATCGTGATGCCCGATGAGCTGCGCGCCCGCATCGAGACCATGCTGAGCGAAGGGTCGTCGATCACCATTTCCGACACGGGCCTCGGTCAGGAGACCGGGAATGGGACGGATTTCATCACCGTGACGCGGGCCAGGCCGAGGGCCTGAGCTCAGACCAGCTCCACATCTAGAACGCCGGGCGTCGAGCGCATCGCCGCTGCGATCTCCGGCGAAATCCGGAAGCGCTCGGTGAGTTCCACCTCGATCTCGCGCTGCCCCTCGTCCTTGATAACGATGAAGGAGACGAGGCCGTCACCCCTTGCATTGAGATGGGCGGCCACGGCGCGCAGGGGACCGGAATCACGCACATAGACGCGCATGGCCTTCTGCATGCGGATCGACTGCTCTTCCAGCGACTGGGCCGTCTGGATGCGCAGGCCGATGCCTTCGGGGCGCTCTTCGGCCTGAACCGTGATCACCAGAGATTTCCCAGCCTCAAGCAGATCGCGATACTGGTTCAGCCCTTCGGAAAACAGGACCGCTTCGTACTGGCCTGAGGCATCCGAGAAGGTGACGATGCCCATCTTGTTGCCGGTGCGCGTCTTGCGCTCCTGCTTCGAAATCACCGTGCCGGCGAGACGACCGGCGGTGGCGCCCTGTTTCACCGCGACGGAGAAATCCGCGAAATTCTGGACGCGCAGCTTTTCAAGCAAGTCGCGATAGGCGTCGAGCGGGTGGGCGGAGAGATAGAAGCCGAGCACCTGGAATTCACGCATCAGCTTCTCCGAGGAGAGCCATGGCGTATAGGGCGCAAAGGCGATGCGCTCGGGGCCGCTGGCACCGCCCGCACCGAACATGTCGGACTGGCCGCTGACGGCGTTTTCCTGGGCGCGCTGGGCATAACCCATGATGCGATCGATGCTGCCGACGAGCTCGGCGCGGTCGCGGCCGAAGCAATCGAAGGCGCCGGCGGCGATCAGGCTTTCGAAGACGCGACGGTTGATCTGCTTGGGATCGATCCGGAGGCAGAAGTCCTCGATGCTGTCGAAGGGCTTGTCGCCGCGCACCTCGACGATGTGGTCGACGGCCCCCTCACCCACGCCCTTGATGGCGGCAAGCGCGTAGTAGATGAGGTTCGGGCCGGTCTGGAAATGACGATAGGAGGTCTGGACCGAGGGCGGCACGACTTCGATGCCGAGGCGGCCGGCATCCTGGCGGAAATCGACCAGCTTTTCCGTGTTCGACATGTCGAGCGTCATCGAGGCGGCGAGGAACTCGACCGGGTAATGCGCCTTCATGTAGGCCGTCTGATAGGAGACGATGGCGTAGGCTGCCGCGTGAGACTTGTTGAAGCCGTAGTTCGCGAACTTGGCGAGCAGTTCGAAGATGTTCGTCGCCTGCGGCTTGGACACGCCATTCTTCATCGCACCATCGACGAAACGGGCGGACTGCTTGTCCATTTCCTCCTTGATCTTCTTACCCATGGCGCGGCGCAGAAGGTCCGCTTCGCCGAGCGAGTAGCCCGACAGGACCTGAGCGATCTGCATGACCTGCTCCTGGTAGACGATAACGCCCTGGGTTTCCTTCAAGAGGTAATCGATCTTCGGATGGACGGAGGCGACCTCTTCCTCGCCATGCTTGCGAGCGTTGTAGACGGGGATGTTCTCCATCGGACCCGGGCGATAAAGTGCCACGAGCGCGATGATATCCTCGATGCAGTCGGGGCGCATGCCGATCAGGGCCTTGCGCATGCCCGCACTTTCCACCTGGAAGACGCCGACGGTTTCGCCGCGCGACAGCATGTCATAGGTCTTGACGTCATCCAGCGGGATTGCCGCCAGATCGACCTTGATGCCGCGTTGTTCCTCGACGAAATCGACCGCCGTCTTCAAAACGGTCAGCGTCTTCAGGCCGAGGAAGTCGAACTTCACCAGGCCAGCCTGTTCGACCCATTTCATGTTGAACTGGGTGACCGGCATGTCGGAGCGCGGGTCGCGATACATCGGCACCAGCTTCGACAGCGGGCGGTCGCCGATGACGATACCGGCCGCGTGGGTCGAGGCGTGACGGTAGAGGCCTTCGATCTTCTGGGCGATTTCCAGGAGGCGCGCGACGACAGGCTCCTCGTCGGCCGCCTCGCGCAGCTTCGGCTCCTCCTCGATCGCCTTCGATAGCGGCGTCGGGTTGGCCGGATTGTTCGGCACGAGCTTACAGATCTTGTCGACCTGGCCATAGGGCATTTCCAGCACGCGGCCGACGTCGCGCAGAGCCGCTCGCGCCTGCAGCGAACCGAAGGTGATGATCTGGCCCACCTGCTCGCGGCCGTATTTTCGCTGAACGTAGCGGATGACCTCTTCGCGGCGCTCCTGGCAGAAGTCGATGTCGAAGTCGGGCATCGAGACGCGTTCCGGATTGAGGAAGCGTTCGAAGAGCAGCGAGAAGCGAAGCGGATCGACGTCGGTAATCGTCAGCGCGTAGGCAACCAGCGAGCCCGCACCGGAACCACGGCCCGGGCCGACCGGGATGTCATGCTGCTTGGCCCATTTGATGAAGTCCGAAACGATCAGGAAGTAGCCCGGAAACTTCATGCGCTCGATGACCGAGAGCTCGAATTCCAGCCGCTCGCGGTAATCCTTTTCCTCGTAGCCCGGCGCCATGCCGAGCGCCGCGAGGCGCTGGTCGAGACCTTCGACCGCCTGTCGGCGAAGCTCGAGCGCTTCCTCGCGTTCGGCCTCTTCCGGATCATCACTGCCGCCGGTGAAGCGCGGCAGGATCGGTTTGCGGGTATCGAGGATGAAGGAGCAGCGTCGTGCGATCTCCACGGAATTCTCGAGCGCTTCCGGCAGATCGGCAAACAGCTTCATCATGTCTGCCCGGCTCTTCAGATAATGATCGGGGGTCAGACGGAAGCGGTCATCGTTGGAGACGATGGCGTTGTGGGCCACAGCCATCAAGGCGTCATGGGCGTCATAGTCATCCCGCGCCGGGAAGAAGGCCTCGTTGGTGGCGACCAGGGGGATGTCGTGCTGGTAGGCGAGCTGCACCATGCGCCGCTCATGCGTGCGGTCGTATTCCCCGTGCCGCTGCAGTTCGACATAGAGCCGATCACCGAACAGTTGCTTCAGCGCAAGAAGCCGGCTTTCCGCCTGAGCCTTGTGGCCGTCTTTCAGCATCCTGTCGACAGGACCACCGCCAGCGCCGGTGAGCAGGATCAGCCCTTCAGTGCCGCTCTCCTCGAACCAGGAGAGCTTCACATGCGTCGGCTGCCCGGCATCGCCACCGAGATAGGCACGGCTCACCAGATCGACGAGCCGTTCATACCCGTCTGCGTCAGAGGCCAGAACAACGACGGAGGGCAGATCCGGGAGATGCCCGTTGCCACCCCGTTTCTCACCGGTGGAATCCTCCATATCGATGGACAGCTGACAGCCGATGATCGGCTGAATGCCGTCCCCGAGCGCCTTTTGGGAAAATTCCAGCGCGACAAAGAGATTGTTGGTATCGGTGATTGCGATCGCCGGCTGCTCATCGGCAACAGCCTTACCAAGGATCTTCTTGAGCGGCAGAGCGCCTTCGAGCAGCGAATAGGCGGAATGCACCCTCAGATGCACAAACCCCGGGCCATTGCCCAGCCCACCGGACGCTTCCTTAACGACGCTGTCCTCGCCCATACCGCTTCATTCCTTGCTTCATGAATCGGTCGGGATTTTCGGTCTTCGCGTCCGCGAAGTCCAGAAGGAAGTCGGGCGGCAAAGCCTTCCTCACCAGCTTTGCCGCCCTTAATTTCAGAGAGCCATCATCAGCAGGGTCATGCTGGATACGAATACGGCCATCGAGGCAAATGCAGCAAGGTCGCGAAGAATATCGGTCATTTCTGTCTCCTTGTCCCTTTATGTTTTTATTTTGTTCTTATCTTGTTCCAAAGTCAACCCAAAAAAACCGCGAACCTCGGTAGAGCGAGTCTACCGAGGCACGGGCCTGCTTCAGAATGGGATGTGGGTCTTAAACCTCGAGTTCGACGACCTTGCCGTCGACGAGGGTGACGCAGCGGTCCATGCGGCGCGCGATGTCGTGATTGTGGGTCGCGATCATGGCCGAGAGGCCGGACTGGCGGACGAGGGCCTCAAGAGCGGAGAAGACGTAGCTCGCCGTCTCCGGATCGAGGTTGCCGGTCGGCTCGTCGGCGAGCAGTACGAGCGGCGCATTGGCAACCGCACGGGCGATGGCGACACGCTGCTGTTCACCGCCGGACAATTCGGCAGGCCGGTGGTCGGCGCGGTGACCGACGCGCATATAGTCGAGAAGCTGCTTGGCGCGCTCTGCGGCTTCCGGCTTGGACAGTCCCGCAATCAGCTGCGGCATCATCACGTTTTCCAGCGCGGAGAATTCCGGCAGGAGATGGTGAAACTGATAGACGAAGCCGATCGACTTGCGGCGGATGGCGGTGCGTTCCTCGTCGCCGAGCTCCTGGCAGGCGACACCGCCCACGGTGACTTCGCCGCCGTCGGGGTGTTCAAGCAGCCCCGCCACATGCAGAAGCGTCGACTTGCCGGTTCCGGACGGGGCGACCAGCGCGACCGTCTCACCGCTGCGCAGCGTGAAGTCGGCCTCCTTGAGGATCGAGAGGACTGTCTCGCCCTGACCATAATGGCGATCGATGCCGGTGAGCGTGAGAACCACGTCTTTTGCCATTGATTTCGGCATCCTCATTCGTAACGCAGGGCCTGAACCGGATCCAGGCGCGAAGCCCGCCAGGCCGGGAAGATGGTCGCCATGAAGGACAGGCTGAGCGCCATGATGACGACGGAGAGCGTCTCGCTCATGTTCATGTCGGCCGGCAGCTGGCTCAGGAAATAGAGTTCCGGATCGAAGAGCACGGTGCCGGAGACCCAGGAGAAGAACTGGCGGATGCTCTCGATGTTGAGACAGACGATCACGCCCAGAAAAACGCCGGCGATCGTGCCGACCGTGCCGATCGCGGCACCCGTCATGAAGAAGATCCGCATGATCGCGCCCGAGGTCGCGCCCATGGTGCGCAGGATGGCGATGTCGCTTGCCTTGTCCTTCACCAGCATGATCAGGCCGGAGATGATGTTTAGGGCCGCGACCAGGACGATCAGCGTCAGGATCATGAACATGACATTGCGCTCGACCTGCAGTGCCGAGAAGAAGGTCTGGTTGCGCTGGCGCCAGTCGGTGAGGAAGATCTGGCGGCCGGCCGCCTCCTCGATCTGCGGGCGCAGTTCGTCGACGGCGTCGGGATCGGCGATGAAGAGCTCGATCGACTGGACGATGCCTTCGACGTTGAAATAGAGCTGGGCTTCCTCGAGCGGCATATAGATGATCGAGGCGTCATATTCCGACATGCCGATTTCGAAGATGCCGGAGACCGGGTAGGATTTGACGCGCGGATTGACACCGAGCGGCGTGACATCCCCTTCCGGCGAGACGAGGGTGATTGTGTCGCCGGCGGCCAGACCAAGCTGGGCGGCCATGCGCGATCCGATCAGAACACCCTGCCCCGTGGCGAAGCCGACCATGTCGCCGGAGCGGATGTTGGACGACACGACGGTTAGCTTGGTCAAATCATCCGGACGGATGCCGCGCACGAGCGCGCCGGTGCCGGCCCCTTCCCGACCCGAGGCCAGCGTCTGGCCCTCGACCAGCGGCAGCGCCATGGTGACGCCAGAAACTGCCGCAAAACGTTCGGCAAGCCCGGCATAATCGCTCAGCGGCTGGTCGACCGCCTGGACGATCATATGGCCGTTGATGCCGAGGATGCGCGAGACGAGTTCGGTGCGGAAGCCGTTCATCACGGCCATGACGATGATCAGGGTCGCAACACCCAGCATGATCCCGATGAAGGAGAAGCCGGCGATCACGGAAATGAAGGCTTCCTTGCGGCGGGCGCGCAGATAGCGCCAGGCCACCATGCGCTCAAAGCCGGAGAAAGCGCGCGCGGATGCCGCCTTCCCCTTGTCTGCCGTCTCGTTGCCAGCGGCCGTCGTCGCCATGGTCTCTCCTTGCCTCGGGATTGCGCTTTCGCACACCCAGTCTCGGTTCGGCTTGAGGCGAAAAGCCTCAGGCCGTCAGCTTGTTGATCGCGGCCTCGATCGTGAGGGTCTCACGGGCGCCGGTCTTGCGGTCCTTGAGCTCCACCTCGCCGGCGGCGACGGCACGCGGACCGGCGATGACCTGGACGGGAACGCCGATCAGGTCGGCGGTCGCGAACTTGGTGCCCGCGCGATCGTCCGTGTCGTCATAGAGCACGTCCTTGCCGGCATTCTGCAGGGCGGTGTAGAGGCGGTCACAGGTCGTGTCGCAGCCCTCATCACCCGGCTTCATGTTGATCACAACGGCATCGAAGGGCGCGACAGACGCCGGCCAGATGATTCCGTTCTCGTCATGCGAGGCTTCGATGATGGCGGGAACAAGGCGTGTCGGCCCAATGCCATAGGAGCCCATGTGGACAAGGTGTTCCTTGCCATCGGGACCCTGCACCTTGGCGCCCATCGGCTCGGAATATTTCGTGCCGAAATAGAAGATGTGGCCAACCTCAATGCCGCGCGCCGAGAGGCGGTCGCTGTCCGGGATTGCGCCGAAGGCGGCCTCATCATGCATTTCCGAGGTTGCGGCATAGACCGAGGTCCACTTGTCGAAGATCGACTGCAGACCGTCGACACTGTCGAAATCGGTGTCGGCTGCCGGAATATCGAAGTCGACGAAGCTCTTGTGGCAGAAGACTTCCGATTCACCGGTATCGGCCAGGATGATGAACTCGTGGCTGTGATTGCCGCCGATCGGGCCGGTGTCGGCGCGCATCGGGATGGCGCGCAGACCGAGACGATCGAAGGTGCGCAGGTAGGCGACGAACATCTTGTTGTAGGAATGGATCGCGTCGGCCTGGGTGAGGTCGAAGGAATAGGCGTCCTTCATCAGGAATTCGCGCGAGCGCATGGTGCCGAAGCGCGGACGGATCTCGTCACGGAACTTCAGCTGGATGTGGTAGAGGTTGAGCGGCAGGCTCTTGTAGGACTTCACCGACGAGCGGAAAATGTCGGTGATCATTTCCTCGTTGGTCGGGCCGTAGAGCATGGGGCGGTCCTGCCGGTCGCGGATGCGCAGCATTTCCTTGCCGTAATCCTCGTAACGGCCGCTTTCCTGCCAGAGCTCGGCCGACTGCAGGGTCGGCATCGACAGCTCGATGGCACCGGCACGGTTCTGCTCTTCGCGAATGATGGCGTTGACCTTGTCGAGCACGCGCTTGCCGAGCGGCAGCCAGGAATAGATGCCCTGGCTCTGCTGGCGGATCATGCCCGTCCGCAGCATCAGGCGGTGGGAAACGATTTCCGCTTCCTTGGGATTTTCCTTGAGGATCGGCATGAAGTAGCGCGACAGACGCATAACGAATTCCAGATGGTTGTCGATGCCGCGCAAACGCGCGGAATCAGCGATTGAGGATGGATATCAGGAAGCGTTCATAGCCGTTTGGTCTTCAGAAGAAAACCCGCAAGCGCCGTTCACCGTCCCTGCCCACAGCTGGGCCGATTTCGCTGCGCCAAGAGCCATCCCCGGCACAGAAATCATGCCGACAAGCCCTGCAGATCCGGCCATTCCATGACTTTCATGCGACAAAAACATCTGCAGAAATTTTTTTTGGTGACTGTAACAAATCTGCAAGATTCAGGGGTGACAACGGTCACTGATTGGGCTAGGTTCAGCCCATAAAAGAGGCAGGGAGTTCAAATCTTTGCCACACTCGCGGTAAAGTCTTGGGAGGATCAGATCTAGGCGCGCACGTTCGCAGCCCCTTAAATGGTGAAGGATCACGCGAAGCTTCGAACAAGGTCTTTTGACCTTGTTTTTTTTTGCCTTGTCGACAGATGCGTCGTTGCCGTGGGAGATCAGGCCTTGGGCGCAAGGCCCGGCATGATTACGGGCAAGTCATTGAAGCCGATGCCGAAATAGGCGCCGGCCACATACCAGGCGCCATAGATCAGGCCCGATACGATCGTGGTCGTCAGAAAGATGCGCAAAGCCCGGAACCGCGCAGGCGCACTCGCGACCGTCCCCGGCACGACCTCCTGCTCTTCGTCCTGGGTGCGCAGGCCAATCGGCAGGACGGCGAACAGCGTCAGCCACCAGATCACGAAATAAACCGCCAGTCCCGACAGGATCGCCATGATGTCTCGCTCCAGACTTGAGCGGCAGGTCCCTACCTGCGCCGTCCGTCTCCTATAAGCGCGGATGCCATCCGGCACAAAGACAAAAGAGTCGCAGGCCGGATTTGCCAGCAATCAAGAAGACTTCATTGCGGCGTGAATGCGCTTCAGACCTGTTCGAGTTCGATCAGGGTGCCGAAGAAGTCCTTGGGATGGAGAAAGAGCACCGGTTTGCCATGGGCACCGATCTTCGGCTCGCCGCTGCCGAGCACCCGGGCGCCGGATGCGGAGAGCTGGTCGCGGGCAGCGAGGATGTCGTTCACCTCGTAGCAGATGTGGTGCATGCCGCCGGCGGGGTTCTTTTCGAGGAACGCGGCGATCGGGGAGGCCTCGCCGAGCGGCTCCAGGAGTTCCACCTTGGTGTTCTCCAGCTCGACGAAGACGACGGTCACCCCATGCTCGGGCAAAGCCTGCGCCTGCGAGACCTTGGCACCCAGCGTGTCGCGATAACTCGCGGTCGCCACAGCGAGATCCGGGACGGCAATGGCGATGTGATTGACGCGGCCGAGCATTTTTTCCTCCAGACGTTGCGGGCAAAGATTAGGTCATCCCTGCCCGCGCCGTCCCTCAGACTTTGGTCAGGAAGACCGTGACCACGGGCTTCTTGCCCCAGGCCTCGTTGGCAGTGGAGCGGACTGCCCGGCGAACGGCTTCGCGAACCGTCTCCAGATCCTTGCGGCGGCTGCGCGGGATGCTTTCAACCGCACCGAGGACCGCATCATAGAGCGTGTCTTCCATCGACTCGCCCTCGTCATCATATTCCGGCAGACCGAAGGGCACGACTTCCGGATCGCCGAGGAAGTCGAAGCGGCTGTCGAGCAGGACGCTCACTGCCACATGCCCGACATAGGCCAGCTTCTTGCGGTCGGCGATACCCATTTCCTCGATATCGCCGACGAGCTTGCCGTCCTTGTAGACGCGGCCGAAGGGCGCCTGATCGATGACTTCAGCCGGACCGGGGGCGAGCCGCAGGACATCGCCGTTGCGCACGCGCGGAACGGTTGGAATGCCGGCCTGCAGCGCAAGCTCCTTCTGGGCGACCAGATGCGCTGCTTCGCCATGCACCGGCACGAGGATCTGTGGGCGGACCCACTCGTACATCTTCAGGAGCTCGTTGCGGCGGGGGTGTCCGGAGACATGCACCAGCGCCTCATTGTCGGTGACGATGTGCACGCCCTGCTCGATCAAACCGTTCTTGATCTCCAGGATCGCCTTCTCGTTGCCCGGGATTGCGCGGGACGAAAAGACCACGGTGTCGCCTGAGGTGAGGGCCACGTTGCGCATCTCGTCGCGCGAGAGCTTGGCGAGTGCCGCACGCGGCTCGCCCTGGCTGCCGGTCAGGATGACGACGATCTTGTCGCGCGGAATGAAGCCGTATTCATCCTCGGCGATGAAGGGCTTGATGCCCTGCATGATGCCGATGTCCTGGGCCACATTCGTCACCCGCTTCAGCGAGCTGCCGAGCAGCAGAACTTCGCGACCGGCAGCCTCGGCCGCCTGGGCGATCGAGCGGATGCGGCCGACATTCGAGGAGAAGGTGGTGATCGCAACACGGCCCTCTGCCGCTTCGATGATCTTCTGCAACCCTGCCGAGACTTCCTCCTCGGAGGGCGACACGCCGTCACGCACGGCATTCGTCGAGTCGCAGAGCAGTGCCAGCACACCTTCGTCGCCGACAGCGCGGAAACGGGCTTCGTCGGTCAGCGGCCCGAGCGAGGGATTGTGGTCGATCTTCCAGTCACCGGTATGCACGACATTGCCGAGCGGCGTGCGGATGACGAGCGACATCGGCTCGGGGATCGAGTGGTTGACGCCGATCGCCTCGATCTCGAAAGGACCGACATTGATGCGGTCGCCCTGCTTGAACGGCGTGATCGGGATTTCGGCGCGCGAGCCTTCGTAGTCGCGCTTGGCTTCGAGCATGCCGGCCGTGAAGCGCGAGGCATAGACCGGCACGTTGAGGCCCGGCCACAGGTCGTTCAGAGCGCCGTAATGGTCTTCATGGGCATGGGTGATGATGATGCCCTTGAGGTTCTTCTTCTGCTTCTTGATGAATTCGATATCCGGCAGAACGAGATCGACGCCCGGCAGATCGGGACCGGCAAAGGTCACGCCGCAGTCGACCATGATCCACTGGCGATTGGTCGGCGGTCCATAGCCGTACAATGCGAGGTTCATGCCGATTTCACCCACGCCGCCCAGCGGCAGGAAAACCAGTTCGTCGTTATTGGCCATTCTTACTTCCGATCCAGTCTACCCGAAAAACACATCTCCGGCCGCGACCGACATCATTCCGTCGGGGCCCCGGTCGAGCAACAAAATTCCCTTATCATCGATTCCGGAAAAGATACCGGAAATCGAGCGGTCCGGCAGGTTCACCGTGATTTTCTCTCCAATGCCACAGGCGACCCGGCGCCAGCGGCGAACGATTTCGGCGATACCCCTGCCCTCATCCCAGACGGAGAGCACTTCAGCCATCTCGGCGAAGAGATGCGCAAAGAACTCCGGTGGCGAAATCGACGCCCCCTGGTCGGCGAGCGAGGTCACCGGGTAGAGAGTCACATCCGGGCGATGGGCGATGTTGATGCCGATGCCGATCGCGAGCGCCATGCGACCGTCGGAGAGACGCTCGGCTTCGAGCAGAATGCCCGACGTCTTCTTGCGGCCGATCAACACGTCGTTGGGCCACTTGATTTCCACGACCTCGCCGCCTGGCGGCATGACCGATTGCACGGCGGCATGGACGGCAAGCGCTACGGCGAGCGGTAAGGACCCCAGGTCCTCTGGCGGTGCCGGATCGATCAGCAGAAGTGTCGAATAGAGATTGCCGCGCTCCGACACCCATGGCCGACCGCGGCGGCCGCGGCCGCCGGTCTGGCGCTCGGCCGTGACCCACAGAAAACCGGATTCGCCCGCGCGAGCGCGGGCGAATGCTTCCGTATTAGTGGACGAGACTTCGTCTAAGGCTTCGTGCCGGAAATCGTCGAGCGAGATCCGGCCCGGTCTACCGAGGCTCGTCAATTAAACAACGTCTTTGCAGCAGCTTCCGCGGCCGTGCCGAGCGGGCCGCCGAAGAGGACATAACCAACCACGAAGAGGCCGGAGAGACCAAAGACAAGGCGCAGCTCGATGGACGTGCGGGCGAATTCACCCTTGGCTTCGTCGAACCACATGACCTTGATGATGCGGAGGTAGTAATAGGCGCCGATGACCGAGGCCAGAACGCCGATGATCGCGAGCGCGTAGAGCTTCGCCTCGATGGCCGCGACGAAGACGAAGTACTTGGCGAAGAAGCCTGCGAGCGGCGGAATGCCGGCAAGCGAGAACATCAGCGCGGTCAGCACGAAGGCCATGAAGGGACGCGTGGTCGAAAGGCCGGCGAGATCGTCGATGTTCTCGACATTGCCGCCTTCCTTCTGGCGCATCGCCATGATGCAGGCGAAGGTGCCGAGCGTCATCACCAGATAGATCATCATGTAGAGCAGGACGCCGGCGACGCCGGTGTCATTGCCGGCGGCGAGACCGACCAGCGCATAACCCATGTGACCGATGGAGGAATAGGCCATCAGTCGCTTGATGTTCTTCTGGCCGATGGCGGCGACGGAGCCGAGCACCATCGAGGCGATCGCGATGAACACGACGATCTGCTGCCATTCCGCGAAGATCGGCAGGAAGGCATCGATGACGATACGAACGAAGATCGCCATGGCGCCGATCTTCGGGGCTGCCGCCAGGAAGGCGGTAACCGGGGTCGGTGCGCCTTCGTAAACATCCGGCGTCCACATGTGGAACGGCACGGCCGAGATCTTGAATGCCAGACCGGCCAGCACGAAGACCAAGCCGAAGATCAGGCCGAGCGATGGTTCGCCGGTCGAGAGGACGGCAGCGATTTCATCGAAGCCGGTGTTGCCGGTGAAGCCATAGACGAGCGACATGCCGTAAAGCAGCATGCCCGAGGACAGGGCGCCGAGGACGAAGTACTTCAGACCAGCTTCGGTCGAACGCAGGCTGTCGCGGTTGATCGCGGCGACGACGTAGAGCGCGAGCGACTGCAGTTCGAGCGCCATGTAGAGCGTGATCAGGTCGTTGGCCGAGATCATCAGCATGACGCCGAGCGTCGCGAGCACCAGCAGGACCGGGAACTCGAACTTGTCGAGATGGTCGTAGCGGGCGTGGCCGACCGCCATGATCATCGCCGTCACCGAACCGATGAGGGCAAGGATCTTCATGAACTTGGCATAGCCATCGGCGAGATAGGCGCCGTTGAAGGCTTCGCCTTCGTTGCCGGCGAAGAGCAACCAAGCGCCGGAGAAGATCAGAAGCGCGATCGCAAGGCCCGTGACGACACTGTTCGACCGATCGCCCGAAAACACGCCGATCATGAGCAGCACCATGGCGCCCACGGCCAGGATCAATTCCGGCGTGACCAGATGCAGGCTAGCAATGAGAGTTTCAACGGTCATGTCCAAAGGATCCTGTCGTCAGTTCGCAATCAGCGCCAGGGACTGGGCTGCTTGCAAGGCTGCGGAGTAGTTGTTCACCAGATTGTCGACGGAAGCGGCGGTCGCATCGAGGATGGGAGCCGGATAGACGCCGAAGAAGATGGTGAGTGCGATCAGCGGGTAGAGGACCAGCTTTTCGCGGGCGGAAAGGTCGAGCATCGCCTTCAGGCTTTCCTTCTCCAGCGCACCGAAGACCACCCGGCGATAGAGCCAGAGGGCGTAGGCCGCCGAGAGGATGACGCCGGTGGCGGCGAAGAGCGCAACCCAGGTGTTGACGCGGAAGACGCCGATCAGGGTCAGGAATTCGCCGATGAAGCCCGAGGTGCCCGGCAGACCGACATTGGCCATGGTGAAGACCATAAACGCCAGTGCGTATTTCGGCATGTTGTTGACGAGGCCGCCATAGGCCGCGATTTCGCGGGTGTGGAGACGGTCATAGATCACGCCGACGCAGAGGAAGAGCGCGCCGGAGACGAAACCGTGGCTGATCATCTGGAAGATCGCACCCTGCACGCCCTGCTGGTTGGCGGCGAAGATACCCATGGTCACGTAACCCATGTGGGCGACGGAGGAATAGGCGATCAGCTTCTTGATGTCTTCCTGCATCATCGCGACCAGCGAGGTGTAGATGATGGCGATGACAGACAGCGCGAAGACAAAGGGCGCGAACATGTCAGAGGCCAGCGGGAACATCGGCAGCGAGAAGCGCAGGAAGCCGTAGCCGCCGAGCTTCAGGAGGATGCCCGCCAGGATGACGGAGCCGGCCGTCGGTGCCTGAACGTGCGCGTCCGGCAACCAGGTATGAACAGGCCACATCGGCATCTTCACCGCGAAGGACGCGAAGAAGGCAAGCCAGAGCCAGGTCTGCATCTGCGGCGGGAAGTCGTGCTGCAGAAGGGCTGCGATATCGGTCGTGCCGGCATCCCAGTACATGGCCATGATGGCGAGCAGCATCAGCACCGAGCCGAGCAGCGTGTAGAGGAAGAACTTGTAGGACGCATAGACGCGATCCTTGCCACCCCAGACGCCGATGATGATGAACATCGGGATCAGGCCGGCTTCGAAGAAGACGTAGAAGAGCACGATGTCGAGCGACACGAAGACGCCGATCATCAGGGTCTCGAGCACCAGGAAGGCGATCATGTATTCCTTCAGGCGCTTCTCGACCGAGGTCCAGCTCGCGAGAATGCAGAAGGGCATGAGCAGCGTCGTCAGGATGACGAAAAGCATCGAGATGCCGTCGACACCGACGTGATACGAGATCCCTGTGCCGAGCCAGGAGTGCTTCTCCACCATCTGGAAGCCGACATTGGAATTGTCGAAGTTGATCCAGATGAAGAGCGACACGACGAAGGTGAAGACCGTCGTCAGCAGCGAGACGTTCAGGATGTTGCGGCGGCCGAGAGAGGTGTCACCACGGGTCAGCAGGAGCAGAGCCACGCCGACCAGAGGAAGGAAGGTGACCGTCGAGAGAATAGGCCAATCGGTCATCAGAGGGAGCTCCCGAGCATCATCCAGGTAACGAGGGCCGCAATGCCGATGAGCATCGCGAAGGCATAGTGGTAGAGGTAGCCGGACTGCAGGCGGACGACCTTCTGGGTCAGGCCGCCGACAGCCGAGGCAACGCCGTTCGGGCCATAGGCGTCGATGATGGCAACGTCACCCTTCTTCCAGAGGAAGCGGCCGAGTGCCTTGGAGGACCGAACAAAGAGGAAGTCGTAGAGCTCGTCGAAGTACCACTTGTTGAGCAGGAACTGGTAGAGCATCCACTGCTGCTCTGCGAGCTTCTTCGGCGCCGACGGGTTCTTGATATACATGTACCAGGCGGTGACGAAGCCGAGCGCCATGGCGACGAACGGGCTCCATTTCACCCACTTCGGCACTTCATGATACTCTTCGAGGATCGTGTTGGTCGGCAGCGTGAAGAGCGCGCCCTTCCAGAATTCGGCGTAGTGGTGGCCGAAGAAGTAGTCGTGGAAGATCACGCCAGCGACGACAGCGCCAATGCCGAGCAGAAGCAACGGCAGCAGCATGACCATCGGCGATTCATGGACGTGGTGCATGACATCAGCGGAAGCGCGCGGCTTGCCGAAGAAGGTCAGGAAGGCCAGACGCCACGAGTAGAAGCTGGTGAAGAGCGCTGCGATCACGAGCAGGGTGAAGGCAAAGCCGCCGACAGCCGAATGCGAGGCGAAGGCAGACTCGATGATCGCGTCCTTCGAGAAGAAGCCGGCAAAGCCGATGATCGTACCGGGAATACCAACGCCGGTCAGCGCCAGCGTACCGATCGTCATCGCCCAGAAGGTATAGGGGATGTGCTTGCGCAGGCCACCCATGTAGCGCATGTCCTGCTCGCCATCGACGGCGTGGATGACGGAACCCGCACCCAAGAACAGGAGCGCCTTGAAGAAGGCGTGCGTGAAGAGGTGGAATACGGCTGCGCCATAGGCGCCGACGCCGAGTGCCACGAACATGTAACCGAGCTGCGAGCAGGTCGAATAGGCGATGACGCGCTTGATGTCGTTCTGCACCAGGCCGACGGTCGCGGCGAAGAAGGCCGTGATCGCACCGACAATGGTGACGATGGTCAGCGCATCCGGCGAAAGTTCGAAGATGGGCGACATGCGGGCGACGAGGAAGACGCCGGCGGTGACCATGGTCGCGGCATGAATAAGAGCCGAGACCGGGGTCGGGCCTTCCATGGCGTCCGGCAGCCAGGTGTGCAGCAGGAACTGGGCCGACTTACCCATCGCGCCCATGAAGAGCAGCAGGCAGGCGCCGGTCAGCGCATGGCTGCGGTCGAGCTCGAGGCCGAAGAGGTTCAGCACGACTTCCGGAGCCGCATTCGGATCGGCCGGCAGATAGGACTGGGCCGAGGCGAAGATGGTCTCGAAGTTGATCGAGCCGAACATCACGAAGATCGCGGAGATGCCGAGAATGAAGCCGAAGTCACCGACGCGGTTGACGATGAAGGCCTTCATGGCGGCAGCCGACGCCGAGGGCTTCTTGAACCAGAAACCGATCAGCAGATAGGACGCCAGGCCCACGCCTTCCCAGCCGAAGAACATCTGCAGCAGGTTGTCCGACGTGATGAGCATGAGCATCGCGAAGGTGAAGAGCGACAGATAGGCAAAGAAGCGCGGCCGATGCGGGTCGTGATGCATGTAGCCGATCGAGTAGAGGTGCACGAGGCACGACACCGAGTTCACGACGACGAACATGACGGCGGTCAGCGTGTCGACGCGGAAGGCCCATTCGACGTCGATGCCGCCGGACTGGATCCAGCGCAGAACCGGAACCTTGATGACCTCGTGGGCCTCATGGCTCATGGCGACGTTGAAGAAGACGATCCAGGAGAGCACCGCGACGATGATCATCAGACCGGTGGTGACATATTCCGAAGCCTTGGCGCCGATCTGTCGACCGAACAGGCCGGCGATCAGGAAGCCGATCAGGGGGAGAAAGACGATAGCCTTGTAGATCATGACCCGATCAGCCCTTCATCATGTTGACGTCTTCGACGGCGATGGAGCCGCGATTACGGTAGAAGACCACCAGGATCGCGAGACCGATGGCCGCTTCAGCGGCCGCGACCGTCAAGATAAACAGCGCGAAGACCTGGCCGACGAGGTCGCCGAGGAAGGTCGAGAAGGCCACCATGTTGATGTTGACGGCGAGCAGGATCAGCTCGACCGACATCAGGATGACGATGACGTTCTTGCGGTTCAGGAAGATACCGAAGACGCCGAGGGTGAAGAGGATGGCACTGACCGTGAGGTAGTGGGAAAGACCGATTTCCATTTTTCTGTTCCTTGACCTCGTGCTCGGCTCAGACGCCCTGGCCCGGCTTGACCTTGACCACCTTGACGGCGGTCTCGGGCGTGCGGGCGACCTGGGCGGAGATGTCCTGGCGCTTGACATTTGTGCGGTGGCGGAGCGTCAGCACGATCGCGCCGATCATGGCGACGAAGAGGACGAGGCCCGCAATCTGGAAGAAGAAGACGTAGTCCGTGTAGAGCACGTCACCGAGCGCCTGCGTGTTCTGACGTTCGGCCACGGCCGGGATCGGCTGGGTGATCGCGTTCAGCGCTTCCGGGCTGATCGTGCTGCCGCCGATGACGACGACCAGCTCGACCGCGACGATCAGGCCGATCAGCGCGCCGATGGGGGCGTATTTGGCTGCCCCTGCCCTCAGTTCCGTGAAGTCGATGTCGAGCATCATCACGACGAAGAGGAAGAGAACCGCGACCGCGCCGACATAAACAACCAACAGGATCATCGCCAGGAACTCAGCGCCCGTGAGGAGCAGAAGGCCCGAAGCGTTGATGAAGGTCAGAATGAGGAACAGGACCGAATGGACCGGGTTCCGAGCCGATATCACCATGAAGGCCGAAGCCACAGCGACAAAGGCGAAGAGATAGAAAAAGAGAGCCTGAAGACCCATGTTGGTGCCTTTTCATCTTCCCCCGGACGAGGGCCCTGCCCCGCCGCCCGATAAGGCGTGACCGATATCCCCATCGGCACGCCCGTTACAAATTTCATCATGTGCCCCGGCGAAGCCCCGCGCTCCGCCTGAGGCGATCGATCCCGAGGGATCAGCGGTAAGGAGCGTCCATCGCGATGTTGCGCGCGATTTCACGCTCCCAGCGGTCGCCGTTATCGAGGAGGCGTGCCTTGTCGAAGTAGAGTTCTTCGCGGGTTTCGGTGGCGAACTCGAAGTTCGGTCCCTCGACGATCGCGTCGACCGGGCAGGCTTCCTGGCAGAAACCGCAGTAAATGCACTTCACCATGTCGATGTCATAACGCACCGTACGGCGGGTGCCGTCGTTGCGGCGCGGGCCGGCCTCGATGGTGATGGCCTGGGCAGGACAGATCGCCTCACAGAGCTTGCAGGCGATGCAGCGCTCTTCGCCGTTCGGATAGCGGCGCAGCGCATGCTCGCCCCGGAAGCGCGGCGAAACCGGCCCCTTTTCGAACGGGTAGTTGATCGTCGCCTTCTGCTTGAAGAAGTAGCGCATCGACAGAAAGAAAGCGCCGACGAACTCCTTCAGGAAGACCGAACTGATAGCCTGGGTAAGGGCAGCCATCTTATTCTCCTAATCAGCCGAGTGTCCGGACGGGCGTCATTACGCCCAGCCCATCAGCTTCAGCACGAATGCAGTGATGATGACCATGGCGAGCGAGATCGGAAGGAAGACCTTCCAGCCGAGACGCATCAGCTGGTCATAGCGGTAGCGCGGAACGAATGCCTTCACCATGGCGAACATGAAGAAGACCATGGTTGCCTTCAGCACGAACCAGATGATGCCGGGAACCCAGTTCAGGAACCAGACGTCGACCGGCGGCAGCCAGCCCCCGAGGAAGAGGATCGTGGTCAGCGAGCACATCAGCACGATGGCTGCATATTCGCCGAGCATGAACATCATGTACGGGGTCGAGCCATATTCGACCATGAAGCCGGCGACGAGTTCGGATTCGGCTTCCGGAAGGTCGAAGGGCGGACGGTTGGTTTCTGCCAACGCCGAGATGAAGAAGATCACGAACATCGGGAAGAGCGCCAGCCAGTGCCAGTCGAGGAAGGAGGCCGGCAGACCCATCATCGTGCCAAGACCGGTGTTCTGGGCAACGACGATGTCGGTCAGGTTCAGCGAGCCGACGCAGAGCAGAACGGTGACGATGACGAAGCCCATCGAGACTTCATAGGACACCATCTGCGCTGCCGAGCGAAGCGCGCCGAGGAACGGGTACTTCGAGTTCGAAGCCCAGCCGCCCATGATGATGCCGTAGACTTCAAGCGACGAGACCGCAAAGACGAAGAGGATGCCGACATTGATATTGGCGATCACCCATCCGGCATTGACCGGAATGACGGCCCAGGTCGCGAGTGCCAGCGTCACGGCGACCAGGGGCGCGAGCAGGAAGACGCCCTTATTGGCACCCGCCGGGATGATCGGCTCCTTGAAGACGAACTTCAGAAGGTCGGCGAAGGACTGGAAGAGACCCCAGGGGCCGACAACGTTCGGACCACGGCGCAGCTGGACGGCTGCCCAGATCTTGCGGTCGGCCAGAAGGATATAGGCGATAAAGACGAGCAGGCAGACGAGCAGAAGCAGGGACTGCCCGATCATGATGGCCGCCGGCCACACGTAGGTGGAAACGAAATTATCCATGGTCCCCTGCCCTTACTCTGCCGCAGCCTTGAAGTTGTTGCGGGCCAATGCGGAGCACTCAGCCATGACGGCCGAAGCGCGTGCGATCGGGTTCGTCAAATAGAAGTCTTTGACCGGCGACGCAAACAGAGACTTGCCCATCTTCCCGGGTTTTTTCGCCAGTGCAGCAATATCGGCCGAGGCGCCCGGTACGATCTCGTCGATCTCGGCGAAATGCGGGTAGGCTTCGTAGAGCTTCACGCGCAGTTGCGAGAGCGAATCGAAGGGCAGCTTCTTGCCGAGCACGTCGGAGAGTGCGCGCAGGATTGCCCAGTCTTCACGGGCTTCACCCGGCGCGAAGCCGGCGCGGTTGCCCATCTGGGCGCGGCCTTCGGTGTTGACCCAGGTGCCCGACTTTTCGGTGTAGGTCGCACCCGGCAGGATGACGTCGGCATGGTGTGCGCCGTTGTCACCGTGGCTGCCGATATAGACGACGCACTTGGCGGTTTTGGCGGAGAAGTCGAGTTCATCGGCGCCGAGTAGGAAGACGACGTCGAGCGAGGAGAGCATCTGGCCGGCGGCAACAGCGCCTTCGCCCGGTACGAATCCCAGGTCGAGCGCGCCGACGCGCGATGCTGCGGTGTGGAGGACGGCGAAGCCGTTCCACTCGTCCGAGAGAGCGCCGACATCGGCTGCGAGCTTTGCCGCATTCGCCAGAACTGCCTTGCCGTCAGCACCGGTCAATGCGCCCTGGCCGACGATGATCAGCGGGTTCTTGGCGGCCTTCAGCGTTTCGGCGAAGCTGTTCTTGCCGGAGACGAGTTCGGAGAGCGTCTCGGTGCCAGCACCGAGGTACTCGTAGGGGTAACGCAGTTCGCCGCCTTCACCGATCACACCGATCGGCAAGCCGCCCCGGCGCCAACGCTTGCGGATGCGGGCGTTGAGAACCGCAGCCTCGTAGCGCGGGTTGGCGCCGACGATGAGGATTGCGTCAGCAGCTTCAATACCTTCGATGCCGGCGTTGAAGAGGTAGGTCGAGCGACCGAGCGACGGATCAAGTGCCGTCCCATCCTGGCGACAGTCGGTATTCGACGAGCCCAGCGCGTTAATCAGCGACTTCAGCGCGAAGATTTCCTCGACGGAAGCGAGGTCACCGGCGACGGCGCCGATCTTGTCGGCAGAGGTCGAAGCGACGGCAGACTTGATCGCGGCGAAGGCTTCACCCCAGGTCGCAGGCTGCAGGCGGCCGTCCTTCTTGACGTAGGGGCGGTCGAGACGCTGGGTCTTCAGGCCATCCCAGACAAAGCGGCTCTTGTCGGAGATCCACTCTTCGTTGATCTGCTCGTTGACGCGCGGCATGATGCGCATGACTTCGCGGCCACGGGTATCGACGCGGATGGCCGAACCGAGCGCGTCCATGACGTCGATCGATTCGGTCTTGCCGAGTTCCCACGGACGGGCGGTGAAGGCGAAGGGCTTGGAGGTCAACGCGCCGACCGGGCAGAGGTCGACGACGTTGCCCTGGAGCTCAGACGTCATTGCCTGCTCGAGGTAGGTGGTGATCTCGGCGTCTTCGCCACGGCCGATCAGGCCGAGTTCGGCGATGCCGGCGACTTCCGTGGTGAAGCGGACGCAGCGCGTGCAGTGAATGCAGCGGTTCATCACGGTCTTGACCAGCGGTCCGATATACTTGTCTTCGACAGCGCGCTTGTTTTCGGTGTAGCGCGAGCTGTCGATACCGAAGGCCATGGCCTGGTCCTGCAGATCGCATTCGCCGCCCTGGTCGCAGATCGGGCAATCCAGCGGGTGGTTGATCAGCAGGAATTCCATCACGCCTTCGCGGGCCTTCTTGACCATGGGCGTGTTGGTGTAGACTTCCGGCAGTTCACCGTTCGGGCCGCCACGGATGTCGCGCACGCCCATGGCGCAGGAGGCTGCCGGCTTCGGCGGGCCACCCTTCACCTCAACGAGGCACATGCGGCAATTGCCGGCGACCGACAGCCGTTCATGGAAACAAAACCGCGGGACTTCGGCGCCAGCTTCCTCACACGCCTGCAACAGCGTGAAATGATCCGGAACCTCGATCTCTTTGCCGTCGATCTTCAGCTTAGCCATATTCGCCTTCCTGCCTCACGCTTCCGCGCATCCTGCCGTGGCATTCCTGCCGCGACTGACAGCTTTCGTCCGCACCGGATGAAAACTGCCGGTTTTATCCCTCAAGCCCGGCGCATCGCCCCTGCGCGGCCGGACCTTAATCTCACTTTCGTGACCGAGGCTTGCTGCCCGCCAAACGGCGCGCCTGGCCTGCCCAGTCATCTCGCAGCGCACGGCCGTCGAGACCCAATTCCTTGTCCAGCGCGACAAGCGCCTTCTCATCCATTTCAGCCAGATCCTGAAAGCGGGTGATCCCCCTGCCCTTCAGAACCTGTTCGACCTTCGGGCCCACGCCGTCGATCCGCTTCAGATCGTCGGCCTTGCCCTTTTTCGGCTTCGCAGCCGAGGCTGCGACTTCTTCCTTCGCCTTCGGCGCCGCCTTGGCCTTCGGCGCGGCCTTGGGCTTAGCTGCCGCCTTCACCCGCGGCGGCTCCGCCGGCTTTGCGGCCGACTTCGCCTTCGGTGCTGCCTTGGCCTTCGGCGCCGGCGCTGGCTTGTCTGCCTTGACCGGAACCACCTTGGCGGGGGTGGCTGCCTTGGCCTTCACCTTCGCTGCCGCCGGCTTTTCGGGCTTGACCTTCGCCGCAACTGGCGCTGGCTCTGCCGTTTGGGCCGGTGATTCCGCCTTTGCCTCGGCTGGCTTTTCT
Organism: Allorhizobium sp. CTOTU50464; assembly: GCA_032102365.1. Lineage (GTDB taxonomy): Bacteria > Pseudomonadota > Alphaproteobacteria > Rhizobiales > Rhizobiaceae > Allorhizobium. Next base: position 217,384 of record DAMDHD010000006.1, on the reverse strand, counting down.
GCCTCTGCCGCCTTGCGCTCGTCCTCAAGCTGGCGCGCGATCTGGCCGGTCACTTCCATGGCGCCCTGGATGGAGCCGAGGAAGAGCTTGCTCATTTGCGCCGCCACGCCGAAACCGAACGCGGTGGCGGCGGCCATGACAGCCGCCGGGTTGGTCATCAGGTCGTCGAGGCCTTCGGAGGCGCGAGCGTCGGAAGCCGGTTCGTCCAGCCCCTTCTTCCCGCCCTTGTCCGAAGAGCTCGTCATACCCATTGTCCCTTACTCTGCCGCTTCCATGACCACCCCATGGGCGATCGCGTTGCGGGTGTACTGGTCGATGCGCTTTTCCATCTCGGGACGGAAATGCTTGATCAAGCCCTGGATCGGCCACGCGGCCGCATCGCCAAGCGCACAGATCGTGTGGCCTTCGACCTGCTTCGTTACCTGGAAGAGCATGTCGATTTCACGCTTCTGGGCATTGCCCTTCACCATGCGTTCCATGACGCGCATCATCCAGCCGGTGCCTTCGCGGCACGGCGTGCACTGGCCGCAGCTCTCGTGCTTGTAGAAGGCCGAGAGACGCCAGATCGCCTTCACGATGTCGGTCGACTTGTCCATGACGATGACAGCGGCGGTGCCGAGGCCGGAGCCGAGCTCGCGCAGACCGTCATAGTCCATGATAGCGTCCTTCATCTGGGCGCCCGGCACGCAAGGTACCGAGGAACCGCCCGGGATGACGGCGAGCAGATTGTCCCAGCCGCCACGAATGCCACCGCAATGCTTCTCGATCAGCTCCTGGAAGGTGATCGACATGGATTCTTCGACCGTGCACGGCTTGTTGACGTGACCGGAGATCGAGAAAAGCTTGGTGCCGGCATTGTTCGGACGGCCGAAGCTCGAATACCAGGCCGCACCGCGACGCAGGATGGTCGGGGCAACGGCGATCGACTCGACGTTGTTGACCGTGGTCGGGCAACCATAGAGACCCATGTTGGCCGGGAACGGCGGCTTCAGGCGCGGCTGGCCCTTCTTGCCTTCAAGGCTTTCGAGAAGTGCTGTTTCTTCGCCGCAGATGTAAGCGCCTGCGCCGTGATGGACGACGATGTCGATGTCGTAGCCAAGCTTGTTGTTCTTGCCGAGCAGACCGTAGTCATAGCACTCGTCGATCGCAGCCTGCAGGGCTTCGCGCTCGCGCATGAATTCGCCGCGGACATAGATGAAGGCATGATGCGCGCCCATGGCGAAGGAGGCGATGACGCAGCCTTCGATCAGGGTGTGCGGATCATGGCGCATGATCTCGCGGTCCTTGCAGGTGCCGGGCTCCGACTCGTCTGCGTTGACGACGAGGTAATGCGGACGACCATCCGATTCCTTCGGCATGAAGGACCACTTGAGACCGGTCGGGAAGCCTGCGCCGCCGCGACCGCGAAGGCCGGAGGCCTTCATCTCGTTGATGATCCAGTCACGGCCCTTTTCGAGGATCTGCTTGGTGCCGTCCCAGTGGCCGCGCGCCATGGCGCCCTTCAGGGACTTGTCCTTGAGGCCGTAAATATTGGTGAAGATGCGATCCTGATCTCTCAACATAACCTAACCTCTCAGCGCGGCTTCTTGCCGAAGACCTTGATGTATTCCGCTTCGCCGCCCTTGGCGAGCGCCTTGGCCTGCTTGACCCAGTCGTCACGCTCGATGCGGCCGGAGAACTTGAGATAGGTATCGACCCACTCACGCTCTGCCTTCTTCCACTTGGCGATCTGCTCGAACTTGTAGATACCAAGGCCGTTCAGCGTCACTTCGATCTTCGGACCGACGCCCGAAATCATCTTCAGATCGTCTGGCGTTTCCGGACGGTCGATGCCGGCAGGACGGTTCTTCTCGTCCATGACCGAAGCAGGAGCCGGCGCGGCTTCCTTCTCGACCGGGCGGGCCGTGTCGGCGCTGTCGCCCTTCTGCTTGACGTTTTCGGCAGCCGCCTTCTTGGCCGTTGCCGGCGTCTTCAGCTTCGTGTCGGTTTCCGGTGCATCCGTGACCGGCTTTGCGGCATTGGCCGGCGGTACGGACACTTCTTCGGGTTCCGGAGCCGCCGCAGCGTTGAAACGGATCGGCTGGATCTCGCCGGTCAGGGTGGTCGGGCCACCGACCGGTGCGGAGAAGATGCGGTCAACCTGCGGACCGGGCTTGATGTCGGTGCCCTTGCCGGCTGCGAAGCGATCGATGATGTGCTCGAGCTGGGTCGGCGTCAGGTCTTCATAGGCGTCCTTGAAGATCATGACCATCGGCGCATTGACGCAGGCGCCCTGACACTCGACCTCTTCCCAGGACAGCGTGCCCTCGGCATTGCGCTCGAAAGGTTCCGGATGGATCTTCGACTTGCAGACGTGGATCAGGTCTTCCGCACCGCGCAGCATGCAAGGCGTCGTGCCGCATACCTGGATATGGGCGCGGGTGCCGACCGGCTTCAGCTGGAACTGGGTGTAGAAGGTCGCGACTTCGAGGACGCGGATATAGGGCATGTCGAGCTTTTCAGCGACATACTCGATCGCAGCCTTGGTGACCCAGCCTTCCTGTTCCTGCGCACGCATCAGAAGCGGAATGACTGCCGATTGCTGGCGGCCCGCCGGATACTTGCGGATGGTGGCCTCAGCCCAGGTGGCATTTTCCGGATTGAAGGAAAAGCCTGCCGGCTGGAATTGCTCTTCGGCTAGTCGACGAACGGACATACTTCCTCACGCCTTGTCTCAGTTTATGGAACCACACCGCGTATTCGTCACATTGGCGAATTCGCAGGCATAGGCCGAATTGTCTTTCTGAAGGAATACGAAGAGCTTCGAGCCGGTCCAGCTGGAGCTCTTGATCTCGTATCCATCGCGGATCAGCTTCGCCATCGACACTGTATCCCTCGACGAGACAACGTTGTTGTCCTGGGCCACCGCCTGGGTGGCACCGAGACAGATCAACAGTGCTGCGAGGGTCTTCAGCATCAGCGGTCTACTTCCCCGAACACGATGTCGAGCGAGCCGAGGATCGCCGAGACATCGGCCAGCTGGTGGCCGCGGCACAGGAAATCCATGGCCTGCAGATGCGCATAACCCGGGGCGCGGATCTTGCAGCGATAGGGCTTGTTCGTGCCATCGGAGACGAGGAAGACGCCGAATTCGCCCTTGGGGGCTTCGACAGCGGCATAAACCTCACCGGCCGGCACGTGATAGCCTTCGGTGTAGAGCTTGAAGTGGTGGATGAGGCCTTCCATCGAACGCTTCATCTCGCCGCGCTTCGGCGGAACGACCTTACCGTCGAGCGACGAGACCGGGCCGGTCTTGGCGTCGCCGAGCAGGCGATTGACGCACTGCTTCATGATCTTCACCGACTCGCGCATTTCGAACATGCGTATCAGGTAACGGTCATAGCAGTCGCCGTTCTTGCCGACCATGATATCGAAGTCGAGATCGGCATAGCATTCGTAAGGCTGCGACTTGCGCAGATCCCAGGCAGCGCCGGAACCGCGGACCATGACGCCCGAGAAGCCCCAGGCCCAGCAATCATCGAGGCTGACGACGCCGATATCGACGTTACGCTGCTTGAAGATACGGTTGCCGGTGAGGAGGTCGTCGATGTCGTCGAGCTTTTCCGGGAACTGGTCGCACCACTTGCCGATATCCTCGACCAGCTGATGCGGCAGATCCTGGTGGACACCACCGGGGCGGAAATATGCGGCGTGCATGCGGGCGCCCGAGGCGCGCTCGTAGAACACCATCAGCTTTTCGCGTTCCTCGAAGCCCCAGAGCGGCGGCGTCAGCGCACCGACGTCCATCGCCTGCGTCGTGACGTTCAGGAGGTGCGACAGGATACGGCCGATTTCCGAGTAGAGAACGCGGATCAGCTGACCGCGGATCGGGATCTGGATGTCGAGGAGCTTCTCGACGGCCAGCGAATAGGCATGCTCCTGGTTCATCGGCGCGACATAGTCGAGACGATCGAAATAGGGCAGCGCCTGCAGATAGGTCTTGGTCTCGATCAGCTTCTCGGTGCCGCGATGGAGCAGGCCGATATGCGGATCGACGCGCTCGACGATTTCACCGTCCAGTTCGAGCACCAGACGGAGAACGCCGTGCGCCGCAGGGTGCTGCGGGCCGAAGTTGATGTTGAAGTTGCGAACATTATGCTCGGTCATAGTCCCTGCCCTTCCGCTCACTTGGCCGCTTTTTCATCGCCAGGCAGCACGTAGTCCGTGCCTTCCCAGGGCGAGAGGAAGTCGAAATTGCGGAATTCCTGCTTCAGTTCGACGGGCTCATAGACGACGCGCTTGGCGCTATCGTCATAGCGAACCTCGACGAAGCCGGTCGTCGGGAAGTCCTTGCGCAGCGGATGACCCTCGAAGCCATAATCGGTGAGGATGCGGCGCAGGTCCGGGTGATCGGTGAACAGGATGCCGTACATGTCCCAGGCTTCGCGCTCGAACCAGTCGGCGCCGGGGAAGACCGGGCAGGCCGACGGCACGGGCTTGAACTCGCCGGTTGCGACCTTCACGCGGATGCGAAGGTTCTGGCGCGGCGACAGCAGGTGGTAGACCACGTCGAAGCGGTCTTCGCGCTTCGGGTAGTCGACGCCGCAGATGTCGATCAGGTTGACGAAGCCGCACTGGACGTCGTCGCGCAGGAAGGTCAACAGCGAGATCAGGTTTTCCGACTTCGCCGTCAGCGTCAGTTCGCCGAAGCGGATCTCGCTCGACGCGATCAACGCACCGCGCACCTCTGCGAGGTAGGAAGCGAGCTCGTTCAGGGCTTCACTCATGATATCAGTCCCTTCGCCTTACCGCTCGATCGTGCCCGTGCGCCGGATCTTCTTCTGCAGGAGCATCACGCCGTAAAGCAGAGCTTCTGCCGTGGGGGGACAGCCCGGCACGTAGATATCGACCGGCACGACGCGATCGCAGCCGCGCACGACGGAATAGGAATAATGGTAGTAGCCGCCGCCATTGGCGCAGGAACCCATCGAGATCACGTAACGCGGCTCCGGCATCTGGTCGTAGACCTTGCGGAGTGCGGGCGCCATCTTGTTGGTCAGCGTGCCGGCGACGATCATGACGTCGGACTGGCGTGGGCTAGCGCGCGGCGCAAAGCCAAAGCGCTCGGCGTCGTAACGCGGCATCGACAGCTGCATCATTTCGACGGCGCAGCAGGCGAGACCGAAGGTCATCCACATCAGCGAGCCGGTACGGGCCCAGTTGATAAGCTCGTCGGTCGAGGTGACGAGGAAGCCCTTGTCAGCAAGCTCGTTGTTGATTTCGCCGAAGAAGGCGTCATCGCTGCCGATCGGCTTGCCGGTGTTGGGATCGATGATGCCCTTGGCCTGTGGCGCCACCAGCGTGGTGTTGGACTGGATCACTCCCATTCGAGCGCCCCCTTCTTCCATTCATAGATAAAGCCGACGGTGAGAACACCGAGGAAAACCATCATCGACCAGAAGCCGAACCAGCCGATCTCACCGAAAGAAACTGCCCAGGGGAACAGGAAGGCGACTTCGAGGTCGAAGATGATGAAGAGGATCGACACCAGATAGAAACGGATGTCGAACTTCATGCGTGCATCGTCGAACGCGTTGAAGCCGCACTCGTAGGCCGACAGCTTCTCCGAATCGGGCGCCTTGTAGGCCACGGCAAACGGCGCCACCAGGAGCGCAATACCGATGATCAAGGATATGCCGATAAAGATGGCGATCGGAAGGTAAGAACTGAGCAGATCAGTCATCATATCACCCTGCTTGTCTCGCATGCCATGGGGCATCTAGGGCGGAGGCGACAAGCCGTAAAGAGAGTTGCAACGCGCCGTGGTTAGCGCAGGCAGCCACCCAGCGCAAGTCCAACCAAAGCCTTTTCACTCGATACCCGCAGCCACCTTACCAGCGGGTAAAATGCGTGTCTCGCGCAATCGCGCGTGCAGTGCAAAAAGACACAGCGATGTTGATGTGGACAAGAGAAGTGGCGCGAGTGACGGGGCTCGAACCCGCGACCTCCGGCGTGACAGGCCGGCACTCTAACCGACTGAGCTACACCCGCGCATTTCCAAATCGGGGTTCAAGGCGATCCCCGTCGAGCGGCTTGCCGTTCGATGAGCGGCTCTCTACGGGGTTCATCCGGAGGTGTCAAGCAGGTTTCAAGACAAAACCGTGACCACTCGATTTTTTGCCGGGACCCCTCCCCCGCCCCACCTGAAGGCATCTGGTTCGCGACAACGCGCCGCAGGCGCAAAACAAGGATTCTGCTCACTTTTCCACATGCGCCGGAGAGGCGAATGACAAAAAAACAAAAAATCTGCACAAACGCTCTTGCAGATTTTCCGCGATCCGCATAGATCACGGCCACCGACGCGGCGGACATGATCCGATCAGCGCACGGGCGATTAGCTCAGTTGGTAGAGCGCTTCGTTTACACCGAAGATGTCGGGAGTTCGAGTCTCTCATCGCCCACCATTTTTTCTTCCGATTTTCTAGTTCTTTTTGCGCAGTCTGATGCGCATTGCCTTGCCGTCGGACTGGTCGACGTCAAAGACGCCTGTCTTGCGGATCAAGTCGCTCAATTTGGAAGAGCCATAGGTTCTCGAATCGAAATCGGATTTGAGATTGGAGAGTTGGGTCCCGAGCGCAGACAGCGCGACCCAGCCATCTTCGCTGTCGATGTCCGCCAAGACGCGCCTGATGATCGGGACGGCGGCGCTGGGTGATTTGAGTGAGGCCACCGGCTTCGCCTCTCCGTCAGAAGATGCCTGCACACCGATGTTTTCCGTGTAGATGAACCTTCTGCAGGCCTGACGGAAACTCTCGGGAGTCTTCTGCTCGCCGAATCCGTAGACGTCCACGCCTTGCTCGCGAATTCGCGACGCGAGCCGGGTGAAATCGCTGTCAGACGAGACGAGGCAAAAGCCGTCGAAGCGACCGCTCAACAGCAAATCCATGGCGTCGATGACCAAAGTTATGTCTGAGGCATTCTTGCCGGTGGTGTAGGCAAACTGCTGCTGAGGAATGATTGCGTGCCGCGTCAGCGTCTCGATCCACCCTCGCGATCGAGGGCTGGCGAAATCGCCATAAATTCGCCTGACGCTCGCTTCTCCGAGCCGCGCGATCTCCTCGAACAGGCCATCAGCGATCTTGCTCGACGTATTGTCTGCATCGATCAGAACGGCGAGACGTTTCAAACGATCATTCGCTGCCACTTCAGCCTCCCCTGCAACAGCCAGTTAAGGCTGCGGTCGAACTTCAGACCACAGCGTCCCCGAGTATCGCCGCATTGGCAAGGGTGGCATTGGCCAGAAACCAAAAAGCCCGCCGGATCGCTCCGACGGGCTTTCTTGGTATCGATGTCCCTGCAGCTTACTTCCCGCCCACAGGCCTTGTCGCTGCGGCCTTCTCCACCATCGCCGTGACCTCGGCGCGGCGGGCGCCCTGAAGCGGCATGCGCGGCATGCGGACACGCTCGGAGCCTCGGCCCATGATCTGTTCGGCGAGTTTGATCGACTGGACCAGGTCGTGTTCGGCATCGAGATGCAGAAGCGGCATGAACCAGCGGTAGATGCGGCGGGCTTCCATCCAGTCGCCGCGGTCGGCGGCAGCGACGAGCGCCACCGATTCGGCCGGGAAGGCGCTGGTGAGGCCGGAGACCCAACCCTTGGCGCCGAGCATCAGGCCTTCCAGCGCCACGTCGTCGAGGCCGGCAAAGATGTCGTAGCGGTCACCGAAGGCGTTGATCAGGTCGGTGAAGCGGCGCGGATCGGGCGCGCTTTCCTTGACGGCCTTGATGTTCTTCACGCCATCGAGCGCTTCCAGGACTTCCGCGCCGATGTTGACGCGGTAGGCCGGCGGGTTGTTGTAGAGCATGATCGGCAGGCCTGTCGCCTCGGCCACCGTCTTGAAATGCGCGACCAGCTCATGGGGCTTCGGCACATAGACCATGGCTGGCAGGACCATAAGCCCGTCGGCGCCGATCTTCTCGGCATCGCGGGCATAGGCGCTCGCGCGGCGGGTGTCGAATTCCGACACGCCGGTCACGACCGGCACGCGCCCATTCACCACCTCGACAGCGGCCTTCAGGATGGTGCGCTTTTCTTCGGGATCGAGCGAGTTGTTCTCGCCGCAGGTGCCCATGACGATCAGGCCGTTGACGCCATCGTTGACGAGGGCATCCAGCACGCGCTGGGTGGCGTCGATGTCGACGGACAAGTCTTCATGGAATTGAGTCGTTGCAGCGGGGAAGACGCCGTGCCAACCGGTGGTCATGGGAAGCTCCTGTTGATGAGATGAGCTCATCGTATACAGTTTGTCGACAAACGCAAGGGCTGTGATTCAGGGCCTGCTGAGACAGTGATTTGCGGGATCAGAGGTTGGGGAGTTCGGCGGCGGCAGTGATGTTGCGTGCCACGTAGTCCTGGATCTGGCGGACGATCTGATCAGCATGGGCGATCGACAACCTGTCCGCCGCCTCCACATCCCCCGATCGGATTGCCTCGATGATTTTCTCATGCTCCTCGACATAACGGCGGGGCAGCCGGTCGTCGAAGGTCTGGTAGTAGAGCCTGAGGATCCGGCGCCCCTCGTCCAGGAGGCGGGCGAAGAAGGCGGTGTAATAGGGATTGCCGGCGCGTTCGGCGATTGCGACGTGAAAGTCGCGGTTCGCCTCGATCATGGCGAAGGCATCCTGCGCTTCCACGGCCTTTGCGAAGCTCTCCTGATGGCGAACGATCTCAGCCATCCAGGCCTCGCCGGCGCGCTGGGCGGCACCGCGGGTCGTCACGCGGTACATCAGGCAGAGCGCCTCGAAATAGGTGGGCATGCTCGAGAAGTCGATGACGGCAACGATGGTGTTGCGGTTCGGCAGGCTGGTGACCAGCCCGTCGGATGTCAGGCGCAGCAGCGCCTCGCGGATCGGCGTTCGCGACATGCCGAAATGGTCTGAGAGGCGCGTCTCGTCGAGCGGACTGCCGGGGGCGCGCTCCATGGTCAGGATCTCGTGGCGCAGTGCCTTGTAGACCGATTCGGTGCCGGAGCCGCGGGTGCGTGCCCCCTCGCCCTTTACGGTCTCGGTCTCTGCGCCGCTCACGTCGTCCATGCCTGCTCTCTCATCCTGTCCGTCCCCGTTCAGCACAGCGGCGAACGGCTTCGAAAGTCAAGGCTGGCATCGATGAACGGATGGGAGGTTCAGCGCTGCAATTCGCGCCGGGCCTCGAGATACCAGTCGACAAAAGCCTTCACGCCGTCTTCGAGCCTGGTGCTGGGGGTATAGCCGGTCAGCGCCTGCAGGAGATCGGGGGCGGCATAGGTGCGCGGGACGTCGCCCTTCTGCATCGGCAGCATCTTGCGGATCGCGGGCTGACCGAGCGCCTTCTCGACCAGTTCGACGAAGTCCATCAGGTTTTCCGGCTGGCCGCCGCCGATATTGACCAAGCGGAATGGCGCATGGCGCGAGAGCGTCTCGATCTTCTCGTCGGCAACGCGATTCGATTCGTCCGGGATGACATGCGAGATGCGCACGATCGCCTCGACAAGATCATCGATATAGGTGAAGTCGCGGCTCATCTTGCCTTCACCATAGATCTCGATCGGCTCTCCGTTCAGCATCAAATCGACGAACTTGAAGAGTGCCATGTCCGGCCGGCCCCAGGGGCCGTAGACGGTGAAGAAGCGGAAGGCCGTGGTTGGCGTCTTGTAGAGATGGGCGTGCGCATGGGCCATCAGCTCCATCGACTTCTTCGTCGCGGCATAGATGGTGAGCGGCTCGTCGGCCCTGTCCGTCTCGCGGAAGGGCACCGTCGGATTGGCGCCATAGATCGACGAGGTGGAGGCGAGCATCAGGTGCTTGACCTTGTGACGCTCGGCTAGCTCGATGATGTTGTAAGAGCCGGTGACGTTCGACGTCAGGTAGGATTGCGGGTTTTCCAGGCTGTAGCGCACGCCCGCCTGGGCCGCGAGATGGATGACCACGTCCGGCTTGGCAGTCGCCATCGCCTCTTCCACCGCAGCGCGATCCTCCAGCATGGCGATGACCGGCTTGAAGGCGGGATACTGGGCGAGCGCCGCATGGCGCATCTGCTTGAGCTTGACGTTGTAATAGGGCGTCATGCCGTCGAAGCCGGTCACCTGGTGCCCGTCGGCGAGCAGCCGGCGGGCGAGATGAAAGCCGATGAAGCCGGCGGTGCCGGTGATGAAGTAATGCATGTTCAGGCCTTTGCCTTGCGCTTGCCGATCGGGAAGTGGCTGAAGCCGTATTTCTCCATTTCCTCCGGCTTGTAGATATTGCGCAGGTCGACGATCACGGGCGCCTTCATCTCCTGCTTCAGGCGGCGGAAATCGAGCGCGCGGAATTCGTCCCATTCGGTGACGACAACGATCGCCTCTGCACCGGCTGCGATCTCGTAAGGGTTCTTGCCATAGGTGACGGGGCCGAGCACGGCCTTGGCGGCGTCCATGCCTTCGGGGTCGAAGACATGCACATCGGCACCGCCATCGAGCAGCGCCTGGACGATGGTGATCGCCGGTGCATCGCGCATGTCATCGGTGTTCGGCTTGAAGGTCAGGCCGAGCACGGCGATCTTCTTGCCGCGGACATTGCCCTCACAGGCAGCGATCACCTTGCGACCCATGGCGCGCTTGCGGTTGTCGTTGATTGCGACCGTGGTTTCGATGAGCCGCAAGGGGCTGTCGAAGTCCTGGGCGGTCTTGACCAGCGCCAGCGTGTCCTTGGGGAAGCAGGAGCCGCCATAGCCGGGGCCGGCATGCAGGAACTTGTCGCCGATGCGCTTGTCCATACCGATGCCCTTGGCAACCTTCTGCACGTCGGCGCCGATCTGCTCGCAGAGGTCGGCGATCTCGTTGATGAAGGTGATCTTCATCGCCAGGAAGGCATTGGCTGCATATTTGATCAGCTCGGAAGTGCGGCGTTCGCAGAAGTAGAGCGGCGCTTCGTTGAGATAGAGCGGGCGATAGACTTCGCGCATGAGTTCGGTGGCGCGCTCGTCGCCAGAGCCGATGACGATGCGGTCCGGGCGTTTGAAGTCGGCGATGGCCGCACCCTCACGCAGGAATTCTGGGTTGGAGACGACAGCAATGTCCTTGTCCGGGAATTCTTCGCGGAAGATGCGCTCGATTTCGTCGCCGGTGCCGACCGGCACGGTGGACTTGGTCACGACCACGGTGAAACCGGTGACCGCCGCGGCAATCTCGCGGGCGGCGGCATAAACGTAAGAAAGGTCGGCATGGCCGTCACCACGACGGGACGGCGTGCCCACCGCGATGAAAACGACATCGGCGGCTGCGACCGGCTTTGCCAGATCGAGCGAAAAGCTCAGGCGACCGGCCGCGCGGTTATGGGCGATGATGGCTTCAAGCCCCGGCTCGAAGATCGGCACTTCGCCCCGCTCCAGGGCCTCGACCTTCTCCGTCGACTTGTCGACACAGATCACTTCGTGACCAAAATCCGCGAGGCAGGCTCCCGACACGAGGCCGACATAACCCGAACCGATCATCACTATGCGCATTCAACACCTATCCTGATCATGATTGCATCCGACGCCGTCGTCCGTTCCGGTTCTGGAACATAAAACATGACGCCGAGATGACAAACCTGTGAGCCCGCATCCTGTTTGCCGCCGAAACTGAATAAAGTCAGCGCTATGGGACAGGAAGCCAGCCGTTCCATGCCGGTCTAGCTGCCGATGACGGCTCTGTCAAAAAGGGGCGGTCTCACTTCCGCTTTTCGAAACCAGGCTCTCGCGCAGCCTCTGGTGTGCTGCCTCGTCGAGGGAAAAATTCCACATCAGTGCGATTGCCGCGAGTTTGGGGAGAATGGGCAGGAAGGCATAGAGGGCGCCAAGTGCTGTCAGCGCCTGTGGTGTTTGCGTCGCGGTCTGGTCGCCGATGAAGCCCGCGAGGTCGAGCAGCGGGAAAACGACACCGGCGGACAGCGCCACGGCAAGCTTGGTGATGAAGCTCCAGGCGGCAAAGTAGAGGCCAGAGCGCTGCTCGCCCGAAGACACGGTGTCGTTGTCGATGACATCGGCCTGGATGGCGGGCGGGAGCGTCAGATCGAAGCCGAGCAGCAGGCCGGTGATGACGCAGACCACGGTGAACGCGATGACGTCGCCTTCACCCAGGAAGCCCGCGACCGAGAAAACCGCACAGGCAAGAATCATCGCGACACACCAGGCACGGTGCTTGCCGAGGCGTTTGGCGGTGGCGACGGCGAGCGGCACGCCGGCGATGGCGCAGAGGAAATAGGTGAAGAGCAAGGGTCCCTGCATGGCCGGTGCGGCGAGGCGCTGGCCAACGAAATAAATGAAGAGCGAGGCGGGGATCGCGTTGGCGAAGCTGTTGAGCAGGAATGCGGAGACAAGGCGCAGAAACGGGCCATTGGCGCGCAGATGCTGAAAGCCTTCCCGCAACGAGAGCTTCCGTTGCGAGAGGTCGACAGGCTCCGGCACCATGGCGACCGCAAGCAGGCCGGCGACCGGCAGCATGACGGCGATGAAGACGGCGATCCAGGCAAGGCCGTGAAAACCAACAGCCGTATCAAGGCCGCCGACGAAGGGCAGCGTGATGGCGATCAGGGAGCCGACAAGTGTCGCGCCCTCGCGAAAGGCGGAGAGCTTGACCCGCGCCTGATAGCCTGTCGCGAGCTCCGCTCCCCAGGCCGTGTAGGGCAGAAGCGACCAGGTCGCCCCGATCGAGAGCGCCACGCCCCAGACGGCAAGGTAACCGACACCGGCATCCTCGGGCGGCCAGAAGAGCATGAAGGCGGCGAGTGCGGTCAGGGGTGTGGAGATGACGAAGAAGAAGCGGCGCCGACCATAGCGTGACCGGACACGGTCGGAGAGCCAGCCGAACAGCGGATCGGTGACGGCATCGATCAGCCGGATGCCGAGCAGCAGGGTGCCGATGGTTGCCAGCGAGATGGCGAAATGATCGGCGTAGAAAGTGGGGAGCACGATGTAGAAGGGCAACGCAATCGCGGCCATGGGGATTGCCGGAAGTGCGTAGAATGCAAGGCGTGTGGACGCCGGAGCCTGCTCTGTCATGGGATCCCGATCGCTGGTGTGTCTGAGACCTCTACGGCTTCGCCACGCTTGCGGTTTTGCCCGTCCGGCGGCAACGCTCCGAGCAATAGACGACATTCTCCCAGTCCCGCTCCCACTTCTTGCGCCAGGCGAAGGGCTTTTGGCAGACAGGACATGTCTTCTGGGGCAAATCGCCCTTGCGGATCATCTTCGGCATTTTGATCTCTCACTTCTCGTGGCCTATTCGCATCGGAGGCCCGCCCGGATCACCGCAGAACAATCAAGCAGTTGAAGCTTGCCACCCCCTGCCCCACTTGCTAGCTCGAAACCGCAATCACGGGAGATAGATCAGCATGAGAGAACATTCCTTCGGCCGGACAGAATTCACCGTCAGCGATATCGGCTTCGGCGCCTGGCAGATCGGTGGATCCTGGGGCGAAGTATCGGAAGCCGACGGTCGGGCGGCGCTGAACGCAGCGCTTGACGCCGGGATGACCTTCATCGACACGGCAGACGTCTATGGCGACGGTCGCTCGGAGAAGATCATCGCGGAGGTTCTGAAGGCCCGCGGCGGAAAGCGGCCGATGGTGGCCTCGAAGGCCGGCCGGAGGCTCAACCCGCATGTGGCCGACGGCTACACTAAGGCCAATATCGAAGCCTTCATCGACCGCTCCCTGAAAAACCTCGAGGTCGACAGCCTCGATCTCGTGCAGTTGCATTGCCCGCCGACCGACGTCTATTACCGCCAGGAGATGTTCGAGGGGCTGGAAGAGATCCGCAAGGCCGGCAAGATCAAGCATTACGGTGTTTCGGTCGAGAAGGTCGAGGAAGCGCTGAAGGCGATCGAATATCCGGGCGTCACGTCGGTGCAGATCATCTTCAACATGTTCCGCCAGCGCCCGGCCGGCCTGTTCTTCCAGGAAGCCAAGCGCCGCAACGTCGCCGTCATCGCCCGCGTGCCGCTGGCAAGCGGTCTGTTGTCGGGCAAGATCACGGCATCGACGCAGTTTGCCGCCGAAGACCATCGCAACTTCAACCGCAATGGCGAAGCCTTCGATGTGGGCGAGACCTTTGCCGGCGTTCCCTTTGAAACGGGCCTCGCAGCAGTCGAGGAAGTCCGCAAGCTTGTGCCGGAAGGCGCCTCCATGGCGCAGTTTGCGCTGCGTTGGATCCTGATGCACGAGGCCGTCACGGTGGTGATCCCGGGCGCCCGCAATGGCGAGCAGGCCAAGGCCAATGCTGCGGCGTCGGATCTGGCCGCGCTCTCGGCCGACGTGATGGCAGCGTCCCGGGAGGTCTACGAGCGGCTGATCGCGCCGCATGTCCATCATCGCTGGTAACCGCGCCGATATCGACAAAATGAAGAGGCCGGGTGAGCGATCACCCGGCCTCTCTTGTTTCAGGCATCCTGATCTTGCGATCAGTTGGTGCCCTGCAGGTTCACTTCCCAGAACAGGGTCTCACCGGAGCTATCGTCCACGCCATCGTTGTCGGTGACGGCGAAGGCCTTGCCGGCGGCGTCGAAGGCAAAGCCTTCAAGCTTGTCGACGACATAGCCGTTCGTGGCAGCCTTCAGGTCCGGGATGAAGTCGTGGACTTCTTCCTTGGCGACAACGGGGAGTTCTTCACCGATCTTGGCTGGCTTCAGGTCGGCAATGGCAACGCGGTAAAGCTTCTTAAGCTTGGCGTTGTCACCGATCTGGTTGTCACGCTCGACGATGTAGACGTGGTCGCCATGGGCGGCGATCTCGGAAAGACCGACCCAGCCTTCGCCAGCCGCTTCGAGCGGATAACGCACGGCGCCCCATTCCTTGGACTTCGGGTTGTAGGAGAGGAGCTTGACCGAGCCCTTCTCGTCATCGCCCCATTCGCGCTGGACGGCCATCCAGAGCGTCATGTCATCGCCGGTGCCGACGGAGGTGATGCCTTCGAGACCAAAGCGGGTCTGGCCGGCCAGGAGCTCGGTCGGGAAGCCGATTTCCGCCTTGATCTCGCCCTTGGCGTCAACGTGGTAGAGGCCGTGGCCGACGAGCTTGGCTGCATCGCCTTCCGAGGCGAGCCAGAAGCCGCCTTCGCCGTCGAGCGTGATGCCCTCGATATCGAGCTTCTGGGCAGCAGCACCGCCACGCATGATCGGGAGGGCCGAGGTGATGACAGCGGGCTTCTGCGTCGCGTCGATGGTGAAGATCGACGGCTGCATGGAATAGAAGCTGTCATTGACGGCGTAGAGCGTGCCTGCCTTCTCGGCGTCGCCGACGAGACCGGAGAGAGCACCCCAGCCGATCGGTGCTCCATCGACCATGGCCGACTGGATCATCGGATAGGCCGGTGTGCCTTCAGCAAGCTCATAAAGCATGACGTGCGAACGCGGACCGCCGTCTTCGCCGAGGTCGACTTCGTTGGCGGTGACCAGCAGGTTGCGCGAGGGGATCGCGACGGCACCTTCCGGCGAGACGCCAGACGGCAGAAGCTGGGCCAGTTCAGGCTCGGCACCGGTGTCCTTGTAGACGCCGACAATGGAAGAGCGCTCGGACAGAACGAAGAAGTAGTTCTGGTCACCGAAAGCAGCGGCTTCGAGGCCTTCCGGCTCGATACCCTTGGAGCGCGCGCGCTTGTCGGGGAAGTGACCGATCTGGGCGATGGCCATTTCCAGCGACGGGCCCGACTCGTAGGCGACCTTGCCGGTCTTGTCGAAGATCGTGAAGCTGCGCGAACCGCCGTTCCAGTCGCCTTCGTTTGCAATTACGATGCGATTGTCGTCCAGCCATTTCACGGCATCCGGCTCGCGCGGAATGCCTTCCTTCGTGCCGGTGAACTTCAGAGCGCCGTCCGACTTGGTGTCGATGCCGGCGAGGTCGACCGTGCCAGCGGAGAAGTGCGACTTCACTTCACCCGTCTTGCCGTCGACGATGGCAATGTGGTTGTTCTCCTGCAGCGTGACGGCGATCTCACCGAGGCTGTTGATTGCCACGAATTCGGGCTCCGGATCTTCCGGGGCGATTTCGGCGAGACCTGTCAGCGCTACGCGCTTGATGGTGCCGCAGTCGGCCACACCGTCCGTCAGCGAGACGATGACGAGGTCACCGGCCGGCATCTGGGGCAGAGCGCCGTCGTTTACGTCTTCGTCGCGCTCGTTTTCGATCGCGATGGCAACGAAGGAGCCGTCCTTGGCAACAGCAACCGAGTCAGGCTGACCACCGATGTCGCAGGTCGAATCGACGGCCTTGGAGGCGATATCAACGACCGCGAGCTTGCCCGAAGGCGCGGTATAGCTCTCGGACGTGTTGACGCCGACAAGCACCTTGCCGCCGGCAACGGCAACCGACGTGGGCTCGCCATCCATCATCACCGCACCAGCGGCCTTGGGAGCCTTGGCGTCGGTGATGTCGATGAAGCCGATGCCGCCGAGTGGGCTGTCGGAGTAGATGAGCGTGTTGCCGTCTTCCGAGGCGGTCACGATCTCGGCCGAGGTCGTGGTGAGCTTCTCCTTGTCAGCCGGCAGATTGGCGGCGACCGGGAATGTGGCGATGCGGTTGAAAACCTGTTCTGCCGCGGCCGGCAGGGCCACGGATGCAAAGAGCGCCGCCGTCAGGGCGACGCGGGAGAGACCATTGGTCATCGGGAAACCTCCAGTATCCGAAAATGGAACAAGAGGGTTCTGGGGCAGTCCGATGACAGTCGGATGACAATGCGGGCTTGAACCCAGTTTTCACCGCTTCACGATGTCGGCGACACTTCCTTGCCGGCTTCGCGCAGCATCAGGAAAAGCGATGCGCCGAGGATCAGGAGCGCCCCCAGCCAGAGGTAGCCGCTTGGCGCGTATCCGAAGACGAGCCAACCGGCAAAGACGTTCAAGGGCAGCTTCAGGTCATCGAAGGGCTGCACGTAGGCTGCATCGGCCGCATTGTAGGCAAGCGTCAGCAGATACTGGCCAAGCGCGGTCAGCAGGCCGGCCGCGAGCAGCAGCCACAGCGCCAGTCCTTCCGGCACTGCGAAGCCGCCGGCAAAGGCCAATCCTGCATTGATCGGCGTCAGCAGCACGAGAAGCCAGACGGTGACGGTCTCGGGTGCCTCGTAGTGGGTGAGGTTCTTCATGATCAGCGAAGAGCCGCCCCAGAGCAGCGCCGATAGCACCGGCAGGAGGGCCGCCAGGGTGAACGTATCCGACCAGGGCTGGAGGATGATCATCGCACCGACAAAGCCCGTCAGGGTGGCCAGCCAACGGTCGCGACCCACAGTTTCGCCGAGGAAAAGGCGCGCGCCGATGATGATGAAGAAGGGCGAGGTCATGACCAGGGCGATGGCCTGCCAGATTGGGACGGTGGCCAATCCCGTGACCCAGGCTTGAACGCCGAAGGCTGCGAGCAGGACGCGCAGGATGTGGCGGACGGGATAGGCCGTCTTCATCGCCTTCAGACCGAGGCGGAAGAGCAACGGCAGAGAGAGGATCAGCGCAAAGCCATATTGCCAGAAGGCAGTCGAGGCCGGCGGGAAGCCGAGCGTCATGGCAAGCCATTGGGTGACGACGTTAAGAGCCGCAAAGGCAATGCCCGCGAGAACCATGAAACCGGCACCGACGACGGCCCGGGAGCGCAGAACAGATATGGAGCTCTGATTCATGTCATGTTTCCTTTTCCAAAGGACCAACACAAATCAGGACAGATGAGGACGACGAAAAGCCGTATCCGGACAGACACGGCGCTGCGCAGCAACGCCTCGTTCATCCGCGCAGAAGGCGGAAGGAAGCGCAGCCTGACCTCATTCTCTTTCATCCGGACTTTAACCGTCGGCTCCGGAATTGCACCGGATCTGCTGACCCTGCCCTCCCCTTCGGGAGATCAGGCGCTCGCGGGCTTGGAGTTTCCTCCTTTACCGCCGGTGGGGAATTTCACCCCGCCCTGAGAACGAATGCCGGACAATCCGGCAAAGCAGAAATATGACAGCTGATGCTGCGGCGCAAGATGGGCAAAAAGAAAGCCCGGCACAGAGACCGGGCTCACCAGGGTGTCAGCTGACCATCGGCACCGAAGGGTGGCGACGGTCACGACGGATCAGCTGTTGACAGCGTCCTTCAGGCCCTTGCCGGCCGTGAACTTCGGAACGTTGCGAGCCGGAATGTCGACTTCAGCGCCGGTGGACGGGTTGCGGCCCTTGGAGGCTTCGCGACGGGCGACGGTGAAGGCGCCAAAGCCAGCGAGACGAATGTCGCCGCCGTTCTTCAGTTCAGCCTGGACCGTTTCAAAAACGGCATCAACGGCAGAGGCGGCGTCAGCCTTGGTGAGGCCAGCCTTCTCGGCGACCGCGGATACGAGTTCGTTCTTGTTCATGTTTCCACCCTTTCTGATTGGTATGAAACGACTCAAATGATTAAGTCGGGCGGAGAATACGAAAGCTTCTGCCCTTCGCAACTCAAAAGCACCCGAAAGCCCCGGAAAACAAGCCTTTTGAGCGGCTGTTCACAAAAAAGGCTGGCAAGAATGCCAGCCTTTTCGTCTGTTTTGCGCCTTTATGGCTCGCTTATGGCAGAATTGCCTCAGTGAGCGACCGTCGCGCCGCTTTCGTCGGCCCCTTCGACAACGCCGATGGCCGGCGTTTCAACGGTTCCGTCCCACTCGATCGGCTCGGGAACACGGACCAGAGCGTGGCGGATGACCTCGCCCATGCGGGACACGGGCACGATCTCCATGTTGTTCTTCACGTTGTCCGGAATGTCCGCCAGATCCTTGGCATTCTCTTCCGGGATCAGAACCTTCTTGATGCCACCACGGAGCGCTGCAAGCAGCTTTTCCTTTAGACCGCCGATCGGAAGCACCCGACCGCGCAGCGTCACTTCGCCCGTCATTGCGATATCCTTCGAGACCGGGATACCGGTCATGATGGATACGATGGCGGTTGCCATGGCGATACCGGCAGACGGGCCATCCTTGGGCGTTGCGCCTTCCGGCACGTGCACGTGGATGTCCGACTTGTCGAAGCGCGGGGGCTCGACGCCGAAATCGACGGCGCGCGAGCGGACATAAGATGCCGCTGCCGAAATCGATTCCTTCATCACGTCCTTCAGGTTGCCGGTGACCGTCATGCGGCCCTTGCCGGGCATCATGACGCCTTCGATCGTCAGGAGCTCGCCACCGACTTCCGTCCAGGCCAGACCCGTGACAACGCCGACCTGGTCCTCGCCCTCGGCTTCGCCATGGCGGAAGCGCGGGATGCCGAGATAGTCGGAGATGTTCTTCTCCGTGACTTCGACCGACTTGACCTTGCCCTTGATGATCTCGGTGACGGCCTTGCGGGCGAGCTTCATCAGCTCACGTTCGAAGGAGCGAACACCGGCTTCGCGGGTGTACTGCTGGATGACCGCCAGGATCGCCTTGTCGGATACGGAGAACTCCTCCGGACGCAGGGCATGTTCCTTGATGGCCTTCGGCAGCAGGTGCCGCTTGGCGATCTCGAGCTTTTCATCCTCTGTATAGCCGGCGATCCGGATGATCTCCATGCGGTCCATCAGCGGACCCGGGATGTTCAGCGTGTTAGCGGTCGTCACGAACATGACGTTCGACAGGTCATATTCCACTTCAAGATAGTGGTCCATGAAGGTCGAGTTCTGTTCCGGATCGAGCACCTCGAGCAGAGCCGAAGACGGGTCGCCGCGGAAGTCCATGCCCATCTTGTCGATCTCGTCGAGCAGGAAGAGCGGGTTGGACTTCTTGGCCTTCTTCATCGACTGCACGATCTTGCCGGGCATCGAGCCGATATAGGTGCGGCGGTGACCGCGGATCTCGGCTTCGTCACGGACGCCACCGAGCGCCATTCGCACATATTCGCGGCCGGTCGCCTTGGCGATCGACTTGGCGAGCGAGGTCTTGCCGACGCCGGGAGGGCCGACGAGGCAGAGGATCGCTCCTTGACCTTGTCGAGACCGAAGTGATCCTCGTCGAGAACCTTCTCGGCAGCATTGAGGTCGATCTTGACCTTGGACTTCTTCCCCCAGGGCAGACCGAGCAGCCAGTCGAGATAGTTGCGCACGACGGTGGCTTCCGCCGACATCGGGCTCATGTGACGCAGCTTCTTGAGCTCCGCATCCGCCTTTTCCTTAGCTTCCTTGGAAAGCTTGGTCTTGGCGATGCGCTCTTCCAGTTCGGCCATCTCGTCACGGCCGTCTTCGCCGTCGCCGAGTTCCTTCTGGATCGCCTTCATCTGTTCGTTGAGGTAGTACTCGCGCTGGGTCTTCTCCATCTGGCGCTTGACGCGCGAGCGGATGCGCTTTTCGACCTGCAGAACCGAGATCTCGCCTTCCATGAAGCCGAGCGCCTTTTCAAGGCGCGTCTTGACGCTCACCGTTTCGAGCATTTCCTGCTTTTCGGTGATCTTTATGGAGAGGTGCGAGGCGACCGTATCGGCGAGCTTCGAATAGTCCTCGATCTGGCTCGCGGCTCCGACGACCTCGGGAGAGATCTTCTTGTTCAGCTTGACGTAGTTCTCGAACTCCGAGACCACCGAGCGAGACAAAGCCTCGATCTCGACGGCGTCTTCTGCGGGTTCGGCTAGAACGCGTGCCTTGGCTTCGTAATAATCTTCGCGGCCGGTATAGCTTTCGACCTTCGCGCGGGCGCGGCCTTCGATCAGTACCTTCACGGTGCCGTCGGGCAGCTTCAGGAGCTGCAGGACGTTGGCGACCGTGCCCACGTCGTAAATGGCATCCGGAGCCGGGTCGTCATCGCTCGCATTGATCTGCGTGGCCAGCATGATCTGCTTGTCCGAGCCCATCACCTCTTCGAGAGCGCGAATGGACTTCTCGCGGCCGACGAACAGCGGGACGATCATGTGCGGAAACACCACGATGTCGCGCAGAGGAAGCACCGGATAGGTGTTCACCTCGTTTGCAGCTGACGTATTCGTCATTTCACTTCCTTTCAAACGTCCCGCGGAAACCGGGACTTCATGCCGACCCAAAAGAGGCGTCAGGCATATTTTTCGTTCCTCCAACAAGTGGAGTGGCGTTCCCGCCAATTCAAGCCTTGCGCCCGGGCCGCACCCGAATCTGTGACATCAGCATGACAGACACTCTCAGCTTTCACACTAGGGTGCGGACCTGATGCGAACCATGCGCGTCACTTCGTCGCCCGGCCGGCGGATGTTCATGCATGATCTGATCGGGGACGCGGATACGCGGTGACGGCAACGCAGCACACAGGCGTTCACTCTCGCTTCTGTTCTAGCCCAATCAACAGGCCTTTCAACAGAGCATACGGTAAATCTGGCGCTTTGGTCGGGGAAAACCACAGCCAGCCCAAAAAGAAAGAGCCCGCCTTTGTCAGGCGGGCTCTCAATGCTTCTTCTGCGGTCAGGATCAGGCCGAGGCGTTGGCCTTTTCTTCCTGGCGATCCGCATAGATGTAGAGCGGACGCGAGCTGCCGTTGACGACGTCGTCGGAGATGACGACTTCGCGAACGCCTTCGAGCTCCGGCAGTTCGAACATCGTGTCGAGCAGGATCTTTTCCATGATCGAACGCAGGCCACGCGCACCTGTCTTGCGGGTGATGGCCTTGCGGGCGATCTCGCGCAAAGCGTCCTCGTGGAAGGTCAGCTCCACATCTTCCATCTCGAACAGGCGCTGATACTGCTTCACGAGCGCGTTCTTCGGCTCCGACAGGATCTGGATCAGCGCATCCTCATCGAGGTCTTCGAGCGTTGCCAGAACCGGCAGACGACCGATGAATTCCGGGATGAGACCGAACTTGACCAGATCTTCCGGCTCGAGTTCGCGCAGGACTTCGCCAACGCGACGATCGTCTTCTGCCTTGACCGTCGCGCCGAAGCCGATCGAGGTCTTCTCGCCACGGGCAGAGATGATCTTGTCGAGGCCGGCAAAGGCGCCGCCGCAGATGAACAGAATGTTCGTCGTGTCGACCTGCAGGAATTCCTGCTGCGGATGCTTGCGGCCGCCCTGCGGCGGAACGGATGCAACCGTGCCTTCCATGATCTTCAGCAGTGCCTGCTGGACGCCCTCGCCCGATACGTCGCGGGTGATCGAAGGGTTGTCCGACTTGCGGGAGATCTTGTCGACTTCGTCGATGTAGACGATGCCGCGCTGGGCGCGCTCGACATTGTAGTCGGCGGCCTGGAGCAGCTTCAGGATGATGTTTTCGACGTCTTCACCGACGTAACCGGCTTCCGTCAGCGTCGTAGCGTCAGCCATGGTGAAGGGAACGTCGATGATGCGGGCGAGCGTCTGGGCAAGATAGGTCTTGCCGCAGCCGGTCGGGCCGACGAGCATGATGTTCGACTTCGCCAGCTCGACGTCGCCGCCCTTGGAGGCGTGCGACAGGCGCTTGTAGTGGTTGTGCACGGCCACCGACAGGATCTTCTTCGCCTGCTTCTGGCCGATCACGTATTCGTCGAGGATCTTGATGATGTCCTGCGGCGTGGGAACGCCGTCACGGGACTTGACCATCGAAGACTTGTTCTCTTCGCGGATGATGTCCATGCAGAGTTCGACGCATTCATCGCAGATGAACACCGTCGGTCCGGCAATCAGCTTGCGGACCTCGTGCTGGCTCTTGCCGCAGAAGGAACAATAAAGGGTATTCTTGGAGTCACCGCCGTTGCTTCCGCTGACCTTGCTCATGTCTTTATCCTTCCAGCACGCCGCGCCACCGCAGTCACGGCAGGGCGGTCACTCACACTGATAAGCTTCCACCGCCGCCTTTGGTGAAAACCTCTTTCCGATCCGGAGCTACTAGCCGACCCGACCTTGTCGGAGCGGCGGCAACGAAAACTCCCGTTCTCGGCAGACTATGTCACAAAGATTCAACATAGCCTTAATCCTAGTATTAGCGCTTTTGCGCCGAGTTTAAACCCCGGCGCCCATCACGTCTGCCGGCATCTTGGGGATGCCGGCCAACTCGGCCCGGATCAAGCCGATGGTGCAGCGCCTTCGATTTCGGCGCGCGAGATGAGGATACGGTCGATCAGACCCCATTCCTTTGCCTCGCTCGATTCCATGAAGTGGTCACGATCCAGCGTGTTTTCCACTTCGTCATAGGTCCGGCCCGTGTGCTTGACATAGACCTCGTTCAGGCGACGCTTCATCTTAATAATGTCACGAGCGTGGCGCTCGATGTCGGAAGCCTGGCCCTGGAAGCCGCCGGATGGCTGGTGCACCATGATGCGGGAGTTCGGGGTGGCGAAGCGCATGCCCTTTTCGCCAGCGGCGAGCAGCAGCGAACCCATCGAGGCTGCCTGACCGATGCACAACGTCGAAACGGCCGGACGAATGAACTGCATGGTGTCGTAGATCGCCATGCCGGAGGTGACGACACCGCCCGGCGAGTTGATGTAGATGGCGATTTCCTTCTTCGGGTTTTCCGCCTCGAGGAAGAGCAACTGCGCGCAGACGAGCGAGGCCATCGTATCCTCGACCGGGCCCGTCAGGAAGATGATCCGCTCCTTCAGCAGTCGGGAGAAGATATCGTAGGAGCGCTCGCCACGATTGGTCTGTTCGACGACCATCGGCACCAGAGCGAGAGCGGTATCAACGGGATTTGTCATGTCGGTCCTTTTCAGCCTCTCCCCGGCACGTCCGTGGCGGGAATCACACAAAATCTGTCAACCCCTACATAGAGTGTCCGCACCCCGACATTCAAGACACGAGGACGGGATATCCTTAATGGTCGGAACACGGGTCGGACAGCGCCAAGGCCGGGGAGATCGGGCATTTCTCGGCAAGGGGCGTCGCGCGGCACCCATCCATACACAAGATGATGCTAACATGGTGAAATTTCGGTAATCGGCCCGCGATGCCTCTGATTGCAGGGTGGTCTGGATGGCCGTTTGTGGCCCTGCGATCCTAGCAACTGATTAACCACTCTCAGCCATTGTCCCGTGGATTTTCTTAGACATTGTTTCAGGACTGCGGATCGTGATCGACGTGAAGACTGCGTTTCTGCTCTGGGTCATCCAGGCCGGAACGCTGGCGATTCTGCTGATTGCCATATGGCTGCATGCCCGCGACCAGCGCCATTTTCTCTGGTTCGGCCTCGGGTTCGGCCTGCAGGCCATAGGCCTCGGCATGGTCGGCCTCAGGGACCAGATCCCTGATGTCCTCTCCATTCATGCCGGCAACATCCTCTCGCTTCTCGGCTTCATCTGCTGGGGTCAGGCGCTTTGCGCCTTCGACGACCGTCGGGCGCCTGCCTATGTCGCCCTGCCCGCCCTCATCTGGGTAGCGGGCAATGCTGTGCCCGCCTTAACTGCCGAGATCGGCTACCGGATGGCGATCTACAATGTCGCGGCAGCGGCCGGGCTGGCGGCACTCGGGGTGATCGTCCTCACGGGCACCTTTTCGACCCGGCGGTATCGCGTGATGCTCGCGACGGTCTGGTTTCTGCAGGCTGGCGCCTGTCTCGTCTTCGCCTATATAGCCACGCGTATCATGCCGCGGAGCTTTACCGAGATGACCCTCGCCGTCGCCGTCAGCATCGTTGGGCTCATCGCCTTCATCACGGCCATGACGCTGATCGCCAAGATGATGATGGATCGCTCGGAGGAACGGCTCCAGGCGCTGGTGCGCGCCGATCCGCTGACCGGCGCGCTCAACCGGCGGGGTTTCTCGGATGCGTTTCAGCACCTCGTCGATTCCGCGCCCTCGGCCGGGCTTGCCATGATCATTTTCGATCTCGACCACTTCAAGCACATCAATGATCGGCACGGGCATCAGGTGGGCGATCGGGTGCTTCTCGAATTTTCGGCGACCTGCAAGGCGCATCTGCCGCAACGGGCCGCCTTCGGTCGAACGGGGGGCGAAGAATTCGCCGCCGTGCTTGCGGTCAATGAACCGAAGGATGCAGCGCTTTTTGCGGAAACGGTCCGGATGGCCTTTGCCGAGCGTGCGATCGATGCAGAAACCCAGCGCATCCACGTCACGACCAGCGTCGGCATTGCGGTCGCGCCACTCGCCATCGCCGATCTCGAGAGCATGATGGCGCAGGCGGACACGGCTCTCTACGCCGCCAAGGCGGAAGGCCGCAACCGCACATCCGTGAATGCCAACGGCAAGGTCGTGACCGTTCCGCCGGCCCGCAGCGACAATCTCGACGCCCAGGCGGACCGACAGGTGGCGATCCTCAAGCGCATCGCAGCGGTCGGGAACAATCTCCACGACTGATGCGGCCCCTCCCCTTGCGGAACGGTGTCGAGGGGATAAACAGAGGGCATGACTCAGACATCCTTCCTCTCCATCGATCCCGTCACCCGCCGCGTCTCTCTCGACGCCCGCGACCCGGCCTTCTACACCGATCCGAACAAGACGTATGCTGCCTTGCATGCGAGCTGTCCGAGCTTCTATTGGGAGGAGCAGAAGCAGTGGTTCTTCACAGGTTATGACCATGTGAATGCGCTTCTGCGCGATCGCCGCTTCGGCCGGCAGATCCTGCACATCGCGACGCGCGAGGAGCTGGGCATGCCGGAGCCTGCGGCGCATACCCGCCACTTCGACAAGGCCGAGGAGCACTCGCTGCTCGAAATCGAGCCGCCGGAGCACACGCGGCTTCGCACGCTCGTCAACCGCGCCTTCGTCTCCCGCCATGTCGAGAAGATGACGCCGGAGATCACGGAGCTGGCCAACGGGCTGATCGACCGCTTCGAGAAGGACGGCAAGACGGAGCTCTTGTCGACCTTCGCCGACATCATCCCGGTGACGATGATCGCCCGGATGATCGGTATTCCCGAAGAGATGGGCCCGCAGCTCCTGAAATGGAGTCACGACTATGTCGGCATGTACATGTTCAAGCGCAGCCGCGCGGACGAGGAGGCCGCGGATCGCTCGGCCAAGGAGTTTGCCGACTACGTCCAGCAGGTGATTGCGGAGCGTCGGGCCGAGCCGCGCGACGATCTCTTGAGCCACATGATCCATACCGAGCACAAGGGCCAGTTCCTCACCGAGGACGAGCTGATCTCGACGACCATCGTGCTGCTCAATGCCGGGCACGAGGCGACCGTGCATCAGATCGGCAATTCGGTGCGGGTCATTCTCGACAGCGGCATCGATCCGGCGACGCTCTTCACCGACGAGAAAACGACCGAGCGGACGGTCGAGGAGACGCTTCGCATCTGCGCGCCGGTGCATATCTTCCAGCGCTGGTGCCTGGAGCCCTGCGAAATCGATGGCGTCAGCTTCAAGCGTGGCGACAAGGTGAGCCTGATCCTGGCCGCTGCCAATCTCGATCCGCAGAAGTTCCCGGATCCGCTGACGTTCAAGCCTACCCGCGATGAAGGCGCCAATCTTTCCTTCGGCGCGGGCATTCACTTCTGCATCGGGGCACCTCTCGCCCGGCTCGAGCTCAACATCGTCCTGCCCCTGCTCTTCAAGCGGTTGCCGGGGCTGAAGATTACCGACACGCCCCGCGTGAAGGACGTCTATCACTTCCACGGGCTGGAGCGGCTCGACCTCACATGGTGAGTGCCGGCGGGCCGGCGTAGCGCTCCGTCAGAGCGTGCGCGGCCCGGCGCATGGCCTCTCTCAGTTCCGGCGGATCGAGTACCTCGACCTCGGTGCCGAGCTTCAGGAACTCGGACACCGCCATGCGCTCATGCGCCACGGGCAGCCTTGCGGTGTGCCAGCCGAGAGCATCAGGCTCCCTGAGCAGTTCGAGATTGGCGCGGACATAGGGCGGCGCCATGTGTTCGATCTCCTTCAGCCCCCAGGGTGAGAGGCGGATCGTTGCCCGGTTCGGATAAAGCTCCAGCTCGAGCCGGCGCGTGTTCTCGCTCCAGTAAGCGGCGAGGTTAAAGTCACGCGGCCAGTCGAAGCGCTCTTCGGTCACGATCAGGTCCAGGACGCGCGAGATGCGATAGGTGCGCGGCGTGCCGTCGACCCGCGCTACGAGATACCAGGCCCCGCCCTTCATCACGATGCCGAGCGGGTCGGCGAGCCGGTTTTTTTCCGCTTTCCACGAACGGTAGCGCATGCGGATGCGCTTCGAATTCCAGACTGCATCGGCAATGGCCTGCAGATAGACCGGCTGTTCACCCTCGGCGAGCCAGGCAGGCGCATCGAGATGAAACTTCGACTGCATGCGTCGCGCGCTTTCCCGCAGATCCTCGGGCAAAGCCGCGGTCAGCTTCTTCTGCGCGCCGGCCATGAGGGAGCCAAGGCCGAGGTCGGCAGCGGCCGCGGGGATGCCCGACAGGAACATGGCTTCCGCCTCAGCCGGCGTGAGGCCATTCAGGCGAACCCGATAGCCGTCCAAGAGCCGGTAGCCGCCATCGGATCCGCGCTCGCTATAGACGGGGATGCCGGATAGCGAGAGCGCATCGATGTCGCGGTAGATCGTTCTGACCGATACGTCGTTTTCATCGGCGAGCGCCTCCGCCGTCACTAGGCCCTTGGCCTGCAAGGTGGTCAGGATGTTTATCAGCCGGCTCGCACGCATCGAGAAGAATCCTCTTTCCCGCATCATGCTAAACCAACCTGACACAACCTGACAGGTATGGTGGCGCATTCTCTCCCCATCGCCTTAGGGCGCCACTCATTTCAAAGGGAGACTTCGATGACCCAGGACCTGCCGATCACCCTCTTCTACTCGCCCCAGACCCGCGCCACCGGCGCGCGGGTGCTGCTGGAGGAGCTTGACGTGCCGTATGAGCTCAATGTGCTGAACATGAAGACAGGCGAGCAGCGCCAGCCGGCCTATCTGGCGATCAACCCACTCGGCAAGGTGCCGGCCGTGCGTGTCGGCGAAACGCTGATCACGGAACAGGGGGCGATCTATCTTTATCTCGCGGACCTCTTTCCCGAAGCAGGTCTTGCCCCGGCGCTGACCGACCCCGATCGTGGCGTCTATGTCCGCTGGCTGTTCATCTATGGCAGCTGCTTCGAGCCGGCCGTCGTGGACCGCTATCTCAAGCGCGAGCCGGGTTCGATGAACGAGACGCCCTATGCGAGCTATGAGGCGCTCATCGATCTGCTCGAGGAGACGCTGAAGACGGGCTCCTATCTGCTCGGCGAGCGCTTCACAGCCGCCGACCTGCTTTGGGGCATCGCCCTGCGCTGGACGACGATGTTCGGCCTCGTCGAGGCTCGGCCCGCTTTCCAGGCCTATATGGACCGCATCGGCAGCCGCGCGAGCATCGAGAAAGTCTCGGCAGAGGATGCGAGGATCGTCGCCGAGCATGAGGCGGCAGCGGCCCGTCTGAAAACGGGCTGATCACGTCCTCGTCCGGCGCAATCGCTCAGATCCAACTCTGGCTATCCGGGGCGCCGCAGCCATAGGGCGGGACACTGTCCGGAAAAGACTGTTGCAGCCGATCGCATCCCCATTTGCGGAGAACATGCGGAAGACGGCTGTTGATCTCGATTCCCACTTCGTCATAAGGGCTGCTGGTATTGCTGACATAGGCGTACCAGCGGCCACCGACGACAACAAAAAGCCCGACGATGACGATGAGGGCGAAGCGAACAATGGTCATTAAAGTAATCCGACGCTGTAAACTTGAGGCGGCGTCCTAGCCTGATCGGTGATGAACCGTCAGTGATCTGCCGCACATCAGAGGCAGGTGACGCCCCGCAGACTAGAGCCGGATGACATAATCCTTGCGAGTCGTTTCAAGGACTTCCCAGGTTCCCTTGAAGCCGGGTCTTAGGATCAGGCGGTCGCCGGCCTTCAGATGGATCGGGTCACCGCCATCTTCGGTCACGACAGAGTGGCCTTCGAGAATGTGGAAATACTCCCATTCGTCATAGACGATCCGCCACTTGCCCGGCGTCGACTGCCAGATGCCGGCATAGACGCCGCCTTCTGCCTCTTCCAGGTTCCAGGTGGTGAAACGCGGATCGCCTGAGATGAGGCGGTCCGGTGCGGGCGCGCCCTCTTCCGGGGTGACGGTCGACGGATCGAAAGCGAGGGCGGCAGACATGGCGGGCTCCTGAGCGAAGACAAATGCAGCAACGGGCCGGACATCGTCGGATGCCGGCCCGTCAGTCTTGCCTCAAGCCGCGCTCAAAATCCACGCGGCCTTCCTCATTTCTGCGGCGGATAGGGGTTGTCTGCCAGGAGGCGGGCCAAATGCACTGTGTTGCGAGCCACCATGCCGACGGTTGTCGTCACCTTTTCCGGTACCGGATCGAGATCCTTGAAGTCGGTGCTGCCCATGGCCTCACCGACCCAGTAGGCGACCGCATTCGAAGCAATGGTGAAGCCAACATCGTTCAGGGCCTGGTAGAGTTCGGCCGAGACATGGTGGGCGCCGTCTTCGTTGCCAACGACCGCGACGGCAGCGACCTTGCCATAGGAGACCATGCGCCCCTGATCATCGGTCTCGGACAGAAAGGCATCCATACGTTCAAGCGCGCGTTTGCAGACGCTCGAGGGTTGGCCGAGCCAGATGGGCGTACCCACGACGAGAATGTCGGCGGCAAGGATCTTTTCGCGGATGGCAGGCCATGCGTCGCCAGGGCCCTCGTCTGACGTCACGCCCGGGCGAATGTCATGATCGGCAAGCCGGATGGTTTCGGTCTCCACGTCCTCCTTACCCATGGCAGCGGCGATCAGGCCCAACATGCGGTCGGTGGAGGATGGCTCGCCGGTGCTGCCCTTCAGCGTGGCGTTCAAGGCAATGGCCTTCAGCTTCATTGGAAATCTCCTTCCTTGGGGATGAGAGAAGTCCAACAGCAAAGCCCGGCCGTGGTTCCGCGGAGCCACGGCCGGGCTAACAGAGGTCACGCGTTATCAGGCGAGCGACAGCGCCTGTTCGAGATCCGCGATGATGTCTTCCGCGTCTTCGATGCCGATGGACAGACGAACGACATCGGGTCCCGCACCGGCTGCGATCTGCTGCTCTTCGGAGAGCTGGGCATGGGTCGTCGACGCCGGGTGGATGATGAGCGAACGGGTGTCGCCGATATTGGCGAGATGCGAGAAGAGCTTCAAGCCACCGACCAGCGCCTTGCCGGCTTCGAGACCGCCCTTGATGCCGAAGGTGAAGACGGATCCGGCGCCCTTCGGCGAGTAGCGCTTCTGCAGCGCATTGTTCGGGTCGTCGGCGAGGCCCGCATAGTTCACCCACGCGACCTTCGGATGGCTCTTCAGCCAGGTCGCCACCTTCATGGCGTTATCGCAATGGCGCTGCATTCTGAGCGGCAGGGTTTCGATACCGGTCAGGAGCAGGAAGGCGTTCATCGGGGCGATGGCGGGCCCAAGGTCACGCAGACCGAGGACGCGGCAGGCGATGGCGAAGGCAAAGTTGCCGAAGGTCTGGTGGAGAACGACGCCGTTGTATTCCGGGCGCGGCTCAGAGAGCATCGGATATTTGCCTGGCTTGGCCGACCAGTCGAAGGTGCCGCCGTCGACGATGATGCCACCCATGGAATTGCCATGGCCGCCGAGGAACTTGGTGGCGGAATGCACGATGATGTCGGCACCATGTTCCAGCGGGCGGATGAGGTAGGGGCTCGCCATGGTGTTGTCGACGATCAGCGGCAGGCCGTGACGGTGAGCCACCTCGGCAATGGCGGCAATATCCACGAAGGTGCCGCCGGGATTGGCGAGGCTCTCGATGTAGACGGCCTTGGTCTTGTCATCGATCTGGGCGGCGAAGCTTTCCGGATCGGCGGGATCGGCCCAGCGGACCTGCCAGCCGAAATTCTTGAAGGCATGACCGAACTGGTTGATCGAACCGCCATAGAGCTTCTTCGCCGCGACGAAGTTATCGCCCGGCTGCATCAGAGCGTGGAAGATCAGGAGCTGCGCGGCGTGGCCCGAGGCAACGGCGAGTGCTGCCGTGCCGCCCTCCAGCGCTGCCACGCGCTCCTCCAGAACGCCCTGGGTGGGGTTCATGATGCGCGTGTAGATATTGCCGAACTCCTTGAGTGCAAAGAGATTTGCGGCATGGTCGCTGTCGTTGAAGACATAGGCCGTGGTCTGGTAGATCGGCGTGATGCGCGCGCCTGTCGTGGGGTCCGGCTGGGCACCGGCGTGAATGGCGAGCGTGGCGAAACCCGGATTGTTTTCCGACATTGTGTTGTCCTCCCTTGATGACGTCAGGCGGGATCATAAAGGCTCACTGCCCGATGTCAGCCCCGGATTATTCCAAGAGAAGCGCCGATTGAGGAAATTCCTGCTTGATCGAGGTCAATGCGCGCGGGTGGCGCGGTGGCATTCTTGTCGCCAGTCGAAGGAGAGCCCCATGACACTCACGATTGCCGATCCGGTCCGCCACACCGTGCAGCAGATTCTCTCCTGGTTCGCCCAGGGTTTCGAAAACACCACCGAAAGCGACATGCTGGCAGCGCTTTCGGATACAGAAGTCGAGGCGCTTGCCGAGGATTGCGGGATCAGCGCCCATCAATTGCTGGCGCTGGTAAAGGCCGGACCCCATGCCGCCGACGAGATGCCGGCCATGATGCGCGCGCTCAACATCGATCCGGCCGAGGTGGAGTATCGCATGCGCCGGCTCTTCCGCGACATGCAGATCACCTGCGCCCAATGTTCGTCGAAGGACACGTGCAAGCAGCACCTGCGCCAGGGCAAGGCCGAGCAGACCTTCATGGACTATTGCGGCAATGCCGACACGCTGAATGCGCTGAGAGCCAATCCGGATGTTCTGATCGAAGCGTGAGGTCTCAAAGACCGAGCCTGGGGATTTCGATTGCCGGGCAGCGGTCCATGACCACCTTGATACCGGCCTCCTCGGCCGGCTTCACCGCTTCGTCGTCCCGAACGGACAACTGGCCCCAGATCACCTTGGGGCGATCTTTGAGCGCGAGCGAATCGGCGACCACGTCCCCGAGATATTCCGGCGCCCGGAAAACGTCGACCATGTCGATTGCTTCGGGAATATCGGCCATGGTGGCGTAGACGGTCTGACCGAGAATTTCCTTGCCGGCTTGTCCGGGATTGACCGGATGAACCTTGTAACCCTTGGAAAGCAGAAAGCGCGTGACGCCAAAGCTCGGGCGATCCGGCTTCGGCGAGGCCCCCACCAGCGCGATGGTCTTAACCGAACCGAGGATCTCCTTGAGATACTCCGCACTGTAGTGATCGTGATCGGCCATCTGCGTCTCCTTGTCCATCCTATGATGAGACTTAGATGGTGTAGCATTTGCCGGCTGCAAGGCGGAACCGCCCTGCCCGGCTCAACGTTGAGCGACCACCAGAAGGAGGACCGAGATGCGCCCGACATCGCTTGCCATCATGACGATATCCGCCAGTCTGCTCGCCCAGCCGGCGCTTGCCATTTCCCGCTACAACACCACCCAGCTGACCTGCGACCAGGTTCGGCAGCGCGTCATCAACGAGGGGGCGGCCATCCTGCGCTACCCGTCGACACGCGTGAAGAACATGACGCTTTACGATCGCTACGTGACCCGTACGGCTCTTTGCGATCCGCATGAATACGCCGAGCGTGCCTATGTCCCGACCAAGGACACGGCGCGATGCCCGGTCCTCAATTGCCAGGATTACGATCCGGAATCCCGTCGCTTCAACTTCGGCAAGCCGATCGTCCGGTTCTGATCCGGACGAAGCCGGCTCAGGCTGCGTGCCCCTGGACGGACGGCGCGTGCAGGCGCTCGTAGACCAGTGGGTACTCGGAGACCAAGGCGCGGTTCATCACGACCTTCAGGCCTGCGGCTTCAGCCCTGGCGGCGGCCGCGTCGTTGCGTATGCCGAGTTGGCACCAGATGGCGGCCGGGCGTGGTGACATCGCCAGTACCTCGTCAACGATGGTGTCCAGATGTTCCGGGCGACGGAAGACATCGACCAGGTCGACAGGCTCGGGGATTTCGGCGAGCGAGCCATAGACATGCTGGCCGAGAATGCGTTCGCCGCGATGGGAAGGGTTGACCGGAAAGACGTGGTAGCCCTTCCCCAGAAGAAAGCCGGAAATCCAGTGGCTCGGACGCTTGTCGTCTGGCGATGCGCCCAAGACCGCGACGGTCTTGGCGGCCGCAAGGATGTCGGCGAGATAGCTGTTCAGGTAGGTGTCAAGGTTCATGGACGTTCCTCCCAGCCCGCAAGGGCTTCTGGTCTACCCGTCCAACATGTCCCAACCCGAACCTAGCAAAGTCCGCTTAACGACCCGGCACCCAAATCGCTCAAATGCCGATCATCAGTCCGGCAAGACCACGTGCCCATGTTCATCGAGGGGGAAGAAGGGATTGAAAGCGATTTCCCAGAGGTGGCCGTCGGGATCGGCGACATAGCCGGAATAGCCGCCCCAGAAGACCTTCTCCGGCGCCTTCACGAGTTTTGCGCCACAGGAGACAGCGAATTTCACGACGGCATCGACGCCGATCTCGCTCGAGACATTGTAGGCAAGCGTCACGCCGGAAAAGCCGGGAGGCGTGTCCTCGACATGGGCGTCCTCGGCCAGGCTTGCTCGGGAGAAGAGACCGAGCGCGATGCCTTTCAGCTGGATGAAGGTGACGTTGTCGTTGGAAGCTGAGGATTTCGACCAGCCGAGCCTGGCGTAGAATTCGGTGCTGCGGGCGACGTCGGAAACGCCGAGAGTGACAAGCGAAATACGACGTTCAAGCGACATGGCGATCTCCGTGTGAGGATGTCCGCCGATTACGTTCGGTTTATGTTTTCATTATGTTCATGCGAATATTAGCAATCTCATAGGTTGAGATGTGCAGCCACAACACCCCCGTTCTATTTCAACGAAACATTGGAATGTTTCTATTCTTTGCTGTATCTCCCAGGTCTGGAGCGTTAATTCCGGCTCCATAAACACATGAGCGATGAGGTAAAATATTACCTCATACTCAAGCCATTGTTTTTGCTTGCCTCTTCGATAGAGCCGCACGGCGAGGGCATATTGACCTTTCGAGGCGCCAGATCTATACCCGGCCCCGGAATGCGGCCCTTCGGGACCGCTTTCTTTTTTGCGTCGAAAACGACGTGAAACAAGCAACAAGAAACGCCTGCAGTACCGCTACAGCGGACTGCGGGATCACACGGAAAGAGACCTCAATGTCTACCTTCGTTCAGAAGCCTGCAGAGGTGGAGAAGAAGTGGATCCTCATCGACGCCGAAGGGCTCGTTGTCGGCCGCCTCGCCACCATCATCGCCATGCACCTGCGTGGCAAGCACAAGGCCACCTATACCCCCCATGTTGACGACGGCGACAACGTCATCGTCATCAATGCCGAAAAGGTCGTCTTCACCGGCAAGAAGTATGCCGACAAGAAGTACTACTGGCACACCGGTTATCCGGGCGGCATCAAGGAGCGTACGGCTCGCCAGATTATCGAAGGCCGCTTCCCGGAGCGCGTTCTCGAGAAGGCCGTCGAGCGCATGATCCCGCGCGGCCCGCTCGGTCGTCGCCAGATGAAGAACCTGCGCGTTTACGCCGGCACGAACCACCCGCATGAAGCTCAGCAGCCCGTCGCTCTCGACGTTGCCAAGCTGAACGCCAAGAACACAAGGAGCGCCTAAGTATGGCCGATCTTTCTTCCCTGAAGGACCTTGCCCCGGCACAGGACGCAGCTCCGGCTCACGTCCGCAAGGTCGACTCTCTGGGTCGCTCCTACGCCACCGGCAAGCGCAAGAACGCTGTTGCCCGCGTGTGGGTCAAGCCGGGCACCGGCAAGATCACCATCAACGGCCGCGAATTCCGCACCTACTTCGCCCGTCCGGTCCTGCAGATGATCCTGCAGCAGCCGATCGTCGCAGCTGCCCGTGACGGCCAGTTCGACATCGTCGCGACCGTCCACGGCGGCGGCCTCTCCGGCCAGGCCGGTGCAGTTCGTCACGGTCTCTCGAAGGCCCTCACCTACTTCGAACCGGGCCTGCGCTCCGTTCTGAAGAAGGGCGGCTTCCTGACCCGCGACAGCCGCGTCGTCGAGCGTAAGAAGTACGGCAAGGCCAAGGCCCGTCGTTCGTTCCAGTTCTCCAAGCGATAATCGCTGGATTACCGGAAACGGAAATCAAGGCGGGGCTTCGGCTCCGCCTTTTTTCGTTTCGCGGCTTCGCAGCGCAGCTTGACCGCAGCAGCTCAGCCGATAATTTGATCAAATTTTCAATGGAGAGCATCATGGCCAGCAAGACGATCGACAACGCCTTCACCGCCAAGGCCGTGCGCGGGGCCGCGACGGATCCGACCTATGCGGGCGTGCTCTCCTTCATGCGCCGGAGATACTCGAAGGATCTCTCCGACGTTGACGCGGTCGTGCTCGGCATTCCCTTCGACGCTGCCGTCTCGAACCGGCCGGGCGCCCGCTTCGGGCCTCAGGCGATCCGGCGCGCATCCGCCATCTTCGACAACGACCCGCAGTATCCCTTCGCGAGAGACCTCTTTGAAGAGATGGCCGTCATTGACTACGGCGATGTGCTTCTCGACTACGGCAATCATCAGAAGACCCCTGCTCTCATCGAACAGGAAGCAGCCAGGATCATCTCGTCGGGCGCCTATCTGCTCGGCCTCGGTGGCGATCACTTCGTGACCTGGCCGCTCCTCAAGGCCCACGCGGCCAAGCATGGCCCGCTGGCGCTCGTGCATTTCGATGCGCATCAGGACACCTGGGATGACGATGGCCAGCGAATCGACCACGGCTCCTTCGTCTGCCGTGCGGTGCGCGAGGGCGTGATCGACCCGACAAAATCGATCCAGATCGGCATCCGCACCGAGGCACCGGAGGATTTCGGCATCCGGATCATCCCGGGTTACGAGGTCGAGGACATGGGTGCGCAGGCAATCGCGAATGCCATCCTCGCCCATGTCGGGCAGGCGCCCGCCTACCTGACCTTCGACATCGACTGCCTCGATCCGGCTCATGCGCCGGGCACCGGGACGCCGGTCGCCGGTGGCCCATCCTCGGCCAAGATGCTGTCGGTGCTCCGCAAGCTCGGGCCCCTCGACATCCGCGGCTCCGACATCGTCGAAGTGGCGCCGGCCTATGACCATGCCGATATTACCGCAATTGCCGGTGCGACGGTTGCCATGTATATACTGGGCCTGCGCGCCGAGAAGCTTGCGACACGCGCCTGACACATTGATTCAACACACTCACAAACAGAGTCCGCATTCTCATCCAAACCTCTGACGGGATTAGACAAATGGCAGCGAAGATCTTCATCGACGGCGAACACGGCACAACGGGTCTGCAGATCCGCACGCGCCTGGCCGATCGCCGCGATCTCGAACTGCTTTCGATCCCGGAAGCCGAGCGGCGGAACGAGAAGATGCGCGAGGACATGCTCAACAGCGCCGATATCGCCATCCTCTGCCTGCCCGATGATGCGTCGAAGCAGGCCTATGAGATGACGGCGGCCAACAACAATGTCCGCCTGCTCGATGCCTCCACGGCATTCCGGGTGCATCCGGACTGGGCCTATGGCTTTGCCGAGATGGACAAGGCGCAGAAGGCGAAGATCCAAAGCGCGCGCTGCGTCTCCAATCCCGGTTGCTATCCGACGGGTGCCATCGGCCTCATCCGGCCGCTGCGCTCTGGCGGCATCCTGCCCGACGGCTATCCCGTCTCGGTCAACGCCGTCTCGGGCTATACCGGCGGTGGCAAGCAGCTGATTGCGCAGATGGAAGACGCTGGTCATCCCGAGCATCTTGCCACCAACAACTTCCTTTACGGCCTGACGCTCAAGCACAAGCATGTGCCGGAGATGCAGACCCATGGCCTGCTCGACCGCCCGCCGCTCTTTGCCCCCTCCGTCGGCCGTTTCGCTCAGGGCATGATCGTGCAGGTGCCGCTGTTCCTGGACGATCTCGCTGAAGGCACAACGGTCGAGAGCATCCACAAGGCGCTCGTTGCGCATTACGCCGGCCAGGATATCGTCAGCGTGGTTCCGCTTGCGGAAAGCGCCAAACTGCCGCGCGTCGATGCCGAAGAACTCGTTGGCAAGGACACGATGAAGCTCTTCGTCTTCGGCACGCCCGGTGGCGCGCATGTGAACCTGGTGGCCCTGCTCGACAATCTCGGCAAGGGCGCATCGGGCGCTGCCGTGCAGAACATGGACCTTATGCTGTCGGCGTAAGCAGTCACCGTGATGCCAAGCGAGGTCGGCGTGTCTGACCTCGCGCCTCTGTCGTTCACAATTGCCGAACGAAATGTCGATCATGTGCCAGATTATGGATGACGATCGGTAGTGCTAGGGTGCTTCGCGAAAGTGAGGCACTCCATGAGCAAGCGTTTCCCCGTCTACTTCATTCCGCATGGCGGCGGTCCCTGGCCGTTCATGGAATTTCCGCGCGATGCCGAAGGCAAGGCGCCGTGGGACGATCTGCGCGCCTTCCTCGAAGGCCTCGACGCCGAAATCGGACGGCGGCCGAAGGCCCTTCTGATGGTCTCGGGGCATTGGGAGAAGGAACCGGTGCCGACGGTCAGCACGGCTGCGAAGCCTGGCATGCTCTTCGACTACTACAATTTCCCGCCGCACACCTACGAACTCTCCTACCCTGCTCCGGGCTCTCCGGACCTTGCTACCCGCGCGCGGACGCTGCTGGCGGAGGCCGGGATCGAGAGCGCCGAAGATGACGCCAGAGGCTTCGACCACGGCGTCTTCATCCCGCTGATGCTGGTCTATCCGCAGGCGGATGTGCCGATCACTATGATTTCGCTGAAGAATACGCTCGATGTCGAAAGCCATGTCGAGATCGGCAAGGCGCTCGCGCCGCTGCGCGACGAAGACGTGCTGATCATTGCGTCGGGCATGAGCTACCACAACATGCGGATGTTCCGGCAGGCCGAACCGAACCATGTCCAGCAGGCGATCCGCTTCGACGACTGGCTGAGCAAGGCCGTCGCCGATCCGGACAGCGACACGCGGGCCAAGGTGCTTTCAACCTGGAACCAGAACCCGGATGCGTTGGCCTGCCATGTGCCGGACCATGACCATCTCGTGCCGCTTTTCGTCGCGTCGGGGGCGGCAGGCTCGGATGCCGGGCGGCAGGTCTTCCGGGGTGAGTTCCTCGGAAAACCCTATTCCGCCTATCGCTTCGGCTAGATCAGTCCCTGACTTCGACCAGAACCGGCTTGGGACGCTCGCCATAGAAGCCGCGCAGATGGGCAACGGCGAAGGCCAATACCACGAGCGCCATGCCCTGATGGGTGACGCCGGCATGCAGCGGCACCTGCGTGACCAGCGTCACGATCCCGATCACTGCCTGGAGGCTGATCAGGCCAAAGAGCACCACGCTGCGGCGCGCATGGGTGGTCTGGGGGGCCGCCCGCAGACACTGGATCATGTGGGCCAAGGCTGCGGCAAACAGGATGTAGGCGCCGATGCGGTGGATGAACTGAACGGTCTTCGGGTTCTCGAAGACATTGATCCAGGCGGGCGCCTGGACGAAGAGACCCTGCGGCACGAGCGCGCCATCCATCAACGGCCAGGTGTTGTAGCTGAAGCCCGCATCCAAGCCTGCCACGAGGGCGCCGAGATAGATCTGCACGAAGGTCATGATCAGCAGGATGCCCGCGAACAGACGGCTCTTATCCGTTGGGGCGGCATCGTCCGTGTGGGGATGAAGGCTGCGGAAGATCCACACGCAGCTTGCGAAAATGAAACAGGCCATCATCAGGTGCACCGCCAGGCGATACTGGCTGACATCGACACGCTCGCTGAGGCCCGAGGAGACCATCCACCAGCCGATGAAGCCCTGCAGACCACCCAGCGCCAGTAGTCCCACCAGCGGCGCGCGCAAGCCCGGTTCGACCTTGCCACGGATCCAGAAGTAAGCGAGCGGCAGGGCGAAGATCAGGCCGATCATGCGGGCGAGCAGACGGTGCGCCCATTCCCACCAGAAGATGAACTTGAACTCATCAAGGCTCATGCCCTTGTTGATCTGCTGGTATTCGGGGATCTGGCGATAAAGCTCGAGCTCCTGCTCCCACTCTTCGGTGGTCAGCGGCGGGATGACGCCGTGGATCGGCTTCCACTGGGTGATCGACAGACCGGAATCGGTCAGGCGCGTGGCGCCGCCGACCAGCACGAGACAGAAGAGCGCGAAGATCACCACGCCGAGCCAGATGCGGATCGCCTTTCGGTCGGCATCCACACGGGCAATGTCCTTGCGCACCTGCAACTCGGTTCCGGTCAACACAGCTGTCATCAGTCAATCCTCTATTCGCCCGTTGATTTGCATCAGTCAGCCGTGCAAAACAAGCCCGCCGGTTTGCGGCAAGCGGTCGCGTCGCAGGATGCAGCGACGTCGAGTAGGAAAAAGGCATGACCAAGCGCCCGAAGCTGAGATCCTTTATCGGAACGATCCTGATCATCCTGATCGTATCGATCTATGCCCTGCTCGCGACCACGATCGCCACGGCGACGCTCGCCACCGCCCCCTGGTGGGCCCACCTTCTCTACTTCCTGCTGACCGGCCTGCTCTGGGTCGTGCCGGCGATGCTGGTCATCAAATGGATGGCCGGGCCGTTGAAGAAGAAGGACGCGGATTAACCCCGCCTTTACCCTGGTTTCGATCGGAACAAGCGAAAATTTGAACGATAACCGTTTGTTGGAAGGGACGGTTTAAGCTCCCGCACGTGTCTGAAACCAGCCGGGACAGGGTAATGCGGACCCATCTGCGCCATGATGTAATGGCATATGCCGAGAAGCTGCCAGATGGCGGTGCCGATCTCAGCACCCGTCGGGCCTCGCTCGATATTGCGGCCGGACGGCTCGACCTGACCGTGCACACGCGCATG
The DNA here is from genome assembly GCA_032102365.1 of Allorhizobium sp. CTOTU50464. Classification (GTDB taxonomy): domain Bacteria; phylum Pseudomonadota; class Alphaproteobacteria; order Rhizobiales; family Rhizobiaceae; genus Allorhizobium. Next base: position 177,719 of record DAMDHD010000006.1, on the reverse strand, counting down.
GCGCCGACCGAACGGGCCTGGCGCAAGCTCGAAGCCGATCCGTGGAACTCGCTGCATCAAGGTTACGAGTGGTGCCGAGCCTGGGTCGAAACCCACGGCAATCCCCTGGCCATCGTCGAAGGCCGGCTAAACGGCGAGATCGCTTTCCTTCTTCCGCTGGAGATCGAGCGTCACTTCCTGGTGCGGAGTGCCCAGTTTATCGCCTCCGCCTTCACCAATTTCAACAGCGGCCTTTTCAGCGCCGCCTTCCGTCAGATCGCCGCTGGCATCCCGGGCAGAGAGTTTGAACTGCTTTTGGCGACGGCCTTGGGCGATCATGCCGATCTGCTCAGCCTGACCAACGTGCCCCTCGACTGGCGTGGCGAACGTCACCCGCTGGCCGGCCTCCCCAGCATCCGAAACCAGAACGCCTCTTTCCAGCTGCCGCTCGCCCAGACCATGGAAGAAACGATCGCACCGCTCAACGCGAAGAGCCGCCGCAAGAAGTATCGCGCCCAAGTCCGGAAGCTGGAGGCCGCCGGCGGCTTCGAGCACATCCGACCAGTTTCTCTTTCCGAGCAGAAGGCGCTGCTCGAATGTTTCTTCCGCCAGAAAGCCGCCCGGTTCGCAGCCGGCGGCCTGCCCAACGTCTTCCAGGCGGCGGAGACCCAGGCCTTCTTCCACATGCTTCTCGAGCATGACCGGGGGGCGGATGACGTTCCGCTGGAACTGCATGCGATCCGGCTGAAGGGCGAGCACGAAGGAAAGATCGCGGCCATCACCGGTCTTTCCCGCAAGGGCGATCACGTCATCTGCCAGTTCGGCTCGATCGACGACAGCCTGATGGCTGAGGCGAGCCCCGGTGAGCTTTTGTTCTGGCTGGTGATCGAACGCAGCGCGCTAAAGGGTGCCACGCTGTTCGACTTCGGCATCGGGGATCAGGACTACAAGCGCCGCTGGTGCACGATCGAAACCGTCCATCACGACATCCTTCTGCCGCTGCGGCCTGCGGGGCATCTCGCGGCGATGACGCATCGGGGCGTCACGCGGACCAAGTCCCTGATCAAGGGGAACCCGCATCTTTATGCGCTGATCCAGCGGCTGCGCGCCCAAGGTGGCACGACCGCAGCCGCGAAGCCGGAAGACTGAGCGCCCGGATCGAACCGTTCCGGGAACCTCAGGCGGCGTTCAGGGTGTTTCGCGCCGGCGGCGTCTTCATCGAGAGAAGGATCAGGTCGTTGTAGCCTGCATCCTCGAACGCGATCATGATCTCCGCCAGTTCCTTCGCTTCCGGCTCGGGCGCCGAGAGAATAATCTCGTGGCGGTCGTTGCGGCTCAGTCGCGCCACGCCTTCGGCATATGCCGGACCGCATTCCACCAGCACGAGATCATAGACGTCGGAGAGCGCGTCGACGATCATCGAGAGCCGGTCGGCACCGCGCATGGCCTGACGGATATCGGCATTGCCCTGCGGCACGATATCGGCGCTGGATGACCGATCCGGATGGATGCAGTCGGCAAAGGCTGCCTCGCCGGTCAACAGGTCGGTGATGCCCGGGAGATCGCGCCAGGATGCCATGAGCCTCGTCGGGCAGGCCGAGCCGGTCATGTCGACGAGTACCGTTCGGGAACCGCGATCGGCGAGTTCACGGGCCAGCGCGACGGTCCCGGCCGAGCCATCGTCACCCGAGGGCGAGATGGCAAAGGCAATGCGCGTCTGCTGCTCGACAAGGTAATCGGCCACAGAAGCGACGGAGAATTCGTCCGGCTCCTCGGTCGGCTCAGAGGCTGGCACGTCTTCGGCAACGGCCCGCTCCACCTCCTCGACCAGATCGGCATCGGGTGCGACGTCGAGAAGGCTTGCCGGCACATCCTGGGCAGGACGCGTACGCGGCGCCTCGATCGTCGTCACCATTTCTTCCGCTTCAGCGTCTTCCCGACGTGTTGCAACAGGCGCCACAGCACCCGTCGGTCGCAGGGCACGGCCGCTGAAAAGTTCGGCCAGCATCACCGCGACGGCAGACAGGATCAACGTCGCGAGTGTGGCAACGATGGTGATTGGCACAACCTTGGGAAAGCTCGGCTCCTGCGGCTCGATCGCCGTCGAGATCACGCGCGCATCGGCGGGGCTTGCGTCCTTGTCGAGACGAGAGGACGCCTCGCGATAGCGGGCAAGATAGGTTTCCAGCAGCTGGCGCTGCGCCGTTGCCTCGCGTTCCAGGGACTTCAGGCCGACTTCGTCTTCTCCGGCCCGCGCCGTATCGGCCTTCAGCGTGTTCAACTGAGCCAGGAGCTGCGTTTCGCGCTCGCGCGCAACGGCGGCCTGGTTGTCGAGGCTGGCGGCGACCCGCAGCGATTCGGACTGCACCTGCTCGCGGATGCCGGCGAGCTGGGCGCGCAAAGCCTTCATCTGCGGGTGCCCCTCGAGCAGGCGCGTCGAGAGGTCGGAGATCTGCGCGCGGATCTGCGATTCCGTCGCCTTCAGCCGCTGGATCGATTCCGAGCGCGCGATGGCGTCGAGGGTGTCGGTCGATTTGCCGGCCTTGATGCTGGCGCGCAGGTTTTCCGCCGTGGCTTCGGCATTGGCACGTTCGCCGCGGACGCGCGCGAGTTCGGTCGAGATGTCGGAGAGCTGTTTGCCGGAAAAGGAGTTCTGGTCTGAGCCGAGCGACATCAGCCCCGCAGATGAGCGATATTCGGCGACCTTCTGCTCGGCATCCCGCACCTTTTCGCGCAGGTTTGCGATTTCCGTCTCCAGCCAGCGCACAGCATCGGAATTGCTGTCGAGCTTGGCGCCGCTCTGGAGCGAGCGATAGACGTCCATCATCGCATTCGGCACGGCTGCCGCAAGCTTCGGATCCTTCGAGGTGAACTCGATGCCGATCACGCGCGACTTGTCGACCTGATAGACACTGAGCTTTTCTTTGAAGGCGTTGATGATGCGCTCTTCCGGCGGCAGTTCCAGCGGATTGCTCTTCAACCCGAAGAGAACCAGGAAATCCGTTATGGCCGACGGGCTGGAGTCCGGGTCGAATTCGGTCCGCTCATGCAGTTTCAGGTCCCGGGCGACCTGCTTGATGAGGTCGACGGACTGGAGAAGCTGGACTTGGCTCGCGATATTTAGCTCATCGGGCAAGGGTTCAGCGGCCGCGGAACCTGTGCCGGACGCGGAGAAATTGGGCTCGCGCGGCTCGATCAGCAGCTTGGCGTCGCTCTTGTAGCTCGGGGAAATGGCATTGGCGCCAACGAAAGCCAGGACGCCAACGAGCGCGGTCGCCGCAAGGATCCTCCCCTTCCGCTGCCAGACGGCGCGAAAGAGCTGGGCCAGGTCGATATCGACGTCATGTTGATCGCGGTCCACACTCGACATTACAGACTCCCGGTACATCTCGCCTGAGAAGGTAAAGGATCATGGTAACTCAAGGGTTAATCCTGATCCGCCCAGTTTTGCCCGCGGCAAAAGCCAAGAGGCGACCGGTCGTTTACCCGGCATTAACCCTAACCATTCGATAACAGGGGCAAGGATTACGAATTTATTGGGAGCGCAGCGGCGCATGTCGATGGTCGGAAAACAGGCGATGGTTCTGGTCGCGAGTGCGGTCCTGTCGCTCGGGCTCTCCGGATGCGCAAGCTACCGCCCTGCCCCGAAGGTCTTTCACGAGGCGACAATCCAGCCCTATCGGCTCGACAGCGGCGACCGGCTGCGCATCACCGTGTTCGAGCAGCCGAGCCTGACCAACACCTATACCGTCGACCAGGCCGGCTACATCGCCTTCCCGCTGGTGGGCCAGGTCGCCGCACGCGGCGCCACCCTCACCCAGCTCGAAGGCGCGCTTGCCCAGAAGCTGAAACAGGGCTTCCTGCGCGATCCGGATGTCTCCATCGAAGTCGACCGCTATCGCTCGATCTTCGTCATGGGTCAGGTCGGCCAGCCAGGCCAGTATGCCTATGTGCCGGGCATGACGATCCTCAACGCCATCGCCGTCTCCGGCGGCTTCAATGGCCGCGCCAACCAGCGCGATGTCGACGTGACCCGCAAGATCAACGGACAGATCATCACGGGCCGCGTGCCGATTACCGATCCGATTCTCGCCGGCGACACCGTCTATGTTCGCGAGCGGCTGTTCTGATCGATGGCAGACGCCCAAACCCTGAGGATCGTGCATTGTTTCCGATCGCCCATCGGCGGAATATTCCGCCATGTGCGCGATCTGGCCGAACTGCACAGCGCCGCCGGTCACGAAGTGGGTATCCTCTGCGACAGTTCGACAGGCGGCGCACATGAGGACCAGCTGTTCGACCAGATCGTGCCGTTTCTGAAGCTCGGCGTGACGCGCTTTCCGATCGGCCGATCCGTCGGCCTGAAGGACATGGCGGCACTCGCCGAAAGTTACAAACTCATCAAGGAATTGCAGCCGGATATCCTGCATGGTCATGGCGCCAAGGGCGGCGTGATCGCGCGGTTGATCGGCTCACTGCTGCGGGTTCGAAGGTATCGCGTCGCCCGCCTTTATTCGCCGCATGGCGGCAGCCTGCACTTTTCGCGCAGGTCCCTGTCCGGCCAGGGCGTTTTCATGGCCGAGCGCATTCTGGAGCGGATGACGGAGTCGATCTCCTTCGTCTGCGACTACGAGCGCACGACCTACGAGACCAAGATCGGCAAACCGCATTGTGCGGCGACGCGGATCTACAATGGCATCAGCGAGCGGGATTTCGGCCGCATTCCGGTCACGGAAGACGGCGTCGACTTCGCCTATATCGGCATGCTGCGCGACCTGAAGGGCCCGGACGTCTTCATCAACGCCTTTGCAGAGGCAGAACGGCTCGTCGGGCACCCCTTGAGCGGCCTGATCATCGGTGACGGACCCGATCTCGAGCGTTACCAGCGGATGGTCGAGCAGAAGGGTTTGGGCCGCCGGATCGGTTTTCGCCCGGCCATGCCGATCGCCCAGGCCTTTGCGCTCTCGGACATCGTTGTTGTGCCATCGCGCGCCGAAGCCATGCCTTACATCGTGCTCGAAGCACTCGCTGCCGAAAAGACAGTCATTGCATCCCGCGTCGGCGGCATTCCCGAAATCCTGGGCAGCGACAGCGAAGCGCTTGTGGAAGCCGGACGGGCCGATCTTTTCGGCGCGGTCATGGCGAAGGCGCTCACCGATCCATCCTGGTCGAAACGCACCATGCCGACGGCGGATGCCTTCCGCTCGCGGTTTTCGGCCGTCGTGATGGCAAGAGAGGCGGAAGCACTCTACCGGGCCCAGCTCGCACGGATTTGAGGCGAAATGTCCCGGATTGAGCCAGTCCCACCCCGTTTCTGAGGGGTTCCTAAAGCGTTTCTTAGGACCTTGGCACTAGTCTTCGCCCATTCATCTGCGAGATTTGCCATGAACAAGGTCGACAAACCCGAGGCATTCGATCTTGACGCCTTGCGTCGCGGTCAGACGGCTGCCGCTTCAACCGACCAGGTGGGCGGCGAGCGCAAGGCCGAGATCAGCGCGCTCGCGCGGCAGATCGCCGGCCAATACGCCATGGCCAATTATTCGCCGTCGATCGTGATCGGCCAGCTGCGTTTCCTCGAATTCTTCAGCCTGCTCGGGATCGCGCTCGCGACCAACTATTTCATTGCCCAGAACCCTGGCGAGCACCTCCTGGATACCGGCATCAGCGGTTTTGCTGGGGCGGTTCTCGCCCTGCTCTTCATGCAGGCGAGCGACTGCTATCACGTCTCGATCCTCAGGTCCCCGATGGGATCCATGGCACGGGTGCTCGGAAGCTGGATGGCCTCGGTTGGCCTTGTCGCGCTCGTCAACCTGCTCTTCGTCGATCACGATCCACAATATCGAAGCGTGCTGGCCGCATGGTTCGCATTCGGCGCGCTCTATCTCCTGGTGGAGCGCAATCTGATCGGCTTCGGCATTCGCCGCTGGGGCCGCAATGGCGTGATGGAGCGGCGTGCCGTGATCGTGGGCGGCGGCAAGCCTGCCAAGGATCTCATCCGCGCGCTTGAACAGCAGCCGGAAAACGACATCCGCATCTGCGGCATCTTCGACGATCGCAGCGCCGCGCGCTCGCCGGATGTCGTTGCCGGTTATCCGAAGCTTGGCAATGTTGCGGAACTCGTCGAATTCGCCCGTCTTGCCCATATCGACATGCTGATCATCTCGCTGCCCTTGAGCGCCGAGGCGCGCATCATGCAGCTTCTCAAGATGCTCTGGGTTCTGCCGGTCGATATCCGTCTCGCCGCGCATTCCAACAATCTGCGCTTCCGCCCACGTGCCTATTCGCATGTCGGCGCCGTGCCGCTCCTCGACATTCTCGACAAGCCGATCCGCGACTGGGATTCGGTCGCCAAACGCGCCTTCGACATCTTCTTCAGCGTGCTCGCGCTCGTCCTGCTCTGGCCAGTCTTCATCGCCACCGCAATCGCTGTGAAGACGACGTCAAAGGGACCGGTCTTCTTCGTTCAGAAACGCCATGGCTTCAACAACGAGGTCATCAACGTCCTGAAATTCCGGTCGATGTATACCGAGATGAGCGATCCGACGGCGAAGAACGCCGTGACCAAGAACGACCCGCGCGTGACGAAGGTCGGCCGCTTCATCCGCAAGACGTCGATTGATGAACTGCCGCAGATCTTCAACGTGCTGCGTGGCGACCTTTCGCTGGTGGGTCCGCGCCCGCATGCCGTGCTCGGCCAGACGCGCGACAAGACCTTCGGCGAGATCGTCGAGGGCTATTTCGCCCGCCACCGCGTGAAGCCCGGCGTCACCGGCTGGGCCCAGATCAATGGCTGGCGCGGCGAGATCGACACCGACGACAAGATCAAGTTCCGAACGGCCTACGACCTCTATTACATCGAGAACTGGTCGCTCTGGTTCGATCTCAAGATCCTGTTCCTGACGCCGATCAAGCTCCTCAACACGGAAAACGCCTATTGAGCGCGGTCGCCGCCCAGATCCGGCCGTTCAATCCGCAGGCGGCCGCCGTCCAGCTGATGGTCTCCTGGATCATGGCCTTCGGCGTCTTCCTGTCCGGTTTCGTCATCTCAGAACCTGCGCCTTATGAACTGCTGATGGTGGGCCAGGTGGCCCTGTGGTTCCTGTTCGGGCTGAAGATCTCGCGCGCGGTCGCGCCGCTTCTCGCTCTTCTCCTCGTCTTCAATGTCGGTGGCCTTCTGGCGCTGACCGTGCTGCCGATCATCCTCACCGAGCAGGTGCTTTATGTCGCGGTCTCGCTCTTCCTCTCGCTCACCGCCGTCTTCTATGCCGCAGTCATCGAAGACAGGCCGCAGCGGCTCAAACTGATCTTCCAGGCTTGGGTGGCGGCCGCCATCATCACCGGGATGCTGGGCATTCTCGGCTATTTCCATGCCTTTCCCGGCTCGGAAGTCTTCACGCGCTACGACCGCGCCATGGGCGCATTCCAGGATCCGAACGTGTTCGGCCCCTTCCTGGTCGCGCCGATGCTCTACCTGCTGCACGGACTGCTGAAGGGCCGCCTGCTCGAATCGCCTCTGCGTATCCTCGGCATCCTAGTCCTCTCCTTCGCTGTTTTCCTGTCGTTCTCGCGTGCCGCCTGGGGCCTCTTTCTGTTCTGTGCCGTCGCGCTGGTCTTCGTCATGCTGCTCAAGGAGCGCACCAACGCCTTCCGCCTCAAGATCCTCGTCCTGTCGCTAACGGCCGTCATTGCCATGGTGATGGCGCTTCTAGTCGCGTTGCAGTTCGAGAAGGTCCGCGGGCTGTTTGAGACCCGCACGCAGCTCGTGCAGGAATATGATGGCGGCCATCTCGGACGCTTCGCCCGCCACAGGCTCGGCTTCGAGATGGCCATGGAAAAGCCGCTCGGCATCGGGCCGATGATGTTCGGCAAGATCTTCCCCGAAGACGAGCACAATATCTATCTGAAGTCCCTGATGAGCTATGGCTGGATCGGCTTCCTCTCCTACCTCGCGATGATCCTCTGGACCGTGTCGATGGGCTTCCGCTACCTGTTGCGGGAGAGACCATGGCAGCCCTATCTGATGATCGCCTGGATCGTGCTTGTTGGGCACATGCTGATCGGCGCCGTCATCGACACCGATCACTGGCGGCATTTCTATCTGGTGCTCGGGATCGTCTGGGGTTGCGGGGCGGCCGAGTGGCGCTACCAGCGCGCCCGTCGCCAGGGGTGATGAACGCCCGTTCGCCGTGCGTTGATCTCAAGGGGTTGATCTTCAGCCGCCGCGCCCCATACTTTTCTTATGATTACACCCGCTCAGATCCGCGCCGCACGCGCGATGCTCGACATCACCATCGACAAGCTGTCGCAAGAAAGCGGGGTGGCAGCCCTGCTGATCCTGCAGATCGAGTCGGCGCATGGTTATGATGCCACCCCACAACATTATGCGGCGCTCAAGCTAACGCTGGAACGCATGGGCCTGGCCTTCCTTGATGCCGGCGAAGGCGGCAATGGAGGCGAAGGTCTTCGGCTTGTTGCGAGGGTCAGCGACGACGGGCTGCGACCGGAAGAACTGACCGCCGCCAACGACGATTGAGTTTTTCCAATATGGCGATGGAACAATAGTCGCGACTGCGGCTTTTCCTGTCCGACACAGTCAGACAGGAGATTTTCATGAGCCGAAACAATGGCCTCTACCTCATCATTGGCGCCCTCGTCGTTGCCGTCATTGGGCTTGGCATCTACGTCTATCAGGAAGAGCAGGAGCCGAGCGGCGTCGAGTTGAAGATCGGCGAGAATGGCGTCTCGATCGAGGAAAACTGAGCCATTGAGGCTTCTCGGCCCGGTCAGCGACGCTTGATGAAGGCCTGATAGAATTGCTGGGGGGCGCCGATGGCGCCCTCAAGCATGTATGGCTGGCGCTCCACACCGGCACGGCGGGCGATCACCGGGAGGCCGTGCTCAAGGGTCTCGAGAAGACGGTACTCGACCAGCACCCTGCCATCCCCACCGCGCCAGACGATTACCGGCCCCTCGGGCCGGTTTTCCCGTTCCCCGGCATTCTCGTCCAGTCCGTGCAGATCAAGCCATTGCGCCAGAAGCGCTTCGCCATTGGCCGGCGCGACCACCCGGTCAGCCCTCCCCTGCCAGATCGAAACCGCGGGCCTGTCGCCCGCATCGCCACCGGCGGCAGCGCGGGCCAGATCACCCCAATCCTTGCGGCTCCGGCGGCTTCCCGACTTCATGACCTGCAGGGCCGTCATCGCGTCACGGGCCGCACCATACGGCAAGGCCCCGACGACCTGTCCTGCTGCGAAGAGCTGCGGGTAGGTCACCAGCAGCGCGTTCGCCATTGCGCCGCCGGCGGACAGTCCCTGAATGAAGACCCGGCTCCGATCGATCCCATGTCGATCGATGGCATGTTCGATCATCTGGCGGATCGACATCAGTTCTCCGCGATCACGCGCCACCATGCTGGGGCGGAACCAGTTGAAGCAGAGATTGTGGTTGTTCGCCTTGGTCTGCTCCGGATAGAGCAGCACGAAACCCTTCTCCCGCGCCATGCGGCTCCAGCCGCTGCCCCGGTCGAACTGCACCGCCGTCTGCAGACAACCGTGGAGGACCACCACCAGTGTCTGAGGCTCACGCCGCGTCGGCGGGGCATATTCCATCATCCGCAAGCGCCCGGGATTGCTGCCGAAGGCATGCACCTGCACGAGGCCGGAGCGCGGGTTGCGCGGCTTTGCCGCCTTGGGTGGATCGGGAAGGCGCATCTTCGGCAACGCCTTTTCCAGCCGGCGCTGCAGGCGTCTCTGTCCCTTGAGAAAGGCAGACAGCGGTGACATCGAAAACTTGAAGCGCATGGAAAACCGGCTCCCTTCGAACCTTCTCCCAATATAATGCTGCATTGCAGCAATCATAGGACATGGATCGAGAAAAGCAGTCGTCGAGGATGAATTCGAGGATACGGGCGAGCCGGGACCGAAAACAAAGACCGGATGTCTTGCGACACCCGGTCCTCGAAATCGTTCGACGCTGTCAACAGGTTGACGTGTCTACGAAAATGGTCGGAATGGCGGGATTCGAACCCACGACCCCTTGACCCCCAGTCAAGTGCGCTACCGGGCTGCGCTACATTCCGTCACCGGCTTGTCGTGCGATTTGACCCGCTCGACAGCCAGTTCCCTTTAGACAGTCAGTCATTTCCGCGCAAGGGGAAACTCCAGGGCGACCGAAAAAATGAGAGGATGATCACTTCAGCCGCTGCATCAGGGCACGGACCTCCTCGAAGCGGCGACGCTCTTCGGGCTCCTCGCTGTTGGCCGCATAGCAGGTGACATCCATGCAGAAGCGCGTGACCTGGAGCGGCTCGGCACCACTTTCGAACTGGCATTCGATTTCGTCGGTGATATCCTGCGGCTCGGAATCCATCCGGGTCGAATAGGTCAGGCGTGCCCCGGGCGGGTCGAGCTCGGGGAAGGCCTGGACCACGCCGATCTTCAAGTCCTTCACCATCAGCATGCTCTTCGCCACGAAGATGCAGGCATCTTCCACGGTGGTCGGCCGCGCCTCGGTGGTTGCGGAGCCCGTCGAGCTCTGCTGGGCATGCGCCGGTGCGACGGCAAGCAGGGAGAGAAGCGGGATAGTCAAGAGATGGCGTTTCATGGGGCCTCGCGCGTGTTGCGTGTCGGTCCCTCAACGCCCGAGGCGCGAGCGGTGTTCCATCTTGAAGAAAGGCTTGAGGATCAGCGCACCTGATCGAGCAGGCGCTTGCATTCAAGAAGGTCGAACAGGGCCTCCTGCAAGAGCGCGCGGTCTTCCTTGCCGACGGAACCCTTGCCCACGGAGATTTCCGGCGCGTCGTCGTTCGCACCACCGCCAAACCCGAAGAAGCGACCGCTGGTGCGGACCTTCGGGCGGCCGACAACCTGGTCCTCGTCGAGATTGACCTTGGGATCATCCGCCTTCGACGCATTGGCGGCCACAAGGGCTTCCATCGTCGCGACATCACCCGTGGCAACGGCCATGACGAACTTGTTGCCGTTGGTCTTTAGGAGCTTCTGCACGCCCTTGATTGTATAACCCTGATCGTAGAGCAGATGGCGGATGCCCTTCAGCAGTTCCACGTCGTCGGGGCGATAATAGCGGCGTCCGCCGCCACGCTTCAGCGGCTTGATCTGCGGGAAGCGCGTTTCCCAGAAACGCAGGACATGTTGGGGCAGATCAAGATCATCCGCCACCTCACTGATGGTCCGGAAAGCATCCGGGCTCTTGTCCAACTGCATCACGGCGCTCCTCGACTGTCGCGCGGCCGCACGACTCGGATCACATTTCAACGGGTTGAGGATCGCTTTTCAAGCGCTTGGTGACCGGCGGAGAAATGCTCCACCGGTTTTGGCCGATGTCAGGCCGCCGGGTTGGCAGGCTTCTGCTTGGCCTTTCGCGCAATATGGGCGCGGAGAATGCGCTGCTTCAGGACGTTCGACGCCTTGAAGGTCATGACACGGCGCGGAGAGATCGGCACTTCTTCACCGGTCTTCGGATTGCGGCCGATGCGCTCGTTCTTGCTGCGGACCTGGAAGGTGGCGAAGGAGGAGAGCTTGACGGATTCGCCGCGCACGATGGCGTTGCAGATCTCGTCGATCACGGTCTCGACCAGCTCGGCAGATTCCGTTCTAGAAAGACCGACCTTGCGAAAGACTGATTCTGCCAGATCCGCACGCGTCACTGTCTTTCCGGCCATTGTTCTCGCCCGCCTAAATCAATGATCTTGTTGAATTGGGCAGAGACTATTGCCCTTGGCCGCAACGGTCAAGTGCTTGTCGATGCGCAATTTTTAGGGTTTCAAATGCTACCAGCGAACCAGCACTGCGCCCCAGGTGAAGCCACCGCCCATTGCTTCCAGCATGACAAGGTCGCCCTTCTTGATGCGGCCGTCGCCAGCAGCCGTGGCGAGCGCCAGCGGAATGGAGGCAGCCGAGGTGTTGCCATGCTTGTCGACGGTAATCACGACCTTCTCGTCGGGGATGCCGAGCTTCTTCGCCGAACCGTCGATGATGCGCTTGTTGGCCTGGTGCGGCACCAGCCAGTCGATATCGTCAGCGGTCGTGCCGGTCGCCGTGAAGGCAGCCTCAATGACGTCGGTGATCATGCCCACGGCATGCTTGAAGACCTCGCGGCCTTCCATGCGAAGATGCCCGACCGTGCCCGTGGTCGACGGGCCACCGTCAACATAGAGCTTTTCGCGATGGGCCCCGTCCGAGCGCAGGTTCGAGGTCAGAACACCGCGATCGGCGACCGTGCCCTCGCCTTCGGCGGCTTCGAGCACGAGGGCGCCTGCGCCGTCACCGAAGAGCACGCAGGTGGTGCGGTCGGTCCAGTCGAGGATGCGGGAGAAGGTTTCAGCGCCGATGACCAGCACGCGCTTCGCCATGCCGCCGCGGATATAGAGATCTGCCGTCGCCATGGCATAGACGAAGCCCGAACAGACGGCCTGGACGTCGAAGCCGAAGCCGTGATGCATGCCGAGGCGGTTCTGGATGTTGACCGCAGTTGCCGGGAAGGTGTTATCGGGCGTCGAGGTCGCACAGATGACGAGATCGATATCGGCAGCCGTCAGGCCTGCGCGCTCCAGCGCTTCCTGCGCTGCGGCGGCACCGAGCGATGCCGTGGTTTCGCCTTCGCCTGCGATGTAACGCTGCTTGATGCCGGTCCGCTGGACGATCCACTCGTCCGAGGTTTCAACCATGCTTTCGAGATCGCGATTGGTCACAACCCGTTTCGGGAGCGCTGCTCCGAAACCGCGAACTACAGAACGGATCATTGGAGTTTCCTACCTTTCACGCCGCTTCGGGGCCGGCCGGAGACGGGTGCCGCGCGTGATATTTTTTCAAGTCGTTTTCGATCTTCTGGGTGAGACCGTTTCGGGCCATGTCATAGCCCACGTCGAGAGCCGCCGCAAAGCCTTCGGCATCCGTACCGCCATGGCTCTTGATGACGATGCCGTTCAGGCCGAGGAAGACGCCGCCATTGACCTTGCGCGGGTCCATCTTCTCGCGCAGCCGGTCGAAGGCGCCCTTGGCGAGGATGTAGCCGAGCTTCGCCATCCAGGTGCGCGACATGGCGGAGCGCAGATATTCTGCGATCTGCTTGGCCGTGCCTTCGGCCGTCTTCAGCGCGATATTGCCGGTGAAGCCTTCGGTCACGACGACATCCACCGTGCCCTTGCCGAGGTCATCGCCTTCGACAAAGCCGTAATAGTCGATGGTGTCGAGGCCGGCTTCGCGGATCAGGCGACCGGCTTCCTTGACTTCTTCCTGGCCCTTGATCTCTTCCACGCCGACATTCAGCAGGCCGACCATGGGCTTTTCGATTTCAAACAGGGCGCGCGCCATGGCGCCACCCATAACGGCGAAATCGAGCAATTGCTGGGCATCGGCGCCAATGCCGGCACCGACGTCGAGCACGATGCTTTCGCCCGACAGCGTCGGCCAGATCGCGGCGATCGCCGGGCGTTCGATGGTCGCCATCGTGCGCAGGCAGAACTTCGCCATGGCCATCAGCGCACCGGTATTGCCCGCGGACACGACGACATCGGCCTGGCCCGTCTTCACGGCCTCGATCGAACGCCACATGCTGGACACGTAGCGGCCGCGGCGCAGGGCCTGGCTCGGCTTTTCATCCATGGTGACGGAGACGTCACAGTGATGAAAGGTCGACTTCTCCTTCAGCTTCGGGAACTGCGCCAGGATAGGCATGCAGCGTTCCTGCTGGCCGAAGAGAAGGAAGGTGACATCGGGATGGCGCTCGAGTGCCTTGGCAGCACCGGGGATGACGACCTCGGGACCGAAGTCTCCACCCATCACGTCGACAGAAATTCTGATCACTTAGACCTGACCCTTCTTCATCGCTGGTCAGCGATATTTTCGGCCAAAATAGCGCTTTTCACTCGGCACACAACCCACCCGCAGGTGCAGATGGGGGATGATCAATCCTTTTTCCAGTCCTTCAGGACCGCAAAGGGAGATGGCTTCTTTTCCGCTTCGTCCCTGCTTTCGATGTGCTCCTTGAAGGTCACACCCGCCTTCTTGGGATAGGGATCGATGTCCAGAGCAGCGAATTCTGCAACGAGCGCGCCCGCATCGATGGTATCGCCGGTGAACTGCTCGGGAAGATCAGGGCCGTCAGGATCGAGCACCATTTCGCCGGCGCCATCGAGCACGATGCGGGCGAGCTTGGAGCCTTCCGGCACGAAGATCTGGTCGATTTCCTGCTCGATGGTCGTGACGACAGGCTCCAGCGTCACGACACACGCCTGCACAACTTCGCCGGAGACATGCCCCTTGATGCGGACACCGTCTTTCTTCCAGCGGGCGATCTGCAGATCAGCGGCGAGGCGGTTCACGCCCTCGACTTGCCACAATTCGGCAAGTCCCGCCCGTTCGCGCTCATCAGCCTCGACATGCACCTGAACCGGATTGGCGGAGACATGGCCGACCTTCACGAGATAGCTGAACTCGTTGCCGTCCTTCATATTGCTGCTTGTCATGATCGTCGTTCCTTTCGGCTGCGTCCGGCCCTGTCCACGCCCCGGCACCTTTTCGGCGCCCGTTGGCGTTCAGGCTCCCGGAACCGCAATGCGGGCCATGCCCGTCTCGATTTCGTTCTCGTCCAGGGCCGAAAGCGCCCGCTCGGCCTCGAACATCCAGTCGGCCAGCGCCTGCATGGAGGGGGCGGCGTCGCCTTCTTCCGGATGGATGTTGCGCTTCAGGGCGGCGGCCAGTTCCTGGTGGTCGTTCTTGTCGAGCGCGGCGGCATAAGACTCCAGGCGCCCGTAATACATGCCGGCAAGCTTCTTCATACGCTTGGGAACGCCTGGATCGCCGACGCCCAGCTCGCGGATCGAATGATCGACGTCTTCGAAAAAGGCGTCGATGATGTTCTGGGCGATTTCCTGGCCACTGCGCGGCGACTTTGCCGTGCGGCGGAAATAGAGAATCAGCATGATCGTCAGCATCTCGAAGCGACCGATCACCGTGTCGGGCACGTTCATGTCGAGATAGAAGGCAGGCGTGCGGGCAGCCGCCGTCAGCGCGCCATATTGCCGCTCGACGATCACCTGATTGTTTCTTTTCTGTCGAAAGAAGCCGAATACCATCCAATTCCACCAAAAAGAGCCGACCGAAGTGGTGAGCCCGGACGTGGTCATGTTGCATGATTGCGAAAGCTGGTTTACCGAAGCAGGCGTGAATTGCAATGCCGATGTCCGGCAGCGATGCCGCATCCTGCGGCAGAATGCTTGGCAAATCGGCAGTGCGGGCTTTGCGGCAGCTTTCCCCGGAAAGGCCACAATGCTATGCGCAGAAGCATTCCGGCGCTGGCAGGCGCCATCGACAGTCATGGGAGACGTTTGCGTGGATATCAGGATTTTCAAGTCGGACAGGAAGCTCCTGAGCACGACCGCACTTGCTCTTGCCGTCACACTTGGCCTCTCCGCCTGCCAGACATCCGAAGTCTTCCACAACGGCTATGTCGTTGACCAGGCGGCGCTCGATCTCGTGCCGGTCGGCTCGAGCCGCGAACAGGTCCTGCTGTCGCTCGGCACACCGTCGACCACGGCAACCTTCGACGGCGAGGTGTTCTACTACATCTCCCAGAAGCGTACCCGTCCGGTTGCCTTCATGAAGCAGCGCCTCGTCGACCAGCAGATCCTGGCGATCTACTTCGACAAGGACGGCGTGGTCACCCAGCGCGCCAATTACACGCTGCAAGACGGCAAGGTGTTCGACACGATCTCCCGCACGACCCCGACCGGTGGTCGCGACCTCACCTTCCTGCAGCAGCTTCTGGCTGGCGGCGGCGGCGCAGCCAACAGCGTCCGCAACATCCTCGGCGGCCAGTAAGGCCGCCACTTCCTACAGGCGGGACCCTCCGGTTCCCCGAGTGCAGACACAAAAAGACCGCGGAAGTCGCCTTCCGCGGTCTTTTTCTTTGAGTGTGTGATCAGCCTGCGAGAACGGCGAGCAGCAGGAGCGCGACGATATTGGTGATCTTGATCGCCGGATTGACCGCAGGGCCAGCCGTATCCTTGTAGGGATCGCCGACCGTGTCGCCGGTGACGGAGGCCTTGTGGGCATCGGAACCCTTCAGGTGCTTGACGCCATCCTTGTCGATGAAGCCGTCTTCGAAGCTCTTCTTCGCATTGTCCCAGGCACCACCGCCCGAGGTCATGGAAATGGCGACAAAGAGGCCGTTGACGATGACGCCGAGCAGCGAGGCGCCGAGGGCGGCAAAGGCGGAGGCCTTGGAGCCGGAGATCAGGAGCACGCCGAAATAGACGACCAGCGGAGCCAGGACCGGCAGCAGGGACGGAATGACCATCTCCTTGATGGCGGCGCGTGTCAGGATGTCGACGGCGCGGCCATAGTCCGGCTTGTCGGTGCCCTGCATGATGCCCGGCTTGCTGCGAAACTGCTGGCGCACTTCTTCCACGATCGAGCCTGCCGCACGACCGACCGCCGTCATCGCGATACCCCCGAAGAGGTAGGGAATGAGTCCGCCGAAGATCAGGCCCGCCACGACGTAAGGGTTGGCGAGGCTGAAGGAGATGTCGCCGATGCCGGCGAAGTAGGGATACTGGTCGCTGTTGGCGGCAAAGTACTGCAGGTCGTTGGCATAGGCCGCAAACAGGCCAAGCGCGCCGAGACCGGCAGAGCCGATGGCATAGCCCTTGGTGACGGCTTTGGTGGTATTACCGACGGCATCGAGTGCGTCGGTCGACTTGCGCACTTCCGGCGGCAGATGCGACATTTCGGCGATACCGCCGGCATTGTCGGTCACAGGGCCGAAGGCATCGAGTGCCACGATCATGCCGGCGAGGCCGAGCATGGTGGTGACGGCGATCGCCGTGCCGAAGAGACCGGCGAGCTGGAAGGTCGCGATGATGCCGCCGACGATGACGATGGCCGGCAGCGCCGTCGATTCCAGCGAGACGGCAAGACCCTGGATGACGTTGGTGCCGTGGCCGGTGACAGATGCCTGAGCGATTGAATTGACCGGGCGCTTGTTGGTGCCCGTGTAGTATTCGGTAATCACGACGATCAAAGCCGTGACGGCGAGACCGAGAATACCGCAGATGAAGAGGTTGACGCCCGTGATCTCCATGCCGGCAACCGTGCCGATCGTGCCCCAACCGATGGTGAGCGAGGTGGCGAATGCCAGCCCGGCCACGGACAGAAGGCCGGTGACGATCAGCCCCTTGTAGAGCGCGCCCATGATCGAGCCGTTCGTGCCGAGCTTGACGAAGAAGGTGCCGATGATCGAGGTGATGATGCAGGCGCCGCAAATGGCGAGCGGGTAGATCATCGCGATGTCGAGTGCGGCCGAGCCGGCAAAGAAGATCGCGGCCAGAACCATGGTGGCGACCACCGAAACGGCATAGGTCTCGAAAAGGTCGGCGGCCATGCCTGCGCAGTCACCGACATTGTCGCCCACGTTGTCGGCGATCGTCGCCGGATTGCGCGGATCATCTTCCGGGATGCCGGCTTCCACCTTGCCGACGAGGTCCCCACCAACGTCAGCGCCCTTCGTGAAGATCCCGCCGCCGAGACGGGCGAAGATCGAGATCAGCGAGGCACCGAAGCCGAGCGCGACCAACGCATCGATGACTTCGCGCGAGCCGCTCTCATGGCCGAGAATGGCGGTCAGGATGTAGAAGTAGATGGAGACGCCAAGCAGGGCGAGGCCCGCAACCAGCATGCCGGTGATGGCGCCCGACTTGAAGGCGATGTCGAGACCGGCTGCGAGGCTGTGCGATGCAGCCTGGGCCGTGCGCACATTGGCGCGGACGGAGACGTGCATGCCGATGAAGCCAGCGGCGCCGGAGAGCACGGCACCGATCAGGAAGCCGATGGCCGCGGAGCCGGAGAGAAGAAACCATGTGGCGACGAAAACGACGGCGCCGACGATCGCGATGTTCAGGTATTGCCGAGTGAGGTAAGCCTGAGCACCCTCGCGAATATAGCCTGCAATTTCCTGCATTCGGGCATTGCCCTGGTCCGCCGCCAGCACCGAGCGTGTCGCCCAGACCGCGTAGACCACGGACAGAAGTCCGCATAAAATTACGCCTAGAAGAACCGTCATTCGCAATACCCTCCCGTATTGCCCGCGCCTCACTCATCGCGGGCCGTGACTCGCAGACTCAGGCCCCCTCCTCCGAGACCTCGTCAACGCGTGGCGAGATTGCGTCGCGCTTTTCGTGCCGTCAAGTACGCATATTTCGCAGCGCTGAGGGAACTTAAGCCGGTTTGCGTGCGGCTGCGCGCAGCTGCAGAAGGACGAGAATGAGGCAGGCGATTGTCACCGGCCAGATGATCAGGTTCATCACCGACCAGCCGAAGGCGGTGAAGACCTTGCCGGAGGAGAAGGACGAGAGCGCCACGGTCGAAAACAGGATGATATCGTGGAAGCCCTGGACCTTGTCGGCCTCTGCCGGACGATAGCTCGATGCGACGATGGCCGTCGCACCGATGAAGCCGAAGTTCCAGCCGATCCCAAGCAGAACCAGCGCGCCCCAGAAGTTCCAGAGTTCGATGCCCCAATGGGCGACGACGGCGCAGGCCATGAGGATCAGAAGGCCCGCCGCGACGACCTTCTCTGCCCCGAACCTCGTGATCAGAACGCCGGTGAAGAAGCTCGGCGCGAACATCGCGATGACGTGCCACTGGATGCCAAGCGTGGCTAGTTCGGAGGAGAAGCCGCAGCCGATGACCATGGCCAGCGGCGCGCCGGTCATCATGAAGGTCATCAGTGCGTAGGAACTGATGCCGCAGATCATGCCGGTCAGGAACCGCTGCGTCATGACGATCTCGCTGAGCGGGCGGGTCGGACCGGCGGCCTCGGCCTTCTTCTCGGCGATGGTGGGCAGCTTCAGGAAGAACAGGACGGCGATCGCACAGAGGAGCAGCGGCACCATGCCAAGGAAAGCCCCGGCGAAGGTCACGGGCGCGAGCGCATCCTTGAGCCAGATGGCGATCTGCGGGCCGGCGATTGCCGAAATGATCCCGGCGGCAAGGATCCAGGAGATCGCCTTGCCCTTGTAGAAGCTCGGCGATGCGTCGGCGGCAGCAAACCGGATCTTCTGGGTGAAGCCACCGGAGATGCCCATCAGCATGAGCGAAAAGGCAAAGAGCCAGAAGTTCGACTGGATAAGCGAGAAGGCCGCAAGTGCGCTGCCGAGCGCACCCATCAAGGCGCCGACCATGAAGCTCTCACGGCGACCGAGCACGCGGGACGCGGCGGCAACGACAACCGCGCCCACAGCAACACCGACATTGAAGCCGGTCAGCGGGGCTGTCGCCAGCGATTTGTCCGCCCCGAGCATCTGGAAGCCGGCAAGGCCGCCGACGGCAAAAGCGAGCGGCGGCGCGGAGCCGAGGATCGCCTGAGCCACAGCGAGCAATCCGACGTTGCGCCGGGCTGTCGAGAGTTGTCCGTCCAGCCCTGCCTCAGTCGCGATGCTCATCTGCCTGATCCTGCTTCTCGTCTATTTCTGCGCCGGTGCGCGAACCTGTTTCGCGATGCGGTCGAGAACGGCGTTGACCAGCTTCGGCTCGTCGTCCGGGAAGAAGGCCTGCGCGATCTCGACATACTCAGTTACGATGACGGCGATCGGCACATCCTTGCGCTCGATCAATTCGAAGGTGCCGGCACGCAGAATAGCACGCACGGTGCTGTCGATGCGCGACAGTGCCCAGTCGTCCTGCAGTGCCTTGGCGATCATCGGATCGATCTTGGTCTGATCGCGGACAACGCCGGCCACGATCGAGCGGAACCAGGAGGCGTCGGCCTTCAGATAGGTGTCGCCATCGACTTCCTGGCCAAGACGATGCGCTTCGTATTCGGCGACGACCTCGAGAACGCCAGAGCCGGCGATGTCCATCTGGTACAGGGCCTGAACGGCGGCGAGACGCGCGGCGCCACGCTGGTTTGCCGGCTTCACCGGATGCTTTCCTTCGCCCGTCATCGCTCAGCCACCCAGCTTCTTTTTCAGTTCGATCATCGAGAGCGCCGCGCGGGCAGCAAAGCCGCCCTTGTCCTTTTCGCTGCGCTTGACGCGCGCCCAGGCCTGCTCGTCGTTCTCGACGGTCATGATGCCGTTGCCGATCGCAAGCGATTCCGAGACAGCGAGGTCCATCAGGGCACGGGAGGATTCGTTGGCGACGATGTCGAAGTGATAGGTCTCGCCGCGGATGACCATGCCGAGCGCGATGAAGCCGTCATACTGCGTGCCTTCATCGTCCATGGCGTCCAGAGCCATGGCGATTGCCGGCGGGATTTCCAGTGCACCCGGCACCGTGATGACGTCGAATGTCGCGCCAGCCTCGTCCAAAGCGTGCTTGGCGCCGTCCAGAAGAGCGTCCGACATGTCGTCATAGAAGCGTGCCTCGACGATCAGCAAATGCGGCGAAGCCGACTTATCTACCATGGGTCCGATCCGATCTTGAATGTGATTGCGGCCGCTGGCCGAACAGAAACGCGGTCAAACCATGCCATATCCCGGAAGGCAAGTGTTTTTGCGGCAGGACAGACTTGCGACCCGGGCGCACATTTCGCCAGAGCCCCGCTTACCGGCCCGGCACGATTGTTCCAGCCTCGCTAATGCAGGCGAAAATCGGGCGCGTATCGTGACAAATGTTTAATGGAATTCAGACACTTAAAGGCTGGATTTTGCCACAAACCGATCCCAGCTTCAGTCTTGCAAGCGAGCGACGGAATCCCCCGCCATCGCAAACATCCTCGAAAGGAACAGGACCATGAATCGCTTTGCAGCCATCTTCAGTGCCACGGCACTCTCCGCCATTGCCTTCGGCGCCGAAAGCTATGCCGCCATGCCAGCCGCGAGCGGCGCACCCGAAAGCAAGATCGAAAGCGCCATCCAGACGCTGCCGGCTTCCGACTTCGACGTGGTTCGGATCGACTCGCTGAGAACGCATGATGCCGCGCATGAACGGTTCGCCGCCGTTTCGCAGAGCTCTCCCGAAGCGCGCGAGTTGCAGGCCTCAGTCATCGCCAACCATTCGCTGGCGCAGAAGCTGCAGGCGCAGAACGTCGAACTGACCAATATCGTCGGCGCCGAGCGCGCCGCTGATGGTAGCGTCACCTTCTACGTCCGCTGATATCGCCTCCCCTCCTCCCAGTCCCCAACTATGTCCCCGTTTCTCCCAGAACGGGGGCTTTTTCACGCCGTGGAACCTTTGGGCATAGACGGGTGTTTTCGCAGTCGAAAGGCACCCGACGCGGTCGCCTCGCAACACTCACTTCTGGAGGCACCCATGGGTCGCGGCATTCTTCTCTGGCTGATCGGCGTACCGATCCCGCTTATCATCCTGATCCTGCTGTTCTGGCGCTAAACCCAGGCAGAAGCCGGCAGTCGCTCGAAGATCTGCAGGCGATCCGCCCCCACCTTCCGCTCATCCACGCGGACGAAACCTGCGGGAAGGTGGTCAGCCGTAATCGGAGAGGCGATGCCGCCGGGTCCGATGGTGACGGATGAATCATAGAGGTGGATCCGGTCGACCAGTCCCCGGGCCAAGAGATCGGAGGCGACGCGTGCGCCGCCTTCGACCATCAGAGACGAAACACCCCGTTGGGCGAGGAGCGCAAGCAGATCTTCTATTCCTGCGGCGTCAACGACTTCCACACCCAATTCCTGAAGTGCCGATCGATGGCCGATCGACCCAGCAGCGACCGCGGCGATGACGGGTACGCTTTTTGCGGTTGCCGCCAGTTTCGATGTCGGAGGCAGTTCGGCCCGTCGATCGAGAACGATGCGGATGGGAGACGCGTCTTCCAGCCCCGGCAACCGCACAGTCAGCTCCGGATCATCCGCAAGAGCCGTTCCGATGCCGACGAGGATGGCATCACTTTCCGCCCTCAGACGATGCACGTCCGCGCGGGCTTCCGGACCGGTGATGGCCACCTGCCCTTCCCCCAGCCTTCCAAGCATTCCATCAGCGGATACGGCCAGTTTCAGCGTGACCTGAGGCCGACCCTTGGTCTGCCGTGTCAGGTAGCCGGCCATGGCGCGCCTGGCTTCCTTCTGCAGGATGCCGATCGTGACCTCGATATCGGCGTCGGCCAGGATCTTCAGACCGCGACCCGACACACGCGGATCGGGATCGGCGACGGCAACCACGACGCGGGCGATGCCCGCTGTGACGATCGCATTGGCGCAGGGCGGGGTCTTTCCATGATGAGAGCAAGGTTCGAGCGTGACATAGGCCGTGGCTCCCCTCGCCTTCTCGCCCGCTTCGGCAATGGCCTGGGGCTCTGCATGGGGACGACCGCCCAAGGCGGTGACGCCGCGCCCGACGATTTCGCCATCCTTGACGATGACGCAGCCGACCGAGGGATTGGGGCCGGTGCGGCCGACATGGGTTTCGGAAAGCCTGATTGCCTCCCGCATATACCGTTCGTCGCGGGCCGTAATCGACACGTCGTCAATCCGCCGTGCTGTCTCTGGAGATCTTGGCGTTGATCTCGGAAATGACATTCTCGAAGTCTTCGGCGTGGCTGAAGTCGCGATAGACGGAGGCGTAGCGAACAAAGGCCACGTCATCCAGCGTCTTCAGGGCCTCAAGCACCTGCAGGCCGATCTCTTCAGAGGAGATCTCGGTTTCGCCGGAACTTTCCAGACGGCGGACGATGCCAGAGACCGCACGCTCGATGCGGTCGGGATCGACGGGACGCTTGCGCAGCGCGATCTGGAAGGACCGCACCAGCTTGTCGCGATCGAAGGGCGCCTTGCGACCGGTCTTCTTCAGGACCATCAGCTCGCGCAGCTGCACCCGTTCAAAGGTGGTGAAGCGCCCCCCGCAATCCGGACAGATGCGACGCCGGCGGATGGAGGTGTTATCCTCCGCCGGTCGCGAGTCCTTGACCTGGGTTTCATCCGATCCACAGAAGGGGCAGCGCATCCACGTCCAGCCTTACATGTAGGGGTACATCGGGAAACGGTCCGTCAGGGCGACGACCTTGTCCCGAACGGCCGCTTCGACGGCGGCATTGCCTTCATCGGAATTGGCGACCTTCAGACCATCGAGAACCTCGACGATCAGATTGCCGATTTCGGTGAATTCCGCTTCCTTGAAGCCGCGGGTCGTACCGGCCGGCGTACCGAGACGGATGCCGGAGGTGACGAAGGGCTTTTCCGGGTCGAAGGGGATGCCGTTCTTGTTGCAGGTGATGTAGGCGCGGCCGAGGCCGGCTTCCGCACGCTTGCCGGTGGCGTTCTTCTTGCGCAGGTCGACCAGCATCAGATGGTTGTCGGTACCGCCCGAAACGATGTCGAGGTTCTGCTTGATCAGGGTCTCAGCCAGCGCCTTCGCGTTCTTCACGACCTGTGCGGCATAGTCCTTGAATTCCGGCTGCAGCGCTTCGCCGAAGGCAACGGCCTTGGCGGCGATGACATGCATCAGCGGACCGCCCTGGAGGCCCGGGAAGACGGCGGAATTGAACTTCTTCGCCAGATCCTCGTCGTTGGTGAGGATCATGCCACCACGCGGGCCGCGCAGCGACTTGTGGGTCGTGGAGGTCGCGACATGGCAGTGCGGGAACGGGGACGGGTGCTGGCCACCGGCGACGAGGCCGGCGATATGGGCCATGTCGACCATCAGGTAAGCGCCCACTTCGTCAGCGATCTCGCGGAAGCGCTTCCAGTCCCAGATGCGGGAATAAGCGGTGCCGCCGGCAATGATCAGCTTCGGCTTGTGGGTGCGCGCCTTTTCGGCAACGTCATCCATGTCGAGCTGGTGATCGTCTTCACGCACGCCGTAGGAGACGACGTTGAACCACTTGCCGGACATGTTGACCGGCGAACCATGGGTCAGGTGACCGCCGGAGTTCAGGTCGAGGCCCATGAAGGTGTCGCCCGGCTGCAGGAGCGCGAGGAAGACGGCCTGGTTCATCTGCGAACCCGAGTTCGGCTGAACGTTGGCGAAGTTCACGCCGAAGAGCTTCTTGGCGCGTTCGATCGCGAGTTCTTCGGCGATATCGACAAACTGGCAGCCGCCATAGTAGCGCTTGCCCGGATAGCCTTCCGCATACTTGTTCGTCATGATCGAGCCCTGGGCTTCGAGCACGGCGCGGGAGACGATGTTTTCAGAGGCGATCAGTTCGATCTCATGACGTTGACGACCGAGTTCCTTCTCGATCGCACCGAAAATTTCCGGATCCGTATCGGCGAGAGAACGAGAAAAGAAGGCATCGTTGTTCGACATGATCGCTGGCTCCTCAAAAGCGTTTGATGCTGTGGGGTCTTAAACTTCCGCAGTCCTGAGAGCAATACGAAGAGCGACATTTGCAGATCAATTGACGCGCTCGGGCGAAAGGCCGCAGCCTCTCATGAAAAAGCCGCGCACGAGGCGCGGCTTTCTGTGAATGCGAGCGGCTGCGTCGGCTTACTGCAGCGGCACCAGGTCCTCGTCGACGGAACCGGCAAACTGCTCGACACCGATGTTGGACTGGAGCGCGAGCTGCGCGTCGCCGTCCTTCTGATAGATGTCATCGCGGAACTGGACGATGCCGTTACTCGTCGACCATGCCGTGACGTAGACGATGTAGACCGGCACTTCCTCGGCGAGCTTGATCGGATTGTTCTGGCGGGTCGTGATGACGCGCTCGATTTCCTGGCGGGACCAGCCGGGGGTATCGCGCAGCAGCCAGGTCACGAGGTCACGCACGTTCTGCACGCGGATGCAGCCCGAGGATTCAAAGCGCATCAGCTTGTTGAACAGGCCCTGCTGGGGCGTGTCGTGCATGTATTCGTTGTTCGGGTTGTGGAAGTTGATCTTGGTCGAGGCCATGGCGTTGATCTTGCCGGGGTCCTGACGGAACATCAGGTTCGGCGCCTTGGCCGCGTTCCAGTCGACCGTCTCCGGCGCGACTTCATTGCCGTTGCCATCGAACAGGCGGATGCTGTTGCGCGTCAGGTAGGTCGGATCCTTGCGCATCAGCGGCACGATGTCCTTTTCGACGATCGAGCGCGGCGCGGTCCAGTAAGGATTGAGAATGACCTCGTAGATCTTGGAATTGATCATGTGGGTCGGGCGGTCGATGCGGCCGACGACGGCGGTGTTGCGAAGCGCGACGCGATCGTTCTCGACCGCTTCGACCGAGGCGCCGGGAACGTTGACCATCACGTAGCGACGGCCGAGATCGCCCGACATGGACTGGAGACGGATCAGGTTGGTGTTGAGCTGGTTCAGACGGACGTCTGCGCCGACATTCAGCGCCTTGACGGTGAACTCGCCGAGAACGCCATCTTCGGGCAGGCCGTGACGGGCCTGGAAGCGCTTGACGGCTGCTTCGACGTAGGAATCGTAGGAATTGGAGATGCCGGCTTCGCGCGGCAGGTCGCCGGCAATCATCAGGCGCTGGCGCAGGCTCTGAACGGACGGGTCCATGGCTCCGATGCGCAGCGCAGCCGGTGCGTTGACCATTGGCCAGCCGCCATTCGACACGATCATCTGGTACTGCGAGATCGCCTGCTGCATGTAGACGAGGTTGTTGGCGCTCAGAATCGGGCTGTTGGAGACCACGTCCAGAGCCGTGCGCGATGCCTGCGCGTCGAACTGGTCGTCCCAATTGCCGCGGCGGGGCGCGTTGATCAGGTCATTGATCGCGTCCTGCGCCATGGCCTGTCCGGCAAATGCCGCAGCACCGGCAGCGGCGGCACCGCGAAGCAGCGAGCGGCGCGAAAGAGCAACAATTCCAGACGTCTTGGACATATTCCCTACCGTTTCATCCTGAACCTGAACAAAACGCATATCGCGCCATGGTTAACAAAGCGCCGCCAAACTGGCTGAGACATGCGTTGCGGGGTTGACCAGAGGCTGTCGAGACAGCCCCCTCTACTCGTTCCGGCGGTCCCATATCAATATGGCCAATTCGTGTCAGGTGGGACTTCCGTCACGACACTGTGTAGGGCTCTTCCGATGTCGTGAGGCTTCAAAAAGCGAAAACCGGACGCTTCCCAGGAAGCATCCGGTTTCGAGCGGTGGATCGCTTGAGGAGGTCGTCGGTCGAGCAACTCAGAGGCGATAAAGAATCTGGTCGTTCCAGAAGCGGTCGAGGCGCTGCAGGAGCTTGTTCATCTGGGTGAATTCGTCGGTGCCGATGCCGCCGACCTTCTGGATCGAGCCGATGTGGCGCTCATAGAGCTTGGCGACGGTTTCAGCGATCTCCTGGCCGGCATCGGTCAGGCTGATGCGGACCGAGCGACGGTCGACACGCGAGCGCTGGTGGTTGATGAAGCCGAGGTCGACGAGCTTCTTGACGTTATAGGAGACGTTGGAACCCAGATAGTAACCGCGCGAGCGCAGTTCACCGGCGGTCAGTTCCGAATTCCCGATGTTGAAGAGCAGGAGCGCCTGGACGGCGTTGATGTCGGAGCGACCCTTGCGGTCGAACTCGTCCTTGATGACATCGAGAAGGCGGCGGTGAAGACGCTCGACGAGGTGGAGGGATTCGAGGTAGAGCGAACGGATCGCTTCTTCCTGCGGGTCGAGAGTGGCCGGCTGCGGCTTGAGCTTGGTGTTCATATCGGTCTGCCTCACTGTTTTGTTTGGCGGTGTTGGTTTTTTCTCCCGCCTTGGTGAGGACCGTATCCAATGCGCATAAAATTCTATTTAAAACGCAGGCTTAACAGAGGCTTACCGAAGCCACTTGTCGTATCAGGGTAAATCAACCGTTATACGCTCCTGCTTGTGTCTCCCTTCGAGCCACAACGCCAGGCGGAAAACGGCATAGACGACGAAGACCACCGAATGCATGGCAACCGCGAGCGTGTTGCGGCCGAAGATCTCCGGCCAGACGGTGAACATCAGCATCTGCCCGCCGGCTGCCAGCAGCCACATGACGGGGCCCCAGGAGCCGGCGACCCAGAGCCCGAGCGCAGCGACGGGGAAGACGACGGCGAGCGCCGTGGCCGCAACGCGCCAGGGTGTGGACAGGAGATCGAAGCGGCCCAGGCCATCATGGCTGTAGCCGACGAGCAGCGCCCAATATTGCAGACCGAACCAGAGGCAGGACAATGCCACGACGCGCAGGAACAGCACGAAGATGGTTTCGGTCAGGCTCCGGATGGGCGTGTTGGTCGAATCAGCTTCCATGGGCGCGAGGATAGGCTTGCGACAAGGTCTTCGCCAGCTTGGTGGCTGCGCCCTCCCCCGCTGATGTTAAAGCGCGGCTTGTCGAAGCGCGGTTTGGCTCAGTGCGGTTTGACGACGCAGGCGACCCCAGGTGCCGGCTGAGGTTTTGCAAGCTCAGGGCATCGTGCTAATCAGCAGCCTGACACAGACGAGGACCACGCTCATGACGGACAAGACACATCTGGTAGACGCAGTCACCGGCCACAGGCGCATGCGCCGCCTGCGCAAGGCCGACTGGCAGCGCCGAATGGTTCAGGAGAACCGTCTGACCGTTGACGACCTGATCTGGCCGATCTTCGTGGTGCCCGGCACCGGCATCATGGAGCCGATCGCGGCCATGCCCGGTGTTCACCGCATGAGCGTCGACAAGGCCGTCGAGGCGGCCAAAGAGGCGGCCGATCTCGGGATCCCCGCGCTTGCGACCTTTCCCAATGTGGAAATGGCGTTGCGCGACCAGACCGGCTCTGAGGTCCTTAAAAGCAACAACCTGCTCAATCAAGTGACGGCCGCAATCAAGAAGGCGGTGCCGAACATCGGGGTGATCACCGATGTGGCGCTCGACCCCTTCACCAGCCACGGCCATGACGGGATCCTGCGGGACGGCGAGATCGTCAATGACGAGACGGTGGATCAGCTGGTGCGCGCGGCGATTGCCCAGGCCGATGCCGGGTCCGACATCATCGCGCCCTCCGACATGATGGATGGCCGCATCGGCGCGATCCGCCATGGACTCGATGCCGCCGGTCACCAGAGCGTCGGCATCATGTCCTATGCCACGAAGTTCGCCTCCTGCTATTATGGTCCGTATCGCGAGGCGATCTCGACCAGCGGTTTGCTGAAAGGCGACAAGAAGACCTATTACATCGACCCGGCCAACGGCACGGAAGCCGTACGTGATGCGGCCCTCGACGTGGAAGAAGGCGCTGACATGCTGATGGTGAAGCCGGGACTTCCCTATCTCGACATCTGCTGGCGCCTGAAAGAAGCCTTCGGGCTGCCGGTCTTTGCCTATCAGGTCTCGGGCGAATACAGCCAGATCAAGGCGGCAGCCGCCAATGGCTGGATCGACGGAGAGCGCGCGATGCTCGAAACGCTCCTCTGTTTCAAGCGCGCCGGATGCGACGGCATTCTTACCTATTTTGCGCCGGAGGTGGCGCGGCTGCTTGCCAAGCAGGGCTGACGTTCACGGATTATTGTATTCGGCGTCGGGCTCCCCATATCTGAGGCACAACCTCAAAGGAGCCCGCCATGAGCCTCGACAGCAACCCGTCCTATGCCGCACCTGAAGATTGGCGCGCCTATAGCGGCGTGCTCTCGCGGCGCGTCTTCGCCTTCCTTGTCGACTACCTGTTCATCGGTCTCCTCTGGATCCCGGCAGCCGTGGTCGTCTTCTTTCTCGGCGTCCTGACGCTCGGCCTCGGCTGGCTTCTCTACCCGATCCTCTTCTTCGTGGTTGCCGGCCTTTATTTCGGCATGTCGATGGCTGGTCCTTCGCAGGCGACGCCCGGCATGCGGATGATGGGCATCGCCATGGTGCGTCTCGACGGTCGCAAGATCGACTTCATCACTGCGATTGCGCATCTGGCACTGTTCTGGATCCTGAACTCGGTGCTTACGCCGCTGGTCCTGCTGGCCGGTCTCTTCATCGAGCGGTCGCGCCTGGTGCATGACCTGCTGCTCGGCACGGCCGCCGTCCGCACCTACTAAGCCTCACATCTCCTATACAGACGTCACACTCCGGCTTTTCAGCCGGAGTGTTGACCTTTTTCATTCTTGCGCCATCCTACTTCGAACAGGACAGGCTAGAGGATTCTCTTCAGCGGCAGATGAACACGCAGACCTCCCCCTCCCCGCAATTCTACCTCACGGCGCCGGCGCCGTGCCCCTATCTGGCGGGAGAGATGGAGCGGAAGGTCTTCACCCATCTGGTGGGGCCGCGCGCCACCGAAATGAACGACCTCTTGACGCAGGGCGGATTTCGACGGTCGCAGAACATTGCCTATCGGCCGGCCTGCGAATCCTGCCGCGCCTGCGTCTCGGTCCGGGTTCTGGTCAATGAATTCGAGATGAGCCGCAGCTTCAAGCGCATCGAAGCCACCAATCGCGACGTGGTCTCGACCGTCTTTCCGGCCCAGCCCTCGACCGAACAGTTTTCCCTCTTTCGCCACTATCTCGATCACCGCCATCAGAACGGCGGCATGTCTGACATGTCGGCGCTCGACTATGCGATCATGGTCGAGGACAGTCACGTGCAGACCCGGGTGATCGAATATCGGCTGCGCACGCCCGGCGACGGCATCTCGGCCCAGCCGCGCGGCGAACTCATCGCCGTTGCCCTGTCCGATCTGATGAGCGACGGGCTGTCGATGGTTTATTCGTTTTATAACCCGGAAATGGAGAAGCGGTCACTCGGCACGATGATGGTGCTCGACCATATCCGCCGCGCAAAGGCGCTTGGCCTGCCGCATGTCTATCTCGGCTACTGGGTCCAGGGTTCGAAGAAGATGGGCTACAAGACCCGCTTCCAGCCGCAGGAGCATCTGATGAGCCAGGGCTGGGCCCGGTTTACAGTAGATGCTGAGGAAACCTAGCACTCTTGCCGGAAAGGAAAACGGCAGGACTTCCATCCTGCCGCTTCTAGTGGTGAGACTATTCCTCAGGAGAGCTTGCGGATGATGCCATAGACGATGTTCCGGTTCTGGCCGAAGCGCAGCGTGCATTCGACATCGAGACCTTCCGTCGCGGCCTTCATGATGCGCCACATGTCTTCTTCCGAGCGCAGCAGAAGCGCCCAGTTCATGAACGTTTCCATGTAGCCGTCGTCAGGGATTTCGTCAGCAAAGTTCGCGAACAAGAAGGTGCCATGCGGTTTCAGCATCTGTAGGCAGCGCTGGGTCAGCTTGATCGCGACTTCGTCGGCAAGGTAGTCATAAAGCCCGGCTGCATAAATGAAGTCGAAGGTGCCGAAGCTCTGCGCGCGCTTCAGGACCGTGCCGACAGAGCCGTTAACCGCCTCGACGGCAGTACCCGCAAATTCACTTGCAACAGCTCCAACGCTCAGGGGATCCTGGTCTAGTGCTATCCAACGCTTGATCGTCTTGTCCTTAAGCGCCTGCGACATGGAACCCTCACGGAGGTGTCCAGAAGCGATTGTCAGAATTTCGGCATCACCGCCGCGGGAGGACGCCACGTCATCAACCAATTGAGCCAGGAGGTCACGGCGTTCGCGGACCGCCACGCAGGCCGGTGCCTGGCTCACGAAACCGTGGATCTCCTTGCCGCGAGGGCTAGCGGCGTCGAGTAGAGGCTTCACCGATGGGTGTGCATAGATGAAATCGAGCAGCCCTGCATCACCGGAATATCCACGCGGCTTCTCGAACGACCAGCGGGTGAACGGATCCTGATGGCAATAGCTGGCAACAACATGATTCTGGGCAATCGGGATCACTTGCTCCCAGACCTTCGGCGAGTAACGATTGCGGACCGCGTTCATGCCATTGAACAGGCGCAACATGATCTGACCAACAGCGGCATTCTGCTGAAACTGCTGCTCGGCAATGCGGAGGTGGAGCGCCATATCCGCTCGTGCCTCGGTCAGTTCCTCATCTCGAACCGGATCTATGGATGAGAACACTCTCGACGCAATAGAGTCGGGGGTGATGAGACTCTCTCCGTCAGTTACCACGCGCAGTTCACTCATCTTACGCTCCATTTTAGTTAAACTCGATATTAATACTTCGGATACCATAAATGGCTTTTCTTCTGCGTATAGTCCCCAATTCCCTAGATCTTAAAACGTAGTTAACGCCTGTGCCAGTTAAGTTCAAAAGGCCACGCTAGAGAGCGTGGGGCACAGAAACGGGAGCATCGGATGGATCGGAGCCTCAAAGATCCGGAAAAAGCGGGGTCAAGCTACCCGTCATCCGCGCGCCGTTTAACATCTTCCCTTGGCGCCGCTGCCGGTTCGGCGGTCGCAGCGAGCGGTCTACAAGGGGATGGGCCAACTCCCGCGGCTCTCAAGCAACTGTATATGAGCGAGCGCGGAACAGCTCAAATTCAAGGCACACGGCATGGCATGTGGCTTGCGCTGGTTGTTTACCTTCTCTTCGGTATCGCCGATGCAATGCTGATTCCGGACGTTGCCGTTCACACAATCACGGCACGTTTCGCAGTCGCATGTGTGTCCATGACTGCGATGGAATTCATTGTCGCATCCCGAGCGTCCTCAAGATGGTCAGATCTCACCTGTGCCACGACGGTAGTCGTCGCATACCTGGCGTGGCTGTTACCGGCCATGCAAACTGAAGCAGTCGACGTCTTCAGATTTTACATGTATTTCGGCACAATCTTCATGATGAGTGCCAATCTTTTCTTCAATCTTCTGTTCCGCCTGTCGGTGGCAACCTCTGCAGCGATCCTTTTCATTTTCTTTTATAGTCTTGCTTATGTGGCTGAAGTGGAGCCCGATCAAGGTTTTGTCCACGTGCTCTTCTATCTATCGTGTTTCGTTTTCACATCTTACGTGAATTGGAAACTGAACCGGGAGCGCTACAACGTATTCCTCAACGCGCGAGAAGCTGCACTCCAGCATAGCGAGGCCGAGAAGCGTGGCCTTGCACTGGAGCGCCTATCTAACACCGACTATTTGACTGGGGTTGAAAACCGTCGCGCGGTGGACAAGCGGCTCCGCGACTACTGGAACGATTGGCAGATGGAGGGAAAAGCCTTCGCGGCCATTCTGGTCGATGTTGACTTTTTCAAGAAGTACAACGATTTCTATGGTCATCAGGCCGGCGATCGCTGCCTGATCCTGGTAGCGAGCGTGCTCGACGACACTCTTAAGCCGCTGAATGCCTCCGTCGGTCGTTATGGCGGGGAAGAGTTCATCGTGCTATCGCGTGTCACGGGCCGTGAACAGGTGATGGCGCTTTGCGAGGTAATCCGCAGTGCCGTCGAGGGCTTGCATCTCGTGCACGACCAGCGGCGCGATGGCCAGGCTGTGGTAACGGTCAGCGTCGGGGCGTCCTATACACGTCCGCAGAGCGGTCCGAAGCTCGAGCGCATCATCAACGAGGCCGACCGGGCGCTCTATTCCGCCAAGGCGAACGGGCGCAACTGCATCCGACTGTTCAACCCGAACGATCCGCTCACCAGCGACGACAACGAGAACATCGCAGCGACCTTGCGCATGGCGATCAAGAACGATCTCGTGCATCTCGTCTATCAGCCGATCCAGAACCTGCGCACCGGCCGGGTCGAGGCGGTCGAATCGCTGATGCGGCTGAAGATGATTGACGGCACGCCGCTGTCGCCGGCCCAGTTCATCCCCGTCGCCGAACGCACCGGCGCGATCCTCGATCTCGGTCTCTGGGCGATCCGCCGCGCCTGCACGGAGGTGCTGGCAACGGGCATCGCGCCGATGGCGAGCGTCAACGTCTCGGCCATCCAGCTGAAATCGCGTGGCTTTGCGCTTGCAGTCTCGACGATCCTCGAGGAAACCGGCGTGTCCGGATCTCAGCTCGCCTTCGAGATCACCGAAGGCATCGACATGGAAGGCCAGTCGGACGTCATTCGCTGCATCACCGACCTGCAGGCGCTCGGCATTCGCATCTGGCTCGACGACTTCGGCACCGGCTTTGCCGGCCTCTCCTGGCTGCGCCTCTTCCCCTTCGACACGGTCAAGATCGATCGCTCCTTCCTGCAGGATGCCCGCCGCCCAGCCGGACGCGCCATGCTCGAAGACATCATCCGGCTCATCCGCAATCGCGGCCTGAAGATCCTGATCGAGGGTCTGGAGACGGCCGACCACGTCGAGCTGATGCACGAACTCGGCATCGAACTCGGACAGGGCTACTATCTCGGCCGGCCGGTCCCGATCGACGAGGTCCGTATCAAGGCCTTCCCGCGGCTTGCAACGGTCGCCGGGCTCTGACGGCAAAACATGCTCCGATCGGCCCCAGATTTGGCCGATCCCCTCCTCTGCGATTTTGCAGCGAAAACAGTAGTATCCGGCCAAATCATCAGGGGCGGATCCGCATATGAGCACTGTCGAGGCGGTGGACCTGGCTCTAGGCCAGGATTTTTCCAGAACACTTCTCAAGCACACCAGCATCCGCGTCAGCGATGACTACCTCGATGCCTTCCTCAGCCATGTCGAGGCCGTAAATTATGCGGAAAACGAGGTCATCTTCCGCAAGGGCGATGAGAGTGACTTTGCCATACTCATCGCGAGTGGCGAGGTCGAGGTCTACGACGAAGGCAGCGGCACTGTGCTCGCCATTTCCGGTGAAGGCACTCTGATCGGCGAACTCGGCATGATCAGCGGCGATCCGCGCAGCGCCTCCGCACGGGCCCTCACACCGGTTCGCGGCTGGAAGATCGACAGGTCGGACTATCGCGAATTCCTGAGCGACCGCCCGGAACTCGCCACCCTCTTCTTCCGCAAGATCTATGCGCAACTGTCTGCCAGCTACGGCAAGCTCCGCCAACAGTTCGTCGCGCTCGAAGACGCCGATCGCCGCTATCACGCGCTCGCCTTCCTCTTCGTCACCATGGTCCTGATGATCAACATCTATGCCTTGGTGAACAGCATCATCCTGACGCATCTGAAGGTCTCGCATCAGGAGCAGGTGATGTTCTGGACGTCGCGGGTCATGGAGATCTGGGGCGCATTCGTCATCTGGGGATTGACCGTGCGCTGCGGCCTCACCCGGCAGGACATGGGTATCCGGATGGGAAACCTCTGGCAGTCGATCGGCATGGGGCTCGGCATCAGCGTCGTTGCGCTGGCCGCCATGGCCTATTTCCGCACGATCCTCTATCCCGAACTTGCGGGCACGCCGATCATCGACCCGAAGCTCGTGACGATCACGGTCTATACCTACATCCTCGTCGCACCTCTGCAGGAATGGATCTGTCGTGGCGTGCTCCTGACGGCGATCGCCGATCTGATGCCGGGCAAGACGCGCCCGATGTCGGCGATCGTGATCACGTCACTGATCTTCTCCACCCTGCATCTCCACTACTCGCAATCGCTCGCGGTCGTGGCGCTCGTCTCCGGCATCGTCTGGGGCTGGCTACACCTCAAATATCGTAATCTTGCCGGGCCGATCGTTTCGCACTTCATCCTCGGCAATGCGGCCACCTTGATGGGCGTCTGGTCGATCTGGGAACGCGGCTGACGAGAAAAAAAGCCGGTCGCGATGGCGACCGGCTTCGTTCTTTTTGGGGGGGGGGGCGCGGAATCAGCCCGAGAATTTGCCGCTGCGTGGGAAGCCCTTCGGCACGAGGCGGCCGGCAGAGGCGCGGTCGCCCTGCCATTCGACCAGTTCTTCCTTGGTCTTGGTGAAGGTGCGGCCAGCGCTGTCGGCCCAGGTCAGGCCGTCAGCCAGCGTGAAGAACTTCACGTCTGAGATGCCGCCATCCTTGTACCGCTGCAGGCGCACGCCCTTGCCGCGGGTCATTTCCGGGATCTGCGCGAGCGGGAAGACGAGCAGCTTGCGGTTCTCGCCGACCACAGCGACATGGTCGCCGCTCACGGGCACGACGAGCTTGGCCTCGTCCGGCATGCCGACATTCATCACCTGCTTGCCTTTGCGGGTGTTGGCGACAACCTCGCCCTCCGGCACGATGAAGCCATTGCCGGCCGTCGAGACGAAGATCAGCTTGCGGCTGGCATCGTGGACGAAGGCGGTCAGCACGTCCTGGTCGTTTTCCATGTCGACCATGATGCGCAGCGGTTCGCCATGGCCACGGCCACCAGGAAGCTTGTCGCCGCCGAGCGTGTAGACCTTGCCGCCCGTCGTCACGAGCAGGATCTTGTCGGTCGTCTGGGCCGGGAAAGCGACTTTCAGCGCATCGCCTTCCTTGAAGGTCAGCGAGGAAGTGTCGGAGATGTGCCCCTTCAGCGCGCGGATCCAGCCCTTTTCGGAGATGACGACGGTGATCGGTTCCTTCTCGATCATCGCCTGCTGGATCGCTTCGACATCGGCGTCCGGGGCATCGGCGAAGACGGTGCGGCGGCGGCCGAGTTCGGTCGCCTTGGCGTATTTCTTCTTCACCTCGCCGATTTCCCAGGCGACGGTCTGCCACTGCTTTTCCGGCGAGGCGAGCAGGGATTCGATCTCCGCCTTTTCGGCGGACAGTTCCTCATGCTCCTTGCGGATCTCGAATTCCTCGAGCTTGCGCAGATTGCGCAGGCGCATGTTGAGAATGGCTTCCGCCTGAATGTCGGTCAGATCCCATTTGGCGATCATGACCGGCTTCGGCTCGTCCTCCTCACGGATGATCCGGATCACCTCGTCGAGGTTGAGATAGGCGATCAGGAGGCCGCCGAGGATTTCGAGGCGCCGGTCGATCGCAGCAAGCCTGAACTTGGAACGGCGGACGAGAACGTCCTTGCGGTGCTCCAACCACTCGGTCAGCACCTCGTTGAGGGCCATGACCTTGGGCACCTTGCCCTGCGAGAGCACGTTCATGTTCAGCGGAACACGGCTTTCGAGCTCGGTGAGCTTGAAGAGCGATTCCATCAGCAGGGTCGCGTCGACCGTGCGGCTTTTCGGCACCAGCACGATGCGCACATCTTCAGCACTTTCGTCACGCACGTCTTCCAGAAGCGGAAGGCGGCGGGCGATCAGCAGTTCGGCGATCTTCTCGATCAGGCGCGACTTCTGCACCTGGAACGGGATCTGGGTGACGATGATCTGATAGCCGCCGCGACCGAGATCCTCGGTCTCCCACTTGGCACGCACCCGGAAACCACCGCGACCGGTGCGGTAGGTCTCGAGCATCGAGGCGCGGCTTTCGACGATCACGCCGCCGGTCGGGAAGTCCGGACCCTCGATGCCGCCGCGTTCGGGATGGGCGGGATCGGCCAGCAGTTCCTCGACGGGCGCGCCGGGGTTCTTGATCAGATAGAGGGCCGCGTCGCAGAGCTCGTGGGCATTGTGCGGCGGGATGGAGGTCGCCATGCCGACCGCGATGCCCGAGGCGCCGTTGGCGAGCAGGTTCGGGAAGGCACCGGGAAGAACCGTCGGCTCGTCGTCTTCTTCGTTATAGGTCGGGCGGAAATCGACGGCGTCCTGATCGATGCCTTCAAGCAGAAGCGCTGCGACATCGGTCATGCGGGCTTCGGTGTAACGATAGGCGGCCGCACTGTCGCCGTCGATATTGCCGAAGTTCCCCTGCCCGTCCACGACCGGGTAACGCTGCGAGAAGTCCTGCGCGAGACGCACCAGCGCATCATAGACCGACTGGTCGCCATGCGGGTGGAACTTACCGATGACGTCACCGACGATACGGGCGCATTTCTTGAAGGCCGAGTTCGGCCTAATGCCCATTTCGCTCATCGCGTGGATGATGCGGCGATGCACCGGCTTCAGCCCGTCGCGGACGTCCGGCAATGCGCGGTGCATGATCGTCGACAAGGCATAGGCGAGGTAGCGCTCTTCGAGCGCCGCCTTCAGGTCGACCGGAAGAATGTTGTCGCCACCCTCTTCGGGCGGAAGCTGATTTGTCCCCATGGGTCCCTGCCTAGCGGAGATGGTCCGGAACGGCAAGGAATCCGGGCGTTCTGCCTGTGGATTAAGAGCCTGTGACCGTCATCACGCCACATTCGCCCTGCACCAGTCTATGGCGAAAACCGGTGGACGTTTTTCCAATCCCACTTATAAATATTGCCGACCTTTTGGGCACGCTGCAGGCGGCCAACAGCAACAGAGGACCTCATCATGACCTTGTACCGTTCCACCCGAATTCTGCTCGCGGGCGCGGCGCTTTGCGCGTTCTCCGGCCCGGCGCTCGCGCTGGACGGACAGGATTTGTTGAAGAAGATCAATGCGGCTTTCGCAACGGGTGGCACCAGCATCACGGCCGACAATGTCGAAGTGGATGGCTCTAACGTCATCTTCAGGGGCCTGAAGCTCGGCGTGGACGGCGATGCAGCCGAAAAGCCGCTCGCGCTCGAAGAACTGACGCTGGAAGGCGTGACCGAGGAAGAAGGCGGCGCCTATTACATCGAACGCGTCGACTTCCCCGAGGTCAACGTCACCGAGGACAAGTCGACCTTCAAGGTCGAGGATCTCTATCTCTCCGGCGTCTATGTGCCGGGCGATGCGAATGCCGAAGGCATCGATTCGCTGATGTTCTACGAAGAGGCCCATAGCGGCCCCGTCAACGTGACCGTCGACGGCAAGCCGGTCTTCTCGATGGCGGAAGCCGTCGGCACCATGGGCCTCTCCGAAGACGAGACCACGATCACCTTCGAGGGCTCCGTCACCGGCGTGAAGGCGGATCTCAGCACCGTCGAGGATCCGAAGGCCAAAGAACAGATCGAAGCACTCGGCCTCACCACGCTCGACGGCAACATGAACATGTCCGGCAGCTGGGAAGTCGAAAGCGGCACGATCGACATCGAAGACTATTCGATCGATTTCGCCAATGTCGGCAAGCTCTCGCTTGCCTTCTCGATGTCCGGCTACACGCTCGACCTCGTCAAGCAGATGCAGGAACAGGCCCGCATGATGCAGGCACAGCCGCAGAACGAGCAGGCGCAGCAGGCCGCCGGCCTTGCCATGCTCGGCCTCGTGCAGCAGCTTTCGCTGGTCGACGCCCAGATCCGCTTCGAAGATGCGGGCATCACCAAGCGCGGCCTCGACTTTGCCGGCAAGAGCAACGGTGCAGATGGCGCCCAGATGGCGCAGATGGTCAAGGGCATGGTGCCGATCCTGCTCGCCCAGGCCAAGCTCGGCGCGATCCAGAACGAGATCTCGGCCGCCGTGAACACCTATATCGACGACCCGAAGGCGCTGACGATCGCGGCCGCACCGGCCAATCCGGTCGCCTTCCCGATGATCATGGGCGCAGCCATGGGCGCACCGGAAACCATTCCGGGCCTGATCGGCCTGAAGGTGACGGCGAACGACTGACCCTAGCCTCGGTCAAGACACAGAGCCCGGCCCGCAAAAGCGGCCGGGCTTTTTCATGCCTTGATGTCAAAAAGAAAGGCCGGGATCGCTCCCGGCCTTCGTCGTTAGTAGATCCTCGAACCCGATCAATCCTTCTTCGGCTGCGGCACGACGCGCAGTGCCAGTTCGCGCAGCTGCGTCGGGGTGGCCGGCGACGGGGCGTTCATCAGCAGGTCCTGGGCCTGCTGGTTCATCGGGAAGAGCGAGATTTCGCGCAGGTTCTTCGCACCGACCAAGAGCATGACCACGCGGTCGATGCCGAAGGCGCAGCCGCCATGCGGGGGCGCGCCGTACTGGAAGGCGCGATACATGCCGCCAAAGCGTTCCTCTACGTCATCCTTCGACAGGCCGACCAGTTCAAACGCCTTGACCATCAGTTCGGGCGACTGGTTACGGATCGAGCCCGAGGCGATTTCGAAGCCGTTGCAGACCGCGTCATACTGATAGGCCTTCAGCGACAGCGGATCCTGCGTTTCCAGCGCCTCCAGGCCACCCTGCGGCATCGAGAAGGGGTTGTGGGCGAAGTCGATCTTCTTTTCGTCCTCGTTGTATTCGTAGAACGGGAAGTCGACGATCCAGCACATTTCGAAACGGTCGCGATCGACGAGGTTCAGTTCCTCGCCGGCGCGGGTGCGGGCTTCACCGGCAAACTTGTAGAACTTGGCCGGGTCGCCGGCGACGAAGAAGCAGGCATCGCCCGGCTCGAGACCGAGCTGGGTGCGGATCGCTTCGGTGCGCTCTTCGCCGATGTTCTTGGCAAGCGGGCCGGAGCCGGCGATCTTGCCGTCCTCTTCTTTCCAGAAGATATAGCCGAGGCCCGGCTGGCCGGTCGATTGGGCCCAGGCGTTCATGCGGTCGCAGAAGGCGCGCGAACCACCGGTCTTGGCCGGGATCGCCCAGACTTCGACCTTCGGGTTCGAGGCGATCATGTTGGCGAAGACCTTGAAGCCTGAATCGCGGAAGTGGTCGGTGACGCCTTCCATGACGATCGGGTTGCGCAGGTCTGGCTTGTCGGAACCATACTTGCGGATCGCGACGTCGTAGGGGATGCGCGGCCATTCCTTGGTGACCGGCTTGCCTTCGGCGAACTGCTCGAAGACATCAGTCATCATCGGCTCCATCGTCTGCCAGATATCTTCCTGGGTGACGAAGCTCATTTCGACGTCGAGCTGGTAGAATTCGCCCGGCAGGCGGTCGGCGCGCGGATCTTCGTCGCGGAAGCAGGGGGCGATCTGGAAGTAGCGGTCGAAACCGGCCACCATCAGGAGCTGCTTGTACTGCTGCGGCGCCTGGGGCAGCGCGAAGAACTTGCCTTCATGGATGCGGCTCGGCACCAGGAAGTCGCGCGCGCCTTCCGGCGAAGAGGCGGTCAGGATCGGCGTCGTGTATTCGGCGAACCCTGCAGCGGCCATGCCCGTGCGCATTGCCGAGATGATCTGGGTGCGCTTGACGATGTTCTTGTGCAGCGTGTCGCGGCGCAGATCGAGGAAGCGGTATTTCAGGCGCACGTCTTCCGGATAGTCGGGCTCGCCGAAGACCGGCAACGGCAGCTCCTTGGCGGCCGAAAGGACTTCGATTTCCTGGGCGTAAAGCTCGATCTCGCCGGTCGGCATGTTCTTGTTGACGGTGTCGTCCGTGCGGGCCTTGACGAGGCCGTCGATGCGGATGACCCATTCGCCACGCACGGTTTCGGCCGTCTTGAAGGCCGGGCTATCCGGATCGGCCACGACCTGGGTGATGCCGTAATGGTCGCGCAGGTCGATGAACAGCACGCCGCCATGGTCGCGAACGCGATGGACCCAGCCCGAGAGACGGACGGTGGATCCGACGTCGGACTTGCGAAGAGCGGCACAGGTGTGGCTGCGGTAACGATGCATGATCAGGTATCCCGAATGTGACGGTCGAAAAGGCACCGTCAGAGGAGGCGCGCGACCGATAGAAAATCGGGCGGAAAAGCGCATGGTGTGGCTGATTTGTCAAGGCTGGGTGGTGTTGGGGGCTGGGCGTGGGGGTTTTAACCATTTCAGGTAGGCGGAGGGCTGCGACGTAAACTGAGCGGGTGCCGCCCATTTGCCAACCTTTCCGCGACGTCAGGTCAACGGATAAACGCATTGTAGCTCCTAATGCTACGCGCCGTCACCCTCTGAACCTCCCTAAGGCATAGATGTCACAGCTTGCGAACCACCTCCATAGCAGCGAAGCCCTCAGTCGGACCGAACTTACTAAGGTCGATTTCCATTCTATGGTCTCGGTACTTTTGAACTAGTGCAGCTATCGCTACATCGCGACGGCTTGCGAAAACAAACTGCTCGGCGTTAGCCGCTCTCATTGAGTTGTACAATCCGGCTACGTCCTTATCCGTGCGACGCGATGTTCCGCGCTCCGCGCTTTTCCAAGTCAGTTCAAGCATTACTGAAGGGGAGAGCGGCAGCGTAGCCACTTCAATAGGGCGGGGGCTTTGATCGCTCGTAGATGCAGTTCCGACGAAGGTTTGAACGAGCGGGTTGTCGCTAGTGATGAACCTACTGCTCTGACTCTCGTAGAGGCTCCACGACATATCAAAAAATTTGTCAGTGAGCTTGTCTGTAACCTGAAAGGCCATCAGCCCTGCTCGCTGATTTATTCGCAACTTGTAGCGTCGGTTCTTCAAGAAGTCAGCGATTGCGTCAACGTCGACATTATTCGGGTCGGTACAAAACGGAGATTCCTTGAACCTCTGGATCTCTCGCCGGAAACGCTGTTCGTCAGTTAGTATTTTGTTGGTGCGGCTCTGGATGTACGCGCCATGCAGCTCAGCAACTCGATTTAGGATCGCTGGTGTTCTCGTAGCCAAGGACGAAAGAAATACCGCATAGTCAGCTTTCTCCTGTCCATCGACCATCAATCCATCGATTAATTTTCGATGAACAGGAGCGGCTTTATTCTCCACCCCCTGCAGCCACTCATCTATACGATCGTCGTATGTGCCGTCTTCTTCTCTGACAGAGTATATATTGCTCTGAAGTCCAACGTTTCTCGGATCACTGAACCGGATCGACGATTCTATGTCTTCGGCACGCTTATCGTAGATCCAGACCTGATCCCGCTCATCTAAGAAATGCCGCAGATAAAAGTCAGGCACATAGTGGTGGCGTTTGGTTCGTTTGTGATTTCCCATGGCGACCCGTGCAGTGCAAGATCGGAGCATCCTACCCGGCGCGGCCGGTGTCAACTAAGGACCGCCTCTATAAAACTAGAGAATGTGAGGGGGGCAAGGTCGCCACTCGAAATGCCCCCTCACTCCGGCAACAACACACTCGCCAGATCCAGCGGCGCCGCGAACGGCTCGTCGCCAGTTCCGCCCTCCTGCTGCAGCTTGCCGTCGATCATCAGATGGGCATGGCCGTGGATCTGCGACCAGACGAGTTGTTCGACAGCCGCCCTGCCCTCCGGGGTGTCGCGGTTCAGGCGGCGCGCCACCGGCAACGAGATTTCCTCGAGCACAGCATGCGCCGCGTTTGCCGTTGGGCCCAGCGCCGGGTCGTCCCAGTCGAGGCGGTTGGCGGTGAACATCAGGCGGAAGAGATGCGGACGGGACCTCGCAAAGGCGAGATAGCCGCGGGCGGCGGCGCGCAGCTGTTCTGCCGGATCGTCCGCAGCTTGCGCCATCGCTGAGCGCATCGAGGCGGCGAAGAGGCCGAAACCTTCCACCGCGAAGGCGGTCATCAGGTGTCGCATGGTCGGAAAATGATGTTCGGGGGCGGCATGGGAGACGCCGACGCGGGCGGCGAGCTTGCGTAGCGTCAGGCCCTCCAGCCCCTGCTCCTCGAGCATGGCCAGACCGTTCTCGATCAGGGCCTGGCGCAAGTCGCCGTGGTGGTAGGATTTCTGTCTTGCCATGCCCCTTCATAGCCGCTCGACATCCTGCCGTCAAAATCAATCTTGACATTGCCAAGTTTTGCCTCATCCTGATCTTGTCAGCGCCAAGATGGAGATCAGGATGTCCGCCGCCAACGTGTTTTCGATCGCCAGCAGCACCGCCATGGCGGGCTGGCTGCTGCTGATCCTCGCGCCGCGATGGGGCGCGCTGATCGCCTTCATCCGCTTTGTCCTCATCGGCGCGCTGTCGCTGACCTATGCCGTTCTGGTCTTCGTCTATTTCTTCCGCGTCGAGGGCGGCGGCTTCGGTTCGATCGCGGAGGTGCGCGCGCTCTTCATGAGCGATCCGGTGCTGGTGGCGGGCTGGGTGCATTACCTCGCCTTCGATCTCTTCATCGGCACCTGGATTGCCGTCGAGGCCGACAAGCGCGGCTGGAACCGGCTGCTGCAGGTGCCGCTGCTTACCGCCACCTTCATGTTCGGCCCTGTTGGCCTTCTGCTTTTCTACATCACCCGCGCGACGGACGCGTCACTCACCGCCCGAAAGGTCTGACCCATGACCATGCTATTCAACGACAGCGTTTCACTGGCACCAGCGCGGGATTTCGCCGTGACCGAGGAGAAGACCCGCCGCCTGCTGATCGTCGGCATCGGCTTGCAGCTGGCGCTCGCCCTTCCGAGCCTGCTCGCCCTCTTCATCGACGAGCGCGTGCTCAACGACATCAGCGTCTGGATAAAGCCGCTCAAATTCCAGGCTTCACTCACCCTGATGCTGGTCACGCTGCTTCTGCTGCTGCCGCTCATCGAGCAGCGGACGCGGGCCGGGCGCGGCGTCTGGCTGGCGAGCCTCGTCGCCGTCATCACGGCGAGCGGCGAGATCCTCTACATCACGCTGCAGG
Organism: Allorhizobium sp. CTOTU50464; assembly: GCA_032102365.1. GTDB lineage: Bacteria > Pseudomonadota > Alphaproteobacteria > Rhizobiales > Rhizobiaceae > Allorhizobium. Next base: position 134,873 of record DAMDHD010000006.1, on the reverse strand, counting down.
CGGCGCGCGGTCGTGCCTCGCATTTCAACGACTCGACACCCTTCGAGGCGATGGCCTATAGCGTGATGGGTGCAGGCGCGGCTCTGCTTGTTCTCTCGAGCCTGGTGATCGGGCTCTATATCCTGCGGCGCCCAAGTCCAGTTGCGCCCACGGGCTTAAGGCTCGGAGGCGGCTGGGGTCTCGTGCTCGGCAGCGTCGCGACCCTGATCACGGCCTTTGCGCTCGGCAGCGGCGAGATCGGCGGCCCCGGCCACTGGGTCGGCGGCGCCAGGACGGATCTCGGCGGCTTGCCCCTCGTCGGCTGGTCGCGCACGGGTGGCGATCTGCGCGTCCCGCATTTCTTCGCCACCCATATCATGCAGGCGCTGCCACTGCTCGGCCTTGCCCTCGACCGTATTGCGCCCCGCTTCGCCAGGTCCGGCATCGCGCTCGGCGCCATCATCTCGATTGCCGTCGTGATCGCCACCTTCGTGCAAGCTGTCCAGGGCCAACCCTTCCTCTGACGGACAAATAAGGGCGGATGGCGAGGGCCCGCGATTTTGGCCTGTCGCCATCAGCCAAACAGGTCTAGGAATTCCCACCCGACACGGCACCGACTCACCGATCCCTCGCCGTGGCCTGCAGGCCCATCATGCATGACATCCGCCCCCTCATTCCCCTCCTCATCACCGCCGGCATCCTGATCGGCGGCAACGGATTGCAGGGGACGTTCATTTCGCTGCGCGGCATCGAGGAAGGCTTCAGCACCTCCGTCATCGGCATGGTCGGCACCGGCTATTTCATCGGCTTCGTGATCGGCTGCGTCTATGTGACGAAGATCATGCGGGCGATCGGGCATATCCGGACCTTCTCGGCGCTCGCGGCCATCGCCTCTGCCGCCTCGATCATGATGGTGCTGGTCATCGACCCGATCTCCTGGTTCCTGATGCGCCTCGTGCAGGGGATCTGCTTTGCCGGGCTGTTTGCCGTGGTCGAGAGCTGGCTGAACGCCCGCGTCACCAATGCCACCCGGGCGCGCACGCTTTCCGTCTATCGTTTCGTCGATCTCGGCTCGGTGACGGCGGCGCAATACATGATCCCGCTCTTCGGCGTCTCCGGCTTCGATCTCTTCGCCATCATCGCGATGGCGCTTTCGCTGTCGCTCGTGCCGATCTCCTTCGCCGACAAGTCGAGCCCGGCCCCGCCGAAGGACGTGAAGTTCGACATCAAGGTGCTGTGGTCGGTTTCGCCGCTCGCGACCGTCGGCTGCATCGTGATCGGGCTCACCAATTCCAGCTTCCGCTCGCTCGGCCCGATCTATGCGGATGGCATCGGCATGTCGGTCACCGCCATCGCCACCTTCATGAGCATTGGCATCTTTGCAGGCATCGTGCTGCAATATCCGCTCGGCCACTACTCGGACAAGCTGGACCGCCGCGTCATCATCCTCATCTCGACGATCGGCGCGCTGCTTGCCGCGCTTTACCTCGCCTTCCTGGCCGGTGACGGGGAACTGGCCAATTTCATCGGCATCTTCGTCTTCGGCGCCTTTGCCCTGCCGCTCTATTCGCTGTGCTCGGCCCATGCCAACGACCATGCGGCACCGGGTCAACATGCGCTGGTCTCGGCCGGCACGCTGTTCTTCTGGTCGATCGGCGCGGTTGTCGGGCCCCTCTTTGCGTCCTTCCTGATGGACGCCTTCGGGCCGCATGCGCTGTTTGCCTATGTGATCGTCGTGCTCACCTTCTTCGCCGCCTATACGCTTGCCCGCATCCGGGCCCGCGACGCAGTGCCGACCGAAAAGCGGCGCATGCGGTTCCGCAGCCTGCTGCGTACCTCGACCTTCTTCAGCAAGCTCGCCACGCCGCCGAACGAGAAGGATGGCGGCTGAGATGATCATCGTCAGGCCTGCGACAGCATGGCCCGATGATGCTATTGCTGATTGGGCATCTCAACTTTAAAAACGGGCGGATCAGCGAGAGTTTCGACCGTGCCCCAAATCTCCAAACGCACCCTTCTCAAATCCGCCGCCGTACTTGGCGCCTATGGCGCGGGCCTTGCCGTGATGCCGCGGGTCAGCCAGGCGCTTGCCGCCTCCGACCCGCTAGAAATCGAGGCTCTGACCGGCGACGTGGTGCTCGATGGAAAACAGGCAACGCGCGGCGTGATGCGCTATGCGCTCAACGGCCAGACGTCTGGCGATCCCTCCCCGCCGATCCTGCGCGCCAAACGCGGAGAGGCCTTCAAGGCGCGCCTCACCAACCGGCTGGACGAGCCGACGACGATCCACTGGCACGGCATCCGCTTGCCGAACGACCAGGACGGCGTTCCCTTCGTCACCCAGCCTTACGTCTATACCGGCGACCGCTTCGATTATGCCTTCTCGCCGCCGGATGCCGGGACCTTCTGGTATCACCCGCATTGCAACACGCTGACGCAGATGGGCCGCGGGCTTGCCGGCGTGCTTGTGGTGGAAGACGATCGCGATCCCGCCTTCGATGGCGAGGTGGTGCTCAATCTGCGCGATTTCCGCCTCGGCGGCGACGGCCAGTTCATCGAGCAGTTCAAGCCGCGTGATGCCGCCAAGACCGGCACGTTCGGCACGCTGAGGACAGCCAACTGGCAGCCCGAACCACGCTATGATGTGCCGGCCGGCGGTCTCGTGCGGGTCCGCATCCTCGCGGCCGATGTCACCCGCATCTACAATCTGCGCCTCAATGGGGCGGAGGCTCAGATCATTGCGATCGACGGACATCCGGTGCCGGAGCGCTTGGCCCTCGACATGGCCGTCGTCTCGCCCGGCCAGCGGCTCGATCTCGCGGTGCGCGTCGCCGACAGCGAAGGCATGGAGATGGTGCTCGAAGATGTGAGGCCCTCGACGCCTAAGGTGGTGGCGCGCCTCCGGGCCGTCGGCTCCTCGCTCAAGCGCAATCTCGGCGATCTCGGCCCGCTCGCCGAAAACGCCGGCGTCGACGCGGATCTCTCCGACGCGACCGAAATCCCGCTGCTTCTGAGCGCCACGGCCGAAACGGCGGCGCGCGATTCCATCTGCGGGTCGCTCGGCTACTCCTTCTGGGCGATCAACAAGGTGCCCTATCCCGGCGATACCCCGGATCCGACGGCTCCGATTGCGGAGTTGAAGCTCGGCCGGACCTATCTGCTCAACGTGGAAAATGTCACGCCGCATGCCCATCCGATCCATCTGCATGGCATGAATTTCAAGGCGATTGCATCGAACAAGCGGCAGGTCGCCCCGCTCATCTCGGACACCTATCTTGTGCTGCCGGATGAAAAGGTCCAGCTTGCGCTGGTGGCCGACAATCCGGGCGACTGGGTCTTCCATTGCCACATCATCGAACATCAGAAGACCGGCATGACCGGCTATTTCCGAGTGACATGACATGAGCCTTGCCGGAACGATGCGCATCCACGAGCCCTATCCAGGCGTCTTTGCCTATTATGACGGGCGGATCGAAGGAAAGCGCCTGCATTCGGCCAGGCCGAACTGGCTCGACGATGGCGCCTACAGTCTCGGCGTTGCGAGCTATGCGATCGTCTCCGGCCCGGAGGCGCTGGTTTACGACACGCATATCTCCTTCGACCATGCCCGCGCGATCCGCAGCCATCTCGCCGGCCTCGGCGTCACCCGCATCCGGGTCGTGCTCAGCCACTGGCACACCGATCATATCGCCGGCAATGCCGGCTTCATCGACTGCCCCATCCTGTCGAACAAGTTGACGCGCAACACGCTCATCGAGAAGCGCAAGGTGCTTGCCGAAAAGGATCCGCCGATCAACCCGGTCGTCATGCCGACCGAGACCTTCGAGGGCGAGACGGTGCTGGAGGTCGGCGACATCCAGGTGAAGCTGATGCAGTTCGACATCCACAGTGCCGATGGCACCGTGCTGCTCCTGCCCCATCTTGGCGTTCTGCTCGCCGGCGACACGCTGGAAGACACCGTCACTTACATCTCCGAACCCGAACACACCGCACGGCACATCGCCGAACTCGATCGGCTCGCGGCGCTCGAGTTCACCCGCATCCTGCCCAATCATGGCGACGAGCAGGTCATCGCATCAGGCGGCTATCCGCCGTCGCTGGTGACGGCGACGCGCGACTATCTCAGCCGACTGCTTGACCGTCTCGACGATCCGGCTCTTGCGGAAGAAAGCCTGCAAAGCTTCATTGCGCCCGAGCTCGCCGCGGGAACGCTCACCTATTTCGCGCCCTGCGAGGCGGTCCACAAGCAGAATATCGCCGTGCTCAAGGGTGCGCCGACGGACGAATAAGGGGACATTGGGCCTGCGGGGCCCGCTCTTGCCGGCTTTCCGGGCCGTTCATATTGACAAGGAAGGCCAGAAGGGAAACTAAGGTTGATCCTGTAGTTTCCATGACCGAGCCGAAATGATCGATACCACTGCCGCGCTTGAGGAGGCTTGCCGCCTCCTCGCTCAATCCGATTTCATCACGATCGACACGGAATTTCTCCGCGAAACGACCTTCTGGCCGGAACTCTGCCTGATCCAGATGGCGAGCCCGCAGCATGTATACATCGTCGATCCCATGGCCAAGGGCCTCGACCTAAAGCCCTTCTTCGAGCTGATGGCCAATTCGGCCGTCACCAAGGTGTTCCATGCGGCCCGCCAGGACATCGAAATCATCTTCCATCTCGGCGATCTGATCCCGCATCCGATCTTCGACACGCAGGTCGCGGCCATGGTCTGCGGCTTCGGCGACTCGGTCTCCTACGACCAGCTCGTGCAGAAGGTAAAGAACGTCCATATCGACAAGACCTCGCGCTTCACCGACTGGAGCCGCCGTCCGCTGTCGGAGAAGCAGCTCGACTACGCGCTGGCCGATGTCACCCATCTGCGCGACGTCTATCTGAAGCTCAAGGGCCAGCTGGAGGCCGAGGGTCGGGCGGAATGGCTGACCGAAGAGATGTCCATCCTCGAATCTCGCGAAACCTATGACCTGCCGCCCGAACAGGCCTGGCAGCGGTTGAAGATGCGGCTGCGCAAGCCGACGGAACTTGCCGTCATGCAATATGTCGCCGCCTGGCGGGAGCGCGAGGCACGCTCGCGCAACGTGCCGCGTTCGCGCGTGCTGAAGGACGACGCCATTTACGAGATCGCCCAGCAGCAGCCGAAGGACACCGAGGCGCTTGGGCGTCTGCGCACCATCCCCAAGGGCTGGGAACGGTCGAGCTCCGGTGCGGCGATCCTTGAGCAGGTGAATGCCGCGCTCGCGCTGCCAAAGTCGGAAATGCCGCATCTGCAGCGCCACACGCATGCGCCCGAGGGCACGCAGTCCGCAGTCGAGCTCCTGAAGGTGCTGCTGCGTCTCACCTCCGAAAAGCACGGCGTTGCCTCCAAGGTGATCGCCAACAGCGACGATCTGGAGAAGATTGCGGCCGAAGGCGAGAAGGCCGAAGTGGCCGCGCTGCAGGGTTGGCGCAAGGAGCTGTTCGGTGATCTGGCGCTGAAGCTCATCTCCGGCGGCGTCGGCCTGCGCTTTGTCGACAAGCGCGTCGAAGCGGTGGAGTTCTGATCCGTGCCGGCGCTTGTCCTGCGCCGTGCGACGGAGGCCGATATCCCGTTCATTATGGAAACCGAGCGCAAGCCGGGCTATGACCAGTTCATCGGTCGCTATGGCGTCGAGGAACATCTGGCGCAGCTGGCCAATCCGGCTTTCGCCTATCTGATCGGTGAAGATTCCGAAGGCACTCCGCTCGGCTTCGTCATTCTGATGGATCTCAACCGGCGCGACGGCAATGCCTGCGTCAAGCGCATCGCGGTCTCCAGCCCGGAAAAGGGCCTGGGCACGCCGCTGCTCACCGGTGCCGTCGATTTCGCCTTTCTCGAAACCAATGCCCATCGTCTCTGGCTCGACGTGGTCAGCGGCAATTTGAGAGCGCAGACCGTCTATCGCAAGGTCGGCTTCATTCAGGAGGGCGTGCTGCGCGAGGCAGCGCTTCTGCCGGATGGCAGCCGTTCGGATTTCTTTCTCATGTCCATCCTCCGCCCCGAATGGGCGGCACGGCGCGGCTGAGGGACAGGATGGAACTCCCCGCCCCTCTTCGCTCCGCCGTCGACCAGATGCTTCAGGGCGAACCGCTCGAAAAGCTCGCCAAGGCGAGCGCGATCCTCTCCGATCGCTATCGGCGCGAAGTGCGTGACGGGCGCTTCCATATTGATGACGCGCTGGCCGCCAAGGCCTATCTCGCGACCCGCCTGCCCGCCACGTTCGCCGCTGTCCGCGCAGCGCTTGCCATGGTCGAGGATGCGGCACCGGACTTTCAGCCGGAGACGCTGATCGATCTCGGCTGCGGCCCCGGCACCGCACTCTGGGCGGCGGCCGATACGTGGCCCAGTCTGGCATCTGCAGAGATGGTGGAAGCGAGCGGGGCGATCCGCAGCGTCGGCGAGAAGCTCGCCGCCTCCGGTGGCGTCAAGAGCTACTGGCAGGCGGGTGACGTCACAGCCAAGATTCCGGCGCTCGCTGCGGCTGACCTTGTAACGCTCACTTATGTTCTGGACGAGCTTCCGCCGACGACCCTCGCAGCCGTCACGGAAAAGCTTTGGGCGCTGACCAAGGGCATGCTCGTCATCATCGAACCCGGCACACCGGCCGGCTGGCAGCGGATTCTTACCGTTCGCGACAGACTGCGATCCCTCGGCGCCCATCTTGTCGCTCCCTGCATGCATGCGGAAGACTGTCCGATCGTGGCACCCAACTGGTGCCACTTCTCCCGCCGCGTGGCGCGTTCGCGGGTGCACCGGATGGCCAAGGGCGCGGAGGTGCCGTGGGAGGACGAGAAATACATATTCATTGCCGCTTCGCGCGAGCCTGTTTCCCTCGTCGGCGACCGGGTGCTTGCTCCGCCGCGCGTCAATGGCGGTGTCGGGCGGGTCAAGCTCTGTCGCACCGATGGCACGGCTGCCGAACTGACTCTCAGCAAGCGCGACGGCGACGCATTCAAGGAAATCCGCCGCGCCGATTGGGGCGACCGGCTGGACTTAGGAGATAAGGGATGACTTCGCGGCTGACATCCGAGCTTGCCTCCCGCCTTGCGACGATCGCGCTCGGTCATGTCACCCGCGAATATCCCAATCATATCCTCCATGGGCTCGAAGGGCCTGAAGACGCGAAGACGCCATCCGAGCTGCATCCGGTCTTTTATGGCAGCTATGACTGGCATTCCTGCGTGCATGGCTACTGGATGCTGGCGCGGCTGCTGCGGCTCCACCCCGAGATGCCCGAGGCGCAGGCGATCCGAGATCTCTTCGCCACGATGCTGGTGCCCGACAGGATCGCTGGCGAATGTGCCTATTTCGACCGGCCAACAGCACGCGGTTACGAGCGGCCCTATGGCTGGGGCTGGTTGCTGAAGCTTGCCGCCGAATTGCACGGCCACGAGGATCCTGCATGGGCCAAGGCCTTGTCGCCGCTGACGGAGCGTATCGTCCAACGCTTCCGCGACTTCCTGCCGCTCGCCACCTATCCGGTGCGGGTGGGCACGCACTCCAACACCGCCTTCGCGCTGAGGCTCGCCGCCGACTATGCCGAGACCGTCGGAGACGGTGCCCTCTTCGAACTGCTGCGTGCCACGGCGCAACGCTGGTACGGCGCTGACACCGCCTGTCCCGCCTGGGGAGAACCCTCGGGGGACGACTTCCTGTCGCCGGCTCTGATCGAGGCGGAATGCATGCGCCGGCTTCTGCCCGCTGCCGACTTTCTCCGCTGGTTCGACGGTTTCCTGCCGGACATCGCAGCCGGTAAGCCGCGCACGCTGTTTGCGCCCGCCTCCGTTTCCGATCGCTCGGATGGCAAGATCGCCCATCTCGACGGCTTGAGCCTCAGCCGCGCCTGGTGCTGGGCCTCACTGGCGGGCACCCTGCCGGTCACGGACCCGCGCCGCGCTGTGATGATCGAGGCCGCGCATGAGCATCTTCAAGCCGGGATCGCGCATGTGGCGGGCGACTATATGGGGGAACACTGGCTGGCGAGCTTTGCCGTGTTGGCACTGACGGAGACGGAATGATGAGCAGCGTCGATGACACCGTCGACATCACGGGCCGCGTGCTCGTCTCAGGCTCCGCCGAGGGCAAGGTGTTGTTCACCGATACGGCGCTCAGCTTCTGGGGCGGTGCGGACGCCGTGACCGGCGAGATCATCGACCGGCATCACCCGTTGAGTGGCGAGCGGTTGACCGGCCGCGTTCTCGCCCTGCCCACCAGCCGCGGCTCCTGCACCGGCAGCGGCGTCATCCTCGAACTGATCCTCAACGGACAAGGTCCGGCCGCGATCGTGCTCGAACATCCCGAGGCGATCATCACGCTCGGTGTCATCGTCGCGGAGGAGGTGTTCGGGCGGTCCATTCCGGTGATTGCGGTCGGCACAGAGCAGTTTGCTGCATTGAAGACAGCGAGGCGTATCCGGATCAGCAATGCCGTTGCAGTAATTGGCGCAGACATCGCGCTCACGGATCGGGACCAGGCCATTCTCGCAGGCGAAAGTGGCGAAGCGGCAGCGGTCGCCATGCGAGTCGTGCTGCGGATGGCGGCGCTCGAAGGCGCGAGAGAACTCATCGACATCACCCGCGCCCATATCGACGGCTGCATTTACACCGGTCCTGGCGGCCTCGCCTTTGCCGAAAAGCTGAGGGATCTCGGCGGCCGCGTCGTGGTGCCGACGACCCTGAATGCGATTTCGGTCGACCACCGCCGCTGGCAGGTGCAGGGTGTTGCGGAAGCGCTTGGACGTCCGGCGACCGCTGTGGCCGATGCCTATGTGGCGATGGGCGCCCAACCGACCTTCACCTGCGCGCCCTATCTGCTCGATGACCGGCCCGCGCGCGACGAGCAGATCGTCTGGGCGGAATCGAATGCCGTCGTCTATGCCAACAGCGTGCTCGGCGCCAGGACGATGAAATATCCTGACTATCTCGACATCGCGATCGCGCTGACGGGCCGGGCCCCCAAGGCGGGCTGTCACCTGCCGGAGGAGCGCGCACCGCAGGTCCGGATCACCGTACCGCCGCTTGACGGCGTCGATGACAGTCTCTGGCCACTGCTCGGCTACCTGATCGGGACCGTCTCGCCCGATGCCATTCCGCTGGTCGGAGGGGTGTCCGAGCATCGTCCTGACACGGATGCCCTTAAGGCTTTCGGGGCAGCGTTCGCCACCACCTCGGCGGCACCGATGTTTCATATTGCTGATGTCACTCCGGAAGCGCAGAGCCCGGATGCCTTCGCCGCACTGGATCTGCCGACCATTGCACTCACCCACGACGACCTTCAGCGGGCCTGGCGCGAGCTGAACGGCGCGGATGCCGGTCCGGTGCAGCTGGTCTCGCTCGGCAATCCGCATTTTTCGGCCACCGAGCTGGCAGCGCTTGCCGCGCTCTGTCGCGGGAAGACGCGGAACGCGAACGTCCCACTCGTCGTCACCTGCAGTCGCGCCGAGATGGCAAAGGCGGAAGCGGCGGGCGATGTGGCTTTGCTTACCGCATTCGGGGTTACCCTCGTCAACGACACCTGCTGGTGCATGGTGACCGAGCCGATCATTCCCGTCGTTGCCGAGGTCATCATGACCAATTCCGGCAAATACGCCCATTACGGTCCCGGCCTCACCGGGCGCACCATGCGTTTCGGCAGCCTTGCCGCCTGTGTGGCCGCCGCCGTCACCGGGGAGGATCCCGGCTCCTTGCCGGCATGGCTTGGGACGGCTGTGGGTAACCGCTGACGTCACTGAAACTTCACCTGATCGCAATCGGTGCGACATGAAGCCTGCTTATGGACTGCGGCGTTTCCTCCCTTCCAACAAGGTGACGCTATGACCAAAGCCCTTTTGACTTCCGCCGCCCTCTTCGTTCTCTTCGTCTCCCAGGCCTCGGCCGAGGAGAAGGTCTTCCCGGCCAAGCTCGTCAGTCACGCGATCCTGCCGGCCAACACCATCATCGCAGCCCCTGCCGATGCGCCCGATTATCTCAAGACCTCGGGCAAGTTCTCGACCGCAGACCGCAAGCGTGCGGACGCGCTCGGCAGCGTGCCGGGCAAGGACGGTGTGCGACTGACGGGCCTATCGCTGCCCTTCGACGGCCAGCCGCTGCAGGGTTTCTCCGGCATCAAGGCCATGGAAGACGGCAGCTTCTGGAGCCTTTCCGACAACGGCTTCGGCTCGAAGATCAATTCGACCGACGCCATGCTGATGCTGCATCACCTGACCTTCGACTGGGATGCCGGCACCGTGAATGTCGAAAAGACGCTCTTCCTCTCGGATCCGGACAAGAAGGCCCCCTTCCCGATTGCCATGGAAGGATCTGACAAGCGCTACCTCACCGGCGCCGATTTCGACGTTGAATCCATCCAGCCGGTGGCTGACGGTTTCTGGGTCGGCGAAGAGCTCGGCCCCTATATGCTGAAGTTCTCGACCGAGGGTGTGCTGACGGATGTCATCGCCACCAAGGCCGGTGAAACCGAGGTGAAGTCGCCCGACAATCCGACGCTCGTCGTCCCGGCCAATCCGGCCGCCAAGATGCCCGTCTTCAACCTCAAGCGCTCCGGCGGCTATGAGGGCTTGGCCATGTCGAAGGACGGCACGAAGCTCTACGGCCTGCTTGAAGGTCCGCTCTATCTCGAAGACGGATCCGTCGAAAAGGCCGATGGCCTCACCGCACTGCGCATCATCGAACTCGATGCCGCCTCGAAGGCCTGGACCGGCAAGACCTGGCTCTATCCGCTTTCCGAAGGCGGCGAAGCGATCGGCGATTTCAACATGATCGACGAGACGACGGCCCTCGTGATCGAGCGCGACAACGGCGCTGGCGTTGCCGACAAGGCCTGCGCCGATCCGAAGGCGCCGGCTGCCGACTGCTTCGCCGTTCCGGCCAAGCACAAGCGCATCTACAAGATCGAGATGACGGACGAAAATGCCGGCAAGGCCGTTCGGAAGATCGGCTATATCGACCTGATGAAGCTCGAAGACCCCGACAACAAGAAGCGCCAGGGCGGCGGCGAAGGCTTCTACGACATGCCTTTCGTCACCATCGAGAATGTCGATGTGGTCGATCCGACCCACATCATCGTCGGCAACGACAACAACCTGCCCTTCTCGGCCGGCCGCGCACTCGACAAGGCCGATGACAACGAGTTCGTTCTGCTCGAAGTCGGCGACTTCCTCGCCGCGAAGTAAGCGGCAGTCATTCGTGCCTGGGTCGGGCGGCAGGCGTCGCCCGATCCGGTCGCATCGCGTCAAGGCGCGGGGCCAGTCGTCCCGCGCCTTCGTGGTTCTGACAGACAGAGCACCCCGGCCTTCAAGTGGGCTTGGCGCAGGCCGCCTCAATCGGCCCCATGGCGTCCGCCGCCCCGGCCAGAGGATAAACGAAGGTCTTTTCTCCGAGCGTGAAGCGCAATTCGCTGCCTTGCTTCAACATGCGCGCAATTGGCACGTCGAAAGCTGGCTTGGCCTCCAGGAAGGTGACCCCCATGTCCTCGATGAACAGGATGTCCGCCTCAAGCGTCAGCTGCTCCGTCGATGGCGGCGCGGTTAGCGTCAGAGGAACCGTCCCTGCCTTCGGCTCGAAGTTCGGGTCTACGGCCAAGGTGACGAAGAAGTCGTGCGCCGGGAGTTCGCACCGAAAGGCAATCGGCGCATCGTCGCTCTGGGGCACGCCATAGATCAGCGTCGCAATGTTCTCCTGCCGATCGCCGATCCACTTGCGGGCATCCTCCGCCGACACCCAAGCTGCCGTGGCCAGGAGTGCCGACACAGCCACAGCGGTCACGGAGACCACCTCGCGCGCCAGACGATTGCGACCTCTGCCAAGCCTGCCGAACACCATATCGCCACCACTCCGGAGTTGGAACACAGCACGGCGTAAGCCGTCAGGGCCGCGCCCAAGGCGCGGTTCCGATCAAAGGATTATCGATATCCTGGCTGCGGGCAATCCCCGGTTATTCGTAGAGGAAGGCAAGCCGCTTGCCGGTCAGCTTCGACAGCTGGGTCAGGCGGCCGTCGAGCCGTTCCCCGGAGAAATCCTCATAGGCCTTGGGCACCACGAATTCGAGGTCGAGCTCCGGATTGTCCGAACGCCGGAACGTCAGGTTGTTCACCACGCCGGGCATGGAGGCGGAGAAGAGGTAGACGACGCGCAGCATGCCGCCCACGAGCTTGGCGCGGTCCAGCAGACGTTCTGTAGCAATGGCCGCCAGCGGTCCCGTCTGGCCGTCGTCATGCAGGCCTTCGAAGCGGTAATAGTTGGTGAGCGCGATGAAGGCGCGACCGGGATGGGTGATGCCGACAAAGGACGAGTGGGCAATCACGTTCAGCGCCTGCAGGCCACGATAATCGGGATGGGCGCGCCAGCTGATGTCGGCGAGCAGGCAGGCCGCCTGGCGATAGCGGCTTTCCTCTTCCGTTTCTTCGATATCGAAGAACGGCATCATCCGGCCGGTCCAGTCGGCGAGCTCGCGCGCATGTTCGGGCGAGCGCGCACGCAGGATCGCCAGTTCATCGGCGGCTTCGATCAGCGGATCGAGTGCCTGTTCTTCGTCCAGAAGCTGCGAATAAAGATAGCCTTCACGAACGCCCTGGGCAGAGAAACAGACGCTCTTCGGCTGCATGACCTCGATTACCTCGCGCATGGCAACGGCGCCAAAGGGAATGAGGTTGCGGCGGCTCTTCGAGATTGTCGACCAGGCCGGGTCGCGGGCATTGGCGCCTGAGATGATCTCTTCCAGGAAGAAGGCGATCTCGTCATAGGGCAGCTCATACCCCTGCATCATGTGCAGCGGGTATTTGCGGATTTCCATGTGCAGCTTGGCGATGTTGCGCCAGGTGCCACCGACGGCATAGAAGGTGCGGCCCTGCCCCTTCTTGAGCAGTTCCGCATCGCCGATGAGCTTCTTCGCCAGCGCGCGGCCCTTGGGGAGTGAGCCCTCGACCGTCTCGGAGAGGCGCAGGCCACCGAGCGGCAGCGTGATGCCCTTGCCAAAGCTCTTGCCCTTGATATCGATGAGTTCGAGCGAGCCGCCGCCGAGGTCGCCTGCGATGCCGTCGGCATCGTGAAAGCCGCTGACGACGCCGAGTGCGGAAAACTTCGCTTCTTCCTCACCCGTCAGGACAAGGATCTCGTGGCCGAGGATGTCTTCGGCCCGCGCGATGAAGTCCGGCCCGTTTGACGCTTCGCGTGCCGCGGCGGTCGCCAGCACGAACACCCGCGTGGCCTTGGCCTGGTTGGACAGCGCGCGGAAGCGGCGCAAGGCGGCCAGAGCGCGCTCGACGCCATCCTCGTCCATACGGCCGGTCGTCGCAACGCCCCGGCCGAGGCCGCAGAGAACCTTCTCGTTGAAGAGAACCGTCGGTGCGCGGGACAGGCCCTCATAGATCACCAGACGGATCGAGTTGGAGCCGATGTCGACAACGGAGACAGGGGCGATACCGGGAAGGCGCCCCTGCGCTTCAGATCTTGTCATGAGGTACCAGTGTTATCTTTTCCTGCCGGAAATGAGGCCGGCGATCAGTTTCGGTGCGCTCGATTTCAATGCTTCTCCGCGACCCGACAGGCTCGGATTGGTCATGAAATACTGCTGCGCGTTGAAAGGTTCCTCACCCTGCCGCACTTCAATGCGGCGAGACGTGCCGTCGGGCAATATCTCGTAGCTCTGCTGGTTGTCAATCAGGTTACCCAGCATGATCTGGGACAGGACCTGCTCATGCACCGTCGGGTTGATCAGCGGCACCAACGTCTCGACGCGCCGGTCGAGATTGCGCGGCATCATGTCGGCCGAGCCGATGTAGACGAGCGCCTTCTCGGACGGCAGTCCATGGCCATTGCCGAAGCAGAAGATGCGGCTGTGCTCCAGGAAGCGGCCGACGATCGACTTGACGCGGATGTTGTCCGACAGACCCGGCACCTGCGGACGCAGGCAGCAGATGCCGCGAATGACGAGATCCACGTCAACGCCCGCACCGCTTGCCTCGTAAAGCGCGTCGATGATCTCGGGATCGACCAGCGAATTCATCTTCATCCAGATTGCGGCCGGGCGGCCGGCCTTGGCGTGTTCAATTTCTTCGCGGACGTGCTTCAGGATGCGCGGGCGCAGCGTGTAGGGCGAAACGGCAAGCTTCATGCCCTCTTCAGGCTCACCATAGCCGGTGATGAAGTTGAAAACATTCGCCATGTCGTGGGCGATCTTCGGGTTGCAGGTGAAGAAGGACAAGTCCGTATAGATCTTCGCCGTGACCGGATGGTAGTTGCCGGTGCCGAGATGGCAGTAGGTCCTGAGCTTGCCGTCTTCGCGGCGCACGACCATCGACATCTTGGCGTGGGTCTTGAGCTCGATGAAGCCGAAAACGACCTGCACGCCAGCGCGTTCGAGGTCGCGGGCCCAGCGAATATTCGCCTCTTCGTCGAAGCGCGCCTTGAGTTCGACAAGCGCCGTGACCGACTTGCCCATTTCCGCAGCGTCGATCAGGGCGCGGACGATCGGGCTGTCGTTCGAGGTGCGGTAGAGCGTCTGCTTGATGGCGAGAACGTCTGGATCGCGCGCGGCCTGCAGCAGGAACTGCACCACGACGTCGAAGCTCTCATAGGGGTGGTGAACCACCATGTCCTTTTCACGGATGGCGGCCAGGCAGTCGCCGGCATGCTCGCGCACGCGCTCGGGGAAGCGGGCATTGTAGGGCTCGAAGCGCAGATCGTCGCGCGGAGCCTTGGTGATTTCCGAAATGGTGTTGAGCGCAAGCAGCCCCGGCAAGACCGCGACGCGGTTATCCGGGACGCCGAGTTCATGCACCACGAACTGGCGCAGGCCGACCGGCATCTCGCTGTCCACTTCAATCCGGATCACCGAGCCGCGGCGACGGCGCTTCAGGGCGGTCTCGAAGAAGCGCACGAGGTCTTCGGCCTCTTCTTCGACTTCGATATCGCTGTCGCGGATGATGCGGAACGTGCCGTAGCCCTTGACCTCGTATCCCGGATAAAGCCGGTTGATGAACAGGCCGACCACGTCTTCCAGCGTGATGTAGCGGATCGTCACGCCTTCGTCCGGCAGGCGGATGAAGCGATCGAGCGTCGGCGGCAGGCGCAAGAGCGCCGTCATCGGCTCGCCATTGCGGCTCGAGCAGAGCTGCAGGCCCATGGAGAAGCCGAGGTTGGGGATGAAGGGGAACGGGTGAGCCGGGTCGATCGAAAGCGGCGTGAGGACAGGGAAGATCGATTCCTGGAACGCGGTTTCGAGCCAGGTCCGGTCCTCGTCCGAAAGGGCGGCCGGGCGGACGATGAGGATCTCTTCCTGGGCCAGATACTGCTGCAGGACGGCGAGCGACGCCTGCTGCTCCATCTGCAGATTGTCGATTTCCTTCAGGATGTCGTCGAGCTGCTCGCCCGGCGTCTTGCCGTCGGGGCTCTTGATCGCGATGCCCTGGCGCACCTGGCCTTCGAGACCAGCCACGCGCACCATGAAGAATTCGTCCAGGTTCGCGGCAGAGATCGAAAGAAACCGCACCCGCTCCAGCAGCGGGTGGGCGGTGTTGAGGGTTTCTTCAAGGACGCGGCGATTGAACTGCAGCCAGGAAAATTCGCGGTTGATGAAGCGCAGCGGGCTGGTCAGCAGGTCTTCGGCGGGTGCTGCCTCCGCGCCGCTGTCGCTGCCCGTGCCTTGTACTGCGCTGTCCATGATTCGCCCCCTGGTTATCGTTCGTGCCGATTATAACAGTTTAACGACAGATCTGTGACGACTACTCGCTGATGTCTGCCGCCTCCAGCATTTCGAGAACCTCTGCAGCCAGGCTCCGGCTGATCTTGGCGCGGCGAGCCAGCGCCAGCTTGTCCATGCGATCGACCACCACCTGGGCGGCCGAGAATGAACGCTCCATGCGGCTGACGATATAGCCGACGATCTTGTCATCGATGTAAAGCTGGCGATCAGCGAAGAGCTTGGTGATCAGCTGGCCGAGAAGCTCTTCGTCGGGCGCACCGATCTCCACGACGGTCGCAGCCTTCAGACGGGAGTTGAGATCCGGCAGCGCGACGTTCCAGGACGGGGGGAAGCTGCGCGACGTGATGAGCAGCGTCGTGCCGTGCTGGCGCACGGCATTGATAACGTGGAAGAGTTCCACCTCATCGAAACCGTTGCGATCGGCATCCTCGAAGAGAACCGGACCGGCTGCGGCCGCCTGCGATGCGCCATTGCCCGGCTGAAGCACAATGTCGGTTGCGCCGCTGGTGTCCCTGAAGATCTGCGCGAGATGGGATTTTCCCGAGCCCTCCGGCCCTGTCAGGATCACCACGGGGGATGGCCAGTCCGGCCAGGCGTCGACGATCGACACGGCAGCGGCCATGCGTTCGGAGACCAAGAGGTCGTCGCGACCGGTCGCAGCGCCGTGTTCGAAGGCAAGTGGCAATTGTTCGGCGGCGCCGCGTTTTTCGGCAGCCATCTTGGCGTCAGTCATTCATGCCTCGGGCACGTCTTTAGAGCTTGGGGGTGCGATCTCGCCGACGGGCTGGTGAGGCGGCGCAATGACGACCGAGGTTCCGTAATAGAGATCGCTTTCAAGATACCGCGAGATGGCGAAACGAACAAGGACGCCGACTGCTGCGGCCGCGGGCACGGCTACAAGGACGCCGACGAAGCCGAACAGCGCGCCGAAGGCAAAGAGCGCAAACATCAGCCAGACCGGATGCAGGCCGACGCTTTTGCCAACCAGCTTGGGCTGCAGGATGTTGCCCTCGATGAACTGGCCGAGGAAGAAGATCCCGGCGATGACGCCGATCCAGATGAAGTCCGGCCAGAATTGTACCAGCGCCACGCCGAGCGACAGCAGCAGGCCGACGGTAGAGCCGACATAGGGGATGAAGCTGATCATGCCCGTGAAGAAGCCGATCAGCAGGCCGAAATTGAGGCCGGCGGCCGAGAGCGCCACGGCGTAGA
The DNA here is from genome assembly GCA_032102365.1 of Allorhizobium sp. CTOTU50464. GTDB lineage: Bacteria > Pseudomonadota > Alphaproteobacteria > Rhizobiales > Rhizobiaceae > Allorhizobium. The sequence continues at coordinate 117,957 of DAMDHD010000006.1, read as the reverse complement.
AAATGCCGAGGATCAGGCAGAGAGAGCCCTGTCCGCGCACGAAGCCGGCGATCGTGTTGTCGAGTTCGGTTGCCAGCTGACGCACGGTTGCGACCTGGGCACGCGGCACCCAGCTGTCGACCTTCTCGATCATGCGGTCCCAGTCGAGCAGCAGGTAGAAGGCAACGACCGGCGTCACGACGAGCAGCGAGGCGATATCGAGGAGTGCCTTGCCGGAGTTCCAGATCTGCTCGACGAGTGTGCCGAGGAAGCCGACGCCTTCGCTGAGATAGCGGGAGAAATTTTCCCGGATCGTGCCCATCTGGCTGTCGACCCAATCCGGCAGCCAGGAGGCGTTCGAGGTCGCGATGAAGGTCTGCAGCTGCGTGACATAGCCGGGTACGCGCTGAATGAATTCGTTGAGCTGGCTGGCAAGGACCGGGATGATGATCATCAGCGACAGCACGAAGACGACCACGAAGGAGATGAGGATCACCACCGTCGCCATCAATCGGCTGAGGCCGATGCGCTCCAGCCGGTCGGCGACCGGATCGAGAAAATAGGCGAGCGCCATGCCGGCAATGAAGGGCAGCAGGATCGACGAGAAGAGCATCAGGAACGCGACGAAGAACGCCAGCGTCACCAGCCAGAAGAAGACCTGGCGGCGAAGGCCGATAGCACTGATGTTGCGAGCCATATCCGTCTCCGTTCTGAACCTTGTCGTCCGCTTTGGGCGGCGCGGGCGTTTCCCGCATGCTGCGGTGCCGCAGTAGGAGATAGGTTACCGGCAAAGCCTTGGTCAAGAACTGCCACCCCGCAGATGGCGACAAGAGACGATCTCGGCCTAGAATGGCCGGGAAATCGTGCACTTCCCCGGCTCGCTGCTTGCATCCGAAGCCTCTTCATGCCATGGCCAGCCGAAATTCTCGCAGGATCGGAGGCAGGCATGAGCCAGGCTGGCAAGAACGGGTTGACCTATAGCGATGCGGGCGTCGACATCGATGCCGGCAACCTGATGGTCGAGAAGATCAAGCCGGCCGTGAAGTCGACCCGCCGTCCCGGTGCGGATGGCGAGATCGGCGGCTTCGGCGGGCTCTTCGATCTGAAGGCAGCCGGCTTCAAGGACCCGATCCTGGTCGCCGCCAATGACGGCG
>DAMDHD010000006.1:0-116814 GCA_032102365.1 Allorhizobium sp. CTOTU50464 | reverse complement strand
AGCTTAAGATCGCGATCGACGCCAATATCCACGACACCGTCGGCATCGACCTCGTCGCCATGTGCGTCAACGATCTCGTCGTTCAGGGCGCCGAGCCGCTGCTCTTCCTCGACTATTTCGCCACCGGCAAGCTTGATCCGGACCAGGGTGCAGCAATCGTCCAGGGCATCGCCGCGGGCTGCCGCGAGGCAGGCTGCGCGCTGATCGGCGGCGAGACCGCCGAAATGCCGGGCATGTATTCCAAGGGTGACTATGACCTTGCAGGCTTTGCCGTGGGTGCTGCCGAGCGCGGCGAACTGCTGCCGGCTGGCGATATCGCCGAAGGTGACGTGATCCTCGGCCTCTCGTCTTCCGGCGTGCATTCCAACGGCTTCTCGCTGGTCCGCAAGATCGTCGAAGTCTCGGGCCTTGCCTGGGATGCTCCGGCGCCCTTTGCCGAGGGACAGTCACTGGGCGCGGCGCTGCTGACCCCGACGCGCATCTATGTGAAGCCGCTTCTGAAGGCGATCAAGGAAACCAAGGCGCTGAAAGCGCTCGCCCACATCACCGGCGGCGGCTTCCCGGAGAATATCCCGCGTGTGCTGCCGAAGCATCTCGCTGCCGAGATCGATCTATCCTCGTTCCAGGTTCCCGCCGTCTTCTCCTGGCTCGCCAAGACCGGCGGCGTGGCCCAGAACGAGATGCTGCGCACCTTCAACTGCGGCATCGGCATGATCGTCGTCGTTCCCGCCGACAAGGTGGACGAGGTGACCAAGGTGCTGGAAGCCGAAGGTGAGACCGTTGCCCGCCTTGGCCGCATGATTGCCCGCGACGAGGGTGCGCATGGCGTGACCTATAAGGGCACGCTCGCCCTATGAGCGTGAGCCGCAAACGCGTCGTCGCCTTCATCTCCGGCGGCGGGTCGAACATGCTGGCGCTGGCCAAGGCCTGCGAAGCGGCCGACTATCCGGCGGAAATCGTCGCCGTCTTCTCCGACAAGCCGGAGGCCGGCGGGCTTGCCAAAGCGGAAGGGCTCGGCATCCCGACGCGCGTTTTCGAGCGCAAGAGCTATGGTTCCAAGGTCGAGCACGAGGCGGCAATTCTTGCGGCACTCGCCGAGATCGGCCCCGACCTGATTTGCCTCGCCGGTTACATGCGCCTGCTCTCGGGTGACTTCATCCGGCCGCATGAGGGCCGGATCCTCAACATCCACCCGTCCCTGCTGCCGCTCTTTCCCGGCCTGCACACGCATCAGCGTGCGCTCGATGCCGGCATGAAAGTCGCGGGCTGCACCGTGCATTTCGTTACCGAAGGCATGGATGAAGGCCCGGTGATCGCGCAGTCCGTCGTGCCTGTTCTGATCGACGACACGGCAGAGACGCTGGCAGCACGGGTGCTCACGGTCGAGCATCAGACCTATGCGCTCGCCTTGAAACTCGTGGCGTCGGGCAGCGTCACCATGCGCGCCGATGGCGGTGTCGAGCGACGGGCGTCGGAGACAGACGCAGACGCGCGGCTGATCAGCGGCTGACGCACATCGACAGACCGCATGCGCGTTCGCCGTTTGATAGCATTCTCTTAACCATAAACATGCAACCGTAACGATTATCTCATCGACACGGTCACGACATGTTCAATCTCCAGGTTATTTCAGCTCTGTCGCTTGGCGGCACCCTGCTCTTCACCGCTCCCGCCTTCGGCCAGGACGCCTATTCGAGTTCGTCAGCCGGGACGGTGCGCTACTTTGCCGGCATCGGCATGGCGAACATCAAGGCCGGCGAATACGTCTATAGCGGCGACTACAAGGTCAGCCAGCTCGACTGGGAGAGCAAGGGCGTGAAGACCGGCACGATCGGCGGGGAAGTCGATATCGGCTACGCCTGGACGCTGAAGGGCCGCGTCGATGTCGGCCTTGGCGGTGACGGCTTCATGGAAGACCGCGACTGGCTGGACACGTCCTATTCCGGCTGGACGGATCAGTCGCTGCATCCGGACACCGAGCTCGACCGCTATATCAATGTTCTCCTGGAAGCCGAACGGGCGCTCGTTGACACTGGCGCAACCCGCCTCGGGATCGGCGGCGGTTTCGGCTATACCGACGTCAAATGGACGGCGCGCGGCGGCAGCTACATTTACACCAACACGACGCTGCACGACACCGTCGGCAATTTCGCGGATGGGGTGAAGGGGATCAGCTACGAGCAACGCATTCCGACCGTCTTTCTCAGCGCCAATGCCCAGCAGCGGATCGGCGCCTTGACGCTCTCCGGCGTCCTGCGTGGCGGGGCGGCGATCAGCTACAAGGGCGTCGACGACCATTGGCTGAGAGACCTGCGCTTCACCGACACCATGGAGCCTGCTCCGATGCTTGGAGCAACGGTGACGGCCGACTACCAGGTTCTGCAATCGGCCTCCATCTATGTCGGCGGCGATTTCCAGAAGATCTTCAAGACCCGCGGCGATGCCCATGTCCGCAACACGGTCACCGGCGCCAGCGGCAGCTCCGAAGACGGCGCCGCGTCCGAGTTCCAGTCGATCATGGTCACCGCGGGCGTGAAGGGGACCTTCTAACGGGATCACGAAGCTTCACCGCGCCAGCATCCCGGCCGCGGGGACAACAACTTCCTGATGCCACAGACTCATGATCTACTGCCAGTGATTGCCTCCGCTCTTGGTCTTTCACTTTGTCAGCGCAGTGTTTCAGATGTCCTTTTCCGATCGTCTTTTCCGCCCGTTCGAGGGCTTGCTCCGGCCGCTCGACATCCCCTTCCAGCCCTTGCCAGATGCCGGGCCCATAAGGCTTCTCTACCATTTCGCCCGCTTTGCCCCGGGGCCGATGCTGGCGATCCTGACGCTCAGTGCGGCGATCGAAGTGTCGAACCTGACGGTCATCTGGGGCGTCTCGCATCTCGTCGACGGCATTTCGGCTGGCGGTGCAATTCCCTATCTACGTGAGCACCAGACGGCGCTCATTTTATTCCTCATCCTGTTCTTTCCGATCACACCGGCCATGAGCTTCCTCTGCAACACGCTCGGTTCGCATGTTGTCAGTGTTGCGCTCCCCGCACTCATCCAGTGGCACGGGCACAAGGCGGTCGAGCGACAGGATCTCGCCTTCTTCCATGATCTCTTCGCAGGCCAGGTGGCGACGCGCATCGCGCAGGTCGCCTCCTCCGTGAAGCAGCAGCTTGCCGTCGGTATTTGGACCTTCCCTCACTTCCTCGTGCAACTCATCGGTACGTTCGCACTGATGATCACCCTCTCCTGGCCTCTCGCGATTCCCGTGGCGCTCTGGATCGGTGGCAATGTTCTCATCGCGCGGCGGGCGATACCGAAGTTCTCCGAAACTGCGCGCAAATCTGCCAAGGCCCGCAGCCGGCTGGTCGGCTCGATGACCGATCTCTACAGCAATATCCAGACGGTGAAGCTCTTTGCCGCCGAGGACAGCGAGGCCGGAGCGTTGCGCAATGCGATTTCCCGGACAATGGGCGCACAGTATCAGGAGCGCCGCGTGGGCATCCTTTCCGATGCCGCGGTCATTACGCTGAATGTCCTGCTCTTTCTCTCGATCTTCGGCGTCAGCGTCTGGGGCATGGTGCAGGGGTTCGTTTCAATCGGCGAGTTCGTCGCCGCGATCACACTCACACAGCGCCTCTCGGCCAATTCCCGTGGCTTCCTCAGCATGGGCCAGCAGATCTTCGAGGCGGTCGGGACGATCCGAGACGCCATGCCGGTCATAACGAATGCGCCGAAAGTGGTGGACGCTCCTCAGGCCGGGCCACTGGTCGTGACAGAGGGTGACATCCGATTCGAACGTGTCGACTTCGGCTACCGCGATGAAACGCCGGTTCTCCAGCAACTGTCCCTCCATATCCGATCCGGAGAGAAGGTCGGGCTGGTGGGGCTCTCCGGTGCCGGCAAGACAACGCTGGTCAGCCTTCTCCTCAGGCTCTTCGATGTGAAGAGCGGGCAGATTCTCATCGATCGCCAGGACATCTCAACCGTCACCCAGGCCAGCCTCCGACAGAAGATCGGCTACATCACCCAAGATGTCTCGCTCCTGCACCGGTCGATCGGCGACAACATTCTCTATGGACGGCCGGATGCTAGCGACGCCGAGCTTACCGCGGCCATTCACGACGCCAGCGCCGATGTCTTCATTGCAGATCTGAAGGACGGCGAAGGCCGGACGGGGCGCGAGGCTTTTGTCGGCGATCGCGGCGTTCGTCTGTCCGGCGGCCAGCGTCAGCGCGTCGCCATCGCTCGCGTGCTGTTGAAAGATGCCCCGATCCTCGTTCTGGACGAGGCGACATCGGCGCTGGACAGCGAGGCCGAGGCGACCATTCAGGAAAAGCTCGACCTGCTGATGCAGGGCAAGACGGTGATCGCCATCGCGCATAGGCTCTCGACGATTGCCCGCATGGACCGGATCATCGTTCTCGACCGAGGACGGATTGTTGAAGAAGGGCGGCCGGAAGACCTGCTGACATCCGGGGGTCTCTACAGCCGTCTCTGGGCACGACAGACAGGCGGCTATATCGCAGCCCTCGACGACTAGATCTCGGCGGGCTGATCCCGCCGGATTGCCGCCCATTGCAGGAGCATGATCGTCTTGGCGTCGATGATCTCGCCGGCCTCGACCATCTCCAGCGCCTCGGAAAAGTCCAGTTCGACGACCTCGAGGTCCTCGTGTTCGTCGTCCAGCCCGCCGCCCTCGGCGACACGGTCGGCATCCGTCACGGCCGCATAGAAACCGTGGAGCTTTTCGGTCACAGAGCCGGGCGACATGAAGGCGGCGAAGGCGGGGGTGGCCCGGGCAATCTTGTAACCCGTTTCTTCGCGCGCTTCCCGAAGCGCCGCCTGCAGCGCGGTCTCGCCGTCATCGATGAAGCCGGCTGGTGCTTCGAGCAGGTACGGATATTCGCCACTCAGATGGGCGGCGATGCGCAGCTGACGCACCAGCGTGACGGTGTCGCGTTCGGTGTTGTGCAACAGGATCGCTGCGGCATGGCGGCGGTCGAACACTTCCCAGGTCAGGCGATGGGGCGCCCTGCCCTCGCGGAAGAAATCGAAGGTGATGCCGCGCAGATGGCTCCAGCCCTTCCACAGCGTCTTGTCTTCCAGGATCGCGATCCGGGCCTTGTCGAAAATGCTCATATTGTCAGGCTTTTCTCATCCAGACCTTGTTGTCGTGGAAGGCAGCGCCGCCATGGGGGGCTGCCGGATCAGCGCCGGTCAGGACGTTGATGCCCTCGCCGTCCAAGTGCGCCTTGTTCGGCCAGAGGCCCTCAGCCACCAGCACGCCCGGCTTCACGGCCTCGGTGATCTTGGCATGGATGCGAAGCTCTCCCCTGAGATTGCCGAGCCGGACGATATCGCCATCGGCGAGGCCGAGGCCCAGGGCATCGGCGGGGTTCACCATGACCTCCGGACGGCCCTCCTTGTCGCGCGAGGTCTTGGTCTCGGCGAAGGTGGAGTTGAGGAAGTTGCGCGCCGGAGACGTTGCCAGCCGGAAGGGATGTTCGGCATCGGCCACTTCGATCAGGTCAACCTGATCGGGATAGACTGGCAATTGCTTCACCGGCCCGAGCGATCCGAGTCTTGCCGGCGGCTTGTTCGGGGCTGGCGTATTTTCCCAGTCCGGCTTGAAGCGGAACTTGCCGTCCGGATGAGCAAAGCCGTTCAGGTAATGCGCGTCCTCGAAGGCCGGCTGGCAGTCGAGCCATTTGCCCTCGAGCAGCGTGTCGAAATCCGGCTTGCCGCTGACGGCGAGCATGTGTTCGATATGCTCGCGCTCGGTTTTACCAAAGCCGGGGCGGTCCGCGACGCCGAGGCGTTTGGCCAGTTCCTCGATGACGAAGAGATTGGTGCGCACCAAAGGCGGTGCGTCGACCAGCTTCGGGCCGAGCAGCATATGGCTCTGACCGCCGCCGCGATAGATGTCGTCATGCTCGACGAACATGGTGGCCGGCAGAACGATATCGGCGATGTCAGCCGTCTCGGTCATGAACTGCTCGTGCACGGCGACGAAGAGGTCGCTGCGCAGGAAGCCTTCTCTCACCAGTCGCTGTTCGGGCGCGACATTCACCGGGTTCGTGTTCTGGATCAACAGAGCATCGACCGGCCCGCGATGGCGCAGCGCCTCGGCGTCCCCCGTCAGCACGCGGCCGATCTGCGACTGGTCGAGCATGCGGATCTCGGGGTCGACCATGGCCGTGCCCATCAGCTCCGCCTTGTTCAGCTGGAAGATGTCGCTGTTCGAATGGAAGGCGCCACCGCCCTCGTATTGCCAGGAACCGAGCACGGTTGCGAGCGAGAGCGCCGCATGCATGGAGACCGCGCCGTTGCGGCTGCGGGTGAAGCCGTAACCGAGGCGGAAGTAGCTCTTCTTCGTCTGACCGACGAGGCGGGCGAAGGCCTCGATCTCTTCGACGGAAAGGCCCGTTATGGCCGAGGCCCATTCCGGCGTCTTGTCCTTCAGATGGGCTTCGAGACCTGCCGGGTCATCGGCGAACTTCGCCATATATTCGCGATCGGCATGACCGTCGCGGAAGGCGATGTGCATGGCAGCGCAAGCGAGCGCCGCATCCGTGCCGGGCTTCAGGATCAGGGCCATATCGGCCTGTTTCATCGTCGGATTGTCGTAGATGTCGATGACGACGATCTTGGCGCCCCGATCCTTGCGGGCCTTGACCGCATGGGTCATCACATTGACCTGGGTCGCGACCGCATTGGTGCCCCAGATGACGACGCAGTCGGAAACGGCCATCTCGCGCGGGTCCGGGCCGCGCAGCGTGCCGGTGCCCATGACATAACCGGTCCAGGCCATGTTGGTGCAGATCGTGCCGAAGAAGCCGGAATATTTCTTGGCGTGCCGCAGGCGCTCAATCGAATCGCGCTGCACAAGGCCCATGGTGCCGGCGTAGAAATAGGGCCAGACAGCTTCCGAACCATGCCGCTGCTCGGCCTTGACGAAGGCATCGGCAATCTCGTCGAGGGCCGCTTCCCAGGTGACGTCCTGCCACTGCCCCGCCCCCTTGGCCCCTGCCCTGCGCACCGGCTTCATCAGGCGGTCGGGATGGTAGAGCCGCTCGGCATAGCGGGCGACCTTGGCGCAGATGACGCCGGCCGTGTAGCTGTTTTCGGTTGCCCCACGCACACGGCCGATGCGGCCGTCCTCGGTCAGATCGACGTCGAGGGCGCATGTGGATGGACAGTCATGCGGACAGGCCGTATGACCGACCGACCGGTTTCGGATGGGGCTCTGGATGTTCATGGGCCGGTTATAGGCCAAGGCCCATACGCTCAAAAGCCCCATTCGAACAAATCATCAGTGCCATCGGAACCATCAATGAATTATCGCCACATCTATCACGCGGGCAATTTTGCCGATGTCCTGAAGCACCTCGTTCTGTCGCGGCTGATCGTCTACCTGCAGCAGAAGGACAAGGCCTTCCGCGTGCTGGATACCCATGCCGGGATCGGGCTCTACGACCTCTCGTCGGAGGAAGCGCAGAAGACGGGCGAATGGCTTGAAGGCATCGGCAAGGTCATCGATGCCGAGCTGCCGGAGAAGGTGGCCGAGATCATGGCGCCCTATCTCGATGCGGTGAAGGCGCTCAACCCGGGCCGCGAGGCCGGAGGCCCGCTTGCCAGATATCCCGGCTCGCCGAAGCTCGCGCGAGACCTGTTCCGCCCGCAGGATCGCCTCTCGGCGATGGAACTGCATCCTGAGGATTCTCGCGCCCTGTCGCGTCTGTTCGAAGGCGATTTTCAGGTTCGGGTGACCGAACTCGACGGCTGGCTGACGCTGAATGCGCATCTGCCGCCGAAGGAAAAGCGCGGCATCGTGTTGGTCGATCCGCCCTTCGAGAAGGACGGCGAATACGAGCGGCTGGTGGACGGGCTTGCCAAGGCCCATCGCCGCTTCGCCAACGGCGTCTACTGTCTCTGGTATCCGATCAAGAAGGGCGCACCGATCAAGGAATTCCACGAGGCGCTGCAGGCGCTGGAAATCCCGAAGATGCTCTGCGCCGAACTGCATGTGAAAAGCGATCGCGACCAGACGGGCCTCTCCGGCACCGGCCTCATCATCGTCAATCCGCCCTATACGCTGAAGGACGAGATGCATCTGGCGCTGCCGGAGCTGAAGCGGTTGATGGCGCAGGACCGCTATGCCTCGCATCGCTGCTTCTGGCTGCGCGGCGAAGACTGAGCGGGAGGCGGCATGGGACGCTACACGGGTCTTTACGCCTTCGGCCTGCTGCTCGCAGCCTCGGTCGCCTACAGCTTCCTGCCAGCGGACGCGCCCACCGATCGGCCCGTCCCGACGGCGAACTCCGAGCGAGCAGCCTCCCCGGCGCAGACCGTACCAGCCCGCGACATTCCTGAAGGCAGTGGCTTCGATTTCTACGTTCTCGCGCTTTCTTGGTCACCCACCTTCTGCGACAGCGAGGCGGCAGGCCGCAATCGTGAGCAATGCGGCGCAGACAAGAATTTTGGCTGGGTCGTCCACGGTCTCTGGCCGCAGAACGAGCAAGGCTGGCCGGAGAACTGCCCGACACCGGAGGGAAGCCGTGTTCCGGACCGCATCGGCCGGACGGTGATGGACATTATGCCGAGCATGGGCCTGATCGGCCACCAGTGGCGCAAGCATGGCTCCTGCTCTGGGCTTGGAATGAGCGACTACTTCAAGCTCGTGCGCCAAGCCCATGATAGAATTCGTATTCCCGACGAACTTGCAGACGTCGACCGCCAGAGCCGCACCTCGCCCGACGCAATCGAGGCAGCCTTCATCCGCAGCAATCCGGGGCTCGGCCGCTCGGCAGTGGCCGTCACCTGTGATAGGGAGAGAGTCGACGAAGTCAGGATCTGCCTCGACCGCTCGCTTGGCTTCCGCGCGTGCCCGGAGGTCGACAGCCGATCCTGCCGCCGATCCGACATCACCATTCCGCCCCTGCGCTAAACCCGCCACGAGAGCCACAGGAACCCGTCATGAAGCTGCTCTTCGCGCCCGCCTCGCCCTACTCCTCCAAGGTCCGCATGGCCGCCCGCCATCTCGGCATAGAACTCGAGGAAGAGCGCGTGAACACGGCGGAAAACCCGCCGGAACTCGTCGACACCAATCCGCTCGGAAAGATCCCGACGCTGATCACCGACGACGGCACGGCCGTCTTCGACAGCCGCGCCATCATGCACTACTTGCACCGGATCGGCGACAAGCGGCTCTATCCGAAAAAGGACGAGAAGCGGACCGAGGCCGAGGTGCTGGAAGCGCTGGCCGACGGCATCAGCGACTGCCTGCTCGCCATCGTCTACGAGAAGCGCTACCGGTCACCCGAACTGGTCAGCCAGGACGCGATCGACCGCCAGTGGGCCAAGATCAATCGCAGCCTGGATTATCTCGACAAGCATCTGCCGAAGACGGGCAAGAAGCTGCATGGCGGCCACTTCGCGCTGGCGGCGACACTCGGCTATCTCATGCTGCGCTTTCCCGGCGAATGGGAAAATGGCCGTGCAGCGCTGACGGAATGGCCGGCGAAATTCGCCAAGCATTTCGAGCCCTATCCTGCGCTTCGCCCAAAGGCCTGAGCTGCCGACATCCGATTGCGCAACAAAAAAGCCGGGACGATGCCCGGCTTTTTCTGTTTTCGCGGATCGCGTGGATCAGAACTTCACGCCCATGCCGACCTTGACCGAGTGGTCGTCGAAGCCGCGCGATACGGTGGTGCCACCGAGATCGAAGTCGCGCTTCTGGTAGTCGCTGTAGCGATATTCGACGCGAGCGGTGATGTTGTCGGTGACGAAGGTTTCAACACCGGCACCGACCGTGTAACCGGCTGCCAGCTTCTCGTCGTTGTTGCCACCGCCTTCAAGCTCGTGGTTGGCGACAGCCACACCGGCCGTACCGTAGACGAGGAAGGGGTTCAGGTCGTAACCGACGCGGCCACGAACAGAGCCGTTGACGCCCTGGGTGCCCTTGAGGTTGCCGGGCACGCCAGCATCCGTGCCAGCCGAACCATCTTCACCGGCGTAGCTGAGGTCAGCTTCTGCACCGTAGACGATCGAGCCGCTTTGCATGTTGTAACCGCCGTAGACGGTGCCGCCGATGCCGTCGGCATCACGACCGTCGTTCGAGCCGGTGAACTTGCCCATGTCATAGGTGATGCCACCACCGACATAAGCGCCCGACCAGTTGCCGGCCGGCTCGGAGTAGGATTCGGTTGCGGCCGGAGCTTCCGGAGCCTGGTAGATGGCGTCAGCTGCCTGGGCGGCGAAAGCGACGACGGTGGTGGCCGAAGCCAGAAGCATGATCTTGAGGGTACGCATGTTAGTCTCCTTTCAGTTCCGGGCCGCACTTCACTAAGAACCAACGGCGGCCTGAACGTTAATGGGTATTCCCTGCCCGTTCCGACTGTAGAAATGGATGGCAATTGAGGAATTGAAAGAGCCGAAATGTGAATTCATTGTGGCACAGCAGTGACCAAATCGGGACGTTGCTTAAAAGACACAAACGATTCGTTAACCATAACAAATAGTTTACGCCGCAGTCGGCGATTTACATAAATATATACTGCAATTGTACTGACGGCACCCGAAGATCAATTGCCGGATGAAATCGGTTGGCCCCTGTTTAAATATCGCGTTGGCGCCATATATGCAGCGCAACCAAAGATCCAGAACAAGGTAAAAGCGATGCAAAACGGCATCCCGAAGGTGGCATTGGTCACAGGCTCGGCCAAAAGACTTGGCCGGGCCATTGCGGAAGACTTGGCACAGAACGGGTTTGCCGTGGCTTTGCATGCAAACGGCTCGCTGGCGGAAGCCGAGGCAGTAGCCGCGGCGCAGAGAGAGGCCGGCAAACAAGCCATTGCGCTTCAAGCCGATCTCGGTAACATTTCCGAGACCTCGTCCCTCATTGCGCGCACGCAGGCCGAATTCGGGCCGGTCGGCCTTCTCGTCAACAATGCCTCGATCTTCGAAGACGATACCGCTGCCGATTTCGATCCGGAGACGTTCGACCGGCATTTCAATCTGCATGTCCGCGCGCCGTCGATCTTAAGCGGAGCCATGGTCAAGGCGCTGCCGGAGGATTGCTCCGGCCTGATCGTCAACATCATCGACCAGCGGGTGCTGGCGCTGAAGCCGACCTTCTTTTCCTATACGCTTTCCAAATCCACCCTGTGGACGGCGACCCGCACCATGGCCCAGGCCTTTGCCCCCCGGGTGCGGGTGAATGCGATTGGCCCGGGTCCCACGCTGATTTCAGAGCGGCAGCGGCCCGAGGATTTCCAGGCGCAGGTCGACAGTCTGCCGCTCAAACGCGGCCCGTCGCTGACGGAATTCGGGCAAACAATCCGCTTTCTTTTTGACACGCCGTCGATCACCGGCCAAATGGTCGCCTTGGATGGGGGCCAGCATCTGATTTGGCACGGCACGGAGATCAATGAATGAGTGGAGGAAAGCTGCCCGATGGCGGCGTTCTCTATGATGGCACGGAAGAGGATGACGATGACGTCGTGGTCGAGCCAGAGACGACGCGCGCCGGCATCGAGATCGACTGGCATGTCGACGGGTTGGACGAGACCGGGCTGACCGGTGCCGATCTGATCGGCGAATTCGTCAAGCGGCTTCCCAACGCGCCCGGCGTCTACCGCATGCTGAACAAGGACGGCGACGTCATGTATGTCGGCAAGGCGAAGAGCCTGAAGAAGCGCGTCAGCAATTATGCGCAAGGCCGGGTCCATTCGAACCGCCTGTCGCGCATGGTGCGCGAGACCGTACACATGGAATTTGTCACGACCCGCACCGAGGTCGAGGCGCTGCTCCTTGAAGCCAACCTGATCAAGCGCCTGCGGCCGCGCTATAATGTCCTGCTGCGCGACGACAAGAGCTTTCCCTATATCCTGATCACCGGCGACAGTCGTTCGCCCGCGATCTACAAGCATCGCGGCGCGCGCGCCCGCAAGGGTGACTACTTCGGCCCCTTCGCCTCGGCGAGCGCTGTCGGCCGCACGATCAACTCCCTGCAGCGCGCCTTTCTCCTGCGCACCTGCACCGACAGCGTCTTCGAAAGCCGCACCCGGCCTTGCCTGCTCTATCAGATCAAGCGCTGTTCGGGTCCCTGCACCCACGAGATCAGCGATCCGGATTATGCCGGTCTCGTGCGCGAAGCGAAGGACTTCCTTTCGGGCAAAAGCCAGAACGTCAAGGAAGCCATGGCGCGCGCCATGAACGAGGCGGCGGAAGACCTCGACTTCGAGCGTGCCGCCGTGTTCCGGGACCGACTGGCCGGCCTCTCCCATGTCCAGAGCCATCAGGGCATCAACCCGGCCGGGGTAGAAGAGGCTGACGTCTTCGCCATTCACCATGAAGGCGGGCTGTCCTGCATCCAGGTCTTCTTCTTCCGTGCCAGCCAGAACTGGGGCAATCAGGCCTATTTCCCGAAGGCGGATCCTCAGCTCAGCGCAGCCGAAGTCCTCAATTCCTTCCTCGCGCAGTTCTATGACGACAAGCCTGTACCGCGGCTGATCCTTCTTTCCGAAGAGGTCGAGGAGCAGGACCTCCTGGCGACAGCACTTTCTGAAAAGGCGGGCCACAAGGTTTCGATTAGCGTGCCGCAGCGGGGTGAGAAGAAGGATCTCGTCGGGCATGTGAGCGCCAACGCCCGGGAGGCGCATGGGCGAAAGCTCGCCGAAACCGCGTCGCAGTCGCGTCTCTTGGCCGGCCTCGCCGAGACTTTCCAGCTGCCCTACGTGCCGCGCCGCATCGAGATCTACGACAACTCGCACATCATGGGCACCAATGCCGTGGGCGGCATGGTGGTTGCGGGGCCGGAAGGCTTCGTGAAGGGCCAGTATCGCAAGTTCAACATCAAATCGACCGAGATCACGCCCGGCGATGACTTCGGCATGATGCGCGAGGTGATGACCCGGCGCTTCTCGCGGCTGCTCAAGGAAGAAGGCAAGCCGGATCGCAGTGTCGCGCCCGATGACAGCGGCGATGCAGCTTTCCCCGCCTGGCCCGATGTCATCCTGATCGATGGCGGTCAGGGCCAGATGACGGCAGTGCGCAAGATTCTCGACGAACTCGACATCACCGACAGCGTGATCGCCATCGGGGTTGCCAAGGGCGTCGACCGCGACGCCGGCCGCGAACGCTTCTTTGTCCAGGGCAAGCCGGACTTCACGCTGCCGCCGCGCGATCCGGTCCTCTACTTCATCCAGCGCATGCGCGACGAAGCGCACCGCTTTGCCATCGGCTCACATCGGGCCCGGCGCAAGAAGGAAATGGTCAAAAACCCGCTGGACGAGATCTCCGGAATCGGTCCGACGCGCAAGCGGGCGCTGTTGCAGCATTTCGGCACGGCCAAAGCCGTGTCACGCGCTGCCGTCAGCGATCTGATGGCGGTCGAGGGCATTTCGGAGGCCGTGGCGCGGCTGATCTACAACCATTTTCACGAAAACAGCGGTGATTGACACGGAAACGACGCATCCGGGGACAAGAGGACGATAAGGACCATTCAGAATTCTTGTGTTGACGGCCCCGACCGAAAACCATCACATCACATCACCTAGCAGTATTCAAAGACAGGGCATCATGGCTTCGCGCGCATACAATATCCCCAATCTCCTGACCTACGCCCGCATCCTCGCCGTGCCGCTCATCGTCCTGTGCTTCTTCCTCGAAGGTCGTCTGCAGAGTTCCGATTTCGCACGCTGGTCGGCTCTGGCGCTGTTCATCGCCGCCTCGATCACCGACTATCTCGACGGCTACCTGGCGCGGATCTGGAACCAGACCTCCAATATCGGGAAAATGCTCGACCCGATCGCCGACAAGCTCCTGATCGCCTCGGTGCTGCTACTGATGGCGGCGGACGGCACCATTGCCGGCTGGTCGCTCTGGGCCGCCATCACGATTCTCTGCCGCGAGATCCTCGTCTCCGGTCTGCGCGAATATCTCGCGGCGCTCAAGGTTTCGGTGCCGGTTACGCGGATCGCCAAATGGAAGACGACGGCGCAGATGTTTGCACTGGCCTTCTTGCTGGCCGGCCCTGCCGGCGACAAGGTTCTGCCCTACACGACCGAAGCCGGCATCGCCCTGCTCTGGATCGCGGCGATCCTGACCATCTATACCGGCTATGACTACTTCCGCGCTGGCGCCAAGCACATGGTGGATTGAGATGGTGAAGCTGGTCTATTTTGCCTGGGTGCGCGAGCGCATCGGCAAGGGAGAAGAAGAGCTCGAGATCCCAGCCGACGTCCAGACCGCGGGCGAACTGGTGACCTGGCTCGCGACGCTTGGAGACGGCTATGAGGAGGCCCTGCGCTTTCCCAAGGCCATCCGCGTTGCCGTCAATCAGGAGCATGTCGAGCACCACGAATCGATCGCGGGCGCTCGCGAGATCGGCATCTTTCCGCCGATGACCGGAGGCTGAGCGCCTCCAGCCGGAGTTGAAACCGTGACGGAAACGCCATCTGCCATTATCCGCGTTCAGCGCGAGGATTTCGACGCTGCCTTAGAAGCGCGTCGCCTGACCAAAGGGCGCAAGGATATCGGCGCGCTTGTGACCTTCGTCGGGCTTTGCCGTGACGAAGCCGGAACGCTTTCGGCACTCGAGCTCGAGCACTATCCCGGCATGGCCGAGACCGAGATGCAGCGGATCGGTGATCTCGCCATCAACCGTTTTTCCCTGCTCGGGCTCACGGCCATCCACCGCTTCGGCCGCATCGAGGCCGGCGAACAGATCGTGCTCGTCATTGCTGCCGCGCCGCACCGCCAGGCCGCCTTCGACGGCGCCAATTTCGTCATGGACTTTCTCAAGACCTCCGCCCCCTTCTGGAAGAAGGAGCATGGGCAGGATGGAGAAACCGGAGATTGGGTCGCGGCCAAGGACGCCGACGACAGCGCGCGGGATCGCTGGCTCACGGAATGATGCGTTCGCGGCGGCTCACGACAAGGAGCCAGACCAGCGCCGAGATGATCACAGCGTCACGCCAGATCATCGGGCCATAGGCAGCCCAGAGCTGTTCGGCAAAAGCGATGGCGGCGGCGCCAAGAGCTGAGTGAAGTGGGCGCGAATAACCGCCGACCGCTGCAATCAGAACCACTTTCAATCCGAACATCAGACCCGCGCCGAAATCCATGGTGCCGTAGAGCACCGTGGCCGACAGTCCGCCAGCGGCCGCCACCGAGGCGGCGGCGGTCAGGGAGAGCACGAAGACCTTGTCGGCATCGATCCCGACGAGACGGGCGGCAAGTGGATCCTGACAGACCGCCTGCCACAAGCGCCCTGCCCGGCTGAACGTCAGAAGCAGAGCGCCCCCGGCGACCACGGCAAGCATGAGCACGCTATGCAGCACTTGAAGACGTGTGAGGCCGAGTGCTGTGTCTTCGATCCTCAAGATCGTCACGAAGTGTTGCCCCAAGGGCGGCAACCACAGGCTCCGCGTATCGAGCGCGAGACGCGCACCTTCTGAAAGCAGCAGCACGACGCCGAGCGACGCGACGATCACCGCATTCGGTGACCTCCTGTGCAAGGGCAGCATGACGGTTCGCGCATTCCAGTACCCCGCCAGCAAGGCATAGGCGAAGCCTGCCGCGAGACCGAGACCGACAGCCGCCGGCAGGACGAGGTACAGACCATTCCAACCGAAATCGCTGAACAGTAGGCAGATTTGACCGGCGAAGGCGACCAGTGCCCCGAAGGTGATATCCGGGCGCTTCGTCACACCAAAAGCCAGCGAATAGCCGAAGGCAAGGCAGGCATAGAGGCTCGCCATGGGCAGCGCGTTGAGAAGCTGTTGCAGCAGGTAGGCCATGGCGTCCTCCGACTGTATTTATAACTGTCAAAATGCTTTTTACTAGTTATATTGAGCCATGACCTTCACCTGGACCCCTCATCGCTTCGCCGGTGGCGCCTTGGCCCTTGATGTGGCCAACAGCGTCATCCTGCGGCACGAGCCGGACGGGCAGCGCGACCGGTTCGCCGTGCCGGAGCAACTCGCCGCCTTTCCCGAGGCCGCGAGCCGGTTGTCGGCGGAGCGGACACGGTTTGGCGCACTGAGGCCGGTTGGCCCAGGCAATGAGGCGCTCTTCCTGCATCTGCGGGAGGCGATCGATGGCTATTTCCGAGATCGGGTGCTTGGCCAGGAAAGCCGCACACAGTTGGCGGACCTTCTGGACGCGGCCGCCACGGCACTCCGAGCCGCCACCGACGACGACAGCCTGGAGGCTGCCACGGCCAAGTCCGCCCTTGGCCTGATTTGCGAACCGCAGCCCGAGCGCATGAAGATCTGCGGCAAGTGCGGCTGGCTCTTCATGGATCGCAGCAAGAACCGCAGTCGTACCTGGTGCGACATGGCCGTCTGCGGCAACAGGGTCAAGGCGAACCGTCACTATCATCGCAGGAAGAAGGAGGCCTCGCCATGAAGGCGATCTCGATCGGTGCTGCCCTTGTCATCGGGCTTTTTGGCATGACCGGCTGCCAAAGGGAGGATCTCGACGAGCCGCTCAAGCTTTCGGGCAAGGTCTTCATCTTCAACTACCGCGTGGCGGAGTCGACCTATGTCGTGACGCTGGCCCGCAATGGACCGCTGCCCGAACCGAGCTTCGTCGAGACGACATTCGAAAACCCTGCCGGTGGGTCGCCGCTGGTGACCCGAAGCAAGATCTTTTCCTTCTGGGACAAGGTCTCGCTCGAAAGCCCGCCGGTGCATTGCGTGGTGAAGGACCGACCTTATGCGATCTCGATCCGGATCCTCGATGGCCGCGATCAGGTCCTGCAGACCATCGAGACGACGCTGACATCGAGCCTCGACCAGACGATCATGCCCGGCAAGGCGCTTGTCGTCGGCCCGGTCTATACCCCGAACCCGGAGGTGTATCGTACCGATGGCGCGGTGGATTACGCGAAGGACAAGACCTGCCCCGGCGTCTGATCCGAACGGGCAAACGGCGCAGATCGCAACAAAAAACCGGAGCCTTTCAGCTCCGGTTCTTGAAGTCATTCAACGTCCTGAGGCAGAAGCCTCAGGACTTGATTCAGCCGACGATCTCGGTGTCAGCGAACCAGTACTTGATCTCCTGGGCAGCGGTTTCCGGAGCGTCCGAACCGTGAACCGAGTTTTCGCCGATCGAGAGAGCGAACATCTTGCGGATGGTGCCTTCATCAGCGTTGGCCGGGTTGGTGGCGCCCATGATTTCGCGGTTCTTCAGGATGGCGTTTTCGCCTTCGAGAACCTGAACGACGGTCGGGCCCGAGGTCATGCCTTCAACCAGTTCGCCGAAGAAGGGGCGTTCCTTGTGAACGGCGTAGAAGCCTTCGGCTTCGCGCTTCGACATCCAAACGCGCTTGGAAGCGACGACACGCAGGCCGTTGTCTTCGAAGACCTTGGTGATGGCGCCGGTCAGGTTGCGCTTGGTGGCATCGGGCTTGATCATCGAGAAGGTGCGTTCAATCGCCATCAGTCTCATCCTTTTGTCTGTCAGGGAAAGTGGGCGGTATCTACCCGCCCCGAATCACGAAGACAAGAGGGGTTCGACAATTTCACGACGACGTCACAATCGACGAAATTGAAGGCTCAAGCGACCGCGCGCCCCACGCCCTCATAGAGATCGAGGCAGCGGTCGAACCAGCGGCTGACCGGGTCATCCGCCGGAAGATGGATCGAGCCTGTGGTGATCTTCAGCCACTGCAGCGCGCCGAAGACGATGTAGTCGGCAAAGAGCGGTGTTGCTCCGCCGATGAAGGGCTGGTGGCCCAGCATGTGGCGCAATGGCTGGAGGGCTGAGGGCAGTGCTGCGATGGCTGCATCGCGGCCGGCAGCGACTTCCTCCAGCGTGCGCCCGAGCCTTTCTTCGCGGCTCTTGCGGAAATAGTCCTGGTCGGTCGGGGCGAGCATGGCATGAATATCGGAGAGCGCGATCCGCGACACCACGCCATGGACTACCTGCTGGGAATAGCCTTCGACGAAACGCGCGGCGGCAACGCCGCCCTGCCCGCCGAACAGGCTCGGTTCCTCCGGATAATGCTCTTCCAGATACTGCGCGATGCGGAAGCTGTCCGAGATGAGCTCCTGTCCGTCCCGGATGAAGGGCACCGTCTTCGAGAAGCCGTTCTCGGTGGTGGGAATGGCCGTGAAGGCCAGCGGACGCTCTTCAAAAGCCAGCCCCTTGTGATGCAGCGCCATCACCACTTTCCAGCAGTGTGGCGAAAAGGGACGGGCCGCATCGGCGCCGCACAGCGAATAAAGCGTAATCGTCATCGGTTTCTCCTGGTTCGCGACAGACAAACCGATCCCTGCGCGAGATGCAAATCAGCATTTTTCATGGAACCGATAACCCACACTGGGGTGAAAGCCCGCTAGACTGGCGGGAAACCACCATCAGGAGCTTCGCCATGCAGAACTACCAGATGCTCGCCGCCTATAATGCCTGGGCCAACAGACTGCTTTATGCCGCCGTGACCGAGCTCTCCGAAGACGAGTTGCACCGCGATACCGGCGCCTTCTTCGGCTCGGTCTTCGCCACCCTCAGCCATATCCTGGTTGCCGACCGCGTCTGGCTGAACCGCTTCACCGGCGAAGGACCCAAGCCGAAGACGCTCGACGAGAAGCCCTACGCGACGTTGCCGGAGCTAAAGGCCGCGCGCGTTCAGGAAGACAAGCGGATCATCTACTATATCGACGGCCTCACGCCCGATCAGCTTGAGGCGAGCTTCAGCTACACACCGGTGACGTCACCGGAGCTCGTTTCCCACAAGCTCTGGCCCGCCCTCACCCATTTCTTCAACCACCAGACCCATCACCGCGGACAAATTCATGCGGGGCTGACCGGCATGGGCAAGCCGAGCCTCAGCCTGGATCTGATCTACTTCGTGCGCAGCGACGGGAAGCAATGGCTCTAGGAGCGGCTTCAAACGATCCTTCGCCCTGAAATGGCAAAGGGGCCACTTCAGTGGCGGCCCCTCCCGTCCTCGTTACTCTGCTGCTGAAGGTGGTCAAGCCGCGCGACGGTTCGCGTGACTTGTTCTCGACCCAACCTTGAACTGCGACATAAGGTGATCCAGGGTGGTAGCTTCCTGCACCAGTTGCTGGATCGCTGCACTCGACTCCTCGACCATGGCTGCATTCTGCTGGGTATTCCTGTCGATCTGTCCGATCGCGGTGTCGATTTCGGAAAGGCCTTGAGCCTGTGTCTTGGCTCCGTCGATGATCTTGCAGATCTCTCGGCTGATCGCCTGAACCTCAGTCGAAATCGTGCTCAGCGCTTCGCCCGCCTGATCGACCAGCGACACACCATGGCGGACTTCCTCGCCGGACGCATTGATCAGAGCCTTGATTTCCTTGGCAGCATTGGCTGAGCGCTGAGCAAGCTCTCGCACTTCCTGAGCCACAACGGCGAAGCCCTTGCCTGCCTCCCCGGCGCGGGCTGCCTCGACGCCTGCATTCAGCGCCAGCAAATTGGTCTGGAAGGCGATCTCATCGATCACACCGATGATGTTGGATATCGACTGCGAGGACTGCTCAATGCGGCTCATGGCAGATACGGCATCTGTCACGATCGTTCCGGAGCGCTCTGCGCCACTTCTTGCCTGGTCCACCAGTTTGCCCACCGAGTCTGCAACGGACGCAGTCTCCTTCACCGTCGACATCACGCTCGAAAGGGCGCTTGCAGTTTCTTCCACAGAGGCGGCCTGGCGTTCGCTGCGGGCGGAGAGATCGTTGTTCGCCTGGCCGATCTGGCCAGTTCCGGCGCGCAGCACTGATGCAACCTGCCCGACCTGCGAGACGGCCACTTCGAGTTTCTCGACGGACGAATTGAACGAGGAGCGCAAGCCATCAAGGGCTCCGGCAAAGGCCGTGTCGATCCGGCAGGAGAGATCTCCTTCAGCCAGTTTCTGAAGCGATTTGGCCAATTCTGTCACAGCGAAGTCAACCGCCTCAGCTTCTCTAGCCTTCTCCGCTTCACGTTTCTGACGCTCAGCCACGGCGGCAGCATCGGTTCGCTTGACCTGATCAGCCATACCCACAGCTTCCTGCTCCGCAGCAAGCGCGTCCGATACGGCCTTGTCGGAGACATCGAAGGCTTTGACCACAGCGGATGTGAGAGCGATCAGGACTATGCTCTGCACAATCAGGACGACCGCATGCAGGATGACACGCGAAAAGTCGGAATCTCCAGGGAAAACGGCAAGCGGCATCGCCACATAAAGCAGGAGATGATGGATCGCGACGAGTGCCGCGTACCCGATGATGGCCTTCCAGTCGATCCAGGCCGCACAGATCGCAAGGCTCGCGAAGAAATACATGTGCAGGTCGATCTGCAACGGCGATCCCTGAAATGCGAACACGAGGATGGCGACCGTCGCGGCGTTCGCCATCGAGGTCACCATACGCGTCGTCGCTCCGGTGCGGTCCCTCATCCAAAGCAACGTGGCGGGTAACAGCAGGGCCATGGTGCCCAGGATCATTACCCAGTCGGCGCCCGCCTCGCGAAAGAGATTGCGAATGACGATGAGCGCAAAGTTGACCCACAGCAGCCCGACGATGACGTAGGATACCCCGTCTCTGAGCTTCTTAAGTTCATTCATGTGTTCATTCCTTGCTGGCACCCGATTGCCAGATCATGGTTGATTACGAGCAGAGCGCCGGCTTTGAGAAGCCGCCCCGAGAAATCCGGGGACTGCGAATAAGCGACAGACATCCAAGGCACGCTGCCCGACCAGACGAATGCACCGTCTGCCTTTTCAATGACGGACATCGAACCAGCGACATCCCCTTCCGGCGAAGTGATCACCAGGACGAAGGGGCCGGTTGGCCTCGCTGCGATCGCTGTGATGACAATCAGAGCCAGGGAAAAGTAAGTTACGGAGATGAGGGACTTCATGACGCCTTCGATTTCAGACGAGCCAGGTTCAAAGCGTTACGCTTGGAATGTTTACGAGGGTCCGTTTAATCACACACATCTCTAAAATAGAATTAATTCAGGCAGGATAACCCCCTGGTTATGTGGGGAAATCGCGCTTGACGAAAGTCAATTCGGGACGAGATCCGCGCCTCCGCCTTAACCGTTTCGTATGAGCTGCGATGCTAAAGCCTTCGCACGGGCAGGCACAGATCAGTCTCGCCGCAGAACAGATTGGACCCTTTTCTCAATCGGGACGGTTTTGATGAGTGAACTTGCAGACGACCTTCAGAAGATCTCGGTCTTCATGCTGAAGCATCAGATCGCGGGTCTGCCGCGAAACTTCGAGCTGGTCCACGAGGCCATGACCGGCGGCAGTCCGGATCTGGCCCGGGACCTTTCTGGACTTGGTGCGCGCCCCACGCAGTCCGCACTCGATCAGCTCGGACTGAAGTATCGCCTCCCCGGTCATTGCGGGATGACGGCGACGCATCTCCAGGCGGAGACGGTCAAGACGCTGTCGCGGGTCAGTGATCAGCTTTCCCTCGGGCTCAGCCAGAAGCGTGCTTTCACCAATTCCGTCGAAGCCGTCATCCGCTCCATCCGCGACGACATGACCATCGGCGTCGACCAGTTGCTGGGTGAGCTCGAGATGCTCGCTTCGATCGGCAGCGCCATGGTGCGCTCGGAAACCGAACTCACCACAAGCGTGAAGGAGGGCCTGGAGGATCTCGAACGTGCGGACCGCGCCCTGCGTGCCGCCCAGGCGATGATGACCAAGGATCGGCTGACTGGGCTCCCCAATCGCATCAGTCTCTTCCAGACGCTCGAAGACCTGCATGTCGAAGCGTCGCCCGCGCATCCGGCAGCCCTCGTCCTCATCGAAATCATCGATCTGCCGGGTCTGCAACACCAGTATGGTGACGAAGCCGTCAGCAAGCTCGTGAAAGGACTCGCCGGGATCTTCCGCAAGGCAATCAAGAAAAACGATGTCATCGCCCGGATCGAGGCGGATACCTTCGCCTTCGTCTTCGAAGGCATCAACGCCGACGAAGCGCATATCATCGCGGAACGGCTGTTCACGACGGCTGAAAACAATCTCGTCTTCGCCTCAGAGACATCCCATGAGGTCGGCGGCCTGCCACTCGCCATCGGTCATGCCATGGCGCATGAGGCGGCCGATCCCACCGCATGGCTCGCGATCGCCAAGACTGCAACCATGCTCGCCCGACAGAATCCGCGCCAGCCGATCATTGGCTACAAGCCCGGACCGCGACAGGTCGCCTAAGCGCTTCCCCTCCGGCCGGCCGCTTGCCTTTGCTCGTGACATCGGCCAAAAGCCAGTGCCATGATCACGATCACCGACATCTCCGCCCGCGTCGCCGGACGCCTGCTCATCGACCATGCCAGCGTCTCGCTGCCCGCCGGGACCAAGGCCGGTCTCGTCGGCAAGAACGGGGCGGGCAAGTCCACCCTGTTTCGCATCATCACCGGCGATCTCGGATCCGAAAGCGGCTCGGTCTCGATCCCGAAGAATGCGCGCATCGGCCAGGTCGCACAGGAGGCGCCGGGGACGGAAGACTCGCTGATTTCGATCGTGCTTGCCGCCGACAAGGAGCGCGCCGCCCTGCTTGCGGAAGCGGAGACGGCGACCGATCCCCATCGCATTGCCGAAATCCAGACACGACTTGCCGACATCGGTGCGCATTCTGCGGAAGCGCGCGCGGCGACGATCCTGTCTGGTCTCGGCTTCGATCATGAGGCACAGCTGCGTCCTGCCTCGTCCTTTTCCGGCGGCTGGCGCATGCGCGTGGCGCTGGCTTCGGTGCTGTTTGCAGAGCCGGACCTGCTGCTGCTCGACGAGCCGACCAACTATCTCGACCTCGAAGGCACGCTGTGGCTGGAAGACTATGTGCGCCGCTATCCGCACACGGTCATCATCATCAGCCATGACCGCGACCTCCTCAACACCGCGGTCAACTCGATCATCCACCTCGACCAAAAGAAGCTGACCTTCTATCGCGGCGGCTATGATAGTTTCGAGCGTCAGAAGGCCGAAAACGACGAATTGCAGATGAAGGCGAAGGCGAAGAACGACGCGGCGCGCAAGCATCTGCAGAGCTTCATCGACCGCTTCCGCGCCAAGGCGACCAAGGCGAAGCAGGCACAGAGCCGCATCAAGGCGCTGGAGCGCATGGGAACGGTTGCTGCCGTCATCGAGGACCATGTCCATCCGATCACCTTCCCGAAGCCCGAAAAGCAGCCCGCCTCCCCGATCGTCGCGATCTCGGGCGGCGTGGTCGGCTATGAGCCGGGCAAGCCGATCCTGAAGAACCTCAACCTCCGCATTGACAACGACGATCGGATCGCGCTGCTCGGTTCGAACGGCAACGGCAAGTCGACCTTCGCCAAGTTCATCTCGGGCCGTCTGGAGGCGCACGGCGGACAGCTGAAGACCGCGCCGAGCCTGAAGATCGGCTTTTTCGCCCAGCACCAGCTCGACGACCTGGTCCCCAACGAGAGCCCGGTCGCCCATGTGCGCCGGCTGATGCCGCTGGAGCCGGAAGCCAAGGTGCGCGCCCGGGTCGCGCAGATGGGGCTTGCGACGGAGAAGATGGAGACGGCCGCGAAGGATCTCTCGGGCGGCGAGAAGGCACGCCTGCTCATGGGGCTTGCCGCCTTCCATGCGCCGAACCTTCTGATTCTCGACGAGCCGACCAACCATCTCGACATCGACAGCCGCAAGGCACTGATCGAGGCGCTGAACGACTACGAAGGCGCAGTCATCCTGATTTCCCACGATCGCCACCTGATAGAGGCGACCGTCGACCGTTTGTGGCTGGTCAACAACGGCACCGTGACGAGCTTCGACGGCGACATGGAAGAGTACCGCTCGCTCATCATTGCCTCGGGCAAGAAGCCGGCGGAGAAGGACAAGAGCGACAGCGGCGCCGATACCGTCAACAAGGCGGAACAGCGCAAGGCTGCGGCCGACAAGCGGGCGAGCCTTGCGCCGCTGAAGAAAAAGATCAATGAAGTCGAGGCCTTGACGAAGAAGCTGGAGACTTTGATTCAGGCGCTCGACAAGGAGTTGGCCGATCCGGCTCTCTACGAAAAGGCGCCGGCCAAGGCGGCGGAAAAGGCCAAACAGCGCGGCGAAGCAGCGGCCAAGCTTTCCGCTGCGGAAGAGCAGTGGCTGGAGCTTTCCGCCGAATATGAAGAGGGCATGGCCGGCTGAAACCCGGCCTTCCTTGTTGAACCTCTGAATATACACTATCTTGATAGCGTATATTCAGAGGTGACGCCATGCCGCTCTATGTGCGTGATGAACGAGTGAACCAACTCGCCGAACAGGCGCAGAAGATCTTGAAAGCCCCGACCAAGACGGATGCGATCCGCCAGGCGCTCGAGCGCGTCGTGGAAGCGGACGAGCAGCGCCCACCGCTCGCCGAGCGGTTGGAGAAGCTTCGGGCGAAATACAACATGCCGGCCCACGACAGCCTGGAGCCGTTCGACGAGAAGGCGTTCCTCGACGACATGTGGGGTGACGCCGATGTTCATCGATAGTTCGGCGCTTGTGGAGATCCTGACGGATGCTCCCGGTCGCGGGGATCTTCTCGACCGCATCGAGAACTCTCCGACTCCGTTTTCGACATCGGCCACTGTGATCTATGAGACAACGGTGGTGATCAGTTCCCGAACCGCGAATACGGTGGAGGAGACCTTTGATTTTGTTATGGAGTTCCTCGCCGAACTTAACGCCGAGGTCATCCCGGCCACCCGCGACACCGCATTAGCCGCGCTCGATGCCTTCTCGCGTTATGGCAAGGGTCGTCACCCCGCCCGCCTCAATTTCGGCGACTGCTTTTCCTATGCAGGAGCTAAGGCATCCGGGGCGGCCCTTCTCTATGTGGGCACCGATTTCAGCCGCACCGACCTCGCCTGATCGTAATTGCAAGACAAGACAGGAGTAGCAGCATGGATCTCTTTCTCGAAAAGGATGACGATCCGCGCACCCTGGCCTTTGTCGCCGAGCGAAACCGCCTTTCCGAAGAGAGCCTCGCGACGCCCGAAATGCAGGCCGATGCCGAAGCGCTGCAGGCCATGATGGAGCGCCAGAACAGGCTGATCGTGCCAACACGTCGCGGAAACTGGCTGTTCGACTTCAACCGCTCGCGCGAAAACCCGCTTGGGGTTCTGCGTCGGCTGCCTGCAACGCAGACCCCACGTCCCGATGCTCCCTGGGAGACCGTCTTCGATCTCGACGGCTTCTGTGCGCGAGATGGAAAACGCTGGATCTTTGGCGGTTCCGTCACCTGCCCCTTCGAGCCGACGCGCGTCTTGCTGCGCCTGTCCGACGGCGGATCCGACCTCACCCGCTTTCTCGAATTCGATCTGGAAGCAAAACAGGTGGTCGATGGCGGCTTCGATACGCCAGCGGTGCGAGCACAGGCGTCCTGGCTCAGCCGTGACGAGATCCTCTACTTTGGCTCCATTGACACCTTTTCAGCCACCCAGTCTGGTTGGCCGAGAGTCGGCCGGCGACTGCGGCGCGGCGAGGAGCCGGCAAAAGCGGACATCCTGTTCGAAGCGGCCTCGACCGATGTCACCGGCTACGGCTTCGTCATCGATCCGGCGCTCGGCGGTCATGAAGGGCCGGAGACGCAGCAATTCCGTGTCTTCATGGAGAACCACGAGATCGGCAAGCTCAGCCTCAACATCGAGAATGGGGATGGCATTCCGCGCCGCCTGCCTTTGCCGCGGGAAATCGGCTTCGACATCAATCACAGCCATATTCTCTGGCTTGCCAAGACAGACGAACAGGTTCCGTCCGGCAGCCTTGTGCTTCAGGCGCTGACACCTTTCGGCGATCAACCGCTGGGGACCGAGCGGCGCATTCTCGTGGAGCCGGCACCGGGGCGAGCCGTGCATCATTTCTCGCTCCTGCGGAATTTTGCGGTCTACTCGGTGGACGACCGCCTTTCGCCATCGCTTTACGTGCTCGATCTCACCAAGGCCGACGCTGAGCCGCACCGGATTTCCCTGCCGGACGGGATCGAAGCACTCTACTTCACGCCGCTCTATGCCGACCTGCATCTGGGCGACGATACGCTCTCCGTCATCGGCTCCGGTTTTCTCAAGCCCCCGACGCGCTACACCCTCTCGCTGTCCGACGACGCTCGGCGGCCCGTGTCTACGCCGCCCATTCTCGTGGCAGAAGACACTTCGCCTGCCTTTTTCGAGGCCGAGGGCATGACGAGCTGCCTGCTGGAAGCCACATCAGAAGACGGCACCAAGGTGCCCTACCATCTCGTTCTGCCGAAAACCTGGACGGAGGGTGAATTGCCCGTGCTGATCTACGGCTACGGCGGTTTTGCCGCATCGCTCGCCCCGCATTATTCCGGCACCACGGGTCGCTTCCTCGAACAGGGTGGCGCTTATGTTCAGGCCTATATCCGCGGTGGCTCTGAGCTCGGGCCGCAATGGCATACACCGGTGAAGCGACACGGTCGTCACAAGGCCTACGAGGACTTCGTCGCCATCGCCCGCGACCTCGTGAAACGCGGCTATTCGAAACCCTCGCGGATCGCCTGCACGGGCGGCAGCAATGGCGGCTTGCTAACCGGCGCTATGCTGACACGCTACCCAGACGATTTTGGCGCCGTCTGGTGCCGCGTGCCCGTGCTCGACATGACGCGGTTCCATAAGTTTCCGGCAGGACGGGCGTGGATGGACGAATACGGGAATCCGGACGACGAGGCAGACCGCAACTATCTCCTCAGCTACTCGCCACTCCACCAGATCAAGCCAGCATCGGAGCAGGCCTACCCGCCGGTCTACATCGAAAGCTCGAGCAATGACGACCGGGTTCATCCCTCCCATGCCAGACGCTTTGCGCTCCGGCTGGAAGAAGCAGGGCATACACCCCTGTTCCACGAATACGGATCGGGCGGACATGGCGGCGCCGGCAACTCAGCCGAGATGGCACGGCGCACAGCCATGGGCTACAGCTTTTTGCGCAAGACGATCATGACGCCCTGACACCTCGATCCGACGGACAGCAGGAGGCGCGTCGTGGATCAGGCTTTCTTTTCCCAACGGCCTTCGGGCGTCTGCTGCCAATAGGTCAGGCTATGCCCCTCGCCCTTGAGGCGCTTCCATTGCGCGCGTGCGCCCTCGACCTGCTCGGTGTCATAGCCATCGAAGACGAAGACGATCCGGTCGTAAGCGAGATCTGCAGGCGGCTCGGCACCATCGACGAGGAAACGCACGCTGGCGCTGTTCTGATTGTCCTGCTCGACGGTGAGCAGGACCGGCTGCCGGTCTGGCGAGGCTCCCTCGTCTGTCCCGTGCGGCAGAAAGCTCTCCTCGCGATAGGTCCACAGATGCGCGTCGAGCGCGTCACGCCGCTCCGCGTCGCGGGTCTGGACCGCGACCTTCCAGCCTCGTTCGACGCTCTTTTCCAGGAGCGGCGGGAGCGCGTCCTCAAGCTTGGATTCCGTCAAATGATAGAACAGGACTTCGGCCATCGGGCGCGCCGTCTCCAGACTTACGATTCGTAGTTTGCCCGCACCAGTTCATCCAGGAGACGCACGCCGTAGCCAGAACCCCAGGACTGGTTGATCTCGTCATTCGGCGAGCCCATGGCGGTGCCGGCGATGTCGAGGTGCGCCCAAGGGGTGTCCTTGACGAAGCGCTTCAGGAACTGGGCAGCCGTGATCGAGCCCGCCTGACGCCCGCCGGTGTTCTTCATGTCGGCGAATTTCGAGTCGATCAGCTTGTCATAGTCCTTGCCGAGCGGCATGCGCCACAGGCGCTCATTGGTTGTCAGGCCGGCTGCGAGCAGTTTCTCCGAGAGATCGTCGTCGTTGGAGAAAAGCCCGGCATGCAGGCTGCCAAGCGCGACCGTGATGGCGCCGGTCAGCGTCGCCAGATTGATCATGAAAGCCGGCTCGAAGCGGTCGTTGCAATACCAGAGGGCATCGCACAGAACGAGGCGGCCTTCCGCATCGGTGTTGATCACTTCGATCGTCTGGCCCGACATGGAGGTGACGATGTCCCCCGGACGCTGGGCGTTGCCGTCGGGCATGTTCTCGACCAAACCGAGGATGCCGATCGCGTTCACCTTGGCCTTTCGGGCGGCAAGCACATGCATGAGGCCAGCTACCGCGGCGGCGCCGCCCATGTCACCCTTCATGTCCTCCATGCCGCCAGCCGGCTTGATCGAGATACCGCCGGTATCGAAGACCACGCCCTTGCCGACAAAGGCGATCGGCTTGTCCTTCGACTTTCCGCCTTTCCACTGCATGACGACAAGGCGCGGCGGGCGCACGGATCCCTGTGCAACGCCGAGCAGCGCGCCCATTCCGAGCTTCTTCATTTCCTTCTCGGTCAGGATCTCCACTTCGACGCCGAGCTTTTCCAACTCCTTGGCCTTGGCGGCGAATTCGAGCGGACCGAGAACATTGGCCGGTTCATTGATGAGATCACGCGCAAGCGTCACGCCATCTGCGATTGCCTGTGTCTCGGCAAAGACTTTCTTGGCGACCGAGGCCTGGGTGGTGACGATCGTGACCTTGACCGTCTTGTCGCCCTTCTCCTCGTCGTCCTCGGCCTTCTTCTTGGTCTTGTAGGTGTCGAACTTGTAGGCGCGCAGCAGCATGCCGAGGGCGAAATCGGCGGCAGCCTTGGGCGAGACCTCCAGGCCGGGGACGTCCATGTAGATGGCAACCTTCTCGGCGCCCTTCAGGGCCGCCGTCGCGACACCGCCGGCCTTCAGCCAATCATGGCCGGTCAAGGCATCGGCCTTGCCGAGACCGATGACGACCATGCGATCGAGCGGCGAACCATGTGGCGCGACGATGTCGAGGGTGGCAAGCGCCTTTCCGGTGAATTTCGCAGCCTTGGCAGCGCGCGCATAAACGCCTGCCGGATCTGCTTCGGACGCTCCAGCCGGCATCTCTGCGCCCGACGTCGTCAACAGGATAGCGAGACCTCCCGTTGCAGAATGGGTCGGAGCGAAGGAGACAGCGAGTTTCAACGACATGAAGGGCACCTTGTTGGCATTTCGGGGAGTTCGTGCTGGATCATGGTCTTTTCGCAAACGATGGCAAGAGTTTGACCGGATATTCCTGTCTCAATCCCCCGATTGCGAGCGCCACCTCGGAGCGTGTCCGATTTATCGCGGTGGGACAAAAAACAGCCTCATCAAGCCGGGGAAAATACCTTCGGGCGGTCGCCAAATCGCCGCAAGCATCGTAGAGAAAGCCCATCCTCGGCGCGACGTCTGCGTGTCGCGCCTGCAAGGGAACTCTATGAAGATACTCGAACAATACATTCTGCGGCGGGTCGTCCTGATGTTCACGACAGCACTGCTTCCGGTGCTGGCGATCATCTGGACCACGCAGGTGTTGCAGCGTATCAACCTCGTCACGGACAGCGGACAATCGGTCGGCTCCTTCATGGTGCTCGCCACTATGATCCTGCCCACCATCGTGGCGACGGTTCTGCCATTTGCGCTGGTCATCGGCATCACCCATACGCTGACGACGATGAACAACGATTCGGAACTCGCCGTCATCGATGCGGCCGGAGCGCCGAGAGGGATCATTCAGCGTCCGCTTATCCTGCTTGCAGCAGGGCTCAGCCTGTTCTCATTCGTGATGATGGGCTTCATCGAGCCTGCCATGCGCGTCAATGTCCGGACCATGATCGCCACGGCCTATGCGGACCTCTTGTCCTCGGTGATCGAGGAAAAGACCTTCCGTCAGATCGAGCCGGGGCTTTTCGTCCAGATTTCGGAACGCCAGTCCGGTCGCGCCATGAAGGGCCTGCTGGTTGCCGATTCTCGTGATCCGTCTTCGGAGCTCATCTACTACGCTCGCGAAGGTGCCGTCGACGAGAGCGGCAAGTCGCTGGTCATGCAGGACGGTGAAGTGCAGCGGAAAGCACCGAACGGCGACGTGACGGTCATCCGCTTCGACCGCTATGCCTTCGACCTTTCCGATCTGTCGGAGGAGCGTGGTCAGGCCCGTTTCGGCGCGAAGGACCGCGACCTCTTCTACCTGATGGACCCGGATCCGCTGGATGAGCGGTACGTGCGCAAACCAAACGACTTCAGCGCGGAGTTTCACCGACGCGTCAGCGCCTCCTTCTTCCCGCTTGTCTTCACCTTCATCAGCCTCATGGTTTGCGGGGACGCCCGATCCCACCGTGAAGCGCGTCTTCATCCGATGGCGTCCGCGCTGATCATGGCGCTCACGCTTTTCTGGGCCTCGAATTACGTCACGTCGCTTGCGGAATCATCACCCGCCTACAACGTGCTGCAATACGCGATCCCCCTGCTGGCGGGCGGAACTGCCGCATTCATGCTCGTGACGAACCGGCAAGCACGCCTGCCGAAAGCATTTTCGGCGATCGTCGATGCGATGATTGCGATGTCGAGGAAGCGCCTTGGTGATGGCACTGGGGGCACGGCATGATCTGGACGCTCGGGCTTTATTTTTTCCGGCGCTACATGATGACCGCCGTCTGGTTTCTGATCGGCGTCGCGTCAATTACCTATCTGATCGACTTCACAGAAACCTCGGGCCGATACGACAGTCTGCCCGGCTATTCGGTACCGGGGGTCCTCTATCTTACGGCGCTCAGATTACCGCTCATCCTTCAGCAGACCGTTCCCTTCATTGGGCTCTTCGTCGGCATGGCGACATTGATCACGCTGAACCGGAAATCGGAACTGGTGGTCGCGCGTGCCGCCGGCATTTCCGTCTGGCAGTTCATGGCGCCCTTCATCATCGGGGCTTCGCTCCTCGGGATTGCCACCACTCTTGTCATCAATCCTCTCGCCGCTTGGGGACAGCGCCAAGGGACGGAGATCGAAACGCAATGGCGGGAGACGGCCGGACGGACGAAACCCGCGCCGATCCCGTGGCTGCGCCAATCAAGCGATGGAAATGACGTGGCGCTCGGCGCGCGCGCGGTCCTGGAAGACGGGACGCTGCTGGTGGATGCCGTTCTGCTGCATTTCGATTCCGACGGCCGCATCATCCTGCGTCAGGATGCACGCACAGCGAAATTGAAAGATGGTTACTGGATGCTTACCGACGTGCTGGAGACACGTCCCGGGGAGATCCAGACACGTCTTGCGGAGGCGCGTGTTGCAACGAACCTCAACGAGGAGTTTGTCCAGCAGAGGCTGGCGAACCCGGAGAGCGTTGCTTTTTATGATCTTTTTCAGAAAATTGAAGTTGCCCGCTCCTTCGGGATCGCGCCGCATGCGCTGGAGACACAACTTCATTCGCTTCTCTCGCTGCCATTCCTGATGATCGCCATGACGTTGATCGCAGCAACGGTTTCGCTGAAATTCAGCCGTATCAACCAATCGCGCACGGTGATTCTCGGTGGAATATTGTCAGGCTTCGTGCTTTATGTTGTCACAGTGCTCGTCAGAGCATTCGGAAGCAGCGGCGTCATGCCGCCATATGTTGCGGCCTGGGTCCCAGTTGTCGTAGCGATGGCACTGGGGGCAACGATTCTGCTTCACAAGGAGGATGGTTAGTGGCGGTAAAAGACCGCGGGAATATCAGGAGGCTTTCAGTAGCCCTGCTGACCAGTGTCGCTGTGTGCGCTTTGCCGCTCACCGCGCCTCTCGTGCATGCGCAGAGCCTGACCGATTCACCGTCGGCGGCGAGTGAACTCCCTGATGACGCGAAGCTGCTCCTTGCAGCCAATGAACTGGTTTATGACCGTGATGCCGAGCGCGTTGTCGCCAACGGTGCGGTGCAGATCAATTATGCCGGCTACCAGATGGTCGCCCGGCAGGTCGTCTATGATCAGAAGACGGGCCGCGTCACTGCGGCCGGCAATATCGAGTTGGTCGAGCCGACCGGCAACCGCATCTATGCGGACTCGCTCGACGTTACCGACAATTTCTCGGACGGCTTCCTGAGAGCGCTGCGCGTCGAGACCACCGACAATACGCGTCTGGTCGCCGAAAGTGCTGAGCGCGTCGGCGGCAACCAGATGATCCTGCACAAGGGCGTCTACACCGCCTGCCTGCCCTGCGCCGAAAATCCCGGTCGACCGCCGATCTGGCAGGTCAAGGCAGAGCGCGTCGTCCAGGATGGCAAGAAGCAGACCGTGCGCCTGGAGAAGGCCCGGTTCGAGCTCTTCGGTCACTCGATTGCCACCCTGCCCTTCATCGTGGTGCCGGACAACACCGTGAAGCGGAAGACCGGCTTCCTGTTCCCCGAGTTCCGTTCGGGCGAAAATGTCGGCTTCGGCATCTCGGTCCCCTACTACATCGCCATCGCGCCGGATCGCGACGCGACGATCACGACGACAGGTTTCAGCACCCAGGGCGTGCTTCTGGAGGCGGAGCTGCGGCAGCGGTTCGAGAAGGGGCAGGCGAACCTTCGGCTGGCCGGCATCAGCCAGATGAATACCGACGAGTTCGCGGCCGGCACGAGCGACGCCGAACGTGACTTCCGTGGTCTCGTCGCCTCGAAGGGCGACTTCAAGATCAATCCTCGCTGGTCCTTCGGCTGGGACGTCATGTTCCAGACCGACAACAACTTTGCCCGTACCTACGGCGTCGAGGGACTGAACAGTTCGACGAACACCAACACGGTCTACCTGACGGGTGTCGGTGAGCGTAACTTCTTCGACATGCGCGGCTATTATTTCGACGTTCAGGACGCAGATCTGGACGACACCGCCGAGAAGAAGCAGGCGACCGTCCTGCCGGTCATCGACTACAGCTACTATGCGCCGGAACTCGTCGCTGGCGGCCAGCTGTCGGGCACGCTGAACTTCACCTCGCTGTCGCGCTTCTCCAGCGAGGCGGCGGACACGAACGGCGATGGGGTGAACGACCTCTATCGCGGGCTCAAGGGCAATATGAACCGTCTGTCGGGCGAGCTCGAATGGGAGCGGACCTTCGACGGTCCGGGCGGTCTCCAGATCACCCCGCTGCTCGCCGCACGCGGTGACGTCTTCGGGCTCGCGATGGACGATCCGGCGGGTTACACCGGCGGCTACACGTCCAATGACGCACCGGCCCGCGCTCTGTTCACCGCCGGTGTCGAACTGCGCTATCCCTGGCTGATCACGACGGCGAACAGCTCGCACATCATCGAGCCGATCGCGCAGATCTACGCGCGCAACGACGAGGATTTCGCAGGGCAACTGCCGAACGAGGATTCGCAAAGCCTGGTCTTCGACGCGAGCAACCTCTTCTCGCGCAACAAGTTCTCGGGCTTCGACCGCGTTGAGGGCGGGACTCGTGCGAATGTCGGCATGCGCTATACCGGCAGCTTCGACAACGGTGTCGGCGTGCGCGCGGTGGTTGGTCAGTCCTATCATCTGGCGGGCCTGAACTCCTATGCAACGGATGACCTGCTGGCGGTGGGCACCGATTCCGGTCTCGAAACCGATGTCTCGGACTTTGTCGCCTCTGCCGGCTTCGAGCTGCCGATCGGTCTGTCGCTGAGCGCTGGCGTCCGCCTCGACGAGAAGACGCTCGACGTGCGCCGGACAGACCTCAACGCCACCTATGCGCAGGATCGTTTCGAAACGAGCCTGACCTTCACCCAAGTCGACGCGCGTCCGGAATACTCGTTCGACAACGACAACCAGACGGTGACGAGTTCGTCGACCGTGAAGGTCAACCAGAACTGGTCGGTGTTCGGCTCGGTCAACTACGACATCGATGCGAATACCTTCAATCGCCGTAGCGTCGGGATTTCCTATGCCGACGAATGCACGGTCTTCTCGATCGCCTATTCGGACAAGTATGACCCGAATGATGACACGGCGAACGACTGGACGATTGGCGGCAAGTTGGTGTTCCGCACGCTTGGCGAGATCAATCTCAGCGACACCTCGTTCGAGTGAGCTCACATCGCTGCGATGCAGGTCATTGTTTCGCCGCACGGATTGTGCAATCCGTGCGGCAGTTCTAAAATCCCTCAAATAGAGATAGATCTGGACGATCACCTATCTTCCGGAGAAAGGATGACAGATGGCTAATGGGAAAAAGGGCACCAGTCTGCTGCTTGCCGGCGTCATCGCGCTGTCCCTGAGCGTGAGCCCCACTCCGATGGGTGCGCCGGTGCAGGCTGCGACCTCCGTGGTGGCCGTTGTCAACAAGACCGCGATCACCAGCGGCGACGTGGCTCGCCGCGCCGCGTTCCTCAGACTGCAGCGTCGCAGCGGCAATCTTCAGAAGATCGCCAAGGAGGAACTGGTCGAGGAAGCGCTGAAGCGCGAGGAAATCGCGCGCGTCGGCATGTCGGTCAGCACGGCGGATGTCGATGCCTCATTCGCCCGCTTCGCATCGTCCAACAAGATGACGCTCGCGCAGCTGAATTCCGTGCTTGATCAGGCCGGTGTGGGCGCGGCCCATTTCAAGGCCTTCATCGCCGTATCGATGAGCTGGCCTCGACTCGTCAACGCGCGCTATGGCGCCGGCTCGCGCGGTCGTTTGTCCAATCAGGACCTTGTTACGCGTCTTCTGGAAAACAAGCAGAAGCCGGTGACGACCGAATACTTCCTGAAGCAGGTGATCTTCGTCGTCCCGGCGTCGAAGAAAGGCATCGTCGGCAAGCGGAAGGCGGAGGCCGAGAAGTCGCGTGCGTCCTTCCCGGGCTGCGATCAGGCAATGGAATTCGCCAAGAACTATCTCGACGTTTCCATCCGCAATCTCGGCCGCGTCCTCGAACCGGAAATGCCGCCGGAATGGAAGCCGCTGGTCGAGAAGGCCAAGGGCGGCACCACGGCGACGCGCGTCACGGAGCGCGGCGTCGAATACCTCGCGATCTGCAACCAGCGTCAGGTTTCCGACGACGTTGCGGCTGAGGTGGTGTTCCGCGCCGAGGATATCGGCAAGGAGCAGCAGGGTGAGAACCCGAATTCCGAGAAGTATCTCGAGGAACTGCGCTCCAAGGCTCAGATCGTAATGCAATAAGCGGCGAAAGGCCGATCCATGACCGATGGCGTGCTTCCGCTCGCGCTCACCCAGGGTGATCCGGCCGGCATAGGCCCCGATATCGCCCTGCAGGCCTGGCTCAAACGCCGCGAATACGGTCTGCCGCCTTTTCTCTACCTCGGGGACCCGGCCGTACTGCAAGTGCGTGCACGCCTTCTCGAGCTGGATGTCTCCATCGTCGAGACGGACGCCACGCAGGCGTCCGAGGTGTTTGACCGTGCCCTTCCGGTGCTGTCGATCCCGACGGGCACCGATGTCCTCGCCGGCAAACCACATGTCGCCAATGCGCGTGCCACGATCGGCGCCATCGAGACTGCGGTTTCGATGTGTCTTGCCGATGATGTCAGAGCTGTGGTCACCAATCCGATCGCGAAATCGGTCCTCTACGAGGCAGGTTTCGGTTTCCCCGGCCACACGGAATTCCTTGCCGACCTCGCAGCAAAGGCAACCGGCAATAGCGTGATGCCGGTCATGATGCTGGCCGGCCCCAAGCTGAAGGCCGTGCCCGTTACGATCCATATTCCCCTGAAAGACGTGCCGGGTGCCCTCACCGAGGCCTTGATCGTCGACACCTGCCGCATCGTCGCGCGGGATCTCACCGCCCGCTTCGGGCTCGCCTCCCCTCGTCTGGCTGTTGCCGGGCTCAACCCGCATGCGGGCGAGAACGGTGCTATCGGACTGGAGGATGACGACATCATTCATCCGGCGATCCGGCGTTTGCGCGACGAGGGTATCGATGCCTTTGGCCCGCTTCCGGCGGACACCATGTTCCACGACGACGCCCGCTCCCGCTATGATGTGGCGATCTGCATGTATCACGATCAGGCCCTGATACCGGCCAAGGCGCTCGGCTTCGACGACAGCGTCAATGTCACGCTCGGCCTGCCCTTCATTCGCACCTCGCCCGACCATGGTACCGCCTTCGGTCTGGCCGGTTCCGGTTTTGCCAAGGAGACGAGCCTCGTGGCAGCGCTGCAGATGGCCGATCGCATGAGCACCATGACGGAGACCGCTCGCTGATGGCTGCGCTCGATGGATTGCCGCCGCTGCGCGATGTCATTGCGCGTCATGGGCTCGATGCCAAGAAGGCGCTTGGGCAGAACTTCCTCCTCGATCTGAACCTCACCCAGAAGGTGGCGCGGACTGCGGGCTCGCTGAAAGGCGTTACCGTGATCGAGGTCGGCCCCGGACCGGGCGGCCTGACACGCGCCATTCTCGCGCTCGGCGCCAAGAAGGTGATCGCCATTGAACGGGACCCGCGCTGCCTGCCGGCGCTTCAGGAAATCGCCGATCACTATCCCGGTCGCCTGGAGGTGATCGAGGGTGACGCGCTGAAGACAGACTTCGAGAGCCTTGCCCAAGGCGAGCCCGTCAAGATCATCGCAAACCTGCCCTACAATGTGGGAACGCAGATCCTGGTCAACTGGCTGCTGCCACGCGCCTGGCCGCCCTTCTGGCAGTCGCTTACGCTGATGTTCCAGAAGGAAGTGGGGCAGCGGATCGTGGCGCGCGAGGATGACAATCACTATGGGCGTCTTGGCGTGCTCTGCGGCTGGCGCACACAGGCCCATATGGCCTTCGACATTCCGCCCCAGGCCTTCACGCCGCCACCCAAGGTGACCTCCACCGTCGTGCATCTCGAGCCGATCGCAACGCCCCTGCCCTGCGAACCGGACAGGCTGGAGAAAGTCACACATGCGGCCTTCGGGCAGCGGCGCAAGATGCTGCGACAGAGCCTGAAGCCGATCGGCGGGGAAGCGCTTCTCGCGCGAGCCGAAATCGACCCTCAACGCCGAGCGGAAACGCTCAGCGTCGAGGAATTTTGCCGGATCGCCAACCTGCTGTGATCCCTTTCACTTGCGTCATGCGGCCTCGCGGCCGCGCTGACGGTTCTGGTTGCCGGGCAGCTTGAAAAGGGCGATCTGCGCGTTGAGCCGATCTGCTTCTGCCGCCACACTCGATGTTGCAGCACTTGCCTCCTCGACCATCGCTGCATTCTGCTGGGTCACCTGATCCATCTGGCTCACGGCCTGGCTGATCTCGTTCAGCGCGCCTGACTGCTCCTGTGCCGCCGAGACGATGGCTGAAACGCGCTCGTTGATCTTCATCACGTGCTCTTCGATTCCCTTCAGCGTTTCGCCCGTCTCGTTGACCAGACGCACACCTGCTTCGACCTCCTGGGCCGAGCGATTGATCAGGGACTTGATCTCGCGTGCGGCATTGGCAGAGCGCTGGGCAAGTTCACGAACCTCCTGGGCCACGACGGCGAAGCCCTTGCCCGCCTCGCCTGCGCGTGCTGCCTCGACACCCGCATTGAGTGCCAGAAGGTTGGTCTGGAAGGCGATCTCGTCGATGACACTGATGATCTGGCTGATCTGGCCGGACGACTGCTCGATGTGTTGCATGGCCCTGACTGTATCGGCGACCACCGTGCCGGACTTCTGGGCCGTCACCGTTGCCTCGCGGACGAGGTGTCCGGCTTCCTGGGCCTGCTGGGTGGAGCTCGCCATCGCCGTGGTGATCTGGCTGATGGATGCGGATGCTTCTTCAAGCGCTGCCGCCTGGCGTTCGGTGCGGCGTGCAAGATCATCCGCGGCAAGCTGCAGTTCCTGCGAACCGCCATGCAGTTGGCCCGTGCTGAGGCGGATGGTCGACATCACGCCGCACAACCGCTCCATCGATCCATTGAAACTCGTCCGCAGCGGATCGAGCGACGGAGCGAAGGGATCGGAGAGCCGGAAGCCGATCTCGCCGGAGGACAAGGCATCAAGACCGCTTGCCAGCTGCTCCACGGCGAAGGCGATCTCTGCAGCGCGCTCGGCACGTTCACGCTCCGCTTCCAGCTCGGCTGCCCGCTTGATGCGTTCGGCCTCTTCCTGCTCTTCGCGCTCCCGCAGCATGCGCGCCTTGGCGAGTTCGACATACTCGGTCACGGCGCGGCCCATCTGGCCGATCTCGTCCTTGCTGTCCGATTGGATGACATCACCTTCGACCTGACCCTTGGCGAGATCGTTCATCGTCCGCGTGAGACGACGTAGCGGACGCACCACGGTCATGGAGAGCGAAATCGCGAAGAAGCAGGCAAAGGTCAGCACCGTTCCGGTGATGCCGGCGACGCGCAGAAGGTGCTGGTATTCGTCGTCGGCCATGACCTGTGCCTGGACCACGATGGTCGCAAGCGTTTCGTTTTCCAGCTCTTTCAGACGCTCGATGCGATGAGCCGAGCGCTCAAGCCATTCGGTGCTGTCGATGGCACTCAGATCGGCGGAAAGGCC
The DNA here is from genome assembly GCA_032102365.1 of Allorhizobium sp. CTOTU50464. Lineage (GTDB taxonomy): Bacteria > Pseudomonadota > Alphaproteobacteria > Rhizobiales > Rhizobiaceae > Allorhizobium. Next base: position 78,663 of record DAMDHD010000006.1, on the reverse strand, counting down.
ACCCAGCATCATCTGCGCACGAATGGCTTCCACGGCGTCCGCATCCGGCGTGTGCAGAGACTGGCGGTAATGCTCTCGCTCTTCATCCGGCAGGAGTTCGAGATACTGGCCGATCAGAGAGGTCTGCGAGCCGAACATGCCGATGAAGTCGAGATAGTGATTTTCGTCGAACTTGCCCTGCGAGATGAAGGTATGTCCGAGGTTTTGCTCCTGGCCCGCCACTTCTTTGGCGTTCATCAGCAGACTGTAGGCCATCATCTTGCCGACGACGCCTCTCGCGCCTACTGCAAGCGAGAACTCGCGCGAGACGTTCATGAGACGGTGGACAAGATCCGTGTAGTAGACAAAGGCCTCGGTCGGCGCGATCGAAAGCTTGTCGGTCGCTGTCCGTATCTCCGAAAGCTTGGCCAGAACGACAGCCAACTCCTCTTCGTGGCGCATCAGCGTGGGATCGCCTTCCGCCTTCATGTCTTCGAGCACGTGATCCATCTGGCTCAGAGCCGGCGCGGCCTTCGCCCTCATGCCATCAAGTTCGCTGCGGTGCTCTTTCCCCTTCGATGCGAGCAGCCCAACCGCTTCGGCCCGTTCGCCCTGCAGCGCGTGCACGAGGTCGCCGATCACTCCGAGGTCGGTGCTGACCACGCCAAGGTGGCGCGCGTGCTGATAAGCGGTGAAGGTGGTGTTGACTTCCATATAGGCCAGTCCGGCCATGGCAACGAGCGGAATGGCAAGAGCCACGGCCAGTCGCCAAGTCACTGAAACATCCGTCAATCGCATAGTTGTCCCCAGCAGTCCATTAGCGAAACCAAATCTTCCGCAACCATAGCGTCAGGAGCAGCATGCAATACAATGGTTAAACATTAGTCATACTTGAATTTGGCAGATTGAACGACCCGGTGATTTCTTTCGCCGCTCAGCCCGGGATTCGCTCCAGACTTGAAGTCGCAGTCTCCTCGACCAACCAGCCCGCGAGCAGTTGGACCGCCTCGCTTGTACTTCCTGGCACGAGCCAATAGCCGCGCTCGGCAACCGTCACGAGATCACCTGCCATGACGAGCAGATTGGCATCCAGCAGGTGATCGATGATCCCCAGCCAACCCAAGGCGATCCCCTGTCCTGCCATGGCCGCCTGCACGACCAGGGCATAGGTGTTGAAGCGCAGGTCTCCGGGGCTCCCTTGGGGGTTACCGGACAGTTGTCGCGAAGACAGATAGGTCGGCCAATCGAGCCAGGGTGAGACACTCTCGGCTTCCAGGTGGATCAAGGGGCCCTGTTCAAGGGGCGATGCACCGGCGGCCGTGAGCCGATGAGAGAAAGCAGGTGTGCAGACAGGCACGACCCGCTCGGGCATCAACAATGTAGCGCCCGGACCGAACTCGCTTCGTGCACCGAAGGCCACCGCCAGATCGGCATCTTCGCGCCAGTGCTGGCCGAGGCGCTGGGTTGCAACGATCTGCAGATCTATCTCCGGGTGACTTTGCCGGAAGGCATGCATGCGCGGGATGAGCCAGAGACTTGAGAATGCGTAGTCCGTTGCCAGCCGAACCGTCGGGCGACGGCGGGCCGCTCGAAGGCTCCGCTGGAGTGCGTCCACCTCCATCACGGTGCGCTCGGCAATCGCCAGAAGGCGCTGCCCCTCCTCGGTGAAGCGGACCCCGCGGTGCAGCCGTTGCAGGATAGGCAGCCCGAAGCGCTGCTCGAGCAAGCGGATCTGGTAACTGACGGCCGGCTGGGAAAAGCCCAGCGCGTCTGCAGCGGCCGAGAGCGAGCCCTTCCGGCCGACCTCGACGAGAAGCCGCATCCAGGCCAGATCGATTACCGGCTCAGACATAAATCTCACTTATGCGAAACATCAAAAATCTCCCGCTTCACAGGCGCGCCTCTCGCCCGTTCAATAAGCCCATACAATATCACAAAAAGAGGGAACCACTATGCGCATGACACTCGACAATCGCACGGGGCTCGGCGGTTTTGGCCGCGCTTGCACTGATGCTCCTCACCTCGACAGCCTCCGCCGCAGATGCGGAGAGCTGCAAGGTGGTTCGCCTGTCGGATCCGGGCTGGACCGACATCACCGCGACCAACGGCGTTGCGTCGGTCGTTCTCGACGCACTCGGCTATGAACCCGACGTTAAGACCCTGTCCGTTCCGATCGGCTATCAGTCGATGAAGAACGGCGAGATCGACGTTTTCCTCGGCAACTGGATGCCAGCGCAGCAGGCCTTCATCGATGACCTCAACAGCGCCAAGGCGATCGAGGTTCTGGCGAAGAACCTCGAAGGGGCAAAGTTCACCCTGGCGGTGCCGACGGCAACCGCTGAGAAGGGCATCAAGGACTTTGCTGATCTCGGCAAGGACCCCGGCGAGTTCGAAAGCAAGATCTATGGCATCGAGCCGGGTGCGCCGGCCAACGGCAATATCCAGAAGATGATCGATGCCGGTGAATTCGGCCTCAAGGGCTGGGAGCTGGTCGAATCCGGCGAGCAGGCCATGCTGGCGCAGGTCGAGCGGGCCACGAAGGAAGGCAAGGGCGTCGTCTTCCTCGCCTGGGCGCCGCATCCGATGAACGAGCGCTTCGACATCACCTATCTTTCCGGAGGCGACGCCTATTTCGGGCCGAACTACGGCGGTGCGGAAGTCTATACGCTCGGACGCACCGGCTGGAGCGGAAGCTGCCCGAATGCCGCGATGCTCTTCAAGCAAATGACCTTCGATGTCTCGATGGAAAACGTGCTGATGGGCGAGATCCTGGGTGGCAAGGAGTCCAAAGAGGCAGCAACCGAGTGGCTGAAGGCCAATCCGGCCGTGCTCGACACCTGGCTGAAGGGTGTTACGACTCTGGATGGCCAGCCGGGTGACGCGGCGGTCAAGTCGGCCCTCGGTCTTTAAGGTTTGAAATCCGTGCATTCACGTCCGAACATCCTGATCCTGATGGTGGATCAGTTCAACGGGACCTTCTTTCCGGATGGTCCCGCAGACTTCCTGCATGCTCCACATCTGAAAGCCCTGGCGAAGCGCTCCGTGCGCTTCGCCAACACCTATACCGCAAGCCCGCTCTGCGCGCCGGCACGCGCCTCCTTCATGTCGGGGCAGTTGCCAAGCCGGACACGGGTCTACGACAATGCCGCGGAGTTCGCTTCCGACATCCCGACCTTCGCCCATCACCTGCGCGCGGCCGGTTACCAGACGAGCCTCTCCGGCAAGATGCATTTCGTCGGGCCTGACCAGCTGCATGGCTTTGAAGAGCGGTTGACGACGGACATCTATCCCGCCGATTTCGGCTGGACGCCGGATTACCGCAAGCCGGGTGAGCGGATAGACTGGTGGTATCACAATCTCGGATCCGTCACGGGTGCTGGCGTGGCCGAGATCACCAACCAGATGGAATATGACGACGAGGTGGCCTACAACGCCACCCGCCGGCTCTATGATCTCTCGCGCGGCCACGACGAGCGGCCCTGGTGCCTGACTGTCAGCTTCACCCATCCGCACGACCCCTATGTGGCGCGTCGCAAATACTGGGATCTCTATGAGGGCTGCGAAGCCCTGCAGCCCAGCGTTCCGGCGATCCCGTATGACGAGCAGGATCCGCATTCGAAACGCCTGATGGACGCCTGCGACCATCAGGCCTTCGACATCACGGACGAGAACGTGGCGCGGGCCCGGCAGGGCTATTTTGCCAACATCTCCTATGTGGACGACAAGATCGGCGAGATCCTCGATGTGCTGGAGCGGACGCGGATGGCGGAGAACACCGTGATCCTCTTCGTTTCCGACCATGGCGACATGCTCGGCGAGCGGGGCCTCTGGTTCAAGATGAACTTCTTCGAGGGCTCTGCACGCGTTCCGATGATGTTGACGGTGCCCGGCGTCGAGGGACGGCTGGTCACGACGCCGGTCTCGACATTGGACGTCACCCCGACGCTTGCCGGTCTCGCGGGCATCGACATCTCGACGATCGCCGACTGGACGGACGGCGAGGACCTGATGCCGCTCGCGACAGGCAGCGGCGGACGCAGCATCGTGCCGATGGAATATGCCGCGGAGGGTACCGTCAGCCCGATGGTGGGGCTGCGCAATGAACGCTACAAGCTGACGCTTTGCGAGGCCGACCCGCCCATTCTGACCGATCTTGAAGCGGATCCTTACGAGCTCACCAATCTCGCAGACGACCCCGGCTCGGCCGACATCTTCGCTGCACTCAATGAAGAAGCATCCCGTCGCTGGGATCTCTCCCGCTTCGATGCGGCCGTACGCGAAAGCCAGGCGCGTCGGCATATCGTCTATACGGCGCTCCGCAACGGCGCCTATTTCCCCTGGGATTACCAGCCGCTGCAGAAGGCCTCGGAGCGCTACATGCGCAACCACATGGATCTGAACATCCTCGAGGAAAGCCAGCGCTTCCCGCGCGGCGAATAGCCAAAGAAAAAGGGCGGCCGAGATACTCGCGCCGCCCTTTTCAATTCAATGTCCTGATGCCTCAGGCGATCAAGCCCTCGACAAAGTCGAAGAGCCCATGGCGGCGGTCGCGGCGCAGGCGCTCGGCCTTGACGATCGATTGGACGGCATCGAAGGCCGAGTTCAGGTCGTCATTGACGATGACATAGTCATATTCCCGCCAATGCTTGATCTCGGCGCGAGAATTGTTGAGACGGGTCTGGATGACCTCTTCCGTGTCCTCAGCGCGGCGATGCAGACGCGACTGCAGCTCGGCCATGGTCGGCGGCAGGATGAAGATCGAGACGACGTCGGCCGACATCTTTTCCTGCAGCTGCTGGGCGCCCTGCCAGTCGATGTCGAAAAGCATGTCGCGGCCTTCTCCCATCGCGGTCTCGACGGCCTCACGCGGCGTGCCGTAGTAGTTGCCGTGAACCTGCGCCCATTCCAGAAGGCTGTCGCTGTCGCGCAGGCGTTCAAATTCACGCTGGGAGACGAAGTGGTAGTGCACACCCTCGATCTCGCTCTGGCGGCGCTGGCGTGTGGTCACGCTCACCGACAGGCTGATCTGCTGGTCACGGTCCATCAGGGTTCTCGCGATCGTGGACTTCCCGGCACCCGAGGGCGAAGAAATGACCAGCATCAGGCCGCGCCTTGCGATCTTGACGGGTGTTGAGGCGGCAGCGGCCATGGACTACTCCAGATTCTGAACCTGTTCGCGGAACTGGTCGATGACGACCTTCAATTCGATGCCGGCGGCGGTGACCGCGACGGCATTGGATTTGGAACAGATAGTATTTGATTCTCTGTTAAATTCCTGCGCCAGGAAATCGAGCTTGCGGCCGACGGGACCGCCGGTTGCGAGGAGTTCGCGTGCCGCCGTCACGTGGGCCTTCAACCGGTCGATTTCCTCACGCAGATCAGCCTTGGTGGCAATCAGCGCGATTTCCTGATGCAGGCGGTCGCGGTCGAGGCCTGATGTCGTGTCCATCAGGGCCGCGAGCTGCGCCTCCAGCCGGCGGGCGATTTCTTCCGGGGAGCGCGAGGGATCGGCCTCGATCTGCAGGGCGAGGTCCTCGATGCGAAGGATGTGGTCCTCGAGGATCCGGCGCAGTGCCGCACCTTCCGTCGTGCGCATGTCGGCGAGCGCCGAGATCGCACGCTCAAGGCCGCCGAGAATATCGGCATCCCGCGCGGCGATCGCTTCGGCATCATCGGTCGCTTCCCGCATGTCGACGAGACCACGGATGGACAGGAGCGTGTCGAGCTTCAACGGTGCCGGATCGAGCACCTCTGGGCCCAGTTCGTCACGCAGCGCCAGCACCGCCGCTAGCGCGTCGCGGTTCAGCACCGCTTCCACCTTGTTTTCACTGACCGTGACGGAGAGGCCGATCTGGATGTTGCCGCGGGTCAGGCGCTCGCCGGCCAGGCGGCGGATATCGGCCTCCAGACCTTCGTGCCCCTGGGGCAGACGCGTGCGAAGATCCAGCCCCTTGCCGTTGACCGAGCGCAGTTCCCAGGCCCACCGGTAGCGACCGGACGAGCCTTCGACCCGGGCGAAGCCCGTCATGGATTGCAGTGTCATGTCCCCGCCCCTCAAGCCCGGTGTCAGTTGTTCGCCGTCGGATCCGCTTCCGGCTCGACATCCAGCGTTGCCGGCGGCGTCTGGGCGCGTTCGGCCTCGATCTTGCGCCAGCGGCGCACATTCGCATTGTGCTCTTCCAGCGTCGCGGCAAAGGCATGGCCGCCCGAGCCGTCTGCGACGAAGTAGAGGTCTTCCGTCTTCCACGGATGCGCGACGGCTTCGAGAGCGGCGCGGCCGGGGTTGGCGATCGGGCCCGGCGGCAGTCCCTTGATGACATAGGTGTTGTAGGGCGTTTCCTTGCGGATGTCGGACTGGAAGATCGGACGATCCGCCGGTTTGCCGTCCCCACCGAAGAGACCATAGATGATCGTCGGGTCGGACTGCAGGCGCATGCCCTTGTTCAGGCGGTTGATGAAGACCGAGGCGACATGGGCGCGCTCGTCGTCCTTCCCGGTTTCCTTCTCGACGATGGAAGCCAGCGTGACGAACTCTTCCTTGGTCTCGATCGGCAGATCCGGATCGCGCTTCTCCCAGATCTGGTCGATCAGGCGCTCCTGAGCGGTGCGCATCTGGGTGACGATCTCGGCGCGGTTGGTGCCGCGGGTGAACTTGTAGGTGTCAGGGCGCAGGCTGCCTTCCGGCGGCAGTTCGGTCGGCAGATCGCCTTCGAGCACCGGATCGGCGGCAAGCCGCTGGAACATCTGCTTGACCGTCAGGCCTTCCGGCAGAGACACCGAGTAGAGGATCGACTTGCCGGATTCTAGAAGTGCGGTGACCTCCTTCATCGAAGAGCCCGCCTTGATCTCGTATTCACCGGCCTTCAGGGTCTGACCATCCTGGAGATAGGTGGTCGTGACATAGCGGTAAATGCGAGCGTCGGAGACGATGCCATTGCGCTCGAGGTTGTTGGCGATCTCGGCGAGGCCAGCGCCGCTGCGCACGACGAAATTGGTATTTGCCGAGAGCGGACCGGGCTCCTGGTAGGCGTCCATCACGTAGAAGAAGCCGGCAACAGCGACCACGCTGACGAAGACCACCATGGTCATCAGGAAATTCAGGAAAATGACAAGCTGACTGCGGGCCTTGCGCGACCGGCGCGGCGGCTGCGGCACGCGTTCGGGGCGCAGCGCCTCGTTCGGCGACTTCGGAATGAAGGGTCCCTTGCCCTGCTGGGGCTCGGCATCGCGGCCGAAGGAGACACCGTTGTTCTGGCTACCGCCGTTCTGGCTGTTGTCGGTCACCGGCAATCCTTCTTTGTTTCGCACTCGCGGCTGTTTCTTCCAGCAATGCGGCAAAATCCGGGTCGTCGTCCGGCACAGCTGCGCCGGGCGTTGGGATGATTTCTATCCGCAGAAAGTGGCGGCGGGCAAGAGCGCGCCGCCGTCATCCAGAGCTATCACGGCCGGTTGATCGCCATCCGCCGGCCGTCGCTCGATCAGGCCTCGTAGCGCTTCAGCACCAGCGAGGCATTCGTACCGCCAAAGCCGAAGGAATTCGACAGGGCGACATTGATCTCGCGCTGCCTAGCCTTGTGCGGCACGAGGTCGATCTTGGTCTCGACATCCGGGTTGTCGAGGTTCAGCGTCGGCGGTGCGACGTTGTCACGGATCGCAAGCGTCGAGAAGATCGCTTCGACCGCACCGGCCGCACCGAGAAGGTGGCCGATGGCAGACTTGGTCGAGGACATCGAGACATTGGCCGCGTGATCGCCGAGCAGGCGTTCGACGGCGCCGAGTTCGATCGTGTCAGCCATGGTCGATGTGCCATGCGCGTTGATGTAGTCGATGTCGCTCGGCTGAAGGCCGGCGCGCTTCAGCGCCATGGTCATGCAGCGGAAAGCGCCATCGCCGTCTTCCGAGGGCGCCGTGATGTGGAAGGCGTCGCCGGACAGACCATAGCCGACGACTTCGGCATAGATTTTGGCGCCGCGCGCCTTGGCATGCTCGAGCTCTTCCAGGACCACGATGCCGGCACCTTCGCCCATGACGAAGCCGTCGCGATCCTTGTCATAGGGGCGCGAGGCGGCAGTCGGATCGCCGTTGCGGGCGGTGGACAGCGCTTTGCAGGCGGCAAAGCCGGCAAGCGAGATGCGGCTGATCGGGGATTCCGTACCGCCGGCCACCATGACATCGGCATCGCCCAGCGCCACGAGACGGGCAGCGTCACCGATGGCATGCGCGCCGGTCGAGCAGGCGGTGACCACGGAGTGGTTCGGGCCGCGCAGCTTGTGGCGGATCGAGACCTGGCCGGAGGCGAGGTTGATCAGGCGACCGGGAATGAAGAAGGGCGACAGACGGCGCGGACCCTTGTCGCGCAGGATGTGGCCTGCCTCGACGATGCCTTCAATGCCACCGATACCGGAGCCAATCAGCACGCCGGTGGCGCATTGGTCGTCATCGGTCTGCGGCTCCCAGCCGGCGTCCTTCAACGCCATGTCGGCGGCGGCAACGGCATAGATGATGAAGTGGTCGACCTTGCGCTGTTCCTTGGGCTCCATCCAATCATCAGGATTCCAGGCACCCTCGCCTTCGGTCGGAATACGGCAGGCGATCTTTGCGGGGAGATCTTCGACCTCGAACTCCGTCACCAGACGCGCGCCGCTCTGGCCGGCGAGAAGCCGCTGCCAGGTCAGTTCCGTACCCACTCCCAGAGGCGATACCATGCCGGTACCGGTGATGACGACACGTCTCATCGTGCGAAGCCCACCCTAAATTCGTTGACCGAAGTCACTGTAAACAAAGGTCCAGATACAACAAGGCCCGCTCATCGCGGGCCCAAGCGGACAGGACGGGCTCGCGCCCGCCTTCCGCAGCAGTCTTATCGATCAGGCCTGGGCCTTCTCGATGAACTTCACGGCGTCACCGACCGTGAGGATCGAGTCAGCTGCGTCGTCCGGGATCTCGACGCCGAATTCTTCTTCGAAGGCCATGACGAGTTCGACGGTGTCGAGCGAGTCAGCGCCCAGATCGTCGATGAAGCTCGCGCCTTCGACGACCTTGTCAGCGTCTACGCCGAGATGATCAACTACAATTTTCTTCACGCGTTCTGCGATATCGCTCATGTCGGTATCCTCGACCTTCTAAAATTCAGAGGGAGCCATAATGGCGTCCCTACCCTGCATTCAGCCGGTGATCGCTTTCGTCCCCACCAGCAAACCCTTCGGCCCTGACCCAGAGCGGTTTATGCAAACAAAAGCATAAACTTCGGCTCATGAGACGGAGCGACTGCTCACAGTCATGGAGCGCTTAACACGGTTTAAGCGCGCCGCAAAGCCAGAAATTCGCCCGTTTGCCTCGGTCAACATCCTATTGCAGAGGGGCAATTTCCGGCAATTCGATCAGATCATCGCCATGCCGCCATTCACGTGCAGCGTCTGCCCGGTCATGTAGGCCGCCTCGTTGGAAGCCAGGTAGACGACGGCAGAGGCGACTTCGGCGCCGGTGCCCATGCGCTTCATGGGAATGGCACCCATGATCGCTTCCTTCTGCTTGTCGTTCAGCTTGCCGGTCATCGCGCTTTCGATGAAGCCCGGCGCAACGCAGTTCACCGTCACGTTGCGGGTCGCGATTTCCTGGCCGAGCGACTTGGTGAAGCCGATCATGCCCGCCTTGGAGGCGCAGTAGTTGGCCTGGCCCGGATTGCCGGTCACGCCGACGACGGAGGTGATGTTGATGATGCGGCCGAAACGGCGGCGCATCATCGGATGGGTCAGCTCGCGGGTCAGGCGGAAGACGGCGGTCAGATTGACCTCGAGAACCGCATCCCAGTCGGCATCCGACATGCGGACGAACAGGCCGTCCTTGGTGATGCCGGCGTTGTTGACGAGGATGTCGACGCCTTCGAGTTCGGCTTCTGCCTTTTCGCCCAGCGCCTTGACCTCGTCGCGATCGGAGAGGTTGGCCGGGAAGATCTTGACGCGGTCACCGAGTTCGGCGGCCAGCGCTTCCAGCTTTTCAACGCGCGTGCCGTGCAGGCCGACAATCGCGCCCTGGGCATGCAGCTGGCGTGCAATTTCTTCGCCGATGCCACCGGTGGCGCCAGTCACGAGGGCCTTGCGGCCGGTCAGATCGAACATGGTCGGGTTCCTTGTTGTTCGTTGAGGCGATCAGCCGTTCATCTTAGCCGTTGAGGGCGGCGATCACTGCGTCGATATCGGCCGGGCCATTGACGGCCACGCCGTTGATGTTCTTGTCGATGCGGCGGGCAAGACCCGTCAGGACCTTGCCGGCGCCCACTTCGTAAAGCGTGGTGACGCCATTGGCACCGAACCACTCCACCGTCTCGCGCCAGCGGACCTGGCCGGTGACCTGCTGAACGAGCAGATCGGCGATCTCGGCTGCCGACGTGACGGGAGCGGCGCGCACATTGGCGATCAGCGGCACGATGGGGTCTTTCTTCTCGACCTTGGCGAGCGCTTCGCGCATCGCGTCAGCCGCCGGGCCCATCAGAGCCGAATGGAAAGGAGCCGAAACCGGCAACATGATGGCGCGCTTGGCGCCCTTTTCGGAGGCGAGTGCTGCAGCCTTCTCCACCGCGTCCTTGGCGCCGGAGATGACAAGCTGGCCACCGCCATTGTCATTGGCGATCTGGCAGGGGCCGACTGCGGAAGCTTCCGCGCAGATTGCCTGCACGTCGCCATGCTCTAGGCCAATGATGGCGGCCATGGCGCCCTCGCCCACAGGGACGGCCGCCTGCATGGCATTGCCACGGATGCGCAGGAGACGCGCGGTATCGGCGATCGAGAAGGTGCCGGCAGCGCAGAGTGCGGAGTATTCGCCGAGCGAATGGCCTGCAACGTAGGAGACCTTGGACTTCAGATCCAGGCCCTTGGCTTCCAGCACGCGGATAACAGCCATCGATACGGCCATCAGCGCCGGCTGGGCGTTGGCGGTCAGGGTCAGCGTCTCTTCCGGACCGTTCCACATGATGTCGGACAGCTTCTGGCCGAGCGCTTCGTCGACTTCTTCGAACACCGCGCGGGCTTCGGCAAAATTGTCGGCAAGGTCCTTGCCCATTCCGACGGCCTGGCTGCCCTGACCGGGAAAGGTGAATGCGACTGACATGGGCGTTTCTCCCGTGGTTTTTTCCTGTCAATTCACAGATGGGCCTTATAAGTCAAGCCTTGCCCCCTCCTGCCGCCCCCTCGAACCACCACTTCGACAGGGCTGTTCCACAGCTATCGGCATCTTGCGGTACATCAATTTCTGCCTAAATTGTCTCGGACCGCCCTCCGCCTCCCAAGGCAAACTTCTCCATAAATGAGGCTTCCCCATGAAGATGAACCGGCTCGGCCGAACCGATATCCTTGTTTCCGAAATCTGCCTTGGCACCATGACCTGGGGTTCGCAGAACACGCGCGGGGAAGCATATGAGCAGATGGATTACGTGCTCGACCATGGCGTGAACTTCTTCGACACGGCCGAACTCTACCCGACGACGCCGCTCTCTGCCGAAACCTATGCAGATACCGAACGCCTGATCGGCGACTGGTTCGAAAAGACCGGCAAGCGCGAGAAGGTGGTTCTGGCTACGAAAGTTGCGGGCCCCGGCCGTCCCTATATCCGCGAGGGCAAGCCGATCACGGGTGCCGTGGTCAAGGAGGCCGTCGATGCGAGCCTCAAGCGGTTGAAGACCGACTACATCGATCTCTACCAGATCCATTGGCCGAACCGTGGCCATTTCCACTTACGCGGTGCGTGGAGCTACAATCCTTTCAAGCAGGATCGGTCGAAAGCATCTGCCGACATCGCGGAGATCCTGGACGCGCTCGGCGATTGCGTGAAGGCCGGCAAGCTGAAAGCGATCGGTCTTTCCAACGAGACCACCTGGGGTACGCAGAAGTATCTCACGCTCGCAGAAGCCAAGGGGCTGCCGCGCGTCGCGACGATCCAGAACGAATACAATCTTCTCTACCGGCATTATGACCTCGACCTCGCCGAACTCTCGCATCACGAGGATGTCGGGCTGCTCGCCTATTCGCCGCTCGCGGGCGGCATTCTCTCGGGCAAGTATCTCGACGGGAAGAAGCCGGCCGGTTCGCGCGGCTCGATCAATGGCGACATCGGCGGCCGCCTGGTGCCCCAGCAGGAGGCTGCCACCCGCGCCTATGTCGAACTCGCAAAGGGCAACGGCCTCGACCCCTCGGCAATGGCGCTGGCCTTCTGCCTGACGCGACCCTTCATGGCCTCGGTCATCATTGGCGCCACCACCATGGATCAGTTGAAAGTGAATATCGGCGCGGCCGACCTCAAGCTTTCCGACGAGGTGCTGCAGGAGATCGCCAAGATCCATCGTCAATATCCGATGCCGATCTGACATTCGAAACCAACCGCGGCCGCTCATCCAACAAAAACGTGAACGGCCGTGACCTACACATCGCTGCAGTGCATCACCACTTCCGGCGACGATCAAACTCGGGCTTTCGGGCCTTCATCCATGGGGGATTGACTTGGATTATCTGTTCGTGGCCGCTGGCCTTGTCGGACTTTACTTCGGAGCTGAATGGCTTTTGCGCGGCGCGATCGCCGTTGCCCAGAAACTCGCCATTCCGACGCTCATCGTGTCACTCGTCATCGTCGGCTTCGGCACCTCAATGCCCGAACTCCTGGTCTCTGTCCGCGCAGCCCTCACCGGCTCCTCCGACATTGCACTCGGCAATGTGGTCGGCTCGAACACCGCGAACATTCTTCTGATCGTCGGCGCCTGCGCGCTCATCTTCCCGATCACCCATTGGGACAAGGGCGTGAAGCGCGACACCTATGTGATGATCGCCGCAGCCGTTCTGCTGCTGGGTCTCGTCCAGTTCGAGGCCATTGGTCGCCTTGCCGGCCTGCTCATGGTCGCAGTGCTCATCGCCTACATCCTCTACGCCTATGGCCAGGGCAAGGAATCGATGGAAGAACTCGCCGATGAAGAGGTCAAGCACGAGACGCTGGGAACGGGTTTCATGGCGCTGCTCATCGCAGGCGGCCTTGCCACGCTGTTCGTGGGCGCAGAATTGCTCGTTCGGGGTGCCACCAACCTCGCTCGCGATTTCGGCGTCTCGGAAGCCGTGATCGGGCTTACTGTCGTTGCCGTCGGCACCTCTCTGCCGGAACTTGCCACCGGCATCATGTCGGCGCTGCGCAAGCATTCCGACATCATGATCGGCAATATCGTCGGATCGAACATCTTCAACATCCTGTTCATCCTGGGCGTGACTTCCGTCATTCAGCCGATCTCGGTTGATCCGCGATTCGGCAGTTTCGACGTGCCCGTGATGCTCGCTATCACGCTTGGCTTCTCCTTCCTGCTTCTCGCGCATCTCGGCGTTCGCCGCCTGACGGCGGGCGCAATGCTCGTCGCCTATGTCGGCTACACCCTGGCTCTCGTGCAGGTCTGATCGATCGGCCTACCTGAACACCTGACTTGGGGCCGCCGGCAGAAAATGCCGTGCGGCCCTTGCTTTTGTGGCCAATCCGCGTATAAGCGCGCCGTTCACAACACCCGGTCCTCTGGCTGGTGGCTGAACGGAGGGCTGGCAGGCGATCAAGCTTGCAGCAGGAACCAATAGGGTTTCCGGCCTCCCGTGTCTCCGCTCTCGACCGTCTCGAACACACTACTTTTCTTGCCGCGGCATTTGCCGCTCAGGAGCAGTCTGTGAGGCTTAGCGCCGGATCCGGGTGACGACAACCGCAAGAAAAGGCAAAGCTTACATGGCTCTTTACGAACACGTATTCCTTGCCCGGCAGGATATGTCCGCTCAGCAGGTTGATGCCCTCGTCGAACAGTACAAGGGTGTCCTCGAAGCTCACGGCGGCAAGGTCGGGCGCGTAGAAAACTGGGGCCTCAAGTCCCTCACCTACCGCATCAAGAAGAACCGCAAGGCTCACTACGCCCTCATGGACATCGATGCTCCGGCAGCTGCCGTCCATGAAATGGAGCGCCAGATGCGCATCAACGAAGACGTTCTTCGTTACATGACCATCGCTGTGGAAGCCCACGAAGAAGGCCCGTCTGCCATGATGCAGAAGCGCGACCGTGACGACCGTCCGCGTCGTGACGGCGACGACCGTGGCCCGCGCCGCGACTTCGGCGACCGTGGTCCGCGCGCTCCCCGCGAAGGCGGTTTCGAGCGTCGTCCGCGCGAAGACCGCGCGTAATTTCGAGCACAAGGAGAAAACACAATGGCTGATGCATCCTCTGCTCCGGCACGCCGCCCGTTCCATCGTCGTCGCAAGACCTGCCCCTTCTCGGGCGCAAACGCTCCGCGCATCGACTACAAGGACGTTCGCCTCCTGCAGCGCTACATTTCCGAGCGCGGCAAGATCGTTCCTTCGCGTATCACCGCAGTTTCCCAGAAGAAGCAGCGCGAACTGGCCCAGGCCATCAAGCGCGCCCGTTTCCTCGGCCTGCTGCCCTACGTCGTAGCGTAATCTGATCCGAAGCCTGCCGATCATCGATCGGCGGGCTTCATCCCTTCCGCGTTGGGCGCGGATCGGAACCACCCCCTGATGGCGCGTTGCCGCGACATTTGGAAATCCCATGTTGGGGATGCCTCTTGCGAGATCGCTCGGGCCCCTCCCCTAACTGCTAGACAGCAGGACAGCGACAGTGAAGAACCTGGATGCGAAATCGCTGACGACCGGCTTTGTTGCCGGCATTACCGCCGCCCTGCTGGTGCTGGGTGCTGCGGCGCAGCCGACGCTTGCCTCCATTCTCTATGCCGCATCCGCGCTTCCCGTTCTCATCGTCGGTCTCGGCTGGGGCAATGCCGCCGCGATTACGGCGATTGTAAGCGCAGCTCTCCTCGGAACCGTCAGCGTATCGCCGATGTTTGCCTTCGGCATGGCGATCTTCACGCTCGCACCGGCGGGCTGGCTGGCGCATCTGTCGAGCCTCGCGCGTCCGGCCTCCGAAATCGGTGGCCCCGACCATCTGATGGCCTGGTACCCGCTGTCCGACATTCTTCTTCAGCTCTGCAGCTTCGTCACGATTGCCGTCGTCGTGCTCGGCGTCATCATCGGCTTTGGCCCGGAATTCACCGGACAGCTGGTGGACGCCATGGTCCAGGCGATGAATGCGCAGGATCCGGCCATGGCGCCCGATGCGCTCGCGCTCGAACAGCTGAAGAGCAGCATGGTCGTGCTTCTGCCGATCATCCAGGGCGGCACCTGGGTGCTGCTTCTGACCATGATGTATTACATCGCCATGCGGATCGTCACCGCGTCTGGCCGTAACAAGCGTCCGCGCGAAGACGTCCCGTCGGCGCTTCGGATGAACCGCAACACGGTCTTCATCTTCCTTGCGGGCATCATTGCCTGCTTCATTGGCGGCGTGCCGGCCATGATCGGCGCCACCGTCTGCGGCACCTTCGGCGCCGGCTTCCTGATGTCGGGCTTTGCCTGGCTGCATCTCAAGACCCGTGGCCGGGACTGGCGCCTTCCGGCCCTCGTTCTTGCCTATCTCTCCACGATCATGCTGCTGCCGCTCATGATCCCGCTGATCATCGGCCTGTCGGATACCAGACGGACCGTTGCCCTGACCCCGGCCCGCAAGGCCGACACCGACACACCCGAAACTGATTGACACTGAAAGGAACACGACAATGCAGGTCATTCTCCTCGAACGCATCGCCAAGCTCGGCCAGATGGGCGAAACCGTAAAGGTTCGCGACGGCTTCGCCCGTAACTTCCTGCTGCCGCAGGGCAAGGCTCTTCGCGCCAACGAAGCCAACAAGAAGCGTTTCGAAGCCGAGCGCGCCACGCTCGAAGCTCGTAACCTCGAGCGCAAGTCCGAAGCCCAGAAGGTTGCCGACGCTCTCGGCGGCAAGTCCTTCATCGTTGTCCGCTCGGCTGGCGAAACCGGCCAGCTCTACGGTTCTGTCGCTGCTCGTGACGTCGTCGAAATCCTGGCCGCCGAAGGCTTCAACATCGGCCGTAACCAGGTCGAGCTGAACACCCCGATCAAGGCTATCGGCATCCACCAGGTCACCCTGCACCTGCATTCGGAAGTCGAACTGACCGTCGAGCTCAACGTTGCCCGTTCGGCTGAAGAAGCCGAGCGCCAGGCCAAGGGCGAAAGCCTGACCTCCGCCGACGCCATCTATGGCGTTGACGAAGACGCGCTTCGTCCGGAAGACTTCTTCGATCCGGACGCCGACATGGACGGTGACGAAGACCGCTAATCGCTCGCACCTTCGGGTGTAGCGTTACAAAAAAGCCCGGCCCTGCTTTCGCAAGGCCGGGCTTTTTCATGTGCGGGTAGTAGCGCCGGTCAGGCCGGATCAGCGCTCTTGTCGATGCGAACCACGACTGACATGCCGGGCGTCAACAGCGAGGCTGCACCTTGCGTCTGGTCGAGCGCAATCCGCACACCCATCCGCTGAGCGATCTTGACGAAGTTGCCGCTCGCATTGTCGGCCCTGATCACCGAGAATTCCGAGCCGGTCGCGGGCGAAAAACGCTCGACCTTCCCCTTCAGGACGCTGCGGTTCAGCGCATCAACCGTGATTTCGACGGGCTGACCGACTTCCATGCCGGCAAGCTGCGTTTCCTTGAAGTTCGCGATGATCCAGACGTCGTCCGGCACCACGGCCATCAGCTGCGTGCCTGCGGCCACATACTGGCCGACGCGGGCACCCACTTCGCCGAGCTTGCCGTCGCGCGGGGCGCGGATCTCGGTGTTGGACAAATCGATCTTGGCGAGCTCCACCTGGGCTTCGGCATTGGCGACGGCGGCCTCGAGCGATCCCCGGTTGACGATGATGGTCTGCAGGTCCTGGCGGGATACTTCGACGGCCGCCTTGGCCTGGGCCATGCCGGCACGCGCACGGTCCAGCGCCGCCTGGGCCTGTTCCTGCGCGCTCGTGGCGACGACACCGCTGCGCGTCAGGCTGTTCTGCCGCTCCGACTGGCTTTCCGCCTGCTGAAGATCGGCTGCTGCCGAATCAACGGCGGCTTCGCTGGATGCGATCCGCGCCTGGGCGGCCACCTCCTGCTGGTGCGAATTGTCGAGTGCTGCCTTCTGCGTGGCAAGGGCTGCCTCGGCCTGGGCAAGCTTCTGGCGATAGATGCGGTCGTCGATGCGGGCGAGGAGCTCGCCCTTTTCTACCGATTGGTAATCCTGAACCGGGACCTCGACCACATAGCCGCTGACCTGGGGGCTGAGTGTGGTGACATAGCCCCGGACATAGGCATTGTCGGTCATCTCGACCGAGCTGGTGAATGGCGGCAGGCGCCAGGCGTAGAGGACCAGCGAGGTGCCGATCAGGGCACCGAGGATAATCAGGATGGTGACGGGGGTGAACAGTTTCTTCAACATGGCGGCGGACTCTTTTTCAAAACATCAGGATTGGGTGGCTTCATCGACTGGAGCGGCTCGGAGGGTCCGGAGCCAGTTCCAGGCGAGATGCAGGAGGAGTGTGGCGAGCGCGATGGTCGCGGCGGCGGAGATCAGCAGGAAGGTGTCGTTGTAGGCGAGCACATAGGCCTCACGCGTGACCTGCTGCGCGAGCAGCGTCAGACCTTCCGCATTGAGGATGCTCGGATCGGTGATGACCTTGCGATAGGCGGCAGAGAGCTGGCCGACACGCTGAGCGACTTCAGGACGCGTCAGCAAAATGTTCTCGACCAGAATGCTCGAATGAAACTTCTCCCGGATAGTGACGAAGCTTCCGAGGAAGGCCGTCGTCAAAAGGGCGCCTGTGATCTGCGTGAAGAGAAAGATCACGATGAAGTTGACGATATAGGCCGGTCCCTTCTGGAGGGCGCCTGCGAACCCCTTCGCCATCACCGGCGGCAGGAACATCGCGGCACCGAAGGCGATCATGCCCTGGCTCAGATACATCTGTTCGGGGCGCGTCAGGTTGCTTGCCTGGCTGTCGAGATAGGCGCCGACGGCAATCAGCGCGAGCGCGATCACATGCGCCGTCTCGACGTAGCGCGACGACATGAGAGCCATGCACAAGAGGGCGCCACCGACGGAGGCGACGAGAACCAGCGCCCAAAGGGTGAACTGCTGGTCGTTCAGGAGACCGATCTGCTGGAAGAAGCTGACAGCGGTCGAAGACTGTTCGGATGACACCGCACGGAAGACCAGGAGCACGGCTGCCATGTGCAGATTGCTGCGGGAAAAGATCCAGCGGAAGTCGAGCATCGGATTTTGCCGATGGGATTCGATCAGCGCGGTCATGGCGATGAAGGCGATTGCCGCAGCAAGCAGCGCACCGAGCCACCAGGTCTCGAACCACCAGTAGAGACGTCCAAGCGTGAGGAACACGGCGAGGCAGCCGATGCCGATCGCCATCAGCAGATAGGACAGGATATCCAGCCGCTCGATCACCTTGGCGCGCGGCGGCGGTGTCACAGGAAGCGCGAAGATGACGACCATCGAGATGAGGGCCAGGCCGACTTCCAGCGTGTAGAGCGCGTGCCAGCCGTCGATCTGCAGGAGGGACGGCGAGATCATGCGGGCGATGGGGGCCGCCAGTAACGTCCCGAGCAGCGCGACGTTCAGGCCCTGGTTCAGCTTGCGCTGCAGCGGGAAGGCCTCGAGCACATAGAGAAAGCCCAGCGACGAAATGGGAGCCGCCGCACAACCGCTGATGAAGCGGACGACGAGCGCGGAATGAAGATCGTCGACCAGGAGGTTCAGCGAGGACGCGAGCACGAAGATCAAGATGCTCCACTGGGCAAAGGGGCGCAGGCCGTATTGCGTGCGGATCTTGAAGAGCGCGATCGAGAGCGTCGCATAGGGGGCCATATAGGCCGCCGAAAGCCAGGCTGCCTCTACGACCGTCGCCGAAAACTCCCCCTGCAGCTGGTAAAGGTTGGCATTGACGATGTTCATGCCCAGGCCCTGGGTGATGAACAGCATCAGGCCGGACACGACATAGATCGCAGCCAGCCAGAGGGGCTTTGCCGGCGGCGCAACAGGTGCGGCGGGCGGCGCATCCTGTGCTGGTGTCGTCACCTTGGCAGGATCTGACACAGCGGTTGCTGCTGTTTCGCTGACGGCGCTCATGACCGCACCTTTGGCTGGTCGAGGCTCTGGAGGTTGCGGGTGAGGCGCCGGACGACCGACAGCGCGATCTCGATATCATCAGACGAGATTTCCGCCGCAATCTGTGCGCGCAGGTCCGTGGCGAGCACATGCATCCTGTCATAGGCGGCCCTGCCCGCTTCGGTCATGGCGATGCGCTTGGCACGGCGATCGTTCTCGTCCTCGGTCCTGACGATCAGGTTCTGGCGGGCCATACCGTCCAGCACGCGCACCAGCGTCGGCGTCTCGATTTCCAGCTCTTCGGCCAGTTCCTTCTGGGTGAGCGGTCCACGGCGCGAGATCGCAAAAAGGGCCCGGGCACGTGCCAGCGTCAGCCCCTCCTCACGCACGGCGGCGTCGAAGAAGGCACGGAGCTTCCGGTTGAAAGCCGACATCTCGTCGAAGAGCTGCTCGTTCTGCGTTTGTCGAGACACTAGCGCCCCTCCTATTAATTAGGTTGCTATCTATATTGCTCCTAATTAATTGCTGGACGGCACAAATCAAGCGTGATCCTGCGATGGCAGCCATGCGCGGTCGGCATGGGCGGAATGTTTTGACTCATGGATGCTGCATCGCTTTTTCGACGCCAGTCGCGCATCGCCTCTGCTAGACTGGAGGCTTCTGAGGCCGATTCGTTGAATGTCACAGTCAACCGAAAAGATCGGAATCCTCGGCTTTTTCTGAAGTCGCAATGAGGCGCCTGTGAATCAATGTGGGTTGGCGTGCGAGCCATTTCGCTGCCCCACGTTCTCGCTATGGTGCAGCCACCGCCGACACACTGAACGGATTCGAACGAATGAATGATGCTGCGCGCAAATTGAGCCCGGTCCAGCCGGCCGAGCCCCTTTACCGGGAAGCTCCGAACAACATCGAAGCCGAACAGGCGCTGCTCGGCGCGATTCTGGTCAACAACGACGCCTTCTATCGCGTGTCGGACTTTCTGAAGCCCGAGCATCTCTATGAGCCGCTGCACCGGAAGATCTTCGAGGTCGCCTCCGAAATCATCCGCATGGGCAAGACGGCAAACCCCGTCACGATCAAGACCTTCCTGCCCGCCGACCAGAAGGTCGGCGACCTGACCGTCGCGCAGTATCTCGCGCGTCTGGCTTCCGAAGCCGTCACCATTATCAATGCGGAGGACTATGGTCGCGCTATCTATGACCTCGCGCTGCGCCGCTCGCTGATCCAGATCGGCGAGGACGTCGTCAACATCGCCTATGATGCGCCGCTCGACATGCCGCCCCAGGCGCAGATCGAAGACACCGAGCGCCGCCTCTTTGCGCTCGCCGAAAACGGCCGTTACGATGGCGGCTTCCAGTCCTTCTCGGATGCCGTTGCCCAGGCGGTCGACATGGCGGGTGCGGCCTTCGAACGCGACGGCAATCTCTCAGGCATCTCCACCGGCATCATGTCGCTCGATGCCAAGATGGGCGGATTGCAGCGCTCCGACTTGATCGTGCTCGCCGGTCGTCCGGGTATGGGCAAGACCTCGCTTGCCACCAACATTGCCTGGAATATTGCAGCCGCCTACGAGCCGGAAGTTCTGCCGGACGGCTCCTTCAAGGCGAAGAACGGCGGCGTGGTCGGCTTCTACTCGCTCGAAATGTCGGCCGAACAGCTCGCCACCCGTATCATGTCCGAGCAGACGGAAGTCTCCTCCTCGAAGATCCGCCGTGGTGACATCACCGAGCATGAATTCGAAAAGCTGGTCGGCTTTTCGCAGACCATGCAGAAGGTGCCGCTGTTCATCGACCAGACCGGTGGTATCTCGATTGCGCAGCTCGCGGCCCGCGCCCGTCGCCTGAAGCGCCAGCGCGGCCTCGACTTCCTGGTCATCGACTATATCCAGCTGATGACCGGCTCCGGCAAGTCGGGCGAAAACCGCGTGCAGGAAATTACCCAGATCACCACGGGTCTGAAGTCGCTCGGCAAGGAACTGAACGTGCCGATCGTGGCGCTGTCGCAGCTCTCGCGTCAGGTGGAAAACCGCGACGACAAGCGCCCTCAGCTTTCCGACCTTCGTGAATCGGGCTCGATCGAGCAGGACGCCGACGTCGTGCTCTTCGTGTTCCGTGAGGAATACTACGTGAAGAACCTGGAACCGCGTGATCCCGCCGATCCGAAGTATCCGGAATGGGAAGCGCATATGGAGAAGGTCAAGGGCACGGCCGACGTCATCATCGCCAAGCAGCGTCACGGACCGACCGGCACCGTCAAGCTCGCCTTCCAGTCGGAATTCACCCGCTTTGCGGATCTGGCCGAGCCGAGCTTCATCCAGTACGAAGAACCGTGAGATCGAAGGGCGCCCCGGAGGCGCCCTTCCCTTTTGCAGCTCAGAGCCCGTAAGCCCTCAGCAGCGCGACCGTGAGCACGCCGGCTGCAGCAGCCGGGAGAAGCGGCAGCCTTGTCGCTGCCAGGGCCACTACCGCACCGCCCGCCGTCTCGGCCCAGCCTGTGGCAAGAGCCGTTGGCGCAACGACAGCCATCAGCACGGACGGCGGGATGGCTGCCAGGATGTCTTCTGCCTGCGGCGACAGGTTGAGCAGACGACCGACCAGCAGCCCGGCCTGGCGGGTAGCAAGGGTCGCGACCGCCATGGCGAGGATCGCCAGCATGGTGTTGAGGTCGATCGTCATGCGCCCGCCTCCCGCTTACGCATCGAGAGTGCGGCGGCGACCGAGACACCACCCAAGGCGCCGTCGAGGATATACCAGACGCCCGGCACCAGGTGATGGACAAGGAGCGCGCTGGCTCCGCTTCCGACAAGGATCAGCCCGGTGCGCGCACCGCGCCAGAAGCCGGCGATGAGGATGACGAAGACCGCGGGGAATACAAAGTCCATGGCGATCACCGAGGGATCGCCGACGAGGCTGCCGAGCAAGGCCCCGGCAAGGCCCGAGAGAACCCAAGCCGCGTAGAAGGGCAAGGCGGCACCGAAGTACCAGGCCGGCGTGAGGCGGTGGTCCCGAGCGCGAAACTCGGCAACGGCCCAGATCTCGTCGGCCAGGAAGAACATCGATACGATCTTCTGCCGGCGCGAGAAGGCGGCCATGTGACGCGAGATCGACGCGCCCATCAGCACATGCCTGACATTGACGAGCAGGGCCGCCATGCCAAGCGCTGCGATGCTGGCGGGATGGCTCCACAGATCCATGGCGACGAATTGCGAGCCGCCAGCAAAGACCAGAGCGCTCATCAGCGCGACATCCAGCGCCGAGAGACCTTTCGTGGCGGCAACAGCGCCGAAGACGAGACCGATCGGCACCACGGCCACGGTCAACGGAAGAATGGATCTGAAACCCTGTCGGATTTCGAGGGTCGTGTTGGATGGCATGCGTATTCCCTTGCGCGCTACCGGGCTGGGATAGGCCTGCTTTTCTCCGAGGTCTTGAACGAAAGTGATCAGCCGGCCCGGAAGACCGCGGGCGTCAGGCCCGTCCGGGCCTTGAACTGCCGCGTCATGTGGGCCTGATCGGCAAAGCCACAGGCCAAGGCCGTGTCGGAGGGCGTGGCACCGGATCTCAGCAGATGACGGGCATGGCGGATCCGCATGTCCGTCTGGAAGGCATGAGGCGTGATGAAATACTGCTTGCGGAAGGCGCGGATCATATGGGCGCGGCTGAGGCCCGCCACCTTTGCCAATACCTCCAGCCCGATCTCTTCATCGAAATGGGTGGTGATGTAATCACGCACGCGGCGCATGGCGAGCGGCTCCCGGTGATCGGGAGCGCGGATGATGTCGCTGCCGTGGCGGGCAAACATGGTGGCCAGCACGCAATACATGCTCTCCTCCCCTTCAAGTCCCGCCACCTCCCCGCTTTCGATCCGGCGATGGGCGAAATTGAAGGCGCGGGCGAGATCCGGATCCGTCAGCAGTTGCTGGCCGAAGCTCGGCGTGCCGTTGAAGGCGCGGCCGGTCACATCCTCGATGATGTCGGTCAGAAGCGCCACGTCCGGGTAGATCATCCGGTATCGATAACCTCCCGGCGTGCCGGGCTGGCCGTCGTGGATTTCGCCGGGATTGATGAGGTAGAGCGTCCCGGGACCGGTGTGTTCGCGCGTGCCGCGGATGCTCGCAACCTGGCAGCCGACTTCGATCGCGCCGATCGAGAAGGTGTCGTGCGAATGCGGCGAGAATTCATGGGTGATGAAGGAGGCGGACAGGCATTCCATGTCGCGGAAGCGCCCATCCCGCCAGAAGCGGGTCTGCTCCTGCCGCGATACCGGATTGGCTTCGGCGGCCTCTTGCTGCGAAACACTGTGCATAGCAGCATAATATCCGGCCGCCGCATTTTCGTCTTGAAGAAAAGTGCTAGGGTCCCCGGACCGATCAATAGACCCGAAGCCTTCATGACAGACCGTTTTACCCTCATCGATGCGCCGGAAGAATTTCAGTCGGCACCGCTGCGCCTGACCGTGGATCTCTCGGCGATTGCCGAGAACTGGCGAGAGATGGCGCGCAGATCCGGCAAGGCCCGGGCGGCCGCGGTCGTCAAGGCGGATGCCTATGGTCTGGGGATCGAGGACGTCGGACAGACGCTCTACCGCGCCGGCGCCCGGGACTTCTTCGTTGCCGTGCCGGCGGAGGGGGCAACGCTTCGTCCCTACGCGCCGGAGGCCCGGATCTTTGTGCTTTCGGGCATCTGGCCCGGCCAGGAGGAGATCTTCTTCGAGAACGATCTCGTGCCGGTCATTGCCTCGGAAGAACAGCTCGCCTTCTGGATGGCGGTGTTGACAGAACGCGGCCCCTATCCTTGCGCGCTGCATGTCGATACCGGCTTCAATCGGCTCGGTCTGCCCATGGACGAGGCGATGGCGCTGGTCGACGACGTCTCGCGGCCGGCGAGCCTCGATCCGGTGCTGGTCATGAGCCACCTCGCCTGCGGCGATGATCCATCCTCGCCGATGAACCGCCAGCAACTCGAGAAATTCCAGAGGGTTAGCACCGCTTTCGAAGGTGTTGATTCCAGTCTCTCCGCCTCAGCCGGCATCTTTCTCGGCGCCGATTATCACTTCGACCTCACCCGTCCCGGCATCGCGCTTTACGGTGGCGAGGCGGTCAGCGGCGCGAAGAACCCGATGCAGCCGGTGGTCAAGGCCGAGGCGCGTATCCTGCAGGTTCGCAATGCCAAGGCCGGCGAGAGCGTGAGCTATGGCGCGACCCAGGTGCTCACACGCGACAGCCGGCTCGCGGTGGCGAGTGTCGGTTATGCGGATGGCTATCTGCGCAATCTCTCCGGCACGGGCATCCCGCTGCGCGACACCGGACTTCCTGGCGCAGAGGGCGTCATCGGTGGCAAGCGCGTGCCGGTCGTCGGCCGGGTCACGATGGACCTGACCATCTTCAACGTCACAGATCTGCCCGACAATGCTGTGCGCGCCGGCGACTATATCGAGCTCCTTGGCCCCTCCATGCCGCTCGACGAGGTCGCTCGCGCCGCCGGCACGATCGGCTACGAGATGCTGACGGGCCTCGGACTGCGCTACGAGCGGATGTATCTCGAAGCGGACGACTGAGGTCTGGCGCCAGCGGCTTTGTTCTGCTATTGTTCCGGAGCTGGAGTATCCCATGACCGAAGAACATCCGTCCCATTCGTCCGTGCACATTGACCTCGCACCAGAAGAAACTGCCTTCGTGCGCCGGCAGGTCAACGATGGGCGCTATGCATCAGCCGAGGACATGCTTCGAGCCGGGCTTCGGCTTCTCGCCAGAGATGAACGTCAACAGCGGGTCGCGGAGTTGCGGTTGATGATCGACGAAGCCGACGCATCCGTTGAGGCCGGGGATTCCATCGAATTTTCCGGAACGGGCGATCTGACTGCACATGTTATCGCCAAAGCGAAAGCACGAAAGTGAGTGGCAGTTTCGGTCGCCGTTTCCGACTGTCGCCACAGGCCGTTGAGGATCTCATTCAGATCTACGGCTATCTGGAGGAACGCAACCCGGTGGCGGCCGAGCGGCTTATCCAGGACATCGAACGCAAGATCGCTGAACTTGCCGCATCGCGGAACCCGGGCGTGTCCCGTGACTGGCTAAAGCCAGGCCTGCGCGCGTTTCCCTACCGCCGTCGATGCATTTACTTCCGCTTCATCGAAGACACCCTCGTCGTTCTTCGCATCGTCCATGGGCGGCAGGACATTACCGCTGATTATTTCTCCGAGAGTGAAAACTGAATGGCCAAAGCCAGAACTCAATTCGTCTGCCAGAACTGCGGCACGGTGCATTCCCGCTGGGCGGGGAAATGCGATGGCTGCGGCGAATGGAACACCATTGTTGAAGAAGACCCGATGGGCGGGATCGGCTCCGGGCCGGGCAAGGTGCCGAAGAAGGGGCGTCCCGTCACGCTCACCTCGCTGTCCGGCGAGATCGAGGAGGCGCCGCGCATTCCGACCGGCATGGGTGAACTCGATCGCGCAACGGGCGGCGGTTTCGTGCGCGGCTCGGCGGTCTTGATCGGCGGCGATCCGGGCATCGGCAAGTCGACGCTCCTGATGCAGGCGGCGGCGGCCCTGTCGCGGCGGGGCCATCGCATCATCTATGTCTCGGGCGAAGAAGCGGTTGCGCAGGTCAGGCTGCGTGCGCAGCGTCTGGGCGCGGCCGACACGGATGTGCTTCTCGCAGCCGAAACCAATGTCGAGGACATTCTGGCGACCATCTCTGAAGGCAAGCGGCCGGACCTCGTCATCATCGATTCGATCCAGACGCTGTGGAGCGACACCGCCGACAGCGCACCGGGCACTGTCACGCAGGTCCGGACCGGCGTGCAGGCGATGATCCGCTTTGCCAAGCAGACCGGGGCCACCATGGTGCTGGTCGGTCACGTCACGAAGGAAGGCCAGATCGCCGGCCCGCGCGTGGTCGAGCACATGGTGGATGCCGTCCTCTACTTCGAAGGGGACCGGGGCCATCACTACCGCATCCTGCGCACGGTAAAGAACCGCTTCGGACCGACCGACGAGATCGGCGTCTTCGAAATGTCCGACAAGGGCCTGCGCGAAGTGGCCAACCCCTCCGAGCTTTTCCTCGGCGAACGCAACGAGAAAGCCCCGGGTGCGGCCGTCTTCGCCGGCATGGAGGGGACGCGCCCGGTGCTGGTCGAAGTGCAGGCGCTGGTGGCGGCAACATCGCTTGGAACACCGCGCCGCGCCGTCGTCGGATGGGATTCCTCACGCCTCGCCATGATTTTGGCGGTATTGGAAGCGCATTGCGGTGTGCGGCTCGGTCAGCACGACGTCTATCTGAACGTTGCCGGCGGTTACCGGATCAGCGAACCGGCAGCCGATATGGCAATCGCTTCGGCTTTGGTTTCGTCGCTGGCCGGTCTTGCCCTTCCGGCCGATTGCGTCTATTTCGGCGAAGTCAGCCTGTCGGGGGCGGTGAGGCCCGTTGCCCACACCGCCCAGAGGCTGAAAGAGGCGGAAAAGCTTGGTTTCTCCGCCGCGGTCTTGCCGGCTGCCTCGCCGGACCTGCCAAAGGGTTCGAAGGGCAAATGGAGGGAAGTGGACAGCCTTCCCGATCTCGTGGCGCGCATCGCCGGTTCCCGGCTGAAGGCCCCAAGGGATCAGGAGGACGGTTGATCCGGTCCGACGCGTGATTTCACGCGTTCCGGCGGTATCGCGGTGACATCAATGCCGGTCTTGCCGGTGGCCCTGGAGTTGGAATTTATGCCCATCACAATTTTCGACGGTATCGTCATCGGCGTCGTTCTGTTTTCAGCGGTGCTGGCGATGGTGCGCGGCTTTTCGCGCGAAGTGCTGTCCATCGCGAGCTGGGCGGGCTCTGTCGCCGCCGCCTACTATCTCTATCCCCTGCTCGTGCCCTATCTGATGAGCTATACCGACGATCCCAGGATCGCGATGGCCGGTTCTGCCGGCATCATCTTCCTGATCGCGCTGATCGTGATCTCCTTCATCACCTCGCGCATCGCCGATTTCATCATCGACAGCCGCATCGGTGCGCTCGATCGTACCCTTGGCTTCCTCTTCGGTGCGGCCCGCGGCCTGCTGCTTCTCGTCGTCGCCGTCGCCTTCTGGAACTGGCTGATCGATGTTCGCCAGCGCCCCGACTGGGTCAACGAATCCAAGTCGAAGCCTTTCCTCGATTCGCTGGTGCTGAAGCTCGAAGCCGTTCTGCCGCAGGATATCGAACCGCAGATCCGCGAACGGATCCTCGGCCGCGAAGAGACCGAAGCCGGCGAGCAGGCCCCTGCCGATCAGGCACCGGCCGAACAGGCCCCTGCCGACCAGGCTCCGGCCCAGAACAACTGATCTTCTCGCGGCTCGAAAGCCGCGCGACTTGAGACAAGACAGACGCCGCCGGATCGGGACAGACCGGCGGCTTCCCTGTTCAAAGCGTTGCACCCGCATCTGTTCCCGGAGCAAAGGCCCTCGCCATGAAGCAGTCCAGCCCCTCCCATGTCGTCTACGGCAGCCATGATGACAAGTTTCACGAAGAATGCGGCGTGTTCGGCATTCTCGGGCATCCGGATGCAGCGACGCTGACCGCACTCGGCCTGCATGCGCTTCAGCATCGCGGCCAGGAAGCGGCCGGTATCGTCTCCTTCGACGGACGGCAGTTCTACACCGAAAAACATATGGGCCTCGTCGGCGACCACTACACCAACCCGGCGACGCTGGCGAAGCTGCCGGGCCCACAGGCGATCGGCCACACGCGCTACTCGACGACGGGGGAAGTGGCGCTCCGCAACGTGCAGCCACTCTTCGCCGAACTCGAGGAAGGTGGCATCGCGATTGCCCATAACGGCAACTTCACCAACGGACTGACGCTGCGCCGCCAGATCATCGCGACCGGTGCCATCTGCCAGTCGACCTCGGACACCGAGGTGGTACTTCATCTGATTGCCCGATCGCGTCATGCCTCGACGACCGACCGCTTCATCGACGCCATCCGCCAGATGGAAGGCGGCTATGCGATGATCGCGCTCACCCGCACCAAGCTGATTGCCGCCCGCGACCCAATCGGCATCCGGCCTCTGGTCATGGGCGAACTCGACGGCAAGCCGATCTTCTGTTCGGAGACCTGTGCGCTCGACATCATCGGCGCCAAATTCGTCCGTGATGTGAAGAATGGCGAAGTGGTGATCTGCGAAACCCAGGCGGATGGTTCGGTGACGATCGAATCCCGCATGCCGGCCCGGCCGCAGCCGGAACGCGTCTGCATGTTCGAATATGTCTATTTCGCCCGTCCCGACTCCGTTGTCGCCGGCCGCAACGTCTACACGACCCGCAAGAATGCCGGGATCAACCTGGCCAAGGAAGCGCCTGTTGAAGCCGATGTCGTCGTCCCCGTGCCGGATGGCGGCACACCGGCAGCGCTCGGCTATGCCCAGCAGAGCGGCATCCCCTTCGAATACGGCATCATCCGCAACCACTATGTCGGGCGTACCTTCATCGAGCCGACCCAGCAGATCCGTGCCTTCGGGGTCAAGCTCAAGCATTCCGCGAACCGGGCGATGATCGAGGGCAAGCGCGTCGTGCTGGTCGATGATTCCATCGTGCGTGGCACGACCTCGCTGAAGATCGTGCAGATGATCCGCGATGCCGGCGCCAAGGAAGTGCATATCCGCGTCGCATCGCCGATGATCTTCCATCCCGACTTCTACGGCATCGACACGCCGGACCGGGACAAGCTGCTCGCCAACCAGTATGCCCATGAGGCGGACATGGCGAAATATATCGGCGCCGACTCCCTGGCCTTCCTGTCGATCGACGGGCTCTACATGGCCGTCGGTGGCAAGCCGCGCGATCCCAACAATCCGGAATTCACCGATCACTACTTCACCGGCGACTACCCGACCCGCCTCCTCGACAAGGAGAGCGAAAAGCCGGGCCGCAAGGAAAGCATGCTCGCCGCCAACGGATGAGCTCCAGAGCAAGTCCAGCAAGAGTGCGTCAGCGGTTTTGCGTCCGGACTGCGTCAAAACAAGGAGATAGAGCATGTGATCCAGCTTAGGCCGGACATGCTCTAGGGACATAGGACAGACCATGACCATCGACCTCAAGGGCCGTCTCGCGCTCGTCACCGGCGCCTCGCGTGGCATCGGCTATTTCACCGCGATCGAACTGGCAAAGGCCGGCGCGCATGTCATCGCCTGTGCTCGAACCGTCGGCGGGCTGGAAGAGCTCGACGACGCGATCAAAGCAGTCGGCGGCACGGCGACGCTGGTGCCCTTCGACCTTTCGGACATGGCAGCGATCGACCAGCTCGGCGGCCACATCTTCGAACGCTGGGGAAAGCTCGATATCGCGGTGCTGAATGCCGGCGTTCTCGGTGTCATCTCGCCGATCGGCCATGTCGAAGCCAAGGTCTTCGACAAGGTCATGATGATCAATGTGACGGCAACCTGGCGCCTGATCCGCTCGCTGGAGCCGTTGCTGGTCAAGTCGGACCAGGGCCGCGCGCTGATCCTGTCGTCGAGCGCCGCTCACAAGTGTAAGCCCTTCTGGGGCCCCTATTCCGCATCCAAGGCCGCCGTGGAAGCGCTCGCCCGTACCTGGGCTGCCGAGACGCAACGCCTGCCCCTGCGGATTTTGTCCGTCGACCCGGGCCCGACGCGCACGGCAATGCGTGCCCAGGCCATGCCGGGTGAAGATCCGCAGACCGTGCCGCATCCGTCCGAAGTGGCGGCCAAGCTGATGGCGCTGGTCGGCCCGGACCAGACGGAAACCGGCAAGCTCTACCAGCTGCGCGAAGGCAAGATCGTCGATTATCGGATGCCGGAATAGCAGATTCGCCCGTCTCTTCAGGGAGCTGCCGACCGGCGATTTTTCAGGACCACTTCATGTCCCCCAGAGATTTCGCCGCCTATGCCTATCTGTCGCTGGCGTGGGGACTTTCCTTTCTGCTCCTCCTGCATGTCGTCGATGCCTTCGGCTGGATCGGGGCGGTAACCTTTCGCTGCTTCATCGCAGGCGCGCTCCTCTTTGCCATCGCGCAGATCATGCGACGCAGGCTTGATTTCAGTGCCGGATGGCTGCCGTTCGCGGCCGTCGGCTCAACGACGGTGGCCGGGCAGCTCATCGGCCTTTCCTACGCCACGCCGCTGATCGGCACGGCCATGGCCGCCATCTTCGTTGCCTCCATCCCGCTGTTTTCGATGGTCATTGCCCAGCTCTGGGGACTGGAGCGGATCACGCCGGCGCGCGTGCTCGGTCTTGCGCTTGGCACGATCGGAATCATCATGCTGGTGGGTTTTCCCGCCGTCCCCGTGACCAGCGCCTTCCTGCTCGGTTGCCTCGCCATGGTGGGCTCGACCTTCTCCGCCGCCTTCGGCAGCAATTATGCCAGCCGACATCTGAGCGGCACCGGCCCTTGGGAAGTCACGATCGGATCGTTCATCGCGGGCGGGATCCTGACGCTGCCGCTCCTGTGGTTCGTGCCCGTTCCGGGCACGCCAGCAGCCATCGATTATGTCTATCTCATCGCCCTCGCCGCCTTGATGAGCGCCTTGACCTATGTCCTCTATTTCGGGCTGGTCAAAAGCATAGGCGCGACGGCCGCGATCAGCGTCGAATTCGTGGTCACGGTGGTGGCCGTGCTGGTCGGTGCCTTCGTGCTCGACGAACCACTGACGGCGCTGCAGCTCTGCGGCGGAGCCGTCATTGTTCTCGGATGCGCTCTGGTGCTGGGGATCCTCAGGCTGCCGCGCCCGGCGGCCTGATCAGCCCGCGCGGCGGCGCATGCGCGTCAGCCGACGGCGCGGCTGTTCGACGGCAAGGGCCAGCGCATTGCCGGTCTCGGCGAGCAGGACCGCCGGTTCATACAGCCTGACACAGTTTCGACCATCGGCCTTGGCGCGATAAAGGGCGGCATCCGCCGTGGCGAGAAGTCCATCGAGGTCTCCACCCCGCCCCTTCACTTCGCTGACGCCGATGCTGACGGTGACCCGCAGGAAAGACGGCGCCGGTATCAGCATGTCGGCCACGGCCAGACGCAGGTTCTCGGCCACCGCCACCGCCTTCTGCGCGCTCATGCGGGGCATCAGACAGGCGAATTCTTCACCGCCGATGCGGGCAAACAGCCAGCCGCCCGGCATGCGCTGCTCGATGGCTCGCGAGAAGGCGAGCAGGACCTGGTCTCCGGCCGCGTGGCCATGGGTATCGTTCACGACCTTGAAGTGATCGATGTCGAGCAGAAGCAGGCTTGCGCCGTCCTCCTCCGACGTCAGCACCTTGTTCGCAGCCGCGACGAAGGTACGGCGGTTGGCGAGATTGGTCAGCGGATCGCGCTCGGAAGCGAGGCGATATCTGAGCTCGTCGCGCTCCTTGCCCAGCATCAGCAGGGCGACCAAGGACAGCACGATCATCATGGAATTGGCAAGAACGACGAAGGCAAACCAGGGTGCCGTGGTCCCGTCTGCGGCATAGGCCGGGGCGACGAAGATCGACAACGGCATCGGTGCCAGCCAGATTGCGCCGCGGATGACATTGGCGAGTGCCGCGATCGACCGGGAGGGCAAGGGTTCGATCCTGGCGCGTCGCATGATCTCGCGCGCCGTCAGGAAGCAGTAGCCGGCAACCAGCAGCCCGAGGATGGCGGTGCGCGCTGCCATGGATTGATGAAAGACGGGCGTCAGCCAGAGGGCAGCCCATAGCACGATCCCGAGCGACGCTTTGGTAAGGGAGACTTTCCCGCCTTCGAAGGCGACAACCGCCTGCCAGTATATGCCGACCGCAAGAACGCCGAGACCGAGACCCAAACCTGACGACAGGACAAGCGGCAGCGTGCTGCGGGCCGAATGCAGGAGCATGGCCGCGCAAGCTGCCAATCCGGCGGCAACCAGCAGCGGCAGGATCCGGCTGTCCCGGTTTCTCAGCCACATGTAAATCGTCACGACCGTCGAGATCAGGGTGATCAAAGCATGGACGATCATGATGGTAGGCAGATGCAGGGTTTGGTCCATGCCGAAGATCATCTCCGTAGGCGGGGGAAAGCCACACTAGATTTGGGGTAGTTATCTTGAAAAAGACTTAAGCCGAAGGGCAACTATCCACAGCCTACGGCACGGAGATGACCTGCTTCAAGACACCGCAAGCGCCCTTGACCAAAACAGCGACGCGCGCCATAACAGCGGCCATGAAAACGAGCCTCTGCATCATTTGCGGGATCATTATTCGCTAGCGCATTCGCTGGCCTGGCCGTTTTCGTCTCCTGCATAGCCCCAGATGACAAACGACCCGGTCCAGCCGGGTCCATTCGTTCTGGGAGTTTCACATGGCCGGCGGCCTCAAGCTTTACAACACGCTCACACGCGAGAAGGTCGACTTCGAGCCGATCGATCCCGACAATGTGCGCATGTATGTCTGCGGCCCGACGGTCTATGACTTCGCTCATATCGGCAATGCGCGCCCCGTCATCGTCTTCGACGTGCTCTACCGGCTGCTGTGCCACACCTACGGCGCCGACAAGGTCACGTATGTTCGCAACATCACCGACGTCGACGACAAGATCAACGCGCGCGCCTTGCGCGATTTCGGTAGCCAGATCGCCGACGGCTCGATGAGCCTCAACGACGCCATCCGCGCCGTGACCGGGAAGACTGAGAGCCAGTTCCACGAGGATGTGGCATCCCTCGGCTGCCTCAAGCCGACCGTCGAGCCGCGGGCGACCGACAATATTCCCCAGATGATCACGATCATCCAGCGGCTGCTCGACATGGGGCATGCCTATATCGCGACCGGCTCCGAAGGGCATGAAGTGCTGTTTTCGACCGCCTCGATGGCCGATTACGGCATGCTGTCGAAGCGCAAGCTCGAAGACCAGCAGGCCGGTGCGCGCGTCGCCGTCGAAAACCACAAGATGAACCCGGCGGATTTCGTGCTGTGGAAACAGTCGGCCGATACTGAGCCCGGCTGGCCGGCGCATTTCACCTTCGAAGGCAAGGCGCATGCGATTTTCGGCCGTCCCGGCTGGCACATCGAATGCTCTGCCATGTCCGACCGCTATCTCTGGGAAGAGATCAAGGATCGCCTGTCGCCCAAGGCGAAAGCCAAGCCGCACCAGTTCGACATCCATGGCGGCGGGCTGGACCTAATCTTCCCGCACCACGAAAACGAGATCGCCCAGTCCTGCTGCGCCTTCGACAATGACCTGATGGCAACCGTCTGGATGCACAACGGCTTCCTGCAGGTCGAGGGTCGCAAGATGTCGAAGTCGGAGGGCAATTTCGTCACGATCAACGAGTTGCTGGCAACGGAGAAGTTTGGCGGACGGATCTGGCCGGGCGAAGTGCTGCGGCTGGCGATGCTGATGACGCATTACCGCGAGCCGATCGACTTTTCGGTGAAGCGGCTGGAGGAGGCACTGAACATTTGGGAACGGCTGTCTCGGCGGGCGAATGCCACTGGACCTGCAGTGAAACGAGAAGATCCTGAATTGCTCGCTTCTTTGGCGGATGATCTAAGGACATCGGATGCTCTCAAACGAATTCAGGCTAATGCGAAGAATGATTCGACAATGCCTATGGCATTGTGGGGTTTGGAGCTTCTCGGAGTAAGCCTAGATGAAACGGCCGGCAAGGCCTATTCGGCGACGTTTGAACCGGGCCAGATCAAACTTTCTGGCGCCGAAATTGGTGCGTACGTCTCTCCAGCTTTGCCCTCAGCGATCCAAGCACTGATCGACATGCGGCTCGAAATGCTCAAAGCCAAGAATTTTGCGGAAGCCGACAAGATCCGCGACGATCTCGCTGCCAAGGGCATCCAGCTCAAGGACGGCAAGGACAAGGAGACGGGCGAGCGGGTGACGACCTGGGAGGTCAAGCGGTAACATGGTTTCGGCTGCGGTGCGGTTTACCCCCCTCTGTCACTTCGTGACATCTCCCCCACGCGGGGGGAGAGTGGGTACGCATGCGCTGCGGCAATCAAACTCTCAGATGCTTGACGTCATGGGCAACGCCGGCGGGGCCCCGTTCTCCCCCCCTGTGGGGGAGATGCCCGGCAGGGCAGAGGGGGGTAACACACGCGCAACCCCAAACACACCTCTTGCCAGATCACGCAACCAGCCGCAGTCTTCCCACCAGTCAAACCCGGTGATGGAAGCCGTCATGCCGCATGCACCCGTTCCACCGCAACGGCGCGCCCATGCGAAGCGCATGCGCAAGGAGATGACGGATGCGGAGCGGAAGCTTTGGAGTTGCCTGCGCGCCCATCGCCTGATGGGACTTGGTTTTAGACGACAGGTGCCGATTGCCGGCTTCATTGTCGATTTCGCGTGCTCCGATCATAAACTTGTTGTCGAAGTGGATGGCTCTCAGCACGGGAACGACGCCGATCTCGCCTATGATGCGGCCCGGACGCGACGTCTGAAACAGGATGGCTGGACCGTGCTGCGCTTCTGGAACGACGATGTGCTGCGGGATATCGACAATGTCTGCCGGCATATCGTGATCGTTGCGGACAAGGGGGCGTGATGATGGCAGTATCGGCTGCGGTGCGGTTTACCCCCCTCTGTCACTCCGTGACATCTCCCCCACAAGGGGGGAGAGTGGGGACGCACGCGCTGCGGCAATCAAACTCTCAGATGTTTGACGTCATGGGCAACGCCAGCGGGGTCCCACTCTCCCCCCATGTGGGGGAGATGCCCGGCAGGGCAGAGGGGGGTAGCCGCACCCACCATCCGAGGAGGACCACCCCATGACCTCCGCCCTCACCCACACCGGCGGCTGCCAATGCGGCGCCGTACGCTTTCGTATGAACGGCCAACCCAAGGACGTTTCCGTCTGCCATTGCCGGATGTGCCAGAAGGCCTTCGGGGCTTACTATGCGCCGCTCGTTGCCGTCGGCGATGCCGAGGTCAGTTGGACACGCGGCGCGCCGAAGCGTTTTGCCTCGTCCAACTACGTGCAACGCGGCTTCTGCGGCGATTGCGGCACGCCGCTGACCTATGAGGCGCCGGATGGGCTGTCGCTGGCGGCGGGTGCCTTCGATGATCCGTCGCTTCTGCCGCCGACCATCCAGTTCGGGGTGGAATGCAAACTCGCCTTTGTCGACGCCATCCCTGCCCTGCCGGAGCGCGCGACGCTGGACGATCTTGAGGATGCGCCCTTCCTCACCGAGGTCGTGTCCTACCAGCATCCGGACCGGGACACGGAGCAGTGGCCGGAGGCGAAGTCGTGACGCAGCCGAACCCCAATACCAAGATGCCGAAATGGTTGCTCTACGGCCTGATCGCCAAAGGCGTTCTGGTCGCTGCGGTGATCATCGGCGTGACGGTCTATGTGACGATGCAATGAGGACGTCGAGATGAGTGACATCGAAAGCGGTGGCTGTCAGTGCGGGGCGATCCGGTTCCAGGCGTCGAAGCTTGGGCGGCCGTCGATCTGCCATTGCCGCATGTGCCAGAAGCAGTTCGGTTCCTTCTTCGGGGCCTTCGTCACCGCCGATCAGGCGCATCTGACCTGGACGCGCGGGCAGCCGATGCTCTTCCGTTCCTCGGCCAAGGTGAAGCGCGGCTTTTGCGGCAAGTGCGGTACGCCGTTGACCTATCAGCATCCGACCGGGGTGGAGCTCGCCATCGGCGCCTTTGATCATCCGGAGCATTTCGAGCCGCAAATCCAGGTCAACCATCACCAGCGCCTGCCCTGGATCGATCAGCTGTTCGAGAAGCCCGCCTTTACCACCCCGGCCATGGAAGAATTCTTCGCTTCGGTCGAGAGCTTCCAGCACCCGGACCACGACACGGCCCAGTGGCCGCCGGAGGATGATCAATGACCCGTCAGGTGCATTCGGGCGGCTGCCAGTGCGGCGCGATCCGCTACAGAATAGCGGGCGAGCTCGGCTATCCGCATATCTGTCACTGCCGCATGTGCCAGAAGGCGAGCGGCAACTTCTTCATGGCGCTCGCAGGCTCCCGTCAGGAGGATTTTCTCCTGATGCGCGGCGAGCCGGGCTGGTTTCAGTCGTCGGACCCGTGCGGGCGCGGCTACTGCAAGGACTGCGGCACGCCGCTCTTCTTCCGCACCAAGGGTTCGCCCTATATCAGCGTGACGATCGGCAGCCTCGACAAGCCGGAGCTCGCCGAACCCGTCTCGCAGGACGGCGTGGAAAGCCGCGTCAGCTATTTCGACAAGCTCTTTTCACTTCCAAAAAACCCGACGGACCGCTCGGATCTTCCCGAGGGCAATGCCGGGATCGCCGCCACATCTCGGCAGCATCCCGATCACGATACGGTGGCCTGGCCACCGAAAAGGACATGACATGACGACTGAATTGCGCGGCTTTTATCCCGAAATCGAACCCTTCGAGACCGGCATGCTCGACGTCGGCGATGGGCACCAGATCTATTGGGAGCGCTTCGGCACCAAAGGCGCCAAGCCCGCCGTCTTCCTGCATGGCGGCCCGGGCGGCGCCACCAGCCCATCGCATCGCCGCCTCTTCGATCCCGCGCTTTATGACGTGATCCTGTTCGATCAGCGCGGTTGCGGCAAATCCACGCCGCATGCCTCGATCGAGGCAAATACTACCTGGCACCTGGTCGCCGACATCGAGCGGCTGCGTGAGATGATCGCTGCGGAAAAGTGGCTCGTTTTCGGCGGCTCCTGGGGCTCGACGCTGGCACTTGCCTATGCCGAAACCCATCCGGAGCGCGTGTCCGAACTCGTGCTGCGCGGCATCTACACGCTGACCAAGGCCGAACTCGACTGGTACTACCAGTTCGGCGTCTCCGAGATGTTCCCGGACAAGTGGGAGCGCTTTTGCGCACCGATCCCGGAAAACGAACGCCACGAGATGATGGCGGCCTATCGCCGCCGGCTGACGGGCACCGATCGTGAAGAACAGCTGCGCTGCGCGGTGGCCTGGAGCTCCTGGGAGGGCGAGACCATCACGCTCCTACCGAACCCTGACTATTCCGACCACTTCTATGATCCGGAATTCGCGCTCGCCTTTGCCCGCATCGAGAACCACTTCTTCGTCCATGCCGGCTGGCTGGAGGAAGGTCAGCTGTTGCGCGATGCGTACAAGCTGAAGGATATCCCGGGCGTGATCATCCATGGCCGCTACGACATGCCCTGCCCGGCGAAGTATGCTTGGGCTTTGCACAAGGCCTGGCCGAAAGCCGATTTCCATCTGATCGAGGGGGCGGGCCACGCCTATCTCGAGCCTGGCATTCTCGACCAGCTGATCCGGGCGACGGATCGGTTTGCGGGGAAGAACTAGATCATGCTCGCGCTCGCAGTTACCCCCCTCTGGCCTGCCGGCCATCTCCCCCACAAGGGGGGAGAGCGGATTGCGGATGCGGCGTGGCCTCACCCTCCCCTTGAGGGGGAGGGTCGGAGCGAAGCTCCGGGGTGGGGTGACCGTGGGGAGCTCATTGCAAGTCTGACACGCCGAACTCGTGGTGTGGTTTACCCCCACCTGCCGCTCCGCGGCGACCTCCCCCCTCAAGGGGGAGGTGGGGAGCCCGACGCCCACGGCCATCACTCTCCCCCCTTGTGGGGGAGATGTCACGCAGTGACAGAGGGGGGTGAACGCCCCGCAGCGAAAGTTTTCGTAAGGACAACAGCATGACACGCGACAAGATCACCCTGTTCGATACGACGCTCCGGGACGGCCAGCAGACGCCGGGGATCGATTTTTCGGTCGAGGACAAGATCGCGATTGCGGCCATGCTGGACGAATTCGGCATCGACTTCATCGAAGGCGGTTATCCCGGGGCGAACCCGACCGACACGACCTTCTTTTCCAGGAAGCGGACGAAACAGGCCGGCTTCGTCGCCTTCGGCATGACCAAGCGCGCGGGAGTGTCCGCCTCCAACGATCCGGGGCTGACCCAGCTTCTGCAGGCCAAAGCGGATGCAATCTGCCTCGTGGCCAAGAGCTGGGATTATCACGTGAAGGTGGCGCTCGGCTGCACCAACGAGGAGAACCTCGAAAGCATCCGTGACAGCGTGAAGGCCGTGGTCGCGGCCGGCAAGCTGTCCATGGTCGACTGCGAACACTTCTTCGATGGCTACAAGGCCAATCCGGACTATGCGATTGCCTGTGCCAAGCAAGCCTATCAGGCCGGCGCCCGCTGGGTGGTGCTCTGCGACACCAATGGCGGCACGCAGCCGCCTGAGATCCGCGAGATCGTCTCTGCCGTCATCGCCTCTGGTATCCCTGGCTCCTCGCTCGGCATCCATGCCCATAACGATACCGGCCAGGCGGTCGCCAATTCGCTCGCCGCCGTTGAAGCCGGCGTGCGGCAGATCCAGGGAACGCTGAACGGGATTGGCGAACGCTGCGGCAATGCCGATCTCGTCACCATCATTCCGACGCTCTGTCTGAAGGAAACGTATTCGTCGCGCTTCGAGACCTCGATCGACCGGGAAAAGCTCGTCGGCCTCACCCGCCTGTCGCGCGCCTTCGACGAACTCTTGAACCGATCACCGAACCACCAGTCGCCCTATGTAGGCGGCTCGGCCTTTGCCACCAAGGCCGGCATCCATGCCTCGGCGCTTCTGAAGGACCCCAAGACCTACGAGCATGTCGAGCCGGAAAGTGTGGGCAATTTCCGCAAGGTCATGGTTTCCGATCAGGGCGGTAAGGCGAATTTTTTGAACGAGTTGAAGCGTCGCGGCATCACGGTCGCCAAGGACGATCCGAAGCTCGACACGCTGATCTCGGTCGTCAAGGAGCGCGAAGCCTCGGGCTATGCCTATGAAGGCGCGGATGCGAGCTTCGAACTGCTCGCGCTGAAGACGCTGGGCACCGTGCCGGACTTCTTCGCGGTCGAGAGTTTCCGCGTCATGGTCGAACGCCGCTTCGACAGCCACGGCAAGCTGAAGACCGTCTCGGAAGCGGTCGTGAAGGTGCTCGTCGATGGCGAGATGGTGATGTCGGTGGCGGAAGGCGATGGACCGGTCAACGCGCTCGACATCGCGCTTCGCAAGGACCTTGGCAAGTATCAAAGCGAGATCCTCGATCTCGAACTGGCCGATTATAAGGTCCGCATCCTGAACGGCGGTACGGAAGCCATCACGCGCGTCCTGATCGAATCCACGGACGCCTCCGGCGCGCGCTGGTGGACGGTCGGCGTTTCCGAAAACATCATCGACGCGTCCTTCCAGGCCCTGATGGACAGTATCGTCTACAAGCTGATGAAGAACCGGCAGCTGGCAGGCAAGATCGCGGCGGAGTGAGAACGACGCGCCAATG
This sequence comes from Allorhizobium sp. CTOTU50464, assembly GCA_032102365.1. Classification (GTDB taxonomy): domain Bacteria; phylum Pseudomonadota; class Alphaproteobacteria; order Rhizobiales; family Rhizobiaceae; genus Allorhizobium. Next base: position 39,464 of record DAMDHD010000006.1, on the reverse strand, counting down.
ATCGGTCTGCCTGAACGATGCTTCACAGAAATGAATTGGCGCCTGCAACCCTTGAGGCGTAATTCCGTTTCCAAGCATAACAAAAGTCAGGAAACACCATGGCCGACGTCACCGCTCCCGCGGAGAACCGGGACAGCCTGAACGGCTTTCTCTTCGCGCTCTCTGCCTACCTCCTGTGGGGCTTCCTGCCGCTCTACATGAAGGCGCTGGCGCATATCTCGCCGGCGGAGGTGATCGCGCATCGCATTCTCTGGTCGGTGCCGGTCGCGGGCCTGCTGCTGATCATCCTTAAGCGCACCGACGAATTGAAGAAGGCCATGCGCAATCCGCGCATGCTCGGCATGGCAGCCGTCACCGCGACGCTGATCAGCGTCAACTGGGGTATCTATGTCTGGGCGATCGGTGCGGGCCACGCGCTCGACACGGCACTTGGCTATTTCATCAATCCGCTGTTCTCGATCCTGCTCGGTGCAGTGCTCCTCAAGGAGAAGCTGAAGCGGACGCAGATCGCCGCACTTGCGCTCGTCGTCGTCGCGGTGGTCATCCTCACCGTCGAGGCCGGGCGCCTGCCCGTGGTGGCTTTGGCACTGACCTTCTCCTGGGGCTTCTACGCCTTCTTCCGCAAGACGCTGCCGATCGGGCCGAACCAGGGCTTTCTCCTGGAGGTCCTGCTGCTGACCCCCTTCGCCTTCGCCTATCTCGTTTATCTCAACCTGCAGGGCGGCGGGCATTTCCTGATGGGCAACACGACCGATACGATCCTGCTTGCGTCCGCCGGCCTTGTGACGGCGGTGCCGCTGATCCTCTATGCCAACGGCGCCAAGCTGCTCAGGCTCTCGACGATCGGCATCATGCAGTATATCGCGCCGTCGATGATCTTCATCACCGCCGTCTTCGTCTTCCACGAGCCCTTCAGCACGGCCAAGGCCATCGCCTTTCCGCTGATCTGGGCAGCACTCGTCATCTACACGCTGCCGATGCTTCGGCAGCGCTGATTGCGCTCAAAGCTTGGAAATGGTCGCCGGGTCGCCTTCGGGCGCTCCGGTTTCGGCCCAACGCGTCTGGATGGCCGGCACGATGTCCTCGATCCGGTCGATGACCAGCGGGCGTACGAGATGCGCCGTGTGGATGAAGCCGGAGGCCGACATGTGGTCGACGAGTTCCAGCATAGGCTTCCAGAAGTCGTTCACATTGGCGAAGACCATCGGCTTGGCATGACGGCCGAGCTGGCCCCAGGTCATGATCTCGACGATCTCTTCCAGCGTGCCGATGCCGCCAGGCAAGGTGACGAAGGCATCCGAGCGCTCGAACATCGCGTGCTTGCGCTCATGCATGTCCTTGGTGATGATCAGCTCGTTCAACTGGCCGAGCGAATGGCGCGTCGCTTCCATGTCGACCAGGAATTCCGGTATGATGCCGGTGACGTGACCGCCGGCAGACAGAACGCCTGAGGCAACCGCCCCCATGATGCCTTTGGTGCCGCCGCCATAGACGAGGCGGAGGTTGTTTTCGGCCAGCGCACGGCCGAAGGCGCGGCCCGCTTCCATGAAGGCGGGATCGCGTCCGGGCTGGGAGCCGCAATAGACGCAGACGGATCGAATCGGGGTTTTCTGTTCGCTCATGCGAGGCAAAAAACAGTCTGTGCTGACTAAGGTCAACAAAATTGGCTGAAAACCCTTCTGCAGCAGGGTGGATTGATCCATCGCCGCTTGTCGATTCATCGGGTTGACGCTAGCAATTCCAAGGGAATGGCGGCTTTTCCGCCGGGAGACTTGTGAAATGAAGAACCGTGCCCTGTGGGTGGTCCTGATCGTCCTTGCCATCGTCAGCCTGCTGATGGTCTTTGTCATCATGCCGCGGCTCAATCCGCCGACGGGCGATCTGCCGACCGTGAACGCCGCGGCGGACGCCGCAAAGTCTGCAGCCGATGAGGCTCAGGCCACGGCCGAGGAAGCCGTTGCCGATGTTGCAGCCGCAGCGGCCGAGAAGATGGATCGCCTGAAGGGCGAAGCCGTGAAGGCCGTGGACGGGATTTCCGCGCTGTTTGCCGATGGCCGCACGCCGAGCATCGAAGCCTATACGGCGGCGAAGACCCTTGCCCAAGGCGCGCTGCAGGCTCTCTCCACAATCGAAATCCCCGAAGGCCTGGAAGCCACGGTCATGGATGGCATCAAGGCGGTCCAGGCCGATGCGGCCCGGGCACTCGCCATGGTGCAGGACCTGCCCTCCGATCCGGCCAAGGCTGCCAGCATGATCGCCGCCATCAAGGACGCCTTGCTCGGCAATCCGGTTACCCCGGCACCGGTCGCAGAAGCCCCGACGGATGTTGCGCCGCGCTTCGACGTTCTCCGCGTCGAGCCCGACGGTTCGACCGTGATTGCGGGCAACGCCGTTCCGGGTGCCAAGGTCGAGATCCTCAATGGCGGGGACGTCATTTCCTCGCAGACTGTAGACGGCACCGGTGATTTCGCCGCCGTGCTCGACGAACCGCTTGCGCCGGGCGATCATTCGCTCCAGATCCGCGCCACGGCGCCGGATGGCAAAGTCGTGACCTCGGAAGAAGTCGCAACGATCTCCGTTCCGGAAGGCGGCAAGGGCGAGCTCCTCGCGATGGTTTCCAAGCCCGGCGAAGCCAGCCGCATGATCACCCTTCCGGGTACCGCCGACGCCGGCGCCTCACAGGCTGCAGGAACTGCGAGTGCGGATGCGGCGACAGCGCAAACGTCCGAGCCGGCAGCCGCCGGCGGTGCGGTGATTCCGGATCTGCCGGCTGCCTCCAACGAAATCGCCAACTCGGCACCAATCATGCCGGGCAGCGCCGAGACGGCGGCCGTTCCCGCCGGCACATCGTCGAGCGACGCCCCGGCATCGCTTCCCGGTGCTACCGAGGTGCAGGTGACCGCCGTCGAGATCGAGGGTGACCGCATCTTCGTCGCCGGTAAGGCGCCCGCAGGCGCAACCGTGCGCGGCTTTGCCGACAAGGCAGCGATCGGCGAAGCCAAGAGCGATCCGAGCGGCAATTTCGTCATCGAAGGCGAGATGAAACTCGAGGTCGGCAATCACATCATTGAGGTCGAACTGCTCGACGCGACCGGCAAGGTCGTCGTGCGCGCCTCCGTTCCGTTCGAGCGTCCGGCCGGCGAGCAGGTCTCCGTCGTCGCCCAGACGGCGCCGGCATCTGCTGCGGCTGCAAGCCCGGAAGAGGCTGATTTCGAACGGCTGCGGATCGCCCTCACCAAGGCGATGACGATCCTCGAAAATCTCTATGCCAATGGCCAGAAGCCGGCGCTCGAGCAGGCGGCCGCCGCCCGTTCGGCGACCGAGATCGGCCTGCAGTCGATCGTAGGTTTCCGCCCGGGGGCAAACGGCGATCCTGCCTTTGCATCGGCCATCGAATCCCATGCGGCCAAGGCGAAGGAAGCGCTGGCCCTGCTGCAGTCGGTTCCGAACGGCAATGTCGACGCCCTCGGCGCTGCGCTGCCGAAGCTTGTGGCATTGATCCGTGATCTCCTGAACGAACCGACGCCGGCGGCAATTGCGGCGACAACGACCCAGGATGCCGCAGCACCGGCCGCGCCGGCTGAAACGGCTTCCGCGGAGCCGAAGACGATCCAGCAGGCGCCGCTTGCCCAGAGTGACAGCAGCGTGATCATCCGCCGTGGCGACACGCTCTGGCAGATCTCGCGCCGCGTCTATGGCCAGGGTGTGCGCTACACCACGATCTATCTCGCCAACGAGAACCAGATCAACAATCCGGACCGCATCGAGCCCGGCCAGATCTTTACGGTTCCGCGCGATGCCCTGCCGAATGCGGAGGAAATCCATCGCAAGCGTCTGCGTGGCGAGGCGGTGAACTGAGCTTTCACAGATCCGTTATTGTATTCGCGCAAGCGAGAACCTAATTGAATGACGGCGGCGATCCTCCCAAGGGATCGCCGCTTTTTGATCTGCATGCACGAGAGAGGGTCGGGGATGGCTGAGGCACAGAAGAAGACGGTATCGGCCGACGACGGCAATCCGATGCAGACCCTGGTGAACCTCTGGCCCTATATGTGGCCGGCGGATCGCTTCGACCTCAAGATGCGGGTCGTCTGGGCGACGATCTTCCTGATCATCTCGAAATTCGTCCTGATCCTCGTGCCCTATTTCTTCAAATGGGCCACAGATGCGCTCGACGGCCGGCTGGATATGGCCGGCCTGCTGCCGACCTTCCTTCTCGGTGCCGTCGCACTCGTGATCTTCTACAACGTCACCCGCATCGCCCAGGTTGGCCTCAACCAGCTACGTGATGCGCTCTTTGCCAGCGTCGGCCAGCACGCGGTGCGCCAGCTTGCCTACAAGACCTTCGTGCACATGCACCAGCTGTCGCTGCGCTTCCACCTGGAGCGCAAGACCGGTGGCCTGTCGCGCATCATCGAGCGCGGGACAAAGGGCATCGAAACGATCGTGCGCTTCACGATCCTCAACTCCGTGCCGACCCTCATCGAATTCCTGCTGACGGCCGCAATCTTTTGGTGGACCTACGGCTTCTCCTATCTCGGCGTCACCGCCTTCACGGTCTGGGCCTATATCTGGTTCACGATCCGCGCCTCCGATTGGCGCATCGGCATCCGTCGCGCGATGAACGACAGCGACACGGACGCCAATACCAAGGCGATCGACTCGCTCCTCAACTTCGAGACCGTCAAATACTTCGGCAACGAGGAGATGGAAGCCAAGCGCTTCGATGCCTCCATGGCGCGTTACGAGAAGTCGGCGACGCAGGTCTGGACATCGCTTGGCTGGCTGAACTTCGGCCAGGGCCTGATCTTCGGCATCGGGACCGCGATCATCATGGTGATGTCGGCGCTTGCCGTTCAGCGCGGCGAGCAGACGATCGGCGACTTCGTCTTCGTCAATGCCATGCTGATGCAGCTTTCGATCCCGCTCAACTTCATAGGCTTCGTTTACCGAGAAATCCGCCAGGGACTGACCGATATCGAACAGATGTTCGATCTGCTCGAGGTGCAGGCCGAGGTTGTCGACTGTCCCGGCGCGAAGCCGCTTGCCATTGCGCAGGGCGCCATTGCGTTCAAGGACGTCCATTTCCATTACGACCCGGATCGCCCGATCCTGAAGGGCGTGTCCTTCGAAGTTCCGGCCGGCAAGACGGTCGCCGTTGTCGGTCCGTCGGGGGCTGGCAAGTCGACGATTTCCCGCCTGCTCTACCGGTTCTACGACGTCCAGCAGGGCTCCATCACCATCGACGGCCAGGATGTCCGAGACGTCACGCAGAAGTCTCTGCGCGCTGCGATCGGCATGGTGCCGCAGGACACCGTGCTGTTCAACGACACCATCGCCTACAACATTCGCTACGGCCGACTCGGCGCTTCCGATGCCGAAATCCAGCAGGCGGCCGAGGTCGCGCAGATCTCGCATTTCATCAAGGATCTGCCGGAAGGCTTTGACACCAAGGTCGGCGAACGCGGGTTGAAGCTCTCCGGCGGTGAAAAGCAGCGCGTCGCGATTGCCCGTACTGTCCTCAAGGCACCACCGATCCTTATCCTTGACGAGGCGACCTCGGCGCTCGACACGACGACTGAACACGAAATCCAGTCTGCCCTCGATATCGTCTCCAAGAACCGCACGACGCTCGTCATTGCCCACCGTCTCTCGACGGTCGTCAGCGCCGACGAGATCATCGTCCTGAAGGGCGGCGAGATTGCCGAGCGCGGCAGCCATGCCGAACTCCTGGCGCAGGACGGGCTTTATGCGTCGATGTGGAACCGCCAGCGGGAGGCTACGCAGGCCGAAGAGATGCTGCGGCAGGTGCGCGAAAGCGACGAACTGGGCGTGGTCGTTCGCCGTCCGCCGGCCAACTGATCCTAAGATCTACTGAGAGTGACCGGCGCTCTGCCGGTCACGGTGCGAGGCAGAGGCGGTTTCTGCCGTCACGCTTTGCACGGTAGAGCGCGAGATCGGCGCGTCTCAGCGCCTGATCCACTGTCTCCTGCTCAGGATCGAACGCGGCAAGGCCGATACTGATCGTGCCGGCAGCACCGGCGCCGGTCATCACCTGGCAGTATCGAGCAACGTCACCGCGCATCTGCTCGAGGATCTCTGCGGCGCGTTCGGCATTTTCGCCGGTGAAGAAGGCAAAGAACTCTTCGCCGCCCGCGCGTGCGACCACGACACCCTGGTCTTCATGGCTCCGCAGGGTGTCGACGATCGAACAGAGGGTGATATCCCCCTCCCCGTGGCCCAGTTCATCATTGATCGACTTGAAGTGGTCGATGTCGATGACGGCAACGGCGAAGGCTGAACCGCCGTCCGGACGATGTTCGATCGCCGAGGCGGCGACCTCGAAGAACTTGCGGCGGTTATACGCGTTGGTCAGCGGATCGCGCTCGGCCGCGGCGGTCAGGCGCGCTTCCAGCTCCTTGCGCTCGGTGATGTCGATCATGACGCCGGCAATGCCGCGCAAATGTCCGTCCGCCGACTCGATTGAAGCTTTGTGCAGCATGACGTGGCGCATGCCCGTCTCCGGCACGCAGACATCCGTCTCGACCCGAAGCACGCCGCCCTTACGCATCACTTCAAGATCGGATTCCCGATGGGCATCCGCGACCTCCTGCGGCAGGAAATCCGCCAGTGTCTGGCCGATCACGCCACTGCGGGTCGTGCCGACGAACTGGCTGAACGCGGTGTTGCAGCCGAGATAGCGCCCGTCGACGTCTTTCAGGTAGATCGGCGTCGGCAGGTGGTCGAGCCCGTCCTGCCAGCGATCGAGCTGCTCCTGCAGATCATCCAGCCGCCGTTCCTGCTGTTGCAGCAGCGTCAGGTGACGCTTGGCGCGCAGCAGACAGCGAAGCAGATGCTCCGGCCCGTCCTGCAGCAGGATGTCATCCACGCCTGTATCGAAGAGTTCGGACTGGAACGCCGCGCCTGCGCCTTCCGTCGCCGCCACCAGGTAAAGGGCCGGACCATAAGCCTGCCGAAGACGGGTGACCTCCCTCATCGACGCCCTATCAGCGCAATCCAGGAAGCACACGGAGGTATCCTGCAGGTCCCGATAGTCGGTGATGCGAACCGGTGTCAGCAATCCGATGCCGGCTGGTGGAGGCGCGCCGATCGGCGAATACCAGGAGAGGCTCACAAGCGGTGACTTGTCCGGAAACTGTTCGATTTTCCTGGCGAGCTGCAACAGTCAGTCCTTGCCCGAGCTGGCATTCTGGCAGTGCCGGCCCGGATCTCTTATGATTTTCACTACCCCTTTTTTAGGGTGCAGTTATTTACGAAACCTCGCCGAGGTCTCAACAAGTCGATCCTTTTTTGGGCTAGCGATGGTTTGTCACAGGTTCTTTAAGCTGCCTTGATTTGACCGTCGGCATTGCCCATCTGCGGCTTTCAGAGTAGTCACGGGCGACACAATTCAAAAGACCGAGGACCCAATGGACCTGTTCGAAACCATCCGCAAGACGATCGTTCCCGTGCACAAGGAAGGTTATCCCTTTGTCGCGGCCTTCTTCGTTGCGTCGCTGGTGCTCGGCTGGATCTGGGATCCGCTGTTCTGGATCGGCCTCATCCTCACCCTGTGGTGCGCCTATTTCTTCCGTGATCCCGAGCGCGTGACGCCGCAGGACGACGATCTGGTGATCAGCCCAGCCGATGGCCGCGTCTCGTCGGTGCAGATGTCCGTTCCTCCGGAAGAGCTCGACCTCGGCCATGAGCCGATGCTGCGCATCACCATCTTCATGAATGTCTTCAACTGCCATGTGAACCGCGCTCCGGTACGCGGCCGGGTGACGACGATCGCCTACAAGGAAGGCCAGTTCCTCAATGCCGAGCTGGACAAGGCCTCGACCGACAACGAACGCAATGGCCTTGTGATCGAAAGCAAGCATGGCCAGGTGGGCGTGGTGCAGATCGCGGGTCTCGTTGCCCGCCGCATCATCTGCTGGACCAATCCCAACGAGCCGCTCGATGCCGGTGAACGCTTCGGCCTCATCCGCTTCGGTTCGCGCCTCGACGTCTTCCTGCCGGCCGGTGCCGAACCGCGCGTCTCGCTCGGCCAGACCGCCATTGCCGGCGAGACGGTGATTGCCGAGTTCGGCTCGGCCAAGGGTCCGGTGATCAGCCGCCGCAGCTGAGGAGGTTTCCGATGGACGATCAGACGCCTTCGAACGACGTGCGAACCGCCGGCGCCGCGGATGGCGGGGCTCGCGGGCCTCGGCTGCGGGAAATACCGCTGCGCCTGATCATTCCGAACCTGATCACGGTGCTCGCGATCTGCGCGGGCCTCACCGGCATTCGTCTCGCCTTCGAGAACCGCTACGAGCTGGCCGTTGCCATGGTGCTCGCGGCCGCCTTCCTCGACGGCATCGATGGCCGCATCGCGCGGATGATGAAGGCGACCTCGAAGTTCGGCGCCCAGATGGATTCGCTTGCCGACATCATCAATTTCGGCGTCGCCCCTGCCCTCGTCCTTTATGTCTTCGTGCTCGACCAGGCCCGTTCGCTAGGCTGGATTGCGGCCTTGATCTACGCGATCGCCGCCGGTCTTAGGCTTGCGCGCTTCAATGTCATGGACGAACGCGAGACCAAGGCACCCTGGCAGTCGGAATTCTTCGTCGGCGTGCCCGCACCCGCGGGGGCTGCCCTTGTCCTGCTTCCTGTCTATCTCGGTTTCCTCGGCGTGGCGCCTGTCGGCATCTTCGCCTATGCGAGCACCGCCTATACGATCGTCATCGCCTATCTGCTCGTCAGCCGCCTGCCGGTGTGGTCGGGCAAGTCGGAGACGAGCCATGTGCGCCGGGATCTGGTGCTGCCGATGATTCTCGGCGTCGTGCTTTACGTCGCACTGCTGATGAGCTTCACCTGGGAAGTGCTTGTCGTGACCGTGCTGCTTTATCTCTGCTCGCTGCCCTTCGGCGCACGAAACTGGCATCGCCGCTACGGGACGCTGACCATCGGCGAAGAATCAGCCGAAAAGGGACTTTCGGAGATGGATCGCGGCGTTTGAGCCGATTTTTCTTCGAATATTCGCAATTTTGAGCCCCGCCAGAGCCGAAAGCCTGTGCGGGGCTCTCCATTTCTACTCTTTTTCTTCAAATTTGATTTGAGTCACAGCCTCGGTCACGCTTTTGTCATGATCTCCGCAGAGAGAGCCGCGAACAAAAAACACCGGTCAGGAAACACTCCCGAGGAACATGACGATGACGACGCAGACTGAAGCCGAGCAGCAGAAGCCGGCAAACGAGAATCTGGATTCCAAGTACCGCCCGCTCGGCCTCAAGGCCGTGCTGGCCGCAGCGCTGATGCTGAAGCCGAAGCCGGCTGCCAAGGTGGCCTGAGAGCCCCGATCTAGAAGAGATTCATCTGCCCGTCGTCAGCCTTGTCTGCGGCGGGTTTTTGCTTTCTGGGCTGCGGGGTCACGGGGACCTGCAGCTCCGGGCCGACATTGGCGACCTTGTTGACGAGATCGGAAACCGGGATCGCCTCGAAGTAATCTTCATCGGCCGGCCGCATCAGGTCGACGATATCGCGCGGCTCGCCCTGGCGGCAGTCCAGCCAGCGGCTGAAATCCTGCGGCTCGATCACGACCGGCATGCGGTCATGGATCTGGCCGATCGTGTTGTTGGCGCCGACGGTCAGGATGCAGCCGCTATCAAGCTCGGAGCCATCCTTCGACATATAGGTTTCCATCAGCCCACCGAAGCAGACTATGCCGCCCTTCTTCGGGCGGATCCAGTAGGCCTGCAGCTTTTCGCCACTCTCTTTCGGCGGCCGGTGCCATTCGTAGAAACCGGATGCGGGCACGAGTATGCGCCTGTGGCGCATGGCTGCGCGAAACGACGCTTTCTCGATCGCCGTCTCGGAGCGGGCATTGATCAGAAGGGTGAATTCCTTGGGGTCCTTGACCCAGGAGGGAATGAGGCCCCAGCGGACGAGCACGGCCATCCGGTCCGGCCGGTTGGAGCCGGGATCGGCGGGCGGCGCCGCAACGGCCACCAGAATCGGCTGCGTCGGCGCGATGTTGTAGCGCGGCGGAAAGCCTTCGAGCTCCATCACGTTCAGGAGCTCGGCAACCTCTTCCGGGCTGGCAGTCAGGGCAAAACGTCCACACATCCCCCACAGATGGCAGTCCGCCTGTCACCGGTCAAGGTGACGGGCTGCTTGCAGGCTCGCGCAAAGCCCGCGATAATCCCGATGCGCTGCTTCGCCGAAGCGGGGCCGTCTTCGACCGGAGTTCTTCTTTCCATGAGCATGCCCCGCCTCGCCTCTTCCGCCATCGTTGAACGGGCCGGGCGCTTCCTCCTCGTTCGCCGGGGCAATCCGCCGGCTGCCGATCTCTATGCCTTTCCGGGCGGCCGCTCCGAACCGGGTGAAACGCCGGAAGAAACGGCGCTGCGGGAACTCTTCGAGGAGACTGGGCTGGTCGGGCGCAATCCGCGCCTGTTCGAAACGGTGGAGCTCCTGCCCGAGGCGGGCGTCAGCGGCAGCCATTTCATGCTTTCTGTTTTTCAGGTGGATGCGGATGAGACGGCACCGGCCATTGCCCAGAGCGATGCATTGGAGGCCGGGTGGTTCCTGCCCGAGGAAATCCTCCATCTTCCGACGCCTGAAAGTGTCCTTGCCTGCGTGATGCGCCTCACGCCCGGCCTTCGCGCAGGAGGTGCCGCATGACCGGGATCAGGATCATCAGCGGCGCGGCAGCACTGCTTGCCGTTTCCATGCTCCATCAGCCCGCCCGCGCACAGGAGAGCAACGTGATCACGCTCCCGCCGCCGGTGGAGACGGAGAAGGCAACGCCCTACGACGACCGCCTTGCGCGGCTCTCGGAGATCATCGGCGCCGTGCATTATCTGCGCAATCTCTGCAGCTCCGATGGCGAACCGGAATGGCGCCAGTCGCTGCAGGCGCTGCTGGATGCGGAGACGAGGACAGAGCCGAAGCGCCGCGCCCGCCTGACGGCTGCCTACAACCGGGGCTATCGCTCCTTCGCGTCCGTATATACCTCTTGCACAGCGGCCGCAGTTCGTGCAGAGCAGAATTACCGTAACGAAGGCGCAACACTCGCCACAGAAATTACCGCACGTTTCGGAAATTAACGATTAATTCACCTCTTTTGGTCTGCCCCCGTGTCGTTTTGGCAAAAGGCTGATAGGGTCGTTAAGGACTGAGTAAGTGCTTCGAGGAATGCCCATGGAACCGCGCCGCAACGAAATCGACGACATGATCGTTCATGAAAAGATGCAGGCTGCGCTGGAATACCAGAACGAAGCCTGGGCCGACGGCATGGCAGACGGCATCGAGCCCGAGATCATCGCGGATGCTGCCTTCGCGCTTGCCATGCGCGAGACGATCCGCATTCATGGCGAACACGGTGCCGAGGCAATCCTCGACGCACTGAAGACCCGGCTGCTCGCCGGCGAGTTCTCGCCCGAGCGCCAGCTCCAGTAAGTTACAAATCGAGGAACAGAACGATGATCTCGTCGCGGGTCAGGCTGTTTCGCTTGACGAGCGCGCTGACGCTCATGCTTGCTTCTACGGCACCGACGCTGCCGGCCCTTGCCCTGTCCGACATCAAGGACATCACGCCGCCTGCAGCTGACACGTCATCTGACGAGGCCGAGCCTCTGGCGAGCGACGAAGAGGACGTCATCGAAGATTCGATCCCCGTCATTCCGGATCCGGACCCGCTCATCAAGCGGGACGAGCCGGAGGCGGTGGAGACCGTTGAGCCGCCCGAACCGGCGGCGGAAGTCATCTACGACATTGAGAAGGCACCGGAACCGGTTCGCCGCATGCGGCAGTTGATCATCGACGCCGCCACGACCGGCGACATCTCCAAGCTTCGGCCGCTGATGAATCCGGGTCCCGACCAGACCGTGGTGCCGCTGCAGACGCCCGATCAGGATCCCATCGAGGCGCTGAAGGCAATATCCGGTGACAGCGACGGGATCGAAGTTCTCGCAATCCTTCTCGATATCTTCTCGACGGGGTTCGTCCAGCTCGACAAGGGAACGGCCGACGAGTCCTATGTCTGGCCCTATTTCGCCGGAAAATCGCTGGCACTGTTGACCCCTCAGGAGAAGGTCGAGCTGCTGCGCATCGTCACGGCAGGCGACGTCGCGGAGATGCAGGAATACGGCAACTACAATTTCTTTCGCGTCGGCATCACGCCGGACGGCCGCTGGAAATTCCTGAGCGTCGGCGACTGATCGCCATCCTATCTGTGGGCTGTGATCCGGGCTTCTTGTCGTCTAGACTGGCAGCGCCTAACTCAATGGCAAAGCAACAGTCCGGTGATCCCCATGCCTTCAGCCTTCCTGCCCGATCGCGCCTTTGTCCGAATCACGGGGGCGGATGCGGAACACTTTCTGCAGAACCTCATCACCACCGACCTCGGTGGGTTCGGGGCAGAGGAAGCACGGCCCGGCGCTCTGCTGACACCGCAGGGCAAGATCCTGTTCGACTTCCTCATTTCGCGCGACGGAGACGGCTTCCTGATCGACATCAGAGCAGACCAGCTGGAAGCCTTCGTCAAGCGTATGACCATGTACAAGCTCAGGGCAGCCGTGACGATCGAGACGCTGCCGGAGACGGGTGCAACGGTGACCTGGGGTGAAGTCGGCGACGGCGCGGTGGACCATCGGTTCGCACTGGCCGGCACCGAGGTTCGCCGCAAGCCTGGACAGCATGGCCAGGCAGGCGGACGCGATGGCTATGATGCGCTTCGCATCCTTCACGGCGTGCCCGAATCGGGTGCCGATTACACGCTGCAGGATGCCTTTCCGCACGACGTTCTGTTCGACAAGTCGGGTGGCGTCTCCTTCCGCAAGGGCTGCTATGTCGGACAGGAGGTGGTGTCGCGCATGCAGCACCGTTCGACGGCGCGGCGACGCGCCGTCATCGTCTCGGCGGATGCGCCCCTGCCTGTTGCGGGGACCGACCTGACCATCGGCGGCAAGACGATCGGCACGCTCGGCACCGTCGCCGGCGAACGAGCACTCGCCATCGTCCGCATCGACAAAGCCGGTGAAGCGATGGCGGCCGGGCAGCAGATCCTCGCAGGCGAAGTGCCCGTCACCGTTGCCCTTCCGGGCTGGAGCGGGCTCACCTTCCCGTCTGCTGCGGAGGAGGTCTGACATGGGCTCGGCCGTTCCTCTCCCCTCCAGCCGCGCCTGGCAGCGCATGCTCTCCGGGCGTCGGCTCGACCTGCTCGACCCCTCGCCGCTCGACGTCGAGATCACCGACATCGCCCACGGCCTCGCGCGCGTGGCGCGCTGGAACGGCCAGACCTCCGGCGACCACGCCTTCTCTGTGGCGCAGCACAGTCTCATCGTCGAAGACATCTTTCGTCGCTCGAACCCGAAGGCGACGGCCGACGATCTGATGGTCGCGCTGTTGCATGATGCGCCGGAATATGTGATCGGCGACATGATTTCGCCGTTCAAGGCCGTCGTCGGCGGTGGTTATAAGGTGGTGGAGAAGCGGCTCGAGGCGGCGATCCATCTCCGCTTCGGCCTGCCGGCCCATCCCAAGGCCGCACTCAAGGACCTGATCAAAAAGGCCGACATGATCTCCGCCTTCTTCGAGGCGACGGTTCTTGCCGGATTTGCCGAGGCCGAGGCACGCAAGTTCTTCGGCCAGCCCAAGGGCTTCACCCGCGATACGATCCTGATCGATCCCCTGCCCGCTTATCAGGCGCAGGCGAAGTTTCTCGAGCGTTTCGAGGAAATCGAGGCCGACCGGCAATCAACCACCTGGGCCAGAGCATGAGCCTGATCGTCGTCTCCCCGCTTTCACGCATCGCGGAAATGGCCGTACGCCACAAGGCGCGCGAGATGATCAGCCTGCTTGCGGCCAACCAGGATTTTCACAGACCGGCGGTCATCCAGGCCGCGCGACATTTGAAGCTTTCGATGAATGACATCAGCTTCGCCGGAACCGGTGACCTGATCGCGCCGCAGGAAATGCATGTGGCCGAAATCATCACCTTCGCCCGGGCATGGGACCAGACCTCGCCGCTGGTGGTGCATTGCTGGATGGGGGTCTCGCGCTCGCCCGCAGCGGCGATGATCGCAAGCCTTGCGGTGGCGCCGGATGACGATGACGATGCCCTGGCGCGACGGCTGCGCGAAGCTTCGCCCTTTGCCACGCCGAACATGCGCCTGGTCGAGATCGGCGATGCCCTGCTTGGGCGCGGTGGACGGTTCGTCAAAGCGGTGAAGGCCATTGGACGCGGTGCGGATGCCGACGGCAACACGCCCTTCACCCTGCCCTTGCCGATCCGCGATCCGGCTGTCCCATGACGGTGCCGGCGGAGATCGAGATCGGCCTCAACGCCGCGATCGTCGCGATCAGCGCCCGCACCCCTCGCCTGCTGGTGGTTGGCGAGGACGGCGAGAGGCTCGATTCCCTGCCCTTCGGTCCCTTCGATCCCAACCGGCATCGAACGATGGAAATGTCGCTGCGGCATACCGTCGAGGCGCAGACTGCGCTGGAGCTCGGCTATATCGAGCAGCTCTACACCTTCGGAGATCGCGGCCGTCACAAGATGCCCGGCGATCAGGGACCGCATGTCGTTTCCGTCGGCTATCTCGCCCTGACCCGTCTCGACAGCGACCGGGACGCGCGCCTTGAACTCTCCGGCGCTCAATGGCGGGACTGGTATGGCTATCTGCCCTGGGAAGACTGGCGGCAGGGACGGCCCGGCGTGCTCGACAGCGTCATCCTGCCGGCCCTCACAGCCTGGGCGGAAGAAGCGGCTCCGTCGTCGAGACGATCGCGGCTGAAGCTTGCCTTCGGCCTTGATGATTTTCCTTTCGATGAAGAGCGCGTGCTCGAGCGCTATGAACTGCTCTACGAGGCCGGGCTCGTGGAGGAGGCCGTGCAGGATGGGCGGATCGAGCAGCGTCGGATCGGCACTTCGCTTGGTCGAGCCATGCGGCACGACCACCGGCGGATTGCAGCCACGGCGCTTGCAAGGCTTAGGAGCAAGATCAAGTACCGGCCTGTCATCTTCGAACTGATGCCGCCGGAATTCACGCTCACCGATCTGCAGGGCACGGTCGAGGCGATTGCCGGGCACCATGTGCACAAGCAGAACTTCCGCCGCCTCGTCGAAGGCGCCGAACTGGTCGAGCCGACGGGCTCCACCGAAGCCGCGACGGGTGGCAGGCCGGCTGCCCTTTTCCGCTTCCGTCGCCAGGTTCTGGAGGAGCGGCCGGCACCGGGGCTCAAACTCGGTTCCCGTGCGAATGGTTGACCTCGCTATCGCCTGCACCATCTAGCCCCTTGGACAGCAACAGCCAGGGAGCATGACCGCATGGAAACACAGGCCAACGAAGCACTTCTCGCGACACAGGCGGCTTTGGCTCAGGCGAGCCGGCTGGCCGTCGAGTATTCCTTCTCGATCGTCGGGGCGCTGCTTCTGCTTTTCATCGGCTGGGGGCTGTCTTCGCTGCTCAGCCGCTGGACCCATGCGGGCCTTCTGCGAGTGCGGGGCATCGACGAGACGCTTGCCCGCTTCTTTGCCACTGTCGTGCGCTATGGCGCCCTCATCCTCGTCTTCGTCACCGTGCTCGGCCAGTTCGGCGTGCAGACCGCCTCGATCATCGCGGCTCTCGGTGCCGCCGGTCTTGCCATCGGTCTTGCCTTGCAGGGCACGCTGCAGAACATCGCGGCCGGCATCATGCTTCTGGTGCTGCGCCCCTTCCGGGTGGGTGAATATATCGACACCGGATCCATTTCCGGCATCATCGTCGAGATCGGTCTTTTCGCAACGGAGTTGAAGACGCCGGATGGTCTGTACCGGCTTGCGCCGAACTCGACGCTGTGGAACGTGCCGATCACCAATTTCAGCCGCCTGCCGACACGCCGTTTCGAGCTGAAGGTCGGGATCGACTATAACGACGATATCGATCTGGCCGAAAAGATCATGCGGGAGCATGCGGAAGCGGACTCACGCGTGCTGAAGGATCCGGCGATTGCGACCCATGTCGATCAGTTGGGCGACAGCGCCGTTGTCATCACGCTCTGGTATTGGACCGCCGCATCGGACTTCTGGCCGACGTCGCGCGAGATGATCAAGAAAGTCAAGAAGTCCTTCGACGAGAACGGAATTTCCATCCCGTTCCCGCAGGTGACCTATCATGGCTCGCCGCAAGTGGTCGCCCTGCCAGAGCGCTTCGTCGACGCCCGGTCGAAGGAAGCCTGAGCGACAACCGCCGCCACGGCCGAGGCTCAGGATCGCAAAGCTTGAAGAGCGGCAGAGAGATCAGCGATCGCCCTGCTGCTTTTCCGTTTTCTCGATATGTCTGTCGATGATGCGCTGCATCTCGGCGAGGACTTCAAGAACGCTGACAGTATCGTCTTCGGTCATTCCGGTGTGTGCCGCCGAAAGCTCGGCACCTGACGCATGCGCGCCCGACAGCGGCTCGGCCACCCAATGCTCTGCTTGGCCGACCAGCAGCTCAATTGCAGTAGAAGACGCCATGTCCGAAGCATTGTTTCGGATCAACGTGCCTACGGTAGCGCTATCAGGCCTCACGATAGTCGTCGTCATACTTTGCCCCACACGTTACAGAGGTAACTCCGTCTGTATCCCAGCCCGCAATACAATTTGCATGCATGCTTCAGGGCTAGGAGATTCTATTTCGGGGGTCAAAAACCAGGAATCACGGGTGAGAACTAGCGAAGCATTTGCTGATATATCAGCAAGACGTTGAAGCTTATCGCTTTTTTTTCGAATGGATTGGTGCGATGCGTCCGCCGCATCGCAAAATTGCAGGCAAACTTTGTCGTGAATTCAGGTGAGGGCGATGTCCAGCCCGATATCAAGGGTCGGCGCCGCCATGGTGATCTTGGATGTCGAGATGTAGTCGACGCCGGTTTCGCCGATGGCCCGGATCGTGTCGATGTTGACGTTGCCGGATGCCTCCATGACAACGCGGCGGACGTCGGCGGCATAGGCCTCGGCGCTCAGACCATGATGCTCACGGTTGATCGCGACTGCCTGACGCAAGAGATCCGGCCCCATGTTGTCGAGCAGGATCACATCCGGCCGCGCCGTCAGCGCCTCCCGCACCTGGTCGAGCCCATCGACCTCGACTTCGATCTTGACCAGATGGCCGGCATAAGCGCGAGCGGCATTGATGGCCGATGCCACGCCGCCCGCCACCGCGATGTGGTTGTCCTTGATGAGGATCGCGTCGTCGAGGCCGAAGCGGTGGTTGGAGCCGCCACCGAGGCGCACGGCGTATTTCCCGACCGCTCTCAAGCCCGGCAGCGTCTTGCGGGTACAGGTCACGCGCGCCGATGTATGGGCGATCTCGGCCGCGAAACGGGCGGTGTAGCTGGCGACGCCCGAAAGATGCATCAGGAAGTTCAGGGCCACCCGCTCGGCCGACAGAACCGAGCGCGCCGGGCCTGAGACGCGGGCGATCGGCTGGCCGGGCGTGACCCGATCTCCATCCGCGACCAGCGTCTCGAAGCGAACCGAGGGATCGATCAGTCGGAAGGCGCTCTGAGCCAATGGCAACCCCGCGACAACACCTGCCTCCCGACTGTTCAGGCCCGCCGTCGCGGTTTTCTCCGGGCCGATCGTGGCATAGGTGGTGATGTCGCCGGCGCGGCCCAGATCTTCGATCAGGGCGTTGCGGACCATGTCCTCGATCATCAGAAGCGAAAGCTGCGGGCGCAGGCTCGGGGTCATTGGCGTGATCTCCTCATCCAGCCAGTTCGGCGGCGATGCGGTTTGCATCCTTGAGCGTCAGATAGGTACGCTGGCGCAGCGCCTCCTGCGGTCCGGGGTGATCCGCGCGCATATGGGCGCCACGGCTTTCCGTGCGCAGATAGGCACCCACAGCAATCAGCTTGGCGGTGGAAACGATATTGGAAAAGCGGACGCGGGGGCGCTTGCGCTCCAGTTCCACCAGTTCGCGGATCAGCAATTTCAGGCCCGCCTCCTCACGGATCACGCCGGCATGGCGGCTCATCAGGGCGCGGAGATCCTTCAGTTCGGGGCTGTCCTCCACGGTCACGAGGTCGTCGTTTTCCCCGGCGGTCTGCGGCCATTCGTAAAGGGCCGATTCCGGCAGCATGCCCTTGATCGAATCGGCAATACGCCCGGCAAAGACGACGGCTTCGAGCAGCGAGTTGGAGGCCAGGCGGTTTGCCCCGTGCACGCCACTGGAGGTCACCTCACCGGCCGCCCAGAGCCCGTCGAGCGAGGTCCGGCCATCGGCATCCACGAGTACGCCGCCCATGTGGTAATGCACGGCCGGCACGACCGGGATGGCTTGCGTTGCGGGATCGATACCCGCCGCGATGCAGGAGGCGTAGACGGTCGGAAACCGCTTGGCGAAATCCTTGCCGACCGCCTTGGTGCAATCTAGGAAGGCGCCGCGACCGGCTGCCACTTCGGCGAAGACGCCGCGCGCGACGATATCGCGGGGGGCCAGTTCGGCATCGGGATGCAGGTCGGTCATGAAGCGGTGGCCGGCCTTGTTGACGAGGATCGCTCCCTCACCGCGCAGCGCTTCCGTCGCAAGGGGAGCCGGATCCTGGCCAATGTCGATCGCGGTCGGGTGAAACTGGACGAATTCCGGATCTGCGATCACGGCCCCAGCCTTCGCGGCCATGCCGACACCGGTTCCGCGCGCTTCGGCAGGATTGGTCGTGACCTGATAGAGATGGCCGACGCCCCCGGAGCAGAGCACGACGGCGCGCGCCGGAAAGGCGACACGGGTCTTGGACTGGCCGGCATCGGGTCTTGCGATGACGCCGGAGACGAAGCGGCCTTCGGCGATCAGCTCCTCGACGACATAGCCTTCCATGACGCGGATGGAAGGCGTGCGGCGAACGGCTGAAATGAGCGCTTCCATGATCGCGCCACCGGCGCGATCACCGGCCACGCGGACGATCCGGCGCTCGGAATGGGCGGCTTCGCGCGACAGCAGCAGATGGCCTTCGAGATCGCGGTCAAAGGGCACGCCGTAACCGAGCAGATCGTGCACGCGGTCCGGCCCTTCGGAGATCATCAGCCGCGCCATCTTCTCTTCGACAAGCGCGGCACCGGCCGTGACCGTATCGGCCAGATGCTTGTCGAAACTGTCGCCCGGGCTCATGGCCGCGGCGATGCCGCCTTGCGCCCAGGCCGAGGAAGCGCCCTGCCCGATCGGGGCGGCAGCCAGGACTGTAACGGGGCGCGGCGCGAGTTTCAGCGCGCAGAACAGCCCGGCCAGGCCGCCACCGACGATGACGATGTCATCGATGCCCTGCCAGGATTGCGGCCGCATGGATTCTAGATTGGTCGCCATTCAGCCCTCCCCGGCCGGCCGGTATGTCAGTTCTTCAGATTGATCATCCGCTCGACGGCAAGCTTGGCGCGCCCCGCGATAGTCGGATCGACCGTCACTTCCTCCGTCATGAAGAGCAGGCTGTCGAGGATCTTCGGCAGGGTGATGCGCTTCATGTGCGGACAGAGATTGCACGGCTTGACGAAATCGACATCGCGGACCTCGGCCTGGATGTTGGAGGCCATCGAGCATTCGGTGACGAGCAGCACGCGGGCGGGGCGCTTGTTCTTGACATAGTCGATCATGCCCTTGGTCGAGCCGGCAAAATCGGAGACCGCGAGCACGCTCGGATGGCATTCCGGATGGGCGACGATCTCGATGCGCGGATCGGCCTTCTTGTATTCCAGGAGTTCGTCCGCCGTGAAGCGCTCATGCACTTCGCAATGGCCCTTCCAGGTGAGGATCTTCTTTGTCGTCTGGTTGGCGACGTTCATCGCCAGATATTCGTCCGGGATGCAGAGCACGGTGTCGCTGTCGAAGCTGTTGACCACGTCGACGGCGTTTGCCGAGGTGCAGCAGATGTCGGTCTCGGCCTTCACGTCGGCAGACGTGTTCACATAGGTGACGACGGGCACGCCGGGATAGCGCTCGCGCAGCAGGCGGACATCGGCGCCGGTGATCGATTCCGACAGCGAGCAGCCGGCGCGACCATCGGGGATCAGCACCGTCTTTTCCGGATTGAGCAGCTTCGAGGTCTCGGCCATGAAATGCACGCCGCACTGGACGATGATTTCGGCATCGACGCTGACGGCATCGCGGGCGAGCTGCAGCGAATCGCCCTTGATGTCGGCGACGCAGTGGAAGATTTCCGGTGTCTGGTAATTGTGCGCCAGGATGACGGCGCCGCGCTCCTTCTTCAGCCGGTTGATGGCATGGATGTAGGGCGCAAAGACCGGCCATTCGATCGCGGGGATAAAGTCGCGCACGCGCTCGTAGAGATGCTCCGTATCCTTGGCGACGGCAGGCGAATAGGTCAGGTCCGGACGCTCCCAGACGCCGAAACGTTCTGCGGCCGTGCGGGGCGTGCGGTTGGCTTGCGACAGGTTTCTCGCTTCCATGACCATCTCCTGCATTATTTATGCTCATCTTGAGCATAATTGACACCAAAGAAAACCGGCGATCGCCGGTAGTGCCGATTTAGAAAGTTTCGCCGGTGATTGCAAGGGCTGGACGTCGCACGACAGTCATGCGGCGAACCTCGGGATCGCCGCGTGACACACTACGCTTTCCCTTCCCGGGAAATGGATTAGTTTGAGGCCTTAGACCGCAAGTGCTGCGAGGCCATATGTTCGAACTGCTGCCGCTGATCCTGATCGGCGTTCTCTTTGTTATTAACCGGGGCGCGACCAAACGGATCGACCGGCTGGAAAAGGAACTGGGCGATGTCCGCGAACGGCTGCTGCGACTGAACCCGGCGGGCGGCGCGAACGCGGAACAGCTTACGGCACAGCCCGTGGGAGAAGAGCGGACAGAGATTGCCGAGCAACTCGTGACGTCGCCCGAGGCGGAAGAGCCATCCCTGGCCCCCGCCCCTGCACCCCAACAGAGCGAGCCCGCATCGCTGGCGGACGACGACACCATGCCCGTCGCAGCACGCACCCCGCCTGCGCCGGCCGCTCCGGCCGAAAGCCTGGAAAACCTGCTTGGCGCCCGTTGGGCGGTCTGGGCCGGCGGCCTGGCGCTGGCACTCGGTGGCGTCTTCCTCGTTCGTTACTCCATCGAGAGCGGGTTGCTCGGCCCCGGCGTGCGGTTGACCCTTGCCGCCATTTTCGGTCTCCTCCTGATCGCCGCCGGAGAGCTGGTCCGCCGAAAGGCGCTGCCCAAGGCAGACGCGCTTTATTCCAATGCCATGGTGCCCGGCATCCTGACGGCAGCCGGTGCCGTCTCCCTCTTCGGCGCCATCTACGCTGCCCATGGGATCTACGAATTCATCAGCCCGACGGTCGCCTTCATCCTGTTGGCGCTGACCGCTTTCGGCGTGCTCGGCCTGTCTTTGCTGCATGGTCAGGCACTTGCCGGCTTGGGTCTTGCAGGTTCCATGCTGACGCCGCTCCTGATCTCCACGACGGCGCCGAACCTCTGGACGCTTTTCATCTACCTGACGGTTGCGCAGGTTGCGACGTCGTTTGCCGCACGGCTCAAGGGCTGGCTCGTCGTGCCAGCCATCGCGCAGGCGCTGCTCGGCCTCTGGGCTTTGGTCGCGCTCATCGACATGACCGACATCACGCCGATCGCCCTGTCCCTGATCGCCATGATTGCCGCCTGGTTGTTGATCTGGCCGGGCGCCACCAAGGATGATCCGGCGGTGGCGGGTTCGCCGCTCTCCCTGGACGCTCTCGGGCGCCGCATGGCCTCCGGCCCGCTCGGGCTCGACATCACGCTGTCGCTCGCCGTGCTGCTGCCCGCCCTTGTTATGCTCGACCGCGGACCGACAGTTTCGCTACCGCTCTTAGGCTTTGCCGCGCTCATCGCTGCACTGGCCGCGGCCGGCAGCGCCCGGCATGGCGCTTTCTGGCCGACGATCCTTGCGTCCGTCGGCGCCTTGCTCGGTGCCGTCGTGAAGTCAGGCCTCATCCTGCAGGCCCAGATCCTGCTCTTCGGTTTCGGATGGGACGAGACCGCCGTCACGGCCCTTGGCGGACCGGTCATGCTGATCCTGCTCGGGCTTGCCGCCGTCTTCGTCCTGCTCGGACTGGCCCAGATCCGCCGCCGCTTTGCCGAGGATCCCTTGTTCTCGATCGTCTGGGCAGTGATCGTGGCGATCCTGCCGGTCCTGCTCGCGACCATCAGCTTCGTCTTCTACGGCGTCTATGCGCGGGACTGGAGCCATGCCCTCTTCGCCATTGCCCTTGGCGCGGTGCTGATCGCCGGCGCAGAACTCCTCTCTCGTCAGGGAGCCTTGCCCCACTTCCGCCGCGGGATCGATCTGCTGCTGGTTGGCAGTTTCGCCGCCTTCGCGCTGGCGCTGCATGCTCTGACCGATGGCATCATCACCACCATCCTGCTCGCGCTTCTGGGCTTTGCCTATCTCATGGCGACCTGCAAGCGGCGCTGGAGCGGTCTGCCCTGGGTGATGGTCGCGGCCCTCGCCGGCGTGCTGGTCCGCATCGCCTGGGACCCGACGCTGGTCGGCCCGGATGCGCTGTCGCAGACGCCCATCTTGAACCAGTTGCTACCCGGCTATGGCATCCCGGCGCTGCTGGCCCTGCTCTCGGCCTATGAACTGCGCAACTGGTCGGGTGCGAGAGCTCGCAATGCCCTTCAGGGGCTGGCGAGCCTTCTCGGCCTGCTCACCGTCGCCATTCTGGTGCGCCACGCGATGAATGGCGGTGTCCTCGATTCCAGCGTGCCGACGCTTGGCGAGCAGTCGATCTACACCCTGCTGGTCGTCGGGCTCTCGGGCATCCTGATGACGCTCGATCTGAAATCGCCGAGCCCCGTCTTCCGCTACGGCTCCATGCTGGCAGGCGGCATTGCCATTCTGCAAACGGTGAGCCTGCATCTCGGCGCGCTCAATCCCTATTTCACCGGCGAGAGCACCGGCAGCTGGCCGCTGATCAACCTGCTTCTGATCGGCTACCTTCTGCCGGGCCTCGGCTATGCCGGCCTTGCCTATTACGCCCGTGACAAGCGGCCCCTGCCCTATGTCGTGCTGCTCGCGCTATCCGGCGCGGTGCTCGGCTTTGCCTGGGTGACGCTGTCCGTCCGCCGCTTCTGGCAGGGCGAGTTCATCCCCTACTGGAAAGGGTTCGAGCAGGCGGAGACCTACACCTATTCCGTCGCCTGGCTGGCGATCGGTGTCGGGCTCCTGGCGCTCGGCTCGCGTTTCGATGCCAGAAGCCTGCGCATCGCCTCGGCCGTCATCGTCATCCTGACCGTCGCCAAGGTCTTCCTGATCGACATGGCGAACCTCGAGGGCGTGCTGCGCGCGCTATCCTTCATCGGTCTCGGCTTCGTCCTGATCGGCATCGGGCTCTTCTACCAGAAGATCCTGACCGGCAAGACTGTCCGGCCGGCTGCCGTGGACGAGGACGAGGCACCGACAGGGATCTGATCGTGGGCGGTTGAACAGGGAGCGTCCGCAAGGCTAGATGCGGCCAGCTGAAACGGGAACCCATCGCTTGACCGCCCTTCTCACCGCCGCCGATTTTCATCCGCACGAGGCCCTCGCCGCCCAGCTCCTCGCCCATGCGACAGAGGGTGACGATGGTTCGCACGATCTCGCCCATATCCACCGCGTCTTCAAGAATGCGACGAAGATCCAGGCCGGCGAAGGCGGCGATGTGGAGATTCTCGCGGCCGCCGTGCTGCTGCATGATTGCGTGGCCGTCGAGAAGAGCTCGCCGCTCCGGTCCCAGGCCTCCCGCCTGGCAGCGGAGAAGGCGAGCGGCATTCTGGCAGGGCTCGGCTGGTCTGAAGAGAAGATCGCAGCGGTCGCGCATGCGATCCTGACCCACAGCTTTTCCGCCAATATCCCGCCGGAAACGCACGAAGCCAAGATGCTGCAGGATGCTGACCGGCTGGATGCGATCGGCATGGTCGGCGTCGCGCGCTGCTTCTATATTGCCGGACGCATGGGGTCCGGTCTCTATCATCCCGCCGACCCCGGAGCCGAGCGTCGCCCGCTCGACGACCGCTCCTATGCGATCGATCATTTCCCGGCAAAGCTTCTGAAACTCTCCGAGGGCTTCCAGACCGTAACCGGCGCCAAGCTCGCCAAGGAGCGGCATGAGCGGCTGACGCTTTTCCTCACCCTCTTCCGCGACGAAATCTAAGGCAACAGCACTATGCAGATCTCCGGGCTTTTCATCTACCCCTTCAAGAGTGCCCGCGGCATTGCGCTGCCCCAGGCGCGGGTCGAGGCTATGGGCCTTGCCGGCGACCGGCGGATGATGCTGGTCGATCCTTCGGGGCATTTCATCACCCAGCGTGAACTGCCGGAGCTGGCGCGGCTTTCGGCCCTTCCCGGCGCGGCCTATCTTACCCTTCGCTTCGATGACGGGCCCGAGATGATGGTCGCCCCGCCGCAGCCGGATAATCGCATGGATGTGGCGATCTGGCGCTCGATCGTCAGCGCTGCCGTCGCCCATGACAGCGTCAACGACAAGCTCTCCGACCTGTTCGGCCGGCCGGTGAAACTTGTCTTCGTCGATGGTGAAAGCCGCCGCGAGGCCAGTCCGGAATGGGCGGGCGAAGGCTCGCCGATGGGCTTTGCCGACGGCTACCAGATCCTCGTCACCACGACAGGTTCGCTCAGGGCACTGAATGAGGACATGGCGCGCCATGGCGAAGGCTCGGTCGACATGGACCGCTTCCGCCCGAACATCGTGCTCGATTGCGACGAGCCCTGGGCCGAGGACACATGGACGGGGATCGAGATCGGCGGCCTCCGCTTCGATCTCGTCAAACCCTGCCCGCGCTGCATCATGACCACCCAGGACCAGCAGACCGGATCACGCGACGGCGCCAACCCGATGCCCGCCATGGGCCGCATCCGCATGTCCGCCGACCGCCGCGTGCCCGGGGTCCTGTTCGGCTGGAACGCCGTTCCGCGCGGCGAGGGAGTGGTGCGGGTTGGCGATGCGGTAACGGTCACTGGCATCCGCGAGGGCTGGGCGATCAAGCAGCGGTGAGATGGGGCCTACTTGGCCCCTGAATACCTTCGATCTCCTAGGTAGAGGCGGGCCCAAGCGCCCAAGCTTGCGGCTATTGCCCCTCACCCTACCCTCTCCCCGCAGACGGGGAGAGGGAGGAACGCGTGGACGGCGCCGAGGCCTTCTCCCCGCCTGCGGGGAGAAGGTGCCCAGAGGGCGGATGAGGGGCTTTGATGGCAGACGGCCGAGAATCGCCACCTGACGTCCATCAATTCCCTTGATGGCCAGTTCATCAAAAGGCGTTTCTGCTCATCAATCGACTGCACTAATGTGTGATCGACAGAGGAGTATCCGCATGAACACTGCAAGCCGACCCGCCATGCCCTGGCTCATCATTCTCGCCGGATCGCTGATCGCGGTGATGACCTTTGGGCCGCGATCGGCCATGGGGTTCTTCCAGTTGCCGATGCTCGCCGACCGGGGCTGGGACCGCTCCACCTTCGGGCTTGCCATGGCCTTTCAGAACCTGTTCTGGGGGATCAGCCAGCCCTTCTTCGGGGCACTCGCCGACAAATACGGCACCGGCCGCGTGCTGATTTCCTCCGGTGTGCTCTATGCCGCAGGCCTCGTGATGATGGCCAATGCCACAGCACCCATCTGGCTGCATATCGGCGGCGGCGTGCTGATCGGGCTTGCGATCGGGGCTGGCTCCTTCAGCGTCATCCTATCGGCCTTTGCCCGCAACGTGACGCCCGAGCAGCGGTCGATGGCGTTTGGCATCGGCACGGCAGCGGGGTCTGCCGGCATGTTCCTGTTTGCGCCGCTGAGCCAGGGCTTCATCTCGGCCTTCGGCTGGTCGGACAGTCTCGTCATCATCGCCGTCATGATGCTGGTCGTGCCGCTTCTCGCCCTTCCGCTCCGCGGCAATGCGCAATCGGGCACGCAATCCGGCAACCAGTATCAACAGACGATCGCCGAAGCGCTGAAGGAGGCCTTTGCGCATAAGAGCTATCTGCTGCTGACCACCGGCTTCTTCGTCTGCGGCTTCCAGGTCGCCTTCATCACCGCGCATTTCCCGGCCTATCTCGGCGATATCGGCATCGAGGCCAGCTATGCGGTCATTGCCATGGCGCTGATTGGCTTCTTCAACATCATCGGGTCGCTCGCCGCCGGCTGGATCGGGCAGCGTTATTCGAAGCCGTATTTCCTCGCCTTCATCTATATCGGCCGGTCGATCACCGTGACGCTCTTCCTGCTTCTGCCGCAGACGCCGCTCTCGGTGGTGATCTTCGCCGCCGTCATGGGGCTTCTCTGGCTTTCCACGGTGCCGCCGACCAATGGTCTGGTCGCCATCATGTTCGGCACCCGCCATCTGGGCCTGCTCGGCGGCCTCGTCTTCCTGTCCCACCAGATCGGCTCGTTCCTCGGCGTGTGGATGGGCGGTTATCTTTACGATCACTTCGGAACTTATGACCAGGTCTGGTGGTTGGGTGTGGGCCTCGGCATTTTCGCGGCTGTGGTGCATTGGCCGATCCGCGAAAAGGCCGTCGAGCGTCCCGCGCTCGGCATGGCATAATTTCGCCCAAAGTGAGATCATTTTTCGGCATTTCCTGCATGCCGGATCAAAATTCCTGTGTTTTCAGCTGACAGCGACTGTCACAGAAAATTATTTTATTTTTTGCGCGCCTGCCGTTGACGGATTCCGAGCCAGCACCTACCTTGTGCCTGCTGGTTCGGACACTGACGACGAACCGTGCTTGGCCTCCGCGTTGGAGGCCGCAGCCAAAGAAGGAGGTCAGCGAAATGCAAGTTGTGTTTCATGGTGCCATCCGATCCTGGCAGACGACCCCGTGCCTCGTGATGGTGAAACGTCATCACGCCTGCTCCTGTCGAATGTGACGCAGACCTAAGCCTGACATCCACAAACGACTATTGAAACAGCGCCGTGCCTTGCGTGCACGAGCGGGGAATTTCGTTATGAAGAAGCAAGTCATCGAATATGCCGGGATCCCGGTTGGCATCACCATTCCCGACGGCGACAGGGTCAAGTTCATCGCCGTCAAATATCCGGTCATCGACCTCGACGGCGGTAGCTATCGCAATATCAGCGAACTGCAGGCCGCCATTCACGAGCACATGGCAAAATCCGCGCCGGAAGATCAGGCCGTGTTCTTGGGCGCGGCCAATGCGCCCGTGGCATCGAGCGAACGCAAGGTCTTCAACGCGGCCTGACAGAAGCCCTCCCGTGCCGCGCCCGGCTCCAACCCGCGCGGCACGTAGACGTGTCGATCCAGAAAATAGGACGTGAGCCGAAAGGCTGCTGCCAGACTGTCGGGATCTGCCGCGCGGTTTGTGCCGGGTGTCAGGAAATCCGGTAGCGCCAGCATCTTGTCGGCCCAGGGCGCACCCGCTTCGCGGCTCACCGCCCTGCCCGATTTCGGCGAGACATAGGCGAGGTCGAAACGGGCGCCGGTTGCCGCACATTCTTCGAGATCCAGGCCAAAACCGAGATCATTGAGCAGCGCAAGCTCGAAGCGGACAAAGAGTTCGCCCGCCGTTGCCGGCTCCTCCAGATGATCGAGAATGACATCGAGCGCCTCGAAGAGATGCGGATGTGGATCGCGCTCCGGCAGGAGCCTGAGCAAGGCCGCCAAGGCCTGGACGCCATAAACCGCTGTCGCGCTCTCCATCAGCCGCCCGGCCCGCAGGACCAGCGGCTCGATGCGGTATTCGCCGAGATGTTCGTCCAGGCGGGCCCGCCATGTCACTTCCAGACGATTGCCCGGCTGCAGCACGGGCTGCATGGCCCGCGAACGACCGGAACGCACCATGCCCAGATGCCGACCGCGGCTGCGCGTCATCATCTCGGCAATGACGCTCGTTTCGCCATGCCGCCGCACCCCGAGAAGGATCGCCTCATCTGTCCATTGCATGATCGGGTTTTACCGCAGAGCGGCATCCGGAGCGAGGCTTTTCGACGGCATGTTCAGATTTCCGCGAGATAGCGCTGGACCCAGCCGCGCCAATGCGCGATCGCTTCGGACTTGCCGGGATAACGTTTTTCTTCATGCAGTTGCACGAGTGATTTCATGGCCTGGAAGAGGACCACCGACATGGCCTGCGCCTGATCCTCGGCAAGCTCGGGACGCCAGAGCGTGAGGATCTCGGCAATCCGCCGGCGTAGGCTTTCCCGCAAGACACCGGGTCGCACGCCGGGTTGCTCCCAGCGGGCATCGAGCAGGCTGAGCGCCAGGCTCCGTTCGGCGGCATGGGCCACGAGAACATCGAGCAACCTGTCGGCGAGCTGGGTGCCGTCGAGATCGGCGACCTGCGCCCTGATCCGGTCGAGCGCTGCCTCGACATGCTCGGCATAGCGCGCGACCAGAGCGTCGGCGAGCACATCCTTGTTGGGAAAGAACTGGTAGAGTGACCCGATCGGCGCGCCGGCGCGGGCGGCAATCTCGGTCATGGTGGCGGCCTTGTAGCCCTGCTCTGCGAACACGGCGGCACCGGCGTCCAGAAGTTTTGCAACACGCGCGATCCCCCGCTTGCGCTTTGGCTCCTTCGCCGTCGGCACCGGGGGCGCCTGCTGTGCGGCCTCTGTTGTCGCCGAACTTGACTTTTGCGAGGTCATTCTCATAAAACTCGTTTGTGAGGTGCGCCTCATTTATTTTATGAAATTGCGCTTTCGTCCAGCCCTTTCCCGGAATGAGGCCTCAGACGAAGGACGGAGATGGCCATGCCTTCGGACAGCAAGCACGAGGATCGACCGCAGCCCGAGCCCAAGGGGGCGGACGCCGCAACGGTCTCCGGAGCCGCCGCGAGCGCACTGCCGGCGCCTGGCCTGCTCACGCCGCTTCCGGTCCTCCTGCGCTGGTTCATTCTCTTCATCCTGTCCTTCGCCATCGCAGGCGGTCTGTTCTTCGCCCACATCCCGGGCGCCCTGCTGCTTGGGCCCATGATCGCGGCCATCCTGGTTGCCACCAATGGCGCGCGGCTTTCGGTCCACCGCTACCCTTACATCTTCGCCCATTCGCTGATTGGCTGCATCATCGCCCGCTCAATCGATCTCGGCACGCTTGCGACGGTCGCGGATGACTGGGTGATCTTCCTGGCGATCGTGCTGTCGATCATCGGGGCAAGCAGCCTGTTCGGCTATCTGATGGCCAAAGCCGATGTGCTGCCAGGCACGACCGCCATCTGGGGAACCTCTGCCGGGGCGGCCTCGGCCATGGTGTTGATGGCGGAGGCGCATGGTGGCGATCCGCGGCTGGTCGCGTTCATGCAGTATCTGCGCGTCGCATTTGTTGCGACCGGAGCATCGTTGGTCGCGGCTTTCGTCTTCAACGTCGAAGGCGGTGCGACCAAGACCGTCATCTGGTTTCCCGAGACAGACTGGCTCGATCTGGCTTTGACACTGGCGGCAGCGCTTGCGGCCGCGTCCGTCGCCGCCCGTTTCCGCATCCCGGCC
The DNA here is from genome assembly GCA_032102365.1 of Allorhizobium sp. CTOTU50464. Classification (GTDB taxonomy): domain Bacteria; phylum Pseudomonadota; class Alphaproteobacteria; order Rhizobiales; family Rhizobiaceae; genus Allorhizobium. Next base: position 10,053 of record DAMDHD010000006.1, on the reverse strand, counting down.
GGCACGATGCTTCTGCCGCTCATCGTCACCACGACCCTGCATGTGATGGGCTACATCACGCTGCAGCTGCCGGAATGGTTGCTCGCCCTCGGATATGGCGTGATCGGCTGGCGGATCGGCTTGTCCTTCACGCGCCGCATATTGCGGCACGCCGCAGGCGCCCTGCCCCAGATTGTCGGATCCATTCTCGTCCTGATGACCTTTTGCGGCGGAATGGCCTTCCTGCTCTGGTCGCTGCATGGCATCGACCCGCTGACCGCCTATCTGGCGACAAGCCCCGGCGGGCTCGATTCGATTGCGATCATCGCCGCGACAACGCCGGTCGACATGTCCTTCATCATGGCGCTGCAGACCATGCGGCTGATCCTGATCATCCTGATCGGACCGCCAATCTCGGACTTTGTCGCAAGGCGGGTGGCGAAGGGCTGACAGCCCTTCGCTTCGTCTAAACTAGTCGCGCGGGAATTCCAGGCCCATTTCGCGGAAGCGCTCGGGATCGTTGCCCCAGTTTTCGCGCACCTTGACGAAGAGGAAGAGGTGAACCGGCTGCTCGAGGATCTCGGAGAGTTCCTTGCGGGATGCGGTCGAGATCGACTTGATGGCGTCGCCGTTCTTGCCGAGCACGATCTTCTTCTGGCTGTCGCGCTCGACATAGATCACCTGCTCGATGCGAACCGAGCCGTCCTTGCGCTCTTCCCACTTTTCCGTCTCGACATGCGAGGAATAGGGAAGCTCCTGGTGCAGGCGCAGGAAGAGCTTTTCGCGGGTGATCTCGGCGGCGAGCTGGCGCATCGGCAGATCGGAGATCTGATCCTCGGGGTAATACCACGGGCCTTCCGGGAAGGTTTCCGCCAGGTAGTCCATGACATCGTCGCAGCCGGAGCCGGTCGTGGCCGAGATCATGAAGGTGCGGTCGAACTTGACGGCCTCGTTGGCAGTCTCGGCAAGCTTGAAGAGATCTTCGTGGCGAACGCGGTCGATCTTGTTCAACACGAGGATCTTCGGCTGCGGCACATCCTTCAGCGCCTCGAGGATCGCCTCGGCGTCGCCACGCAGACCGCGCTCGCTGTCGATCAGCAGCAGGATCAGGTCGGCATCCTTGGCGCCGCCCCAGGCCGAGGTCACCATGGCGCGATCGAGCTTGCGCCGCGGCTTGAAGATGCCGGGCGTGTCCATGAAGACAATCTGGGCGTTCTTGTGAATCGCGATGCCGCGCATCACGGCGCGCGTCGTCTGCACCTTGTGGCTGACGATCGACACCTTGGCGCCGACGAAGCGGTTGACCAGCGTCGACTTGCCGGCATTGGTGGGGCCGATCAGGGCAACGAAGCCGGATCGGGTGGGGGTGTTGCCGGCGGCTTCGCCACCGTCATGGGATTCGGTTTCGGTCATATCTTCCAATCAGTTCGCGTCGGAGGCCTTCGCCCAGACGCCTTCGCGTTCGAGAAGCTTCGTTGCGGCCACCTGTTCGGCGGCGCGCTTGGATCGTTCGATGCCGACCTCGGACTTCAGGCCCGGGATTTCGACGATCACCGTGAAGCGGGGATCATGATCCGGTCCGGAGCGATCGGCAACCTTGTAGATGGGCGGCTTGCCAAACTTGGCATGCGTCCATTCCTGCAATTCGGTCTTGGCGTCGCGGCGGGCGCCATCGGCGCGGGCAGCACGACTGGTCCAGTATTTCAGGATGAAGCCGCGGGCGGCCTCCAGTCCTGCCTCGAGGTAGATGGCCGCAATCAGGCTTTCCACCACGTCGGCGCGCACATTCAGCATGTTCTTCGCCGTGATCTTCTTCACGTCGGAGCCGGTGCGGATGAAGCGGTGCAACTCCATCTCATCGGCGACTGAGGCGCAGGCTTCGGCGCTGACAAGCTGATTGAAGCGCACCGAAAGCTCGCCTTCGGTAGCGTCTCGGAAGGTCTTGAAAAGCAATTCGGCGACACACAGGCCGAGAACCCGGTCGCCCAGGAATTCAAGCCGCTCGTAGTCGCCCTTCTTTCCCCGCGAGACCTGGGCGCTGGCATGCGTCAGCGCCCGCATCAGGCGGTCGCGGTCGGCGAACTTGTGGCCGATCGCAGCTTGGAGCTGCTCCCAATCCTTTTCGCCGACCACTTTCTTGTCCGTCATTCGACCACCTTGAACAGGCGATCCCAGCGCATGTTGGCCGGCCACTTCCAGACTTCGCGGAATGAGGTGTCGTTGCCGAGCGAGAAGAAGATCAGCGACGCCTTGCCGATCAGGTTCTCGGCCGGCACGAAGCCAACGTCGAAGCGGCTGTCCAGCGAATTGTCGCGGTTGTCGCCCATCATGAAGTAATGGCCTTCCGGCACGATGAACTCGCGGGTGTCGTCACCGCGGGTGCCCTGGGCCTGGTCGAGCGTGTCATAGCTCACGCCGTTATCAAGCGTTTCGCGGAAGACCGGCACGTCGGTGCCGGGATCGAGGCGGTAGTCGGAGGTAAAGACGCCATCTTCAACCTTGGGAACCGGCGTGCCATTGACGTTCAGAACACCACCGATGACCTGGATCCGGTCGCCCGGCAGGCCGACGACGCGCTTGATGTAGTCAATGCTGGGGTTCGGCGGGAAACGGAAGACGGCAATGTCCCCGCGCTCCGGTTCGCTCGCAAAGATGCGGCCTTCGAAGAGGTCCGGCGAGAAGGGCAGCGAGTATTTCGAATAGCCGTAGGAGAACTTGTTGACGAAGATGTAGTCGCCGACGAGCAGCGTCGGCATCATCGAGCCGGACGGGATCGTGAAGGGCTGAAAGAACACGGTCCGGATCACCATGGCAAGGAGCAAGGCCTGAATGATGACCTTGACGTTTTCCCAGAGGGCACTTTGCTTCTTTTCTTCGCTCACGCGGGTCGGTTCCTTCTTGCGAAAATCCTGCTCTCTCTAGTCGGTTCGGGCGAGCGCGGCAACCGCGAAGCCCCGTCGACCAGCGCGACCAGATAACTCAGCGACTTTCCGGCAGGGCTTCAACGATGACGAATGCCTGGGCATAGGGGAATTCGTCGGTGATGGTCAGATGGATCTGGGCGACATGGCCCGGCGGCAGAAGACGTTCGAGGCACCTGGCCGCACCGCCGGTTAGTTCGAGACCGGGCTTGCCGTTCGGAAGATTGACGACGCCCATCTCCTTCCAGAAGACACCTTCGGCAATGCCCGTGCCCAGGGCCTTGGCCATGGCCTCCTTGGCGGCAAAGCGCTTGGCATAGGATGCGGCACTGTCCTTGCGGCCATTGGCACGCGCCTGCTCTTCTTCCGTGAAGCAGCGGGCGGTGAATTTCTCGCCGAAGCGGGTGATCGACTTCTCGATCCTCCTGATATCAACGAGGTCGCTGCCAATGCCGATGATCATGTCAGATGCTCGATCCCTGGAGGGCTTGCGCAAGGCGGGCACGCGCCCGTTCGGCAAGCCGCTCCCGGCGCCGCGCCTGGAACTTCGCCACGGTGAAATAGATGATGCAATAGATGATGATGCCGCTGACGATCGCAAGGGGGATTGCACCGATCAACATCGGCTTCAGGATCGGCTGCCACATGCTCTCGATCGCCGACAGGGAGAAGCGCTTTTCCAGATCGACGCTTTGCGCTGCCGGATTGCCCTTGCCGATCAGCCGGTGCCCGACCTCCCAGGTTGCCGCCCAGATGAAGGGAAAGGTCAGCGGGTTACCAAACGCCGTGCCGATCGCGGCGGCGACCATGTTGCCGGCAATCAGGTATGCGATCGCAAAAGCGAGCACGAAGTGCAGGCCGATGAACGGCGTCCAGGAGGATGCCACCCCCGCCACCACGCCGGCGGCGATGGCATGCGGCGTGGCCGAGAGGCGCAAGACGCGCTTGGTGAGATAATGAAACGACCGGATGAAGCCTCGACGCGGCCAGAAAAGCTCACGCAGCTTTGTCAGTCTTGAAATCGGTTGCCGGCGTCGAAACAGCATGCGGGATATGTAGTTGATCCTCGACGGTCTCGGCAAGGAAAAGCGGCTGACACCGTGACCAAAAAGCAAAAGACGCCGGCGGGAACCGGCGTCACAGCAAGGCTTAGATCGGCTTTGTGTCAGGCCGAAGGCAATCAGCCGCGGCGGAACATGCCACGGTCGATTTCGCGCTGGCGGTATTCCAGGTCGACCAGGTCACGGGCGCCGTTCAGGTAGTTCATTTCGCGCTCAGCAGCAGTCGGGACGCGGAGGGCGCGGGCGATTTTGCGGATCGGAGTAAACATCGATTTATCCTCGGTTCGTTCTCTTCATTTGTTGTCCCGAAGGTAATGTTGCGGCGCACAAAGCGCCAGAGACAAGAATTGAAGACAGCCATGCGCTGGATGCATGGCGGCGCCTGCGAAGTTTACCAATTAGGCAGGAATGTGATGAAATCGAAGGCAAACGGCTGATAAGCAGGCGAACGGCGGGTGATCTCCACCCTCCCCTGCTGTGAGCCCGGTGCTCTCGCGTCAGTCGTAGACGCGCTTGACGGTCGAGATACAGTCGAGCTCCTTCAGCTCGCCGAGCAGCTGGCTCAGCTGGCGCAGATCCCAGACCTCGAGATCGATCGCCATCTCGGTAAAGTCGGTGGCGATGCGGATCATGTTCAGCACCCGGATGTTGACGTCGAGGCGTGCAACGCATTGCGCGACCGTTGCCAGCGTCCCGGGCTCGTTCAGGGCATTGATCAGGATACGGGCGACAAAGCGCGACTTGTTGGCCTCGTCGAGATCCCAGCGCACATCGATCCAGCGCTCCGGCTCGTTTTCGAAGCGCTGCAGGGCGGATGCCTGGATCGGGTAGATGGTGATGCCCTTGTCGTCTTCCATGATGCCGACGATGCGGTCGCCGGGAACGGCTCCAGCGGGCGAGAAATGCACCTCGGCATTGCCCGACAGACCGCGAATCGGCAGCGGATCCGGACCATCGCCGGCCGTCGGCACATCGCCCTTGGGATGGGCCGGGCCCGGGATCTTGAAGACCATGCCATTGGCGCTGTTCATCGCGAACCAGCCCTCATCCGAGGACGGTTTTACCGTGACGCGTTCGTCCTGGTAGTCGGGGAAGACGGCGCGAAGCACGTCGAGCGAGGAGGTCTCGCCGCGGCCGACGGAGGCGATCGCGTCTTCAACGTCGCGCTGGCCGAGACGATGCAGCGCCGGTCGCAGGGTGTCCTTGGAAAAGACCTTGCCGGCGCGCTCGAAGGTGCGCTCCAGAATGCGTTGGCCGAGACCCGCATATTGCTTGCGGATGGCCATACGGGTCGCACGGCGGATGGCAGCGCGCGCCTTGCCGGTGACGACGATCTCTTCCCAGGCCGCCGGCGGCACCTGCACGCCGGAGCGGATGATCTCGACTTCATCGCCATTCGACAGGCGCGTGACCAGCGGCATGATCGAACCGTTGATCTTGGCGCCGACACAGGTATCGCCGACATTGGTGTGGACGGCGTAAGCAAAGTCGATCGGGGTAGCACCGCGCGGCAGCGCGATCAGCTTGCCCTTCGGCGTGAAGCAGAAGACCTGATCCTGGAAAAGTTCGAGCTTGGTGTGCTCCAGGAACTCTTCCGGATTGTCGCCTTCGGCCAAAGCCTCGATCGTGTGGCGCAGCCAGGAATAGGCATTGCTTTCGCGCTGCAGCGGCTCGCTCGCATCGCCGTTTTCGCCATCCTTGTAGAGGCTGTGCGCCGCAATGCCGAATTCGGCGATGTCATGCATGCGCCGCGTGCGGATCTGCAGCTCGATGCGCTGGCGCGACGGGCCGACGATCGTGGTATGGATCGAGCGGTAGTCGTTCTGCTTCGGCGTCGAGATATAGTCCTTGAAGCGGCCGGGAACGACGCGCCAGCGGGTATGCACGATGCCGAGCGCGCGGTAGCAGCCGGGAATGTCGTCGACGAGGATGCGGAAGCCATAGACGTCGGAAAGCTGCTCGAAGGAGAGCGACTTCGACTGCATCTTGCGGAAGACGGAATAGGGCTTCTTCTGCCGGCCCTTGACGGACGTGTTCAGCAAGCCGTTCGCCACCAGCAGCTCGCGCAGCTCGTCCTCGATCTTGGTGATGAGGCCCTCGTTGCGGGTCGAGAGTTCCGCCAGACGGTTGGTCACCGTCTCATAGGCTTCCGGGTTCATGTAGCGGAAGGACAGGTCCTCCAGCTCGTCGCGCATGTCCTGCATACCCATGCGGCCGGCGAGCGGCGCATAGATTTCCATCGTCTCTTCCGAGATGCGGGCGCGCTTGTCGTCGCGCATATGCTCGAGCGTGCGCATGTTGTGCAGGCGGTCCGCGAGCTTCACGAGCAGCACGCGCACGTCATCCGAAATCGCGAGCAGGAGCTTGCGCAGGTTTTCCGCCTGCTTGGCCTTCTTGGTGACGAGGTCGAGCTTCTTGATCTTGGTCAGGCCCTCGACCAGGCGGCCGATATCCTCACCGAAGAGTTCGTCGATCTCGGCGCGGGTGGCCGACGTGTCCTCGATCGTATCGTGCAGCAGCGCAACCGCAATCGTCGATTCGTCGAGATGCATGTCGGTGAGGATGGCGGCAACTTCGAGCGGGTGGGAGATATAGGGGTCCCCGCTGGCGCGTGTCTGCTTGCCGTGCTTCTGCATGGCATAGACATAGGCCTTGTTGAGCAGAGCTTCGTTGGCATCGGGCTTGTATTTCTGCACCCGCTCCACGAGCTCGTATTGCCGCATCATTCCACGCGTCTCCTAGAAACGAAAAAGCGCGCCAGTCGAGACGACTGGCGCACGCTTATCCTACAGTCCGAAGCAGACTAATTTCCGACAGGTTGACGATTAGTAATCGTCGCTCTTTTCCGGCGGAACCAGGCCTTCGATACCGGCGAGCAGCTCTTCTTCCGACATCTGGTCGAAGGTGAGCGTTTCCGGCAGGTCGTCCTCTTCCTCGCCCTTGCCGGCGGTGCCGGTGTTGGCGAGCATCGAGCTCGGCTCCTGCTCCGGCTCGTCGACTTCGACGTGCTTCTGCAGCGAATGGATCAGATCTTCCTTCAGGTCGTCGGGCGAAAGCGTCTCGTCGGCGATTTCGCGCAGCGCCACAACCGGGTTCTTGTCCTTGTCGCGATCGATGGTGATCGGCGCGCCCTGGGAGATCTGGCGGGCGCGGTGGCTCGCGAGCAGAACGAGCTCGAAGCGGTTTTCGACTTTGTCGATGCAATCTTCAACGGTGACACGGGCCATTGCCTGTCCTTTGCGATCTTGAATGCGTGGGATTGACCGGTGCGATACAGGCAATGGACGGCAAATTCAAGTTTTTCGTGCCGTCACCCCGCCAAGCCCAAAAATGAAGGCCGGAAAAGACCCTCTTTACACCACATTTCAACCGCAAGCTGCTTGGATTGCGTCCTGCGATGCCCTAGATAGATTTTTATATGATCATTTCATAATGTAAAGCTGTGGTCATATGTGGAGGGGCAAGGTATTGTTTTGATTGCCAATTGCCGAGACTGATCATTTTTTGACGTAAGGATATCGAGATGTTCGACCCCCGCGAGAAAATTGCACTCTTTATCGACGGCGCCAATCTCTATGCTGCCTCCAAGAGCCTCGGCTTCGATATCGATTATCGCAAGCTTCTGAAGGCTTTTCAGAAGCGCGGCTATCTGCTGCGCGCCTACTATTACACCGCGCTCATCGAGGACCAGGAATATTCCTCAATCCGCCCGCTGATCGACTGGCTGGATTATAACGGCTACAAGGTCGTGACCAAGCCGGCGAAGGAATTCACCGACAGCATGGGCCGCCGCAAGGTCAAGGGCAACATGGACATCGAGCTGGCCATCGACGCGATGGAACAGTCGGAAACCGTCGACCATCTCGTGCTGTTCTCCGGCGACGGCGATTTCACCACGCTGGTGGAAGCCCTGCAGCGCAAGGGTCGCAAGGTCTCGGTCGTCTCGACCATGGCCACCCAGCCGCCGATGATCGCCGATGATCTCCGCCGCCAGTCGGACCACTTCATCGACCTGATGACGCTGAAGGCCGAAATCGGCCGCGACCCGAGCGAACGCGGCATGCCTCGGGCACCGGAGCCGGCCACGGCGAGCGAAGACGAGCACTGAGGAAGCGGGGCGCCGCAAACAACTGCGCGGAAGATACCCCCCTCTGCCCTGCCGGGCATCTCCCCCACAAGGGGGGAGAGCGGCCGCACCGCCAGCCTTTCGCCCGATAGCGGAGTTTTGAACAGCGCCGCAAGCACAACGCCCCACTCTCCCCCCTTGTGGGGGAGATGTCACGCAGTGACAGAGGGGGGCGTTCTTGCTCCGCGCATCGGTGAAGCACCCAGCAGGATAGTTTCCCTACATCGCCTCGAAGGCGATGTCCTGCGCGCCCTGCCACAAGACCATCTTTCCCATGGCCTCCAGCTGCTCCTGCCCCTTCGTGACCGTCAGGAAATGATTTCCCGCCAGCACGCCCATCTTGCTCGCAAACTGCGATGAGCCATAGGCAAACAGCAGCTCCGTTTCGCTGAAGCCGCCGGGATAAAGCAGGATGTCGCCGCGGGAGGGATGCGCCGTGTGGTTTTCGAAGCCGGCGCCGAACTGGAAATCGCCCAGGGGCACCCAGACCGCCTCGCCCGACCAGCGGGAATGGATCGCCTGGTTGCGGAACGGCAGGAAGGTCTCGAAAATGCGGCAGGTCTCGGGCGCCTTTTCGCGCTCGAGCCTCGCCTCGAAGACGAAAGGGCCGACGGTGACCTTCAGATGCGAGAGCGCCATGATCAGCCCGTCTTCAACAGGCGGGATTTCTGGCGGTTCCAGTCGCGTTCCTTCTCCGTCTCGCGCTTGTCGTGCAGCTTCTTGCCCTTGGCGAGCGCCAGCTCCAGCTTCGCCCTGCCCTTCTCGTTGAAATAGATCTTGAGCGGCACGAGCGTCATGCCCTCGCGATTGATCGAGGCACGCAGGCGGTTGATCTCGCGCTTGGAGAGCAGAAGCTTGCGGCGGCGGCGCGGCTCGTGATTGAAGCGGTTCGCCTGCAGATATTCCGGCAGATGGGAATTGATCAGCCAGATCTCCTCGCCTTCGTCGGAGGCATAGGATTCGGCGATATTGGCCTTGCCCTCGCGCAGCGACTTGACCTCCGTGCCGGTCAGAACCAGACCCGCCTCGTAGGTGTCGACGATCTCGTAATTGAAGCGCGCCTTGCGGTTTTCCGCGACGATCTTGTTGACGACGCGCTGTGAGCCTTTGGGGGCCATGGCCTGATCTTCCGTTTCGCCCGTGATTTTGTGGTGGTCTTCGCCATACGCGGGCGGGGCGTGGCGGGTATGGGAGTTATGTAATGGAGGATGGGGGGGAAATAAAGGTGGGGTGGGTGGTGGCAATGGGAGTTGGTTTTGTGAGCACGTCTTACTCTATCCATGAAAGCTTGTAGGTGCGCGTCTCTAACAACAGAATTAGCCAAAGCGTCAGCTGCTAAAAAATGAATCAACATCCGGATGCGGACCCCATGCAACTCGGTTGTGGCCTTTGCCGTAAAGCTATTATTTAGTGTTTTCGCAACCGCCGGCAGGCGGTACACGTTCGGCTGATAAGTTGCCGAAGCTTGCGTTGGAGGGATGGGTGACCAAAAGTGCACATTTCGCAGTGAACACTCGTTTGACCCGAATTCTCGGGGAATCCTATCGCTCAAGCGAGGCGGCATTGAAGGAATTAGTGGACAATGCATGGGACGCCGACGCCAACAATGTCTGGGTAACGCTTCCCGAGCCACTAACTGACGAAGCCATATCTGTCATCGACGATGGCACTGGAATGACGAATCTTGAGATACACAATGAGTACCTCAATATTGCAAGCGACAAGAGAACCCGCACAGGTGAGCGGACTCGCAGGTTCAACCGGAAAGTCAAGGGACGAAAGGGGATTGGAAAGTTCGCGGGCCTAACGATCGCGAACAAAATGCAATTGCTTACCACCGCGCGTGGCCGCCGCTGCACGCTTATCATTGACAAAAAAGAACTTGTCGAAAATCAAAAGGATCTTGAAGCCGTGTGACCTGAGACCCTGAACTTCCTCCAGATTTTGGTAGAGTCCGTCACATCAA
>DAMDHD010000005.1:240143-318892 GCA_032102365.1 Allorhizobium sp. CTOTU50464 | reverse complement strand
CCTTGATGTGACGGACTCTACCAAAATCTGGAGGAAGTTCAGGGTCTCAGGTCAAGAAGGGTTCTTGGACACTGACTGTGCCGTAGCGGCTGTCCAGCTGTTCCTTGATCTTCTGGAAAAGCTGACGAATGGGCGCTCCCGTTTTATCCTGCGAGAGTTTTCCATCGTATGCCTCGCTTTCGGCACGAACTAAACATGCGCCAGTTTCGGGGGTCGATTGCACAATCACGGTTTTCCCAAAGTCCGGATGGGGATTGGGGGCGACTACCCTGTAACCGAACTCACCATCGGTTTTTCCGTAAGCAGTGATCGATGCTCCCGGTTCAATGCCAAACGGTCGGACCTCCGAAGCTGCTGCTGCAACGTGTGAGAACAAAATAACGATAAGCCCCAACAATCCCTTCATAGTCCATCTCCCAAGTTAAATCGGCGTTTTTTGATGGCGGTTCCAGTGCCGGCGAGCATTCAGCGTCTAGTCTACGAAGCTTTGCCTATGCAGTTGTTGGCCGCGAAAAGGAGAACCTCTTTGCTCCCTTCAAGCCAAGTCTGTGCGATCATAGGTTGGAGGGGCTTTTTCAGTGCAACACCCATGCTTAGGCGTTTGGTCTTTGTCAGGAACTGCTTTATGTAGGCCGCTGGAATCTCCACAATTATCTCGGTCAACATGCCGCCCTTGCCAGTTATCACTGGTCTTCGTTCTTCCCAGTCGGTGTCATCAGCTAGCACCGACACACCGATCACAGCCTCTCTAACTGCTTCAACCGAGCCGTTCACCTCCATGCTGAGGAAAAGACGCCCCTGCAGCTTTTCGGAGCAGAAGACGTTTAATTGCATCTCGCGCTCCACATCCGAGGCCGTTCTCACAAACGCTTCAAAGCCGTCGTCACGGAACTGAATACGCCAAGCGGCTTGGGCTGGTGGCATCTTGCCCGTGAGGAGTTTTAATACCCGAGGCTCGCTCTTCTCAAACCCACTCATGTTCTCACCGGGATACTTTGTAAGCCCCCACCCCTCAGCATCCTCTCTGCTGAACCATAGAATCTCTTCAGGTGCGACGTACGTCACGAAAGCGGCAACGCTTCCATGAGAGACTCCGTGTGCCACCGCATGCTCACTTAATTCTTCGTTGCACGCTTCGTCAGGGATGCCACCTCGGGAGCAGGAATGTTGGCCCAGTAGCCCGCCCTCTTCAATCGTACGAGCAGTACCGGCGATGAAGATGACCGAAGCGCAAGCCGATGCACATCGTGCGTTTTCTGGAATAACGGTGTGGACGGGTGTGCGGCCCAGTATCTTGGATATCTTCAGCGCTTCATCCACCAGCCCGCCTGGGCTGTCTAGAAGCAGTACCGGCAGGCCGTAGGGCAGCGGTGGTACTTGGTTGAGCTTCGTCGCGAGCTTGGCTGCAGAGCCGTCATCAATTTCTCCGGTGAGGAGAAGTACCTGATGACCGCGCCAGTTCACTATGTCTACGTCCGAGGCCTTGGCGTCAACGCAATGGAGCGGCATCAGGAACACCAGCGCCATCCTGCACCATTTGACACAAAGTCGATAAGAAGGCTTTGCCCAGTTTCTTGCCGTCATCCAAAGGCGTTGTATCTGTCTTCGCATCTCTACCCCCGCGTTTGCTTGTGGGATAAGTCCATTAATAGGCGAATTCAATGGGGAGAGGGTTGCGCCTTGCCTGCCGCTACAAAAGCCGCTACAAAGAGCCATCAGGGCGTTTGAAATAGCTCAATGATATCAGTGCTTAAGGCGGCTATATCCGGTTCCCCGCCGTCCGCACCAGATCCTCTTGTTCTTTTGACTGTTAGCGCTGGCCCGTTGCCGTCGGGACAGGTTCTTGATGTCGCGCATCCCTTTGCTCCCATTGCGCCAAATTTGTGCAGATCCAATATTGACGAAAGTTTGAGCATTTTCCGCTTTGCGGCCTCCTCGTTTCCTGCTTTGATGCGCCCATCAAAAAACAAGGGGAGCAAAATCGATGATCTCAAGACGTCTCTTTTCGGCGGCCGTTGTTGCGGCGGGCCTTCTGGCCGGTGTGACGCTGCCGGTCGGGCAGGCGCATGCAGAAACCGAAATCAAGTTCACCCTCGACTGGAAGTTCGAGGGGCCGGCGGGCGGCTTTCTGCTGGCGCTGGACAAGGGCTACTTCAAGGCCGAGGGCCTGGATGTGACGATCGATTCGGGCAATGGCTCGGTCGAGGCGATCCCGCGGGTCGCGACCGGCGCCTATCAGATGGGCTTCGGCGACATCAACTCGGTGATCAAGTTCCTGGATGAGGATCCGAGCCAGAAGGTCAAGGCCGTGATGATGGTCTATGACAAGCCGGTCTTCTCGGTGGTCGGGCGCAAGTCGCTCGGCGTCACCGAAGATCCGAAGTCGCTCGAAGGCAAGAAGCTCGGCGCCCCGCCGCCGGATGGCGCCTTTGCCCAGTGGCCGGCCTTCAAGCAGGTCGCCGGCATCGACGACAGCGGCATCACCATCGAAAGCATCGGTTTCCCCGTGCGCGAGCCGATGCTCGCCAAGGGCGACGTCGATGCCGTCTTCGGCTTTGCCTTCTCCGTCATCCTGAACCTCAAGGCGCAAGGGATCCCGGCGGACGATATCGCAACCATCCTGATGGCCGACAATGGCTTGAACCTCTACGGCAACAGCGTGCTGGTGAATTCCGATTTTGCCGCCGAAAACCCCGAGGCCGTCAAGGGCTTCCTAAAGGCGCTCGCCAAGGGCTTTGCCGATGCCGTCGCCAATCCGGAAGAGGGTGTCGCCGCCGTCCTGAAGCGCAACGAGACGCTGAACGCCGACATCGAGAAGGAACGTCTGGAAATGGCCAATGCCATGAACATCAAGACGCCGTACGTCGTCGAAAACGGCATGGGCAGCGTCGACATGGAGCGGCTGTCCGCCTCGATCGAGACGCTGAAGGTCTCGATGGGCCTGAAGGGCAATGTCACCGCCGAGCAGGTCTTCGACGCAAGCTTCCTGCCGGCCAAGGAAGAGCGGATGTTGCCCTAAGGCATTCCCCTCCCCAACCCCTCCCCACAAGGGGGAGGGGCTTAACCTGCCGAGATGTCAGCATCTCCACAGTTGCTTGAATTTGGCGAGGCCGTGCTGCGCGTAGTCTCCCCCCTTGTGGGGGAGATGGCCGGCAGGCCAGAGGGGGTCTTGGGATCCTCTCCATCTTTGACCGGAGCCCTTGATGTCTCACCTCGTTTCCATCGACAATGTCGACATGCGCTATGGCGGTGCGGATGGCACGCTCGCCGTGTCGGGCCTCACAATGCGCGTCGACAAGGGCGAGTTTGCCGCCGTGGTCGGGCCATCAGGCTGTGGCAAGTCGACCCTGTTGAAGCTCGTGACGGGGCTGCATATCCCGCAGTCGGGCGTCGTCATCGTCGCCGGCCAGCAGGTGACGAAGCCGGTCTCGATCGTCGGCATGGCCTTTCAGAACCCGACCATGCTGCCCTGGCGCACGACGCTCGAAAACATTCTTCTGCCGCTCGAGATCGTCGAGAAGCATCGCCATCGGCTGCGGGCGAACAAACGGGAATATGTCGAGAAGGCCGAGAACCTGCTGGAGATTGTCGGGCTGAAGGGGGTCGGTTCGAAGTTTCCCTGGCAGCTTTCGGGCGGCATGCAGCAGCGTGCCAATCTCTGCCGGGCCCTCATCCACGAGCCGGAACTGTTGATGCTCGACGAGCCCTTCGGCGCGCTCGATGCCTTCACCCGCGAAGAACTCTGGTGCGTCATCCGAGACCTGCATGCAGCCCAAGGCGTGACCATCGTGCTCGTCACGCATGACCTGCGCGAGGCGGTGTTCCTGGCCGACCGGATCTTCGTGATGAGCGCGCGACCGGGCAAGGTGGTGAAGGAACACGCCGTGCCCTTCGCGCGGCCGCGGGATCTGGAGCTGATGTATCAGACGGAGTTCAACGACATGGTGCATGTGCTGCATGGCGAAATCGCAAAGGCGAGGGTGGCGGCATGAGTGTCACGATCGAGACAGCGCCGACCCGGCCGGTGGTCAAGCCCCTGGCGCAGCGGATCAACTGGGTGCGGGCGGCACCCTTCCTGTACACGCTGGCGCTCTTTGCCGTCTGGGAACTGACGGTCATTGCGCTCGACATGCCGCCGACCATCCTGCCGGCGCCCTCGAGGGTCTTCGAGGCGGTGGTGCAATACTGGTCGCCGATCTGGAAGAATTCGCTGCAGACGCTCTATACGACGACGCTCGGTTTCCTGATCGCGGTGGTCGCCGGGCTGGCGCTCGGCCTCTTCATCGGCTGGTCGAAGACCATCTATGCCGGGCTCTACCCCCTGATGATCGGCTTCAACGCCATCCCAAAGGTGGCGCTCGTGCCGATCCTCGTGATCTGGTTCGGCATCGGCACGGTTCCGGCCGTGCTGACGGCCTTCCTGATTTCCTTCTTCCCGATCGTGGTGAACGTCGCGACGGGGCTGGCGACGATCGAGCCGGAGACGGAGGACGTGCTGCGGGCGCTCGGCGCGAAAAAGCTCGACATCATGCTGAAGGTCGGCATTCCCCGCTCGATGCCGTACTTCTTCGGCTCGCTGAAGATTGCGATCACGCTCGCCTTTGTCGGCTCGGTGGTCTCGGAGACGGTGGCCTCCAACTACGGCCTCGGCAACATGATGAGCTCGGCCCAGAGCCAGTTCAACGTGCCCTTGGTCTTTGCCGGGCTGCTGGCGCTCGCCGTCGAGGGTATCGCCATGTATGCGCTGATGGCCTGGCTCGAAAAGCGCATGACCGGATGGGCGCACCGCTCGACCATGGCCAACTGACGGGAAAAGGCCGGGCGCCCGAAGCGGGCGTTCAGCTCTTGTCCTTCAGGGTGAAGGGCAGCTCGAATGGCGTCGAGCGCTCGGCAATCACGTCGTTCACCGTATATCGCAGCACATAGCCGCCGGGCTTCGCGCCGGCGACGTCGAGCGTCAGATGCGTATAGACCTCGACCGCATCCGAATGGGCGATGAAGGTGAAGTTGCCGAATTCCTTCTGCAGCGCCAGCGTCTTGCCCTCGTCATCGGTGAGCTCGAGATCGACGGTGAAATGCGACTGGCGCCGGTTGTCCGGTGCCGGCTGCCATTTCAGCCCGGTCACTTCGACATAGGTGATGAGCTTTTCGCCGGTCATGAAGACCGGTTCGGCCTTCGCCTCATAGGCGCGATAGGCGCTCGGCACTTCGGTGACGAAGAGCGCCCGTGGCACGGTGAGCGGCAGGGTCTGGCTGAAGGCCGCAAGGCCGGAGCGCATCGCCTCGAAGGCCCCGCGGGCATCGTTCTGGGCGGCGAGCCGTTCGGCCTCGATCGCCGCATCGAGCAGCGGGCCGGCCGTGGCCGGCGCTACCGTAAGGGGAGCCACCGTGACAAGAGCGCTGACGAAGGCGGCGGCGAGGGGGCGGCAACAGCCGGCGGAGGTGATGGGCACGTGATTCTCCCGCTTGGTCGTGAGCGGGAGTGTGGGAACAAGGGCCTAAGCGCGTCAAGCGCCGAGGCCGGTCGCGTCATCACGTTGGCCTGATATCACGAGCGCCAGAACATCGGCACGAGCAGCACCATGACGGTCAACACTTCGAGACGGCCGAGCAGCATGGCAAGCGACAGGACGTAGAGTTCGGGATCCTGCATCATCGAGAAATTGCCGGCCGGGCCGATCAGCGATCCGATGCCGGGGCCGACATTCGACAGCGCCGTGATGACGGCCGAGGAGGCGGTGGCGAAGTCGTAGCCGGCCAACGCCATGGCAAGGCTGCCGATCACCCAGATGAAGATATAGGCGCTGAAGAACAGGAAGACGGCGCGCTGCGTGTCGGCGTCGACGATCTGGTTTCCGTAGCGGACGGAATAGACGGCATTCGGATAGATCAGCTTCTTCAGGCCGTTCATGATGATGTTGAACAGGATGACGAAGCGATAGGCCTTGATGCCGCCGGCGGTCGAACCGGAGCAGCCGCCCATGAAGGTGGCAAAATAGGCCGCAGCTACGGCAAACGGACCCCAGAGCGTATAGTCTTCGCTGGCATAACCCGTGGTCGACAGGATCGACGAGAAATTGAAGAAGGAATGCGACAGGGCAAGCGGCAGGTCCACGCCGTTGCGCAGATGGTTGTAGAGGGCTGCAGCAATCGCAAAGGCGGCGAGATAGCCGAGGAAGACGAGGATCTGCGGGTCGCGCAGCGCATCGAGCCGGCCCTTGATGAAGAACACGATCAGGATCGAGAAGGGCAGGCTGCAGACCGTCATGAAGAAGGTGGCGATCCAGCGCAGCGCATAGCTGTCGAAATAGGCGAATGACGCATCATGGGTCGAGAAGCCGCCCGTCGCGATGGTCGTCAGCGCGTGGTTGAGCGCATCGAAATGGCTCATGCCGAACACGTCATAGGCGATCATGCAGATGAGGGTGATCGCGACATAGATGGCAACGAAGGCGCGGGTGAAGGTGGCGATGCGGGCGAACGGTTTGTCGCCGATGTCGGACGATTCCATCTTGAAGAAGGAGACGCCGCCAACCCGGAGGAAGGGCAGGACGAAGAGGCCGAGAGCCACGATCCCGATACCGCCGAGCCACTGCAGCAGCGAGCGCCAGACGAGGAGCCCCGGAGCCATGTCGTCGAGCCCCACGAGCACGGTCGAGCCGGTCGTGGTGATGGCCGAGACCGATTCGAAGAGCGCCTGGGCAAAGGTCAGATCGAGTTCGGAGAAGAAGAGCGGGATGGCCCCGACGAGCGAGAAGACCGCCCAGAGCACGTTGACGAGCAGGAAGCCCATGCGCTTGGAAAAGGCCGGCGGCGGTCCACGCGTTGCCATGGCAGCCGTGATCGACAGACCGCCAACCATGGCGGCGGATACCGTGAAGACCGACCAGTGGGGATCACCATAATAGAGGTCGACCATGGCCGGGATGAGCATGGCAGTGGAGAGATAGAGACCGCAAAGCGCGGCGATGTAGACGACGGAGCGGAGCAGATTGGTATTCAAGGAATGACTTCCGTCTGTTGCAACGCAAAGAGGCTTTGTCTCTGCCCGATGTCTATGCCATAGCGGGGCTCGTTTAAAAATTCAACGGAGGGCGACGTGAGCCCCAGTCAAGTCGATGAAGCGCTGGAGGCGATGCGTGGCCTCTTTCCGGAAACACCGCTGCAGCTCAACGAACATTTGAGCGCCCGCTATGGCGCCAATGTCTATCTGAAGCGCGAGGATCTGACGCCCGTCCGGTCCTACAAGATCCGCGGTGCCTTCAACTTCTTTCGCAAGATCGTCGCCGACAGCCCCTCCGGCACCACCTTCGTCTGCGCGTCTGCCGGCAATCACGCCCAGGGCTTTGCCTATGTCTGCCGCCATTTCGGCGTGCAGGGCGTGGTCTTCATGCCGGTGACGACGCCGCAGCAGAAGATCGACAAGACCCGGATCTTCGGCGGCGATTTCATCACGATCCGGCTGGTCGGCGACATCTTCGACCAGTGCTATGCCGCCGCGCGCGAGCATGTCGAGGCGATCGGCGGCTATATGGTGCCGCCCTTCGACCATCCCGATATCATCGAAGGCCAGGCGACGGTGGCAGCCGAGATCCTGCAGCAATTGCCGGACGGCGTGACGCCGGATCTCGTCGTGATGCCGGTCGGCGGCGGTGGACTGTCCTCCGGCATGACCGGCTACATGGCGGGTCGCGTCTCGGCCGAGGCGATGATCTTCTGCGAGCCGGCAGGTGCCCCAAGCCTGAAGAAGAGCCTGGAAGCCGGCAAGGTGGTGACGCTGCCCAAGATCGACAATTTCGTCGATGGCGCCGCCGTCGCCCGCATCGGCGATCACAATTTCGAGGCGCTGAAGAGCTTCCGCCCGGACCAGGTTCTGATCGTGCCGGAGAACGCGATCTGCGTGACCATGACCGACATGCTGAATGTCGAGGGCGTGGTGCTCGAGCCGGCGGGTGCCTTGGCGCTGGCAGCGCTGGATCTTCTGCCGCGCGTCGCCTTGAGCGGCCGCACGATCGTCGCCGTCGTCTCCGGCGGCAATTTCGACTTCGAGCGCCTGCCCGATGTCAAGGAACGCGCCATGCGCTATGCGGGGCTGAAGAAATACTTCATCCTGCGCCTGCCGCAGCGTCCTGGTGCGCTTCGCGATTTTCTCAACCTGCTCGGCCCCGAGGATGACATCGCCCGCTTCGAATACCTCAAGAAGTCGGCGCGCAATTTCGGCTCGATCCTGATCGGCATCGAGACGGGCAAGCGCGAGAACTTCGCCGAACTCTTCGACCGCTTCGATCAGGCAGGCCTCGGCTTCGAGGACATCACGGAAAACGAGATCCTCGCCAATCTGATCATCTGATGCCCTGTTCGCCGAGCCAGTCGAGAATGGTCTGCGCGATCGGTTCGGTGGTCTGAGGCGAATAGGTATCGCCGGCAATCACATGATTGTTGGCGTCGCCGGTCGGGCCGGGATCGACCAGCCGGTGCGGCCCGCCCCAGCGCGCGGAGACGGCGGCAGTCCGGTCCGGCCTTACGACCTTGTCGTTCGCCGACTGGATGAAGAGGGCAGGGATGTTGATGTTTTCCACCGGGGTATGGGTGGCAAGGCGGACGGACTGCGCCATCGGGATCAGGGCGCTCACCGGGTAATCGGTCGTCCAGTTATGCGCATTGAGCGGGCTGATCGGCTCGAAGCCACGCCTTTCGCCCAGCAGCAGCCGCGCAAGCTGCGTGGCGAAGGGGCCGGTCAGGAGAAAGCTGCCCGAGGCCTGGACGCCGTAGTTGGGCGACAGGAAGACAGACGCCGCGACGTTTTCGGCAAGCCGCGGCCGGGCGAGCGCCCAGGTGACCAGCGACGCGCCTGTCGATGTCGAGATGACCACGACCTTGTCGCCGAGCAGCCTGCCGATGGAAAGCGCTTCGCCGATATCACCCGCCCAGTCCTCGATCGTGGCGCGCCCCATCGCATCGGCATCTTCAAGCCCGTGACCGGCAAGCCGGGTGAAGAAGAGGTTGGCGCCAAGGGCCTTGGCAACGAGATCCGGCAGCGGGCGTATTTCGGCCGGCGAGGCGGAAAAACCATGCACATAGATCACTGCGACAGGCGTTTTCTGAGGCTTTGCGGCGTCCGCCCAGACGATCTGCTTGCCGAGCCCTTTTCGGATGGGGCCGACCTTGGCTTCTTCCGCCGCGATCAGAGTGTCGAGAGCCTGGGGCGAGGTATCGGCGCCAAGACGCGCCTCGCGCTCCAGTTCGAGATTCGGCGGCAGCCGGTAAATCACCGCGAGGGCCGCGATGACGACTGCGATCACTGCAAGAATAAGTCCCATGATGCGCCGCATCCCCGTTCTCCCCGTGGTCCCTCCCGACCGCGGCCGACCTTAGCATGACCGTCGGAGACGGAAAGCCGCGCGCGCTGCTCTTCCTCGTCGTTGTCAGCTGTGTTACGGGAGATGCATGTCGATCCTGTCCAGCATTCTCTCGATGTTCACCGGCGGCTCCTCGTCCGAGGCCGCTGCCAAGCCGATGGCCGAGCCGCAGACCTACAAGGACTGCGTCATTCATGCCGAACCGATGCGCGAAGGCAGCCAGTACCGGCTGGCAGGCCGCATCGTGAAGACGGTGGATGACCGTGTACTGGAGCGGAAGTTCATTCGCGCCGACGTCTTCACCTCGCTTGACGATGCGCTCGACTGCACCTTCCGCAAGGCGCAGCAGATCATCGATCAGAACGGGCCCGCCCTGTTCGGCGATGGCGAAGAGACACGCATCGTGTGAGTGTGCAGTGACTTACCGCGAAGAATAGTTTCTTCGCGGTCACTGAATGTTAATGATGCAGCGCAACACTGAATCCGAGATATTGCTCGGGTTTTTCAAGTGATTAATGCGTTTTTCTCCCGCCTGTCCCTCCGTCTTGGCTTGCTGGTTTCGGGCGCTGCCCTGGTGGCGGCGAGCCCCTCTGCCGCAGCCGGTGACACCGCAGCCGCCATCACGGCCGCCAAGGCCTCGGCCGATCTCGCCTGGTTGATGGCTGCGGGCGGCATGGTCATGATGATGCAGGTCGGTTTCCTGCTTCTCGAAGCCGGCATGGTGCGCTCGAAGAACTCGATCAATGTCGCGCAGAAGAACCTTCTGGACTTCGTCTTCGGCGTCGTCGGCTTTGCCGTCATCGGCTTCATGCTGGCCTTCGGAAGGTCGGGCGTCCTGCCGATCGGGCTGGATTCGGATTTCTTCCTGTTGCAGGACCTCGACAGCTGGCTTGCCGGCTTCTTCGTCTTCCAGGTGATGTTCTGCGGCACGGCGGCCACCATCGTCTCGGGCGCCATTGCCGAACGCATGACCCTGTCGGCCTATGTGCTGGGATCGATCATCCTCTCGACCCTCATCTATCCGATCTTCGTGCACTGGACCTGGGGCACGGCAATCGGCCCGAACTCCGGCGCTTTCCTCGCCAATCTCGGCTTCGTCGATTTCGCCGGTTCGACCGTGGTGCATGCCACCGGCGGCTGGGTGGCGCTGGCGGCCTGCCTGGTGATCGGCGCGCGGCGAGGGCGTTTCGATGCCGAAGGGCGGCCGGTCCGCATCGCCGGCAACAATCCGGTGCTTTCGACGACCGGGGGGCTCATTCTCTTCTTCGGCTGGATCGGCTTCAACGGCGGCTCCACGCTCGCCGCCAATGCCGATGTTGCGCCGATCATTCTCAACACGGTGCTGGCCGGTGGCATGGGCACCTGCGTGGGCTATGTCATCGGGGCCAAGCAGGATGGCGTCGTGCTGCCGGAAAAGGCGCTGAGCGGCATGCTCGGCGCACTCGTCGCCGTGACCGCCGGCTGCCATGTGCTCGATCCCGGCGGTGCGCTCTTGATCGGCGCGCTCGGCTCGATCGTTGCGCTTTACGGCAACCAGTATGTCGAACAGAAGCTGAAGGTGGATGATGCGGTGGGCGCCGTTGGCGTGCATGCCTTTGCCGGCGTCGCCGGCACCGTGGCCCTGGCACTGCTGGCGCCGGTCGAGCGCCTGCCGGCCGGAAGCCGCTTCGATCAGCTCTATATCCAGATCTTCGGCTCGGCGCTCAATTTCTACTGGGCCTTCGGGCTGGGCTACGCCTTCTTCTGGACGCTGAAGAAGCTGGTGCCGATCCGCGTCTCGGCCGAAGACGAGGATATCGGTCTCAACGTCGCCGAACATGGGACACGGCTCGGCGTCGGCCATGTCGAAGACGCGCTTTCAAAGCTCGTCTCGGGCAAGGCCGATCTCGGGGATCGACTGGCGGTCGATCCGGGCGACGAGGCGGAGAAACTCACCCGGCTCTTCAACAGCCTGATGGACAATATCCAGCAACAGGAGCGCAGCCGCAGCGAACTGGAGGCGCAGGTGCGTGATCAGGAGGAGGCCGAGCGCGTGACGGCGCTCGCCAATGCCACCTTCGAGGCGATCGTGATGCACGAGGACGCCGTGATCATCGACGGCAACGAGCAGTTCGAGGTGCTGACGGGGCGCACGGTGAAGGAGCTGGTCGGCACGTCGATCCTCGACCTCGTCGACGACACCGGTCGCCGCCTTCTGATCGACGATCCCAATCCCGCGCCGGATGTCTCCCGAGAATTCCACATCGTGAGGGCAGACGAAACCGCGATCCCCGTGGAGGCCCGGGGCCGCAACATTGAGTATCGCGGCCGCCACATCCGCATCAGCTGCCTCGTCGACCTGCGCGAGCGCAAGGCGGTCGAAAGCCGGATGCGCCATCTGGCGCAGCACGATCCGCTGACGGGCCTTGCCAACCGGGCCCTGTTCACCGAAACCCTGGCCGCCCATGTCGAACAGGCGAATGATGGCTGGGGTTGCGGCATCCTGCTGGTCGACCTCGATCACTTCAAGGACGTCAACGACCTCTATGGCCACCCGGCCGGCGACGAGGTGATCCGCGAGACGGCGCGGCGGTTGACGGAGATCATCGGCCCGTCGGACATGGCCGCCCGCCTTGGCGGCGACGAATTCGCAGTCATCCTCGGCAATTGTCATTTCGAGGCGCAGATCGAGGATGTCAGCCGCCGCCTGATCGAAGCCTTCCGCAAGCCCTTCGATACGGGGCAGGGCGAGCGCATCCGTTGTGGCATCAGCCTCGGTGGCGCGCTTTGCCCCGAACATGCAAGCGAGCTCGACGAGCTGATCGGCCGCGCCGATGTCGCGCTCTACCACGCCAAGAAGTCCGGCCGGAACACGTTCCGCGCCTACCGCAAGGGCATGGACGAACTGATCGAGAAGCGGCGGGCGCTGGAGGCCGATATCGAGCGGGGGCTGGAGCGGGGCGAATTCGAGCTCTATCTGCAGCCGCGCGTCGGTGCGCTCGATGGGGCGATCGTCGGTTATGAGGCCTTGGTCCGATGGAAGCATCCGGATCGCGGCATGGTGCAGCCCGGTGACTTCATTCCCGTGGCCGAAGTCTCGGGCAAGATCATCGAGCTCGGAGAATGGGTCCTGACGGAGGCCTGCCGCCTGGCTGCCGGTTTCCCCGACAACCTGCATATCAGCGTCAACGTCTCGCCGGTCCAGTTCCGCCATCCGCAGTTCCTCGACCGGATCGAATCGATCCTGAGCATGGCGGCGGTCTCGCCACATCAGCTGGAACTCGAGATCACGGAAAGCGTCCTGATCGATGACGACCAGCGGGCGCGCCTCATTCTCGGCCATCTGAAGACGCTGGGTCTGAGGATCGCGCTCGACGACTTCGGCACGGGATATTCTTCGCTCAGCTATCTCAGCCGCTATCCCTTCGACGTCATCAAGATCGATCGCAGCTTCGTTTCGGCGCTGGGCACGGAAGAGACGGCAGATGCCATCGTGCGCACGATCATCGATCTCGGCAGCGGGCTTGGCATGCGGGTCGTGGCGGAGGGTGTGGAGACGGTGGAGCAGGCGGGCTATCTGAGTGCCGCAGGCTGCGATGAGCTCCAGGGCTATCTCCTCGGCCGGCCGCAACCGGTGGCGCAGGTCGATGCTGAGATCAGTCCGACAGTCGCGGCAGAACTGAAAAGAGTGGCGCGGCTTTCGGCGCATCGCGGCAAGCGACTGTCCCGGGCGGGGAACGAGACAGCGCTTGCACTCGCGGCAAACAGCAACTGAAGGTCCTTGCCGTCTGCATCAGGGACGCGGCGGCCACGAGGCCGCACGCGATGGCCAGCATCAGGCGGCGCGGGCCAGCTCTTCAACCTTGGCCTTGGCCGAAGCGACGGCCTTTTCGGCGGCTTCCGGACCATAGGCGACGCCTTCGACATAGACCGTCTCGACCAGCTCGATGCCCATGAAGCCGAGAACCGTCTTGAGGTAGGGCTCGGCATGGTTCATCGGCGCGCCGGGGCCGGAGGAGTAGATGCCGCCGGCGGCGAGCACGAGATAGGCCTTCTTGCCCTTGGCGAGACCGACCGGGCCGTTCTCGGTGTAGCTGAAGGTGAGGCCGGCGCGGGCAATGTGGTCGATCCAGCTCTTGAGCGACGAATAGATGTTGAAGTTGATGAGGCCGGTGCCGATGACGATCGTGTCGGCGGCCATCAGTTCTGCGACGAGCTTGTCGGAGAGGGCGACAGCCTCGGCCTCTTCGGCGGTGCGGGCGTCGGCCGGCTTGCGGATGGCAGCGGTGAAAGTGCCGTCGACATGGTCGAGCTGGGTTTCGACGAGGTCACGGCGGACCAGCGTGCCGGTTTCACCAGCGAACTTCTCGGCGAGGTCGGTCGCGATCGCGTTGGAGAGGGATTCGGAGCCGCGCGGGCTGGAGGTGACGAGAAGGATGGAAGACATGTGCAGTACCTCGGATGTTGGAGGGCCCTTGGGAGCAGGCCTGCCATGCATCTATGCCCGAGCACGCATCGATAAAACTGTGATAATCTAGATTGATCATATCGAATAACTGGATGGATGCCCGAGAGCCATGGATGCCAACCCCACCCTCGACCAGCTGCAGGTCTTTCTTGCCGTTGCCGATGCCGGCAGCTTTTCTGCTGCGGCCCGGCAGCTGAACCGGGCCCAGTCAGTGGTGAGCTACACGATCGGCAATCTCGAAAGCCAGCTCGGCGTCTCGCTTTTTGAACGGACCGGCACGCGCCAGCCGCGGCTGACCGAGGAGGGCCGGGCGATGCTGACGGATGCCCGCCGCATCGTCGGAGATCTGCAGGTGATGCGGGCCAAGGTCCGCAGCATGCATCAGGGGCTGGAAGCCGAGCTGTCGATCGCCATCAGCGTGCTTGTGCCGACGGGCGTCCTGCTGGCGGTCCTCCGAGACTTTCAGCGGCAGTTTCCCTCGGTTTCGCTGCGGCTCGAAGTAGGTGAGCTCGGCCGGCTGGTCGAACTGGTGATGAGCGGCAGGGCAACGATCGGCATCGGCGGCGCGCCGACCCGTCAGGACGATACTTTGATCGTCGACCGCATCGGCCACAATTTCCTGCTGCCGGCAGCCGCAGCCGACCATCCCTTGGCGCAGCGCCGGGGCACGCTGTCGCTGCAGGATGTCCGCGAGGAGACGCAGATCGTCGTGAGCGACGCCTCCGACCTGACCTCGGGCCGGGACTTCAACGTCTTGTCCTTCAAGACCTGGCGGGTGAGCGACATGGCAACCAAGCATCAGCTGATCCGTGGCGGGCTCGGCTGGGGCGGACTGCCCGCCTCGATCATTCGCGAGGACATGGCGAAGGGCCGGATCGTGCATCTCGACCTGCCGGCCTATGAGCAGGGCTCCTACAATCTCTATGCCATCAGGCGGACGGACAATCCGCCCGGGCCGGCCGGCACCTGGCTGATCCGCGCCTTCGAGGAGCAGCTATCGAACTGCCCCGCCGAAGCGACGCCGCTGCTTGCGAAAGCAGTTTAAGGAATCGATTCAACTGCTTGAATCGATTCCTCGCTTTTAGATAGCCGCCCCTGATCAGATCGTCAGGCGGAACTTGGCGAAACCATCCGCACCGTCGCCG
Source organism: Allorhizobium sp. CTOTU50464 (assembly GCA_032102365.1). Lineage (GTDB taxonomy): Bacteria > Pseudomonadota > Alphaproteobacteria > Rhizobiales > Rhizobiaceae > Allorhizobium. The sequence continues at coordinate 303,941 of DAMDHD010000005.1, read as the reverse complement.
GCATCTTCGATTTCGGCGCCCTTCAATTGGGCGAGGAACTCGCGCGCCTTCGGGCCGGTCTCGAAGGTGACGGTGGTGTCGCCAATCGGGGCGAAGGACCAGTTGCCGTCGGCGGACGGATTGATCGTGCCCTGATCGACGATGTAGCGGACGATGATGTCGCGGTTGGTGTCGGGGCCGACGAAGATCACCTTGTCGGAGGCGATCTCAGGGAACTTGCCGCCGCCGCCGGCGCGGTAGTTGTTCGTCGCGACCGCAAACGTCTGACCCGGATCGATCGGCTTGCCCTCGAACTGCAGGTTGACGATGCGGCTCGATTCCGGATGCACGACAACGCCGTCCTTGTCGTAGCGGGCGGGCTTGGTGAGATCGATCTGATAGGTGACGCCGTCGATGACATCGTAGTTGTAGGACGGGAAGTCCGGATTGATCAGAGGTGCATCCTTCGCGCCCTTCTCGATCTGGTTGAAGATCCCGGCCGACATTTCGAGCCAGTTCTTCACCTGCTCGCCGGTGATCGCGACCGCCTGGATGGTGTTCGGATAGAGATAGAGATCGGCGACATTCTTGATCGCGATATCGCCGGCGGGCACGTCGGTGAAATAGTCCGCGCCGCCTCGGCCACCGGCCTTGAACGGTGCGGCGGCAGACAAGACGGGGAGGTCCTTATGCGGCCCGTCCTTCAGCATCTGCTTGATGTACCAGGACTGGGCGATGGACACGATCTGGATCGAGGGATCATCTGCCACCAGGGCAAAATAGGAATAAAGCGGTGCCGAGGTCTTGCCGACCGGCGTGCGCACATAGTCGAGTGTTGCTTGATGCTCGGCAGCGACCGAGGCGACGACCTCCGGCTTGTCCTTGACGTCCGCCACGACCTTGCGATTGTCGTCACGGTGGTAGATCGGCCGTGCCTCGCAGGTGAAGTCGACGATCTTCCAGCTCGACCCGTCCTTTTCGAGGAGCAGATCGATCAGGCCCATATGGGAGCCCCAGAAGCCGGCCATGACGGCGGGCTTGCCGAGCAGCGTGCCTTTGACGGCATCCGCACCGGGAACGTCCTCGAAATCCTTTGGGCCGGGAAAGACCAGATGCTGGTGGCCGGTGAAGATCGCGTCAATGCCTTCGACGCCGGCGAGATAGAGCGAGGCGTTTTCCATGCCTTCGCTCTCGCCGTGTCCGTCGATGCCGGAATGGGAAAGCGCAATCACTATGTCGGCGCCGTCTTCCTTCATCTGCGGCACCCAGGCACGCGCCGCCTGGAGGATGTCGCGCGTCATCGCCTTGCCCTCGAGGTTCTTCGCGTCCCAGAGCATGATCTGCGGCGGCACGAAGCCGATGAAGCCGACCTTGACGGGGCTTGTGGCACCCGAACCGTCGCGGATCTGCTTTTCGATGATGTGGTAGGGCTTGAAGTAGAGGGGATCCTGCTTCGGATCGGAGGCGAGTTGGCCTTTCGTCAGGTTGGCGCAGACGAAGGGGAAAGTCGCGCCCGCCAGCGTGTTGAACATGAAGTCGAGGCCGTAGTTGAACTCGTGATTGCCGAGCGTGCCGCAATCATAGCCGAGCACATTCATCGCCTTGATGACAGGATGCACGTCACCCGGCTTCATGCCTTTCTGATAGGCCATGTAGTCGCCCATCGGATTGCCCTGCAGGAAGTCGCCATTGTCGATCAGCATCGAATTGCCGGCCTCGGCCCGGATGGAATCGATGATCGAGGCGGTGCGCGCCAGTCCCATCGTGTCGTTCGGCTTGTCGGCATAGTAGTCGTAGGGCATCACGTTGACGTGGATGTCCGTGGTCTCCATCAGCCTGAGATGCGCCTGGTTGCCATTCGCGCGGGCGGCGAAGGGGTGGAGCGTGACGAGGGCTGCCGAAGCGGCGACGCCGCTGAGGAAGGAACGGCGGGAGATGGGATGAAGATCAAGCAAAGACGGCATGGGGGCCTCACGGTCAACTGGTGCTGAAAGCGACGGAGGTTAAGTCGCTTTTGGAATGCTTGCACCTGTAAAATGACAGGGGTGAGACGTTGCCGTGGCTTGATCTAGCTCGGCACCAGGTTGCGCGGATCGCGATGGAAATTGCGGAAATAGGCGGTGACCTGCGCCACCGCATTGGTTGTCTGTTCGAATTCGAGGCCCATCTTGCCCGCCCTGTACCAGCGGACGGTGCATTCGATATGGCCGAGTTCGGTACAGCTGACGGTGACGGTCGCCCCGCGTTTGGCTTCGATCCAGCCTTCGAGTTGAAGAGCCATGCCGGTTCTGGAAATGTCGAGGATACGGATGTTGAGCTTCTGGCCGATGAATTCGAGTGTTCCGCGGATGTGACAGCGGATGCGTTGGCTCCGGCGACCGTCCCGATTGAGTTTGGCAGCAAGCATAAAATTGCGCTCCGTCAAATGGATTGAAAGAAACGCAGAAAACCTCGGCCACACGCCTTAACGGCATCTGGCCAAGGTCATTAGAATGCGAGCCATCTCCTCAGGAGAATTTAGGTGTTTTGCCCGATAAACGGGGTGTTTACCGTTAACTGCCGGCTTTGGGCGCCTCAGCCACGCAGGACCGGGCGGACTTCCTGATGGAAGTTGCGGAAATAGGCGGCGACCTTTGCGATCGAATTGCTGTTCGGCTTGAACATAATGCCGATGCGCCCGCCATAGTTCCAGCGGACCACGCCTTCGAGCAGTCCGATATCGTCATTCTCGATGACCACGGGGCTCCCGGCGGCTGCCTGCAGCTTCGAGGCGAGCTCAAGTGCCAGACCGCTGCGGGAAATATTGATCACGCGTCCGTCCGCCTCCTGCTTGAAATAGCGCACCTTGCTGTCGATGCGGCAGCGGCTGCGCGGAGCCTTTCGAACATCCATTCCGAGATTATTGCTCATGATGTCGTCCTGATGAAAACAATGGAACGAGCTTAGTGAGGATCTGTAAGAACGGTCTAAAACAAATCATTAGGATTTTTACGAATCCCGATCAAAGACCCACATTGGGGCGTTCGATGACTTCGCGCAGCGCAAAGCTCGAATTGATCTTCACGACATGGGGAAGCGCCGAGAGCCAGTCGCGGTGAATGCGCTCGTAGTCTTCGAGATCCTTGGCGGCGACTCTGAGGATGTAGTCATACTCGCCGGACATCAGGTAGCAGACGAGGACATTGGGACAGCGCTTTACCGCGGCTTCGAACTCGGTCAGAGTTTTCGCAAACTGGCCGCTCAGCGAGATATGGACGATGACCATCATCTTGTAGTCGATCGCCTTGTGCGAAAGCCGCGCGTGATAGCCGCTGATGACGCCCGATTTTTCCAGCATGTCGTGCCGCCGCGAGCAGGCAGACGGCGAGAGCCCCACCTTCTCGGCAAGCTCCGCATTGGTCATCCGCCCATTTTCCTGAAGCGCCTTCAGAATGGCACGATCAATGGCATCCAGTTCCGCCATTCGAAGAATTCTCCGTCTGATGAGGCGATCACGCAATAAGCTGCGGAATCTGTGCCGCTCGAACCCTCAGTTTGCAAGGACATTTTGCAGCGCCAATGGTTCAATTTCCGTATCTGAAACAAAGCGGCTTCGGCTGCGAACAAAAGAGAGGAACGCTTGATGCGTGTCGGTTGCCCGAAGGAAATCAAGAACCATGAATATCGTGTCGGCCTGACCCCCGGTGCGGTGCGCGAGTATGTGGCCCATGGCCATGATGTCCTGATCCAAACGGGTGCGGGTGCCGGCATCGGCGCCGATGACCACGCCTATATCGCTGCTGGCGCGAAGATCGCCGCCTCGGCCAAGGACGTGTTCGAAAAGTCCGACATGATCGTCAAGGTCAAGGAGCCGCAGCCTTCCGAATGGGTGCAGCTGCGCGAAGGCCAGATCCTTTATACCTATCTCCACCTCGCGCCCGATCCGGACCAGACCAAGGGTCTGATCGAGTCCGGCGTCACCGCCGTTGCCTATGAGACGGTCACCGACGAGCGCGGCGGCCTTCCGCTCCTGGCGCCGATGTCGGAAGTGGCCGGCCGTCTCGCCATCCAGGCCGGTGCGACGGCGCTGCAGAAGGCCCATGGCGGCCGCGGCATCCTGCTCGGCGGCGTTCCCGGCGTGCTCCCGGCCAAGGTCACCGTGATCGGTGGCGGCGTTGTTGGTCTCCATGCCGCCAAGATGGCCGTCGGCCTCGGCGCTGACGTGACCATTCTCGACCGCTCGCTGCCGCGTCTGCGCCAGCTCGACGACATCTTCCACGGCCGCGTTCACACGGTCTATTCGACGATCGATGCGCTGGAACAGGAAGTCTTCTCGGCCGATCTCGTCATCGGCGCCGTTCTCATTCCCGGCGCGGCTGCGCCGAAGCTCGTCACCCGCGAAATGCTCTCCGGCATGAAGAAGGGCGCTGTCGTCGTCGATGTCGCGATCGACCAGGGCGGCTGCTTCGAGACCTCGCATGCCACGACGCATTCCGATCCGACCTATGTGGTGGATGGCGTCGTGCATTATTGCGTGGCCAATATGCCCGGTGCGGTTCCGATCACCTCGGCCCATGCGCTCAACAATGCCACCCTGGTGCATGGCCTGGCACTCGCGGACCGTGGTCTGCGCGCGATCGCCGAAGACCGTCATTTGCGCAATGGTCTGAACGTCCACAAGGGCCGGATCACCAACAAGCCGGTTGCGGAAGCGCTCGGATATCCGGCGCACGCCCCGGAAGCCGTGCTGAACGTGGCGTAAGGCGACACTCTCCGGTCGCCTCACGTTGCGTCAGGTCCGCATCGTATCGTGTAACGCGGCCAGCTGGGCCGGCCATCCCATCGGCCGGCCCAGTTTTTTTTGGGCCTGTGATCAGGGCAGGTCCGGGCGGCTTTTCGGCTCGTGCATCGGACAGCCAATAAGCGCGCTGCGCTTGGCGGCGGCGACGGGGTAGACCTCCTTGCGGGCGCGCATGACATTGCCGAGCGGCCGGTGCTGCTCGACCCCGCGCCAGGGGCGGAAGGTCAGCCCGTCGTCTACAGCCCTGGAGCGGCCTTCCGACCAGCCGGTCTGTGGGCCAACGCTGATCGTCGCAATCTCCAGATAGGGGCTGTCTTCCTCGGGCCAGACGACGGAGGCGTCCTCGATCGGCTGTGTTTCGAGGTTGCGACAGAGCTGCGCCCGCAGCGTCCATTCGCCACCCTCCTGGGCCATGACCTCCGCAACGGCCTCGCGCAGGACGTCGGGGCCTTCCGACAGGTCGATCCGGTCGTCACTGAGGCGCTTGAAGCTCTCGGACCGCGGGATGACATCGAGCTTGGCGACGTAATCCCCGAAGCGCAAAGGCACCTGGGTGTAATAGTGCTCGCCGAGCGGGTGGGTTTCAGGATAGCCGCCCATCGCCTTCAGCGCGCCGGCATCCGCACCCATGGCTTCAAGCCCCTTGACGATCGGTCTCAGGATCCAGCTGAGCGCACTCTTTGCCCATTCGACCCGGTCGGTGGTGCGGGCAACCAGCTTGAGGTTCTTGGCAAAGCCTGCTGCATCCGGTGCGGCAAAGGCCGGTGCCGAGGCAAAGAGGAAGTCCTGCGTCACATCGCCTTCGCTGCCCGGGAGACGATCACCGTCGACGCCGAAGAGCTTGATTGCAAAACCGCGGGGCAGGGAGACGCTGTCGCGCAAGGGGTCGCCCGGGATGGTGGAGATGCGGATGATTGCCGGATAGGAACGGCCGGGCGTCTGGAAGATGCCCTGGGCGAGCTCTGCGGGCAGGGCGTCATGCACGGTCACCGTGGCTTCGAGCAGAGCGTGGCTCTTGGCATGCACGCTGCGCTGGGCGTGCCCCAGGTCCTCATGCGTCTTCCCGATGATGTAAAGCATGCTCTCCTTGATGTCCTCGATCGCCTCCTGTTCGTCGGCGGTCGGTTTTTCCAGGTCGGCATGATAGCGGATCGGCGGGTTGGGCTGCATCGAGGGCTCCGTTCTCTCTAGACAAGCGAACGGAACGCAGTGCCGGTGACCGAGGTTCCTCCCGGCGCCGGAGGTCGTCGCGTCAGATCCGTTCGCGGCGCGCAAGCGCATGGCTCGCAAGGCGCCGCACACGCGGCCATAGCCGGCCGTCGATCAGGCTGAGACCAACCAGGATGATCGCCATGCCGGCAAAATCTCCCGGTGCGAGACGTTCACCGAGAAAGACCGCGCCGAGCAGGATGGCGCTGACGGGGATCAGGAAGGTGACCAGCATGATGTTCGTGGCGCCGGCGCTTGCCAGGATCCGGAAGAAGATCACATAGGCAAGGGCCGTGGAGATAAGCGCGATCGCAATCACCGCAGCGATGGTCGCCGCACCGGGCGGAGCAAGCGTCCACGGGCGATCGACGGCCATGGCGAAGATGAGCATGACCGCGCTCGATGCCGTGAGCTGGCCGCAGGCAGTCACGATGGGGCTCAGCCCCCAGAGGCGGAACCTTCGGCCATAGACACCGGCGAAAGCATAGGAGAGGGCAGCACCGAGGATCGCGACCTGGGCAAGCACATCCTGGCCGAGGCGCGACAGCGAGGAGGGGCCGATCATCACGGCAACACCGGCAAAGCCCACGAGCACCCCGGCAAGCCGGTTGCCCGTCATCTTCTCGTCGCGTGTCAGAAGATGCGCCACGACAACGCCGAAGAGCGGCGTCGTGGCATTGAGGATCGAGGCGAGGCCGCTTTCGATATGGGTCTGCGCCCAGACAATCAGGCTAAAGGGCAGGATGTTGTTCAAGAGCCCCATGCCGAGAAAGCCGAGCCAGATCCTCGAGGATGTCGGCATATGGTGTCCCGAGAGCCGCACCACGGCATGCAGGGCAAGGGCTGCCAGACTGACACGGGCCGCAACGATCGTGAGGGGTGGCAATTCCTTGACGGCGACACCGGTGAAGAAGAAAGACCCGCCCCAGATCACGGAGAGGATGAGGAGCAGACCCCATTCGGTGGCGGTCATGGAGGGGCGGGCGGGCGTCATGCGTGTCTCCGGCTGTCGGTCGACGCGGTTTCTGTCCGCTCGATTCGGCATTGATAGCAGTTGTTGCGCGCCGAGCGCACATGCAGATAGGCGATTTGCGGATCGGCGAGCAGGTCCAATGCCCGCGTGACGATGGCCGACGTCGGCACGACGCCGCCGCTGCCATAGACGATGCGGTCGTCGGCGCCATAGCCTCGCACCATATAGTCGGGGCTCTCCAGCATCGGCGGCAGGACTTCGATCGCCTCGTAGCGCGGGCAAGCATCGGCATGCAGGAAGATCGGCCCCGTCTCGGCATAGGGCTGGAGCGCGGGGAAGGGGCGGTAGGCCAGCGTCAGATAGGCCTCGCCTTCGGCGATCTCGCCGAGGCAGTGGCGGCAGGGATAGCCGCCGGGAGACAGGCGCCGCTCGGGAGAAAGACCATAGGCGTCGGGCGCGCCCAGCCGATAGGCGGTGGCCTCTTCCGATGGCATGGCGAGAAAGCGCAGGGCGGATGTCATGAGAGCCTCGTGATGACGGTTGAGATGCCTCAGCCTCTGTCATTCGCGCAGCCGCCGCCACCCGATTCCTGCGCGAGCTGTTGCTGTCAGAAAAGGCGTTTTTCTCTCGCTTAACCTCTGCTGTAGATAATGCGGCGATCCAATATCGGGTGAGGGGCTCCCATGATGTCTACCAGGTCGGCTGCCGCGGCTTTGCTGGCGCTTTCCGCATGTCTGTTTCAACCTTCCATGCCCGCCGCTGCGGCCGAGCTGACCGAGGAGCAGATCGAGGAAGGGCAGAAATTCGTCGTTAACAATGCGATCTTCATCCTCTTTCACGAGGCCGGCCACATGCTGGTTTCGGAATTCAACCTGCCGGTTCTGGGGCGTGAAGAGGATGCGGTGGATGCACTCTCCTCCGTGCTTCTGCTCGGGGCGGAGGATGAGGAGCTCTACACGACCATGCAGGACAGCGCCGATGGCTGGTTCCTCCTCGACGAGGCCAAGGAAGACGGCCCGCAGGACGAAGACTTCATGGGCACGCATGGCCTCGACCGCCAGCGCGCCTTTGCGATCGTCTGCATGATGACCGGGGCCAATGCCGACTTCTTCAAGGAGTTCGCCGACTCGCTCGACTTCCCCGAGGCGCGGCGCCAGGAATGCGTCTTCGAATACCAGAGGGCACGCGACAGCTGGATGAGCCTTCTGGCCGCCAACATGAAGGACGGCGCCAAGACCAAGTTCGAGGTGAGTTACGAGCCGGCCGGCAACGAGGATCTGCAGGGGTTTGCCGATCTCCTGAAGAGCGCGAGCGTCCTGGAGACGATCGCGACCGTCTTCGGCGAAGGCTACAATCTGAGGGACGGCATCAAGATCACCGGCAAGTCCTGCGGCACGGAAAACGCCTTCTGGCATGCCGGCAACCGCGAGATCACCTATTGCTACGAGATGGCGGCCTTCCACGCCGGTCTGATTTCCAACTGGTTCGAGAACCAGACCGCGGGCGAAGAGGACACAGCCGATGACGAGGTCGCCGACGAGGATGGAGCCGACGAGGACGCAGCCGCCGAACAGACGGGTGCGTCCGCTGTGAAACTCAAGAAGAAGGACTGAGCCTCAGCCGTCGCGCTTGACGAGCGCCAGAAGCTCCTGGTCGGTCATCGGATCGACCAGGGCATTGTAGGTCCCAACCGGCGAGAAGCCGAACTGCTGGTAGAGCTGCAGCGCGCGCGGATGGTCGAGCGAATTGGTGGTGACGGTGACCGTCTTCGGATTGCTCGCCCAGGCGGCATAGAGACATTGCAGCAGGAACCACTTGCCGATGCCGAGGCCTAGCGCGTGCTCGAAGAGGCCGAAATAGGAGAGTTCGACAAGGTCGTCGCTTTCCTGCGAGAGCTCATAGAAGCCGGCCGGCGCGCCATTCACATAGAGAACCGAGATCGACACCTTGTCGGCATGGATGATCGCCTTCAGCTGCTCGTCCGGCATGCGCAGGCGCTCATACCAGTGCCAGCGCGCGCCGACCTGGCGATGCAGGAAGCGGTAGAAGGAGAGCGGGATCTCATGCGTGCGCATGATCGCCGTCTGGATATTGACCGGCACGGGCAGGCTGGACTTCGGCGGTGCCGTCATTTCAAGCCGGGTGACATGGGCGGTCAGCGGACCCGAGGTCTTGGAGCCGAACGCTTTCGCCTGGCCGGTGACGACGGGCGTGTCCGTCTTCGAGCCCCATTCCGACCAGGAGCCGTCATAGAGCGAATTGTCGGTATGCCCCAGGCTTTCGAGCGCCAGCGTCACGACGGCTGCCGTGACGCCCGAGCCGCAGCTGGTGACGACGGGATTGTTGAGGTCGATGCCGGCATCGGTGAAGATCGAGCGCAGCGTGGCGAGATCCTTCAGGCGACCGTTTTCCGACAATGACGCGGCGGGCACACTGCGCGCACCCGGCATATGGCCGGAGCGCATGCCGGCACGCGGTTCCGGTTCCTCGCCGGTGAAGCGACCGGCGGGGCGGGCATCGGCGATCTGCTTGTCGGCATTGTCGGCAATCGCCGACATCTGGTCAAAGGAGGTGATTTTCGCCCGGTCGAACTGCGCCTCGAAGGTGACGGGCGCCGGTTCCGGCAGATCGGTCTCGAGCCTGCGGCCCTCCGCCTTCCAGCCATCGATCCCGCCGTCGAGCACATAGACGCGGCGTGCGCCCATGACACGGAACATCCACCAGACGCGCGGTGCGGAGAAGAAGCCGGGGCCGTCATAGACGACGATCGTATCATCGGCCGAAATGCCGAGCTGGCCGACGGCCTGGGCGAAGAAGGACGGCGAGGGAAGAGAGTGGGGCAGGCCGGTGGTGGTATCGGCAATCACATCCTGATCGAAGAAGACGGCACCCGGGATATGGCCCGAGGCATATTCGACGGCGCCGTTGCGCCCCTGTGCGGGCAGATACCAGGAGGCATCGACGAGTTTGAAACCGGGGGCCCCGAGGTTCTTTTCGACCCAATCCGCCGAAACGACGAAACGGCTTCTTTCACCGGACATGCACTTCTCCCGTCACGTTCTTCAGGCAGAAGCGTCCGGGGCTCCAAAGCGAATGCGGAACCGGCGGTTCTCCTTGCCCTTCTTTTCGATCTTGGCGATATGAATCGCACCGACCTCCTGGGTCTCCGAAACATGTGTGCCCCCGCAGGGCTGGCTGTCAACGGCGGAGTTCTCGCCGATGCAGACAAGCGAGACCCGACCAAGGCCGACCGGCGGGCGAACATTCTTCGACTTCACGATGCCGGGATTGGCCGCGAGCTCTTCATCCGTGATCCACTGGAGCGTGATGGGGTGGTTCTCAGTCACGAGCTTCATCAGGTCAGCGGTGACCTGATCCTTGTCGATCGTCTCGGACATATCGAAATCGACGCGGCTTTCGTCTTCGCCGACGGCCGCCCCGGTGATCGGATAGGAGCAGACGACGGAGAGCAGGTGGCAGGCGGTGTGCATGCGCATCAGCTTGTAGCGGCGCGCCCAGTCGACATGCAGCACGAGCTTCTCGCCGACCAAGGGGAGGGGCTCGCCCTCTGCCGGCCGATGCAGGATGATATCCTTGGTGGCGCCGTGGCGGGTCTCGGCGAGCGCAATCCGGCTGCCATCCTCCCGCTCGAAGAAGCCGGTATCGCCCGGCTGACCGCCGGAGGCTGCATAGAAGCAGGTCTGGTCGAGCTCGACCGCGCCATCCTCATGCACCGCCGTCACCACCGCCTCCGCCGTCGAGAGATAGAAATCGTCGCGGTAGAGGGCGATGGTGCTCATGGGGGTACTTTCAGAAATGTCAGACCGTCTCGAACGGCAGATCGAATTCACTGCGCTTTTCGAGCCATGTCGGAACCGGCAGGTTCTTCGAGCGCAGGAAGTCCGGGTTGAAGAGCTTCGACTGGTAGCGATTGCCATAGTCGCAAAGGATCGTCACGATCGTATGGCCCGGACCGAGCTCCTTCGCAAGGCGGATTGCGCCGGCAATGTTGATGCCGGAGGAGCCGCCGAGGCACAGGCCCTCGTTTTCGACGAGATCGAAGACGATGTCGAGCGCTTCGGAATCAGGGATCTGATAGGCGAAGTCGGGCTTGAAGCCCTCGAGGTTCGCCGTGATGCGGCCCTGGCCGATGCCCTCGGTGATCGAGGATCCCGAGGATTTGAGCTCGCCGTTCTTGTAGTAGTCGTAGAGGGCGGCCCCCTCCGGATCGGCAATGCCGATCTTGACGCCTGGCTTGCGGTTTCGCAGACCGATTCCGGTGCCGGCCAGCGTGCCGCCCGATCCGACGGCGCAGATGAAGCCGTCGACCGCACCGCCGGTCTGCTCGAAGATTTCCTTCGCCGTCGTCTCGATATGGGCGTCGCGGTTGACGGTGTTGTCGAACTGGTTCGCCCAGATCGCCCCATTCGGTTCGCTTTTCGCAAGCTGGGCGGCGAGACGGCCGGAGATCTTCACATAGTTGTTCGGGTTCTTGTAGGGCACCGCCGGCACTTCGACGAGCTCGGCGCCGAGCAGCTTCAGCGCGTCCTTCTTCTCCTGGCTCTGGGTCTCCGGGATGACGATCACGGTGCGATAGCCGAGCGCCTTGGCAACCAGCGTCAGCCCGATGCCGGTATTGCCGGCCGTCCCCTCGACGATCACACCGCCGGGGCGAAGCAGCCCGCGCCGCTCGGCATCACGGATGATGAAGAGGGCCGCGCGATCCTTCACCGACTGGCCGGGATTGAGGAATTCGGCCTTGCCGAGAATGGTGCAGCCGGTCGCCTGGGAGGCGCCTTTCAGCCGGATGAGGGGCGTATTGCCGATCGCTTCGAGAACCGAGGGATGAAATGCCATGATGTCTGCCTTTTCGCCTGACGCGGACACTAGAACCAAAAGCGCGGGGAAGAAAACCGGGGCACTTCGCAATTTTGTCCTTCTGGACAAGAATATGAAGGGCGAACGGTCAGCGCGGGATTGAACCGGTCTTTTCCGCCCAGAGCCGTCAATTGGCAAGGAATGGCTTTTCGCGGTGGGCCGAGGGGAGGGAAAATGCGTTCGATAGGCTAGGTTCGCAACGCTTCCGGCAGATAACTCGCGACGCCAAGCGGGTCGAAGTGCTTGAGGTTGGCGGTAACGACGGTCAAGTCATAAGCCTGGGCGGTCGCGGCAATCAGCACATCGGCGAAACCCGGATGGGCACCGCTCGCTGTGGCGAAATCATCGAGGCCGCCCGCGATCCGAGCCACGATAGGATCGATCGGGAGGAGATGCTCGCCGAAGGTCTCGGTTATCGAGTCAAGCCAGGTGCTCAAGCGCTGTGATCGCTCGATGCTGCCCCGTCGATGAAGCCTGCGCAGACCTCGTTCGATTTCGGCGACGGTGATGACGGAAAGATAGAGGAGCTCGCCATTGTCGCGGAACCACGCCTTTGCCGGATCGGAAGGTGCCTGCTTTCGATCGGGAGAAAAGAGCGATATGATATTGGTGTCGATAAGGAAGCCGTTACTCAAGCTCAACGTCCCGCATGGGGGAAGCGTTACGCTCGAGGTCGGCGGGGCCGGGATAGGAAATCAGGAACTCGCCGAAGTTGGGCTTCGGCTTTGCGAGCGCCCGTTGTGCCGCTTTCCCGGCCTCAATGCTGACCAGCATGGCGGTCGGTTTGCCATGGCGAGTAATCGTGACGAATTCGCCGTTTGCAGCCTCATTCACCAGGCTCGCAAAGGCTGCTTTTGCATCAGCCACGCTTTTGGTCGACATGGGGCCTCCAAAAATGACCATCTATGGTCAATTTAGTAGGTCTTGGTCCCTGACACAAGGTTGCGCTACGGTCGGACGCCGAAGCTGCTCCCCCCTCACTCCCCCTTCAACCCCTGAAACGCCGAGAGCGCCGCATCCCGCGCCTTGCCGTGATCGACAATCGGCATTGGGTAGGTCTTGCCCAAGCTGACGCCGGCGTCCTTCAGCACCGCGAATGGGGCTTCGAAGGGTTTGTGGATGAATTTGGCCGGCATGTCCTTGAGTTCGGGTACGAAGCGGCGGACGTAAGCGCCTTCCGGATCGAATTTCTCGCCCTGGGTGATTGGGTTGAAGATGCGGAAGAAGGGGGCAGCATCGGCGCCGGAGCCGGCGACCCATTGCCAGCTGGCGGCATTCGAAGCCGGGTCGGCATCGACGAGCGTATCGCGGAACCAGCGCTCGCCTTCGCGCCAGTCGATCAACAGGTCCTTGATCAGGAAGGAAGCGACGATCATGCGCACGCGGTTGTGCATGAAGCCCGTCTGCCAGAGCTGGCGCATGCCGGCATCGACGATCGGATAGCCGGTCTGGCCGCGCTGCCATTTTTCCAGCAGATCCGGGGCGTCATGCCAGGGAAAACCGTCGAACTTGCCGTTCCAGTTGGCGACGGACAGGTCCGGAAAGTGGAAGAGGAGATGATAGGAGAAGTCGCGCCAGACCATCTCCTTGCGGAAGTGAATGACGTCTTCGGAGGAGTAGCTGTCGTCCAGGCCGCGGGTGGAGTTCCAGACAAAGGCGGGTGAGATTTCGCCATGGGCAAGATGGGGCGAAAGCATCGAGACATGCGGTTCGGCCGGAAAGTCGCGCCGGTTCCGATAGCCCTTCAGGCCGGTTTCGACGAAGTCGGAGAGGCGCTTTTTTGCGCCCGCTTCCCCCGGTGTCCACACGGGCTCGAAACCCTTCGCCCAGTTCGGCCGGGTCGGTAGAAGGTGCCAGTCCTCAAGCGCCTCGCTTTCCGGCCAATGGTGGGGTGTCGCAACCGATGTCGGGGCCGGGATCGGTTCGGGCGGTTCGCCGGAGCCATCAAGCGCCTTCCAGAAGGGCGTATAGACGCGGAAATGGCCGCCGGCGCCGGTCTTCAGCTTGGTCGGCTCGTGCAGGATCTGGCCGGCGAATGTCCGGACCTCTATCCCGTCGGCGATCAGTTTCGCCTTCAGCGCCTTGTCGATCGCAATGCCCGGCGGATCATAGCGCCGGTTCCAGAAGACGGCCGAGGCGCCGGTCTCGGCGATCAGCTCGCTCAAGACCCGCTCGGCCGGACCGCTGCGCAGGATAAGACGCGATCCGAAGGCGTCCAGCGACTTGTCGAAAGCCGAGAGCGAATGATTGAGCCACCAGGCCTGGGCCGCGCCCAGCGGGCCTGTGCCGGCCTCTTCTGGTTCGCGGATATAAAGAGGCAGGATGCGAAAGCCTTCATCGGCCGCGGTCGCAAGGGCCGCGTGATCGGAAAGCCTGAGATCCTTGCGGAACCAGAGGATGAGCGTCTTGGCGGAGGTCTGGGGCATGCACTGTCTTCTACGTTGGCTTTATGGGCCATACGAAGGACAACCGCGAAGGGATCACGTCGTGTTCACGATTTCGCGGTGAAGGGCAGCTCGCTTTGGGTTTGCCTCAGGCGGCGGAGCGGCCGGGGGCGACGCGGCGGGTCTGCTCGGCCCGGATCATGCCCATGATCTGCTGCGCATTTTCGCGCACATAGAGCCGGTGCAGCTTCTCGGCGACGGGAGCGGTCGTCAGCAGGCAGGTATAGCCTTCGCGCTCATACCAGCGGAAGTCCACCACATTGTCCATGTTGACGTAGAAGGGAAATCCGTCCCCATCGTGAAGCTCGAGCCACATCGGCCGTCCTCCTTGCATGCCTTTTCGTTGCAAGAGGAGATAGCAGGCAAAGGTGAAGAGGGGGTTTCGACGTCGCTACCCGATCTATCAGTGACGGATGTACATGGCTGAAAAAGCAAAAGGCCCGCGGCTGTGTTCAGCGCGGGCCTTGGAATGAGATGGCTCCCCGGGCCGGATTCGAACCGGCGACCTGTCGATTAACAGTCGAATGCTCTACCGCTGAGCTACCAGGGAACAGCCGCTTGCCGCGGTGTGAGCGGGGTAATACTGATGCTCGCTCCGTTTGCCAAGCGGTTTTTCAAAAAAAATGTCATCACCTTGTTTTTAAGTGTGGGCTCACCATCTGGAGAAGCGCCGACAGGGGCGGGAAATCCCCTGAATTTCGTGGAGTTTCTCAAGATGCCCGACCGCCGTTATCGCCTCGATCATGCGCGCGGGCGGCTCGTGCTGGGCGGGCTCGAAATCCCGGTGCCACGCTCGCGGACCGGTCGAATCGTGACCGGCTCAGCCCTTGTGGGCGGCGGTATCCTCGGCTTCCTGCCGATCCTCGGCTTCTGGATGATCCCGCTCGGGCTCATCGTCCTGTCGCATGATTTGCCCGCCGTTCGCCGGCGCCGCCGGCGCATGACCGTCTGGTGGAGTCGCCGCCAGGCCGCCAAGCGCAACGAGCGCCAAGACTAGCGCCCATCGGCCGCCAAATGGCCGCCACATGTCATAGTGAAATGACCCGCCGCCAATCCTCCCGTAGTCTAGACAGACTGAGTCGCGATCGAAACAAGCCAGGGAGCGTTACGTTCCCGGAAAGGCGACACAAAATGACCCAACCGGTCCAGGCGGAGAGTTCCTTGATTCTGACGCCGAAAGACTTCCTCATCATCGACCTTGCCATGCAGGCAGCAGAGCCGACCAGGATCGGCCGGCCTGACGATGGCCATAGAGAAGCCGTGGGCAAGGCCGTCATCCGGCTTTATACCGCCGGCATGACCGATCCCACCCGCCTTGCCGATGCCGCCAGCACCATGGCCGCAACGCGCCTCCTCGACCGCCGACGTGGACAGCACGCTGGCTGACGAGGGGCTGTGACGGGCGGTGTTTCGGCATCCACAGCGGCGCCGTGAAATTCGATGAATTTCCCCTTGCGCTCACTCTCGATCCGTTCTAAATGCCGCCCACCACACGCACTTTTATACCCGGATGGCCTCGTGGCGGAGTGGTGACGCAGAGGACTGCAAATCCTTGTACCCCGGTTCAATTCCGGGCGAGGCCTCCAAATCCCCAAAAATCGGGTCGTAAGTAGCTGAAATACCTCAACGGTGTATCAGCCCGACTTACATCCCCGTTTTCTGGTGTATCAATCCGTTCACGGTTTCTCCGAGATCCAGAAGCGGCATCGCGTTCGTTGCGATCACTTTCTGCCGTGCCCGCCGGGTGTAGAGGTTCGCCTCCTTGGCATTCTCCCAGCCGTAAATCGCCTTCAGCTGCTCCTCGGTGGCGCCGTTCTCCGCGCAGATCGTGGCCCCGGCCTTTCTCAGCCCGTGGGCGCTGCAATGATGCAATCCCGCCTTCACGCACTGCTTCTTGAACCACTGTCCGAGGCCCTTGATCGAGAAGGGCTTGCCATAGTCGGTCACCATGAATGACAGGTGCCCGTAGTCTGACTGGGACAGGATCAGGTCCAGCGCAGGCAGGATGGGCAGCGTGAGCGCTTTGCCGGTGGTGGAGCGGGTCTTGAACGGTACGAACTTGATGTTGCCGTCCTTGACGTGCTGTGGGCCGATGAGGGCGAGATCAGAGATGCGGATGCCGAGGAAGAGGAGGAGGCCGAGCGCGAGCCGAGCCTTGCTCCCTGGGGGGTGGACGGCGAGGTATGCTCTGACTTCCTCGATCGTCCAGGTGTGGTGCCCCTCGGTAACGTGGCGAATCGGTTTGACATCGCGCGCCGGGTTCGTCGACATCCGTTCCGTCTCGCAGGCCCACGCAAATACCTGCCGCAGCACCTTCAGCCGATGGTTGGCGGCCTCAGGCTTGTCGGCTTTCCGATCGCGCAGGATGCGAACTAGTTTGGGGCTGAGCTCCTTCACCGGACCATCACCGAAGAGTGCAGGGCGCCCAGATTGAACCGGCTCAAGCAGCATGCTTTCCATGACCAACGCGCGCTGGGTTTGAGTGGTGCTGGACAGCGCCTTGAACTCGACCGACTTCCGGTACTCCACCCAGAGCTCACGGAATGAGCCGGACTTCGGCTTCGTCACCGCCGGTGCGGCCGGTTCCTCGACCCCGATTTCGCCCTTCATCGCGCGGAAGTAAGCAGCAATGAACTCCTCGGAATCCGGCTCGCCATGTAGGCGCACCAGCGGGTGCCCCGGCCGGCGGACATACCAACGATCTGTACCGTGCCTGCTCGTGTTCTTGTGCAGGTACTTGTATTTGATTTCTGCCACGTCGCTCACGCGGCGGCTCCGTCGAAGTAGCCGCTGCCCTCTGGTTCGCCGTCAACAGGCCAATCAGACACAGCGGCTTCGATCTCGCGTACCAGCCAGACCTTCCGGGTGTGCCAGACGCGCGGAGGCGGCAGCACCCCTTCCTTCACCATGACGTCGACCGTTGTCGGGCTGACACCTATAGCAGCGGCAACCTCCCTGCGCGAGAGGCTGATTCGCGGGACTGGTCGGGTGAGTTCAGCCTGAACCATCCGGCACCTCCTTCGGCTGAGTCGATGGGAACTGGTAGACCCAGAAGACGCGCTCTCCCTTGTGCCCATAGTATCGCTCGACATATTGAAGCCAAACCAGCTTTCGCCCGATCCAAACCGGTCGCCATGCGAACCATCGGCCGGTCCGGTCCTTCGGTGTGAGGTCAATGATCATTCCCCCACCTCCCTCGGTTGAGGCGGTGGGTGCGCTCGAATGCTGCGTCTATGACCTGCTGAAGAGCCATAGGTTCGACCGTGCCCATGCGGGTTTTGTCGCCATAGCGGACCAGTGCCACCCGTAGCAGTTCAATTTCGTCATGAGCTTTGCGCAACGCGAGGTTTTTCCTCGGCGTGTCCTCGCCGTCAAAAGCCGACCGGATCTGATCGAGAACGTCAGTCATCGGTTGAACCCTCCTTGCACTCGTCGCAGTAGAACGAGCCGCAAGGACCCGTGTCATTCATCCAGCCAAGAGGCTTGTTGCAAATCGAACACCAAATCCGTCTCATCCTTCCTGGCCCTCCGTGGTGGCGAGGGCGGCGACTACGGCGGCACGAAGCCGCCGGTTGTCAGCCTTGCCCACAAGGTTGATGTTAAACTCCGCATGGATGGCGTTGACGACGCGATCCGCCAACTGGTCCACCGCCACATTCGGTTGAGGCGATGGGGTCTTGGCGGCGACTTCAAGCGCGGCTTTGATTTGCTCGACGGAATATGTTTTTCCGTCAATTTGAACGCCGTCGATCTCTTTCAGCACCCATCCCTGATACATCCCGTAAGCCTTCATTCGTCTTCTCCATAGGCTTCATCAGCGTGAACGACGCGCTCATATTCGGAGCCGTCTGC
This sequence comes from Allorhizobium sp. CTOTU50464, assembly GCA_032102365.1. Classification (GTDB taxonomy): domain Bacteria; phylum Pseudomonadota; class Alphaproteobacteria; order Rhizobiales; family Rhizobiaceae; genus Allorhizobium. The sequence goes on along the minus strand of DAMDHD010000005.1, from coordinate 285,826 downwards.
GGCGCGAACGGTTTGCGAAACGCGACCATCCATCATGTCAGCCTGCTCAAGGATTACGTGACCTTTTGGCAGGCAATCGCGTGCCACATCGTGTAAGGGTCATTGTCGTTTGCCGCCACGCCTCGCAGCGCGTCCAGCTTGTCGTCGATCGCGGCCTTGTCCCATCTGCGCGTCCCTTGGACGGCCGGCGGCATCTTGCCGGTCGACACCCATAGGCTAAACGTCGACGGGGCGACGCCGCAATAGGTAGCGGCTTCGGGGCGGGTGAGGAGGCGTTTGGTTGCGATGGTCATGTGTAGTCATCCATCCACTTATGGGCCGGCGTTGGGCGCCATTGCCTCTTGCCGCACTTAAGGCATACGCGACCCGTTGGTCCGTATGCGCCGCTGGTCAGCCAAGAATGCCGCGACAGCCACCAGTTGATTAGCCTCGAGATCATTCCACACCCCGTTCTTCCCGATCCTGGCGATACGCCTCGGCGGCCCACTGCTGCCACTTCGGCCACAATGCCGGGTAGCGGTTGCCCCACTTCCACAGGGCGGCGGCTTGCTGCTGGGTGGTCATGGCTTCTCCTTCAGGGCGTCCACATAGGCGCCGCCAACGGCAGTCATGAGCTTGGCCGTGTGCTCGCCAACTTGGTTTGCCCGCGCTACGGCTTCGTCACGCTCGCGTTTCGCCTCCTTCAGCAGCGCCTCTGCGGCTTCTGCGCGGGCGTTCACGATATAGGGCGCACCAAACTCGTCTTCGCAATAGCGGTTGCCCTCCGCTTTCGCGTGCCGGAGCACCTCTTGCAAGCACGCTGCCTTGTCATCCCGCTCGCGTTCCAGTTCCGCGATCCTCGCATCTCGCTCTGCTATTGCGGATTGGGCAGAGGAGAGGGTGACGACGGCGAAAGCCCCAGGCCAGCCCTTCAAAGCAAGCCTGTGCGTCATGTATTCAACACCGTCGTTATCAATGACTTTCGCGTTCAGCAGCCACGCTACCGGCTCCAGTTCAGTCATGGGTGGCCTCCTTGGTGATGGACGCCCTCTGTTGGGGCGCGGGGGTCTCCGGGTACGAGACGAAGTCGTCGTAGCTGGGGTCAACCCAGCCTTCTCCTGCGCACTCCCAGCACGGTTCGTCATCCTGCCCGCAGATGCAGTCTCCGGGCCAGCAGCCGCAACGATGGTAACCGCGCCCATTGCAGGCGGCGCATTTGGCAAGCGTGTCGGTCACTTGCGCCTCCCGTCGAAGCCCATGTCCTGCGCCCAGCGCACTGTGACGTAGTGAAATAAACGGTGCAGATCCTCGATCTCCTGACGATGGATTGCCGACTGAGGAGCGTGGCTATTCAGCTCGCGGAGCTTCGCAAGCTCAAGCCTCTCGATAAGAGACTGCATCTCTTCTTCGGTGATAACGTACTGCCTAGCCATTGTCCGAGCCCTCCGTGGTGGCGAGGGCATCAATGGCAGACCTTCGAACGCGTCGAACGGCACGATCCAGCACTTCTCACCGCTATCGTCTTCAAAGCTGGCAAGATGCCCGTTCCGCTTCTTGTAGGTGTCGGACGCGCAGGCGATCACTTCCTTCGCCGCCTGTAGCAGCTTCGTCAGATCCGCAATCACGCCCTCGGCCTGCAGGAGCAGTTCGCCACCATCGACGAGCTGGTTTGCGGCCTGATCAAGGTTCTGAACAATGATCTCCTGCGCCTGATCCGGCGTGTAGCTCACATCATCAGGAGCGCCGATCTTCTCAATCAACAGCCAAGCGAGAACTTCTTCCGCCGCCGTCATGGGCACCTCGCCACCGTCCGCCATAGGGATGGCTCCGTCGAAGAGGCCTACCCGCAAATGTGTTTGGGGTGGTGGGGACTCTGCTGGCGCAGAGGAGAGGATCGCCACTAACTTCTGCCTGAGCTCTTCTTCGTCATACTCGATGCGGGGGCCAGCCTCGCGACCCGCCGGGTAATCCACGTGAGCGTCGACGATGATCTCGTCGACGGCCTCTATGATCTTTTGAACGTTCGAGATCATGCTGAACCGCCTTCCAGCGGCACGAAGCCGACATGAGCGACGTGCAGGGCATTCATCTTCGCAACGATGTCGTCGCCGCGCTTCACGATGAACCAAGTGATCCCGTAGCTGCCGAGGTTTTCGGTCTGCTCCTCGATCGAGGTAACCCCGTCGCAGCCGACGAGGTAGCACCATCCATATTCGCCCTCGCGATGCAGCTCAGGCCCGTCGATTCTGTTGATCTTCATGCTTCCGCTCCTTCCGTCTTCGTCTCCACCGGTGGGATGACGACGTCAGGAAGAGCCCCGCCGATCAGGTCGGCGAGTGCGCGAAGGGTGTTAGCGGCGCTGCCCGCTTCCCTCTGATGCTGCAGAACGCGGTGATGATATTCGTAGGCGGCTGAGACCTTGATCTCAGTGCCCACCTTCACATCTCGGCCGCCATTTTGAGCTTCCCAAGCCGAATCGTAGGAGCAGGAGAACCCAGCTGCCTTAATGATCTCGTCTTGGGTCATCTCTACGATGAACGTGTTGTGGTGCCTGGAGTTGGTAGAGGCGAGGATCTTCATGCTGCACCTCCGGACGCGGCGGAAAAGCCAGAGACGATGGCGCCGAAGAACATGCCGATGCCTTCGCCAACCGCGGCGGGGTCCATGACGACTTGGTAGGCGGCGACAACAGCGATCGCGAACGTGGCGACTTTGATGGCGAGAATGGTGAAAGCGGTTGTGCGGATCATGCTTCCTGCTCCTTCAGAACCTTGACCTTGGTGATGATGGCGCCGGGGCGAAGTGCCTTCGCTCTCTCCCGCGCCTCGGACGCGGTAAAAGCCTCGACGTCGACCTGGTCGGCCTGCATGTGGATCCGGAACTTCGTCAGCTCCGATGCTTCAGGTGTCTTGCTCATAGCTCCCTCGTCGGAAGTTTGCCCCGCATCGCGAGGTGCTGGTTGATGATGGCAACTGCATACGGCTCAGCGTCTTCGCCGTGATCGGACCAGACCCCGAACAGGGATAGGGCCAGCGTGTGGGGATCGACGCCGTGTCGAGCCCAGAAGCCAAGTTCGTTTCCTTGGTGCTGCTCCCGGTGGAGTTCGGGGTGCAGGGGGAGGGCCCATCTGTCTGGGGCCTTCGTTCCCTTGCCCCTTCCGTAGTGTCCCAACGGAGGATTGGCCGTGGAGAGATGAGCGGCCTCAACGGGTCGCCGGCCGGAAACTGCGCAGGGCAGAGAGCGGACGAAGTCGAGGTAGTCGCCCCGTTTCCTCGGCTTTGCCTTTGGGGTCTGCGCCGTTGATTGTTTGCGGATCTCGAAAGCCATCAGGACTTCCCCTCGAGCTTGTCAGCAATGGCCCGCAAGTTCGCTGCGACACGAGCAACTGCGGACGGCGACGCCGGCACCAGAGCAGGGGCAGGAGCGCGGAGATCTTTGAGAACGGCCTCACGGCGCATCTCATGCTTGATCTCCACCAACGCCTTCTCCAGGCGCATGTTGGGGCGGCGCTGGGCCAGCGCTTCCGCGATTGCGATAGGGTCAGCCATTGATCACCCCCACGATCCAGTCGGCCAGTTCGCCGGCAGTAGCGTCCCGGGCGGGAGCGTTCGCGTCTGGGACCTCTTTGTCGAGGTCGAGCTCCATCTCAACCCCGAGCAGGAGCTCGAGATATTCCAGGCTGTCGCCGCAGAAATCTGAGATCTTCATCTCCTCCTCAACCGCGGGGTGGAGGTTCAGAATTTGGGCGGAGGACCTGATAGCCTCGAGCACCTTGTTACGGTCGGTCACCATTGGCGCGGCCCTCCGAGCTGGTGAAAGAGATAGAAGGAGACCGTGCCGGCGATGATCGAGATGCCGAGATAGGCGCCTCGAGGTAGCTCAGGGCCGGGGTCGCGCGAGTTCATGACGAGCAGGCAGGCCAGCGACATAAACCCGGTCACAGCGCAGGTGGCCCACGCGAAGAAAGAGAGGGCAAGGAGGATCATGACGACCTCCCGGATCTCTCGACCAGAACTGCTTCCTCGACGCCGACAACACCAGCGACAATGGAGAGGCCGTCCGACGGTTCGACTTCACCAGCCACCACGGACATGCAGTGGTTGAACGCGGAGTTGGCCTTGTCCCGAGAAGCCTTGGAAATCCCGGCCGGGTCATAGGATGCCATCGCAGCCTTTTTCTGAGCTTTGAGCAGCTCGGGGTCGCCGTTGAAGTTGGTTGCCGCCCACAGCATGCCGGCCACGTTGAGCAGCCACTGCTTTTCATCGGGAGAGGAGGGAGCCGAAGACTCACCGACTTCAACATCGGCTCCCTCTCCACCTTTGCCGGCCTCGGAGGCATGGCCGGAACTATCCGAGGTGGAAGACGTTGGGGCGCCCTCCACCTCTTCAGCGGAGGCTCCATCTCCGGATGAGGCCTCCTCGCCACTGCGCGGCGGCGCAGCGGTGTTCAGATCCTTATTGACGCGATCGGCATCGAACCCGTCTGTGTTCTTGCTCTGGCTAGCCCTGAGGCGGTCGATGACGGACTGGCCGGCGCCCGCAGTAGGAGCGGCAGGGGTGATGTCCCGTGCGGTGTAAGCCGGATCGTACTCGTCGTCGGTGATGACCCCCAGCATGACGCCGGGTTCATAGACCCGAGCCCATTCACGAGTGCCGCGGTAGATCAGCTGTGTAGCTGCCTGCGGGAGCTTCCATTGACGAAGGACGTTCCCATCCTTCCCCTTTGTGGCCCAAGCCTCAATGGTGCCCTCAATCGACACCACTTTGCCGTCGGATCGTCTGCGGCCAGAAACCCGGATGCCTGTGATGATCTCTTTTTCATCGCGGATGTAGTCGTAGTCGAGGACGACTCCCATGTTCTTCTGGAGAACGGCAGCGACGAGCTTACCCTCCAGCATAAGCTTTCCATGAACCACGGATGCAGCCTGGGCGACCAGAAAGGGGTCGAGCGACCAGCGATCTGCGATGTTCACCACCATGAAGGCATTTGCGTATGCCTGGTTCTTGTCGGTGCCCCGAAGAGTATCGGGCATCAGGGAAGAGTCTGACATGACTCTTGCTACCGTTGCTAAGTGCTGAAACCGGTCGGGGTCCATAAGTGCGCTGGGCTTGTAGTACTCCGGCGCTGCCGGCATCTGGTTCTCGGAGATGGTGGTAAGCTCGTTCACTGGCTGAATCCTTCTTGTTTCAGGACTGCTTCGATGCGCTTGCGGGAGAAGTCGTTCATGCCGATCGGGAGGTTCTCCCGCGCGTATGTTGAGATGCCTGGCCATTCACCGGTGTTGAGACCGTGCCGGATCTTGGAGAGGCCGTAGCGGATCACCTTCTCCCCCAAGAGGATGTCACCCTCGTAGGCGACGCGGAAATCGGAGTCCGCGTAGCCCTCGGTGAGGGTGTAGAGGAAGGTGAAGCTGACAAACGGAATGCCGAGGAGATCACAGACCATCTTCGTCATCGCAGGCTGCAGGTAGTAGCCGGCGTCATGGAACTGCCGCTCCAGAAACTGCTGATCCAGAGAACCAGCGGTTTTTAGGTCGACGTAGACACCGTCGGCTGCAAGGTTGTCCGGACGCGATTTCAGCCAAATGCCCGTGACCGGGTCCTTGGCGAACATCGAGACTTCCACCTGACCGTTAAGGCCACCGGCAATGACCAGAGGGTGCTGGGCAAGATCTTCCGCCATGAGGCGGATCTGCTCGATCTGCTCCTCGGTGATGACCGTCAGGCCTTCCTGCTCCTGTTCCCGGTACCACTTCTTCCAAACCGTCTTCTGGCCATGGTACGTCTCTCCCTCGACCTTCTCCGGGCGGATGACGAACTTCTCATCGAAGACTTCATCGCCAAGGATCAGGGCGTGGACGGCCTTGCCGAAATCCATCGCCTTGGAGGACTTCGACTTCACCCGCCGCGGGTTCCCGGCCCATGTCTGCCAGAACTGCTTCGGGCTACCATCGGGAGGAGCGATAGCCTTCAGGGAGGACTTGGAGACAGAGGGGCCGGGGAGGAGACTCTGATCGTTGTGATAAATTTCTAAATCGATGCCCGAGTAAAGACCGGGCTCATTGATGACGGTCCCATCCCATTCGATGATTTCCAGCATGGTCATGCCTCAAAGGTCAGATGAGGGATCGTCTTCTCGGCGATGGCATCGACAACCTGACGGCAGGTGTCGGCGCTCTGGATGAACGGGAATAGAGCTTGAACGGCCTTGGCTTTGGACTCCTCGATCCGGGCTTCCGCTGCTGCCGCGCGCCGATCGCGTTCCGCCGCAACCTTGCGATCTTCCTCGGCCTGCTGTTCGCCCTTGATGCGCTCGTCCTCGACCCGACGTTCTTCAGCAGCACGCTCCTCGTCCTGACGGCGGCGCTCATCCTCTGCTGCCTTCTCAGCGCGCTCCTGAGCTTCCTTGGCGGCTTTCTCTGCATCGGCCGCCTTGCGGTTGGCTTCATCCAGCTGACGCTGCAGTTCTGCCTGCTTGCGCTCAGCTTCCGCGCGTTCCGCTGCAACCTTCTCGTCGGCCTCCCGCTGGGCCTGCTCGCGTCGGGCTTCCTCGGCCTTGCGCTCCTCTTCCGCAGCTCGCTCCTTGGCGAGGCGTTCTTCTTCCGCCCTCTTCAGGCGGGCTAGCTCTGCACGCTCGGCCTCGCGCTCCGCGGCTTCCTTCTCGGCATTGAGAGCTGCTGTCTTTGCGATGGAAAGACCGTTGAAAGCGGCTTGAATGACGAGATCAGCTTCATCCTTGAATTCCGCGTACCAGTCGAGATCGTGGGTGGGGAGCTTGTCCATGCGCTCCTGGATCTGTCTTGAGGTCTCACCGAAGCGAACCTGACCAAGGGTGCGGGCTTCCTCGATGGTCTTCCGAATGGTGTCGACGCGAAGCTTCTCGGCTTCCTCCCAGTCTGTGAGGGGCTGTCGGACGGTGGTGTGAAGATCCTCAAGTCGCTCGACCATGGTCTTGCCACGCTCGTTGATGGCGGCAATCTGCTTCCGCATGTCCTCGGTGAGGTCAGTGCGAACCTCGTCGATGCGGGCCTTGGTCTTCCGGATCTTGAAGCAGAACGACTTGTGTTCCTTGCGGCCCTTGGCGGAGGTGAGGTCCGGCTTCACCCCCTCGGCCAACGCCTTGATCTGGTTGAACATGGCGTCGAACGCCTGCTCGTCGGTGAAGGCTTTGAGTGCGTCCTCGCGCTCGATGACAATCAGTTCGTCGCTCATGTCAGCGTCCTGTGATCTGGAGAAAGACTGTGATTGCGGCGCGGGCTTCGTTGATGAAGTATTCCCGGACCTTCGGCTTCAGGTTCGACCAGCGGCGGTCGAGATGAGTGGGGTCAGAGATCCGCGCGAAGCTTCCGTACAGGTGCTTCCCGGCCTCCGTGATTGGATCCACGTCCATGAATTTCCTCGTAGAGATTGTGGTATTCAGTGATCGCGGCGGCGCGCTGGGCACGGTCGGTCTCGTTGCAGATCAGCCATTCCAGCTCATCGAGCCGGCTGTGTTTCTGAAGGGATGGGGTCACGCCGCCACCTCGCTGGACTCGAGGTTCGCGATGTTCGCTTTCACAGCCCGGATCTCTTGATCATCACGGCGCTTCCGGCCGGAGGTGACGTACAGATTGTCAGACATCGAGGCGGCGTACTGGGCACTCTCCAAACGCTTCAGGTCAGCCCGAAGCTTCATCAGCCGCTCCGTGCGAGACAGCGCCTGGTCAACCGCAAAGGTCGCCGGCTGCATTCCGATGTCAGGGTTCTTTCTCTTCGCCTTAATCTGCGCTTCACGGACGTTGATCCGGCGTAGGCATTCCTGTGCGAACAGGGCTTCATCAGCTGAGACGAACCCGGCGAAGGTACCTTGAAGGTCAACGCGGGCGGCGCCCTTGATGACGGCCTTCAGGTAGTTCGGCCCACCGCAGTAGTCGCGGAGGAAAGCGTCGATCAGCCGGCGAGACATCGTAGGGAAGTGCTCCCGCGCTGCGGCCATCAGATCCTGACGGATGCCAATCTTTAGGGGTTTTTTCTTGCCGCCTTTGGGGGCGATGCATGCGGGAAATGCCAGCGATAGCGCTGTACGGACCTGCTGAATTTCGGGCTTAGATGCCTTGATCTTGCTCATGCCACTGCTCCGTTCGATGTTCAGAACGTAGCAATCGCCATGTTACGTGTCAACACGCAAAATGTTTGTTGGCAGAAATCGTGTTGACATCAACACGGAAGGTGGAGCAAATAAAAAGGCCTCCGAGGGAAACCCTGGAGGCCTTGCGAGCTTTTGAACGTGGCATGTTCGGGATTCGTTCTACCAGCGAATCGCGGTCCCATCAATCCCTTGCAAGTCCAAGTCGCAGGTACAGGGTGCAAATCCCTTACTGGTTCGTCTGCGGGCGCGGGGAGCGAAAGTCCTACTGTGCTGCCAGAAAATGAGGACGGATTGCTGAGAGGCGTCCTGACACGTGTCCCATCCCGGCTCCGGCCTTCAGGATGTGTCATGCGCTCCTCCTTCCTCCTTGGGGTTTCCTGAGGGGGAGGGGGGAGCTTTGACCGGAACCCTCCCTCACCATCCTTCAAAACCTCAAGGTTAACTCAACCTTAAAGATGTCTCCTTCATCAGAGACAGTGAGATTCAGGAGAATCGTCATGGCTGATACTTCAATCGAATGGACTGACGCGACGTGGAATCCGGTTGCCGGCTGCACCATCATGAGCGCGGGCTGCACGAACTGCTACGCGATGCGGATGGCCGCCCGCCTCGAGGCAATGGGCGTTGAAAAGTACAGAGGGCTGACGCGGAAGAGCGGCGGCCGAGCCAAATGGACCGGTGATCTCTACCTCGACGAGAAAGCGCTAGAGATCCCTGCGAGCTGGTCCAAGCCGCGGAACGTCTTCGTCAATTCGATGTCGGATCTGTTTCATCCGGATGTACCGGTCGCATTCATCCGCAAGGTCTGGGAAGTCATGGCCGCGACGAAGCGGCATACCTACCAGATTCTGACGAAGCGGCCGGATCGTATGGCTGAGGTGCTGTCGGCCGGGTTCAATGTCCTCCCGAACGTTTGGCTCGGTAGCAGCGTCGAAGACGGCAAGGTGATTCATCGGCTCGATGAGCTGCGCGCTGTACCCGCTGCTGTGCGCTTCGTCTCGTTCGAACCTCTCATCGGCTCGGTTTCCGCCGGACGGCTTGATGGCATTCACTGGGCGATCGTCGGGGGTGAGAGTGGACCTGGTGCCAGACCCATGGATCCAGTCTGGATCGACGAGATCTTCGACATGTGCGAGGAATCCGGCTCAGCGTTCTTCTTCAAGCAGTGGGGTGGGAAGAACAAAAAGGCTGCGGGCCGGTCCTACCGCGGGCGGACCTGGGATGAGATGCCTCAAGCCGCTGTCATGGCTTGAGGATGCTGTTCCCGATCCTTGTCGCCAAGCCGATCGCCTTCGGGGCTGGGTTCGAGATGGCCAAGAAGAGAGAGAACATCGGGACACCTCTCCCATTCTTCAGCCTTAGCGGCTTCAGGACCTTGGGAAACAGCTTCCCAAGGCGATCGCCCACGAACCTCTCGATCTGCTCAACATTCGCAGTCCGTTGATGGGCCTCATCGAAGACGCCAAGCAGGTCGTGCTTTTGGGGTGCGTCATACCAGGCATCGAACCATTCGTCGGTGCCGAGCATTCGGGTGATAGCCGCGCGCTTTTTCTCATCCAGCTTTGTCGGATCCAGCGTCGCCTGTCTGAACAGGCCAGCCAGAGAAACCAGGTACCAGACGTCTATGGCCTCAGTGGCGCGGATCTTCTCCAGGGTGGCCCAGTTCAGCTCCATTCCATATGGATCGAGGAACATGACTGCTCGTTTACCGGCCCAGCGAATGTCTCTGATCGCGGAAGTCACAGCCTCATTGGCGTCGCCTTTAACAATGTCAATCTGACGCCCCGGATACTGCTCTCTCAAACCCTCAAGGGCTTTGCAGTAAGATCTCTTCTTCTCCATGAAAACGACGCGGTCAAACGCTGGCTGAACGTCGAGTGCTATCCGCGCGGAGCCACGGCGGCGCTCGATCTTCTCTTCGATCCCGGGAAGGAGATCATCAGGCGTGGCTTCCTGCTTCACCACTCGCTCGCCCGTTCCAGCAAAAGCGTCGATGTACCACAGCTCGGAGAACTGAGGCCGAAGCGCCGTGGCGAAGGCTTTAAGGTATTCTTCGATCTTTGTGAGCTTCAGATCGGTAGAGACATTACCGAATGCATGATCTGCCACGAGTGCCCCTTGTGCTATTCCCGGACTTCCGCCTGTTCATACCCGAGAGCGAAGAGGTGCCCGTTCTCGTCGACCTTCGCCTTCACGTAGAGCCGGCAGCTCGGCCTGACCGTGCCCGATGGGAGGCGACCGTTCCCGCATTCAGTCACCAGATCCGCCCCAGCCTGCGGGTCGATCTGCTCAAGGAAGTAGATCGCGCGGCCAGACTCCTCGTCCACCTCGTTGAGTACGGCACACTGGATAGCTTTGACGTCGACTTCGGTGGCGAAGCATAGAGCCTCGATCTCTTTACCGACGAACGGGGCGCTGTTAATGGCGACCTCAAGCCCGGTTCGCCGGGCGGCCTCGTAGCGTCCGTCTGAAGCGGTTGCCGTACTAGAAAGCAACCCGGCAGATATAGCGACCCAGTATGCTGATCTCATCGAGCAGCAGCTCCTTATCCCGGTAATGCGGGTTATCGGACGAGACGCGCACCATGACGTCCTCGTCCCTAGGCTTTGAAATCACTTCTAGTCTCTTCACTACGACCCCGCCGAACTCGTCGGCTATCGCATAGATGCCAGGAGGTGAGGGCACCCGATGGCGGGTGTCCACGAAGATGACGTCGCCGTCGCTGATTGTCGGGGACATCGAGTCTCCTTGGCACGGGAAACAGGCGACGTTCTGCGCCCTGACATTCATCTTCTGAAGGACCCAGGCCGGCATCCCCCAATGGGCACGTACAACTTCCGACTGGAAAGTGATGCCATTAAGAGAAGATATCTCAGTGGCGGCCAGACCACCGCCACCCATGCCGGCAACGAGGTCGATTTCAGCGATTGCACCTTCACCGTTCCCATCGGCGAAGGTTCGAGCCCTATGCGCCCGCGCCTCACGAGCCTGGATCGTCTTCCTGAGACGCTCGATCGTCTTCGACCGATCCACCAGACGGGCATCTTCGATATCGCTGTCTTCGTCCGGCCTCTCCTCATCGACGCCGGTCTCAGCGCCGAACGCGTAACCGACATCCAGATCTTCTTCCGTCACGGGGGATCCAGTGAGGAGCCATGCGGCTGAGACCTTGAAGGCCGCAGCGTAGAACTCTGCATCCTTCGGCTTGAAGTTGTTCTGGCCGTTCTCATGGGCGCCGTAAGTAGATGGGTTGACGCCGATCGCCAGCGCAGCCGATCGGGCGCTGTTGAAGCCTGCGTTCTCCCGGGCGATCCGGAGCCTGTCACTCATCGTCTGATTCATGGTGTACACGCTAACTCCTTTCGCGACAGAAATCATGTTGACACGCGACCACGTTTCGTGTTCACATGATCAACATGAGCAATGTTGATAGAATTCGATCCGTAGCCGATGTCATCGAAGCCCTTGGCGGTAACGCCGAGATCGCGCGCTACATGGGTTGGCAGCCCAGCCGCGTCAGCGAGATCAAGCGCCGTGGCCAAATGAAGGCCCAGGACTTCCGCTCCTTCCTCCGTATGGCTGAGGATAAAGGCGTCGCCTCCATCACCGCTGATCTGCTCATCGATCTGCACTGGGTTCGCCCGGAGCGCTTTGCATGATGCCCATCTCCTTCCGTTCGTTTCGTCGAGCCGGAGATAGCAGGGAGGCGCTGTCGTGAAGGCCATTCCTGTTTCCGAATTCGCCAAAAGTGTTTCCCCCGAGAACGTGGTTGAGACCGCTACCTTCTGGTCGGAGGAGATGCAGAAGGCCTTCTTTCGCGGCCTCGGGGATACCCGTGACGCGGCACGCGGGCGCCTCGCCAGAGAGATCGGGGTGCCGGAGAGCTATCTGAAGCGCCTCCGTTACAAGGTCCGCGATCTCTCTGACATCCCGGGCTCGATCCTGATCCGTCTCGCCATTGGCTACGACCGGATCTGCTTGTCCGCTGAACAACGGGCCGCCGCCATGAAGGCGGAACGCGCCGAACTGAAAGCACCCCATGCGTCTCATCAGGAGCTTGGTGGCTCTTGCCACTGAATGGCTGCTTCTCCGCTGGGAGAAGCTGAAACAGAGGAAACGGAAATGACCGAAGCAGCAAAAGCTGGCCACAACAGCGGCCTCGATCCCGCCCAGGAGCGGGCCTTCATCCGGGAATTCGGCGCAATCAAGGAAGCCGAGGCCGAAATGGCCGAGCAGAAGGGCGTCCTTTCCGGCGTATACAAGCGGCTCGAGAACGCCGGCTTCACCAAGGACGACGTGAAGTGGGCCAAGGATCTCGAGAAGAAGAACGTCTCCGAAGTCGTCGCCACGATGCGTCGTCGCATTGCCATTGCCACCATCATGGGTCACGCCGTCGGCCGTCAGATGGACATCTTCGAGAAGGACCGCACCCCGCTCGAGGACGCCGCCTATCTCGAAGGTCTCGGCGCCGGCCGCATGCGCAAGGCTAACGCGAACCCCTACGGCATGGAAACCGCCGCCGGCCAGAACTGGCAGAAGGGTTTCAACGAGGGCACCGCAGAGGCGAACCGGGCGCTCGCCGAGGCTCTGAACGACAACATCATCAAGGCCGGCCATGAAAGCTCCGAAGACGGTGAGGGCGCAGATGCCACGGAAGCCGAGGTCGAGGAAGCAGAAGGCGCCGAGGAAAACGGCGACGGAGAAGACAACGACGACGACTGGGAAGCCGCAGCTCCCGACGCGAACGCGACGCCCGCACCCTTGCACTGACGACGCCTGAACCGCTGGCGGCCCGGATATGGCCGCCCCCCATTCCCTGCATCGAAATGGACCGAGGCTATGGCCAAGGAATTGAAAGCGGAGTTCGCCTCTGAGGCGGAGCTTTGCGCGACATTCATCAAGCAGCTGCCCCAGGGCTGGACTGCTTTCGCTGAGACCGCAGGGTTTGACATTCTGCTCGTCCGCGACGTCGATGGCGCCCAGATCGGGGTGGAGGCGAAGCAGACCCTCAATGCCAAGGTCGTTCTGCAGGCCGCCGAAAGCCGGGGTGTGTATCTCGTCGATCATTCCGGGCCCGACTTCCGAGCGGTCCTGGTCCCTTATGGCAAGGCAGGCTCGGAGCTGGCTGCGGTATGCCGGCTCCTCTCCATCACTGTCATCGAGATGAAGACGAAGGTCGTCTTCCAACAGCAGCAGTGGGGGCCGAAGAAGAAATTCACGCCGGATCTGCCCGCTGTTGGCGGCAGCACTTGGCGCGAGGACTGGTTTGATCTGGCCCCGTGGAAGCGCTGCCCTCTACCGGAATACGTGCCGGATGTGGCTGCAGGTGCGCCCGCTCCCTCTACGCTCTCCAGCTGGAAGATCTCGGCCATCAAGGTCTGCATCCTGGTTGAGCGGACCGGCTTCGCGACGCGCACCGATTTCGCCCAGCTGAAGATCAACCACCGCCGCTTCCTCGATATGGGCTGGCTCCAGCAAAGCGATGAGCGCGGCAAGTACGTGCTCGGTCGCTACCCTCTCAACCTCCGCGCCCAGCATCCGACGGTTTACCCGCAGATCGAAGCGGATTTCGACAAGTGGTGCCCGACGGATCGGCTGAACTCGCCACTCCTCCAGAAACAGGAAATTCTCCTATGACCGTCGTCGCATCCGGCTACGAGCGCCGGAAGAATGAGCTGTACGAAACCGAGCGTTGGGTGACGAGCGCATTCTGCCGCCACTTTCCCGTCTACGGCATGACCATGTGGGAGCCAGCTGCTGGCAACCATCTCATCGTCAAAGAACTCGAAGCCAACGGTGCCATCGTCACCACCTCAGACATTGAGACCTATGACGTCGGGCACGACTTCCTGTTCGACTTCCTCTCTGACCGCGAGGACTACGAAGTCTTCGACGGCATCTTCACGAATCCGCCCTATGGCAAGGGCAACCGAATGGCTGTCTCTTTCGCAGAGAAGGCATTGCAGCGCTGCGGCGGTCTCGTCGGTCTCGTCCTCACCGCAAAGTTCGATTCCGGCTCCTCGCGCCGTCACCTCTTCCGAGACAACCCGCGCTTCGCGGCGAAGATCGTCCTGACCGATCGCATCAGCTGGACGCTCGACGGTGTCACCGGCACCGAGGATCACGCGATCTACGTCTGGACCGAGAAGCCACGCCTCCCTCGCCAACCCGTCATCCTCTACGCCGGCCGCCGTGATGCGGCTCAAGGAGAAGCAGCATGATCAGTCCGTATTGGCTCGTCCTATTGGTGATCATCGTGATCATCATCACCGCCGCCTTCTTCGTCGATAGCGACGATTTCTGAGGAGGTGGAGATGAACGACACCAAGCAGATGTTGCAGGCTATGGCCTCAGCTATCGATGAAGCCTTGAACGAGAAGGGAAAGCCGAAGCAGAACGGTTTCGTCCTCCTGGTATTTCCTTTCGACGGTCCGGAAGGCCAGCGCACCAACTACGTCTCCAACGGCCAGCGCCAAGATGTGCTCGTCGCGCTCAAAGAGGTCGTTGCTCGGTTCGAAGGCCAGTCACAGCAAAGCGGGAGGGCGTGATGACGCGCATCCTCGCCTTAGACCCCGCGACCGTCATCGGCTGGTCGCTCTATGACACTGAGAACCCGATCTCCGCGATCCAGTGCGGCTCCATCACCCTTGAAGGCAAAGGCGCCTTCGAAAAGGTGAAGTCGGTGCGAGAGCTTCTGCCAAAGCTTATCAAAGAGCACGAACCGGACTTCATCGTGTTCGAGTCCCCGCTCTCGCACATCCCCCAGTTCAAGAAAAAGGGAAAGGTGAACATGCTTGGCGAGGAGGAGTCGTCCACCACGATCAACGCCGGCACCATCCTGCAGCTTAACCGGATCTCCGGCGCTGTGCAGTGCGTGATCGAGGGATTTCGCATCCCCTGCGAGGAGGTCCGCCCGATGACCTGGCAGACCGTAATCCCGAAGAAGATCAAGGGCGGCACCAAGGATCGGGTGCGGCAGTTCTGCGACATGTTCAACATCATCGGCAAGAACGCCGATGCGCGGGACGCCGCAGTAATCGCGCTCTGGGCCGCTGGTCGCAGCCAAGTTCTCAAGCTGGAGAAGAACGCGGGGAGGGCGGCATGAAGGCGGTTCCTCGTGTTCTGGTCGGATGTGAGTACTCAGGCATTGTCCGCAGCGCCTTCCTGGAGTTGGGGTTTGACGCTTGGTCGTGTGATCTCCTCCCGGCAGAAGACCGCAGCAATCGGCATATCCGGGGCGACATCCGCGATGTGCTCGCTGACGGCTGGGACTTGCTGGTTGTCGTTCATCCACCATGCACACGGTTGTGCCGGTCCGGTCGTCGCTGGCTATCCGGCCCCGGTAAGATGACCCCTCCCAAATCGTTGCCTAAAGGTCGGACGTGGCAAGACCTGCAAGACGAATTCGATGCCGGCGTCGAACTCTTCCTTGCCTGCTGGCAAGCGCCGATCGTCCGCGTCGCCATCGAGAACCCGGAGATGCATGACCTCGCGCGGGACCGCATGCCGGCGGACCTACCGGCGCCGCAGATCGTTCAGCCGCACTGGTTCGGCCATCCCGAATACAAGGCGACAGGCTGGTATCTTCGTGGTCTCAACCCCCTCATGCCGACCGAAAAGCTGGTCGAGCCCGACAGGGATACGGACGAGTGGAAGCAGTGGAACCGAGTTCACCGCATGCCACCCGGTGCCGATCGCGGCAAAGAGCGAGCTCGTTTCTTCCCAGGCATGGCTCGCGCGTTGGCAGCGCAGTGGGGCGTCCAGGCGCTGATGGAGATGATGGGCGTCGAGTACGTCGGTAATCACGTCGACCTGCAGCTGGCTCTAGCTCTTGAGGGACAAATGGCATGACCACAGCCCTCGATAAAGCTCGGGAGTTCGTTGCCGCTCACCCAGAAGCCGCGGAGATCGTGCACCAGCTCATTTCCGACCGTCGGAAGCTTGGACTGACAGAGAGGCAGATCCAGGTGCTGAATTTCATCCGAGTTTATTCGGTTACGCACGGCGTGATGCCCACGTTCGCCGAGATCGCTGACCACTTCGGTTTGGCATCGAAATCCGGCGTCCACCGCCTCATCACTGCGCTCGAGGAGCGCGGCCACATCGAACGCATCCCTGGCCGAGTCCGGGCAATCAAGCTGAAATGATCATGACAGAACTTGAGCGCCAGCAGGCGCACTACAAAGAGGTCCGCGCGAGGATCTTGGGCGCAAAGCCGAAATTGCGAAGCCAGTCTGATGTGGTGAAGACAGTGGTCCGAGGGGCGGCCTACAAACCGCTCCGCCCGCTCTGGACGCAGAAGCCGGTGCAGTTCGACGCCCATCTGATAGCCTACTGGAAGTGGATGGCAGAGCAGTCGTCGCCCAAGCGCGCATACATCCGCCAGAGAGCTGAGGAGCTTGGCTTCACATTCGATGAGATCGTTGGGGATGGCAGGACGCGCAGATTGGTTGCGGCCCGTCACCTCATCATTTGGGAAGTCAAGACGATCTGGCCAAGCACCACCTGGCCTGAGCTCGGCCGCATCCTCGGCGGACGCGACCACACCACGATCATGTATTCCTACCGAAAGATCGAAGCGCAGATGAGGTGCGATCTATGAAAAGCACCGTCCGCGAAATGCCGAACAATATTGAGGCCGAGCAGGCCCTTATCGGGGCCGCCCTGGTGAACAACCAGGCCTACCACGTCGTCTCCGCCTACCTGATACCGGAGGACTTCTACGAACCGATCCACCAGAAGATTTGGAAGGCGATCGCAGAGATCACCTTGACTGATCGCGTCGCCAACCCGGTCACTGTCAAGGCGCGGCTGAAGGATATCGATATTGGGGACATGAAGCTTTCCGACTATCTCGGCATCCTTTGCGGTTCGGCGGTGAACATCGTCAACGCCCCCGATTATGCCTCAGTGGTTCACGACCTCTCCCTCCGGCGCGCGATGATCGTCATCGGGGAAGAGATGGTGAACAACGCCTATGATGCGGAATACTCCGAACCGATCCAAGGGCAGATCGAGGAAGTTGAACAGCGGATCTTTGAGCTCTCCGCAGCGCACCGCGAGCAGAGCGGGAGCGGACGGTTCGCTGGCACCACCATGCTCACCCAGTACCTCGAGCACGTCACACCCGATCCGCAAAGGCGGACCATGCACGGCGTCCCGATCGGCCTTCCTGAGCTGGCCACGGTCCTGTCGGAGCGCGTTTTTGAACCGACCAACGTCTACGGCATGATCTCCTCCTCGGGCGAAGGGAAGACATCTTTGGTCCTGGTCCTGATCAGACACGCCGTCGCCAAGGGGAACCCAGTCTTGTTCCTGTCCTACGACCAGAGCGGCACCCAGATCGTCTCCCAGATGGTGGCGCAGGAACTCGGGATTGAGACCCGGATCCAGCGCGCCGGCAACATGACGGAGAAGCAGATCGACAGGGCCGCCGACTACGTCCGGAAGCTGGCCGGGGCTCCATTCGAGGTGAAGGACTGCGACTCCTCCAAGGACACCCCAAAGCGGCTTTCCAGGTACGTCAAAGAATTCATCCGGAAGAACAGCAACGGGAAGACCCCGCTCGTCGTGATCGACCACGCCGGCACCATTCGCCCGGAAAGAGAGGATGCCAGCTCAGATCAGGGCACCAAGGCGCGCAATGCCATCCAGGAGCTCAAGGCCTGCGCCAAATCCACCAAGGCCGCCATCCTGGTCCTGATGCAGCGCAGCTCGGAGG
The DNA here is from genome assembly GCA_032102365.1 of Allorhizobium sp. CTOTU50464. GTDB lineage: Bacteria > Pseudomonadota > Alphaproteobacteria > Rhizobiales > Rhizobiaceae > Allorhizobium. Next base: position 267,999 of record DAMDHD010000005.1, on the reverse strand, counting down.
GGATGAAGAGGTTCAATCCTCGCCCAACGAAGAGCGACGTCTACGGCGGGCAGTCAGCGGTCCAGCCGTATGACGGGATTTTCTATCTCTACCGCGGCGACTTTCACCTCGAGGAGCAGAAGAAAACCGCCAAGGACGAGAAAGAGCAGAACGCCATCGAGACCAGGTTTCTTCAGCAGTACGGGCCCGACATCGAGGGCACGGCCGAGCTCGGCGCCGTCAAGGTCCGGTTCGGCACCAATTCCCAGCGGCGCAAGGTCCGCTTCATCCCAGAGTTCACCCTCTACGAGTCGATGTATCGACCGGAGTACGATCAGGAGGCCATGTTTTGAAGTCCGATTTTCTCCCCGAGTACGGTCACATGTCCCTGAACGGGCAGTATGCGGCGCTCTACCGGTTCTTCACCAACCAGTCATGGCGCCACGTCTGCGATCCGAAGACGAAGAAGCCGCTCCTGTTCGAAAGCGTGGGTAAGGCGATTGAAGCCGCCAAGGAGCACGTCCGCGGAAAACTGAACCCGGACCTCAAATGCGCCGAGCCCACCGTCGACGAAGACGCAAAGGCGCTCGAGGACGTCCTCGGCATCGAGCAGTGGCGCGCTGCGAAGGTGGAGGAGAGGGCAGAGAACCAGATCATCCGAAACCGCAAGACCAAGTCCCGCGTCCAGGTCGAACGCAAGGGGGAGGGCCGGCACCGTGTCGGGAAAAAGGTCTAAGCCGCCTCCGACGAAGAGGCACCATTCCGAGCGCTTCCGGTTCCCGGGGGCGCGGACTGAAAGATGGACAAATGCGAAGGCGGCATGGATCGCCTTCCACCTCGGTCAGCAGCTTTCCTCAGTGGATGTGGCGGAACTGATGCGGGACGGCACCTCCGCCCCGACAATCCGGAGGATGATTAAGCTCTGGGGGCTTCCAATGAAGGGCATGCGGCGCGGAATTGTGGTATCTATCCCACGCCAGAGCCGTGTCAGGCTCGAAAAGCTGGCTTCCAAACGTGGCATCACCCCAGAGCGGTATTTGGATCGGATCTGCTTTTTCGCGATCCGGGACGACATGTTCGATGCAATCGTGGACGAGGGCGGCGATGACGACTGAATGGACACCTGAATTGGTCAAGGCGGCTTTGGTCGACGCCTTCGAAATCGACTACGACACCGGCGGCCGGGTCGGACCAAAGATGTACGGTTCGGCCATGCCGGAGTACCTGGTCGACTCTAAGGATCTCTGGTGGCAGCGGGAATCCGGTTCTAACAAGGTCGGCCGCATGCGGGCGAAGGTGCAGCGCCGATCGATTGAGATCTCACGGATGGAGATCGTTCTGCTGGGGCACCGGGACCAGCGCGGACGCGACCTTCCGAACTGGCTTGGCGGTTATCTCCGCGACATGGAAGGCCCCCGGAATTGCCTCGAGGCGCATGCGGTGAACTCCGCGTTCTGGAATATCCGGGGCAAACAATTCGACGCCAAGCGGTTCTGCAAGCGGGTTGGCTGGTCATACTGGACCTTTCGGTCTCGCCGAGATCGCGGAGCCGCCATCATCGCTCATCATCTCAACGAGCTCGGCCTGCAGCCATGGCGGTAGAACGGATTTCCTGCTGCGTCCCGTTCTGCCGTCGAACCCGGCACAATCGCGAAGGCTTTTCCGAGTGGGTCTGCCGGGATCACTGGATGGCGGTCTCGTCGACCAAGAGAAAGCGGTACTACAAGCTGAGACGGCGGTACCGTCGGCGGTTCGGAGATAACGGGTTCTGGGCGTATCCAGCCGGGTCGAAAGGCCGAATTGAGGCTGTCAGGTTGGATAAGCTTCTCGGCAGGGCGTGGGCGGTCTGCCGAGTATCAGCGATTGAATGGGCGGCCGGCATTTAAGGCCGCCCCTTTCAGTTCAGATCAATACCCGGAAAGCGACGACACTGGACCCAAGCACCGGGATCCAGAACAGCAGCCGGCGCAGATAATAGCTTCTGCCCGGCCCAGGCGCGGACCGAGGTGCGAAGTCAGGCACGAATTGGACATAGGAGCCTGGAACCCACGGTTCTGTGGTCTCCATCACTGGACGGGCCAGTCCGCGGGCCTCACGCATCCGGTCACGGAATTGCCAGATCGCTTCCTCCGAATTCTCCACATCAGCATAGCGAGCGAGCAGGGGTGTCGCGGCCATCACGGCATCACGTTCCATCTGGGAAATCGGCCCGACCTGAGCTGAGGGCGGTAGGATCTCGACCTTTTCGACCTTGGTAGGGACGCCGGTATCGTCGAGCACCGAGATCAGAGCTTCACCGACTGCCAGCGCGGTAATTTCCTTGCGGACATCGACATCCCTATTCTCCCTGAATGCCTGGGCCGCCGCCTTCACCATCCGCTGATCCTTCGGGGTATAGGCGCGCAGCGCGTGCTGGATCCGGGAGCCGAGCTGGGCCAGCACCGTATCCGGAATATCCGCCGGGGACTGGGTCACAAAGTAGACGCCGACGCCTTTGGAGCGGACGAGACGGACGAGGCGTTCAATCTGCTGCACCAATTCCTTTGGCGCATCTGAAAAAAGCAGGTGGGCCTCATCGAAGAAAAACACCAGTTTCGGTTTCTCAACGTCACCGGACTCCGGCAGGACCCGGAATAGCTCGGTCAGCAGCCACAGCAGGCAGACGGCATAGAGCTTGGGGCATTCCATGAGGGTGTCGGCTTGGAGCAGGTTGATCACTCCCCGTCCGGACTCGTCGAGCCGCATGAAGTCGGTGATATCGAAAGGCGGCTCTCCGAATAGCTTGTCGCCACCCTGGCTCTCCAGTGAGAGCAATTGCCGTTGGATCGAGGCAATGGAAGCCGAGGTGATGTTTCCGTACTGCCGGCAGATATCCTCGCGGTTGTCCATCATGTCGTTAAGCGACCAGCGGAGATCGTCGAGGGTCAGCATCCATTCCCGATCATCCTCGGCCTTTCTGAAACAGATCTCGAGGGCGCCCTCCTGGGTCTGGTTCAGTTTCAGCATGCGGGCGAGCAGCCCGGGGCCAAGCGCCTGAACCGATGTCCTGATCCTGGTGCCGTGCGTTCCGAAGATGTCCCAGAGCTGCACGGGGAACCGATCGGGGGTGAATTGCCCCGCCATCGTCACAGCGCGGGCAGCCAGCGGGCTTCCATGATCACCGAGGGCGGCGACACCGGAGAGATCACCTTTGACGTCTGCGGCGAACACAGGGACCCCAGCGCGCGAGAATTCTTCCGCCAGCCTCTGGAGCGTGACTGTCTTGCCGCCGCCGGTGGAACCGGTGACGAGCCCGTGACGATTGGCCCGGGCGAGGGGAAGAGAGACGACCTTGCCTGAGGTGGTTTTGCCGATATCAATTTGCATCGTCGCCCTCCTTGGCAAGGAACGGATATTCGCCATCCTGAGGCCGGAAGTTGTCGCGGATGATGATCTCTGCAGCGGCCTGGCGCGCCTCTGGAATAGCTCCGGAGACATTCTTCAGCATCCGGAGCACCGGGAAGACCCAGATCGGCACTTCCTGCTCTCCTGTGGTCCATTGCCGGATGCGCTTCTCCTCGAAACCGAAGATGCGACCAAAAGCCAGCGGTGGCATGCTGATCTGGTCGAGGCCGGTCCGGAATTCTTCCGCAGTCATGCGGCGATAATCGTAGCGTCTGGACACGTCATTCCTTTCGAAGTGGCCACAATTGGCAGGGGCGAGCATAGCAGTTCCTTTCATGATTGGCACAGTTGCCGAGAGAGAATTTGGTGGCTCCAGCCATTCACAGGGCCGGGGGCTGGAGCCGATGACCGGCCAAGATCGCTAGGCGGCTTTCAGACGACCCGCCGCATGGCTTCCTCCCTTGTTTTGTTAATCGAGGCGGTGGATCTCTGACGCGCTGCGCTCTGCTCCAGCAGATCGGCATAGCGTTGGTGGATGCTGCCCAGTGTCAGGTGCTGGGAATTGAAGCCGTAGAGGTCGCTGATCTCATTACGCGTTGCCGCCAGAATTGACGCCTCGTCGTCCGTCAGCATTCTGGTGGGCCAGCCCTTCACGTAGAGCATCGGCTTAGTGATCCGGGCCTCGATCTCTTTGCGGAGGTCCGCGCGCTGCTTTGCCTCGGCCAATTGATCCCGCAGATCTTTCGAAAGCAGATCTGGGGCGACGTCGCCCAGCCACCTGGAGCCCTGGAACGCGAACCCGCTCACCGACTCCAGCGACACCATGCGGCGGTAAAGCTCATGACTTTCGGGCACAGCAGTGGCAGCGGTTAGATCGGCGATGTTGGACATTATGCAGAAGCGGCAGGAAACCCGGCTCATCCCATGGACGCGATAGGCCGGATGGGGTCGCAAGCCGGATGAATCGATCATCGCGAAAACGTCCTCGGTGCTGAGGTCGATGATCGGGCGCCATGTCCAGACCTGACCGCCGGCATCTCGATCGGCCACGGCCATCTTTGCACGGGCGGCGCTCTCCTCGCGGCGGACCCCAATGACGTTGAGAACCCTTTGCCCTTTGAACCTGCGTTTCAGCTCAGACATAATCACGTGCGTCTTGAGCTCAGAGGTGCAGAACCGCATTGCAGGCGTCGACCAGCAGGGGACCAGCGTGACGGTGCTGAGCTCCTCGTATCGTGTTTTGCTGGAGAGCCACCGGCTTTCCCAGCGTTCCATGAGCCCGCCAGCCTTGCGACGGACCACAACCAGGTCGCATTGCAAGTGGTCGGCGAGCTCCTCGCAGATCTCCAGGCTGTCGTCCCATTCGACAATGCCTAGATCGGCGTGAACGAGAACCCGGGGGCCGCTGTGGCCGACGTCGTTGAGGTGGCGGAAGGTCGCCAGAGCTGCGGCCTGGCTGTCTTTCCCGCCTGATACTCCAATTGCTACCGGTGCATTTTCTGCAATGAGGGCGTGCACGTCCTCGGTGATGGCAAACATGCTCATCGTGAATCCCTTTTCTGAGCGGGCACAATTGCCCTGAGGAGGTTCAGGCCGCCGCTTTCTGCGGAGGCTCCAGTTCATGGGTGATGACGCAGGCGTCCCACCCCTCGAGGAAGAGCCGTTCGAACTTGGCGGCTGCTGTGGGGCTCATGATGTAAGCACCTTCGCGTCCGGTGTAGCGGCCCCGGGCAATTGCACCGGCGAGGCGAGCGGCGCGGGTCTTCCAACCGTCCTGAGGCGGGCAGCGAACGGCCATCTTGCCTTTGGCATAGCGGGCAGGGGAAACGGTGTAATCCATGCTCACACCTCCGCCTCTATCCGGGCCAGAACGGTTTCGGCCTGCTGAACCTCGGCGAAGTCGAGCCATCGAGCCTTGCAGGTCTCGACCAAGGCCCGCAGCGCGATTTCCAGATCGCTGGCCAGCCATGCAGCGCCCTCGCTGCAGTCAATCACTCGGCCGCCGTCGCCCTCCATCTCCATGCCGTATTGCTCGGCGTAGGCCTCCCACATTTTCTCCCGCGCCTTCGCCTCGGCGTCGTTGTAACCGGTGGCCCGGACATAGCAGCCGAATTCCCCCTGTTCCGGGTCGTTGTCCTGCCAAGCCAGCAGGACGGAGTATGTTTTGAGCTCAGCCATTGGCGCGGCCCTCCGCTTTTGCGATCGCGGCCAAGGCCGACCTGCGCCAACTGTCGAACCATTCTACCAGATCGCCGCCATTGACGGCTTCGTCCGGATCATCCCACGTGGGCCAATCGCCAATTGCTTTTCGCAGAGCTGCCAGCATATCGGGCGAAGCCGCGGCGCATTGCATTGCGGCTTTATCTTCCTCGGACGTTACCGCGCGATAGAAAACTAGGTGCCCGCGACTGTCGCGGATCTCGCCGCAAAGCGGGTTCTGTTCTGTGCTTTGATTGAAAGACCAAGGAGAGTGTAGCAACGTCATACCCGCCCCTCCGCTTTCGCGATCGCGGCATCGCATACCCCAATCAGGTAGGCTTGACGGGTCACCCATTCCTCGCCTTTGCCCTCTGCCTCGTATTGCCGGCGGAGCATTTCCATTTCGACCCGGCAGAGCTTCAGGGCGTCCAGCATGACGGGGGCAGCATCGCGGACAGGATCAACAGTGGCGAGCAATTCGCTGTCGTTGCAGAGCCCGTAAAAGGTCATGGCCGATGACATGAAGTCATCGTCTTCCATGGGCAAATCTTCGCTGCCCATGTGGTCGTAACTGCCGATCTTGTCGCGGCTCCCTGCGTATCGTTCGGCGACGATTGCCGCCGCTTCTTCATCGTCCTTTGCGGGAACGTAGATCGTCACCGCCGCCCAGACGTCGACGCCGATCATCTCGAGTTCATCGCTCATTGCATTCAGCCTTTCAGATGGGGCCACAATCGGCCCAGAGGTTAACCGTGGATGGCTCCGGCGATTGCCGGCAGCCAGAGGAAGAGAGCGGCGAGGAAGGAAGCCAGCGCCGCGAATTCGATGGCCGCGCGGGTCATGGGCGCACGATCCGAATGATTTTCGTGTTGACCTTTGCCGTTGCGAAGGTATCCGGCGGCAGGATCTCCAACGTTTCGGCCTCGTCGTTCTGGTAGGTGATTGGCACCAGTGCGACCAAAACCGGCGGGCTATCGTGGCCATTCCTGCCCATCAGAGACAGAGCCGCCGCAATGTGAGACCGAACCGCGCTGAACGGTGGGTTCATGATCACCCGGGGGAACTCCACCTTGCCCCGTGCTTCCGCCGCATATTCGAGAAAGCAACGTTGGAAGACTGGACCCAGGCGCCGGAGCTCCGACGCGAGGGCGTGGTGTCGCTCGACCATTGTCAGCTCAAAGCGGCTATGACCCGCGGCGAAGAGCGCGCGGACAAGCTGCCCTGTGCCTGCGCTTGGCTCCAAGGTGAGGAAGTCACCTTGCGGACCCAAATAGCGCACCATGCGCGCGGCCACGTCGTCGGGGGTGACATGGCATTCCGTGGCCTTATCCACGATCAGCGGAGCGGGCACGTCGCCTTTCTTGATCTCGGCGAATTCCTCCCGGGTCTTAACCGGAATTCGCATCGGCTTTGCCGGTCGCTTGTAGAGATCACGCCGCATCGGTTTTGTCCTCTTCCATCGGGGAATAGGACGGCGGCACGTCGTGCGCCTTGGAGTCCGTCAGAAAGACCGCGACCCATCCGCGCTGATAGGCGGGGCCGGTGTGCGAAGGATCCAGGCAGATTTTGAACCTGAATTCCCCGCAGATGGATTCACGCGTTCCCCTGTAATCGGTGCCGATCTTGGAATATTCCGCCTTCGTCATGTGGGCGACGCGAAACCGGTTAATCTCCTTGGTGCGGTTCCATTTGTTGTATGCGTAGAGTTCCGGGACCTTGAGATTGAGGATCGGCGGTTTTGCATCGGCCTTTGCGGGGACCTCATAGCCAACGGACTGCATCAGTTCCGCCCACTCTTCCGGGGTCATCTCAATTTCGTTCCCATCTGCCAGGTGAACCGGCAGCGCAACGGGGCTTGTCAGCAGGAAAGAGCCGTCGGGAAGGCGCTTTGCTTCCGGCTTGTGTGCGCCGTGAGTGCGGGCGAAGATCTGCAGCATTGCCGGCGTGATCGTCCCAGCGAAAAGCGGCACAGGCCCCAGCAATTCCCGCTCATATCCAAGGCGGTTCAACAGGTGCTCGATCCAGCGGCGGCGCTTCGGGCCGTTGATCGTCCGGTTTGCCGCCTCGATCGAGCTTTCGCGGACCTGCTGCAATGTGAGCTCGCCCCGCTCGATGCGCGTTCCTACGTCCCAGTGAAGAACAGAGCCGGTATCAATCGCGTTCACTCGGACAACGGCGGCGATCTGTGAATCCGTGGTGCAACGATCCCAGAGGCGCAAAACGTTGTGGGCATGATTGACGCCGCGTTGCAGGTCGCGAAGTTCCGCCAGAAGGGTTTCGATGCGATTGGCCCGGACGCGTGGGCTGTTCTTGAAATTGGCGTGATGCTCGACCGAGGTCGCCCGATACAGCCAGTAATTGGCATCCTTCGAAAGCTTGACGGCGGCATCCATCGCGGCGTGCATTCGTTCTTGCGTCTTGCGGGCCTTCCGTTCGGAGTGGTGACCAACAAGGATTGGTTGCCCCATGTAGAAGGCCTGCGAAAGCTCATTGGCCCGAGCATGGAAAGCGTTAGCTTGCCGGTTACGTTTGTGGGCCATTCCTTCGAGCCGTTCGGCCTTCAGCTGCGCCCGCTCGGCAAGTGTCATCTCCTCCGGCTCGATTTCACCGGCGAGCTCGATGGCGAGATCCTCGCGCTCTGGCGTCCATTTCGGAGCGACGAACAATTCCTGTTTCGGCGCCCAGATAAACCCGGCTTCCCTCACTCGGGCGTAGGTCTCCGCATCCAAGCGAGAGGAGGCATAGAGGCGCAGCTTGTTGTCTTCCGGCGAATAGGTCGCTGTAATCGTGGTCATCGGTTGAACCTTTCAATATCGGGCACAATTGCCCTGTCTGGCTTGCGGCCATGTATCCGGCCCCCGTGGGGGTGAGGGCCGGTAACATCGCGGCAAGGTCAGTGAATGCGCACGGTCAGGCCATCGATCAGGAAGGCGGATTTCCGGGCGATGGTGGCGCGCCGATCATTGCGGCGGACCTTGCCGGGAAGGCGCTTTGCGAAGGTGTCGCGGCGGTTTTCGTGGGTGGTGGTCATGGTGCAAGTCTCCTCTTCTAGCTGTCACAGTTGACGGGGTTGGAAAGGCTTAGGTGCTGAAACTGGTTACGGTGGTTCCGGATCATCGATGGCGAGGGGATCACCGGCGAGGGCAAGGGCGAAACAGGCAAGAAAGGCGCGGCGGGTCATTGCATCCCCCCAAGATCATAGAGCGCCATGCAGACTAGGAAGGCGAAAGAAGCCCAGAAGGCGAGGCGGGCCATGTTCACACCTCCCAACCTGCGACGGCTTCAAGGATCGCGGCCCAGTCATCGGACTGGATTTCGCCGCTTGCTTCCTGCGAGGCGCCATTGACGAAGACGACAGCAAACCGCGCGCTTTCCGGGATATCTCGCGCCGACGGTTCGGCGAAATCAATGAAGACATGAGCGAACGGCCCTCGGCAGGTGAAGTCACCGGCCGCAATGAAAGAGGGGCAGATATCGCCGGACCAGCTGCAGTCCTGCCAACCCGCCGGGATAGCGGGGAGGGTCCTTTGATCAAATGACGGGAAGGCGGCGGCCATTTTCGGAAACGTGCTCATGGTCCGGCCTCACTTGTTCAAGACAGCTGCGGCGGAAATGACCTTGCGGACACGTTCGGCGCCGTTCTCTGCAATGACTTCATCAACAAGCGCTTGCGCCATCTTCCGATAGTCCGGCCTGTGCGCATGCCCTTGGCTCATGAGCTGGCCAATGGCGCGCTGTTGCAGATCGCCCGGCATCTTGTGGCCTGTTGCGTAGTGGGTGACATAGCGGGGTCGGTTGTCGATCCCTTCGAACTGCAGCACGAACTTTTCCCGCTTTCCGCCCAGATCCAGCCAAACGACGGACCCCTGCTTTTCAATGTGGACGATCTTGCCGCCATCCATGGCGGGAACCTTGAAAGCTACCGTTTTCATGTCTTCACCTTTTGCGTTCGGCACAGTTGCCAATGGTTCAAGCCGCAATGCCGATAGCACTTAGGGCGGCATGTTCAGCACCTTCGAAAGACACGCCGCATGCCAAAGCGCGAAACAAAGAAAGGCGCGCTATCTGCATCTCGTGCCTGACTTCGAAAACCTTCAGCTTGCGCTTGATGGCGCGCTTTTCCGCTTCGTCGCAGACACGGTTCCAGACTGCTGTCAGTTCCGTTTCAAAAGCCGGATCTTTGGCGCACTTGGCCTTGATCACTGCCAACACTTCGTTTGCGTCTGACTTGTCGATGGTCATAGCTTCACCTTTCAATACGGCACTGTTGCCAGATAACGGCCCGGAGGCCGTTGCCTCGTAACAGCTCAGGCGGCGGCTTTTGCGTCGATGAGGCGGAAGAGGGCGAGGCGGGTGGCCGAGGCGTCGCGGCAAGCCTTGTTCTGCCGTCCAATGGTCGCGGCTTCACAAAAGCCAGACACCCGGGAATGACGGTAACCGATGGCGTCATCGGCCTGCCAAGAGGCCAGAGTTTCCGCCGTGGGGGCAGACGGGAAAGAATGATCGTCAGAAACGAAGATATAGGAAGAGTTCGGGTTGCTGGTGGTCATGGTCTTAAGCCTTTCAGGTCCGGCACAGTCGCCGATGGTGGTCTTAACGGTTGATCACCCGCAACGGTGACCGCCTTTCCGTCATGCTGTCCTGACAAGCTACCTTGCCTCACGCTTAGGACCGTATCGCCTCACCCGCACTATTTAGAGCCGTTGCTAGTGGTTCGTCTCGGCTGTCGTCTGCGTCTCCGCTTTCGATGGTTTGACCATACCAGAAACACAGATCATGTCAACATGAAACGTGCGAATGATGGCCTGGAACTGCAGAAAGTTTTCCGGAAAATGCTTGCTCGCCAATGAGACGGCAACGTCTGGGACTGGCTGCAACATCCAACATGTTAACGTGTTCTATTGCGTTCGCCTGCGAACGTGTGTGTTCACCTTCCATCGGCTGACTCCGCCCTGCCTTTGCCATCCATGCAACTCGACGGCATAAACGGCACAACAAAACGGCATGATGGCCACACTCGACACGGGGCCGGGGTGATACCTTCAAGCCCTGCCAGGCAGACCAGCCAAAAGGTTTCGGGTTTTGGTTTGGCTCGATGAACTGCCGGGGGCCAGACCTTCAAGGCCTGCAGTACCACCACCCGGCAAGCCTTTCCGCTTTCCGGTCGCGGGGTGGATCACAGGCGGGGCGAGGCAAGGCCAAGACCAGCAGCCGCCACCATGGCCCACGGGGCAGGGGGCTGGACTGGGTAGGCCTGCAGCTCGACAAGGGCAGGCAGAGAGCAAAGCCACACAGGACGCCAGGGGCAGCAGGGCAGGGATGGGCAGTGGTGACCTAGCGCGCAACATGAGCAAGGCCTGTCCTGGGCCAGCCATGGCGGGAAATGAGCGCTCTAGGGACCGTATGAGGGGCAGGCGGCATGCGGGGCGCAGCACCCCCGATCATGGCGCAAGTTATTTTCCATAGGGGAGGTCTTCCCCTGCCGAGTTTGCGAGGCCGAAATGGCGCCGGCTGAAGGCGAAAAACCCGATCTCCACTGGCCGGAAACGCGGTCGATGGTTCGGGTCCATGAGGCTGAAATCAATGGGAAACCCGGTGCCGTCTGCATTGACGATGCCGGCGAGGTCGTGTTTCACAGCAATAACCGATCGGCCGTCTGGTTCTGGGTGGTCCAGAACGATCTCAAGGCGGTTGAGCTGCACTGATCGAAACGGGAGCGCCGCGATCGATCCTCCTGCTTTCTCCAGGAGCCGAGAAGCCCATCGCCGGTGTCCTCTCAGGCCGGTGAAAACAGCGGCAAACATGCGGATGTAGCTCAGTGGTAGAGCAGTGGGTTTCCACCCCATGTGCGCGGGTTCAATTCCCGCTTTCCGCTCCATTTCGCCTGACAAGGCCCGAACCGGCGGCCCCGGCAAAAGGAGAAGACGCATGAGCGCCCCAGTATGCAGAGCTAAGTTCCGACTGGTGTCCCGCAACGAGAACCAGGCAGGCTATTCGCTGACCTTTGAGCCTGTTACCGCCGGCAGCCCGGAGAACGATCAGTTCTTCAAGTGGACGCCGTGGGGGAAGGTCGAAATCGGGACCATCAACCCCGAAGCTGCCGCAGGCTTCAAGGTCGGCGGCGAATACTATCTGGATTTCACGCCGGCCAACTGACGGCGTGGATCTCAAGACCACCTCCGACTTGGAATTCTGCGGTGGCTGCTTCCGGGAGCACAGACCGGATAGGAGTAGGCAAGCCTCCAAGGGCGAAACCAGGTGCGGCCTACCTGAGCATACGCCAGCCTGGGGCAGAGACACGGCGCCGATCCCGATTAACCGGGCATCTGCAAAAGGCGCCGCCGATGGGCCTCACCGGGAAACTGGTGGGGCCTCACTTTCTGCCTATTGCAACTCCCGCAAGAGTTGGCCAAGTTTGAGCGCCAACCATTGAGAGGGGGTATGGAAAGTGAAATTTGCATTGATTCTTATCGCAGCTCTAATCTCTGCAGGCCCTGCAGCCGCAGGGATGTCGGCCAGTTTTGACTGGGGCCCGACGAAAAAATGCTTCGACTCTAAGTCGCCGCCATTCAAGGTGACCGGGGTTCCTGAAGGGACCGCTAAGCTCAGTTTCTCGATGACTGATCTTGATGCCCCGGACTATCGCCACGGGGGAGGCAAGGTCGAGTACACCGGCCAGGCCGAGATCCCTTACGGCGCATTCCGCTACAAGGGCCCATGCCCCCCGTCGAAGCACAAGTACCGCTTCACGGTGAAGGCGCTCGACGCCAAGGGGAAAGAGATTGGGAAGACCACGGCAACAAAGTCGTTCCCGTAAGGTAGCGAAACGACAGATTTCAGAGGCCTCGTCGGTGATCCCGGCGGGGCCTTTTGCGTTCCAGGAGACCAGCATTGAAGCCGACGTCGTTGAGCCGAGCGCAAGTGAAGGCGCGAGCCAAAATCACTGGCTACACCGACGGAAAGCTGGTGTCAGACTTCCTCCCGAAGGGAAGATCAGGTGCATACATCTATGCGGTGACGGTGAAGAACCATCCCGACAAGGTGAAGATCGGGATGACGACCAGGTGGTCCTCCAGAAGGTGGGCTTACGCCAACTGGGATCTCGCTCAAGGCGACGCGATTCTTGAGGAACGTGTCTTCTGCATCTGCGACGAGTTCGTCGACCTAAAGAAGCTCGAAAACCATATTCTCCAGACCTTCGAAGCGCCGCTAGCGTTCGGCGCGGAGTGGTTTTCAGCTGGAATTGAAGATGCCGCGCGGCACATCGACCGGGTTATGTGCGAGCACGCCATAACTTACGACCTTTGAGGTAAATCAGTGAAAATCCGGGTCGATGTGCATCAGGCCAAGGGCTTCGAAGCATTCCTGAACTCGATCGGAACTGAACTTCGGCCAGCTGCCGCCATGGGCCTGAACGAGCACGTTGCCGAGCAGCGTCGCCAGTCCGTTGTCCGGATCTCAGACTTCACCGGCGTGCCGAAAGGGCGCGTCGGCGGAAAGACGCGGCTTATCAAGGCCTCGGCGGGGGCCACGATGCAGGCGGTGGTTCGGACCTCTGATGTTGCGATCCCGCTTGCTGAATACGGCAACCCGGTCTGGGTTCGGGATCTCAACCCGATGGCCGATGGCAAGCGCGGTGGTTCGGTGTCCTCGATGAAGGGTGCTGAGGCCACGGGCTGGAATGTCCGTCGACAGTTCCCGGGTGCCTTCGTCGCCAACGGCCAAGTCGTCGTGCGTCAAGGCAAGGGGAGGCGACCTCTCAAGGTCCTCTCCATGGCGGTGCTTGCCAACGAACTGGCGAAGCCGACGAGACCGAACACGAAAGCGGCGGAGCAATTCGCCGCGGTCGACATGCAGAAGCGAGTTATGCGCCACGTCATTCGGGCGCTCGGTACCTGAGTTATGGCGAGTAAGTCGAAGACGGCTGGTCACTGGATTCCGGAGACCTGCACGAAAGCCGACTTGTCCGTGATCCTGGGCATTTCACTGCGCAGCCTGACTGACCTCGACACTAAGGGCATCTTGGTCCGGGCTCCGAAACGGAACCTGTACCTCACCAAGCCGTCGATGGACGCCTATCTCGGCCGCCTCCGGCAGACAGCTGCAGGTCGATCGGAAGAGGTCAGGAACCCGCTGGCTGATGAGCGCCTCGCCAACGAGAAGCTGGTCCGTCAGATGAACGAGATCAAGCTCGCCCAGGTCAAGGGTGAGGTTCTGACGCTCGATGAGGTCTCAGAGAGCTGGACAGCTTTCGCCGCTCAGGTGAAATCAGCGGTCCTTACCATTCCAGGCAAGGCCCGGACGTCGATCCCGCATCTCACCAACCACGACGGTGAGACCCTAAAAAAGATGTGCCGTGACGTCCTCAATGACCTCGCCAACGAGGTCGAGGCAGGGGTCATTGGCGGGAACAAGAACGATGTCAAATCGAAGTAGCGCTGTTCAGCGGCTCTTCGGCGACATCGGCAAGTCGCTGCGGCCTCCGCAGGAGATGTCCTTTTCCGAATGGGCGTCGTCAGGGGCCTTCAGGATCGCGACCGGGGCCTCAATCGGTCGCTTCCATCCTTGGAAGTTCCAGCGCGGCATTCTGGACGCCATGGGCGACCCGACGATCGAGAAGGTGTCCGTCATCAAGGCGGCCCGAACCGGCTATACTCTGTCGCTCGTGGCGACAATCGGGGCTTATGCGGTCAATGATCCGAGCCCGATAATCCTGCTAATGCCGACGGATGATGATGCCAGAGGCATTGCGGTTGACGAAATTGACCCAGCCTTCAGGCAGAGCCCGGCGCTCAGAGGCCTGATGAAAGTCGGCCGGTTCGATGGCCGCAATACACTAACGCAGCGTGCCCTCCTCGGCGGTGGCTCGCTCAAGATCCTGTCAGCGATGGCGCCGCGCAACCTGCGCCGCCACACCGCGAAGGTCCTGCTCTGCGACGAAGTCGACGGCATGAAGATCACCAAAGAAGGTGATCCCATCACGCTGGCGATCAAGCGCACCACCTCGTTCGCGGATCGCAAGATCATCATGGGGTCCACCCCCACTGATCAGGCGACGTCGATCATCATCAAGCGGTACGAGGAATCGGATCGCCGCATCTTTCAGATGCCCTGCATGCACTGCGGGGACTTCTTCGAGCTGCTTTGGGAGCATCTGGACTGGAAGCCGGGGATGCCGGAAACGGTGGTCTGCTTCTGCCCAAAATGTGGGCTCGAGATCCAGGAACGTCATAAGCCGGCGATGGTGGAGGAAGGCGACTGGTTCGCCACTCATCCGGAGGTGAAGGACCACGCTGGGTTCAGGCTCAATGCCCTGATTTCGATGTTCGCCAACGCCTCCTGGGTAAAGCTGGTCGAGGAGTACGAGAACGCCAAGAAAAACGGGCCTGCGGACATGCAGGTCTTTCACAACACCGTCCTCGGGAAGGTGTGGTCAAACGCGATCGACTACGTCACCGAGGAGCAGCTTATGGCGCGGGCCGAGGACTTCGGCCTGGCTTGGAAGATTGAGAAGGGGCGCTGGCGCGAGGATATCCCGACGGATGTCGCTTACATCACTGCGGGGGTCGACGTTCAGGTTGATCGTCTCGAGATCAGCTTCATAGGGCACAGCCCGCGCCACCGCTACATTCTTGGCCACCACGTCATCTACGGGGCAACGAACCTGCAGACGACGTGGGACGAGCTGGATGCAGTTCTG
Source organism: Allorhizobium sp. CTOTU50464 (assembly GCA_032102365.1). Lineage (GTDB taxonomy): Bacteria > Pseudomonadota > Alphaproteobacteria > Rhizobiales > Rhizobiaceae > Allorhizobium. The sequence continues at coordinate 252,737 of DAMDHD010000005.1, read as the reverse complement.
GCAACAGAATTCAAGCATCCGCTCGGTGGCCACATCGGGATCGAGGCTGCTGGCATCGACTCTGGTGACGGTAATCGGACCCAGTACGTCTACGACTTCTGCGAAGGCGTCCAGAGCCGGAAGATCGTGGCCATTAAGGGCCGCGCCGGCGCACATAAGGTTATCGAGGTCAGCCGCACGAAACGGCGGAACCGAACGGCTCCGCTTTACCTCATCGCGGTCGACCAGGTGAAAACCGACATCTTGGCTTCGCTGCCCCTTGGGAACGAGGAGGAGCAGTCCATCCGCTTCAGCAACGAGCTGACCGCGGAATATTACGATCAGCTCAACTCGGAACGGAGGGAGCTGAAATACAAAAGCGGCCGGCCCGAGATCGTCTTTGAGCGCATCGGCCGCCGCAAGGCAGAAGCGCTGGATACCGTCGTCTACGGCCTGGCCGTGAAGTACCTGTGCCGCTTCGATTTCGAGAAACGCTACGAGGAATTGCGCGGGGCTCCGGTGAAAAAGCTGGATCTTCGCCGCCTGTCTTCGAAACTCCATGGGTGAGCGATGAGCTTCATGACCAAGGTCCGGGACGCCCTAAAGGGCGCCACGGCCACCAAAGGGCCATCGGCTGCGTTCTTCCAGGGAGGGCGCAATCCTCTCATGATCTCTTGGAACCCTCGCCTTCGCGAAGGGCAAGATGACGTTCAGAAGGATTGGGAAAAGGCCGCAGCGCGCGCCGTCGAGGGTGTCCAGAACTCGGGCTTCCTGACGAAGGTTGTTGAGACTGAGACCGGCTCTGTGGTTGGTGCAGGGCTCCGTCTCTCCTCGCGGCCAGACGGGGCTGCGCTTGGGTTGTCACCGGAGGAAACGAGCAAGCTCGCTCGCCAGATCGAGAACGAATTCCGGATCTACTCAAACTCGCCGATTGAATGCGATGCCGGCGGGCGGATGACCTTCGGGAAGATGCAGCAGGCCGCATTTGCTTCATACAAGTGCTACGGCGAGGTGCTGGCCCTTCTCCCGAAGGTTCGACGTCCCGGTAGCCGGTACATGAGCAAGATCGCCTTGCTGCCGCCGCTGCGCCTTGCTCAGAAGAATGATGAGACCGAGAACATCGTCCAGGGTGTCCGGTGCGATCGGGACTGGGGCTTCCCGACCGGCTACGTTATCAAGCGAAAGGATCGGCAGCTCGGATGGGAAGAGGTCGAGATCGCGGCCTTCGACCGGGATGGGGCACCTCAAGTCATACATGTCTTCGATGCCTCACTCGGCGTTACCCGCGGGATCTCTCCACTGGCCCCGGTTCTCAAGGTTGTTCGTCAGGTCGACCAGTTTGCCGATGCCACGCTGACTACGGCGCTGCTGCAGACCATCTTCGCGGCAACGATGAAAACCAACATTCCCGGCCTTGCCGGGTTCGACGGCCTCATGACGGGGAAGGATCGAGACTCCGGCATCCTCGACATGGAGGCATTCGCCGCCGCCAAAGGGGAATGGTATGACGGCGCCAAGATTGACCTGACCCAGCACGGTCGCATCGCTCAGCTCTTCCCCGGCGACGAGCTCATCTTCAACGAGTCGAAGGTGCCAGGTGCGCAGCTCGACCAGTTCATGGGCTGGTTGATGAGAGAAATCGCGGCGGGGGCCGGGGTGACCTATGAAAGCGCCACCGGCGACTATCGTGGTGCTACCTATTCATCGATCCGCATGGCAGGCGCCATTGAATGGCTAAATGTTATCCGGCGCCGGCAGAACATCATCGTTCCGTTCTGCCAAAGTGGCTTCGAAGCCTTCATGGACGAGGCTGTCTTCACCGGCAGGGTCAAGTTCCCGGGCGGCTACTCCAACTTCCTTGCCAAGCGCGAGGCCGCTTGCCGCGCGTCGTGGTCAGGCCCAGCTCAGCCGCAGGCCGACGACTTCAAGGCGGCCCGGTCGCATGAGGTCCTCAAGGACATCCAGTCTACCACGCTCATGGAGATCTCGGCCTCCTATGGTCGAGATTGGGACGACGACATGCGCCAGCGCGCCGAGGAAAACCGCTTGGCCCAAGAACTCGGTCTGCCGTTGCCATGGGCTCCAACTGACCCCTTGCAAACCAAGGAGGGGCAGGAGCTTGCTCTAAATGCTCCGCCGACAGGTGAGGGCGAGAAGAAGGAGCCGAGCCGACGGAAATCCACTCGGAAGGGGGCAGACGATCCTCCACAACGAGATCCGGCTGACGCCTCGCTTTGCGACACTGACGCCCAGGTTGAGCGTGAGGTCGATACCGATCTCGAACTACAGGCTGACCTAGGAGCCCCAGATGGCGATTGATTACGAGACCCTGTTCGGCGGCGAGGAATACGATCCCTGTGCCGCTCTCCAGGCCCTTCGTCCCGCCTACATGAAACTCCGCGTCGAGGGAGGGGTCCAGCGGGTAACCTTCCGCGATCGAACCGTCGAAATGTCGCGCCCGGACATCACCGGGCTCGGAAGCTTGATCGCCCAGCTCGAAAGCGAATGCGCTGCGAAGAGCGGACGCGGCCCCACCCGGTTCGCCATCACGGCCGGCAGCCGCCACATGCGGTCATAGGAGATCACCACGATGAAGTTCATGGATGTCGTAGCGTCCCAGCCCTGGGCGCTCGAGGGCTCCCGCGCGCAAGAATACAAGGCGATCATCGAGGGAGAAGGTGATCTCAGCCCTCAGGCGCTGGAGGCCTACCGTGCCCGCCAGTCGGCTCGAGGTGAGCGTATGGGCATCCGGGATGGTGTCGCCATCCTCAACGTCGAAGGTCCGCTGTTCAAGAAGGCAAACCTGTTCGTCGAGTTCTGCGGGGCGACCTCCTACGAGATCCTGCGGCGTGATCTGCAAGTCGCACTCGATGACCCGGCAATTTCGGCAATCCTTCTCAATGTGGACTCGCCCGGTGGCGAAGCAAACGGCTGCGATGAGCTCGCCGCCGCGATCTATGACGCCAGAGGCAAGAAGCCGATCACCGCCTACGTCAGCGGCATGGCTGCGTCCGGTGGCTACTGGATTGCGTCTGCTGCAGATCGCGTCGTCGTCTCCGAACTCGCTGTCTTGGGCTCGATCGGCGTGGTCCTCGGCGTCGAGGACCGCAGCAGCGCAGATGAGCGCCGAGGCGTCCGCAAGGTGGAGATCGTCTCCTCCCAGTCTCCTGGCAAGCGCCCGGATGTGAACACCGAAGAGGGCCGCAGCCAGATCCAGACCATGGTGGACGACCTCGCAGAGGTCTTCGTCTCCGCCGTGGCGAAACACCGTGGCGTCTCCTCCGAGGACGTCATCAGTAAGTTTGGCGCCGGCGGCGTCAAAGTCGGGGCGAAAGCAGTGGCATCCGGAATGGCCGACGAAGTCGGACAGTTCGAGGCGGTGCTGGCGTCCCTCTCTCCCGGCGGCTCGGGCCGCTTCTCCAACCGATCGAAAGGGACATTCGTCATGACCGATCAGAACACCGGCCCTACCGCAGAGGAAATCGCTGCCAAGGCCACCGCAGACACCCAGGCCCGCATCAAGGCTATCGTTTCTTCGGACTCCGGCACGGCTCTGCCGGCCCTCGCCAACCACATCGCGTTCGACACCACGATCTCCGCTGAGATCGGGGTGAAGTTGCTCGATGTGGCAAAGGCCAACATCGCGGCTCTCAAACCCGCGGCGGACGGCGACAAGCCTCAGGGCAAGACCTACGAGCAGCAGAAAGCCGAAGCCGGCGCCCTCGGGCTCGGCCAGCCTCAGTCCACAGGCGACGGGAAACCCGACGCTATGGCTGGCTGGGGGCGTGCAGTCGGCGAAGCCAACGCGTCGATCGGCGCCAAGTAAGGAGACACGACCATGGTTGTACTGACCGAAAAGGCCCGCGCCGGCGAGGCCATCCTCTCCGAGGGCGCCGGCAACATCTCCCGCGACAACGTTGTGATCGCGCTCTCCCAGAGTATCGCTGCTAACGCCCTCTTGGCCAAGCTGGCTGTGGCGGCATCAGTGACCGTTACCCAGTCGTTCGCGGGGACCGGCAACGGGGTCCTTACTCTCGCTAACCCCGCCGTCGGATCGAAGGTGAAAGATGGCGTCTACACCGTCGTCTGCATCGAACCCGCAGCCAATGCTGGTGTGTTCGAAGTTCGCGATCCCGCCGGCAAGTCCGTTGGCACCGCCACTGTGGGGGTCGCCTTCAACAAGGAGATCAAGTTCACCATCGCCGACGGTGCGACTGACTTCGTAGCTGGCGACACCTTCTCCTTGGCTGTTGCCGCAGACGGTGACGACTATCAGTACGTCGCCTTCAACCCCGTCGGCACCGATGGCTCCGAAGTCCCTGTGGCCTACAGCCCATACGCCGTCGCCACGGATGCAACGGCCACGAAGAAGGCTGCGGCGCTCACCCGCATGTGCGAGCTGAACGGTAACTGCATCGCCTGGCCGACCGGCATCACCGCGCCCCAGAAGGCGGATGCCATCCAGGCGCTCGCCGCCAACAACATCATCGTCCGTTACTAACGGCGAGCGCAGGAGAACACACGATGGATAGCATCCTCGACATCTTCAATCAGGACGCATTTTCGACGACCACGCTGACCACCGCGATGCGTGATATCAAATACGTCCCGAGCTTTGTCAGCTCGCTGGGCCTTTTCCAGACGCAGAACATCTCTACCCTCGACGTCGCAATCGAAAAAGACAAAGAGGGCAACGTCTTCATCGTCCCGTCGTCCCCGCGCGGCGGTCCCGGCAAGACTTTCGGCAAGAACCGCCGTTCGATGCGGAAGCTCAGCGTCCCGCACTTCCAGGTGGATGACGCAATCTACGCCGACGAGGTGCAGGGTGCTCGTGCATTTGGCGAGGCTTACGCGGTCGAGACCTTCCAGAACAAGATCGCGACGCGTGGTGCGGAGATTTCTCAGAGCTTCGCGCTGACTGAGGAATATCACCGCCTCTCCGTCCTCACCAAGGGGCAGCTGCTCGACGCCGATGGTTCGGTCCTCTACAACTATGAGGATGAAATGGGCGAGTCCATGCCGGCGGAGATTGACTTCAATCTCGACGCCCCGGCAACTAATGGACCGCTGCGCAAGAAGTGCGCGGAGGTCACGCGCCTTATGGCTGCTCAGCTCGACGGCATCCCGTTCAACGGCCTCATGGCCCTGTGTGGTGACACATTCTTCGACGATCTGGTCGGCAACGAGGAGGTCCGCGAGACCTACAAGGGCCACCAGGATGCTGCCACACTCCGCACCGCATACGTCAACAACGGCCAAAACGGCACTTTCGGGATGTTCACCTTCGGCGACATCCTGTTCGTGAACTACCGGTCCGGCCAGACCGTCGGCGTCGAGGCTACGAAGTGCCACATCGTGCCGCTCGGCACCCCGGGGTTGTTCAAGTCGGTCTACGCGCCGGCGGACTACCTCGAGACGGTGAACCGCCCTGGTCAGCGCCTCTACGCCAAGCTGTGGCGGATGCCGAACGACAAGGGTATGAACCTCGAGTATCAGTCGAACGTGCTCCACTACTGCACGCGCCCGAAGGTCTTGCTGCGCGGCAAGAACACCTGACCCATAGGCGGACCTGAGCATGACATCACTGTTCGCGGATCTCGAGGCGCTGGTCTCCTCTGCTGTCGATCGCTTCCACGGTGAAACCACCGTGATCGTTCGCCAGCAGAAGGGCCAGTACCTCGCCCGATCCGCGGACAGTTCCCGTCCTGGTCTTGAGGTTGCTGGGGTCGTCGACAAGAACCCGGTCACCGCAAAGCCGCAGGATGAAGGTACCTACGACGGCTTCCAGCCCACCATTGGGGCCGATCGTTTCCACGTTTCCTATAACAAGCGCTTCTTCGCCAGCCGTGAGGAGTGGCCGGGGCAGGGCGACCACATCGAGATCCCCTCGAACCCATCCATCCCCACCCTGAAGGTGGTGAGGCCCCCCGAAGATGACGGTATCGGCCGCATCGTCTGCATCTGTGAGAAAGCCTGATGAGCCTCGTCGCCCAAGCGCTTTGCATCACTGCGCAAAACCTGATCAAGGGCCAGACATGGGCTGGGGACGATGTCCTCCTGCAGCCCGTTTACCCGCTCGAGGCCGTGATGAAGGAGGGGCGCAATGCCGCCCCGGTAATCGCGGTCTTTGCCGAGCACACCAAATTCGACGTCGAGGGCAGAGCCAGCCAGGGGCGGGATGCCCGGGTGGAGCTGAAGTTCTTCGTCTACAATGCGCCGGGGACGCAGCGCGTCACGATTGACGGCGCTGAGGTCATTGAAATCAGCCTCGACACCGAGACCGCTGGACTGACCCTGAACGCCGTTGCTCGCCAGATCGATGCCGCCCTCCATTTCGGGCCGGATCTCTGGCTTGAGTGCTGGAACAAGATGGTTCTGTCCATCGATGATCGTGAGATCCGCTACGTTCTCATCGAGATCGAGGACGGCGTGAAGATTCCGGCAGCCGAGATCGGCTACACCCTCAAGGCCATCCCAGACCCCGACTTCGGTGGGCCGCTGACTGTTGCCTGGCAGAAGTTCGATGCCGCCTTGAAGACGACGGCCGAGGGTGCCTTTGTCGCCAGACTATTCGCGACGCTGATCACTGATCCCACAGGGATGGCGGACTGGCAGCTGGTGCAGCGCAATTTCGGCCTGACATCCGGTGCAGTTGGCACGATCGGGCTAGGGCCATACCAGGGCGTCACTCTGGACGACGGCGAAATCCCGCCGTTCTCCGACCACACCGTCACCCCCGGCGCTTTGGAGCCCTGATGTCTGCGCTGATCAGAACGCTGCTCAGCCGGATCACTGAGCTCGAGCGGCGTATCGGTGGAATGAACATGAAAGGCAGGGTGACCGACGTCGATCCTGCCACCAAGAAGGTCCGGTTCGAGATCGGACAGGACGAGGACGGCAACCCGGTGAAGTCACCTTGGGTGCTTGTGAAGCAGCGCGCTGGGGCACTGAAGCTCCACAGCATGCCCTCCGTCGGAGAGCTGGTCGAGGGCACTTCTGACTGTGGTGACATCGCGCAGGCCACGGTCTCGCCCTGCCACTGGACCGACGACAATCAGTCCCCGTCAGATGATGGGGAGATCCACAAGCTGACCTTTGGAGACGTTGCTTTCACGCTCTCCGGGAGCGGGGTTCTGCTGGAGGCCGGCGGCGTGACCTACCGGTTCGACGGAGCCGGTTTCGTCCAAGAAGGCGGCAAGCAGGAGCACAACGGCAAGAACGTTGGCTTCGACCACAAACACGTTACCGCGCCTCCCGGGCCTCCCGGCGTGCCGCTTTAAGGAGTTCAGACATGGCCAAATTTATCGTGACCAAGCTCGCCGGCAAGGAAGTCGCAGGCTTCCCGAACCCCGGCGCGGGAAAGGCGATCGAGCTGACCGAGATGCAGGCTCAGCATCCCCTCCGGATCGGCCACATCGAACGTGAGAAACCCGCCGCTCCGGCCGCGTCCACCAAGCCGAAGGACTGAAGCATGACCGGCATCAACGCGCGCACTGGGGAGGTCCTGACCGGCTTTCCAGAGGTGCTGCAATCTCTGCAGAAGGTCTTCTCGACCTGGCAGGGCGAGCGCGTGATGCGGGAGTGGTTTGGCAACCCGGGGCTGAAGCTTCTCGGAGAGAACCAGACCGAGGCAACTGTCATCCAGTGGTTCAACATTCTTTACATGCTCACTGAGCTCTTTGAGCCCCGCTATAAGATCTCGCACTTCGAGGTCAATGACATGACCCAGCTCGGGTTCAGCGATTTCACTTTGGTTGGCCGGTATCGGCCGTATGCGCATCTGGATTGGGAACAGGCTAGGGCCTTCGTCTCCGTCCGGGGCGACACCATCACCTTGAGGGCGGCGAACTGATGTTTGACCTGACGACGCTGCCGCCGCCGGTCGTGATCGAGGAGCTCTCCTACGAGGCCGTCAACACGCGGCAGATCGCGCAATTCAAGTCCCACTGGGCAGAGCTGCGCATCACTTACCCGGAGCTCCCGGATTACGACGTCACCATGCTGGAGACCGATCCGGCGGTGATACTGACCGAGACGGAATCCTACCGTGAATTGCTGCTGCGGGCCCGCATCAACGAGGCGGCGTGCGCTAGACTGCTTGCCTTCGCCCAAAAGGGTGACCTGGACCAGCTCGCGGCATTCTATGACATCGTCCGGCAGCCCGGGGAGACCGACACCCGCCTGAAGCTGCGGGTCATCCTGGCGATCCAAGGCCGTTCCACCGGTGGTCCAAAGGAGCGGTACAAGAGCATCGCCATGAACGCGGACATCCGCGTTGACTCCGTGGAGGTCTATCGGGTCGGACGATCGCCGCTGATCTATGTCGCCGTCTACTCGACTGAGCCAAACGGCGTTGCGAGCCCCGCACTTCTTGCAACCGTTCGAGCGGCCTTGACTGACGAAGGCGTTCAGCTCGTCAATGATGAGTTCGTGGTCTCGTCTGCCATCTTGAATGTGGTCAATCTAGACTTTGATATCTGGCTGTTGCCGGATGCCGACGATGCCACTGTCACCAGAGCTGTCGAGGCATTGAGATCGGCCTGGGCCACTGAGCAATCTCTTGGTCGGGATCTCGTCCGGGAATGGTGGGTCTCCAAGCTTATGATCTCTGGTGTCCACAAAGTCACCCCGACTGCGCCCATTGCTGATGTCATCGCGCCGCCTTCCGAGGCTCTGGCGATCGGTACCGTTACCTCTAATCTCCGAGGGAGAGCATTCTGATGTCCCTTCTGCCATCCTCAGCTGAGCCATTCGAGCTCGCGGTTGAGGAGACGCATCGCGGCCGGTGGGACAGCATGAACGCGGCCGTTCCGGCGATCACCACCGCAAAGGAAAACCCGCCGCCATCGTTCCTGCCGTTCCTGGTCTGGGAATACGGCTTGGGCATGCTGACTCCTTATGTCGGCAACCTCTACAACCTGATCAACGAGGGGGTGGCCTGGGAGAGGGTGCGAGGAACCTACGCCGGTGTTCGCCGCGGCCTCGCCTTCATCAACATCACAGCCACGGTGGAGCCGGCCTGGCATGGTCGGGTCTGGTGGAATTCCAGCCAGCTCCGCTTCCCGGAACTCCCAGCCAACGACAATCCTCTCCTCGAAAACATCGAGGGGATCACGCGTCTCTCTCTGCCGTTCCGATCAGATCTTCGCCGCGGGCTCTTTGAATATGACGTCCCAGCAGCCGAAGCTGATGGCACCGCGCTCGACGAAGCCCACCTCGAGGAGGAAAGCGGTATTCGGCTGAAGCCCGACGGCACGGTCTGGTCTTTTGGCCGCACCACAGAATTTGACCACCTCCTGACCGAGGAGGAGGGCACTTTGATTGGTAACTGGCTGGAGATCCCAGACGAGGGCGGTATCCCGTGGGTTAGCATGACCTATCCCTGGGTCACTGCGACGTTCAAATGGGCGGACAATCCTGAGGCCCAGCGCCGCTCGCTTATGGCTGCCTGGTTCGAAGATCGCGAGATCTTTGTAGCTTTCCGGGATGCGGACGATGAAGTCATCGGATATCGGCGCGCCCGAGCCTGTCGGCCAGTTACCCCCATCTTTGGTGGTGTCTACTCTCTCGCCGGTCAGCCTTATGCGCCGCAGTCCGGTGGCCAGCGTGTCTACCTGGAGGCGATGACGGATTTCGAAGAGAACTTCGATGTCACCGCCGCATCCATTGCCCTCATCGCCAATGCAACCCGCGCCCCCGGCATCCCTGCCGGACGCCTGTGGTTGGCGCCGACAGAGCTTTCTGGCGGCCAAGCTTTCGCTGAAAAAGAAGTTTCTATACCGCTCCGGAAGACCGTCCGTGAGCGTATCAAGTTCATCGTGAGGTTCTGATGGCATTCGAACATTCCAGCGGGCTTCCCAACGCCTTCGACCGGGCGCAGGGCCGCAGCGATTGGCAGGGTGTCGTCCATTACGGCGATCGCCACTTCATCCAAGGCGCGGAGCTCAATGAGGCGCAGACCATCCAGCGCGCCCGCACCGAGCGCATTGGCCGGCTCGTCGTCAGTGATGGTGACCGCATCGAACGCGGGGAAGCCGTCGTTGATCAAGAAGCCGAGACCGTCGTTCTGACCGCCGGCCGGATCTACGCTTCTGGCGACGTCTGGGAGGTCGAAGGGGCAACGCTCATCGACGTTCCGATGGCCGGCCGGATCGAAGTCGGCATCCGGTTGGTCAAAACCTACATCACCCATGAGGATGACCCCACCCTCGTTGGCCTGGTTCCGGGTTCCGCAGCCGAAGGTGAGCCGGGTGCCGCGCGCGAAGTAGGCACCGCCTCTTGGGCGTGGGAAGGCGATGACGGCGATGGTGAGTTCTTTGCCGTCTACACCCTGCAAGACGGCGTCATCCTTGACCAGGTCGGTCCCAACATCCTGGCTCCGGCCCTACAGGCCATCCAGGAGTACGACCGGCCGAACGGGAACTATATCGTCAAGGGCTGCAAAGTCACGGCACTGGGTGCCAATGCCGGAAGCCAGATCTTCTCGATCTCCGAAGGCGAAGCCAACATCAACGGTTTGAAGCGGACGCGACTGGTCTCCTTGCGGCATGCCGAGCCAGAGGACTGGGACGAACTCGCCATACCGGGGGAAACGCAGACCTACCCGGGTGGGGCCTCGCACACCTTCAGTGTAGCTGAGGGGCCGATCGGCGTTATCAATTCGATCCTGCTTACCAAGCAGAAGACGGTCACGGTAACCCGCGGTGCCATCGTGAACGGTGCCGACGGCCTACCGGATACCGGTGTCATCTCCATCATTACAGTGACGCAGGGCGGCACGACCTATGTGCAGGGCTCCGATTTCACTCGCGTCAATAATTCGGTGGACTGGGGGCTTGCTGGTGCAGAGCCGGCCGTGGGCTCAACCTACACCGTCACCTATCGTTACCGAGCTTCGGTGACGGCTGATGCGTTCACGCCTTACACCATCACTGTTTCCGGTGGCGCTTCCGGTGGCGATATCATCGTTGCTTACACCAAGAAGATGCCGCGCATCGATCGCCTTTGCCTCGCCGAGGATGGCTCCCCTCTGTATGTTAAGGGGGTCTCCGCGCGCGAGAAGCCGTTGGCGCCGAACGTACCCGGAAACGCGTTGAACCTCGCCTTCATCGAGAACGACTGGGTCAATACCCCAGCCGTGACAAACGACGGTACCCCGTCTCTGACGTGGGACCAGTTGTGGAGGTACCTCGACAAGATCATCGATCTTGACCGGCTTATCCAGCTCGACAGGCTGAAGAACGCGATCGACTTTCGGGAGCCGGTGGCGAAGCGCGGGACCTTCGTGGATCCCTTCGTCGACGACAGCTATCGCGACGAGGGTGTGGCTCAGACCGGCGCAATTGCCGACGGCATGCTGACGCTCGCCATCGAGCCGACGTTCTACCAGGCCACCCTTGCCGGTGCAGTGATGCTGGATCCGGTCGAGGAGGTGCTGATTGCTCAAGAGCTCAAGACGCTCTGCGAGAAGATCAATCCTTATGCCAACTTCACGCCGCTGCCAGGCGCCCTGAGCCTGACCCCTGCAGTTGATTTCTGGACAGTAAGCCAGACGCAGTGGCTTTCGGGTCAGACGCAGGAGTTCAACCGAGGCACCCGCGCCAACGGCGGTCCGCTGGTGACGACCAACACGCAGACCCGCCTCGAGGATCGTCGCGTCGAGCAGGCTCAGTTCCTCCGACAGATCAGCGTCGCCTTCACCATTTCGGGATTTGGTCCGGGCGAGATCCTGGACGAGCTGACCTTCGACGGCATCAATGTGATGCCAGGCGGCACCCCGACGGCCGATGGCGACGGACGGATGACAGGCAGCTTCACCATCCCCGCCAACGTTACTGCGGGCACCAAAACAGTGTTTGCAAAAGGCATGGGCGGCACCGAAGCAACGGCACTGTTTACCGGGCAGGGCACGATCGAGATCAGCGTTATGCGGCAGGTCACGACGATCGAGCGCTGGCAGCGCCAGCGGATCCAGAGAGATTCGGGTGGGGATAATCGTGGCGCGCGCTCCGACCCGCAAGCGCAGCTCTTCGCGGTCCCAGAGTTGCGACAGATCGCTGGCGTAGACTTCCGTCTTTGCGCGATCGGAGACAGGACGAAGAACATCATCGTCGAGCAGGTGACCGTCGACAACGGCTATCCTACGATAGAGGTCGCTGCACAAGCGCTCGTTCCCATGGCAGGTGCGCTCAATGGCTGGAAGTCGGCGCGTTATGGCTTGCCGCCCACCACTACTCCGGAGAGCCGGCATGCATTCGTAATCAAGACGGACGACAATCTGCATTCCGTCTCAATCGCGAAGCTTGGGGGCTTCGATGCCGATCTGCAGCGGTTCGTTACAACGCACCCCTACATCGTCGGCCCCCGATTTTCGTCGGTCAATGCCGAGACATGGACGGCCCACCAGGACGAGGCGCTGGCTTTCCGGATCGTGGCGAACACATATCCGGTGACGACTAAGACGATCGAACTGGGAAGCTTCAATCTTGTCGACTGCTCCGATCTTCAAGTCCGCGCCGCAGTGGAGCTGCCATCGGCCGGTTGCTCGGTGGAGTTCGAGATCGAGCGAACCAATGGGACCATTTATCGGCTGGCGCCGTTCCAAGTGCTGCAGCT
>DAMDHD010000005.1:211853-240133 GCA_032102365.1 Allorhizobium sp. CTOTU50464 | reverse complement strand
TCACCGAATATCTGACGGAAACAGTCGAACTGCGGGCGGTGCTCCGCGGCACTCAAAAGCTGTCACCAATCCTGTTCGCACCCGTCGAGCTGATCGCGGGAGAGATCGCAACGACCTTCACCTATGTGACACGGTCTTTCAGTCTCGGCACCGCAGCGCGGATTGCGACGTACCTGAAGGCATATCTTCCGGGGGGATCCTCTCTGACCGTGGAACTCTCCAAGGATGGCGGGGCCTGGGCCAACATGCCTCTTGATGAGACCGAGGCGCTTTCCTTCCCGCTCTGGACGGAGCGGAAATACGAACTCGACGGACAGACGGCCACGACGGCACGGCTCAGGATCACCGGGAATGGTGGGCCTGCATCGCGGCTGATCGTCGGTGATCTCGGCGCCGGCATCATGTGAGGGCTGAAGGATGGCGAACACCCTTAACTACGGCTTCCCGAAGCCCGATACGGCGAAGAACATCGACGAGGAGTTCTACGTCTTCCGTGACACCACCCTCGACATGATCGACGCAGCGATCAAGGCTGTTGCGGACGCTGCCGCGGGTAAATCCGCTGTCGGTCACGGTCATGCCATCGGTGATGTCGCGGGACTTGCAGCTGCTCTTGAGAGCAAGATGCCGGCGTCTCAGACGTTCTCGCTGGACAGCCTGACCGATGTCGATGGCGCCACAGCGGCTGCCGTTGGTCAGATTCTTTGGAAGACTTCCACGGGATGGTTGCCGACCTCTGCTCTTGCAGCTCTGGGCACGCACGGGCACCTGATTTCTGAAATCACGGGGCTTGTGGACGCGCTAGCGGCGAAGGCTGATGCTGCGACAGCGGTGCGCGTTGATGCTGCACAATCCTTCACCGAAGCCCAACAGGGACAAGCTCGCGCGAACATCGGCGCTGATGTCCTTGGCGGCTTCCGAAACAAGATCATCAACCCACTTATGCGGGTCTCTCAAAGGGCGGAAAACTTTACTATTGCGGCGGGCGGATCGGCCTATGTCGCAGATAGGTTCGTGGTTGAGAACGCGACCAATCAAACGGCAACCGTGAGCATTAACAAGCCAAACCTTTCGGTGCTTAGCGCAGTTCAGAACCCATCTTGGATGGGGATCGGATTTTCAGTTGCTCCGACAACGGGAACGATTAAGATTCGTCAACCGATTGAAGACGTTCGTACTCTTGCAGGAAAACGAGCTACGTTTGGCGCTATGGTCGTGGGGGCGGACGGCTCTGGTGGAGCATCTATCAGCGCCAGACTTTTGCAGAACTTTGGGATCGGTGGCAGTGCGAATGTCAGTACTGATATACCGCTCAACGGTTCGACTGTGCCGTCTGTGGCCAGCTACGTCGAAGGTGTGGTGGATATTCCTTCTGTTGGGGGGAAAGTCCTCGGGACAGCTAATGACTTCCTCATGCCTGAAATTACGTACTCTCCACGAACCACAGAAACAACTGTTTTTTCGTTGTTCTATCTTGTCGAGGGCGATTGTCGTCAGGAAACAGATAAGATCAACCTTGTTTCTCCGCGTCACCCTCAGCAAGAGTTTGCGCTTTGTCAGCGTTACTACGAAGAAACTATATTTGGCTTTGGGGGATATCAGGCGGCCGGGAGCAGTATTTTTGCGCCATGTTTCTTCAAAGAGACCAAGCGCACTGTTCCATCGCTCTCTACAAAACTTGCGCCATCTCAGGCAAACGTGGCATCAATCAATGCAGAAGCTGCAACGATTGTAGGGTTTAGGGCTATCGTCACAGCAACAGTAACCGGAACGGTTGCCTTGGCTGGCTGGACAGTTGTTGCAGACGCGGAGTTTTGATCATGGTTGTTCACGGATACACACAAACCGGCTCAATCGACGCCACCATCGACGGGGTTCGCCTTACCGTCCCCGACGACATGGCGAACCGCCATCGCCAGATGATCGCGGAGTGGGAAGAGGCGGGGAATACGATCCCGGCATACGTGGCGCCACCAGCTCCAATCCCGCCGCTCCCGCGCCTGACCTTCTGGCTCGCCGCCGCAGAAATTGGTGTCACCAAAGCCGGTATCCGCGCCCATATCGATGCCATGCCGGAGGGTGTCGGGAAATTTCAAGCGCTGGCCTATCTTGAAGAGGCTCAGTTCTACCGCCGGGAAGACCCTCTCCTGATCCAGATGGCCGCCGTTGAAGGAATCACCGAGCCGGAGCTCGATGCCCTCTGGGCATGGGCAGCGCAGACGTATCCGTAGCATCTTGAAAACTGGTGAGATCAGCGCACACTGACCTCGACCTCCCCAACTTGCGATCGGCCTCCTCGCCGGTCGCTTTCTTTTGTGAACCCGCCCTGACCGGCGGGTTTTTTGTTGCCCAACGGCCGAGGTCGGCCACTGAACTGAATGGAGAGTACGATGGCCCAGGTCATGGGAATCAAGCATATCCGTGACGGCGTCGAGGCTCAGGCAGTCCTCGGCGCCGACATGAGCGTAATCGCAGTCATCGGCACCGCGCCGTTGGCGAACGCCACCACGTTTCCCCTGAACCGGGTCGTGCTGGTCCGCACGAACGACCAGGCGCTCCGACAGGCCCTTGGCAGCACCGGCACCATCCCGGACGCGCTGTCCGCGATCTCTCCGCAGATCACCGATGCTGCGGCAAAGGTGGTTGTTGTCCGCGTGGAAGACGACGAGGACGTCGATGCCGTCATCGCCAACATCCTCGGCTCTGAGGCGAATGGTACTGGCATGTGGGCGTTGCTCGATGCACCAGAGGAGCTCGGCGAAACCCCGCGGCTGATCATCGTTCCCGGTTATACCTCGCAGACGGAATCCGGCGTGGCCTCGATCGCGGTTTCCAATGGCGGATCCGGCTACACTGCTGATTTCCCCGTTACCGCCACCGGTGGCTCCGGTACCGGTTTTGCTGGCATCGCGCGCGTTGCAGACGGCGAGGTCCAGTCAATCGATATCATCAACCCCGGCAAGGATTATGCGACGGCTCCTACGCTGGTCCTCACCGCCGGCGACGGAACCGGTGCGGCGGCCACAGCCACCGTCGGCGACGCAGCCAACCAGATCTGCCAGGTCCTCCCGACCATCGCAGAGCGCTTGAAGGCACAGTTCCTTCCTGAAGGCCCCACGGCATCTCGAGCGCTGGCGCTGGCCTGGATGGAGACGCTTCCACGCTCCGCAGCCATCATCCATCCGCTGCGCCAGGACGCGAAGGTGTCGGTCAACGGGTCGGTGGTGACCAAGCCGCTGTCCCCGTTCATCATCGCCCAGTACGCGCGGCGCGATGCTGAGGTCGATGGCATCCCCAGCCGGTCCATCGCAAACCAGTCCATCAACGGGCTTGTGGGTGTCACCCCGAAGATCCGGCTCGACATCACCTCGGATGCTTCCGAGGGTATGGCGGACATCGAGGCCCGGTTCGGGATCGTCGTCCGCGGGGAGAGCGGTGTCGATGGCTCCCTGTCCGATGGCGGCTACGTCTTCTGGGGCACCGACACCTTGTCGGCCGACAGTCAGTGGCAGTTTGCCAATGTCGTCCGTCTCCGCTCCTACGTCGAGATCAATCAGATCAAGGCGATCCGGTTCTACCTCGGCCGCTACAATCTCACCGTCCAGACCGTCCAGGCCGTGGCAAACACGATGGAGACGATGCTGTCCGGGCTCCGCGCCGAGGGCCACATCATCGACTACCGTGTCCTGTTCGAGCCAGACAACAACAGCCCCGAGGATCTGCGCCTCGGCTTCCTCGACATCACCTACAAGATGGAAGAGCCGGCACCGCTGCGGAAGGTCACCATCCGCTCCCGCCGCTATCCGGAGGCCTTGGACACCATGGTTTCCAACATCGCCATCCAGCTCGGCACTCTGACCGCGGCCTGAGCCTCGGCAACCTGATCAGGAGAATTGATCATGTCCGCTACCATCTACAATCTGGATACGGCGAACCTCTTCGTGGGCGACGACAATCCCGACAACTCTCAGTTCCTCACCCTCAACGGGGCGAAGGTACCCATGCTCGAGGAGTCCACCCGCACCATCACCCCGGGTGGTGGTATCGTGGCCATGGACATCGGGATGCGTAAGATCACGATCTCGCCTTTCACCTTTAAGCTCAACGGCATCAATCCGGATGTCATGCCGAAATTCATGACCAACCGTCGCATCAAGTACACGCTGCGCGGAAACGTCTCGAATGTCCGCACCCAGGAGGACATCCCTCTGGTGGCCGTGGTCGAGGGCCGCATGATCAAGGTCGACGTCGGCGAGTTCCGGAAGGATACCGAGGTCGATACCGACTACGAGATCCGGGAGATCGTCCACTACATGCTGAGACTGGGCGACCAGGAGAAGTATTATCTCGATGTCTTCTCCGGGCCGAACGGCGTCCGTATCGATGGCAACCCGATCTTCCGGGACGTCGCCCGCAACATCGGCCTCGGGGTGTAACCCATGACAGATCAGAACACGGCTGACGGCTCCCCCAAGGAGCCGCCTGTTGCTCGTATCGTGAACCCGGCGGGGCGTTCCAAGTTGGTGCCCCTCCAGTTCCCAGTCGAGTTCGACGGCAAGGTGTGGGACAGCATCGAAATTCGACGCTGCACCGGTGGCGAGATGCGGGACTATTTCGAAGCGATGGCTGAGGCCGGTTGCTTCGTCATGCCCCCAGTGATCCAGTGCCCGATCGAGGTCTGGGAAGCTATGGACGCCGACGACCAGTACATCGTCGACGAGGAAGCTCAGGCTTTTATGCCCCGCCGTTTGAAGGCGGCGGTAGAGCTGCTGTCCGGAACTGGCGCGAATACGTCGGACAAGTAAGCAGCACCTTCTCCACTCCTATTCCGACGGTCCTCTCATGGGACTGGAACGAGATCCTGGAGTGGTACTGCGAAGCCTACAATGTCGAGGTCACTAAGGCCTCATTCCAAGCCCGGATCGCGGGCATGAGGTTCATCGGATAATGCGGACTTTCATCGGCGAGCTCATCTTCCGGTTCAAGGACGATGCTTCTGCTAAGGCAAAGCAGACCGCCCAGGCCATCGGTGGATCAGTGTCCTCCATCGAGCAAGCCGCGCGCCGGCTGAACTCGATGCCGTTCGGTGGCAAGTTCACCGCTCAGCTCGACAAGCTCGGGGCCTCTGCCTCCGATCTCGACAAGGTTCGGGCGGCATGGGAGCGACTGCATTCCTCCATCGCAAGTCGCAACCTGTCTAAGGCCGCAGCGAAGTCTGAGATCGAGAACTTCAAGGTTGCCACCCTAGGCCATTTCGCGGCGATCAATTCCGCTTCCAACCAGCAGATGAGAGAAGTCGAAAAGCGGACGCGCGCGTTCTCTCAGAACCTGCAGATGATCATGAAACCAGCTCTGGTCGCCATGGGCGGCTACACCGGGGCATATGTTGTTGGGGTCGGGGCCTCGGCCGGCATCAGGGCATCTTCCAATGAACAGCGCGAACGGGCCCGTCAGCATTTCGCGGGCCTTCCAGTCGGTGAGCAGAAGCAGATCGAAGCGCAGTCCGGCGAGCTGGCGCAGCGCTTCCGTATTGCTCAGGCCGATGCAATGGAGATCATGCGCGAGGCACGTTTTGCCATGCCGAGCGCCGAAGCCGCGTTCGGTGTCGCTCAGGAGATGATCCAGGCCTACAAAATGCTGGGCCTTTCATTCGGATCGGAACAGGCTATCACCGGCCTCCGCGCCTTTAACAAGGCGATGGACAACATCAGCTTCACCGAGAACCCTGGCCTTTATAAGCAGATGCTGGACGCCTTCGTCCGTGCCCAGCAGATCACCGGCAAGGACATGGACCCCGAAGCCTATGGCCAAGCGATCAAATACGCCCGTACCTCAGGCAAGGTGTTCAGCCCGGAATTCCTGCAGAACATGCTTCCGTTCCTCATCGCAGAATCTGGCGGATCAGACACCGGTACCCAGCTCCGGGCGACATTCGATAACTTCGTTGGGGGCACCGCGACGAAGTCTGCTCTCGGGGAGCAGGGCCGCCTAGGCCTCCGCGACCAGAACGGCATCAAGGACGCCGAAGGGTTTGCTCAGGACCCGCTGAAGTGGGTGAATGACAACATCGTGCCGGCGCTCCAGAAGGACGGCGTCGACCTCAACTCCGAAGTTGCGATTGCCCAAGCGGTGCAGAAGTTTGCCAGCAACCGGCTCGCCCGCGATTTCATCCAGCGCGCCATCACCCAGCGTGATGTCTACCTCCGTCTCTCCGGGATGATGCAGGGCGCCATAGGGCTTGAGGGGGCTTCATCAGTCGACGCGCTGGACCCTTTCTCCGCATTCAAGGGGTTCAAGGACTCGATGTCTAACCTGGCCGCCGCCATCCTGCCGGCCGAGCAAATCGCCGCTGGTCTGAACACACTGGCCGACGGGATTAACGCGCTGCAGCGGTCCTGGCGCGATGGCGACACAGCCACTCGTCTCGGGATCGGTGCCGCCGGCGCCGGTGCGGCTTTCGGTGCTTGGAAGATCACCGCTGCGATCTGGGGCCTCATCACCGCTGGCTCCAACCTCAATGCGGCGGCCGTGGCCCTTCAAGCCGCGGCGGTGTCCTTGGGTGGAGCAGGAGGGGTGCCCGGTGATGTCCCCGGCAAGAGCAAGTCCAAGGGGTGGAGCTGGCTTGCCGCCTTGGGTTCTGTCGGTGCTGTTGTCGGGTCTGGGCTGATCCAGTCCGGATCTGCTCGCGCGATGACGCCGGAGGAGAAGGCTAAGGTTGAGGCTGACGGTCAGCGTCAGTGGTCGGTAATCGAAGAGCGCAGACGCATGGAAGGGGAGGCGCGTGCAGCTGCGCAGCGGCGTTACGACGCCAATGAGGCAAAGACCACGGACGGCTTTCTTGCCTTTCACGGCCTCGTCGGAGACGCCCAGCAGACCGGCAAAGAGGTCGAGAACGCTCTCAACGTCACGGCTAAGCCCAGCGTCGACAAGTCCGACCTTGAGGCGACGTTGGCGCTGATCAACCAGATCAAGAATGGGCTGGGCGGTATGGGGGCCGCCATCAGTGCTGCTGCACAGCGAGCACGTCAGCAGGCCGATGCGGAGGTCCGTCGAGGCTTCTCGAATTATGGGGTGGTGCCGTAATGTTGTGCTGCTTGGGTCCCGTAGCGTTCGATGTAAAGAACGATCTGCAGTCGATTGATTTCGAAGCACAATCGAACTTCGCTCGTCACGAAGTCATGGGCGCTGGGCCGACATACGAAGATACCGGCGACGGGGAGTCCACGATCATCCTCAGCGGCACCTTGCTCCCCTTCTTTTTCACTGGCGCGCTCCAAGGGATATCGCTGCTGGAAGCCGCCCGCCGGCAGAAAGTTCCGCTCACAATGATTCGCGGCGACTTCACTCCAATGGGGTGGGTGCTGATCGATTCAATCTCCCATTCCCACAGTGATCTCGACGCCCGAGACGGTGTGGGCCACGTCGTTGAGTATTCGATCAAGCTGATCAGGGTAGCCACTCCGGCATCAGGTGCGATCTCGATCTTGAGGCTCTTCCAGTGACCGAACTCCGCGAAACCGTCTGGATCGAGGACTGCACTTTGGCCAACCTGATCTGGCGAAAGCTGGGGAAGCAACCCGAAGGCTTCCTGGAGAAAGTCATCAACCGGAACCCCGGGCTCTCCGCAGACCAGTACATCCCGGTGGGGACGGAGATCATATTCCCGGTGAGTGAGATCGCTGAGACTTCTGCGGCGGCTGACGTCGTGAGGCTCTGGGACTGATGGGCTTCGTCACGAACGATTATGCGGTCTGGCTTAACGGCCAGAACGTAACATCGCGCCTTGATCCGCTTCTCACCTCGATCAAGGTGACGCGCGCTTCCGAGGCGGCGGCTGATACCTGCGACATCACCTTGGCGGATGCTTACGGGCAGATCGCGCTTCCTGGTGAGCGCGCGCCAGTTCTGGTGTTCATCAATGGAGCCCGCGTTTTCAGCGGCTTCGTCTCCGACGTGACGGCCTCATTCAGCAAGGGCGAAGGAAGAACCCTCGACGTGAGCGCGAGCTCTGTCGACAACGGGTCGAAGGTGAAAGAACCCGTCCTTCGCAGCGCAGATGACCTATCGTTTTCCGATGTGGCAAGGCAGTGGGGCCAGAAGGCAGGTCTCTCGGTTACCGTTGCTGGAAGTGTCGCCTCGGTGGCTCGACCGTACTGGATCATGCAGAACGAGGACTTCCTCTCCTGGGGCCAACGGATGGCCCGGGAGATCGGCGCCTCCTTCAAGATCCTTGGCTCCGAAGCATACTTCGTCGGGGTGAATGAGGGCATTTCCGGATCCGGCAAAACGCTGACCGCGATCAATGCCGTCTATGGTGACAATCTGATCTCCGGCTCTATCAGCCCGATCATCAGCCGTCCGAAGTTCAAGAACGTCGAAATCTCCTACTTCGACGTCCAGAAAGGGAGGCGCGTCAACGTCCCGGTGGAGACCGGCATCGACGATGTCGACGCAGCTCTTCGTACCGTGATTTCCGCAGCAGACGAGGCCGAGGCCAAGCAGAAGGCTCAGGCCATCGGCAAGCAGTCCGACCGGGAAAAAGGCGGCGGATCCGTCGTCATCCTCGGCGCCGAATATGCGGAGCCGGAGGCGATCTGCAACATCAGCGGTGTGCGTCCCGGCGTTGATGGCGGATACCGCATTGCATCGGTCACTCATGACCTCACGAAGAGCGGTGGCTTCCTGACCACGCTCGACATCAAACAGCCGCAGGGCGGCGCCGGCACCGACACCAGGTAGCCTTTCAGAGGACATCGTCATGAACTTCATTGGAACTGGGCAGGTGCTGTCCGGCGGCGACTTCTCGCGCGCTGCCGCCGCGATCGGCTGTGAGGACGCAGTTATCCGCGCCGTGACTGTTGTCGAGGCAAGAGGCGAAGGCTTCGATGCCAAACGGCGGCCGGTCATCCTGTTCGAGCCCCACGTTTTCTATCGCAATCTCCCCAAGGAGAAGCGTCCCGAGGCGGTGAGGCAGGGGCTGGCCTATGCGAAGTGGCGCAAGGGGAATTACCCCGCCACTCAGGATGCCCGGTACGACCAGCTCGTTCGCGCCATGGCGATCGATCGCGACGCGGCTCTGATGGCTTGCTCTTGGGGCCTCGGACAGGTGCTCGGCGAGAACTGGAAGCTCTGCGCGTTCAGCTCCGTTGAAGCGATGGTCCGGAAGTGCCTCGAGGGAGAGGGCGGTCAGCTCGATGTCATGGTCGCGTTCATCAAGGGCAGGGGGCTCGGCAAGCACCTCGTTGCCAAGAACTGGGCCGCGTTCGCGCTCGGCTACAACGGCAAGCTCTACGCAGAAAACGCCTACGACAAGAAGCTGGCCACTGCCTACAGCCGCATCATCGGAGGCAAGTCCATCGCCTACGATCCGCTGGCAGATGGGTTGCTGTCCGTCGGCGACAAGGGGCCGATCGTCACGCAGTTGCAGAGGGCTCTCGGCATCCACGCGGACGGCGACTTCGGCAACCTCACTCGCCAGGCGGTGGCCGCGTTCCAGACCAAGCACGGCCTCACCGTGGACGGCAAGGTCGGAGAGGAAACCGGACGCAAGCTCGGGCTCGCCTTCTGGGACCCTGCCATAGAGGCGCTGGAGATCGAGCCGGCACCTGAACCGGTTCCGCCACCGGCGCCCACACAACCTGTTCCAGCCCCACCCGCTGCGCAGTTGCCATCCGGCGCTGCAGCTAAGGGCGCGGCTGCCATCGTGGTCGGACTGACAGCCGCTGCCGCGGCCTGGTGGAACGACATCACCACCTGGATCGGAGGGCTTTTCCAGTGACCGTTCATGCTCGCATCTTCCTCTACATCGTCGCTGGCTATCTCGCCGGCGCCGGCTGGATCTCGGAGGAGATCAAAACAATGCTCACTTCTGATCCAGAAGTCGCGGCCACCGTTCAGATCGCGCTGGGCGCCATCGTAACTGCGGTGGGCTATGGCTGGCGCTGGGTGGCCAAGAAGTTGGGATGGAGCACCTGATGGTCTCGATCTCCAGCGTGATCAAGCTGGGTGCCGGCGCTCTCGTCGGCATCAGCGTCGCCGCCTTCCCGATCTATCTAAAAGGCAAGTCCGTGGGGCGCGAAGAAACTCGCGCCGAGGCGGCAATTGAAGCTCTCGATCGGATCGAGGGCATGGAGGATCGAAATGCGAACTTCTCAAAACTTCCTGATCGTGAGCGTTGCCGTGTCTTCCTTCGCGACAGCGGGTTGCCAGTCGAAGCCTGCGATCACCGCATAGGTGGGCAAAGCAAGGCTTCTTCGGCAGACATTCCATGACGGTTCATGCGAGCCCAAATCTTGCTGCTCTTGTGCCCCATGATGTCGCACCAATCGGCTACCGGCCGCGTCACCCCGTCGATGGTGGCATAGCGAGTTTTCCTAGTATTCCGCATCTGACGACTGTGGGTAGCCCATCTTACATTCCCCGGAGCATAGTCGCCGTTCGTGTCAATCCGGTCGATAGAATGTCGCGGACTAGGACGCGGTCCGACGTGAGTATAAAAGCTCTGGAAATCGTTCACCCAGTCAGCGTGCACTGAAATACCTCGGCCGCCGTAATGCTGGAAATGCTCAGTTTTTTCGTTGTAGCAGTAGTTTAAAATTCTCCTCCACGCTCTGTATTCTGGTGCGTGTGCCATGCCGTGCATCGTCTTGAAACGCCCAGTATGTTTAGTCTGGCAGCCGCAAGACGTTCTGGCCCCTGTTCGTATTTTGTCCCTCGCGATCGAAACTTCGTTCCCGCAATCGCAGCGGAAGAGCCAGTAAGTGCGACCACGCACTGTTCGATCACGATCCAATCGGAGACCAGTTAATGACCCAAACCTCTGGCCCGTCATATCCACGTACTTTTCCGTCAATATCCGTCTCCAGTTTGGCGATGGTGGTTGCCATGTGTACGGCTGCTTCAGGGTGTCAGTCAACGCCGCCGACGAACGGTAGTGGCTACCAGATCGTGCGCTTCTCGGACACTGAGGCAGCCATCCTGGCATCGCAAGATGACACGGCTGGACCGGCGATCGCATTGAACAACGAGCAGTGCAGGGCGGATCCGGCATGCAGGAAGTGAACGCATCGCCTTCTGACGGCTATTCCGGGCCCGCGCTCTGGATCCGTATCCAGCACCGCTTCGGTCCCCGCATGATGGAATGGTTCATGGCCGGTCACATGCTCCTGTTTGGCTTGGTCCTCCTGATGCCAACGAACACGTTCAATCAGCCGGCTTGGGCCAGCTTCCGGGACATCTTCCGATCCGAGGAGATTCTTGGATGGGTAATGTTCGGGGTCGGGATTCTCCGGATCGCCGGGCTTATCATCAATGGTGCCCGGAAGAACGTCACTCCGCAGATCCGACAGTTCTCCGCGGCTGTCGGCTGCATCATATGGGCAGGCATAACCTTTGGGTTCTACAGCTCCAACGTCGTCTCGACGTGGCTCGCCATCTACCCGCTGTTCGCGATCGGTGAGCTCGTCAACATCCACCGGGCCGCACACGACGAAGGAGAGATAAGGAATGGAACAGCAAATCGCTAACCTGCCGCTGCCTGCGCTGCTCGCCTTCGGCGCCACCTTGGGAGCGGTCTGGGGCGCGCGCATGCTGGGGTTGCTGCAGGGGCAGAAAACCTCGCCCGCGTCTCCAGCAGCTGCTCAGGTCGCCGCTGTGGTCGTGGATCCCACGGCGCTCAACAAAGCGACTGCAGCCCTGGAGAGCCACACCGCCGTTCTGGTCAAAGGGGTCGATACCCTCAGGGAAACCAATCGATACCTCGAGACGCTCGGGATAGAAGCCGATCGCATCCGGGAAGAGCTCCGGATCCAGCGCGAGCTCCGGCGACAGGGCTAATCTCGACCGAGCAGCCACGGCACCAGATCCGGGAACATCACGCCACAGACCTCATTCAGCCGTGCGATGTCATTCGATCTTTCGCATGTCGATTCAAAGTGGCGGCGAAGGGTGAGGAAGGTGCAGTCGGCACCAAAGCGGCGGACCAACCGAGCCTTGGCGTAGTTCCCCGATCGTCCGCACTTGTTGCAGGCGACTTCGACGCGCTCATAGGGGAACTCCCCCAACCGCGGCGGCCTCGAGTCAGGGAGCGGGATCTGGCGGCTCATCTCATCAACGTCCAGATCTGACCGCCGGCCGACACCAAGGTCGCGATGATCATCAGGGCCATCACCAAGGTGAGCCATCTCACAGGTTCAGCCTCCGCAAGATCTCGTCCAGCTCAGCGTTCTTGCCGAGAGCGAGCATCCTGTGTTCAGCGACAGCCACAATCGCTGCTACAGCTTCGACATCTCCCCATCCTGCAGCTACCGCCCTGTCCACCAGAGCCAAGACTTCATCCTCGATCGCCTCTTGTGCGTCCAGAAAGCGATCTGGGTGGTTGGAAGGTCGCGGTGGTCCGTTGATGCCCATGATAGATGATATGGCGGGCTGCGCATGCCAGGCAAGGCATTTGCTTTAAGCTACCAACGCGATGGATGCCAGCCGATCGGGAGGCGGGCCACCTTGAAAGCTGTATCGAGACTTGAATATCACCTAAGCGAGTGACAAATGTGGCGCGTCACGAAAGAGGATGCGCCTATGAACGAGACCTTACTTGCTGCTCTTTATGAAACAAAGAGACAGAACTTCCTGATTGGATTTGTGAATAATCCTGAGCGCTTCGATGCCGCGCTTGCTTTTGCCTACTACCACCGGATTGCGCCCATCTTCCATGAAAACGACCTGAGAGAAACAGAACGCGGGGACCCGTTTGATTCTGTTTACAGCGTGAAGCGACAGTTCGTCATGGACGTCGCCAATGACGTCGATAAAAACTGGCTCGATGGCACCCTCGAGAATGTTCAGTTCAACAAACTGGAAGACCGTTTCGGTGGCTACAAGGCCAATCGGATGGAAATCCTGTTTGTCCTTGAGTACTGCCGAATTGCCGGACGATTCGATGACGCGCTGTTCGCTGCAGTGGCAGCGGAAGCTCCGTTGGAGGCTAGCACGATCGACGCTACCTTCACGCCAGAAGACGTTTTCTTCGACTGAATCAGGGGGCGCGCATGCTAGCTGAGGTATTGATGGTGTGCGCGTCGCTGAGCGTCTATGATGGAGACACCGTTCGTTGTGACGGTCAGCGTCTTCGGCTGCTGGGAGAGGGCGTCGTTAATGTCCGAGGGATAGACACCCCTGAGCTCTCCAGATGGAAATGCGAGAAAGAGCGCAGGCTCGCCAGAATCGCCAAGGCTCGCCTGAAGCAGTTGATCGACGGAAAGAAGGTCAAGATCGTTTCGTTCGGCCCGGGGCGAGGCGACACCCGGCCGCTCGTCAACATCTACCTCCCTGATGGGCGGGAAGCAGGGCAGATCCTTCTGAAGGAGGGGCATGCTCGGGTCTGGCTTCCCGACCGGAAGAACGATTGGTGCGACTGACGCTGCCATCCCTGTCAAGCCGTCTGCCTCGCAAGGCCAAGCGCCTGTGGACAAGGTGTATCAAAACACCCTGTAACGGGATGGATTTTCTTGCCCGCCGAGCTGATTCACCGATGAGCTAAGTAGTTGAAATAGCCCATTTCACGAAGAACGGGCGAGGCCTCCATCCGAACCTCCCCATATCGTGATCTTATATATCAACCGGCGTTCAGGCCTCAGGACTCACCGGTGTCCATCGGCCATCTTTGCGCCGATCCCGTGGCTTTGGTCGTTCTGCCCGATCTTGGCCGATGCCGGTGATTGCGCGGAAAGTTGCGCTCTCGCATGAGCAGGTCTCCCACAACAGGAGCACGCCCATGCGCAACGCAGTCTCTTTCCTGATAGCTGGCCTGATCGGTCTTGCCGCATCCTCCGCTTATGCCGACAATCTCTCCTTCACGCTCGAAAACCAGACGCCCAACATGATCGTGCAGTTTTATGCGACGCCGGCCGATGGTGGCACGCGGTCCGAGCTTCTGAACAAGAAGGGGCTTTACGGCGGCAAGTCGCGCCAGTTGACGATCGCCGATGGCAGCGATGCCTGCGTCTACAAGATCCGCGCCGTCTTCGAGAATGACAGTTTCTATGACGTTCGGGACGAGGTCGATTTCTGCGAGAACGACACCTATACGCTGGCGGACTGACGCGACCTGCAGCGCGGCTGCGTCACTTCGCAGCCGCGAGATTCTCGTGTGCGAGGCTTCGAGCGGCTTGAAAGCGCATCTGGCTGCAATTAAAGACGGGTGTGAATAGCCGCTATGGCCGGTCGATACGGGGCGCGAACGAAATGATGGATTACGCAGCAGCACGCACCAAGATGGTGGACAATCAGATCAGGACGACGGACGTCACGTCCCATTCCGTTCTGAATGCCTTTCTGTCGGTGCCGCGCGAGGCTTTCGTTTCGGCGGAGATGAAGCCGCTCGCCTATATCGACGAGGACATGCTGATCGCGCCGGCCGCAAACGGCAACCCGCCTCGCTACATCATGGAGCCATCGCCGCTGGCCAAGCTCCTGCAGCTTGCGGCGATCACCAAGGATGACCTGGTGCTGGAGATCGGCTGCGGCGCCGGATATTCGGCAGCCCTGCTTTCGCTGCTTGCCGGTTCTGTGGTTGCGACCGAAAGCGACGAGGCGCTGGTGACGAAGTCCACCGAGACCCTTTCGGAACTGGGTTACGACAATGTCGCGGTGGTCTCTGCAAAGCTCGAGGACGGTTATGCTGCCGAAGCACCCTACGACGTGATCTTCGTCAACGGTGCCGTCGAGGCGCTGCCGGACGCGATCCTGTCGCAGCTGCGCGAAGGTGGTCGCCTTGTTGCCGTTGTCGGTTACGGCAATTCGGCGCGCGCCCGTCTTTATGTCAAGAACGGCGGCATCACCTCCTATACCGAGTATTTCAACGCGGCGGTAAAGCCGCTGCCGGGCTTCCGCAAGGCGGCCGAATTCGTATTCTGAGCGCAAGCGCCATCGGAATGTTGAAGGCCCGCTTCGTGCGGGCCTTTTCGTGTCCGCACAACAAAGCTGTGCATCACGGCAATTCCTTAGGAAGGCGTGATTTTTTTCGGCAACCGCGTATCCTAGGGTGAGCGCGAATCGGCCCGGCACGATTGATGCCGGTCGACAGTTCTGAGGACAACGGGGATTAGTATGGCTCAGCCAAGCGTAGCGCGTGAACCGTCCATGGAAGAGATCCTGGCATCCATCCGCCGGATCATCGAAAGCAACGATCCGGTGAATGGCGCAAGCCAGCCGCAGGATCTGTCTCAGCTTTCCGACGACGACGGTGAAGCCGACAGAGGCTATGACGGCGGTGATTTCGTTGCCGCCAACGATGCCGCACCGTCTTTCCCCGTCTTCCAGCGTGAGATGCCGCAGGTGGAAGCCACGCCGCGCCGCGAGATGCCGCAGGCTGAGGCCGAGGACATGCCGAAGAGCGTCTCGCTTGCGGACCTCGCCGCCCGTGTCCGCTCGGCCTCCGAGCGCATGGAGCGTCCGGTCCAGACCCCGATGCCGCAGGACGCCGCGCCGATCGAGCGTCGCGAACCCGTGTCCGAGACCCGGGCCCCGGAAGCCCCCTCGATGAGCGCCCGCCTCGCGGAATTCCGCCAGCCGGAATTGCGCGCCGCGCAGCCCGCCGAAGCCCAGATGCCACCATCGCTGCGCCCTTCTGTCGATGCACCGCGCCCACTCTTCGCCGAGCCCGAAGCGCCTCTAGCGCGCATCGCCTCCGTCGAGGTTCGCGTCGAGCCGAAAGCCCCGACCGTCGAGATGAGTGCCGATGAGCCGATGGAGACGGACGATTTCCAGATGAATGATGAAGACAATACCGGCGGTCGCGACCTGACGGCCCTGGTTTCCGCCGCGACCGTGGAGCAGGTTTCGCGCTCCTTCTCCGAACTCGCCGCCGCATTCGACGGCACCGAGCGCCGTTCGCTCGACGAGATGGCCGAAGAGATGCTCCGTCCGATGCTGAAGGACTGGCTCGACGACAATCTGCCGACGCTGGTGGAGCGCCTCGTGCGAGAGGAAATCGAACGCGTCGCCCGCGGCCCGCGACGCTGACAGAACGCCCTTTGGGGATCACGGGCCGCTCGCAAGAGCGGCCTTTTTTATTGACTTGGTTTGGTCAGTCCTATTTACCAAGCCACATCCAGAACTCGAAAAATCCGGTCGGAAAATGCTCGAAAAGACCTATGATTCAGCCGCCGTCGAACCGAAGATCGCGAAAGCCTGGGAGGAGGCGGATGCCTTCCGCGCCGGCGCCAATGCGAAGCCGGGCGAGGACACCTTCACCATCGTGATCCCGCCGCCGAACGTGACCGGTTCGCTGCATATGGGCCATGCGCTGAACAACACGCTGCAGGACATCATGGTCCGCTTCGAGCGCATGCGCGGCAAAGACGTGCTGTGGCAGCCGGGCATGGACCATGCCGGCATCGCCACCCAGATGGTCGTCGAGCGCAAGCTGGCCGAAAACGGCCAGAACCTCACGCGCCGCGACATGGGCCGCGAAGCCTTCATCGACAAGGTCTGGGAGTGGAAGGAAGAATCGGGCGGGTTGATCTTCAACCAGCTGAAGCGTCTTGGCGCCTCCTGCGACTGGTCGCGCGAACGTTTCACCATGGACGAGGGCCTCTCCAAGGCCGTGCTGGAAGTCTTCGTCACGCTCTACAAGGAAGGCCTGATCTATCGCGGCAAGCGTCTGGTCAACTGGGACCCGAAGTTTGAAACCGCGATTTCCGATCTCGAGGTCGAGAACAAGGAAGTTGAAGGCCATATGTGGCACTTCAAGTATCCGCTCGCGGGTGGGGAGACCTACACCTATGTCGAGAAGGATGAAGACGGCAACGTCACCTTCCAGGAAGAGCGCAACTACATCTCGATCGCGACGACACGTCCGGAAACCATGCTCGGCGACGGCGCGGTGGCCGTCCATCCCTCGGACGAGCGTTATGCGCCGATCGTCGGCAAGCTCTGCGAGATCCCTGTTGGGCCGAAGGAGCATCGCCGCCTGATTCCGATCATCACCGACGAATATCCGGATCCGAAGTTCGGCTCTGGCGCGGTCAAGATCACCGGCGCACATGACTTCAACGACTACCAGGTCGCCCGCCGCAACAAGATCCCGCTCTACCGTCTGATGGACACCCAGGCGAAGATGCGTGACGACGGCGAAGATTATGCCGTTTATGCCGCACGCGCCCTGGAGATCGCCAAGACCGGCCATCTGCCGAACGAAGCCGAGGTCGACGACATCAACCTCGTTCCCGACGAGTATCGTGGTCTCGACCGCTATGAGGCCCGCAAGCGCATCATCGATGCTATCAATGCCGAAGGCCTTGCCGTCACGGTGAAGGACGCGGAAGGCAATGATGTGCCCTTCGTCGAGAACAAGAAGATCATGCAGCCCTTCGGCGACCGCTCCGGCGTCGTCATCGAGCCGATGCTGACCGACCAGTGGTTTGCCGATGCGAAGACGCTGGCCGAGCCGGCGATTGCTTCCGTTCGCGAAGGCCGCACCAATTTCGTCCCGAAGAACTGGGAAAAGACCTACTTCGAATGGATGGAAAACATCGAGCCCTGGTGCATCTCGCGCCAGCTCTGGTGGGGCCATCAGATCCCGGCCTGGTATGGTCCGGACGGTCAAGTCTTCGTCGAAAAGACCGAGGAAGAGGCGCTCGACGCTGCCGTCCAGCATTACCTCGCCCATGAAGGTCCGTGGAAGGCCTGGGTTCAGGAGAAGCTCGAGAACTTCGCACCCGGCGAGATCCTGACGCGTGACGAGGACGTGCTCGACACCTGGTTCTCCTCGGCACTCTGGCCCTTCTCAACGCTCGGCTGGCCGGACAACACGCCGGAACTGGCGAAGTATTACCAGACCGACGTTCTGGTCACCGGCTTCGACATCATCTTCTTCTGGGTTGCCCGCATGATGATGATGGGCCTGCACTTCATGAAGGACGAGGACGGCAATCCGGTCGAGCCGTTCCACACGGTCTATGTACATGCGCTGGTTCGCGACAAGAACGGCCAGAAGATGTCGAAGTCGAAGGGCAACGTCATCGACCCGCTGGAGCTGATCGACGAGTATGGCGCAGACGCGCTGCGCTTCACGCTCGCGATCATGGCGGCACAGGGTCGCGACGTGAAGCTCGACCCGGCCCGCATCGCCGGTTACCGCAACTTCGGCACCAAGCTCTGGAACGCCACACGCTTTGCCGAGATGAACGGTGTGAAGGCGGACCCGGCCTTTCTGCCGGAGACGACGTCGCTTGCGATCAACCGCTGGATCCTGACCGAGCTCGCCCGTACGGAAGCCGAGGTTACAGAAGCGATCGAAGGCTATCGCTTCAATGACGCCGCCGGCAGCCTCTATCGCTTCGTTTGGAACCAGTTCTGCGACTGGTATCTCGAGCTCTTGAAGCCAGTCTTCATGGGCGAGGACGAGGCAGCCAAGAAGGAAGCGCAGGCCTGTGCGGCCTATGTGCTGGAGCAGATTTACAAGCTGCTCCATCCCTTCATGCCCTTCATGACGGAAGAGCTCTGGGCGCATACGGCAGGCGAGGGCGCTTCGCGCGACACCCTGCTCTGCCATGCGGACTGGCCGGCACCGGAATTCTCCGACGAGAATTCGGCCGCCGACATCAACTGGCTGATCGACCTCGTCACCGGCATCCGTTCGGCCCGTTCGGAAATGAACGTGCCGCCTGGCGCCACTGCTCCGCTCGTGGTCGTCGGCGCCAATGGCGTGACCCAGGAGCGGCTCATCCGCCATGATGCCGCAATCAAGCGCCTGGCACGCGTCGAGGCGATTTCGGTCGCCGACGTCGCGCCGAAGGGAGCCGCCCAGATCGTCGTGGGCGAGGCAACTGCCTGCCTACCCTTGGGCGCGCTGATCGATCTCTCGGCTGAAAAGGCGCGTATCGAAAAGGCGATCGCCAAGGTCGACCAGGAAATGGCCCGCATCGCCGGCAAGCTGAACAACGAGAAGTTCGTTGCCAATGCAAACCCGGAAGTGGTCGCTGCCGAGCGGGAGCGTTACCAGGAGCTCGAGGTGCAGAAGGCGAGCCTCGAAACGGCGCTGAAGCGGGTTCTGGAGGCCGGCTGAGCGCCGATCGCTTGAGAAATGATTTTCTAAGGGCTGGATCCAAGATCCGGCCCTTTGTTGTTGCGCTGCAGCATGGTCAATGCCGCTGCTCAGGGGAGCATTGTAACGATTCCGGGCGATAACTAGCCAATGTGTAGTCAGGCGGCGTCAACAACACCCTGAAGTGGTGAAAAATCAACCATGTCGCCGGATGGCCATGGCTGTGGCATGCGCGCAACGCATGGCTGATCTGCGATAAGAATATTCTAACAAGGTCGCTCCATGTCGCCAGAAGTTAGGATATTCATCCAATCGCAGCGGATATCTGAAGCGGCGCTAAAATCATTACGTAAAAATTTCAGCGATGGAACAAGGCTGTGACAGAGATCACCCGATTGCCATCCTGTCGCACATGTCTAGTATGCCAAATCACAGTTTTGCCTGAATTGGGGAGAGACATGGCGAACCACTTGATGAAGACAACCGCCCTCGGGCTGATCGCGGCATGCGCATTCGTGGGAGGCGCGCAGGCCGGCGGTTTCGCACGCGGTGAGGCCGATACGGACATCCTGTATGAGGATGGGACGATCGCTGGCCGCGGTGGTTGGGTTTACGTGATGCCTGATCGGTCTTTTGCGACCATCGGCGGCACAGCATCCGACGACGACGCCTACAGCGAGAACTACGGCATTCCTTCATTTGCTGGGAAGTTCCGGGTAAGTGACAATTTCTCCTGCGCTATCACGTATACGCAGCCCTTTGGCGCTAAGTCGAAGTATGGTTCAGATGCGCAGAGTGCCGATCGAGCGTCAGACATTGCTGCATTCGCTGCTGCTGATCCAACCGATCCCCGTTATCCCGGTCTAGCGCTGACTGCTGGGCTGGGCGGCAACGCCGTCATTTCGTCTGAGTTCGACACCGATGAACTTGGTGGAACATGTGCTGTCAATTTCGATATGGGTCGCGGGAATGTATACCTGCTCGGTGGAGCATTTACCCAGTCCTTCGACTACACGGAGACGAAGGACTTTGGGACGCTAAATCTGCAGGATGATAGCGCCTTTGGCTATCGTTTCGGAGCGGCATACGAGATCAAAGAATACGCGCTTCGAGCAGAGCTTATGTATCGGTCTGAGGTCAAGCACGAGGCAGACGGTATCTTCACATCTGGCGCGCCTCTGACGCTTTTGCCTGGCCCGCCGCTCACTCCTTCCGCTCTCCCGTTGGGCACGCAGCTTCCAGCCACTGGCGAAGGTACGTTGCCGCAGTCGCTTGAGTTCAGCCTGCAAAGCGGTATTGCTCCTGGCTGGCTCGCTTTCGGCTCTGTCAAATGGACCGACTGGAGTGTTCTTCAGACGCTAAACTACAGCATTACCGGCCTGGGTGATCAGCAGAAGAACTTCTTCTGGCGTGACGGCTGGACGGTCACGGGTGGTGTCGGTCACCAGTTCAACGAGAAGATCTCGGGCGCTCTCAGCCTGACCTGGGATCGTGGCGTCGGTACCGGTGCTGATATCTTCTCCGACACCTGGACGCTCGGTGCAGGCGCGCAGATCAAGCATGGCCCTGGCGTTCTGCGCATCGGTGCTGCTGCCTCCTATCTGACGTCCGGCGAGCAGTCGACGGCTGACGGCGCCGACTTCAATGCGACGGCTGATGGTGACTGGGCCTACGCTCTGAGCGCCAACTATCGCATCTCGTTCTGAGGTTTTCGCAGCCAAATTCCAGAAGCCCGGCTTGTCCGGGCTTCTTCCGTTTCAGGCATACCCCGCATTTTTCAGCATTCCGGAATGTGACGATTCTGCAACATCGGACCTATCCTTCTTCACCAGTCCCGCCGGCGTCCAATTTGTCCATTTCCCGCCACAAACGGGGAGCACCGGTGGGATGCGAGACGGCAGGCGCCGTTTCCGGCGGGTGGTGTAACGAGTTTCACATGAGCCTCTGGGGCGTAAATAGGGTGCAAATTGCAATGACTTCGGTCGCTTTTGGGGAGCGGTCGGCGGGTCTGGTGGACAAAATCGGATGCGGGCAGAAAATCGCCCCGGTCTTGCCGGAAATCCAGACTAGTCTCTCGATCATGCAGACGAAACATAAAGGGAGCCATGACGGCTGCTCCGACCGCAAGTCCGGTCATGAACCGTCTATTCATTGGTTGAGTGTATTCTTGAAAAAGGGCGCAGATGAACTCGCCGCAATTGCGGGGCGGAGAATCTGATGTCCATGATGACTTGGAAATTGTGCGGACCCATGCGTCTAGGTGACTGGAAGTCTTCGGCGGTGCTTCTGACGGCAGCTCTTCTGCTGTCTTCGAGCCCATCGGCGCGCGCATTCGACATGAATGCCGGCGTCAGCAAGGAATCCGGTCCCTTCGATCTCTTCAAGTTCGGCTTCAATGCCTACAAGAAGGGCCAGAAGGAAGAGGCGGTCGAAGCCTATCGCTACGCGGCGGAGAAGGGGCATACCGGTTCGCGCTGGGCACTCGCCAACATGTATGCCGCCGGCGATGGCGTCGTCGAAAACGACTTCGAAGCCTTCAAGATCTATGCCGAGATCGCCAACCAGGGTGTCGAACCCGGCTCCGAGGATACCGGCTTCTTCGTCAACGCGCTGCTCTCGCTTGCCCGCTACTATCGGCAGGGCATTCCGGACAGCCCCGTCAAGGCGGACCTTGCCCAGGCGCGCCAGATCTATTTCCAGGTGGCATCCACCTTCGGCG
Source organism: Allorhizobium sp. CTOTU50464 (assembly GCA_032102365.1). Classification (GTDB taxonomy): domain Bacteria; phylum Pseudomonadota; class Alphaproteobacteria; order Rhizobiales; family Rhizobiaceae; genus Allorhizobium. The sequence continues at coordinate 218,369 of DAMDHD010000005.1, read as the reverse complement.
TGCCGGAAGCGCAGTTCCAGCTGGCACGGATGATCCTTGCGGGCGAGGGCGGCAGTGTGAACGTCCAGCAGGCCAAGAAGTGGCTGAACATGGCGCGCAAGAGCGGCCATGCGGGCGCCATGTCGATCTTCGGCAATGTGCTCTTCGAAGAGGGCCAGACCGTGCGCGGTCTTGCGTTCCTGACGGCGGCGCTCGATCGCTGCAATCCGAAGGATTGTCCCTGGATGCAGGACCTGCAGGAGCGGGCCTTCTCGCTCGCCACAGAAGACGACCGCCGCGTGGCGGTGGCGCTGGCGCCCCAGGTATACCAGCAGGGCGACTGACGCGGCTTTTGAGTGTTGCAGCGAAATGAAAATGGGCGCCTCGGCGCCCATTGGTGTTTCTGCGATGTCGTTCCGCCTCAGAAGGCGAAGTGTCCGACGACCGGCACATGGTCGGATGGCTTCTCCCAGGCGCGCACATGTTTCTCGATTTCGGCGGACCGCAGCCGGTCGGACGCTTCGGGCGAGAGCATCAGATGGTCGATGCGGATGCCGTTGTTCTTCTGCCAGGCGCCCGCCTGATAATCCCAGAAGGAAAAGAGTGGCGCCTCGTCCGTGGATGCCCTGACAGCATCGACGAAGCCGAGATTTTCAAGGCGCCGGAAGGCGGCACGCGTCTGAGGCAGGAAGAGCGCGTCGGTGACCCACTGGCTCGGGTCCTTGGCGTCATGCGGCTCGGGGATGACATTGTAGTCGCCGGCGAGGATCAGCGGCTCCTCCAGCGCCATGCGGTCCCGCGCAAAGGCTTCGAGCCGCGCCATCCAGGCGAGCTTGTAGGGGTATTTGATCGGGTCGTCTGACGGATTGCCGTTCGGCAGATAAAGCGAACAGACGCGCACCACGCCGCCATCGACGGAGAAGACGCCCTCGATGAAACGAGCCTGCTCATCGGCGTCATCGCCGGGCAGCCCGCGGTTGACCTCGTCGGGCTTCACCTTGGAAAGCAGCGCGACGCCGTTGAAGCCCTTCTGACCATGGGTCTCGACGTGATAGCCGAGCGCCTCGATCTCGGCCCGCGGAAAGCCTTCATCGACCGATTTGATTTCCTGCAGGCAGGCAATGTCCGGTTGTGAATCCTTCAGCCACTGGCACAGGTTTTCGATGCGTGCCTTCACGCCATTGATGTTCCAGGTGGCTATTTTCATCATCACTCACACGGAGAAGCTGGTGCCGCAGCCGCAGCTCGCCACCGCATTGGGGTTCTTGATCTGGAAAGACTGGCCGAGCAGGTTGTCGACGAAGTCGATCTCGGAACCGGCCATGTAGATGAGCGACATCGGGTCGATGAGCACGGTGGCGCCATCGCGCTCAATGACGATGTCGTCGCCGGCCGGCTGGCCGTCGAGGTGGAACTTGTAGGAAAAGCCGGAACAGCCGCCGCCTTCGACGGAGACGCGCAGCGCCTGCTTGTCGGCTTCGGCGGCAACGATGGCCGCGATTCGCTTTGCGGCGGCTTCGGAAAGGGTGACGGTCTCGGTGCTCATTTGGCCTCCTGCCGGGTTCAAGGCCCGGTGAAAACGGTCTCATTCTCAGCAAATCACCGCATTGTCATGCAATTGGGCGATTTTTGCACCGGCGAGGCGGGCCAAAGACGCTTCGAGACCCGCATCGCCTTGCGGCTTCGTTGGCTATAGGTATGAAGGCACAAGAGTTGCGTCAATGGGGAGCAAGCGGCACAGGCATGACGATTGATCAAGCAGCACTGGGTTTCGGAACCGGGGAGCGGGCAGTTTTCGCCACCAATCCCTGGAAGAGCCGTGGTCGCCTTTTCGAAGAAGGGGGCAGCCTGACGCGTTCCGATTTCCAGCGTGACCGTGACCGCATTGTCCACACGACGGCCTTTCGGCGTCTGAAGCACAAGACGCAGGTCTTCATCGGGCCGGATGGCGATCATTACCGGACGCGGCTGACGCATACGATCGAGGTCGCGCAAATCGCCCGCGCGCTCGCCCGCGCCTTGAAGCTCGATGAGGATCTCGCCGAAGGCGTGGCACTCGTGCATGACTTCGGCCACACCCCCTTTGGTCACACCGGCGAAGATGCGCTGCACGAAGTGCTCAAACCCTACGGCGGCTTCGACCACAATGCCCAGTCGCTGCGCATCGTGACCAAGCTCGAGCGTCGCTACGCCGATTTCGACGGGCTGAACCTGACCTGGGAATCGCTCGAGGGGCTGGTGAAGCACAACGGGCCGCTGCTGACGAAAGACGGGCAGGGGACGCGCGGACCGGTTCCGCAGCCGATCCTCGACTATTGCGAGATCCATGATCTCGAGCTTTCGAGCTTTGCCGGGCTGGAGGCGCAGGTCGCGGCCATCGCCGACGACATCGCCTACAATACCCATGACATCGATGACGGGCTGCGCTCGGGTTACCTCACCTTCGAGATGCTGGAGGATGTGCCTTTCCTCGCCGGGCTGATGAAGGATGTGCGGGACCGTTATCCGCATCTCGATCCCGATCGCTTCACCCACGAGATCATGCGCCGGCAGATCACCAGGATGGTCGAGGATGTGATCGGTGTTGCCCAGGATCGGCTGAAGACAATCGAGCCGCAGAGCGTGGAGGATGTCCGCGCCGCCCCGATGACCATTGCGACCTTCTCCGACGAGATGGCCGAGACCGACAAGGCGATCAAGAAACTCCTTTTCAGCCGGATCTACCGCCACCCGGACATCATGCGGATCCGTGCCGCGGCCGCCGAGATCGTCACCGATCTCTTCAATGCCTACATGGCCGACCCCAAGCTGATGAAGAGCCACTTCTGGGTCAACCACATCTCGGGCCTCAATGACGGCCAGAAGGCCCGCCATGTCGGCGACTATCTCGCCGGCATGACGGATACCTATGCGGTGCGCACGCACCGGGAGCTGTTTGACCGGACTCCGGAATTGCGATAGGCAGCCGACAAATTCTGAACGGACGCGGGGATTTTACCCGCGCGCAGGGACACGCCATGAACCTTTTCGCCGATTTCGAAACCCGGATCAAAGCAGCGCTCGACGAGATCGAGGCGGTGCGCGAGAAGCGCGACAGCCTCGACTTCAGCCGTATCGTGGTCGAGCCGCCGCGTGATCCGAGCCATGGCGATGCCGCGACCAATGCCGCCATGGTGCTGGCCAAGGGCATGGGCATGAACCCGCGCGCGCTGGCCGACCTGATCGGCGAGAAGCTGAAGCAGGATCCGGATATTGCCGAGGTCGGCGTGGCCGGCCCCGGTTTCATCAACATCCGCCTTTCCGTCGCCTATTGGCAGCAGCTGCTTGCGACCATGATCCGGCAGGGCACGGATTTCGGCCGCTCGACCGTGGGCGCCGGCCACAAGGTCAATGTCGAATATGTCTCAGCCAACCCGACCGGCCCCATGCATGTCGGCCACTGCCGTGGCGCCGTTGTCGGCGACACGCTCGCCAATCTCCTGGGCTTTGCCGGCTACGAGGTGACCAAGGAATACTACATCAACGATGCCGGCGCGCAGATTGACGTGCTCGCGCGCTCCGCCTTCCTGCGCTACCGCGAGGCACTCGGTGAAGATATCGGCGAGATCCCGGCGGGCCTTTATCCAGGCGATTATCTGGTCCCGGTGGGCAAGGCGCTGGCCGACGAGTATGGCACCAAGCTCTTGACGATGCCGGAAGAGGAGATGCTGGCGATCGTCAAGGACAAGGCGATCGATGCCATGATGGCGATGATCCGCGACGATCTTGCGACGCTGAACGTCCATCACGACATCTTCTTCTCCGAGCGCACGCTGCATGCCGGCAATGCCGCCAAGATCCGCACCGCGATCAACGACCTGACCTTCAAGGGCCATGTCTATCGTGGCACGCTGCCGCCGCCGAAGGGCCAGCTGCCGGAAGACTGGGAAGACCGCGAACAGACCCTGTTCCGCTCGACCGAAGTCGGTGATGACATCGACCGGCCGCTGATGAAGTCGGACGGCTCCTATACCTATTTCGCGGCCGACGTTGCCTACTTCAAGGACAAGTTCGATCGCGGCTTTTCCGAGATGATCTATGTGCTCGGCGCCGACCATGGCGGCTATGTGAAGCGGCTCGAAGCCGTCAACCGGGCCGTCTCCGAGGGCAAGTCGAAGCTCACCGTTCTGCTCTGCCAGCTCGTCAAGCTCTACCGGGACGGCGAGCCGGTGAAGATGTCGAAACGCTCTGGTGACTTCGTCACGCTGCGTGAAGTGGTCGAGGAAGTCGGTCGCGATTCGGTGCGCTTCATGATGCTCTACCGGAAGAATTCCGAGCCGCTCGACTTCGATTTCGCCAAGGTGACGGAGCAGTCGAAGGACAATCCGGTCTTCTACGTCCAGTATGCCCATGCTCGCTGCATGTCGATCCTGCGCCAGGCGAAGGAAGCCTTCCCGGATCTGGAGATCGAGAAGCTTGACCTCGCGGGTGCCGTAATGGGACAGATCGAAGATCCGACGGAACTGTCGCTGGTGGCGAAGCTTGCGGAATATCCAAGGATTATCGAGGCCGCAGCACTGTCGCAGGAGCCGCATCGACTTGCATTTTACCTGCATGATCTGGCAAGCTCGCTCCATGCTCACTGGAACAAGGGCAAGGATTCGCCCGAATTACGCTTTGTTAACGATAAACATAGAGAATTAACCATCGCCAGGCTTGGGCTGGTGCATGCTGTCGCCTCCGTGTTGAAGTCGGGACTGGCCATTACTGGCACCGAAGCTCCGGTCGAAATGCGATAGTATCGTCACCAATTCCCCACAATGCGCTGGCAGGCGTTGAGTCGCGTAAGTGAGTGGAACAGGGTATGGTACAGAAGCAGGCTGCAAACAGCATTCGATCGCAGGGCGATGGTTTCGCAGATGACGATCCGTTGGCGGAACTGGCTCGCATCGTCGGGTTTGACCAGCCCCTGAAGCGCGAGCCCGTGGTCACGCTTCCGCACGTGGCCGAGGTCGGGTCTCCGAGCTTCAATCTCGAAGACGAATTGATGCGCGAGTTCGAGGGCTATGAAGCCGCGCCCGCGCCGTCGTCCTATGCGCCGCCGCTGGCCGCTCCCGAGCCTGTGGCGCCGCGCCCGGTGGCCGTCGAGAGCAATCCGGCGCCGCAGTATCGTGAAGAGCCGCGCTTTGAGCCTGAGCCTTCCTACTACGATGCGCCTGAGCCGGCCTATCAGCTTGAGCCCGCTTATGAGGCCGAGCCTGCTTATGAGCCTGAGCCGGTCGCTTATGCCGCGCCTGAGGTGTCCTCTGAGGAGCCCTATGCAGCTGCATTCGAGCAGTCGGAGCCTGAGTTGGGCGACTTTGCTGCGCGCGAGGAGGCTCAGGTCGCGTATCCGGTAGAGCCGGAAATCTCTCTCGATCTGGCCGATGAGCTTGAATTCGCCGTCGCCGATGCGGATCTCCGCCCGGAGCCTGTTGCCGAGCCGATCAAACCCGTCCAGCCCGAGCCGCCGCGCCTGCGTCTGCCGCTCGCCAATTTTTCCGCGCAGCCCGTTCGCCGTGCAGAGCCGCAGCTTGCCCCCGAGCCTCCGAAGGCCGAAACGTCGCTTGACCTGAGCGCCTTCGACGCGCCGGTGGCTGCACCGGCCCCGATCCCGGCTCCTGTCGCGCCGCAGCCGGTTTCGACCCCGCTCGACTTCGGCAAACCAACCTTCGACTGGGCCTCCGGTCCCGTCGAGCCGATCCCGACCGTGTCGGCTGCGCCGAAATTCGATGTGTCACCTGCTGCCCCTGCCGCCGCTTCCGTTCCGGATTTCGGCAGCTTTGCCGTCGCCGCCGAGCCGCGTGAGGTGACCGCAGCGCCGGTGCAGACGGTGAGCCGCGCCGAGCGGGAAGAGCCCGACTTCAGCTTCGATTTCCTCGACGAACTCGCCGTCGAAGACGAGCCAAAGGCCGTGTCGGCCGCGCCGCAAGTCGTTCAGGAACGCGCAGCGCCGACTGCGGCGGATGATGAATTCGACCCGTTCTCCGATGACGAATTCGATCTGCAGCTCGACGATATCGAACTGGATCTTTCGGACCTCGACAGCGCTCCGCAGAAGCCGCAGGCGGCCCCGGCACCTGCCGTTACTGCCGCCCCTGCAACGCCTGCGCCCGTCTTCGCGGCTGCATCCGCTTCGGCTCCTGCGCCGGCACCGAGTCGCGTCGAGCCTGCTCTTGCCACGGCATTCGTCGGCACCGTATCTGCCAATGCAGCCGATACCCAGTCGGCACCCGTTGCAGCGCCCGCCTATGCTGCTCCGGTGAGCCGTCCGGCGGCCGAGGCCTATGTGCCGGCTCCTGCCCAGCCTGCTGCACCCGTTCGTTCGGCTGTGCCGGCCGAAGAGAGCTTCGGCTTCGACCCCTCGGAGATTTCCGAGCAGGACGACACGCTGGAAACCTTGAGCGGCATGGATGTGCCGGACGTGCCGGTGACAGAAACCCGGCCGGTCCAGCCTGCGCAGCCGGATTATGACTTCGACATCGACGCCGAACTGGCCACCCTCTTCGAGGAGCCGGT
>DAMDHD010000005.1:119747-211843 GCA_032102365.1 Allorhizobium sp. CTOTU50464 | reverse complement strand
GAGCCGCTATGCCCCAGCGCCTGCAGCCGAAGCGCCCGCGGCCCGCGTCGCTGCGGCCAAGCCGCCGCTCGATGATTTCGACGCTTTCGAAAAGGCGCTGGAAGAAGACCTGCGCAGCAGCATGTCCTCTGCCTCGGCTCTGGAGCCGGAAAGCCGCGGTCACATCACCATCGCCGGCGAAGGCCAGGGCTTCCGCTTCCGCCACATCAAGCCTTACCTGATGGCCGGTACGGCCGTCGTGATGCTGCTGGCCGGCGCGGGCGGGCTTTACGCCTGGCTCGGCAGCGGCACCGTGGGCACCCTGACAAGCGGCGAGCCGCAGGTGATTGCCGCCGACAAGTCACCGGTCAAGATTGTGCCGGAGGATCCGGGTGGCAAGTCTGTGCCCAACCAGGACAAGGCGGTTTATGACCGCGTGGCCGGCAATGGCGTTGAAGATCCGAAGCAGCCGAGCCTGATCTCCTCTGAAGAAGAGCCCGTCGACGTGGTTCAGCGCACGCTGATCCCGGAAACACTTCCGCTCGAGGGTGAAAACGAGGCCATGGGCACGCCGGTCGGCGAGACCGAAGATCCGCGTCTTCTGCCCGACAGCCAGCCGCAGCAGGCTGAAGCCGAAGACCCGGCGACCATCACGCCGCGCAAGGTGCGCACCATGATCGTCCGTCCGGACGGCACGCTGGTTGCGCAGGAAGTGCCGGCAGAGCCGACGCCGGCACCGGTTGAGACCGCGGCCGCAACGCCGTCTCAGGCTGCCGAAGGTACGCCGGTCCTGGCGCCGCCGAGCGTGCCGAACACCAACACCAATGACACGGTTCGGACCGTTGATACGCGTGTCGTGACACCGGGTGGCGAGACCGAAGCTGCTGCGACACCGGTGTCTATGCCCGCCGCATCGGCATCTGCCGCGACCGAAGTTGCGACTGCAACGCCAGTTGCTCCCGACACGCAGCCCCTGGCGGACGCAACCGCACCGGCGGCCGACCCGACCTCGGCCCGCGCCCCGATCCCGACGACGCGTCCGGCCGATCAGCCGGTGAACGTCGTAGGCACCGTGACCGATCAGGGCAATGTCCGCCCGGCGCAGCCGGCAGCGACGGCCCCGGCCGAAGTGGCGGCTGCCTCTCCGGCAGCAGCGACTGCGGCACCGGCAACGGCAGCCCCGGCTGGCAGCTTCGGCATCCAGATCGCCTCGCTGCCGTCGGAAGCCGATGCGCAGAAGAGCTATCGCAACCTCTCGTCCAAGTTTGCGGGCGTCCTCGGTGGCAAGCCCTGGGAAATCCGCCAGGCGGATATCCCCGGCAAGGGCACCTTCTACCGCGTTCGCATCGTGGCAGGTTCCAAGGACGACGCCGTGGCCCTCTGCGAGCAGTATCGCGCCGCAGGCGGCAGCTGCCTCGTGTCGCGCTGATCACTGCGAAATCCAGAGAAAAGAAGAGGCGGGACCCCGGGTTCCGCCTCTTTTCTTGTGCATGACGGCAAGGGCGCCCGCCCGGCCGCTTCGGCTTTTCACCTCCCATCGATATGGTTTGCTCATGATCGCACATACCCGTCCCGCCAAAGCCATGATCCTCGGTTGCCTCGGCCAGCGTCTGACCGCTGACGAGAAGGCCTTCTATCGCGACGAGCAGCCCTGGGGCTTCATCCTCTTCGGCCGCAATATCGGCGAGGCCGAACAGGTGAAGGATCTCGTCGCCGAAATGCGCGAGACGGTCGGTGGGGCAGCCCATGTGCCGGTTCTGATCGACCAGGAAGGCGGTCGCGTGCAGCGCATCTGCGAGCCGATCGCACCGCGTTATCCTTCGGGCGCTGACCTGGGCGCGCTTTACGATCGTGATGCCGAAAAGGGTCTGCGCGCCGCCTGGCTGATGTCGCGCCTGCATGCCTTCGATCTCTATCGCCTTGGCATCAATGTCGACTGCCTTCCGGTGCTCGATGTGCCGATCGAGGGTGCCTCGAATGTCATCGGCAACCGGGCCTATTCGAACGACCCCTATGTCGTTCCGAAGATGGGGCAGGCGGCCGCGGACGGTTTGAAGGCCGGCGGCGTCTTGCCGGTCATGAAGCATATGCCGGGGCACGGGCGCGGCATGGCCGACAGCCACCACGAACTGCCGGTTGTCACCGTGCCCCGCGCCGAACTCGAAGCTCATGATTTCGTGCCCTTCAAGGCGCTGGCCCATGAGCTGATGGGCATGAGCTGCCATGTCGTGTATACCGACATCGACCCTGATCACCCGGCCTCGACCTCGAAAATTGTCACCGAGGAGATCGTGCGCAAGGCGATCGGCTTCGAGGGGCTGCTAATGTCCGACGATATTTCGATGAACGCGTTGAAGGGCACGATCGGCGAGCGCGCCGTGCGCATTGCTGCAGCCCTCGACGTCGTGCTGCATTGCCATGGCCATATGGACGAGATGAAAGCGGTGGCAGCAGCCGTATCCGAACTCTCCGGCAAGGCCCGGGACCGTGCCGACGCGGTCGAGGCAGCCTTTACCGCGCCCGATGACGCGGACGAGCAGGCACTCCGCGACGAATTCGCCAACCTGATGGCGGTCGCCTGATGGTGCGCGGCCCTGTCCAGCCGACGGTTGTGAACCGGCCCTCTCAGGAAGAGACGCCGGCGCCGACGCCGATGGACAGCCTGTGGCAGGACAATGCCGCAGAGCGTGCCGCCAGCGATCCGGCTTTGCTGATCGATGTCGCGGGTTTTGAAGGCCCGCTCGATCTCCTGCTGTTTCTCGCCCGCAACCAGAAGGTCGATCTCGCGCGGATCTCCGTTCTGGCGCTCGCCGAGCAATATCTGCAGTTCATCGAGAGTGCCCGGCGCATCCGCATCGAGCTGGCCGCCGACTATCTCGTGATGGCGGCCTGGCTCGCCTATCTGAAATCACGCCTTCTGATCCCGCAGCAGCCGAAGGACGATGGCCCCTCGGGCGAGGAAATGGCAGCGACGCTTGCCTTCCGCCTGAAGCGTCTCGAAGCCATGCGCGAGGCGGCAACCCGCCTGATCAACCGCAACCGGCTCGGTCGTGACGTGCATCCGCGCGGTGCGCCCGAACATGTGCCGTCGCGCGCCACAAGTGCCTTCGAGGCCTCGCTCTACGATCTTCTGACGGCCTATGCCGCCTTGCGCCAGCGCCAGGCGATCACGCAGGTCACCATCGAAAAGCGCCGCGTCTGGTCGCTCTCCGATGCGCGCGGCATCCTGACCCGCATGATCGGCGAGATTGCCGACTGGACGGCGCTCGATCATTTCCTGCTGCGCTATCTGCCGAGCCCCGAAGAGCGGGTGACGGCCATTGCCAGCGCCTTCGCCGCTTCGCTCGAACTGGTGCGCGAGGGCCGCTTGGAACTTCGCCAGGAAGGCGCCTTCCAGCCGATTTATATGCGCAGCGGCCCGAAGGCCGAAGCCTTGAAAGCGGTGGAGTGAGCCGTGGCCGATGTCGACGATCTCGAGCCGGAAGACGGCACCGAGGCGGAGGAGGGCGGCCATAGCGCTTCGCTCCGTGCCGAACTCGATCGCCGCGAGGCGCTGAGGATCGCAGAAGCTCTGGTCTTCGCCTCGGCGCAGCCGGTTTCGACGGCGTTCATCGAGGAACGCCTGCCGCGCGGCATTTCGGCGTCGGAGATCCTGCATCAGCTGAAGGAGGAATATGCCGGCCGCGGCGTGAACCTCGTTCAGGTCGAAGATCACTGGGCGTTCCGCACGGCAGCCGACCTCTCCTTCGCCATCCGCAGCGATGAGACCGAGGTGAGGAAACTGTCGCGGGCAGCACTCGAAGTGCTTGCCATCATAGCCTATCACCAGCCGGTCACGCGCGCCGAGATCGAGGACATCAGAGGCGTGCAGACGTCGAAGGGAACGCTCGACGTGCTGATGGAGGCGGGCTGGGTGCGCTTTCGCGGACGCAGGCGTTCTCCGGGCCGCCCTGTGACGCTCGGCACGACCCGCGATTTCCTCGATCATTTCGGCCTGGAAGAATTGCGCGATCTTCCCGGTCTTGAGGAATTGAAGGGGGCAGGGCTTCTTTCCGGACGCATCCCCGCCAACTTCAATATCCCGCTTCCCATGGCCCATGACGACCTGACGGATGAGGAAGATCCGATCACGCAGCTTGATCTCGAGGAACTCGGCCTCTTGACTCCGGGCGGTGAAGCAGAGGAATAGGGTCAGATTTTTCAATGGTGACCGGTGATGCCGGCTTGTCTGCGATGATGACATCGCGGCGATCCGGCCTGAGCCGCGCGGACGGCAGAATGAACTCAGCGAAGATCCAGCACGCAAACGGCCAGCGCACGGCGGGCGTGACCTTTGCCGCGCGTCTGACCTTCGAGGACATTCACCACCGCTATCACGGCAAGGAGACCATCCGCGGTGTTACGCTGACCGCGGAGCCGGGTGAGGTGCTCTGCCTTCTCGGCCCTTCCGGTTCCGGCAAGACGACGCTGCTGAGGATTGCCGCCGGGATCGAGGCGCAGGCATCGGGCCGGGTGGTGATCAACGATCGCGAGGTGGCCGGTCCGACGACATTCCTGCCGCCGGAAAAACGCGGCATCGGGCTGATGTTCCAGGACTTCGCCCTGTTTCCCCATATGTGCGTACTGGACAATGTGCGCTTCGGCCTCACCGCGCTGCCGCGAAAGGACGCGGTTTCGGAAGCCATGGCCGCACTGGAGCGTGTCGGGCTTGCCCACTACGCCGAGAAGTTTCCGCATGCGCTGTCGGGCGGCGAGCAGCAACGTGTGGCGCTCGCAAGGGCGCTTGCGCCGCGCCCCAGCGTTCTCTTGATGGACGAGCCGTTCTCCGGCCTCGATTCGCGCCTCAAGGACACGGTGCGGGCTGACACGCTCGCAATTCTTCGTGAGACCCGCGCGACCGCCGTCGTCGTCACCCACGATGCCGAAGAGGCCATGCGCATGGCCGACCGGATTGCGCTCTTGAAAAACGGACGCCTTGTTCAGGTCGGCACGTCGGATGATCTCTATCGTCGGCCGAAGGACATCTTCGCGGCCGCCTTCTTCTCCGAGATCAACGAATTCTCAGGTCGTGTCAGCGGCGGACGGGTGGAGACGCCGCTCGGTGCGGCCGATTCCGGCGGGATCGCCGAGGGCGCGGAGGTGGAAGTAGCGGTCCGGCTTTCCGGCCTCTCTGTGCGTGAGACTGGCGGCAACATTCCCGCCCGCATCATCGCGCGCCGCTTCCTCGGTGTCGTCGAACTGCTCGATCTCGCAGTCCCCGGCACCGAGCGGCCTGTTCGCGCCCGGATCAGGGCGGATATCTTGTCGGCGGGTGTGCGTGACGTCACGATTGCGGTTGAGCCCAAGGACATTTTGGTGTTTGAAAAGACACCGCAAAGCCCCTACATCGGGGAAACGCAAATCTAAGGAGTGGCAGGCATGGGTTCGTTTAGCATTTGGCACTGGATCATCGTTTTGGCGATCGTCCTGCTTCTCTTCGGCCGCGGCAAGATCCCTGAACTGATGGGCGACGTGGCCAAGGGCATCAAGAGCTTCAAGAAGGGCATGAGCGACGAGGACGAGAACCAGACCGCCTCGAACGGCCAGCCGACCACGACGAAGACCGTCGACCACAAGGCCGACGAGGTGAAGTGATCGGCTCACGCTGATCGGACGGGCGGCTCCTCGGGCTGCCCGTTCTTCGTTGAAGTGTTGGAAGACCGGCGCCGGATTTCAGGCGCCATGGCGTGGCATCAGGAGCCCGTTTTTATGCTGGATATTGGCTGGACCGAGCTTTTGGTGGTCGCGGTGATCCTGATCGTCGTCGTCGGTCCGAAGGACCTGCCGCCGATGATCCGGGCCTTCGGCAAGATGACGAAGCGGCTGCGCCAGACGGCCGGCGAGTTCCGCGCCCAGTTCGACGAGGCCCTGCGCGAGGCCGAACTCGACGACCTCAAGAACTCCGTCAACGACATCCGTTCGCTCAATCCAGCGAATACCATCCGCGAGACGCTCAACCCGCTGCGCCAGATGGGCCAGGAGATCAAATCCGATCTCGAGCGCTCGACCCGACCGGACGCCAAGCCCGCGCCGCTTGATGACGGCTACGATGACAATTCGATCCTGCCCGACCTGCCGCTCGGTCTCGGCGAGCCGCCGCAAGAACTGAGGCCAGTTGCCCAGCAACCCGCACAGCCAGCCCCTGCATCTCAGCCGGCTGCCCCGGCGGCCAACCCGTCACAGCCGGTTGCGGCATCGAGCGGGCCTGCGACCTCCGCGCCGGTGACACCGGCTCCTTCAGTTGAGAAGAAGACTGCGAGCCGCAAACCATCCACAAAGACTGCCGCGACGGCAAAAGCCGCTCCGAAGGCGGCCAAGGCTCAGCCCACCGCGACGGCGGCTGCGCCGGTGCCTGCGGCTCCCAAGGCCAAGGCAACGAAGTCGGCTGCTGCCAAGGCGCCGGCAGCCAAGGCCGTTACGGCTGCAGATACCCCTGCGAAGGCCGCTCCCAGGCCGCGCAAGACCAAGAGTGAGGACCGCGCATGAGCGGCGACATCGACGACAAGCCCCAGCCGCTGATCGAACACCTGATCGAGTTGCGTTCGCGCCTGATCTGGGCGCTCGGCTCCTTCTTCGTCGCCTTCATCGTCTGCTTCTATTTCGCCAAGCCGCTGTTCAACATGCTGGTCGTCCCCTATCGCTGGGCGGTCAGCTGGGCGGGCCTTGATCCGACCAAGGCGGAGCTCATCTACACGGCGCCACAGGAATTCTTCTTCACCCAGGTGAAGGTTGCGGCCTTCGGCGCCATGGTCATCGCCTTTCCGGTAATTGCCTCCCAGATCTACAAGTTCGTCGCGCCCGGCCTCTACAAGAACGAGCGCGCCGCCTTCCTGCCATTCCTGATCGCGTCTCCGCTCCTGTTCCTGCTTGGCGCATCGCTCGTCTACTTCTTCTTCACACCAATGGTGATGTGGTTCTTCCTCGCCATGCAGCAGAGCCCGGGCGAGGGCGAGGTGGCGATTTCGCTGCTGCCGAAGGTCTCGGAATATCTGAGCCTGATCATGACGCTGGTCTTCTCCTTCGGGCTGGTCTTCCAGCTGCCGGTCATCACCACGCTCCTGGCGCGTGTTGGCATTCTGGAAAGCCAGTGGCTGGCGGACAAGCGCAAGTATTTCATCGTGGTGGCCTTCGTGGTCGCGGCCGTGCTGACCCCGCCGGATCCGCTCTCCCAGATCGGTCTTGCGCTGCCGACCATCCTTCTCTACGAGGTGGCTATCTATGCGGCGCGACTCGTGGAAAAGAGCCGTGCCAAGTCAGCAGACGGGACCGCGCTCGCCGAGGCTTCGTCGGTCGACGAGACCTGAGACGGCGACAGCCCGTCTCGCCGATGCCACAACCCATCAAGACATGGGGCCGGACCTGGCCGCCGGCCAATCCGCTCCCGGTCGAAGAACAAGACCTGGAACGACGATGCTCGATATCAAGTGGATCCGTGAAAACCCCGAGGCCCTCGACGCCGCACTCGCCAAGCGCGGTGCAGAGCCGCTGTCTGCCTCGCTGATCGCGCTCGACCAGAAGCGTCGCGCCGTCGCCCAGTCGATGCAGGACATGCAGTCGCGCCGCAACAGCGCGTCCAAGGAAATCGGCGCCGCCATGGCAAGTAAGAACATGGAACTGGCCGAAAAGCTGAAGGCGGAAGTCGCTTCGCTGAAGGACACGCTGCCGGCCGCCGAAGAACAAGAGCGCCAGCTCACCGCCGAACTCAATGATGCGCTCTCGCGCATCCCGAACGTTCCGCTGGATGACGTTCCCGTCGGCAAGGACGAACACGATAATGTCGTCGCCCGTGTCGTTGGCGAGAAGCCGACATGGAATCACAAGCCGTTTGAGCATTACGAGATCGGTGAAAACCTCGGCTACATGGATTTCGAGCGCGCCGCCAAACTGTCGGGCGCCCGCTTCACGGTTTTGACGAGCCAGCTGGCGCGCCTGGAGCGTGCGCTCGGCCAGTTCATGCTGGATCTGCACACGAGCGAACATGGCTATACGGAAGTGTCCTCGCCGCTGATGGTGCGCGATGATGCCATGTATGGCACCGGCCAGCTGCCGAAGTTCGCCGAAGACCTGTTCAAGACGACGGATGGCCGCTGGCTGATCCCGACGGCGGAGGTCACGCTGACCAACCTGGTGGCCGGTGAAATCCTCGACCAGGAGAAGCTGCCGCTGCGCTTTACAGCGCTTACCCCGTCCTTCCGCTCGGAAGCGGGTTCTGCCGGCCGCGACACGCGCGGCATGCTGCGTCAGCACCAGTTCTGGAAGTGCGAGCTCGTGTCCATCACGGATGCCGAGAGTTCGATCGAAGAGCATGAGCGCATGACCGCCTGCGCCGAAGAAGTGTTGAAGCGTCTCGGCCTGCATTTCCGCACCATGACGCTCTGCACCGGCGACATGGGCTTCGGTGCCCGCAAGACCTATGACCTCGAGGTTTGGCTGCCGGGCCAGAACACCTATCGCGAGATCTCGTCCTGCTCGGTCTGCGGTGATTTCCAGGCACGCCGCATGAATGCCCGCTACCGAAACAAGGACGGCAAGGGCACGACCTTCGTGCACACGCTGAACGGCTCAGGCACGGCCGTCGGTCGCTGCCTCATCGCGGTGATGGAGAACTATCTCAACGAAGACGGCTCCATCACTGTGCCTGATGTCCTGCTGCCCTACATGGGCGGTCTGAAGAAGATCGAGAAGGCGGCCTGATCACGCCGCAACCGGAGTGGCCATGCGCATCCTGCTGACGAACGACGACGGTATCCACGCTCCCGGGATCGCTTCCCTGGAGCGGATCGCCCGCAGCCTGTCCGACGATGTCTGGATCGTGGCGCCGGAAACGGACCAGAGCGGGCTCGCCCATTCGCTGACGCTGTCCGAGCCGCTGCGGCTGCGCGAGATCGAGGACAAGAAGTTCGCGCTGCGCGGTACGCCGACCGATTGCGTGATCATGGCGATCCGCAAGGTTCTCGACCGCAAGCCCGATCTCGTTCTCTCAGGCGTGAACGCCGGTGCGAACCTCGCCGACGACGTCACCTATTCCGGTACCGTCGCTGGCGCGATCGAGGGGACCGTGCACGGCGTGCGCTCCTTCGCCCTGAGCCCGGCCTATAGCTACGAAGCCGGTGCGCCGATCCCGTGGCACGTCGCCGAGACACTGGCACCCGACCTGCTGCGCAAGCTGTCCAAGGTCGATCTGCCGCCGGGCACCTTCCTGAACCTCAATTTCCCGAATTGCGAGCCGTCCGAGGTGCAGGGCATCGAGGTCACGGCGCAGGGCAAGCTGGAATTCGGCCTGTCGGTCGAAGAGCGCCAGGATGGACGAGGCCTGCCTTACTTCTGGCTGCGCTTCGGTGACCGCAAGGGCAATTTCCGCGCCGGCACCGATATCCACGCGCTGCGCGAGAAGAAGATCTCGGTGACGCCGCTGAAGCTCGACATGACCGATTACGCAGTCCAGGACCTCGTCGCTGAGGTGCTTGGAAATGGAGACGCAGCGTGAGAACGGCGCTTCTCGAGCGGGAAGGCTTTGCAGCCCTCGTTCTGCGCCTTCGCGCGGAAGGCATCACCAATCTCGATCTGCTGACGGCGGTTGAACAGACGCCGCGCTCTGCCTTTGTGCCGCCGGAATATGCCCAGAATGCCTATTCGAGCCGCTCGATCCCGATCGACTGTGGACAGTTCATGGAAGGCGCGGATCTCGCCGTGCGCCTTCTGTCGCATCTGCAGGTGAAGCCCGGTCACCGGGTGCTGGAGGTCGGTACCGGAAGCGGCTTCGTCACAGCGATTCTGGGAAGGCTCGCCGAGCGGGTCATCTCGATCGAACGTTACAAGACGCTCATCGCCAATGCCCAGCGCCTGCTCGAACAGCTTGCGATTCGCAACGTGATCCTCCGCCAGATGGACGGGATGAACGGTCTGCCGGGTGAGGGGACCTTCGACCGAATCTTTGCAACGGCTGCCTATCCCGTCATGCCGCGCTTCTTTGCCGAGCAGCTGGTCTCGGGCGGCATGCTGCTCGCGCCGCTGATGGTCGAGGAGGAGCGCTGCATCATGGTGCGGCTGACGAAGACCGGCAGCCGGTTCGAGCGAGAAGATTTGTTCGAAGTGCCGTTTCTTCCCTTGCAGCCGAAGATCGCGCAGCACCTTTGAGGCTGCCTGCGAAAGCGCTCGTAACCGCCGCTGACACGGGCGTTCCGCCACTACTACTAGAGCCTTGAATCCGACAGTCGCACCAGCAACGGTTACATGCGTATCGTCGAATTCGTTCACAATGATTCCGCGGGGTTAACCGACCGGTAATACTAACGCGCTTTAATGATCCCACATCAAGTTGTGTCATATGTGGGTCGAGTCATGCGTAAAAGTGTATCGCCGAAAGCTGGATTGCCGTTTGCTCGTTTGTGCGGCGCGCTCCTTCTGGCCGGTACGGCAGCCGGGTGCAGTTCAGATGCCTCCCGCTTCAGCTCGGTCTTCTCAACCGACAGCCTGACGACGGCGTCCATTCCGCGTCAGTCGGGCATGCGCGGCCAGCCGCCGGTCCCCTCCGAAAACATTGGTGGCGGTGCAGCGGTGTATGGCCAGAGCCAGGCCATGGCGCAGCCGATGCCGGCCGCACCCGCTTATGAGGCGCCGGCTTCGGCCCGGGCCGCGAGCACCCCAGCCTCCGTCCAGCGCGCGGAACTGGCTGCCCCCTCGGGTGCCGCCCAGGCGCCCGCCTCCAACAATACCGAACGTGCGGCTGCTCTCGCGCAGCCCTTCCCCTCGGCGCCACAACAGACCGGTCAGGTTGCTTCCGTCAATCCGGGTCAGGTTCTTGCCGAGCCGCGCAGCACCGGCTCGACGCCGAAGCAGGGCGGCTGGTCGACGGCCGGCGCGGCCCGTGTCACGCTGCGTCCTGGCGAAACCATGGCGACGCTCGCGGATCGCTACGGCGTACCGCAGAAGGAACTTCTGAAGGCGAACGGCCTGTCTCAGGCAAGCGATGCCGCACCGGGCCAGCTGGTCATCATCCCGACCTTCGGTGGTCCGAATGCTACCCGTGCCGCAGCAGACGCTTCGGGTCTTCCGAGCGATGGCCGCAAGCCGGTTCTGCCGGGCGATCAGCAGCAGAATGTCGCCGTCCTGCCGACCGCTCCGAACTCCCGTGAAAAGCAGCAGGTCTCGGCCTCTGCGGCAACCGGCAAGTCGGATGCTGGCGCCGGCGCCGGCATGGGCTCCTACATCGTCAAGCCGGGCGACTCGCTCGTGCGCATTGCGAAGGCCAACGGCGTCAGCGTCGACGACCTGAAGAAGGCAAACAGCCTAACCACAGGCAATATCCGGATCGGCCAGGCGCTCGCCATCCCCGCAAAGTCGGCGCAGCCTGCCGTTGCCGTGAAGGCCACGGCCGCTCCGGCTGCCGACCCGGTCCAGACCGCATCCGTCCCGGCCAATGGCCAACCCGCCGAATATCAGGCGCCGGCCGCCACCAAGTCGGTCACCGAAGTCGCCTCGGTGAAGCCGGAAACGGCAGCACCTGAAATGACCGGCATTGGCAAGTATCGCTGGCCGGCCCGTGGCGCCGTCATCGCCAACTTCGGCTCGAACATCGATGGCAAGCGCAGCGACGGCATCGCGATATCCGTGCCGCAGGGCACGCCCGTCAAGGCCGCCGAAAATGGCGTGGTCATCTATGCAGGCAATGGCCTGAAGGAACTGGGCAACACGGTTCTGATCCGCCATGACGATGGCAAGGTCACCGTCTACGGCCATGCCGACAGCCTGTCGGTCCAGCGCGGCCAGAAGGTTCAGCGCGGCCAGACGATCGCCACCTCCGGCATGACCGGCAACGTCAAGCGTCCGATGCTGCATTTCGAAGTCCGCAAGGACGCCGCACCGGTCAACCCGATCACTTACCTGGAATAGTGTATTGCGTATCAGGTCAGTGAAAAGGCCCGGGGCTCGCGCTCCGGGCCTTTCTGCATGGTGAGATCCGTAGCCTCAGTCGCGATCGGTCGAGATCCTGAGCCGCCCCGCGAGGTCCTGGATATACTGCCAGGCAACGCGGCCGGAGCGTCCGCCGCGGGTGGTTGCCCATTCGAGCGCCTCGTGATGCAACTGCTCGCGCGGCAGGGGAAGGGCGAAATGCGCGGCATAGCCATCGATCATTGTCAGATAGTCGTCCTGGCTGCATTTGTGGAAGCCGAGCCAGAGACCGAAACGGTCTGACAGCGAGACTTTCTCCTCAACGGCTTCGGACGGGTTGATCGCCGTCGACTGCTCATTCTCCATCATGTGGCGTGGCAGCAGGTGTCGGCGGTTCGACGTTGCGTAGAAGAGCGCGTTGTCCGGGCGACCCTCTACGCCGCCGTCGAGCGCAGCCTTCAGCGATTTATAGGCCGTGTCGTCATGGTCGAAGGAGAGGTCGTCGCAGAAGACGACAATTCTGTAAGGTGCATCCTTGATGATCTCGAGCAGCGCCGGCAGGGTCGAGATGTCTTCGCGATGCACTTCGACGAGCTTGAGCGCAATGCCGCTGGTCTTGATGATATCGGCATGCACCGCCTTGACGAGCGAGGACTTGCCCATGCCGCGGGCGCCCCAGAGCAACACATTGTTGGCGGCAAAGCCTTCCGCAAACCGCAGCGTGTTCTCGTGCAGGATGTCGCGCACATGGTCGACGCCGCGGATGAGGCCGAGCGCGACCCGGTTCGGACGCTTGACCGGCTGGAGATGCAGGCGGGCAGGTGCCCAGACGAAACAGTCGGCGGCCTGCCAGTCGTTGACGGCGGGGGCAGGGCCGGCCAGCCGCTCGACGGCGTCCGCCAGTCGCTTCACCTCGGCCAGAAGCGCCGCCACGGTCTGATCGTTCATCGTCATCCTCCCTGTCGAGTTGCAGCCTTTGGTGCTTGATCTCGGGCGGTATCACGCAGAATTGCGGGCATAAAGGCTGAGGGTTCCGAAAATGGTACGCTTGAACGCTGTTTCTGTTGCATTCACGGGCTCTCTCACTATATTCCGGCGACCTGACGAGGGGGGCCGCGCGGCTCTGATAGAACGCATTAATAGGGAGACTTTCATGTTTATCACTGAGGCCTTTGCCCAGGACGCGGCTGCTGCTCCGAGCGCCATGGGGTCCGGACTGGAGATGCTGCTGCTCTTCGCACCGCTGATGGTGGTCTGGTACTTCTTCCTGATCCGTCCGCAGCGCCAGCAGATGAAGAAGCGTGAGGAGACCCTCTCTGCAATCCGTCGTGGCGACCAGGTCATCATGGGCGGCGGCATCGTTGCCAAGGTCACCAAGGTGGTCGACGACAAGGAACTCGAGCTGGAAATCGCTGATGGCGTGAAGGTTCGTGCGATGCGCCAGTATGTGGCGGAAGTCCGCGTCAAGGGCGAGCCGGTCAAGACCGAAACCGCCGCCTGATCCGCTGGGCCGGCCTCGAGCCGGCCTTAGCCATTTTTCCCATGCCTTAATCCGAGAGTTCCATGCTTTACATTTCCCGCTGGAAGACATTGTTCATCTGGTTGACTGTCGCGCTCGGCGTCCTTGTCGCCTTGCCCAATGCCTTCACGGACGAGGAACTGGAAGCTTTCCCCTCGTGGTTCCCGACTCACAAGATCACGCTGGGCCTCGACCTCCAGGGCGGCTCGCATATCATGCTGAAGCTGGAGCGTCAGGACATCGTCAAGGAGCGTCTGGAGACGATCGTTGGCGACGTCCGCACCCAGCTGCGTGAAGCCGGCATCCGCTACACGGGCCTTTCCGGCGTCGGTCAGCAGATCCAGGTCCGCATCACCGATGTCGCCAAGGTGCCGGAGGCAATCGAAGCGCTGCGCACGCTGACCGATCCGGTCAGCATCGGCGGCCTGACCGGCGGCTCCGTTACGGAAGTCACGCTCGAACAGGCAGAAGAAGGCCTGCTGCGCCTGACGCTGACCGATGAGGGCATCGATTACCGGGTTTCTTCGGCACTCACCCAGTCCATGGAAGTCGTTCGTCGCCGCGTCGACGAACTCGGCACGACCGAGCCGCTGATCCAGCGCCAGGGCGAAGACCGCATCATCGTGCAGGTTCCGGGCCTGACGGATCCGCAGCGCCTCAAGGCCCTGCTGAACCAGACCGCGAAACTGTCCTTCCACATGGTCGACGTGTCCATGCCGGTCACGGAAGCGATCAACACGCGTCCGCCGGCGCAGTCGGAGGTCCTTTATTCGACCGACGATCCGGCCGTTCCCTACCTGATCGAGCGCCGCGCACTGATCTCGGGTGAGAACCTCGTCGATGCTCAGGCCTCCTTCGACCAGCGAACCAATGAGCCGGTCGTCAGCTTCCGCTTCGACAGCCGCGGCGCCCAGCGTTTCGCTCAGGCGACGCAGGAAAATGTCGGCAGACCGTTTGCCATCGTTCTCGACCAGCAGGTCATTTCGGCGCCGGTCATTCGCGAACCGATCCTCGGCGGCTCCGGCCAGATCTCCGGAAACTTCTCGGTGGAAGGCGCAAACGACCTCGCCGTGCTGCTGCGCGCCGGTGCTTTGCCGGCGACGCTGACGGTGGTCGAAGAGCGCACCGTCGGCCCGGGCCTCGGCCAGGATTCGATCAATGCCGGCGTGACCGCCAGCATCATCGGCGGCATCGCGGTCGTTGTCTTCATGGTTGCGCTTTATGGCACCTTCGGCGTGATGGCGAACATCGCGCTTGCTGCCAACATCGCCCTGATCCTCGCCGCACTTTCGCTGATCGGCTCGACGCTGACCTTGCCGGGTATTGCCGGTATCGTGCTGACCATGGGTATGGCGGTCGACTCCAACGTTCTGATCTACGAGCGCATTCGCGAAGAGGCAAAGAATGGAAGATCGCTCATCCAGGCGATCGACATCGGCTTCAAGAAGGCCTTTGCGACCATCGTCGACGCCAACCTGACGACCCTCATTGCCGCCGTCGTTTTGTTCTTCCTCGGGTCCGGTCCGGTTCGCGGCTTTGCCGTGACGCTGTCGATCGGTATCGTCACGACCGTCTTCACCGCCTTCACGCTGACCTTCTGGCTGATGGCCTTCTGGTATCGCTGGAAGCGTCCGAAGCACATGCCGAAAAGCGTGCGCACCGGCTTCTTCGACAATCGCAACATCCGCTTCATGGCCGCCCGCAAGTTCAACTTCGGCGCTGCGATGCTGATCTCGATCGCCTCGCTGGTTGGGTTTGCGACCGTCGGCATGAATCTCGGCATCGACTTCAAGGGCGGCTCGATCATCGAAGTCCAGGCGCGCGACGGCAGTGCTGATCTGTCCGATATCCGCGAACGTCTGAGCCAGCTGAACCTCGGTGAAGTCCAGGCCCAGGGGTTCGGCGACGACTCGAGCGCCCTGATCCGCCTGCAGGCGCAGGATGGCGGCGAGAATGCCGAGCAATCGGCGCTCACCAAGGTGCGGGGCGAGCTGGAAGCCGAATACGACTTCCGCCGTGTCGAAGTGGTCGGGCCGTCGGTTTCGAGCGACCTGACCTATTCCGCAACCATCGGCGTTGCCGCCGCTTTGTTCGGGATCCTGATCTACATCTGGTTCCGCTTCGAATGGCAGTTCGCGCTCGGCGCGATCATCGCCACGCTGCATGACGTGATCTTCACACTCGGCCTCTTCGTTCTGACCGGCATCGAGTTCAACCTGACCAGTATCGCGGCGATCCTGACGATCATCGGTTACTCGCTAAACGACACCGTCGTCGTCTATGACCGCATGCGCGAAAACTTGCGGCGCTACAAGAAGATGCCGCTCGAGGTGCTGATCGACGAATCGATCAACCAGACGCTCTCGCGTACGGTGTTGACGGCGGGCAGTACGATCCTCGCGCTCGGAGCACTCTATCTGTTCGGCGGCGAAGTCATCGCCTCCTTCACCTTCGCCATGCTGGCGGGCGTTCTCATCGGCACCTTCTCGTCGATCTACATCGCCGGCCCGGTTCTGATCGCCTTCAAGCTGCGTCCGGAAAGCTTCCAGCAGGACGATTCCGAAGGTGAAAAGGTACCTGCGAAGGCAGGAGCCTGATCGGATGGTATTCGGCTTCGGCGACAAGGGCATCACCATCCGTGATGCCCATTTCCCGGGGCGGCCCGGCATCGACAGTTACGGCAATGGGGGCTTCCGCTTTGCCGATATGTCGCATCGCGGCTCGCTGCTGCTGCTCCCATCCGGCGTCTATGGCTGGGAGCAGACCGAGGATGAGCCGATCACGCAGGCGTCTCTCGCGCGCGTCTTCGCCGAAACCGGCATAGAGTTCCTGATCCTCGGGACGGGGCGCCAGTTGCGACTGGTCGATCCCGACTTGCGCGCCGCCTTAAAAGCCAAGGGCATCGCGACCGACCCGATGGGAACCGGTGCGGCGATCCGCACGTATAACATCATGCTGGCCGAGCAGCGTCCGGTCGCGGCCGCATTGATTGCAGTCTGACGCCGACCCCCGAAAGGTGCATTGTGAGCGAGACCCCGTCGTCGAATGAGGCACTGTGCCTGCGGACACTGCAGGAGACGGACCGTGATCGTTATCTCGCAAGCCTTCTGACGCCGGCCGATCGCCGCGCGGCGGTCGTTGTCCTTTACGCCTATAATGCGGAACTCGCCCGTGTTCGCGACCTCGTCCGTGAGCCCCTTCCGGGTGAGGTGCGCCTGCAATACTGGCGTGATCTGCTCGAAGGCTCGGCCCATGGCGAGACCGCTGCTAATCCGGTGGCTGCCGAACTGTTGCGGGCAGTGGAGACCTCGCGTCTTCCGGTCGCCCCGCTCGTTTCGATGGCCGATGCGAGGATCTTCGACCTCTATGACGATCCGATGGAGACGACCGGCATGTTCGAGGGCTATGCCGGCGAGACAGCGGCTGCACTCATCCAGCTCGTTTCCCTGGTTCTCGATCCGGCGTCTGCCGAGCAGGCAACGGAGATTGCAGGGCATGCCGGTGTGGCGCTGGCGGTTGCCGGCGCGCTTCTCCTGATGCCAATCCATCGGGCAAGGGGGCAGGTCTACCTGCCGACACAGATCCTGGCCTCCGTGGGCCTTGATCGGGACGGCTTTCTCGCGAGTGGCAATGACGACCGCAAAGCCGCAGCCATCCAGGCCTTTGCAGGTTTCGGTCTCGATCATCTGGCCAAGGCGAGGTCTGCGGGCCGCCTGCCGAAGAGCCTCGTCCCCGCCTATCTGCCGGTAACGCTCGCCGAGCCTGTCCTGCGGCGGGCCGCCAAGGCCGGCGCATCGGTCCTGTCGCAAGATATCCGTCCGCCGCAATGGCGCAGACAGATCGCCATGATGCGGCTTTTGATCACGGGACGCCTCTGACGTCTGGCGCCCGGATCGGTCACGCTCGCGCAAGGCTCGCCTGCTAGCAGCCATTGCGATAGTATGCGTGGCGAAGGAGGCGAGAGCGGATCATGGTGACTTGGGGTATCGTCTTTGCGCTCATTCTGGCGCTTGCCTATTTTTCCTCGCGCATGGTGCGCCAGGAAGAAGAAGGTTTTCAGGACGCCGGCCTCGCCATCATGGAATTCGGCCGCGCCTTTCCCCAGGAAGCAATCCGCAACCTGCATGCGACCGCCGACGGCAAGGCGGTGTTCGTCCGGCTTCACGACAACAAGGCCGGCTTCATGCGCAGCCTGCGCAATCATTTCGCCTGCCATCTGATCGAGCCGGGGACGGTGCGTGTGCGTGCGCTGCCGAGCGGCAAGGGTATCGCGGTCGAGTTTCTCGACGCACCGTCCCACAACGGCGAGTTCACCTTCTCAAACCCGGCGGTTGCCGCTGAAGTGTCGCTCTGGCTGCTCGGAAACTATGTCGGCCATGCAGACCGTGAGCCGGATGCCGCGTCGGGCACGACCGGCTGAGGCTGCCGTCAGGCGGCACCCAGCCAGGTCTTGCAGTGGTCGAGCGCACGCGCTGCGATCAGCTGCCGCTTCATGATCGTCTTGTCCTTGCCGCGGAAGCGCTTCACGCCCTCCGGCTTGACGATCGAGCCCGGTTCCAGTTCCGGGAAGAGCCCGAAATTGATGTTCATCGGCTGGAAGGACCGCTTGCCAGGCTCCTCGTCGGAGACGATGTGGCCGCCGGTGATGTGGTTGAGCAGGGAGCCGAGCGCCGTCGTCGCCGGCGGAATGCTGGGTGCTTCGCCCTTGCGCTGCGCGGCGGCGAACCGTCCCGCAAGCAGGCCGATCGAGGCGCTTTCGACATAGCCCTCGCAGCCGGTGATCTGGCCGGCAAAACGCAGACCCGGACGGGCCTTCAGCTGCAGACTGTGATCGAGAAGGGTCGGGGAATGGATATAGGTATTGCGATGCAGTCCGCCGAGACGGGCGAATTCGGCATTCTCAAGGCCTGGGATCATCCGGAAGATCTCGGCCTGGGCGCCATAGCGCAGCTTGGTCTGGAAGCCGACCATGTTGTAAAGCGTACCGAGCGCATTGTCCTGGCGCAGCTGTACGACGGCATAAGGCTTGACGGTCGGGTTATGGGCATTGGTGAGGCCCATGGGCTTCATCGGCCCGTGGCGCAGGGTCTCACGGCCACGCTCGGCCATGACCTCGATCGGCAGGCAGCCATCGAAATAGGGCGTGCCTTCCCATTCCTTGAAGCCGACGGCGTCGCCGGCGATCAGGGCGTCGACGAAGGCGTTGTACTGGGCCTCATCGAGCGGGCAGTTGATGTAGTCCTTGCCGGTCCCACCAGGGCCCACCTTGTCATAGCGCGACTGGTACCAGCAGATATCCATGTTGATGCTGTCGGTATGCACGATCGGCGCAATGGCATCGAAGAAGGCGAGCGCATCCTTGCCGGTCTTCTCGCGGATCGCCTCGGCCAGCGCAGGCGAGGTGAGGGGGCCGGTCGCAATGATGGCGAGATCCCAGTCCTCCGGCGGCAGGCCGGTGATTTCTTCGCGTACGACCGTGATCAGCGGGTGCTGCTGGATGGCAGCGGTGACCGCGTCGGAAAAACCGTCGCGATCTACGGCAAGCGCACCGCCGGCCGGCACCTGGTGCTTGTCGGCACAGGCCATGATCAGGGAATTCGCGAGCCGCATCTCGGCATGGATGACGCCGACGGCATTGGAGGTCGCATCGTCCGAGCGGAAGGAATTGGAGCAGACCAGTTCGGCCAGGCCGTCGGTCTTGTGTGCATCGGTGCCGCGCACGCCGCGCATCTCGTGCAGAATGACCGGAACGCCGGCCTGAGCGACCTGCCAGCCGGCTTCGGAGCCTGCAAGGCCACCGCCGATGATGTGAATGGGGGAGAAGGAGCTGTTCGTCATGGGCGGCTCCATATCACGGCTCGCCGCACAAGGTCCATCCGGTGCGACGTCATGCCGGCGACCGGATCATCACATTCCAGAAGCACGAATCAAAAACGGCACCAGGCGGTGCCGTTTGACAGGCTGCTTCGCAGAAGAGATCCGATTAACGGAAAGAGCGCGAAGCGATATTGCGGATTTCGTAGCGGGTGATGCCGATGTCGTTCAGGGTCTGTGCAGACAGGTTGCCCAGTTCGTTCATCGTGCGGCGGTAGCTGATCCAGTTCTTTGCAATGCGGATCGGGTTCATGGTCGTTTCCTCGTCGAATGTTCGCCGATCTTGCGGTCTTTCCCGCATCGGCGATTGACGTTCTTATACGCCCGTAAAACAAGATTGTGCAGTGCAAATAATGTGCGACTGCTATGCGTTTGTGCATGAGGTTGCTGTGATATTCGGCAGATGAGCGGTGCTGACCAAAAAGGCGCCATGGGTTAACGGCCCTTCACAAATGCAGAAAAGCCCGCAGATGCGGGCTTTTCGATGCCGATGACCATGCCGGATTGGCGATCAGACGGGCTTGATCAGAATGTGCTTCTTCTTGCCCAGCGAGAGCTTGATGACGCCGTCGCCGGTGAGCTGTGCACTGCCGACAGACATGCGCTCATCGGAGACGCCTGCATCGTTGATCTTGACCGCACCGCCCTGAACATGGCGACGTGCCTCGCCGTTGGAGGCGGCAAGGCCGGCCTTGACGATCAGCGCCAGCAGACCGACGCCGGCATCGAGTTCGGCCGAGGCGATCTCGACGGTCGGCAGATTGGCCGAAAGCGCACCCTCTTCGAAGGTCTTGCGCGCCGTCTCCGCAGCTTCTTCGGCTGCCGCACGGCCGTGAAGGATCGCGGTGATCTCGGTGGCGAGGATCTTCTTGGCTTCGTTGACTTCAGAGCCGCCGAGCGCCGCAAGACGCTTGATCTCATCCATCGGCATGGTCGTGTAGAGCTTCAGGAAGCGCTCGACATCGGCGTCTTCCGTGTTGCGCCAGTACTGCCAGAAGTCATAGGCCGAGAGCATGTCGGCATTCAGCCACACGGCACCATTGACCGATTTTCCCATCTTGGCACCCGACGACGTCGTGAGCAGCGGCGAGGTCAGCGCGTAGAGCTGCGGCGTGCCCATGCGGTGGCCGAGATCGATGCCGTTGATGATGTTGCCCCACTGGTCGGAGCCGCCCATCTGCAGGCGGCAATCGTAGCGCTGATGAAGCTCCACAAAGTCGTAGGCCTGGAGGATCATGTAGTTGAATTCCAGGAAGGACAGCGACTGCTCGCGGTCAAGACGCGTCTTCACGCTGTCGAAGGACAGCATGCGGTTGACCGAGAAATGCCGGCCGACATCGCGCAGGAACTCGAGGTAGTTCAGGCCACGCAGCCATTCGGCATTGTTGATCATCAGCGCGCCCCCCTTGGGGCCGGCTTCGTAGTTCAGGTAGTTCGAGAAGCAGCGCTTGATCGAGGCAATGTTCTCCTCGATCGTGTCGACGGTCATCAGCTTGCGGGCTTCTTCCTTGAAGGAGGGGTCACCCACCATGCCCGTGCCGCCGCCCATCAGCGAGATCGGCTGGTGGCCGGTCGCCTGGAACCAGTGCAGCATCATGATCTGAATGAGACCGCCGGCATGCAGCGAAGGCGCCGTCGGATCGAAGCCGATATAGGCCGTCACGCTTTCCTTGGCGAGCAGGTCGTCGAGCCCCGTTTCATCGGACATCTGATGAATGAAGCCGCGCTCGGAGAGAATGCGGAGGAAATCGGACTTGAACTTCGTCATGACGCTGTTGCTTTCGGGTTCTCTGGTCTTTCGGTGGTATTCTTGGAAATCCGCGCGGGCTTTAGCATTGTTTTTTGAATTGTGCACCCGTCTCGGTCATGAATGTCCAGCATGACGGGCGATCGAATCGGGTGGCATATGGCGGATATCAAGACGGCGATCGGGCTGATGAGCGGCACTTCGATGGACGGCATCGATGTGGCACTGGTCCGCACCGATGGCGAGGCTATCGTCGAGCGTGGCGCCTTCCTGTCGGTGCCCTATGAGCCCGCCTTCCGCGATCGACTGAAGCAGGCGCTGGAGGATGCCAAGACCATCCGGCACCGCGACGAGCGGCCGGGTGCTCTCTCACGCATGGAGAGGGATCTAACGCAACGTCATGCAGACGCTGTGCGCCTGTTTCTGGAGCGGGAGAACCTGAAACCTGGCGATATCGACCTCGTTGGTTTTCATGGGCAGACTGTCTTGCACCGGCCGGATGAGGCGCTGACGGTGCAACTCGGTGACGGAACGTTCCTGGCGGCGGAAACCGGGATCGACGTCGTCTATGACATGCGGGCGAACGACATGGTCCATGGCGGGCAGGGCGCCCCGCTGGTGCCCGTCTATCACCAGGCGCTGGCGCACCAGATCCCCGCGGAGGACTGGCCGGTCTGTTTCGTCAATATCGGCGGCATCTCCAACCTAACCTTCCTCGACCGCGACGGTACGATCATCGGATTCGACAGCGGGCCGGGCAACACGCTGATCGACCAGTGGGTCGAGGCCCATGCCGGCATTCCCTATGACGACGGCGGCCGCATCGCGTCGGAAGGTTCGGTCGTCATGGCGCTTGCCGATCGTTATCTCGACAATCCTTTCTTCACCGCAGGGACCCGCCGCTCGCTCGATCGCAACGATTTTCGTCCGCCCGAGGGACATGAAGCCGAACTCTCCGACGGCGCCCGCACACTGGCCTTCGTCTCTGCGGCAGCGATCCTCAAGTCTGCAGGCCATTTGCCGACCGCGCCGAAGACCTATGTGATCTGCGGCGGTGGCCGTTTGAACCGGACGATCATGGCCGATCTGGTGCGCCTCGCGGGTGAAAAGGGCGCAACAGTATTGACCGCCGAGCAGGCCGGCTTTGATGGCGACGCCATGGAGGCGGAAGCCTGGGCCTATCTGGCTGTGCGGTCGGTCAAAGGGCTGCCGCTGACATTTCCGGGAACAACGGGCGTTCGGGAGCCGGTCAGTGGCGGGATATGGGTGACAGCGCCACTTAAGCAGAGCGCCTGAGACTTACCGAACCGGATCTGCCGCCAGCCCCTGCTGGGCAAAGGCGAGCCCGTCGCGCAAGCCCACCTCATAGGCATGCCGGATACCGGCCGCATCGCCGACGGCAAACTTGCTCACGGGGATGGCTTCGCTGGGGCCGACAATGACGCGGTTCGGTGCAGCGGGCGGCTTGCGGCCGAAACGCGTGGAGAGAAGCAGCGTGCGCCAGCCCTTGTTTTCGACTTCCGTAAGCTTCATCAGCGGTGGATTGTCGACAAGCCCGCCATCGAGATAGGCGCGACCGCGGATACGTCCGACCGGCATGAAAGGCGGCACGGAGGAGGTCGCCATCAGCGCATCGACCAGTTCGCCCGGGTAGTCGACATTGTGCGTCGAGATCCAGGTGGGCCGCAACTTCATCCGCAGGCCTGCCTTGGAATGGGCACCATCGGTCAGGAGTTTCTCGATCTGGTAGGCGCCGATGGAGCCGAGCGCGCCGAGCGCGCCCGGCAGCCAGTCTGGCACGCCGGAGAGTTGGATGAGCATGGGTGGGGCCGCCTTCAGGGCCGCAAGCTCGCTGTCTTTGAACTCGCTGGCAAGCAACTGCCGAAACAGGCTTCCGACCACGAGCGGCGATTCCCGCCGACGCAGCGCTCGCCAATCGAGGCCGCGCTCGCCCTTTTCGGCAAAGGCGAAGGCCGAAGCCCGCACGCGGTCGCCGACACCGGCCAGGAACATCGCTCCGTGATAGGCGCCGGCTGAGACGGCAACGTAGAAGCGCGGGTTGAGCGGCTGATGCTCGCTGAAGGCTTTCAGGAAGCCGCTTTGCCAGTAGCAGCGGTTGCCACCGCCTGCGAGACCGACGGCGTCAAAAGTCATGGGTGAGGTCATGAAAAAATCGCTGTCTGAAATCGAAAACGGGAACTAGTCGCGGCGGAGCAACGCGAGGGCTTCCGCTTCGCGTCCCCTGCCGCGCTCCGCGCGCTCATAGAACTGTTTGCGCGCTTCGTCCTGCATGATGATGTCCTTGCTGACTTCCACCAGGAAATCACTGAGCGTCAGCCCGTTTTCGCGCGCCAGCTGCTCCATCTGTGCATCCAGCGGCTCGGGTAGGTTGATCGTGACTGCTCTCATCGGGTGAGCTCCTCAATCAGGCGGGCAGGATCCACGACTTCGATATGGTCGAACCGAAGCTCGCCTCCTCGAAAATCCCTGACATTGCTGGTGACAAGATAGCGGGCATTGGCAGCAACCGCCAGATCAATCAGGTGATTGTCCGCCTCGTCGCGCAAGTTTGGTCGCCAGCGATAGCTGACGTCAACGAGCGCGGCATTCGCAAGTATCGCATCGAGAACTTGATTGCGTTCAACGATGTTCAGTCTTGCCCTTCGAAAGAGGGCTGCTCGATTCACGACATCTTCGTATTCGAGATAAAGCGCCAGGCTGAGCATTGGCTTCAACTGCCCGGACAAACACGCCTCGACCACTTTCGAGGCGGGGCCGCGGCCGATACAAGCGCTGACGAGAACGTTTGTATCAGCCACGATCCGGATCATCTTACCGGATCCGCTTGGCGGCGGGTTCCGGGACCAGTTCGCCGTCAAGGCGACGGTCGAGATAGTCTTCGCATTCGGCCATCAGCGTTTCCACCTGGCCGTTGAAGAAGTGGTTGGCGCCCGGCACCGTCTTGTGGGTGATCAGGATGCCCTTCTGGGTCTTCAGCTTGTCGACGAGACCGATCACATCCTTTTCGGGGGCCACCTTATCGCTGTCGCCATTGATGATCAGGCCGGACGACGGGCAGGGGGCGAGGAAGGAGAAGTCGTAGATGTTCGGCTGCGGCGCGATCGACATGAAGCCTTCGATCTCCGGGCGGCGCATCAGGAGCTGCATGCCGATCCAGGAGCCGAAGGAATAGCCGGCAACCCAGCAGCTCTTCGAATCCGGATGCAGGCTCTGCACCCAGTCAAGGGCGGAAGCGGCATCCGACAATTCGCCTGCACCATGGTCGAATTCGCCCTGGCTGCGGCCGATGCCGCGGAAGTTGAAGCGGAGCGTGGTGAAGCCGCGCTTCTGGAACATGTAGAACAGCTGGTAGACGATCTGGTTGTTCATCGTTCCGCCGAACTGCGGATGCGGATGAAGGATGATCGCGATGGGGGCGCTTTTTTCCTTGGAGGGCTGATAACGGCCTTCGAGACGACCCGCGGGGCCGTTGAAAATCACTTCGGGCATTAGGTTCCGGTCCCTGACATTTTTGCGGTTCGTCAACACCAAATTAGAAAGCTGACTTGACGGCGTCAGTCAGCTTTTCTAGAACGAAGTTTAGAACCGTTCGAAACTGGATGGCGTCGCATCCGGGGTGAAGGTGTCATAAGGCAAGCCCGGCGGAAATTTCAAGGAAAATGCGCCGCCGCAGCTATGGGAGTCTGAAGCCGGTATGGCTGTTGAGCGCATCTATCTCGACTGGAACGCCACCGCGCCCCTGATGGGTGCGGCGCGCGAGGCCATGCTCGAGGCGCTCGCCATGCCCGGTAATCCCTCTTCCGTGCATGCGGAAGGAAGAGCCGCACGCGCCGTCGTCGAAAAGGCGAGGCGCGAGGTTGCAGGTCTCGTCGGTGCCGAACCGGCGCATGTGACCTTTACCGCGAGCGCGACCGAGGCTGCCAATCATGTCTTGTCGCCGGCCTATCGCATGGGCAAGTCGCGTGTGGCGCTCGGTCGTCTCTATGTTTCTGCCATCGAGCACCCGGCCGTCAGGGCTGGCGGGCGCTTTGCCGCAGACAAGGTGACGGAACTGCCGGTGACGCCCGCGGGCATCCTCGATCTTGAAGCGCTTTCCGCGCATCTCGCTGCACACGACGCCGCAGACGGCCTGCCTCTGGTCGCCGTCATGCTGGTCAACAACGAAACCGGCATCATTCAGCCAATCCAGGCGATCGCTGCCATCGTAAAGAAGGTCGGTGGGCTCCTGGTCGTGGATGCAGTTCAGGCCGCGGGTCGCATACCCTTGTCGGTCGCAGACCTCGGTGCCGATTTCTTGATCCTCTCGGCCCACAAGCTGGGTGGTCCCAAGGGCGTCGGTGCGCTGGTGTCGCGCGGCGAGACCTTGATGCCGGAGCCTTTGGTCCGCGGCGGCGGCCAGGAAAAGGGCCATCGCGCCGGCACGGAAAACCTCGCCGCAATCGCGGGCTTCGGCGCGGCTGCGCGCGAAATGGCATCGGATCTCAGCGAGCGGAATGCGCGGCTGACGGCGCTTCGCGATCGAGCGGAAGAAGCGATGTTGTCGGCGGCACCCGACACCGTGATCTACGGGCGCAGCGAGGCGCGCGTCGGTAATACGAGCTTCTTCCATCTGCCGGGGCTCAAGGCGGAGACCGGGCAGATCGCTTTTGATCTCGAAGGCGTGGCGCTGTCGGCCGGTGCGGCCTGCTCGTCGGGCAAAGTGGGCGCGAGCCACGTGCTGACCGCCATGGGCGAGGATGCAGCGACGGGAGCGCTGCGTCTCTCGATTGGCCCGGCCACGACAGAGAGCGATATAGATCGCTTCGTTGCGGCCTTTGCAAAGATTGCTGCTCGGCGAAAGCTGACGGGGCAGGCCGCATAAAGCGGCAAAAAAACCGGTCCGGATCGCGTTTTTCCCTTGCCAAGAGGGGTGAAATGATGGTCCGGGGACCTTAGATATGGCGGGTCACCGCCCAACGTTAACAAGCTGCCGGAATTTGGCCCGGCAAGATTGGAGAACGACCATGGCTGCTGTGCAGGAAACGATCGATCAGGTCCGCCAGATCGACGTCGACCAGTACAAATACGGCTTCGAGACCATGATTGAAGTCGACAAGGCCCCGAAGGGTCTGTCGGAAGACATCGTGCGGTTTATCTCGGCCAAGAAGAACGAACCCGAGTGGATGCTGGAATGGCGCCTCGACGCCTATCGTCGCTGGCTGACGATGGTCGAGCCCACCTGGGCGCGCGTCGACTATCCGAAGATCGACTTCAACGACATCCACTACTATGCAGCGCCGAAGACGGCTGCCGGTCCGAAGTCGCTGGACGAAGTCGATCCCGAGCTCCTGAAGGTTTATGAAAAGCTCGGCATCCCGCTGAAAGAGCAGGAAATGCTGGCCGGCGTGCAGTCCTCGAAGATCGCCGTCGACGCTGTCTTTGACTCGGTTTCGGTCGTCACGACTTTCAAGGAAGAGCTGAAGAAGGCCGGCGTGATCTTCATGTCGATCTCGGAAGCTGTGCGCGAGCATCCCGAGCTGGTGAAGAAGTATCTCGGCTCGGTCGTTCCGGTCACCGACAACTATTATGCGACGCTGAATTCGGCCGTCTTCACCGACGGTTCCTTCGTCTTCATTCCGAAGGGCGTTCGCTGCCCGATGGAGCTGTCGACCTATTTCCGTATTAACGAGAAGAACACCGGCCAGTTCGAGCGCACGCTGATCGTTGCCGAAGAGGGCGCCTACGTCTCCTATCTTGAAGGCTGCACGGCACCTCAGCGCGACGAAAACCAGCTGCACGCGGCCGTCGTCGAGCTCGTGGCGCTCGATGATGCCGAGATCAAGTATTCGACCGTTCAGAACTGGTATCCCGGCGATAAGGACGGCAAGGGCGGCATCTACAACTTCGTTACCAAGCGCGGCGATTGCCGTGGTGCGCGCTCGAAGATCTCCTGGACCCAGGTCGAAACCGGCTCTGCGATCACCTGGAAATATCCGTCCTGCATCCTTCGCGGCGACGACAGCCAGGGCGAGTTCTACTCGATCGCCGTCTCCAACGGCCATCAGCAGGTCGATAGCGGCACCAAGATGATCCATCTCGGCAAGAACACCAAGAGCCGCATCATCTCCAAGGGCATCTCGGCCGGCGTGTCGCAGAACACCTATCGCGGCCAGGTCTCGATGCATCGCAAGGCGGAGAACGCCCGCAACTTCACCAATTGCGATTCGCTCCTGATCGGTGACACCTGCGGCGCGCATACCGTGCCTTACATCGAGGTGAAGAACTCGACGGCCAAGGTGGAGCACGAGGCGACGACCTCGAAGATCTCCGAGGACCAGAAGTTCTACGCCATGCAGCGCGGCATCCCGGAAGAAGAGGCAATCGCCCTCATCGTCAACGGCTTCGTCCGCGACGTCATCCAGCAGCTGCCGATGGAATTCGCGGTTGAAGCGCAGAAGCTGATCAACATCTCGCTCGAGGGTTCGGTCGGCTGATGAAGCGGCGCGATCAGCCCTGTGCGGTCGTCATCCTCGGGCTTGTCCCGAGGATCTACTGCCGGCGAGGCTGATTAGCGATGTCCGGCTTCGTTTACATGATGTCGGACAAGCCACGTGGCGTGATCTACACCGGTGTGACCAGCGACCTTCAGGGGCGCATTTGGGAGCATAGGAATGAAGAGAGGAAAGGTTTTACGTCCAGATACAATGCGAAGCTTTTGGTGTGGTTCGAGCAGCATCCGAACATTGTCCTCGCGATCCGACGAGAGAAGTCTCTGAAGCGGTATTTGCGGGACTGGAAGATCAAGCTAATCGAAGGGATGAACCCGACATGGCTCGATCTCTACGACCGGATCTACGAGATCGAAAATGTCTACTCACCGCATCCGAGCTCACCACAATGGTCGGACTATAACTGATACGGCAGTAGATCCTCGGGACAAGCCCGAGGATGACGAACAGAAAAGATGTGCCCCAGGGCGCGACAGGAAACGACAGGCGGCCCTTGAACCGCCCGATGGACAGGAAGACAGACATGCTTGAAATCAGAAATCTCCATGCCCGTATCGCCGAAGACGGCACCGAAATCATCAAGGGCCTGAACTTGACCGTGAAGGCCGGCGAAGTGGCTGCCATCATGGGCCCGAACGGCTCCGGCAAGTCGACGCTGTCCTACATCCTGTCGGGCCGCGAAGACTATGAAGTGACCGAAGGCGACATCCTCTACAACGGCGAGAGCATTCTCGAACTCGACCCGGCCGAGCGTGCGGCAAAGGGCATCTTCCTCGCCTTCCAGTACCCGGTCGAAATCCCGGGCGTCGCCACCATGCAGTTCCTGAAGGTCGCGATGAACTCGCAGCGCAAGGCGCGTGGCGAGGATGAGCTGACGACGCCGGACTTCATGCGCCGCGTCAAGGAAGCCGCTGCCGAGCTGAAGATCAACCCTGACATGCTGAAGCGGCCGCTCAATGTCGGCTTCTCCGGCGGTGAAAAGAAGCGCGCCGAAATCCTGCAGATGGCGCTGCTTGAGCCGAAGCTCTGCATCCTCGACGAAACCGATTCTGGCCTCGACATCGACGCGCTGAAGATCGTCGCCGATGGCGTGAACGCGCTCAAGCGTCCGGACCGCGCAACCGTGGTCATCACCCACTACCAGCGCCTGCTCGACTACATCGTGCCGGACAGCGTGCATGTCCTCTACAAGGGCCAGATCATCAAGTCGGGCGACAAGTCGCTGGCGCTTGATCTGGAAGCGAACGGCTATGCCGACATCACGGGGCAGGCTGCCTGAGTTCGGGCCGAGAATGAAGGAGTTGCAACGATGACATTGCAAGCGGCCAACCGGCTCACCGCAGCCGAGACCCAGATCATCGACGCCTATACCAACCAGATCGGCAGCCTTCCCGGCGATGGCGCCGTGCTTTTGAAGCGCGACGGCCTGTTCGACGCGCTGAAGCGCCAGGGTTTGCCGACGCGCCGCGTCGAGACCTTCCACTACACCGACCTCAAGGCGCTGCTGCGGGCACTTCCGGCCGAAGAGCCGCAGGCCGTTGCCAAGGCGGTCAATCCGCTGGTGTCGGGCGCCACCGTGCTCAATGTGCTGCAGGGTGTGGCTCAGGCGCCGGCGTCGCTGCCGGAAGGCCTCTCTGTTTCGCTCTATCGTGACGCGCTCTCGAACGGTGAAGCCGCTGAAGGCCTGACCGCCTTCAGTGGTGACGACACGATCGGCCGCCTGAACGGCGCCTTCGTGCGCGACGGCTTCATGCTCGCCGTGGCCGAGGACGCCAACATCGAAGCGCCGATCGAGCTGCAGTCGGTGCATGCCGCCGGTCAGCTGCATCTGCGTTTCCCGGCGACTTTCGGCAAGGGGTCCAAGGCCACCGTCATCGAGCGCCATGTCGGCCAGAGCGGTTCGGCCGCACTTGCCTCTGTTGTCGCCGATCTGAAGCTCGGCGAGGGTGCCGAGATCACCTGGGTGATCCTGCAGGGCGAAGGTGATGCCGACACGCATCTTGGCCAGATCCGCGCTGAACTCGGCACGGACGCCAAGTTCCGCCTCTTCATCGTCAATGCCGGCGGCAAGCTGGTGCGCCAGGAAGTGCATGTGAAGACGGTAGGCGAAGGCTCCGACTTCATGCTGCGCGGCGTCAACCTGCTTGGCGGTGACACCCATACCGACGTCACCATGACGCTCGGCCATGACGTGCCGAACACGACCTCGACGGAAATCATCCGCAACGTCGTCTTCGATCGTGCCCGTGGCGTCTTCCAGGGCATGATCCGGGTTGCGCCAGATGCCCAGAAGACCGATGCGCGCATGGCCTGCAACACGCTACTGATGTCCGATGATTGCGAGTTCTCGGTGAAGCCGGAGCTTGAGATCTTTGCCGATGACGTTCAGTGCGCCCATGGCGCGACGGTCGCCGACATCGTCAAGAGCCATCTCTACTACCTGATGTCGCGTGGCATTCCGGAGAAGAAGGCGCGCGCGCTGCTGATCAACGGCTTCGTCGCCGAAATCGTCGAGGAGCTCGAAAACGAGCCGCTCGTCGAGGCCCTAGAAGAGATCATCACCGACTGGCTGGAGCATCATGGCTGACACGATCGCGGCACGGACAGGGTACGACGTCGAGGCCGTGCGCCGGGATTTCCCGATCCTGTCGCGTGAGGTCTATGGCAAGAAGCTGGTCTATCTCGACAATGCCGCCTCGGCCCAGAAGCCGAGCCAAGTGATCGACGCGATCAGCGCTGCATACTCGAACGAATATGCCAATGTGCATCGTGGCCTGCATTTCCTGTCCAATGCTGCGACGGACGCCTATGAAGCGGCGCGCGAAAAGGTGCGCCGATTCCTGAATGCCCCTTCGATTGACGAGGTGATCTTCACCAAGTCTTCGACCGAGGCGATCAACACGGTCGCCTATGGCTGGGGCATGAAGCATATCGGCGAGGGCGACGAGATCGTGCTCTCCATCATGGAGCACCATTCCAACATCGTGCCGTGGCATTTCCTGCGGGAACGAAAGGGCGCCAAGCTGGTCTGGGCTCCGGTCACCGACGAAGGCGCTTTCGATATGGAAGCCTTCGAAAAGTGCCTGACCGAGCGGACCAAGCTGATCGCCATCACCCATATGTCGAACGCGCTCGGTACCGTCGTGCCGATCAAGGAGGTATGCCGCATTGCCCGTGAGCGCGGCATCGCCGTCATGGTCGATGGCAGCCAAGGCGCGGTGCATATGCCGGTCGATGTCCAGGATCTTGGCTGCGACTGGTATGCCGTGACCGGCCACAAGCTCTACGGTCCCTCCGGCATCGGCGTGCTCTGGGGCAAGATGGACCGCCTGAAGGATATGGATCCCTTCATGGGCGGCGGTGAGATGATCATCGAGGTGGCCGAAGACCGCGTCACCTATAACGAGCCGCCGCATCGCTTCGAGGCGGGCACGCCGCCGATCGTCCAGGCCATCGGTCTCGGTTACGCGCTCGACTATATGGAAAGCCTTGGCCGTGAGGCGATCGCCGCCCATGAGGAAAGCCTGCGCGCCTATGCGCATGAACGTCTCTCGGCGATCAATTCGCTGCGCATCATCGGCAACGCGCCGGGCAAGGGAGCGATCTTCTCGTTCGAGCTCGCCGGCATCCACGCCCATGATGTCTCCACCATGATCGACCGACGTGGCGTCGCCGTTCGTGCCGGGACCCATTGCGCCCAGCCGCTTCTGGCACGTTTCGGCGTGACCTCCACTTGCCGGGCCTCGTTCGGCCTTTATAACACACGGGAAGAAGTCGATGCGCTGGCGGACGCTCTGGATTACGCCCGCAGCTTCTTCGCCTGAGGAATGAACACCATGAGTGAGACCGAAACCAAGCCAGACGTCCGCGAAGGCATCATCAACACGGCGATCCCGCCGGAAGAGGTGGCCCGCCTCTCCGACGATATCATCTCCGCGCTGAAGACCGTCTATGACCCGGAAATCCCGGCCGACATCTTCGAACTCGGGCTGATCTACAAGATCGACATCGAGGACGATCGCACGGTGAAGATCGTCATGACCCTGACCGCTCCGGGTTGCCCGGTCGCCGGCGAAATGCCGGGCTGGGTCGAAAACGCCGTCGGTTCGGTCGAGGGCGTATCGGGCGTCGAGGTCGAAATGAGCTTCGATCCGCCGTGGACGCCGGACCGCATGTCCGAAGAGGCGCAGGTCGCTGTCGGCTGGTATTGAGGGGATTAGGCAATCAACGAAACGGCCCGCATCAAGCGGGCCGTTTTGCGTTTGGTTACAGTTATCTAGACGGTGCGATAGCCCCGGTCGAAATAGACAAGCGCCTGGCCGTCCTCGCGGGTGGTGACGTCGAGAACCTCGCAGAACAAAACGTCATGGGTGCTGCCGTCATGCACTTCCGTGATCCGGCATTCAAAGGAAACGAGCGCATCGACGAGGCGCGGCGTGCCCGACGGCGTCGTCTCCCAGGTGGCGGCGGCAAAGCGCTCTTCGACCGGTGTCTTGCCACCAAAGAGCCGGCTGACTGGCTCGTGTTCTGCCGAAAGCGCGTTGACGGTGACGAAGCCATTGGCGTTGACGGCAGGATAGGCGGAAGACCCCTTGTTGAGGCAGACAAGCAGCGTCGGCGGATTGTCCGAAACGCTGGTGACGGCAGTTGCCGCAAAGCCGGCGCGACCGCCGGGGCCGTCGGTGGTGACGATGGTCACGGCTGCGGCAAGCCGGGCCATGCCGTTGCGATAGGTCGCAATCTTTTCCGGCGAGGTTGCTTCCGGCGTGGCTGCGACGGCTGCGATGGTCTTCGTGGCCAGCATGGCAGGTCCTTTCACGCGCGCTCTACGCCCGACAGGAAGTCGAGGACCGCGCTGTTGAATGTTTGCGGATAGGTGACGTTGACGGCGTGTCCACCGGCGACGGTGAGCACAAGATTTGCGTTCGGCAGCCCTTCGGCGAGGCGCAGTGAACGGGAATAGGGGACGAGCAGGTCGTCACGCGTGGCAATGACAAGCGTCGGCGTCTGGATCTCGCCGAGGCGGTCGTCGACATCGAAGGCACGCAGTGCCGCAATCCGGCGCAGGATATTGTCGCGACCCTGGAAATGGGCGAGCGCATGGGCCTCTTCCGCCGCCATCTTTTCCGGGTTTTCAGCCATGTAGATGGCCGGGTAGAGGAAGAGCGGCTGTGCCTTGACGAAGGCCTCGACACCGGCGTTTTCGAGGAGCGCGATGCGCACGTCGAAGCAACGTCCGGAATGCGGATCGGCCTTGCTCCAGGCATTGATCAGCACGAGGCTTTCGATCAGTTCCGGCCGGCGCAGCGCCAGATCAAGCCCGATCAGGCCACCCAGCGCGTGACCCATGAAATGGAAACTCTTGAGCTTCAGCGTCTCGACGATCTCCAGCACGTCATCGGCCATGTCCGATATGCCGCCGTTCTCGGGCGCCGAGCCACCCGTCTTGCCGCAGCCGCGGTGGTCATAGGTGATGACGCGGAAACGCTCCGAGAGGGCAGGGATCTGCGGTGCCCAATAGCCGCCCGAGCCGCCGAGCCCTGACGAGAGCAGGATAGCAGGTGCATCGGGAGAGGTGAGGCCGTGGATGTCGTAATGCATGCGTGTTTGCTTTCAGCGTTTTGCCGTTGGTACCCCCCTCTGTCCTGCCGGACATCTCCCCCTCAAGGGGGGAGATCGACGAGGGGATGCGTCCTGCCAGTATCGGGGATCTACGAGTGCCAGACGGAAGCACCTCGGCCAGAAAGGGATGCTGAGGTCAGCGGTATTCCGATCTCCCCCCTTGAGGGGGAGATGGCCGGCAGGCCAGAGGGGGTAACCCGCCCTCCAACCTAAGCGCCCCTCACTTCTTCCCGATATGCGCGACCGTCGCGATTTCGACCAACGCGTCAGGCTTCACCAACCCGCACTGCACGCAGTAGCGCGCCGGCTTGTCGCCCGGGAAGTACTCGGCATAGACCTTGTTGACGGCCTGGTAGTTGGCCCAGTCGGTGACGAAGATGTGGTTCATGGTCACGTCGTCCATGGTGCCGCCGGCGGTCTCGATGACGGATTTGATGGTTTCCAGCACATGGCGCGTCTGGGCGGCTGCGTCGCCGATATGCACGACGTCGTTGTTCTTGTCGAAGGGAAGTGTTCCCGAGACATAGAGGATGCCGTCGGCAAGGGCGCCGGGCGAATAGGGGGCGATCGGCTTCTGGGTGCCTTCCGGAACGACGATGGTCTTGGGCATTCTCACACTCTCCTGGTTCGATGTGGCAATGTTGGAATGGTGATGATCATTCGGCCGCGTCGGCAGGCGCTGCCTGACCGATCGCACCGCAGAAGTCGTTGACGGTCGCCACCCAGCCGAAGAATTTTTCGACGTTGTAAACGGTCGCCTGTTGAATGAAGTCGGGGCCGAGGTGATGGGTTGCGTCCTCGAGCATCACACCGAAATATTCGAGGTGGAAGGCATCGCGCAGCGAGCTTTCGACGCAGACATTGGTGGCAATGCCTACGAAGACGAGGTTGCGGATGCCGCGGGCACGCAGCACCGAGTCCATGTTGGTGTTGAAGAAGCCGGAATAGCGGCTCTTCGGCACCAGGATGTCACCGGGCTTCGGCTGCAGCTCGTCAACGATTGCATAGTCCCAGGTGCCCTTGGCAAGCAGCTGACCCTGCAGTTCGGGCCGCTTGCGCATGGTTTTCAGCGCATTCGACTTGTGCCAGTTGGGCGAGCCGGGACCGCCCGCCTCGACATAGTCAGGATCCCAGCCGTTTTGGAAATAGACTACCAGAACGCCCGCTTCGCGTGCTGCATCGAGCGTCTTCTTGATATTGGCAATCGTGCCCTTGGCGCCCGAAATGTCGAAGCCTGCGAGATCGACGTAACCGCCCTCCGTCGAATAGGCATTCTGCATGTCGACGACGACGACCGCCGTTTCCGACGGCTTCAGCGTGATCGGTTCGGGCCGTGCTGGCAGCGTGACGCTCTTCGTCAGCTCGGGGCGTGGCTGATAGCCTGCAACAACGGCCTCGCTCATTCGGCGGCCTCCAGCATCTGGGTGACATGGGCGCGGCTCTTCATCAGCGGCTGCACGTATTTGCCGAACTTCTCGATGCCTTCCAGGAAGTCGTCGAAAGTCAGCATCACGCCACCGGTGCCGGGGACTTCACTCATCTCGTCGAGCATGGCGGCGACCTCGGCATAGGAGCCGATCAGCGTGCCCATGTTGATGTTGACGGCCGAAACCGGGTTCGCCATGTGCCGCACATTGGTGTCGGAGCCGGACTTGGTGTCGGCAGCACTCTGCAGACCGAGCCATTGGATGGCTTCCTCGTCGGCGCCCGCCTTGTAGTGCTCCCACTTGGCGAAGGCTTCTTCGGTGGTTTCTTCGGCCAGAACCATGGTGAGCACGAAGGAACGCACCTCGCGGCCGGTCTTTGCGGTCGCGGCGAGCAGCCGTTCATTGGTCGGCGCGAAAGCCTTCGGCGCATTGACGCCGACGCCGAAGCAGAAGCTGTAGTCGGCGAACTTCGCGGAAAACTCCATGCCGGCATTGGAGGAGCCAGCGCAGATCAGCTTCACGTCACCTTCCGGGATCGGCTTCATCCGGCAGTCGTCCATCTGGAAATGCTTGCCCTTGAGATCGGACTGGCCTGTCGTCAGCAGGTCTTTCAGGACGGTCGTGTATTCGCTGAGATATTCGTAGCGGTCGGAGAAATAGTCGTCGCCTGGCCAGAGGCCCATCTGGCTGTATTCCGGCCGCTGCCAGCCGGTGACCAGGTTGACGCCGAAGCGCCCACCGGAAATCGAATCGATCGTGGTGGCCATGCGTGCGACGATCGCCGGCGGCATGATGAGCGTCGCAGCCGTGCCGAAGAGCTTGATCTTCGACGTGACGGCGGCGAGCCCTGCCATCAGTGTGAAGCTCTCGAGGTTATAGTCCCAGAACTCCGTCTTGCCGCCGAAACCACGCAGCTTGATCATCGAAAGCGCGAAATCGAAGCCGTATTCCTCGGCCTTCAGCGTGATTGCCTTATTGAGCTCGAAACTCGGCTTGTATTGCGGGGCATTCTCCGAAAGGAGCCAGCCATTGTTGCCGATCGGGATGAAGACGCCGATTTCCATTTTTCGTTCTCCGCTTCTGGAGGCGCGCTCAGCGC
The DNA here is from genome assembly GCA_032102365.1 of Allorhizobium sp. CTOTU50464. Taxonomy (GTDB): domain Bacteria; phylum Pseudomonadota; class Alphaproteobacteria; order Rhizobiales; family Rhizobiaceae; genus Allorhizobium. The sequence goes on along the minus strand of DAMDHD010000005.1, from coordinate 176,136 downwards.
CATTTTTTGTTCGCAGAGAGTGAAGCAATCACCGTGCCAATTTAGAAAAGCGAGCAGATACAGATGCTTGCAGTGGCGTGCGGCGAATATTTTACCGGATGGTCAAAATTTTCGGGTTTTGCGCCGAGCTTTGCCCGTCTTTGCGCCTGTTTCACAAAATCGCTGCGCGAATTTTGATCGCCATGCGTTCCCGAGAGACTTGAAGCCAGCGGTCAAGTTTCTGAAAAGGATCGGGTTTTTGGTCGCCCCGTTGCGCTGCTTACCGATTGATCATCATCAAGCCCAGGCCGGGCTGACATGCACGTCCCGCGTCCCAGAGATGCGCCTAACCTATTGAACCATAGGGGCGCGTCCCTTACATTGCGCATGAGAAACGCCGGACCTTGAACCCGGTTGTTGATGGAGACTGTGCCGATGGGCTTTCAGGTAATGACCATGAGCGATGCGGCTGCCGCACGCGTCAGGGCGATCGTCGAGAATTCCGGTCCCGATGCCAAGGGTATCAGGGTGGGGATCAAGAAGGGCGGCTGCGCCGGGATGGAATACACCATCGATCTGGTAACGGAGCCCAACGCCAAGGACGACCGGATCGAGAAGGACGGCGCCACGGTCTGGATCGACCCGGCGGCTGTTCTTTACCTGCTCGGCACGGAAATGGGCTTTGAGACCACGACGCTGCGCTCCGGTTTCACCTTCCACAACCCCAATCAGACCTCGGCCTGTGGCTGTGGTGAATCGGTCGAGCTCCAGGCAGCCGATCTCGCGGAACTTGCCCGTCAGCGCCAGACGGCAACCGCCTAAACGATAGCACTGGCACATCGCCCATGGGTGTCTGACATGATGTCTCGAAGAATCGAGGCATCATTTTTTGTCGGATTGCGAAAAAATATCTTGCGGAAACTGTTCATCGATAAATAAACTGCGGTCATGGATACAAGTGACCGCAAGATTATCGATCTTCTGGCTGAAGACGCACGTCGATCGCTCGCCAGCATCGGGGATGTCGTAGGGCTTTCGCCGTCGGCCGTCAATGAGCGCATCCGCCGCCTGGTGGCATCGGGCGCCATCAAGCGCTTCACGCTGGAGGTGGATCCGGTTGCGCTCGGTCTGCCGATCACGGCTTTCATGCTTGTCACTCTGCCGCAGGATACCGAGCAGGCAGCCTTCCGCGATTACGCCGAAGCGCATCCTTCCGTGCTCGAATGTCACCATGTTACCGGCGGCTGGTCCTATATGCTGAAGATCCGAACCGCTGACCTCACGGGCATCGAAACCTTCCTGGCCGATTTGAAGGGCGAGCGCCTGATTGCGCGCAGTGAGACCATGATTGCGCTGTCGACCGCGAGCGAGCGTGGTTTCGTCATCGGCGCCGACTGACGGCCTCCGATCGGCCGCGCTTACCAAGGCCGATGCCCATGCACCCGCTAGGCCAAAGAAATCCCTTTGGAAATCCAATCTTCACCCGCCCGGTTTCCATCCGGTCATGCTAAATCTGCGTGTGTGGGGCAGCATTCGGGGTGAGGGGCTCAATGTCAGACAGGCAGGCTACTGCCAACGCGATGTTCGATTTCATCACCGAATCATCGCAGGCACGTGACGACAATGCGGTCCTGGCGAGCCTCGACAAGGCGGCGAAATCCTTCGGCATGGATTGTTACGCCATCTCCGGCATCCCGCTGCCCAACGAGCGGATCGATCCCTATTTCATGCTGAACGCCTGGCCGGACGGCTGGTTCGAGCGCTATGTGCAGGAAAACTATGTCCATGTAGACCCGGTGATTTACCGGACGAAGATGTCGAACGAGGCCTTCGTCTGGTCGGAGGCCCTTGCCGACAAGCCCCTCAGCCGATCCGCCAAACGGGTCATGAACGAGGCGACCGAGTTCGGCATGATGGACGGCTATAGCGTTCCGCTGCACTCGGTCGGCGGCTTCCAGGCAATCGTCACCTTCGGCGCCCACAAGGTGGATCTCTCCAGCGAACAGCGCGGCGCGCTCCATATCATTTCAATCTATGCGCACAACAGGTTGCGCGCCTTTATGGCCGACAACTCCGAGCGCATGGCCGCAGCGGCGGCCAAAGTGACGCCGCGCGAGCGTGAGGTGATCCTCTGGTGCGCGGCCGGCAAGACCAATTGGGAAATCGGCCAAATTCTTGGAATCTCCGAGAAAACCGTCCAGCACGAGATTGCGTCGGCCTGCCGCAAGTTGAACTCCGTCAACCGGGCGCAACTGATCGCCGAATCGATCCGGCTGGGTTTAATCAGATAAATAGGCAGAACGGCCTATATTGAATTTGGCCCCCTTGGCTCAGTGTCGACCCCGGGTTTTTGGGGGTCTACATGCTGGCGACGATCCTGGGCGCAGCGACGCATGATTACGCTGACATCATGGAAAAGGTCTGGCGCTTCCGCCATCGGCAGTTCGTCGAACGGCTGGGCTGGGAGGCCTGCCGTCGCCCCGATGGGCGGGAGATCGACCAGTTCGACGGAGACGAGGCTGTCCATCTCCCACTGATCGTCGGCGGCGAAGTTGTCGGTTACAGCCGTCTGCTGCCGACACTGAAGCCGCATCTGCTGTCGGATGTCTATCCGCACCTGATGGACGGCGGCGAGTGGCCGCGCGGCGAACGCATCTTCGAATGGACACGCTGCATCGCCGAGATCTCTAACGAGAGGATCGCCGGCGTCCCGATCTCACACGTGCTGATGACCGGCGTGATGGAATATTGCCTCGTTGCAGGCATCAGGTCGCTGATTGTCGAGACCCATCCGAAGCTGGTCAATCTGCTTCTGTCCACAGGTTGGGATGTCATGCCGCTGGCCGCACCCAGCATGCTGGACGGCGCCCTGATCCTCCCGATCGTGGCGAAGCCCTCGACGGCGGGCCTTCTCAAGCATCACGAACTCTATGGCATCACGGGGAGTGTGCTCGATCTCGCCTTCGCACCGGGCAACCCCTTCGGCACGGCACCTCTGGTGCCGCTGATGTTCGCCCAGGAACCCCATGGAACCCATCAATATCCCAGAATGGCAGGAGAATGACATGACGGATGGCCCTATTCCATCCTCCGATACCTACGTGCGCTCGATCGTTGAAGAGCAGGTGCGTAGCCTCAGAGAAATCATCAAGGGCGTCTCGCAGAAGGCGCCCTTGAGCGACGATGCGCTGTTTCTCGACCATCTCCTGCAGATGGTGTCTCTGGCCGCGGCAGATGGACTGGAGCGCCGCCGTGGCGGAGGCGGCCGAAAGCGGTCGTCGTCAGAAGCCGACAGCGACCTTGCGAGCATCCACCTCGACGTCGCAAAGATGGAGTTCGTCTCGCAGGGCCTCGATCGCACCCAGTAGATAGGTGCGGACATTCTGGCTCTCGGCAGCGTTCGTGCAGAACAGGCCGAGGGCCTCTTCGATCTGGAAGAGACAGTCTTCGACATAGTCGCTGGAAACGACGCAAGCCAGCGCGCGCTCCAGATGCTGGTCGAACAACGATTTGAGGTGCACGCGATCCTCGCTGGGTGCAGCGAGGATATCAGCCTTCAGATCATTGAGCGCATCGTTATACATGAATTCCTCTTTGCAACCTATTGCAACTCATGACTGTGCCGAGAAGTTGCGCACTTTGCAATCAAAGAATTGCATTTTTGCTATGCGTGAGCACGTTGATTGTGACGCAGCCCAAAAATGCTCGCACCACGCTGTCGCGCGATTGCGGCGATGAGCGACCCCGACATGCGGTCTTCGACGGATCAGGCACTGAAGGAGTATTCGATAGACGCGAATCAATCGCGCTTGATGCTCATCAGCACGTCCCAGATCTCCGCCCCGGTCTCCCAGACCGCGGCATTCGCCTTGAAGCCGATTTCGCTCTCGACGACCGACAGCATATCCGAGGCGAGGTCGACATTGGACGTATCGGCGTAGGTCTCGTCTCCCGATGGCGCGACGGATGCTGTGACACCGCCAGGCTCGTTGCTGGCGAAACTGGTTTCCAGCCTATCGTAAGCGGGCGTCATGGCGTTGGCGACATTGTTTGCCGAGGCGGCAAGCCGCGTCTGCTGCGCCTGCATCCCGGACAAGGAAACGCTCATCATTGCAGAAAGGCTCATGATTTGACCTGCCGTTCGCGGACATCGACGGCGCCACCATAGAGGCTGCGGGTTAGGAGATTCGGAATCCGCACGGTTCGCAGATCGTTGTCGGCGGCCGAGGCTTTGACCCATTTCGACACGCCGCCGTACGAAGAATGGGCACACGATGGTGCAGGTCTTGGAATGCAAAGAACCCGGCGCTGGGCACCGGGCTCTGAAACTTTCATTCGAGACAGATCATTCGATGATCTGGATGATCTGGCGCGTTTGCGGATCGACGATCACGCGGCGCTCGTTGACGACGGTGTAGGAATAGTTGTCGTAACCGTCGACCGGGTAGAGCTCGACTGGATCCTCGATGACGCGGCCGATCAGCACATCGCCTTCATACGGGACGGAGCGCACTTCGCGCTGCATGACATAGGTTTCGACCGGGGCCGGCACGACAATCGTCGACTGGGTGGCGACCGGCGCCTGCTGGATGATGACAGTCTCCTGCGCATGGGCCGACGCCGTGAGCGTCATGAGGGCCGCTGCACCGGCGAGGATAAGAGTATTGCGCATATCTGTTCTCCTGTGTTGAGCAGCAGAAGAACGGGGAATGCTGCATTCCGTTCCATCACACGCTTCTTCGGCATGTCACCACAAATGAAGAACGCCGCCTCAAGGGCGGCGTTCCTGTGTCGAGACTTGGGCCGTTACTCGGCGGCTTCCGCGTAGGCTTCCATCGGCGGGCAGGTGCAGACGAGGTTCCGGTCGCCATAGACATTGTCCACGCGGTTGACCGAGGACCAGTACTTGTCGACCCGGAAGGCGCCCGGCGGGTAGCAGGCCTTTTCGCGGCTGTAGGGACGATCCCACTGGCCGACCAGATCTTCCACCGTATGCGGCGCGTTCTTCAGCGGATTGTTGGCCTTGTCCATCCGGCCTTCTTCGATGTCACGGGCTTCCTCGCGGATGGCCAGCATCGCATCACAGAAGCGGTCGATCTCAGCCTTGGTCTCCGATTCCGTCGGCTCGATCATCAGCGTGCCGGCTACCGGCCAGCTCATGGTCGGCGCGTGGAAGCCGCAGTCGATCAGACGCTTGGCCACATCGTCGACGGTCACGCCGGCGGACGCCTGCAGCGGACGGGTGTCGATGATGCATTCATGCGCCACGCGGCCGGACGCCGAGGTGTAAAGCACGTCATAGGCGCCCTTCAGCCTTGCCGCGATGTAGTTGGCGTTGAGGATCGCGACCTTGGTCGCCTGGGTCAGGCCTTCGCCACCCATCATCAGGCAGTAGGACCAGCTGATCGGCAGGATCGACGGCGAACCGTAAGGGCCGGCCGAGACGGCACCCGGACGCCCATCGGTCGAGACGTGACCGGGCAGGAACGGTGCCAGATGCGCCTTGACGCCGATCGGCCCCATGCCCGGACCGCCGCCACCATGCGGGATGCAGAAGGTCTTGTGCAGGTTGAGGTGGGAGACGTCAGAGCCGATATCGCCGGGGCGGGCGACGCCGACCATGGCGTTCATGTTGGCTCCGTCGAGATAGACCTGGCCACCATGCTGATGGGTGATCTCGCAGATCTCGCGCACCGTCTCTTCGAACACGCCATGCGTCGAAGGATAGGTGATCATGCAGCAGGAGAGGTTGTCTGCATGCTGTTTCGCCTTGGCGCGGAAGTCGTCGAGGTCGATGTCGCCGTTTTCCTTGGACTTGACCGGCACCACGGTCATGCCGACCATCTGGGCAGACGCCGGATTGGTGCCATGGGCAGACGTCGGGATCAGGCAGACCGTGCGATGGCTATCGCCCCGCGACAGGTGATAGGCGCGGATCGTCAAGAGGCCGGCATACTCGCCCTGGGCGCCCGAATTCGGCTGCATCGAAATCGCGTCGTAACCAGTGACCGCGCAGAGCTTTTCCGAGAGATCGTCGATCATCTCCTTGTAGCCCAGTGCCTGGTCTTGAGGCACGAAGGGATGGATGTCGGAGAATTCCGGCCACGTGATCGGCAGCATTTCCGCCGTGGCGTTCAGCTTCATCGTGCAAGAGCCGAGCGGGATCATCGCCCGGTCGAGCGCGAGGTCGCGGTCCGACAGCCGGCGGATATAGCGGGTCATCTCGCTTTCCGCGCGGTTCATGTGGAAGATCGGATGTGTCAGATACTCGCTGGTGCGCAGGAGATCCTTGGGCAGGCGGTAATCGGCGTCGAACTCCGAGACCTTGAACTTGCCGCCGAAGGCACGCCAGACGGCTTCGAGCGTCGCCGGGCGGGTTCGCTCGTCGAGGGCGATGCCGACCTTGGTCTCGCCGACCTTTCGCAGGTTGACACCTTCCGCGACAGCCGCCCGCAACACGAGGCCCTGCATATGACCCACCTCGACGGTGATCGTGTCGAAGAAGGTCTCCGGCTCGATCGTGTAGCCGAGCTTTTCCAGGCCCTTGGCGAGCAGCACCGTCTTGCGGTGCACCTGCTGCGCAATTGCCTTCAATCCCTGGGGGCCGTGAAAGACCGCATACATGGAGGCCATGACGGCGAGCAGCACCTGCGCGGTGCAGATGTTCGAGGTCGCCTTTTCGCGGCGGATATGCTGTTCGCGGGTCTGCAGCGACAGGCGATAGGCGCGGTTCCCGCGGGCATCGACGGAGACGCCGACAAGACGCCCGGGCATCGAGCGCTTGATCGCGTCTTTCACCGCCATATAGGCCGCATGCGGGCCGCCATAACCGACCGGCACGCCGAAGCGCTGGGTCGAGCCGATGGCGATGTCGGCACCCATTTCGCCGGGTGATTTCAACAGCAGCAGGGCGAGAATATCGGCCGCGACGGCGGCGAGCGCGCCGGTCTGGTGCAGGCGGGCGATCAGGCCGGAGAAGTCACGGACGTGGCCATGCGTGCCCGGATACTGGAAGATCGCGCCGAAGACTTCCGTCGGGTCGAGATCGGTGAAGGGATCGCCGACGGTGACGGCCCAGCCCAGCGGCTCGGCACGGGTCTGGATGACGGCGATGGTCTGCGGATGGCAATCCTTGTCGACGAAGAAGCCGGTGGCCTTGGTCTTGGCGCTGCGCTGGCAGAGCGCCATGGCTTCAGCGGCAGCGGTTGCTTCATCGAGGAGCGAGGCATTGGCAACGTCCAGACCGGTGAGATCCGTCACCATGGTCTGGAAGTTGAGGAGCGCCTCAAGACGGCCTTGAGAGATTTCAGGCTGGTAGGGCGTATAGGCCGTATACCAGGCCGGGTTTTCCAGGATGTTGCGCTGGATGACCGGCGGCGTGATGGTACCGTAATAGCCCTGGCCGATCAGCGAGGTCAGAACCTTGTTCTTGTTCGCGGTCTCGCGCAGCTTGTCGAGCGCCTCGCGCTCGGTCATCGCGGCACCCCAGGTGAGCGGCACTTTCTGGCGGATCGAGCCGGGAACGGTGGCGTCAATCAGCTCATCGAGCGAGTGATAGCCGATCACCTTCAACATATCCGTCATTTCGGCCGGTGAGGGGCCGATATGGCGTCGATTGGCGAAGTCGTAAGGATCGTAGTCGGTGAACTGGAATTCTGTCGTCATCAGGCGATCAGCTCCTTGTAGGCGGCCTCGTCGAGCAGGGCGTCGGCGTCAGCGGGATTGGCGAGCTTCAGCTTGAAGAACCAGGCGGCACCTTCCGGATCGGAATTGACCAGCGACGGGTCGTCCACGATCGCCTGGTTGATCTCGACCACTTCGCCATCGAGCGGGCAGTAGACGTCGGAGGCGGCCTTGACGCTTTCAACCGTCGCGGCACCTGCGTCCTTCTTGAAGCTGGTGCCTTCATCCGGCAGTTCGACGAAGACGAGATCGCCGAGCTGGCCGGCGGCATGGGTGGTGATGCCGACGGTGGCGATATCGCCTTCGATCTTCAGCCATTCGTGTTCGGGGGTGAATTTCAGCATGGTTCTCTCCGGAGATTTTCTTAGCGTTTGTAGGTGGGGGTAATGAAGGGAAGGGCGGTGACGGTCAGGGCCAAGAACTTGCCACGCACCTCGGCGAAGACCTGGGCACCGGGTTCGGCCATGGCGGTCGGCACGTAACCCATGGCAACAGGGCTCTCGACGCTCGGCCCGAAGCCGCCGGAGGAAACGTGACCGATCTCGGTCTTGCCCTCGGCATCGGCAAACAGCTTGGCCGGCGGACGGACCGGGGCCTTGCCCTCGGGCTTCAGACCCACGCGGCGGCGGGAAACGCCGTTTTCGAGTTCGCCGAGGATGCGGCTCGCACCCGGGAAGCCGCCCTCGCGAGCGCCGCCTGAGCGGCGGACCTTCTGGATGCCCCATTCGATCGAGGCTTCGACCGGCGAGGTCGTGGTGTCGATGTCGTTGCCATAGAGGCAGAGCCCGGCTTCGAGGCGCAGCGAATCGCGGGCGCCGAGGCCGATGGGTAGGCAGTCGGACTGATCGAGCAGGGCCTTGGCGAGATCGGTGGCGCGCTCAGCCGGCACCGAGATTTCATAGCCGTCCTCGCCGGAATAGCCCGTGCGAGACACGAGGGCAGGGATGTCGCCCAGGATAAGCTCGCGGACATCCATGAACTTCATGGCAGCGACTGCGGAATTGAGAGCAGCAAGAACCGCTTCAGCCTTCGGACCCTGCAGGGCGAGCAGCGCGCGATCGTCATGCACGAGAACCTCGACGCCGGCGGGAAGCTTTGCCCGCATGTGGGCGATATCGGCATCCTTGCAGCCGGCATTGACCACGACCAGCAACCGTTCGCCAAGGCGAGAGATCATCAGATCGTCGAGGATGCCGCCATTGTCGTCGGTGAAGAAGCCATAGCGCTGGCGACCGTCTTTCAGGCCGAGGATATCCACGGGGACAAGCGTTTCCAGCGCCTTGGCCGCGTCCTCGTAAGTGCCGGAAGCGGCGACGAGTTCGACCTGGCCCATGTGGGAGACGTCGAAGAGACCGGCGGCGGAACGGGTGTGGAGGTGTTCCTTCAACACGCCGGCCGGATACTGCACCGGCATGTCATAACCGGCAAAGGGCACCATCTTGGCGCCAAGCGACACGTGGAAATCGTAAAGGGGGGTGCGTTTCAGTTGGGTCTGTTCGTCCAAGACGTCGCCTCCGGGTTTCGCGCTCGCGCGCTTGCTCAAGTCTGGGCACGGTTGTGCCGGTTCATGAGCCCCCTCTGTCCTTGTGCCTGAGATTGTTATCCCTTCGGCTTGGTCCGCTTTGGAAACGGGCCTCTCTCCAGAGTGCAGTCGACGCCTTGTGGTCCTTTTGCCTGAGAGTTTCCGGGGCGGTTGCTCCTTCGGCACCGGATTGAACCGGCTTCTCCCAACAAGGTCGTGAAACGCATTATCTGGCACGGCGGCGCCTTGGCAAGAGGCAGCGTCGCTCCCGAACAAATAATTGTCGCTGAAGCGTCGTGTTTGCGGCAGCGCATCTCGGTGATTGGCCGCCCGCCGCGGCATCTCGCCACTTGGCTTGATCGAGCCATCGCGATAAAGGATCGGGTGAACGGGGGAAATGATGAAGCCGAAACCCAAGACAGCGACGATGATCCTGCGCATCCTGTGCGCCATGGTCTTCCTGTCCGTCGGTTTCGCACACCGGACCCCGGCAGCGATTGCCAATGACGTACAGTCATCGGTCTATGTTCTGCCTGACGGCACATTCGCCGATCTCTGCGTCGCCGATCAGGGGCAGAAGCGCGTCAAGCCCATGGCCGATTGCGAGGCCTGCCGTCTTGCTGGCGCGATCCTCCTTCCCGAACCCTCGGCGCAGTCCTGGCTGCTCAGCCAGTTTGCGAGCCTTGGCGAAGTCGCACCCGTCGAAACGGCCATCCGTTCTGGCCATCTCCTCGACCGTCCGCGCCTGCGCGGTCCGCCGCTCTCGGTCTGATTCCATTCAACATCCGATCAGACTTATAGATGCCGACGGCCAAAAGGGACCGCGGCCAGGAGAGACACCCATGACGACCAGACTTATCCTCGCGACCGCCGTCGCCACGCTCGCTTCGACCACGGCGGTGTTCGCCCATGCGACCTTTGCCAACCAGCCGGCGACCGTCGGCTCCTATGTCGCCGCCACCCTGCAGGTCCCCCATGGCTGCGACGGCAAGGCGACCAATGAAGTCCAGATCAAGCTGCCGGAAGGCTTCATCTCCGCCAAACCGATGCCGAAGGCCGGCTGGGACATCGAGATCATCGAAGGCGATTATCAGAACAGCTACGACAACCACGGCAAGGCAGTGAAATCGGGTCCCGTCGAGATCCGCTTCAAGAACGGCGAACTGCCGGACAATTTCTACGACACCTTCACCGTCTACGGAAAGATCGCAGCCGGGGATCCGGCGGTCGGTCTTGCCTTCCCGACCGTGCAGCTTTGCGGCGCGGACGCCAAGGTCGCCTGGGATCAGATCGCGGCCCCTGGCCAGGATCCCCATGATCTCGATGGCCCCGCACCGGTCCTCAAGCTTGTCGCCGCCGAGGGCGGCGATGCCCATGGCGCCCATGCCGGTCACGGTGCTCCCGCTGATCAGGCCGCTGCCGGTGGCCACGATGCGCATGGCGCTCATGGTGACCATGCCGGCCACGGCGATCACATGGCGGCCAACAACCCGGGCGGCTTCGAGACTGTTTCGGCAGGTGAACTCGAGCTGACAGCCGGCTTTACCAAGGCGATGCTGCCCGGTCAGCCTGTCGGTGGCGGTTTCATCACCATCACCAACAAGGGCGGTGAAGACGACAAGCTCGTTTCTGCAACGTCCGACAAGGCCGGAGACGTGCAGCTGCACGAGATGGCCATGGAAGGCGATGTGATGAAGATGCGTCAGCTGAACGACGGCATCGCGATCCCGGCAGGCGAGACGGTCGAGCTGAAGCCCGGCGGTCTGCACCTGATGTTCTTCAAGGTGTCGGAGCCCTTCAAGGAAGGTGAGACCGTCAATGTGACGCTGACCTTCGAGAAGGCCGGTGCCGTTGATGTTGCGCTCCCGGTCGGTCCGGCCCGCGGCAATTAAGGCCGAACGCCATTCCCTGAGAAACACGAAACCGCGGCCGTCACCGGTCGCGGTTTTTCAATGCCTGCTTTGATGCCGAGTGATCAGGCGACCGAGTTCTTGTAGGCCTCGATCGTTTCCTTCAGCGTTGCCTGCTCGAACTGTTGCTGCGTCGACGTCAGGAAGTAGAGCGCCAGGGCCGGCGGCTGCACGACATTGACCAGCGCTCGCAAACGCAGGTCTTCGCTCTGCGCCGCCTGTTGTGCCAGCACACGCGTGTGCTCTTCCACATAGGTGGCTCGAGAGACGCGCTGCGGCGGCTTGACCGGTTCCATCGCATAGGCGGCGGTATGGGCAGAGACTGTGACAACCTGTGTCATGAGCGTTTTCCAGATATTACATAACGACATTAGCATAAACTACGGTTATCTATGCATCTTTAAGTCGAATGAGCGGATTTGAATAAAAACCTTCGGGTTTGTCATCTACCTGACATCGCCCGCTTTTGCGCCAGATCAAGGCGTCCCATTTGCATGGCCGGCATCCTGTCCCGGCATCAGGAAAGGGAGTGCGGACATGATCATTCTGGTTGGCTATGCCACGGTTGAGGGACAGACACGCAAGATCGCCGAGGCGGTCGCCGCCGCAATCGAGAAGGCGGGACACCGGGCCTTGCTGCTCGACGTCACCTCGGGCGGCGAATATGCGGTCGCCCATCCGGAGGCGGCGATCCTCTGCGCACCGGTTCATGCGGCACGCTATCCCGCAGCCTTCGCGGCCTTTGTGGCACAGGAGGCATCCTGGCTGAACAGCGTGCCATCCGCCTTCGTCTCTGTCTCCCTTCTCATCCGCAGCGAGTTCGAGGAAGAGCAGGAGGAAGCAAGGCAGTTTCCTGACGCACTGCTCGCCGAGAGCGGCTGGCGGCCAGACCTCGTCCATCATGCCGCCGGCGCGCTGCGTTACACCGAATATGACTTCTTCAAGCGCTGGATCATCCGCCGCATGGCGGAATACGAGAACGCGCCGACGGATGTGAGCCGCGACCACGAATTCACCGACTGGCAGGCGCTCTCTGCTTTCGTGCAGGCCTTTCTGAGCGAGGCCAAGGCTTGACGCGGCCGCCTTCAGCGGTTTGAACGGGACGACCCAATGCGTTCGAGCCGGAGGCCGTCATGTTTCATATTCTTCTGGTGGCCATTGGCGGCGCGACCGGCTCCGTCGCCCGCTACCTGACCGGCCTAGCCATGACACGGCTGCTGGGCCCGGCTTTCCCCTGGGGCACGATCACGGTCAACATCGTCGGCTCGTTTGCGATCGGGCTGTTGGCCGAACTCGTGGCACGCAAGGTTTCAGCGCCCGTCGAGATGCGGCTCTTGCTGGTGGTGGGTTTCCTCGGCGGTTTCACCACCTTCTCCTCGTTCTCGCTGGACACGCTTGCTCTCGTTGAACGGGGGGCTGCTCTTTCCGCCTTCGTCTATGTCGGCGCAAGCCTCGTCTTGTCCCTCGGGGCGGCATTCGGTGGTCTTGCCCTCGGCCGCAGCCTCTTCTGAGACGCGTCTCCGCATTTCCGCTTTCCCTTTCGGGCCGAAATCTACTAAAGGCACGGGACAAGTGGGTGGAGAACCCGAGCAGAAAGTATCCTCATGGCAGGCATCGAACATATCACCGTGGAGGCCGACGAGGCCGGCATGCGGCTCGACCGCTGGTTCAAGATCCACTATCCGGGTCTCGGCTTCGGCGCGCTGCAGAAGCTCCTGCGCTCCGGCCAGGTGCGCGTTGACGGCGGTCGCGTGAAGACCGACGCCCGCGTCCAGCCGGGCCAGGTGGTGCGCATTCCGCCCTTGGATGTCGACGCGAAGAAGACCGGCCCGATCGCAAGCCACGACCTGAAGCACGGCGACGACCACGAGCTCCTGTCGCGCATGCTCCTGCATGAAGACGAGAAGGTCTTCGTCTTGAACAAGCCCGCCGGCCTTGCCGTGCAGGGTGGTTCAGGCCTCACGCGTCATATCGACAAGATGCTCGAAGCCTGGACCAGCCGGAAGGGTGAGAAGCCCCGTCTCGTGCACCGCCTCGACCGCGACACCTCCGGCGTGCTCGTCGTTGCCCGCACGCGCGGTGCCGCCCAGAAGCTGACGGCAGCCTTCCGAGAGCGCGACACCAAGAAGATCTACTGGTCTCTGGTGAAAGGCGTTCCGCGCAAGCACGAGGACAAGATCTCGACCTGGCTCACCAAGGACCAGACCGACGAAGGCGACCGCATGCGGGTCTGCAAGCATGGCGAGGAGGGGGCGGACCATGCCGTGTCCTACTACCGCGTCATTGATACGGCAGCCCAGAACCTCGCCTGGCTGGAAATGGAGCCCTATACGGGCCGGACCCACCAGCTGCGCGTCCATGCGCTCCATATCGGGCACCCGATCATCGGCGATCCCAAATACTTCATCGACGACCACAACTGGGATTTCCCCGGCGGCATCCAGAAGCGGCTGCATCTGCATGCCCGCCATATCGACCTGCCGCATCCGAATGGCGGACGCCTCAAGGTGACCGCACCGTTGTCACCGCACATGGTCCAGAGCTGGAACCTGCTGGGCTTCGATCAGGCGGATGGTGACAGGGACGGCGAATGAAGCTGGTTCTCTTTGACTGCGACGGCACGCTGGTTGACAGCGTCGGCCTGATCCACGAGGTCATGCGCCACACTTTCCCGGCCTTCGGAAAGCCCGAGCCGAAGATCGAAACCACGAAGTCGATTATCGGGCTGACCCTCGATATCGCGATCGCCCGCATGGACGGCAAGCCGCATGCCGATGACGAAGCGGTGGCCATGGCCGCCCATTACAAGGCGATCTTTTCGGATATCCGCCGGACCTCCGGCTTTGCCGAGACCATGTTCGATGGCATCCGCGAGGTTCTCGACGCGCTGATTGCCCGCGAGGATGTCTGGCTTGGCGCCGTCACAGGCAAGTCACGCCGCGGGCTAGACATCATCCTTGAAGCCCATGGCCTGAAACCCCATTTCATGTTCTGCCGGACCGCCGACGATTGCCCCTCCAAGCCGCATCCGGCCATGGTGACGGAATGCTGTGACGAGGCCGGCATCGCGCCCCTTGAGACCATCGTCATTGGCGATGCGATCTACGACATGCAGATGGCGAAGGCCGCCGGTGCAACCGCGATCGGCGTATCCTGGGGCTATGCCAAGGCGGACGATCTCTGGAAGGCAGGCGCCGATGCCGTGGTCGAACGTCCGGCGGACCTTCTGGCCTATATTCACTAGGAGCTCATGATGCGCGACGAACTCAGCCAGGACATTTTCGGGACCTTCATTCCGGAACCGAGCCATGAGGATCCGGTGCGCCGTGCGCAGATCCAGATGAAGCGTCCGCTGCCGAAGCGCTTCTACGAGGCAGTCGGCGTCGAGGTGCGCGATGATGGCTATTCGATCACGCTCGATGGCAAGCCTGTAAAGACGCCCGCCAAGAACCTGCTGACGCTGCCGACGCGCGAGGCAGCCGAGCTCGTGGTGGCCGAATGGTCCGGGCAGGGCGAGTTCATCGATCCCGCCACCATGCCGATCACCAAGCTCGCCAACACTGCGATCGATGCCGTGGCAAACAGCCTCGATGAGGTCTTCGACGAGATCGTCCGTTTTGCAGGCACCGACCTGCTCTGCTACCGCGCCGACGGCCCGCGAGAGCTGATCGACCGGCAGTCGGCACGCTGGGATGCCGTCTTGACCTGGGCCGCCACCGCCCATGGCGCGCGATTCATTCTGGTCGAAGGCGTGATGCATCAGGAGCAGCCGAAGGAAGCTGTCGCGGCCTATGCTGCAGCCCTGCAGCGCTACCGCGACCCATTCCAGATCTCGTGCCTCAATGTCGTGACCACGCTGACGGGGTCGGCCGTGTTGGCGCTCGCCTTTGCCGAAGGTGCCTTCGATCTCGACGAAGTCTGGTCGCTGGCGCATCTCGATGAGGACTGGACGATCGAGCACTGGGGCTCCGACGCCGAGGCAGAGGCGCGTCGTGAGGCGCGCTACGGCGAATTTGCCTCCGCGGCGTCGCTCTTCTCCGCACTTCAGACTGCGGATTAACCCTCCACTAACCATAAATGGCGAATTCTCAGGCTGGTCCAGAATCATCAGCCCGGGGTCGCCATGTCTGCTCGCAGTTTCCGCATTGCCGCCGCCATCGGCCTTGTCCTGCTGCTGGCATCCTGCTCTCTCATCTATGGGCGCAGCATCGATCGACCCCTGGTCTACTACGTCCGGAACGTTACTGTGATGGCTGACCTGAAGGTGCCGTTCGACCTCATCGAAAGCGTCGACCGACGGGTCTCTGCGGCAATCGCCGCGACGCGCGCGCCGCAAGGGGCGGAACGCGTGGTCCTGCTGGTGAAGATCGATCGGCTGGGTTACGGCGAGGGCGCGCGGCGCAGTCTCGCCCAGGCGAGGTTCACCGTAACTGCGACCTCCGTCGAGACCGGCGAGCCGGTGGCGCAGGGCGTCTTCACCGTCAACAGCCCGACCAATGATCCGCGCTGGGCCCGTCAGGCCCTGGCAGAAGAAATCGCCGCCCGTATCCGTTTCGCCTTCTCGCTGACCACGCCACGGATCCGGAAAGCCGTTGCGCCTCGCTCAATCTCAACCCGACTGAAGACCGATCCGGCACCGGTGATCATGCCGTCCGCCGCGCCCGTGAAGCCTCAGGCGACGGTCGTGGAGCCGACCGTCGTTGCGCCGCCGCCGGTTGTGGTCACGACGCCAGCCAATCCTGCACCGCCAGAGCCGGCGGAGATGGCGGCCCCTCCGGTACGCGCGGCTGCTCCTGCCCAACCTGCGCGCCGCGCGGCCGATATTGCAAAGGGCACACCTGTGGAACAGGGCGCCGTCGGCAAGATCCGCTTGCGACCGGACTGCGATCCGGCCGTCACCGCAAACTGCGCGGCAGCACCCTGACCAGGGTCCAGGCGCAATGACGCATCCACGCGCCGCAGCCGTGATTGACTTGGGCCTGACCTCGGCCTAATCCTCATTGTGGATGGTTTCCGGACGGCAGAGATGTTGTGCGGAGAGCAAAAGGGAATGCGAAGGTGTGGACCCCAACCGGGCACGCGGAACGCAGCCGACCCCGCGACTGTATTGCAGCGAGGGTTCTCCATCCGCTTTGCCGTTTCAGGTGGTGACGGGTCGCGGGGTGCGACCGGCCTCTAACAAATGGCAGGACGGAAAAGCCACTGGGGTGGCAACACGATCAGCCGGGGCTGGACGCCTCTTTCTCTACGAATCGTCCGCTCTTTAGTGTTGCCGTCAACTCTGGGAAGGCGAGGAGAACCCGACGGTCCTTTCAAGGATCAAGACCTGCGAGCCAGGAGACCTGCCATCCACGGGCATGGTGCCCACACTGGGGAGGTTTCCCCGTTGCCAGCACGGAGGTTGTCGTGGCGACGTCTTGCATCCGCGGGTCCTTGTCGACCCGACGGTGCCGATCCGTCTTTGCGGATCGTGCATCTGACCGCTGTTCGCGCGTGTTTGAAACAGGCACCGCAGGTCACCTGTGTGCTTTCTGGGGTCTTGGCGCGCCATGACCGCTTCCCATTCCCGATCCATCCTGGTTCTCGGTGGTGCTCGCTCGGGCAAGTCGCGCTTTGCCGAGGGATTGGCGCGCGACACTGGCCTCGACCGGTTTTACCTTGCGACGGGCCGCGCCTGGGATGGCGAGATGCGTGCCCGTATAGAGACCCACAAGGTCGACCGAGCCAATGACGGCTGGACGACCCATGAGGAGCCGCTGGATCTGATCGGTGCGCTCAAGGCGCTCGACCAGCTCGATCGCGTCATCCTCGTCGACTGCCTGACGCTTTGGATCACCAATCTGATGATGGAGGAGGGCCGTGACGTCGACGCCGACGGCGTGGCACTCGCCGCCAGCCTTGGGGAACTCCAGGCCACCGTCATCTTCGTTTCCAATGAAGTCGGCCTCGGCATCGTGCCCGAAAACAAGATGGCCCGCGCCTTCCGCGACCATGCCGGCCGTCTCCACCAAGCCATCGCCGCTCAAGCGGCAGACGTCTATTTCGTTGCGGCCGGATTGCCGCTGAAAATGAAGGGTTGAACCATGTTGCAGCAAAAAATCCCCGCCACCGTCATCACCGGCTTTCTCGGGGCGGGCAAGACCACCATCATCCGCAACATGCTGACCAATACCGGCGGCAAGAAGATCGCGCTGATCATCAACGAATTCGGCGATCTCGGCGTCGATGGCGACGTGCTGAAGGGCTGCGGCGCGGAGAATTGCACCGAGGACGACATCATCGAACTCACCAATGGATGCATCTGCTGCACGGTCGCCGATGACTTCGTGCCGACGATGCAGAAGCTGCTCGACCGCGACGTGAAGCCTGACCACATCGTCATCGAGACCTCGGGTCTCGCCTTGCCGCAGCCGCTGGTCGCCGCCTTCAACTGGCCTGACATCCGCACCCGCGTGACGGTCGATGGTGTCGTCACCGTGGTCGATAGCGCGGCCGTCGCTGCCGGTCGCTTCGCCGACGACCACGACGCGGTCGCCGCCCAGCGCGCCGAAGACGACAATCTCGACCACGAAAGCCCGATCGAGGAACTGTTCGAGGATCAGCTGACCTGCGCCGACCTCATCGTGCTCAACAAGACGGACCTGCTCGACGCTGCCGGTATCGCTGCCGTGCGCGCCGAAGTGATCGGCCGCACCAGCCGCAAGCCGTCGATGATCGAGGCGAAAAACGGCGAGGTGCCCTCGCTCGTCCTGCTCGGCATTGGTGCCAGCACCGAAGACGACATCGAAAACCGCAAGTCCCATCACGAGCTGGAGCATGAGGCGCTGCATGCCTCCGGCGAAGACCACGACCACCATCACGATCACGACGAGTTCGAAAGCTTCGTTTTGAAGCTCGGCGCGATCAAGGAACCGGCAGAGTTCATCGACCGCCTGAAGCCGGTCATCGAGAAACACGACATCCTGCGCCTGAAGGG
The DNA here is from genome assembly GCA_032102365.1 of Allorhizobium sp. CTOTU50464. Taxonomy (GTDB): domain Bacteria; phylum Pseudomonadota; class Alphaproteobacteria; order Rhizobiales; family Rhizobiaceae; genus Allorhizobium. The sequence goes on along the minus strand of DAMDHD010000005.1, from coordinate 158,066 downwards.
TTTCATCGACGTGCCGGGCAAGCCGATGCGCCTCGTCATCCAGGCCGTCGGCACCCGCATCGACACCTATTTCGACCGTCCCTGGACATCCGGCGAGAAGCGCGAGACGCGGCTTGTCGTGATCGGCCTGCATGAATGGGATTTCGGCGCTGTTGTCGAGGACGTCCAGGCGGCGGCTGGCTGATCCATGCATCTGCTTCTCGCCCAGAAGGGATCGATCAGCGACGGCGACGAGGCGATCGATCTTGGCCAGACGCCGGGGGACGTGCTGTTTCTCTCGGCGGCCGACACGGAGCTTGCGGCCATAGCCGCAGCCGTTGGGGCGAGGGGCGGTCATACACTTCGCTGGCGGCTCGCCAGCCTGATGACGCTGAAACACCCGATGTCGGTCGATACCTATATCGAGCGCACGGCGCGCCATGCGCGGCTGATCGTGGTCAGGGCGCTGGGCGGGGCGAGTTACTTTCACTATGCGCTGGAGGCGTTGCACGCTTCTGCCCGCCGCAGCGGTGCTGCCATCGTTGTGCTGCCTGGCGACGACAAGCCGGATGAGGGGCTTTCGCCTTTCCAGGCCTGTAAGGACGACGACCGCCAGGCGCTCTGGACCTATCTGACCGAGGGCGGGGCCGGGAATGCCGAGGCCTTCGTCGCCTATGCCGAGGCGATGCTGCGCGGGGAGGAACGTCCGGACCCGGCGCGCCCATTGCTGAAGGCCGGCATTTGGTGGCCGGGCAGGGGTGTGATCGGCGTTGAGGAGTGGGAGAGGCTGGCGTTCACAGCACCCCCCTCTGGCCTGCCGGCCATCTCCCCCACAAGGGGGGAGAGCGGCGTCGGGGCCGGCGGCGTGCCACCTTCTGCCCGTTCACGGGGAGAAGGTGGCCGCAGGGCGGATAAGGGGCAAATCTCAGCGCAAGCCCAGCCCCTCACCCTGACCCTCTCTCCGCAGGCGGGGAGAGGGAAGGTAACCCCACTCTGCTTCTACCGCGCCCTTGTCCAGAGCGGCGAAACGGCCCCAGTCGAAGCCATGGCCGAGGCCTTGAAGGCTGAGGGCCTCGTCCCCCTGCCGGTCTTCGTGTCCAGCCTCAAGGATCAGGTCTCGGTCGATACGCTCCGCGCCATCTTCACGCGATTCCCGCCCTCGGTGGTCATCAACACCACCGGTTTCGCCGTCTCGACCCCGGGGGCGGAAGCGCCGTCGACCGTGCTCGACGAGGCCGGCGCCGTGGTGCTGCAGGCGATCTTCTCGTCCTCGCCCCGCGCCACCTGGGAGAGTTCGAGCCAGGGCTTGAGCGCCCGCGATCTGGCGATGAGCGTCGCGCTGCCGGAGGTCGATGGCCGGGTGCTCACCCGCGCCGTCTCCTTCAAGTCGAAAGCGCGCTTTGACGAGCGGGTCGAGGCCAATCTTGTGAGCCACGAGCCGGATGCCGGCCGCATGCGCTTCGTCGCCGATCTCGCCGCCAACTGGGCGAAGCTTCGCGCAACCGAACCCGCCGACCGCCGCGTGGCGCTTGTCATGGCCAACTACCCGAACCGCGACGGGCGCCTCGGCAACGGCGTCGGACTGGACACGCCGGCCGGCACGGTCGAGGTCATGCGCGCGATGCGCGACGCCGGTTATGACCTTGCCGATCTGCCTTCCGACGGCGACGCGTTGATGCAGGCGCTGATGGCCGGACCCACCAATGCGGCGCATGATGGTCGGATCATTCGCGAGCGGTTTTCCGTCAGCGATTACAAATCGTTCTTTGCTGATCTTCCCAAAGAGGTTCAGGAGCGTGTCACCGCGCGCTGGGGCGCGCCGGAAGCCGATCCCTTCCATCTCGACGGCGCCTTCGCGTTGCCGCTGATGCGCTTCGGCAAGCTCATGATCGGCATCCAGCCGGCCCGTGGCTACAATATCGACCCCAAGGAAACCTACCATTCCCCGGATCTCGTGCCGCCGCACGGCTACCTCGCCTTCTACGCCTTCCTGAGGCGGGAATTTGGGGCGCAGGCTGTGATCCATATGGGCAAACACGGCAATCTCGAATGGCTGCCGGGCAAGGCGCTGGCGCTATCGGAAACCTGTTTCCCTGAGGCGGTGCTCGGCCCGCTGCCGCATCTTTATCCCTTCATCGTCAATGATCCCGGCGAGGGTACGCAGGCCAAGCGCCGCAGCTCCGCCGTCATCATCGACCACCTGACGCCGCCTTTGACCCGGGCTGAAAGCTATGGGCCGCTGAAGGACCTCGAGGCGCTGGTCGACGAATACTACGAGGCTTCGGGTGGCGACCCTCGCCGGCTGGTGCTGCTGAAGAAGCAGATCCTTGAACTGATTGCCGATATCGGCCTCGATCAGGACGCCGGGATTTCGAAGGGCGAGACTGACGAGACGGCGCTGGAAAAGCTCGACGCCTATCTCTGTGACCTCAAGGAAATGCAGATCCGCGATGGGCTGCACATCTTCGGGAAGGCACCCGAGGGGCGGTTGCTGGCGGATCTTGTCGTCGCGCTGGCGCGGGTGCCGCGCGGTCAGGGCGAGGGTGGGGATGCGAGCTTGCAGCGGGCGATCGCGGGGGATGTCTTGGGCTATGGCCCCTCATCCGGCCTGCCGGCCACCTTCTCCCCGTTGAACGGGGAGAAGGACGAAGCGGCCGGCGGCGTGCCTCCTTCTCCCCGCTCGCGGGGAGAAGGTGCCCGAAGGGCGGATGAGGGTCTCCCCTTCGATCCCCTCGACTGCTTCATGTCCGCCCCCTGGACCGGGCCCAAACCCGCAATCCTTGCCGATCTCACCGACGCCCCCTGGCGCACCCATGGCGATGCTGTCGAGCGCATCGAACTCCTCGCTGCCAAGCTCGTCTCCGGAGATGTCCAATGCCCGGAGGATTGGAGGCGAACCAAAGCCGTTCTCGCCGAGATCGAAACCCGCCTGAAACCCGCCGTCGTCAAATCCGGTGCCGCCGAAATCGACGGCCTCCTGAAAGGCCTCTCGGGCCAATTCGTGCCCCCCGGCCCCTCGGGCGCGCCGACGCGCGGACGGCCGGACGTGTTGCCGACGGGACGAAACTTCTACTCCGTCGATAGCCGCGCGGTTCCAACACCGGCGGCTTACGAACTCGGCAAGAAATCCGCCGAGCTGTTGATCCAGCGCTACGTCCAGGACCATGGCGAATGGCCTGTTTCCTTCGGCATCACCGCTTGGGGCACGTCCAACATGCGCACCGGTGGCGATGACATCGCGCAGGCCTTGGCGCTGATCGGCGTCAAGCCGCTCTGGGACATGGCCTCGCGCCGCGTCACCGGCTTCGAGGTGATACCAATGGCGGTCCTCGGCCGCCCGCGTGTCGATGTGACGTTGCGCATCTCCGGCTTCTTCCGTGACGCGTTCCCGGAACAGATCGCGCTTTTCGACAAGGCGGTGCGGGCTGTGGCAGCACTCGACGAGGACGAGGGTGACAATCCGATTGCGGCCCGCGTGCGGGCCGAAACCGAGAAGCTGAAAGGTGAGGGACTGGACGATAAGCAGGCCGCCCGCCGCGCCGGGTACCGGGTCTTCGGCTCCAAGCCCGGCGCCTATGGGGCTGGCATGCAGGCCCTGATCGACGAAAAGGGCTGGAGCGACCGCGCCGATCTCGCCGAGAGCTATCTCGTCTGGGGCGGTTATGCCTATGGCGCGGGCGAAGAGGGCAAGGCGGAACGCGGTATGTTCGAGGAGCGACTGCGCTCGGTCCAGGCCGTGGTCCAGAACCAGGACAATCGCGAACACGACCTGCTCGACAGCGACGACTACTACCAGTTCGAGGGCGGCATGACGGCGGCGATCGAACATGTCGCGGGTGCGCGGCCGAAGGTCTATCACAACGACCATTCGCGACCAGAGAAGCCTGTGATCCGCAGCCTCGAGGAGGAGATCGGCCGTGTCGTGCGTGCCCGCGTGGTCAACCCGAAGTGGATCGAGGGCGTGATGCGCCACGGCTACAAGGGCGCCTTCGAAATCACCGCGACGGTCGACTACATGTTCGCCTTCGCCGCGACGACGGGCGCGGTCCGCGATCACCATTTCGAGGCGGTTTATCAGGCCTTCGTCCTCGACGAACCCGTGCGCCATTTCATGGCCGAGAAGAATGCCCCGGCGCAAAAGGAACTCGCCGAGCGCCTGATCGAGGCCATCGAGCGGGGCCTGTGGACGCCGAAGAGCAATTCGGCCAAGTTCACCCTTGTCGAGATGGCGGAGGGAGAAGAGCATGTCTGAGGTTGAAGTCGGAAAACCGATGGCCATGAGCGGCCATTGCCTCTGCGGCGGGGTGCGCTTTCGCACGCCCGGTCCCGTCCGCAGCGCCGGGCACTGCCACTGCGAAAGCTGCCGGCGTGCGGCCTCGTCACCGATCACCACGTTCATGACCGTGGCACGCGACAGCGCCACGCTGGAGGGTGAAAGCCTGCGCTTTTATGCCTCTTCGCCGGGTGTGCGGCGCGGCTTTTGCGGAAATTGCGGATCGCCGATGTCTTTCGAGAGCGATCGCCGCCCCGACCACATCGACTTTTACGTTGCAAGCCTCGACGCGGGGCTTGTCATTCCCATCCGCGAACACTGGCATTGGGACGAACGGGTGGACTGGCTGCATGTCGCCGACGACCTGCCGAAAAGCGAAGGCGGCGTTTCGTGACCGCCGGTCAAAGGGACGATTGCCGCATCGGCGTCGATTGCGCGGCTGGTTTGCAGACTGAAACAAGAGCATCTGGGAGTACGACATGACCGAGGAAACGACGAGCAATCCGGAAGCCGATCTCGCCCGTCACGCGGAAAAAATGGCCAAGAAGAAGGCCGCCCGCGACAAGATCATGGCGACCAAAACCGGTGAAAAGGGCCTGATTATCGTCCATACAGGCAAGGGCAAGGGCAAGTCGTCTGCCGCCTTCGGCATGATCTTCCGCCACATTGCCCATGGCAAGAAATGCGCCGTCGTCCAGTTCATCAAGGGGGCGATGTCCACCGGTGAGCGCGACCTGATCCTCAAGCATTTCTCGGATCTCTGCGAATTTCACACCATGGGCGAAGGCTTCACCTGGGAGACCCAGGACAAGGCCCGCGATATCGCCATGGCGAAAGCCGCCTGGGAAAAGGCCAAGGACCTGATCCGTGATCCCTCAAATTCCATGGTGTTGCTCGACGAGGTCAACATCGCGATCCGCTACGACTACATCGACCTGGCCGAAGTCTTGGAATTCCTCGCGACGGAGAAGCCTGACATGACCCATGTCGTTCTGACCGGCCGCAACGCCAAGGACGAGCTGATCGAGCTTGCCGATCTCGTGACCGAGATGGAGCTGGTGAAGCACCCCTTCCGCTCCGGCATCAAGGCGCAGATCGGGGTGGAGTTCTAGACCACTTCGGTCTGGCTCTAGTCCCAGGCTTTCAGCGCTTCAGGAAATCCGGAAGCGACCTGTTGTGGATCACCGCCAGGATTTCGATGTCGGGCGAACGTATCGCGTGAAAGATCGTGTGCTCGCCTTGGGGATAGGAATAGCAGTTGTCTCGTAGTTCCGGCCTTGCGCGGCCAAGGCGAGGGTGATCGGCAAGCCACCGGAAACGCTGCCTCATCTCGCCAAGATACTTGCGGCGTTGCTCATTGCCCCATATCCGCGCGGTGTATTCATTGATCGCCTTGAGGTCGTCTGCAGCCTTCAGAGTGAGGCGGTAGCGGCCACTCAACGGTTGCTATCCTCGACTTCCGCTTCGATAAGACGGTCAAGAAAGTCGTCGTCTGCGAATTGTCCGTTTTCCGCCTGCTGCCGCCCCTCGTCGATATGCTGCAACACGTCTGCAAGCTTGCGATCCTGATCCTGCAGCCCTTTCAGGGCGTCTCGCACGACGTCATCGGCAGACGCATAGCGACCGCTTTTGACCTGGTCGTCAATGAAGCGTTCCGAATGGTCTCCGAGATCAAGGGCCGTCTTCGCCATGGCATTTCGCTCTAACTGTTCCGAGAGCGGACAACATAGCGCCGAAGAAGGCTGTGCGCAAAGTGGGGGTGTATCACACCCCCAGCCACACCCGGATCGGGTTGGTCGGATCGGCAAGCAGGCGGATCGCCAGCGCCACGCAGGTGATGACCAGCAGCGGCTTGATCAGCCGCGCGCCGTTCTTCATCGCGAGCCGCGATCCGGTCTGGGCGCCGAGGAACTGGCCGATGCCCATCAGAAAGCCGATCTTCCAGAGCACCACGCCGCCGGCGACGAAGACGAGGAAGGCGCCGACATTCGAGCCGAAGTTCAGGAGTTTGGTATGCGCCGTGGCCTTCAGCATGCCGAAGCCGGCAAGTGAGACGAAGGCGAGCATGAAGAAGGAGCCGGTGCCGGGGCCGAAAACGCCATCGTAGAATCCGATCATCGGCACGAAAGTCAGGCCGAAGGCAAAGGGTGTCAGGCGCTGGTGGCTATCGATGTCGGAGAGGTTCGGCTTCAGCGCGAAATAAAGCGCGATTGCGACCAGCAGAAAGGGCATGAAGGCCCGCAGCACGTCGCCGGGGACAAAGCTTGCTACCAATGCTCCGAGCGCGCCGCCGATCACAGCCATAGCGGCCATCGGCAACTGCTTCTTCAGGTCGACATGGCCCTTGCGGGCATAGGCGATGGTGGCAGAGCCCGCGCCGAACATCGACTGCAGCTTGTTGGTGCCGAGCGTTTCGAGCGGCGGAATGCCCGCGATCAGCATGGCGGGAATGGTGATCAGCCCGCCGCCACCGGCAATCGAATCGATGAAACCGGCAATGAAGGCGGCAATGAACAGCAGCAGCAAGGCTTGGAAAGCGAGATCGACCACGGGGAGACTCAAGGGTTTAGGAAGGCGGGCAGGGAAGGTGTCGTCCTTGTGAACCAAAGCCGGAGCACACGCAACCGTGCTGCATGTCGGTCGGGTCGCAGAGGGGACATTCTGTGGACTGGCGCTTCCGTCACACAAAGCGCCGCAAACCGGTTTGACGGTCGGGTGACGCTTCGTTAAAGCTCAAGGCAATGTGCGACGGCGCCTGTTCAACAGGCTGGAAATAGTCCGGTGCGGCTGACCCAATCAGGGAGCCAATTCCGGAGCTGTCCCAAAGGCCATGGACCACGCCCAACGGGCGATTGGTTCGGCGCTTCGTACAGGCAGATAAAACGAAGCAGGAGGCCTTTATCTCATGGCAGAAAAACTCGGAATCATGGTCTGCGGCCACGGTAGCCGCAATCAGAACGCGGCGAAGGAATTCGCTGTGATCGCGGAGGCGCTGCGCGCCCGCAACCCCGACATGCCGGTCGAATATGGCTATCTCGAATTCTGCAATCCCGTGATCGCAGCCGGCCTCGACAGCCTGCGTGACCAGGGTGTGACCCGCGTGCTGGCCGTGCCCGGCATGCTCTTTGCCGCTGGCCACGCGAAGAACGACATCCCCTCGGTGCTCAACACCTATCAGGCCCAGAACCCGGGCATGGTGATCAATTACGGCCGCGAACTCGGCATCGACCTGAAGATGATCCGTGCCGCCGGTGACCGCATCCAGGCGGCGGTCGACGAGGCGAACGAAACGCTCGGCTTCGTCGAAAAGCACGAGACGCTGCTGATGGTCGTCGGCCGTGGATCGTCCGATCCCGACGCCAATTCCAACGCCACCAAGGTCATGCGCATGCTCTGGGAAGGCATGGGCTTCGGCTGGGGTGAAACCTGTTATTCCGGCGTCACCTTCCCGCTGGTCGAGCCGGGCCTGACCCATGCCGCCAAGCTCGGCTACAAGCGCATTGTCGTCTTTCCGTATTTCCTGTTCACCGGCGTCCTGGTTAAGCGCATCTACAGCTATACCGACGAAGTCGCGGCACGTTTTCCGGAGATCCAGTTCGTCAAGGCGAGCTATCTCAACGACCACCCGCTGGTGCTCGACGCCTTCCAGGATCGCGTCAAGGAGATCCTCGAGGGCGCGGCGGTGATGAACTGCCAGATGTGCAAGTATCGCGAACAGGTGCTCGGCTTCGAAGCCGATGTCGGCCAGCCGCAGGAAAGCCACCACCACCATGTCGAGGGTATCGGCGGCGGCCTGGAAAACTGTCCGTGCAAGGGCGATTGCGACGCCTCCTGCCGCGATCCCGATTTCTGTCGCGAGCATGGTCTTCCCTGGACACCCGTGCACAGCCATGGGGAACCGGCGCCGCTGAAGCCGGTGCCCGTGGAGCCAACCTTCGACTATGCGCCGTCCTTCACGCTCGGCGGCAAATATGCTGCTCTCAAGGACAAAACCCCGGATGCAGAACTGCAGGCCGTGATGGACGCCCCGTCCTCCGGCAAGGCGGCGCATCACGAGCATGGACCGAATTGTGGCTGCGGCCACCACGACCACGATCATGGCCATGAGCACAACCATGCCCATGGGCACGACCATGGGCACGACCACGGGCATCACCACCACCATGATGACCATGATCACGGCCACCATCATCATGGCCACGGCCACGGCCACGGCCACGGCCACGGCCACGGCCATGATCACCATCACCACCACGCGCCGTATCCTCATGCCGACCATCCGCTGGGGCCGAAGTCGATGCAGAAGAAAAAGTGATGCCGCTCTTCGATCGCATCCTGATCGTCGACTGGTCGGGGGCCGGGCAACCGGTCACGGGCAAGAACTCGCTCTGGGCTTGCCTCGCCCGGCGCGAGGGCGATGGTCATGCGATCGATTGGATCGAGAATTTTCCGACCCGCCACGCCTTCATGCAACGGCTTGAAGCCGTGGTCGGCGCAGCCGTCGCCGAGGGGCAACGCCTGCTCTGCGGCTTCGATTTCGCCTTCGGCTATCCGGCGGGTACTGCCGAACGACTGACGGGGAAGGCCGATTGGCGTGTCCTCTGGCGCAAGATTGCGGATGAAATCGAGGACGCGCCCGACAACCGCAACAATCGCTTCGATCTCGCCTCGCGCTGGAACGCGACGTATTTTCCCGGTGAGCCGCACTTCTGGGGGCGTCCGCATCAGCATGTCTACGCCGATCTCTCGGACAAGAAGCCGCCGGCCCCGACAGAGGCTCCGCTTGCCTTCCGCCGCTCGGAGCAGTTCGCCAAGGGGGCGAAATCCGTCTGGCAGTTGACGTATAATGGCTCCGTCGGCAGCCAGACATTGCTCGGCATCGCCAGACTGTCACGCTTCCTCGATGAGAGTGGCTACGGTGAACATATCGCCGTCTGGCCCTTCGAGACGGGCTTTGCCACCACTTTCGAAAAGCCTGTCGTCTTCGCCGAGATCTATCCCTCGCTCTTCACGCTGGCCGCACAGGACGAGGTGAAGGACCAGGCGCAGGTTCGCACCGTCGCCGAGGCTTTCGCCCGGTTCGATGCGGATGGGCGGCTTGGCAGCCTGATGGATCGTCCGTCGATGCTGTCAGACGAGGAGGTCGCGACATCGCTTGCCGAGGAGGGCTGGGTGCTCGGGATCGGGCATCGGGAACTGGAGATCGCGGGCGATGACACCCCCCTCTGGCCTGCCGGCCATCTCCCCCACAAGGGGGGAGAGCGGATTTCGGTGGCCGCCGAGCCAGCCGTTGAGGCTCTTGGCAAAAGGAAAATGTCTGAGCAGCAATCTAGCGCTGTTGCACCCGTCGTTGACGCGTCCGCACGGCACACCCCACTCTCCCCCCTTGTGGGGGAGATGTCGCGCAGCGACAGAGGGGGGTATTGCCCATGACCGCACCTCTCGATTACATCCGCGACCCCGCCGAGATCTACCGCCAGTCCTTCGCTACGATCCGCGAGGAAGCGTCCCTCGACCGTTTCCCCACGGTCCTGCAGCCGCTGGTCATCCGCCTCATCCATGCCTGCGGCATGGTCGATCTCGCCGATGATGTCAGATGGTCCGACGGCGCTTTCGAAGCCGGTGCCGCAGCGCTGGAAAAGGGTGCCCCGGTTCTTGTCGATGTCGAGATGGTCCGCCACGGCGTGATCCGCCGCCTGCTGCCGGCCGAGAACCAGATCCTTTGCCTCCTGAACGATGTGCGCGTGCGGCCGAAGGCGGACGAAATCGGCAATACCCGCTCCGCCGCCCAGGTCGATCTCTGGGATGACCATCTCGCTGGCGCCGTGGTGGCTATCGGCAATGCGCCAACGGCGCTTTTCCGCCTGCTGGAGCGCATCGACGCCGGCGCGCCGAAGCCGGCGATCATCCTCGGTTTTCCCGTCGGCTTCGTGGGGGCCGCCGAAAGCAAGGATGAACTGATCGCGAATTCCAGAGGCATTCCCTATATCGCGGTGCGTGGTCGCCGGGGCGGCTCGGCCATGGCCTCGGCCGCCGTCAATGCACTGGCGGGAGGGCTCGGCACCAATGTCTGACGCGGCCCACACGCCCTGGCTCACCATCATCGGTATCGGCGACAACGGGCTCGAAAGCCTGACGCCCGAGGCCCAGGCGATCGTCTGGCAGGCGGAAACGCTCGTCATCGGCGAGCGGCTGGATGCGGTCATCGACGGATCGAGCCTGCCGGATCTGAAGCGCATCCTCACCTGGGGGGCGGGCTTCCGCGAGACGCTTTCTGAAATCCTGAAACTACGTGGCACGCCGGTCACGGTGCTCGCCACCGGTGACCCCATGCATTTCGGCATCGGCGCGACGCTTCGGCGTTATGTGGCCGCAGAAGAGATGTTCGTGCTGCCAAGCCCGTCGGCCTTTTCGCTCGCCGCTTCCCGGCTTGGCTGGCCGCTGCAATCCGTGACGCAGATCTCGCTGCATGGCCGCCCGCTCGCCTTCCTCAACCGGCATGTCATGCCGCGCGCCCGCATTCTGGCGCTGACCTCGGATGCGTCGACCGTGCAGGCCGCTGCCGTGCTGCTCGCAGAGCGTGGCTTCGGCGCCTCCGTTCTGCATGTGCTCGAACATATGGGCGGGACGAAAGAGCGTTTGTTGCGCATGACGGCGCTGGAAATGGCCGAGACATGCCCTGATATCTCGGATTTCAACACACTTGCCATCGACTGCGCCTGGGATGGACCTTTGCTGGCACCCGTGCCGGGTCTGCCGGACGAGGCCTTCCGCCATGACGGGCAGCTCACCAAACGCGAGATCCGTGCGGCAACGCTGGCCCAGCTTGCGCCCTTCCCGAATGCCCGTCTCTGGGATGTCGGCGCCGGCTGCGGCTCGATTGCGATCGAATGGATGCGCTCAGGCATGGGCACCAAGGCGATCGCGATCGAGGCGAAACCCGAGCGGCTGGCGATGATCCGCGAGAATGCCGAAATCCTCGGCGTGCCCGACCTCGACATCGTGGAAGGCGAAGCGCCCGCTGCCTTGGCGGGTCTGAAGACCCCGGATGTCATCTTCATCGGCGGCGGCATCAGCGGCGAGGGACTGTTCGAGGCCTGCTGGGCAGCGCTTCCCCCCGGCGGGCGGCTGGTCGCCAATGCCGTCACGATCGAAGGCGAGGCCAAGCTTGTCGAGCTTCGCAGCCGCCACGGTGGCGATCTCTCCCGCATTCAGGTGGCGCGCGCGGCTCCTGTGGGGCGCTATTGCGGCTGGAAGTCGCTGATGCCGGTAACGATGTGGACGGTCGTGAAGGGGGAGGGCGCATGACATTGCGACTTGGCCCCTCATCCCCCTGCCGGGACCTTCTCCCCGCAAACGGGGAGAAGGAGGCAAAACGCCGGCCGCACCGGTCTTCTCCCCGCCTGCGGGGAGAAGGTGCCCGAAGGGCGGATGAGGGGCAATTAGCAATCCAGGAGCAGTCCACATGACCGGTAAACTCTATGGCCTTGGTCTCGGCCCCGGCGATCCGGAACTGCTGACGCTGAAGGCGCATCGCATTCTGACCAGCTGCCCGGTCGTGGCCTATCCGGCGCCCGATACCGGGCCGAGTTTTGCCCGCCAGATCGCCGCTCCCTATCTGACCGCCGCCCAGCTGGAGGTGCCGATCATCGTGCCGATGCGGGTCGAGCGCTTTCCGGCCCAGGACATCTATACCCAGGCCGCGGAGACGCTGTCGCATCATCTCGATGCCGGCTCCGATGTTGCCGTGCTCTGCGAGGGCGACCCCTTCTTCTACGGCTCCTTCATGTATCTCTTCGAGCGGCTTGCCGACCGGTATCCGACCGAGGTCGTGCCGGGCGTCTCCTCGATGATGGCCGCCGCCGCGGGTCTCGGTCGTCCGCTTGCGGCCCGCAACGACGTGCTGACGGTGCTGCCGGGACCTCTTTCGGATCAAGAATTGGCGGCCCGTATCGAGGCCTCCGGCGCCGTCGCGATCATCAAGCTCGGCCGGCATTTTGCCCGCATCCGCGCGCTGATCGAAAGTCTCGGCCTGACGGCGCAGGCGGGCTATGCGGAGCGGGTCAGTCTTGCCGAACAGAAGCTCACGCCGCTTGCCGAGGTGTCCGAGGACACTGCCCCCTATTTCTCGATGATCCTGATCTACAAGGGTGACGAGCGCTGGCATCCGGCTCTCGCCAAGACGTTGGGAAGCGGGGCCTGATGACGGGTATCGTCGCATCCCCGGGCAAACCGGCCGTCGTCATCCTCAGTGAGGCAGCCGCTTCGCTTGGCCGCCGCATTGCGGGAGACATCGGTGGTGATCTGCACGGCGCCGCCTCGCGCGTGACGAGCGCTGATATCCGGTTTTCCTCTGCCAAGAACCATGTCCAGGCGCTGTTTTCTGCCGGCCGGCCGATCGTCGCCGTCATGGCCTCCGGAGCTTTGATCCGACTGCTCGCGCCGCTGCTGTCAAACAAACACGCCGAGCCCCCGGTGCTCGCCGTCGCCGAGGATGGCTCCTCCGTTGTCCCCTTGCTCGGCGGTCACCACGGCGCCAATGACCTCGCGCGGCAGATCGCCTCGGCACTTGGCGCCCATGCCGCGATTACCACGGCCGGCGATCTCAAGTTTGGCGTGGCGCTTGACCAGCCGCCTTATGGTTATGTGCTTGACAATCCGCAGAATGCCAAGGCCGTCATGGCGGAGCTTGTCGCGGGGGCGGGTGTGCGGCTGGACCTTCCTTCTCCCCGCCTGCGGGGAGAAGGTGCCCGAAGGGCGGATGAGGGGCTGCTCGAGCCCGGCGCGCAAAACCTGCCCCTCACGCCAACCCTCTCCCCGCAGGCGGGGAGAGGGGGTATCGCCTCCTGGCTCATCCAATCCCGACTCCCATTCCAACAAGAGGCCCGCGTGACGCTCTCCGTGACCGACCAACAGAAGACCGCAGGCGAGCTGGAACTCGTCTATCACCCGAAGACGCTGGTGCTCGGCATGGGCTGCGAGCGGCACGCAAAGCCGGAAGAGGCGATTGCCTTGGCCGAGGAGGCGCTCGCAAAGGGTGGTTTCGCAAGAGATAGCCTGGCGGCCGTCTGCTCGATTGACCTCAAGGCTGATGAGACGGCAATCCATGCGGTGGCCGCCCATTTCCGTGTGCCGGCCCGCTTCTTTGACGCTGCCACGCTCGAAGCCGAGGCGCCGCGCCTGAAGAACCCGTCCGAAGTGGTCTTCGCCGAAGTCGGCTGCCATGGGGTGGCCGAAGGGGCAGCGCTGGCGGCGGTCGGGGCGTCCGGCGAACTCGTTGTGGAGAAGATCAAGTCGAAGGGCGCAACCGCTGCGATCGCAAGGGCGGCCGACATCGTTGAGCCTGATACCATTGGCCGTGCCCGCGGCACGCTTTTCGTCGTCGGCATCGGCCCGGGATCGGATGGCTGGCGGTCGCCCGAGGTCTCGCGTATGGTCGCGGCCTCCACCGATCTCGTCGGCTACTCGCTCTATCTCGACCTGCTTGGGCCTCTGGCAGTCGGCAAGACCCGCCACGATTTCGACCTTGGCAAGGAAGAGGCGCGTGTTGTGCATGCCATGGAGCTGGCGGGCGAGGGAAAGACGGTGGCGCTGGTCTGCTCTGGTGATGCCGGCATCTATGCCATGGCAACGCTGGTGTTCGAACTTTTCGACAAGGGCGGTATCACCGATGCCGCAAGCCGCATCGAAGTGCAGGTTTCACCGGGCATCTCCGCACTCCAGGCCGCAGCGGCCCGCATCGGTGCGCCGCTCGGCCACGACTTCTGCACAATCTCCCTCTCGGACCTCTTGACCCCCTGGGAACACATCCAGCGCCGGGTGAAGGCAGCAGGCGAGGGCGATTTCGTCATCGCCTTCTACAATCCCGTCTCGATGAAGCGCCGCACGCAGCTGGCTTACGCCCGCGACGAATTGCTGAAATATCGCCCGGCCTCGACCCCGGTGATCCTCGCCACCAATCTTGGCCGCGAGGGCGAAAACGTCCGTACCGTGCCTCTGGGCGAGTTGAACGTCGACGATGTCGACATGCTGACCGTCGTGGTGGTCGGCTCGTCCGAGAGCCGGACTGTGACGACTGGCGACGGCAAGACCTGGGTTTACACGCCTCGTGGTTATTCGGGGAAGGCAGACAGTGGCATGAAGGGAAGTGAAGCATGACCGTCTATTTCATCGGCGCCGGCCCGGGAGCCCCCGACCTCATCACCGTGCGCGGCCTGCGCCTCATCGAGCGCTGCCCGGTCTGCCTCTATGCCGGCTCGCTGGTGCCGGAGGAAATCGTCAAGGCGGCTCCTGAAGATGCCCTCGTCAAGGATACCGCTCCCATGCATCTCGACGAGATCATCGCCGAGATCGAGGCGGCGCATGCGCGGGGTGAGGACGTCGCCCGCGTCCATTCCGGCGACCCGTCGATCTACGGCGCGATCGCCGAACAGATGCGCCGGCTCGATGCGCTCGGCATCCCCTATGACGTCGTACCCGGCGTGCCGGCCTTTGCCGCGACGGCTGCCCGGCTGAAGACCGAGCTGACGCTTCCCGAGATTGCCCAGACGGTCATCGTCACGCGCACCGAAATGAAGGCATCCTCGATGCCGGAATTCGAGACGCTGGAGATATTGGGCAAGTCGCGGGCAACGCTTGCGATCCACTTGTCGATCCGCAATCTCACCCATATCCGCGACACCCTGACGCCCTATTATGGCGAGGATTGCCCCGTGGTGATCGCCTATCGCTCCACCTGGCCGGACGAACTCTTCATCCGCACGACCCTGAAGGACATGGCGGAAGAAGTACGCAAGGCGAAGATCACGCGGACGGCCCTGATCATGGTCGGCAAGGTCTTCGGCCATGTCGAGTTCCGCGACAGCGACCTCTACAATTCCGATTTCAGCCACGTCCTGCGCAACGTGGGCAAGAAGAAGGCCCGTGGCTGACGCGCGGTCTGGGCAACAGGTCAGGTCGGCGGCTCACCGCTACGCGGTCTTCCTCCTCGCCCTCCTGGCCGGTTGCGTCGTCACTGGCGTGATGTCGTTCGTCTATCTCTCGACATACTTCTCGCAGGGGCCGCTGCGGGATTTCCGGGGCTATCTCGGCTACAACGTGATCGACAGCGGCACCCCCTGGCAATGGACCTTCAACATCCTGGTGTGGGGGCTCCCGGCCCTGCCGCTCTGCCGTCTGATTCTCGGTTGGATGAGTGGCGGTCGGCCCGCATGGTGGCGAATAGGCGTCGGTTACCTGGTTCTTGGCCTCGTCATTTATGCGTTTGGCACGCTTGCCTATTCGACCGAGATCGATCGCATCGTCCTGCTTATCGCCGGCATGAGCGTGATCCTGACCGCCGGCTACCATTTCACCCGTCGCTGGATCGCCGTCTGCTGACGGTGCTAGGGTTGTGCTTGAGAACAGACAGCAAGGGAGCGTGTAGATCGATGACAGCATCAGACAGTGTGATGCAGGGTGGCTGCCGGTGCGGGCAGGTCACGATGAAGGTGAAGGGCCGGCCGCTGATGACCATGGCCTGCCATTGCAAGGGATGTCAGCGCATGACCGCCAGCGCTTTCTCGCTGAGCGCCCTTTTTCCGGAGCAGACCGTCGAGATTGCCGGCCTCGAGCCGGTGATCGGGGGCATGCATGGCGAATTGCGCCATCACTTTTGCCCGCATTGCCTCAGCTGGATCTTCACGCGCGCCGAGATGCTCGGGCCGCTCATCAACATCCGCGCAACCATGCTGGACGGCGCGGCCGATCTGCCGCCCTTCATCGAGACCTGCGTGTCGGAGAAACTGCCCTGGGTCTCGCTGCCAGCAATGCACAGCTTCGAAAAATTCCCTGCGATGGAAGACTTCGCGAAGCTGATCGCCGAATTCGCCGAAACCGCGCCGTGACTGCTTCCTTGTTCCCGAGGATTGCGATATGGAACCCGCTTCCTCAGACAGGACGTCAACCTCATGCATAAAGTCATTTTCGATACGGACCCGGGCGTCGATGACGCAATGGCGCTGCTCTTCCTGCACCATCATCCCGACATCGACCTTCTCGGCATCACCACCGTCTTCGGCAATGCCGAGATCGATATCACGACGCGCAACGCGCTTTTCCTGAAGCGGGAGTGGAAGATCGATGCCCCGGTCGCCCGCGGCGCCGGCGAGACCTTCCTTCCGCATCGCGTCAGCCATGAGCCGCCGAAATTCATCCATGGCGATGATGGCCTTGGCAATATCGGCGTGCCCGAAGTGACGGATGTGCATCCCGATCCGCGTCCGGCTCATCGCTTCCTCGTCGAGACCATCCGCGCCAATCCGGGCGAAGTGACGATCGTGGCTGTCGGTCGCATGACCAACCTCGCCAACGCGCTGAAGGAAGACCCGGAGATTGTCGATCTCGTTAAGGAGATCGTCATCATGGGCGGCGCTTTCGACGTCAACGGCAACGTGACGCCGGCGGCCGAAGCCAATATTCATGGCGACCCGGAAGCCGCGGACGTGGTGATGACGGCGAAATGGCCGGTCGTCGTGGTCGGTCTCGATGTCACCATGCAGACGGTAATGACGCGGTCTCAGCTCGCTGACATCAGGGATGCTGCCGGCACCAGCCGCGCGCGTCTGCTTTTTGATTTGTCGCAGTTCTACATCGATTTCTACGAAGGCCTCGTCGACGACGGCATGGTCGTGCATGACAGCTGCGCATGCGTCTATGTCGTCGCGCCGGAACTCTTCAAGACCCGCAGCGGCGTCATCCGCGTGGTCTGTGGCGGTATCGCCGACGGCCAGACCATCCAGAAGCCCGACGGTCGCGGCTTCGGCCCCTCCGATTGGGATGGCGATCTGCCGAGCCAGAAGATCTGCACCGAGATCGATGCACCGGCCGTGCTGAAGCTGATCCACGACGTCATCGTCTCGGTCCGCGAGGACTGATCGGCCTTCTGAATACAAAGAAAAACCCCGGATCTCAGAGGAGATCCGGGGTTTTTTCATTTGTGGTCCGGACGGTGCCGGAAAAGATCAGCCGTTGACGGCGTGACGAGCAACGCGACGGATGTCTTCGCGGCCGATGCCGAGGTCACGCAGTTCGCGGTCCGACATGCGGCCGAGTTCGGTGATCGTCTGACGGTACTTGCGCCAATTGTTGAGCGAGCGAGCGATGTTCATTTGGGTCTACCTCTTTGGTGGTTTGGACCCATCCTTGGGCCCCTTCGAATTTGTTGATCCGAATATATGCTGCGATGCGAAATGATTGAAGACATAAAGCGGTAAAGCACCTATGCGTCCGACGCATATCAATCGATTTAACACTTTGTTAAATGATGCTTTTTTGGGCGTTTGCCTGCCTCAGGACAGCGACTGCCAAACAGGCGCGATTCGACCTAACAATCATTCGAGATGCTGGCTGAGGAGAGTAAGGACAAAAAAATAACGCTCACCGGGGGAGGAGGTCCGGTGAGCGTCATTTTTACAGGCCAACGACTGGGAGGAGGAGTGTCATCGGCCAATCGATCCCGCTTTGGGAGGAGGAGTAAGCGGGTCGAAGAAGAAGCGCCAGAAGTTCCGTCGCTCTGTCGATGATCAATATAAGCGAGACTTACGACTTTGTGCAGTGCAAAAAGAACATGGAAGGCATGCGGATTTTGCATGGAGATGCAAGGCTCGCGGTACGACCGTTCCGGCCGCCTTGTCTTTCCGTCTGTGCCGCTGCAGATTGCCACCACGGCAAGGGGGAATGTGCATGTATAGAGGCAGGTTGAAGCGCGACCTCGACGACTGGGTCAAGCGGGGGCTGATCGATGGCGCCACTGCGGGCAGATTGCTCGAGGATGTGGATCGCCGCGGTCCAGGCTTCAGCATCGGCTCCATCCTGTCGATGTTTGCGGCGGTCCTGATTGCCGCGTCCCTGCTGATGCTGATTGCGGCCAACTGGGAGCTGATCCCCCGCCTGACCAAGGTGGCGGGTATCATCGGGCTGATCTGGATCTTCCATATTGCAGCTCTTGTGGCGAGGGCGCAGGGTGCGGACCGCATCGCGGCCGCTTCCCTCGTCCTCGGCGCAGCCGCCTTCGGTGGCGCAATTGCGCTGATCGGCCAGCTTTATCACCTCTCGGGTGATGCCTTCTCGGCGATGTTCCTGTGGTTCTCCGTCACCATTGTGTCCGCAGCTCTTTTCCGGTCAGGGGCGCTGACCGTCACTGCCGGCGCACTGGCGCTTGCGACCTTTGCCGGCAGCTTCGAGAGCTTCGGCTGGGATGTCGGCAGCCATGGGCTCTGGGCCTGGTGGCCGCCCGTCGGCGCGGTTGCCATTTTCGGATTGGCGCGATGGACAGGTGCGGATCGGGCGAAGCATTTCGGCTGTATCCTGCTCCTGGTCTGGGTCTGGTGGATGGTGATCCTCGAAGGTGGAGAGCTTCACGCACTCGCCGTTGCCATTGTCGCGACTGTGGCCTTCCTGGCGCTCGCAGCCCCGGGTTCGCCGCTTGCCGATCTGCACCGTCGGCTGGGTGCCTCTGCGAGCTTCTACATCCTGATCATGGCCCTGAGCGGTTTCGCCTATGTTCAGGGTAGCGCCATGGATGCGGCGTCGATCGCGGTACTCGGCATTGTCATCCTCGGGCTATCGATCGCAGCCATTGCGCTGGAAGGGCGGGACAATGGTGCCGTCCGGTTTCTGGCTTACGGCGCCTTCGCGGCGGAGATCCTCTACCTCTCCTACGAGACGATCGACAGCATCCTCGGCACCTCGGCCTTCTTCCTCCTGTCCGGTCTTGTGGTCGCCGTTCTGGCCTTCGTTGTCATCCGTCTGGAGAAACGTTTTTCCCGTCCCGTGCCTGAGGTGAAGTCATGATCGCCGCAAGACCCTTTGCCGCCGTCGCACTCGCCATGGCTCTGCTGCAGACCGCCATCCTCGGATACATGATCGAGGGGCGGGCGGGCATATTGCGGACCGGAACGGAAGTTCTCTTGAAGACGGCACCTGTCGATCCGCGCGATCTGCTGCGCGGCGACTATGTGATCCTGACCTATGATGTCTCGACCATCTCGACGACATCGATCATCGGGCAGAAACCCGAAACCGGCGATGCCGCGCGATTGCATGTCCGTCTCAAGCCGGGAGCCGATGGCTTCTGGACCGTGTCTGAGGCATCCTTCGACCCGCTTCCCGTCGAAGACGGCAGCGTGGTCCTGCTCTCGCAACCCGTGACGATCTACGATTGGGAGTGGCAGAACGCGGGAAACCTCACGGTTTCCTACGGCATAGAGCGTTTCTACGTTCCTGAAGGCGAGGGCAGGCCGATCGAAGACGGCCGCAACGAGGGCCGGGTCTCTGTCGCAGCACGTGTCTCCGACGATGGCCAGGCACAGATTCGCGCATTGATGCTGGATGGCGAGCCGCTTTACGAAGAGCCGCTCTACTGACGACTGCCATTCGCCCTCTGCAAAGCCTGTGAAGCCTGCCCAGTGGGCCCTGCAATCCTGTCATTTTTCCTTTGCGTGCGGGAAAACGGGTGTTATAGAGACGCGCGCTCCGGAGGGGCCATGCGCGAATGCGGCATGCGCTTTTGGACGCGGGTATGGTGAAATTGGTAGACACGCCAGATTTAGGTTCTGGTGCCGCAAGGCGTGGGAGTTCAAGTCTCTCTACCCGCACCAGCTAAGCCGCGCGGGATCGATGAGAGAAGCACCGAGGTGTGGCTCCCGTCAGTCCGGCGCCGTTTTGCTTGGCAGATTGTTGACGATTGCGACGCAGCCACGTCCGGAAAAATCAATTCCGGCGTCGTGCTCAGGGAAAACACCGGCTGTCCGAGCACGGCCGCCACGACATGAAGGTAAGAACATGCAGGTTACAGAAACGCTCGCTGAAGGGCTGAAGCGCGAAATCAAGGTCGTCGTTCCGGCCAAGGACATGGAACAGCGCATGAACGAGCGTCTGGCCGAAGTGAAGGACAAGGTCCGCATCAACGGCTTCCGCCCGGGCAAGGTGCCGGTTGCACATGTCAAGAAGATGTACGGCAAGTCGATCATGGCTGAGCTCGTCAACGAAATCATTCGTGACAAGCCGTCGGCGATCCTGTCGGAGCGCGGCGAAAAGTCGGCGACCCAGCCGGAAATCGTCATGACCGAAGACGAGAAGGAAGCGGAAAAGATCCTGTCGGCTCAGGCCGATCTGGAGTTCACGCTCTCCTACGAAATCATCCCGGCGATCGAACTGAAGTCGGTTGACGGCATCAAGGTCACCCGCGAAGTGGTCGATGTCTCGGATGAGGAAATCAACGAGCAGATCGAAAAGATCGCCGAAAGCGCCCGCACCTTCGAGACCAAGAAGGGCAAGGCTGCTGAAGGCGACCGCGTCACCATGGACTACCTCGGCAAGGTCGACGGCGAAGCCTTCGACGGCGGCAAGGACGAAGACGCAGAGCTCGTTATCGGCTCGAACCGCTTCATCCCCGGCTTTGAAGACCAGCTCGTCGGCGTCAAGGCTGGCGATGAAAAGGTCATCACCGTAACCTTCCCGGCCGACTATCCGGCTGCCAACCTCGCTGGCAAGGAAGCCACCTTCGACATCACCGTCAAGGAAGTCGCAAGCCCGGCCAAGACCGAAATCAATGACGAACTGGCCACCAAGCTTGGCGTCGAATCGGTCGAGAAGCTGAAGGAAATCGTGCGCGGCCAGATCGAGAGCCAGTACGGCAACGTCACCCGCCAGAAGGTCAAGCGTCAGATCCTCGACCAGCTCGATGCGCTCTACAAGTTCGAGTCGCCTTCGAAGCTCGTCGATGCCGAGTTCGAAAACATCTGGCGCCAGATCAACACCGATCTCGCTCAGTCCGGCAAGACCTTCGCTGACGAGGACACGACGGAAGAAGCAGCCCGCGAAGAATACCGCGCGCTCGCAGAGCGTCGCGTTCGCCTCGGCCTCGTTCTCTCCGAAATCGGCGAAAAGGCCGGCATCGAAGTGACCGAAGAAGAAATGCAGCGTTCGCTCTTCGCCCAGCTGCAGCAGTTCCCGGGCCAGGAAAAGCAGATCCTCGACTTCTTCCGCAACACGCCCGGCGCTGCCGCTTCGCTGCGCGCCCCGATCTTCGAAGAAAAGGTCATCGACAAGCTGCTCGCTGAAGTCTCCGTCACCGACAAGAAGGTGACGAAGGAAGAGTTGCTGGCCGACGACGCCGAAGAAGGCGACAAGCCGGCCAAGAAGGCTGCTCCGAAGAAGAAGGCTGCTGCCAAGGCTGACGACGCTGCTGAAGGCGAAGAAGCCGCTCCGAAGAAGAAGGCAGCTCCGAAGAAGAAGGCCGCCGAAGGCGACGCCGAGTAATCTTCGTTCGTTCGATGATGAGTTGAGAGAAAGCCGTCCCTTGGGGCGGCTTTTTCGTTTTCGGCACGGAAGGCAGCACGCATGCAGATCACGCTCATTCGCAATGCCACCCTGATCGTCGACATGGCCGGCCTCCGGCTTCTGATCGATCCCTGGCTGGCCGGCAAAGGTGAGGGGAAGAACTATTCCGGAAGGGGGCCGTCACCGCTCGTGGACCTGCCGATGCCGATCGAGGACATTCTGCGCGGCATTGACGCGGTGCTCGTCTCCCACCTTCATTCCGACCACTTTGATGAGGCGGCACAGACCCTGATCGGAAAGGGCGTACCCATCCTTTGTCATGCGCGCGATCAGGCCGCCATTCTCGCTATGGGCTTCCAGGACGTCCGCGCCATCGGCGACGGGATCGCGATCGGCCAAGTCCGCATGCGCACCACCGACGGCCGCCATGGCCCGCCCGAGGTACTCGACGACATGGGAGAGGTGTCGGGTTTCCTCATCGAAGCCACCGGAGAGCCAAGGCTCCACTGGGCGGGCGACACCATTTTGTGTCCGGAAGTGGAGGCGGTGCTGACGCAGGAGCGGCCGGATATCGTGGTGGTGCACGGCTGCGGCGCCTTGTGGAACGGCAAGGGGCCACTGGTGATGGATGGGGAGATGATTGCGCTCACGCTCGAGCTTGCGCCCTTCGCGCAAGTCTTAGTCACGCATCTCGACGCCGTCGACCATGCGACGATCTCGCGGAAGGATCTCCGTCGCCTTATCGCGGCCGGCGCAATTGGCGCTGACCGTCTCGTCATACCGGATGACGGGGAGATCCTAACGTTCTGAGGGTCAACGCCAGCCGAGAGCCGGCGCGACATGGGTCAGGATAGATTCGATCACATGGGCGTTGTACTCGACGCCGAGCTGGTTCGGTACCGTGAGCAGGAGCGTATCGGCCTCCGCAATGGCTTCATCGCGCCTCAGTTCCTCGATGAGTTGATCTGGTTCCGCGGCATAGGAACGCCCGAAGATGGCGCGGGTGTTCTCGTCGATATAGCCGATCGAATCCTGATCCTTGCTGCGGCCGAAATAGGCGCGGTCCATGTCGTTGACGATGGCGAAGATGGAGCGGCTCACCACACCCGCGGTGTGCGGCTATGGCCGGCTTGCGTCCAGGCGTCGCGATATGCACGGATCTGTTTCGCCTGCTGGATGTGGAAGGGCTCGCCCGTCTCGTCGTCCTTCAGTGTCGAACTCTGCAGGTTCATGCCGAGCTTTGCTGCCCAGACGGCGGTCGCATTGGACCCGGCACCCCACCAGATTCGATCGCGCAGGCCTTCCGAATGCGGCTCGATGCGCAAAAGTCCCGGCGGGTTCGGGAACATGGGGCGTGGATTTGGCTGCGCGAAACCTTCGCCCTTCAAAACGTCGAGAAAGACTTCGGCATGGCGGCGCCCCATATCGGCATCGGTCTGGCCTTCTTCGGGCTGGTAGCCGAAATAGCGCCAGCCTTCGATCACCTGCTCTGGCGATCCGCGCGAAATCCCAAGCTGCAGGCGTCCACGCGAGATCAGGTCGGCGGACCCGGCGTCTTCTGCCATGTAGAGAGGGTTTTCGTAGCGCATGTCGATAACGCCGGTGCCAATCTCGATCTTGGATGTGCGTGCGCCAACGGCGGCAAGCAGCGGGAAGGGAGAGGCAAGCTGCCGTGCGAAATGGTGAACACGGAAACAGGCGCCATCCGCCCCGAGCTCTTCGGCCGCGACGGCAAGGTCGATCGACTGCAGGAGGGTATCCTGCGCCGAGCGCGTGCCGGACTGAGGCGAGGGCGACCAATGGCCGAAGGAGAGGAAGCCGATTTTCTTCATGATGTCATGCCTTTGTGACGGGTGTTGTCCCCTAGATGGCATCGGGAACGGCCTTCACCAAAGAGAGATGGTGGTGACAGACTGTTTCGACCGGGAAGACGGACTTCTGAAAACTCCCCCTCATACGACAACAGAGCGCGAATTTCACGCCGACCGCCGCTCCACGAGGAGCAGTCCGCTGACCCCCATCACGGCGAGCGCCAGTCCCAGCCATGCGGTGCCCTGGTAACCGAAATAGTGGGAGCCGGCCGCGAAGGTTCCCGCGCTGACGGCATTTCCCAAGAAGGAGTTGATGGGCATGAAGGCGGTGCCGAGACCCGGCTTGGTCGGAAAGAGGTCCTGGAAATAGGTGATCGGCAAAGACAGGAGTGCGGCTGCCGCCGCCGCGCCGGGGAGCGCGAGCATGTAGAAGTGCCAGGGTTCTGTGGCGAAAGCATAGCCCACCATGTGCAGGCCGTAGAGGAGAGAGGCCCCGACGATCAGCGTCAACAGGTTCACCGTCTTCAACAGCGATGCTGCGAGCAGCATGAACGGGATTTCGATGAATGCAATGAGCGCTGCGATGAAGCCGACATCGCGCGTCGAGCCGCCGAGTTCGAGGGTGAGAATGAGCGGCCAGATCATCGTCGCAAGCCGGGTGGTTCCCGTCACCGCCGCCATTGCGATCATGCGCACCAGCATGTCAGCCCGCACCAGTTCCCGAAGTGCCGTAAAGAACGCCGTACCGCCATTGGCTGTCTTCTCGCGAGACGGCTTTGGTGCTGCGAGGAGAAGAAGCGCGCTGACGGACACGATGAGGGTGCAGCCGGCGGCCGCGCCCCAGGCGCCGAGCATATTGGGCGAGCGGGCCAGAACGATGCCGAGCACCGCCGGCATCACGACCCAGGACGCCGACATGAACGAGCGCACGGTCGTGTTGACGGCGGCGGTGTCGCGGGGCGAAAGCGCGGCTGTTTCAATTCTTGCGGAGGCAAAAAGCAGCGAATGCACGGCCTGGGCGAAGGGAATGATGAGGGCGGTGGCGACCACGAAGACCGGGATCGACGGGAAGAGGAAGATGGCGCCGTAACCGAAGGTGCCGGCGAGCGCCAGTATAGCAATCATTCGGCGTTTGTCGCCCATTCCGTCTGACAGGATCCCGAGCGACACGCTGATCGCCACCGTCATGATCGAGGCAACGACGGTCAGTGCCGAAAAGGCCTGGTCGCTCATGCCGAGCGCGCCAATGGCGGTGACGCCCAGATAGGGCAGGGTGGAGCCATAGGCGCAACCCTGAACGAAGATCATGATGGACAGGACGACCAATTGCGGACGTGCCGCAATCTGGCGGAGCGAGGAGGACATGGGCGACTCGGGGGAGTGACGAGAAGAGGCGCATGCTTAGCAGGCGCCAGCCGTCGCGTCTCCTGCGAGATCTGACCTTTCGTCTAGCTGCCCTACTCCGCCGCCCGCCGCTCGATCTTCTCCGCCTTCAGCTCGCCCATGCGGTTCCAGGCATCAAGCCCGGCGATTTTATAGGCTTCGGCGAGCGTCGGGTAGTTGAACGTGTTCTCGACAAAATATTCGACCGTGCCTTTGAGATTGAGCACGGCCTGGCCGATATGCACGAGTTCGGTCGCGCCTTCGCCGACGATATGAACGCCGAGCAGGCGGCGGGTCTTCAGCGAGAAGATCATTTTCAGCATGCCGCTGTCGAGGCCCATGATATGGCCGCGCGACGTCTCGCGGAAATGCGCGATACCGGTCTCGTAGGGGATCCCGCGCTGAATGACCTCTTCTTCCGTGAGGCCGCAGGTCGAGATTTCTGGAACGGCATAGATGCCATAAGGGAAGTATTGCGGCGGATCATGCGCCGGTGCCCCGACGGCATGGCGGGCGGCGATGCGGCCCTGTTCCATCGAGGTGGAGGCGAGCGATGGGAAGCCCACGACGTCGCCGGCGGCATAGATGTTCGGGACGGAAGTCTGGAACGTGTCCGGGTTCACCTTCAGGCGGCCGCGGTTATCGGCTTCGAGCCCGGCGGCTGAGAGGTTGAGCGTATCGGTTGCCCCGACGCGACCGGCTGCGAAGAGCACCATCTCGGCTGTCAGGACGCGTCCGTTCTTCAGCGTCACGCGGCATTTGCCATCGACCTTCTCGACGCCTTCGACCGTCTGGCCGAAGATCAGCTTCATGTTGCGGTCGCGCAGCTGGTAGGTGAAGTCCTCGACGATCTCCTTGTCGATGAAATCGAGCATCGTGTCGCGCGGCTCGACCACGGTCACGACGGTATCGAGGGCAGAGAAGATCGTTGCATACTCGATGCCGATGACGCCGGCACCGATGACGATCATCGAACGCGGCAGTTCCTTGATCTCCAGGATCTCGTCACTGTCGATGATGCTCACTGCGTCGAAGGGGATGTGCGACGGCTTGAACGGGCGGGTCCCGACGGCAAGCAGGACCGAGCCGGCCTGCACATGCACCACTTCGCCGTCTTCCTTCACCACTTCCAGCGTGTGGGCGTCGATGAAATGGGCGGTGCCGCGCATCTGATGCACGCGGTTTCGCGAAAACTGGTGTTCGAGAACCTCGACTTCGTGGTCGAGCGTGATCAGCAGACGCCGGCGCAGGTCGTCGGCGCTAATTTCCTGCTTCACGCGGTAGCTGCGGCCGTAGAAGCCGCGCTCGCGCCAGCCGGTGAGGTTGAGCGCGGTCTCGCGCAACGTCTTTGAGGGGATCGTCCCCGTATGCACCGAGACGCCGCCGACGCGTGTCCCTTTCTCGATGACAAGAACCTTCTTTTCCAGCTTGGCAGCCTGGATCGCCGCCCGGCGCCCGGCCGGTCCGCTGCCAATCACGACGAAGTCATACTGGTTCATGAGGTGCCTCTGATTCGGCTGCCGGAATGCTGCAGCGCACATTATCAATAAGCACTATGACAGGGCAACGTCACCGTTTCGTTATCGTGGCTCCCGCGCCGCGCGATCCCGATCCCCCCGATCTGGGGGGTAACGAGCTTGTGGGATCAGATCAGTCGCAAACCCTTGAGGCTGGCATGCCCGTCCTTGCCGATGATGATGTGGTCGTGGACGGTGATGCCGAGCGGCTTTGCCGTCTCCACGATCGTGCGGGTCATGTCGATGTCGGCGCGTGACGGTGTCGGGTCACCACTGGGATGATTGTGCACCAAGATCAAGGCGGTGGCAGAGAGCTCCAGCGCGCGTTTGACCACCTCGCGCGGATAGACGGGGGTATGGTCGACCGTACCACGTCCCTGGATTTCGTCGGCGATCAGGACGTTGCGTTTGTCCAGGAAGAGGATGCGGAACTGTTCGGTTGTCTCGTAAGCCATGGCGGCATGGCAGTAGTCGATGACTGAGGACCAGGAGGACAGGACCTGTTTCTCGCGAAGCTCGCTCTTCAGCATGCGCTGCGCGACATTGGCGATCAGCTTGAGGTCGAGGGCCACGGTTTCGCCGACGCCTTTCACCTCCTGCAACAGCGCCGGCGGCGCGCCCAACACGCCGGCGAGTGTCTGGAAGCGGGCAAGCAGCGCCTTGGCGATCGGCTTGGTGTCACGCCGCGGGATCAGGCGAAAGAGCAGCAGTTCGAGGATCTCGTAGTCGGCAAGCGCCACATCCCCACCGTCCCGGAAGCGGCTTCGCAGGCGCTCCCGATGTCCGAGATAATGCGCCTCCGGCTGCATGACCGGCCGCGTGGACCGCGCCTTCGCCAGAGCCCCGTCTCGTGCCGGTTGCTCGGCAAAGAAGCTGCGTTCGTCGATTTCGTCGTCTGGCGGAAGTCGGCCGGCACCGAAGAGATCGGTGGACTGTTGCGGGGCGACGCCTTCAGGGCGCGGGAACTCACCTGAGAACGGAAACTTGCTCGTCATGCCACCCAATCCTGACCCTCATGGTCGAACGGCAGAACCGCCGCGCGGATATAGTGACACGACTGCCGCCGTGCGCAAGTTCAAGTTGCGAAAGGTGGTGCCGAGCCTTGCCGCTCAGCCGAGGCCGGGACGGTCAAGTCCTGCGGGCGAGAGCGTGAAGATCTCGCAGCCGGTCGCCGTCACGCCGACGGTGTGCTCGTATTGCGCCGTCAGCGACCGGTCGCGGGTGACCGCAGTCCAGCCGTCGGACAGCACTTTCACATGCGGCTTGCCGAGATTGATCATTGGCTCGATGGTGAAGATCATGCCTTCGCGCAGTTCCGGGCCTTCGTTCGCCTTGCCGTAATGCAGGATGTTCGGGCTGTCGTGGAACAGGCGCCCGACGCCGTGGCCACAGAAGTCGCGCACCACCGAGCAACGCTCGGCTTCGGCATAAGTCTGGATCGCTTCGCCGATAGCACCGGTGCGCGCGCCGGGACGCACGGCGGCGATGCCGCGCATCAGGCACTCATGCGTGACTTCCATCAGGCGTTCCGCTGCCCGCTTGATGTTTCCGACCGGATACATGCGGCTCGAATCGCCATGCCAGCCATCGAGCAGGAAGGTGACGTCGATATTGACGATGTCGCCGTCGCGCAGCGGCTTGTCGTCGGGCATGCCGTGACAGACCACATGGTTGATCGAGGTGCAGACGGAGTACTTGTAGCCGCGATAATTCAGCGTCGCGGGGATCGCGCCGTGATCGGCGCCGAACTCGAAGACGAATTTGTCGATCGCCGCCGTCGTGACGCCGGGCTTTACCATCGGCACCAGCGCATCGAGGCAGCGGGCCGTGAGCTGGCAGGCCCGACGCATGCCTTCGAAATCGTCGGCACCGTAAAGACGGATTGCGCCAGTGTTCTTCAGAGGCGCCGTGGCCGCATCGATATAGGTGACCATGGGGGTCCCTTTCGGATTTTCTAATCAGAGCTTTGGCCGTTCATAAAGCACGCAGGCCGTCTTCGTCTATCCGGATGAGCCTTTCCGGCTCGATTTTGCCAGGATCGATCCGGCACCTGACGGCATAAGCCTCGACGCCGCGCGCAATCGCACGGGCGAATGCGCGGCCATAGCCAGGGTCGAGATCGGCACAGATCCTCAGCTGATCGCAGTCGGAGCGCTGAATGATGAAAAGCATCGCCGCCCGTTTGCCGGCATCCACGAGATCACCCATCTCGTCCAGATGTTTGGCGCCCCGCGTCGTGACGCTGTCGGGAAACTCCGCAAGTCCCGCCTCGCGGATGAAGTGCACATTCTTCACCTCGACATGAACACTGCCTTTGCTCTCGTCCTCAAGCAGGATGTCGATGCGCGAGTTGCGGCCATAGCGCTGCTCGCGTTTCAAGGAGGAGAAGCCGGCAAGCTGCGGCACCAGACCACTGAGGATCGCCTCTTCGGCAAGGCGATTGGGAAGCGCCGTGTTGACCCCAACCACGGTGCCATCGGCTTCGACGAGTTCCAGGGCATGGGCGTATTTCCGGCTGGTCACGTCGTGTCGCGACAGCCAGATCCGGGACCCCGGCGCGGTCAGGCCCTGCATGGAGCCGGTGTTGGGACAAAATCCGGTGATCTCGCGGCCGTCTTCCAGGATGGCGTCGAACAGGAACCGTTTGTAGCGGCGCAGGAGCCGTGCTGGCACAAGAGGTGGAGAGAAGATCATGGCGCGGGTGAGGGCGCGGGATCGGTATCGGTATCGGTATCGGTATCGGGCTTGTTGATAGCCCATGTCAGCAACGCGTCCAGAGCAGGGCAAAGCGCCTGGCCCCAGTCCGTCAGACAATATTCCACCTTGGGCGGCACCTGGTGATGCACGATACGCCTGACGATCCCGTCGGCCTCCATCTGGCGCAGTTGCTGAATCAGCATCTTCTGCGAAATCCCGGGGATCGAGCGCTCCAACTCGGAGAATCGCAGCACCGCCCCGCCGAAGAGGTGGAAAAGGATCACGAGCTTCCAGCGTCCCTCGAGGATACGCAGGGCGTTTTCCACGCCCTCGGCCCCGTCGGCCGGCGTCAGGAAGGCATCCTTACTTTTTAGTGGGTACCTTACGTTTTCGTAGGTTCTTGTCATTTTTTGAGCGTATCGCCATCTTCGTCATCGAGCAAGCGCGCCGCTCTTTCGCAACCAAGAACGGAAGAACTGATCCCATGTCCACCAAGATGACTGGGCCTGTTGAGGCCTATTTCGAGGGCAGGAATGCGCGCGATCTCGCGCGCGCCTTGTCCGGATTTTCCGAAACCGCCGTCGTTCATGACGAGAGCCGAACCCATCACGGCCGAGCCGAAATCAGTACCTGGATGCAGGACACGATCGAGGCCTATGACGATCATTCGAGGCTGTTGCGCGTAGAGGCAGATGGAGCTGATCTCATCGCCACAGCGGAGGTCTCTGGCAATTTTCCTGGCAGTCCCATCACGCTTCGCTACCGCTTCGTCACCGATGGCGGCATGATTGCTAGCCTGGAGATCGCCCCGTGAGTGTGCATTTCAAACCCGACCCGAAGGAATTTGCAGGCAAGAACATCGTCGTGACCGGTGGTACTATGGGCGCAGGCGAGGCGATCGTGAAGCGCTTCCTGCGCGCTGGCGCCAAAGTAGCAACGGCCGCTCGCAATACACCGCAAGCACCGGAGGTCGGGGTCACGTTCATCCGGGCAGACCTCTCGACCCCGGAGGGAATTGATGTCCTTGCACAGGAGGCACTGTCTGAACTTGGGGCGATCGACATTCTTGTCCACTCCCTGGGCGGCTCATCGACGCCCGGCGGTGGCTTCAAGGCTGCCACGGAAGAATTCTGGCAGCAGGAATTGGCGCTGAACCTATTGGCTGCCGTTCGCCTCGACCGTCTGCTTGTGCCGGGAATGCTGGAGCGGGGAGAGGGTGTCGTCATTCATCTGGCATCGATCCAGCATCGTTTGCCGTTACATGAGTCGACGATTCCCTATGCAGCCGCCAAGGCAGCTTTGGCGAACTACAGCAAGTCGCTGTCGAAGGAGGTCGGCCCCGCCGGTGTCCGCGTGAACACGGTTTCCCCTGGCTGGATCCGCACGTCCGCGGCAGACCGCATGGTGCAACGTCTGGCCGAGAGCGGCGGGATGGACGAAGACCAGGCCCGGCAAGGAATCATGGATGCGCTGGGCGGCATACCCATCGGCAGGCCGGCCTGGCCTGAGGAGATCGCCGAACTCGTCGCTTTCCTCGCCTCCGAACGCGCCGCATCGATCCATGGCGCGGATTACGTCATCGACGGGGGAACGGTGCCAACGCAGTAAAGCAGCAAGCCGGTGACGCCCCTTGGCGTGGCCGGCTCTAAACCCGCGCCAACACGTAGCGCCCGGGCGCATCCGCGATGGCATTCAGTGCGTCGCCGCCCGGCTTGCGGGCAGGCACACGGTCGTCATCGAGTTTCTCGATCCAGCTCTGCCAGTGCGGCCACCAGGAGCCCGGGGTCTCCTTGGCATTTGCCATCCATTCCTCGTAGGTGCCGGCCGCGGGGCCGTTGGTCCAGAACTGATACTTCTGCTTGTCCGGCGGATTGACGACACCGGCGATATGGCCCGAGCCGGACACGACGTAATCGACGGGGCCGCCGAACAGGCTGCTGCCGATGAAGACCGATTTCGCCGGCGCGATATGGTCTTCCTTGGTGGCCAGATTGTAGATCGGGATCGTCACGTCCTTGAGCGACAGCGTCTTGCCGGCCAGCTGCATCTTGCCCTGGCTCAGCGTGTTGTTGAGGTAGCAGTTGCGCAGATAGAAGGAGTGGTTCGCCGCCGCCATGCGTGTCGAATCGGAATTCCAGTACAAGAGGTCGAAGGGCATCGGATCCTGGCCCTTCAGGTAGTTGTTGACGAAATAGGGCCAGATCAGCTCCGATGCGCGTAGCATGTTGAAGGCCGCCGCCATCTTGGAACCGTCGAGATAGCCGGATTCATGCATCCGCTGTTCGAGGCTCGCCAGCTGGCCTTCGTCGACAAAGACCTTGAGATCGCCGGCGAACGTGAAGTCCACCTGCGTGGTGAAGAGCGTGGCGCTGGCGATCCGCTTGTTGTTTTCCTGCGCATGCAGGGCAAGGGCCGCAGCAAGCAGCGTGCCGCCGACGCAATAGCCGATCGCGTTCACTTGTTTTTCGCCGGTCGCCTTCTCCACCGTATCAAGGGCGAAATCGACGCCCTCGCGGATATAGGCCTCCCAATCCTTCGAGGCATGCCGCTCGTCCGGGTTCACCCAGGAAATGACAAAGACCGTGTGGCCCTGGTCGACGCACCACTTGATGAAGCTCTTCTGCGGGTTGAGATCGAGAATGTAGAACTTGTTGATCCAGGGCGGGCAGATGAGGAGAGGGCGCTTCAGCACCGTCTCGGTCGTTGCCTCGTACTGGATGACCTCGCAGACATCGCTCTGCGCGATCACCTTGCCCGGCGTGATCGCCATGTTCTCACCGACGGCAAACTTGCTGGTGTCGGTCTGGCGGATCCTGAGATCCCCGCCACCGGCGGCAATATCCTCCGCCAGCATCTGCATGCCCTTGACCAGATTGGCGCCGCTGCTTTGCACCGTCTCCTTGTAGAGCTGCGGATTGGTGGCGACGAAATTGGCCGGCGACAGCGCAGCCGTGATCTGCCGCATGTAGAAATTGGCCTTGTGCCGCGTGTGCTCGTCGAGGCCACCGGCATCATTGACCATCTTCTCGGCCCATTGCGTCAGCACGAGATAGGTCTGGCGGAGGAAGTCGAAGAACGGATTGCGCTCCCAGTCCTCGTCCGAGAAGCGCTTGTCTTTCGGCAAGGGATCACTGATCGCCTGGTCCGGCGAGGCGAATCGCGCCAGCGAGCGGCTCCAGACGCCGAAGACTGCGTTGAGGAGATGGGTCTGGGCTTCGAGCGTGCGCTTGGGATCGGACATCCAGTATTCCGCGACCTTGCCCATGGTTTTCACCATTTCTGCCACGGGCTCGGCGACGGGATCGACGATTTCGCCCGTCTCGCGCGGTTTCAACCAGACCGAGGCCGCCTTGCCGAGGTTTTCCAGTGCCTTGGCGGCATTGATGGTGAGCGCCTGCGGATCCTTGATGATGTAAGGTTCGAGCAGTTTCGGGTCGAACGCGGCATTCGCTTCGGCTTCTTCGCGCGTCCTGTCCATGCCGTCCTCCCCAGGATTGTTCTGGCGTCTTTTATGTTTGCCTATCCTGCATGAAAACGACTACAAGTTCCAGCGATTGGCGCATAGTCTTTCGAAGGTGATCGATGGTTGCGCCCTTGAGGAATGTCAGTTTTCCGCGCAGACGCGGGCGGTCGGGGCCATGGTGCATAGCAAATTCAGTCTTTCAGGTCTCTCGATCCATGCGCTTGCCGTCGCAGCCATCGCGCTGATGGCAGGCACCGGCTGCCAGTCGTCCGCGCCGCCTGCTCCAGTCGAGACCACGGCTGCACCGGCAGGCCTTCAGGTGACCGTCGAAGATCCCGACAATCCGGAAGCGCCTCAGCAGCGTCCGACCTATCCGGATGGATACCCGAACTTCGCGGGCTCCCTGAGTGCCGCCAGCGTCCAGATGAGCAACGAAGAAGCCGCGGCCCTTCAGTCGCAGCTCACCTCACTCGGCGCGGCCCGCAAGGCCGGCACGATCAGCGAAGCCGAGTATCAGGCGCGGCTTGCCGAACTGCGGCGCATCGCGGCCGAACACGGTGCTGAGACGCAGGCCCAGATCGCCAATTAAGGCTTGCGTTCGGGGCGATTTTTTCGCAAAGCAACCGAGGCGTTTTTGACATAAAATTTCGTTGGCGATTCAGGGCGCGCAGCCGGATTTGCGACAAAATTTCCTGCCAGCGCTTGGATTGGGATATCATCACGCGCATTCGGTTTTGCGGTTCGTTGCGGAGCGTGTGGTCACTGGGACAACGAGCGCGCCTGCCGCGGTAATCATCCGCGCGGTTTCAGGGGTTGAAGATGGAAGAGTTTCACAAAGTCCGGCGTTTGCCGCCCTACGTTTTCGAACAGGTCAATCGTTTGAAGGCGAGCGCGCGAGCCGGTGGGGCCGACATCATCGACCTCGGCATGGGCAATCCGGACCTTCCGACCCCACAGGCGATCGTCGACAAGCTTTGCGAAGTCGTCCAGGATCCGCGCACCCATCGTTATTCCTCCTCCAAGGGCATTCCGGGCCTGCGCCGCGCCCAGGCGGCCTATTACGCCCGTCGCTTCAACGTGAAGCTCAATCCGGACACGCAGGTCGTGGCGACGCTGGGCTCCAAGGAAGGCTTCGCCAATATGGCGCAGGCGATCACCGCACCGGGTGACGTCATCCTCTGCCCGAACCCGACCTATCCGATCCACGCCTTCGGCTTCCTGATGACCGGCGGCGTCATCCGCTCGATCTCGATCGAGCCGGACGAGACCTTCTTCCCGCCGCTCGAGCGCGCCGTGAAGCACTCGATCCCGAAGCCGCTGGCGCTGATCATCAACTATCCGTCGAACCCGACGGCGCGTGTCGCAAGCCTCGACTTCTACAAGGATGTCGTCGCATTCGCGAAGAAGCACGACATCATCGTGCTCTCCGATCTCGCTTATTCGGAAATCTACTTCGACGGCAATCCGCCTCCATCAGTGCTTGAAGTGCCGGGCGCCATGGACTGCACCGTCGAGTTCACCTCGATGTCCAAGACCTTCTCCATGCCCGGCTGGCGCATGGGCTTTGCCGTCGGCAACGAGCGCCTGATCTCGGCGCTGACGCGCGTAAAATCCTATCTCGACTACGGTGCCTTCACGCCGATCCAGGTGGCAGCAACCCACGCGCTGAACGGCGATGGCTCCGACATCGCGGAAGTGCGCAATGTCTACAAGCGCCGCCGTGATGTCATGGTCGAAAGCTTCGGCAAGGCCGGCTTCGAAGTGCCTCCGCCGGCAGCGACCATGTTCGCCTGGGCGAAGATCCCGGAGAAATTCCGCCATCTCGGCAGCCTCGAATTCTCCAAGCTGCTGGTCGAGAAGGCTGACGTCGCCGTCGCTCCGGGCATCGGCTTCGGTGAAATGGGCGACGAATATGTCCGTCTCGCCCTCGTCGAGAACGAGCACCGCATCCGCCAGGCCGCGCGCAACATCAAGAAGTTCCTCTCGACGGCCGACGAGACGATGCACAACGTGATTTCGCTCAACGCCCACCGTTGAGTTCACGTTGATCCAAGGCGGTCCCGTCAGGACCGCCTCACTTTCTATATCATGACGTCAGGAATGCCTCATGGCGAATGCCCTTAAAATCGGCGTGGCAGGTCTCGGGACCGTCGGTGCCTCGCTTGTCCGTATCCTCCAGAGCCGCGCCAATGCGCTCACCGTCGCCTGCGGTCGTCCGATCACCGTAACGGCCGTCTCGGCCCGCGACGCCTCGAAGGATCGTGGCATTCTGATGGATGGCATTGGCTGGTATGCGGATCCGGTCGAACTGGCGAACTCCGCCGACATTGATGTCTTCGTCGAACTGGTCGGCGGCGCGGAAGGGGCAGCCGAGATGTCCGTGCGCGCTGCGCTCGCGCGCGGCCTGCATGTCGTCACTGCCAACAAGGCACTTCTGTCGCGCCACGGCGTCGAGCTTGCCAAGCTTGCCGAGGAAAAGGGACGCCTCTTGAACTATGAGGCCGCAGTCGCCGGCGGCATCCCGGTCATCAAGACTCTGCGCGAGTCGCTGACCGGCAACAATTTCTCCCGCATCTACGGGATCATGAACGGCACCTGCAATTACATCCTGACCCGGATGGAGCGGGAAGGCCTGTCCTTCGCGGACTGCCTCAAGGAAGCCCAGCGCCTCGGTTACGCCGAAGCCGATCCGAGCTTCGACATCGAGGGCAACGACACGGCCCACAAGCTTTCGATCCTGACGACGCTGGCTTTCGGCTGTGAAATCTCGGCCGACAAGATCTACCTCGAAGGCATCACCAACATCTCGACCGAGGACATCCATGCGGCCGCCGATCTCGGCTACCGTATCAAGCTTCTCGGCGTCGCCCAGAAGACCGAGAGCGGCATCGAGCAGCGCGTCCATCCGACCATGGTGCCGCTCGACAGCGTCATCGCGCAGGTCGATGGTGTGACGAATGCCGTCGCGCTGGAATCCGACATTCTCGGCGAGCTGTTGATGGTCGGCCCGGGTGCCGGCGGCAATGCCACGGCCTCTGCCGTTCTCGGCGACATCACCGATATTGCAAAGAGCCGTCCGGGTGCCCAGGAAGTGCCGGTGCTCGGCCGTCCCGCGCATCTGCTCGAGCCCTATCGCCAGGCCGAGATGCAGAGCCATGAGGGCGGCTATTTCATCCGCCTGACGGTTCAGGACCGCACCGGCGTTTTCGCCAGCATCGCGACGAAGATGGCGGAGAACGCGATCTCGCTCGAATCCATCGTCCAGCATTCCAAGCAGCCCGCCACGCCTGATCGTCCGCAGACGATCATTCTGGTGACGCACGCGACCATGGAAAGCGCCGTCCGCAAGGCCGTCGGTGCGATCAAGGGCGAAGGCTATCTGATCGGTGAGCCGCAGGTGATTCGCATCGAGCGGCCCAAGACCTGACCGTCTTTTGGACCCTGACTGCACTCACCGGCACCTCTTACAGGCCGCAATCCCGAACGAATCCCCATTAATCTGACGATTTGCGCTGCGTCTGGCTCTGCCTCTATCGCCAAAAGTCTAATGCGGGCGTAGTCTGCAGCGACTGTCGGGGCCTTGGGGAGGAGTTCATCGATGGGAGCCGGTCATCACGGCGCGTCCTGGGGCGAAATGGCCGAGGGCGTGCTGAACAAGGACGACGAGACATCCGTCGAGCGGGAAAGCGACCTGGACAGGACTGCCGTGTCGCTGGAGACCCAGTGGGACTGGATGCGGCTCCTCGCCTTTACGCTGATCATGGCCATCCCCTTCGCTCTGGTCGCGTGGCTGATGTCGTAAGGAGCGGGCAGGCTGGCAACTTTCCGGCGGCTCTGCTGCCTCTGGTGATTTTCTACGATCGGTATAGAACGGGTGAGGGCGGTCCGGCCGCCATTGGTCCTGTCGCGCGGGCCTTCAGCCTGCGCACCCGTAAAGAGCAGTAATGTCGACTGAACCGGTAGATCCCGTCATCCGCGCCTTTCTCGGCGTCGAGCAGTCCGCCAGCGGTCAGCGCTGGATGTCGCGCACCGACCAGGCCGGTCAGAACCGGGCGCTGGCGATCAGTCAGCTGCATGGCATTCCCGAGCTCGTCGCCCGTGTCCTCGCAGGACGTGGCGTAGGCGTGGACGAGGCGCCGGCCTTTCTCGATCCGACCATCCGCAGTCTCATGCCGGACCCCTCGAAGCTCACGGATTGCGATGCCGCCGCTGCCCGCATCGTCGAGGCGATCGAGCGCCAGCAACGGGTGGCGATCTTTGGCGACTACGATGTCGATGGCGCAGCCTCGTCGGCGCTGATGGCGCGGTTCCTCCACCATTTCGGCGTGGAGGCCGAGATCTACATTCCCGACCGCATTTTCGAGGGCTATGGTCCCAATGCCGCCGCCATCGACCAGCTGATCGAGCGCGGTGCCAATCTCCTGATCACCGTCGACTGCGGTTCGACCAGCATCGAGGCACTGGGGGCTGCCGAACGGCGCGGCGTCGACGTTGTCGTCATCGACCACCACCAGATGGGTCACGAAATGCCCGTCTGCCATGCACTGGTGAACCCGAACCGCGAGGACGATTTGTCGGGGCAGGGGCATCTCTGTGCCGCCGGCGTTGTCTTCATGGTGCTGGTTGCCACGCTGCGGGTTCTGCGAGAGCAGGGCCATCCGCATGCGCGATCGCTCGATCTGCTCGCCTGGCTCGATCTGGTGGCGCTTGCCACCGTCTGCGATGTGGTGCCGCTGAAAGGCCTGAACCGCGCCTATGTCACCAAGGGTTTGATCGCAGCGCGCCACCAGAACAATGCCGGTCTCGCTGCCCTTCTTCGGATCGCCGGCGTGGGCGGTCCCGTCACGCCCTATCATTTCGGCTTTCTGCTCGGGCCCAGAATCAATGCTGGTGGCCGCATTGGTGATGCCGCACTCGGAAGCCGCCTGCTGACGCTCGACGACGCCAGCCAGGCCGATGAGATTGCCGCAAAGCTCGATGAGCTGAACCGCGAGCGCCAGGCGATGGAAGCCGTGATGCTGGCCGAAGCGGAGGCTGAGGCCATGGCGGAATATGGCACGGGCGAGAGGGCGTCGGTCATCGTGACGGCGAAAGAAAACTGGCATCCGGGAATTGTCGGCCTGCTCGCAGCGCGGCTGAAGGAGAAGTTCAAGCGGCCTGCCTTTGCAATCGCCTTCGATTCGCTCGGCAAGGGAACGGGATCCGGGCGCTCGATCAATGGCTTCGACATGGGCAAGATGGTCCGGGCAGCCGTCGACGAGGGGCTTCTGGTAAAGGGTGGCGGTCATGCCATGGCGGCTGGACTAACGGTCGAGCGCGCCAATCTCGGGCGTCTGCGCAGTTTCTTTGAGGAGCATGCCTCCGCGCAGGTCTCGGCGCTGGCTGCCAACCAGACATTGAAGATCGACGGCGCGATCGGCGCATCTGGCGCGACGCTGGCTCTCGTCGATCAGCTGGAGGCGGCGGGCCCCTACGGCTCCGGTCATCCGCAGCCGATCTTTGCCGTTCCGCTGCATCGCCTGAAGGATGCCCGCCCCGTCGGCACCACGCATATCAAGATCACGCTGGAAGGCATGGACGGGAAGCGGCTGGACGGCATCGCCTTCCGCGCGGCAGAGACCGACCTTGGCCATTTCCTGATGAACAATCGCGGCAATCAGGTGCATGTCGCCGGTACCTTGAGCGCCGACCATTGGCAGGGCAACAGGCGCGTGCAGTTCCGCGTTCTGGACGCCGCAAAGGCACCCTGACGTATCAGAACTCTGATGATTTTCAGGAGGATCGAAGTGGCACGCCCTAGGGGAGTCGAACCCCTCTTCCCAGAATGAAAATCTGGTGTCCTAACCGATAGACGAAGGGCGCGTGCGCTTCGGT
>DAMDHD010000005.1:0-119647 GCA_032102365.1 Allorhizobium sp. CTOTU50464 | reverse complement strand
ACCCCTCTTCCCAGAATGAAAATCTGGTGTCCTAACCGATAGACGAAGGGCGCGTCTGCTTCGTGGCGCCCTTATAGTCAGGCTGTTTGCGGACCGCAAGCGGCTTTTTTCGTCTTTCATGCAAAAAATATGACAGCCGCTCCGATGCCTACCGCCGAGGCTCCTATCCACTGAGATTACAACGGCTTAAGCGGTCATCGGATCGGTCGATCAGTCAGATGCGCCGGCCGTTTCCTGCTTCTTGCCGCCTTTGAGCAGATCCGAGAGCGACGGCAGCCATTTCTTCTTCTTGGCCGCCGCCTCGGCATCGGCGACCGTCTGCTCACCGGCCGGCAGCGGTTCCGCCGGGTCATATTCCGGCACGGCGCCCATGGCCTGCAGTTGATCGGGTGTCAGCTGAACGCGTTCAGGGACCGTGGCGGTCGGCTCGCGGAGCGCCAGGATTTTGCGCTTGGGCCGCGGGTCGGAGAGTTTCTTCAGAACGGGAGGTTCGTCTCCAGCCACGGCAGCCGCTTCGGTGAGCGGCAGGCCTTCGGGTGTGGGCGCGGCTGCCTGCTCCTGCAATGCCTGCTGCTGCATCAGGGCCTGCTGTTGCGGTGAGGGGCTGAAGAGGCTCTTGCGCACGGCGTTGACGCCGAGCGTCGGCATCTCGGACGGAACGAGGCTCGGACTTGCTGCGGCCCCCGCCTCGGCCACAGCCGTGGCCGCAGGGCTGGCTTCCGGTGCGACGGCCTGTGCATTTGCCCGGCCGGCGGAAAACAGGCTGTTGCTTCCGGCGTTCACCGCTGTCGGCTGCATGGTGAGCTCACCGAGATCGGCCGGTGCGGCTTGGGACCGT
The DNA here is from genome assembly GCA_032102365.1 of Allorhizobium sp. CTOTU50464. Lineage (GTDB taxonomy): Bacteria > Pseudomonadota > Alphaproteobacteria > Rhizobiales > Rhizobiaceae > Allorhizobium. The sequence continues at coordinate 118,809 of DAMDHD010000005.1, read as the reverse complement.
GAATCAGATGTTTGGGCCCGGCCTTGCATCGCCTGCTGCTGCAGGGCCAGCACTTCCGGAGGCGGCTCCGCAATGTCGGCGAAGGCGGCCGCCATGGGGACCGGCTGGCGCTTCAGGCGCGCCGGTTCCGTTTCATTCTGGGGCAATGCTTGTTCCGCACTCCCTGGCTGTCCCGAAACGGCAACCACATAGGGGTCTCGGAAAGCCTTGCCCGCCGGCGCGGTGGCAGCGATGTCCTCCGATGGCGCAGAATCGCCGATCGAAAGAACCTCGTCGGCGCTCGTTTGGCATGAGGCCAGCGGCACAGCTGAAAGCAGCGTCAGCAGCGCGATTGCGGGTCTGCGGAAAGGGGATGAGCTGGTCATGTCGGTCTCCGTCGCCACCTTCACCAAGGAAGGGTAAGGGCCGCCGCGGCGGCCCTCGTTTGATCCGGAGACTAGGCGCGCAAACTTGCGCGAGGCGGTGGTCTTACCAGGCGCCTGTATTGGGCATGGAGGCCCAGGGTTCTGCCGGAGCGAGATTCTCGCCTTTCTGCAGGATCTCGATGGAAATGCCGTCCGGCGAGCGGACGAAGGCCATATGGCCGTCGCGCGGCGGGCGGTTGATGGTCACGCCATTGTCCATCAGCTTCTGGCAGATGGCATAGATGTCATCGACCTCATACGCCAGATGGCCGAAATTGCGGCCGCCGGTATAGTCCTCGGTGTCCCAGTTGTAGGTGAGTTCGAGGCAGGGCGCCATGTCCTCACGGGCGCGGCCGAGATCCTTCTCGGCGCTCAGGAAGACCAGCGTGAAGCGGCCTTTTTCGTTCTCGTAGCGGCGGATCTCCGTCAGCCCGAAGAGCTCGCAATAGAAGTGCAGGGAGGCCTCGAGATCTTTCACTCGGACCATGGTGTGTAGGTAACGCATGGGTGTTCTCCTTTGACATGCAGCATATGGAACAGTCGTCAGCTTCGAGCAAGGCTGCGGCTGCAAAAGCAATTGGTGAAATGTAAAACTAGGGCTTGCGCAGATCCGTTGACCAAATGTTAATCTGAATCTCAAGAATCAGTTAACTAAGCAATGTGACGCGTTTTCGAGGGGCTTGGGGAAATGGCGGACAGGATTTCATCGAAGGGGCTCGGCGAGTTCGAAGAGCTGTCCGGAGAAGCCGTCGACCTGTTGGAGATCACCGGCGTCGTCAAATGGTTTGATGTGGCCAAGGGCTTCGGCTTCATCGTCCCCGACAACGGCATGCAGGATGTCCTTCTGCATGTGACCTGCCTCCGACGCGACGGCTACCAGACCATCCTCGAAGGCACGCGCATCGTGGCGCTCATCCAGAAGCGCGAGCGTGGCTATCAGGCCTTCCGCATCCTCTCCATGGACCAGTCGACCGCCGTGCATCCCTCGCAGATGCCGCCGGTGCGCACCCATGTGCAGGTGACGCCGACCAGCGGCCTCGAGCGGGCGCTGGTCAAATGGTTCAACCGCACCAAGGGCTTCGGCTTCCTGACGCGGGGCGAGGGCACGGAAGACATCTTCGTCCACATGGAAACGCTGCGCCGCTTCGGCCTGACTGAATTGCGACCCGGCCAGACGGTGCTCGTGCGCTTCGGACCTGGCGACAAGGGCCTCATGGCCGCTGAGATCCACCCGGACAATCCTGGTCCGGCCGCGCGTGCGCACTGAGCCGATGAGCAATCTTCACGACATCCTGAGAAGCGCCATCACGGCGCTTTTTGCGTTTCTGCTGCTGGCAGGCGCCGTGCTTGCGGAGGTCAACTTCGAACGCGGCCAGCTGGCTTTCGAGACGGCATCCGGAGATCGGATCACGTTTGATGTGGAATGGGCGCTGACCGCCGAGCAGCGGGCGAGGGGCCTAATGGAGCGGCCGGCACTGCCGGATCGCACGGGCATGCTGTTCGATTTCGGCGAAACCCGCATGGTCACCATGTGGATGGCGAACACGCCGGAATCGCTCGACATGATCTTTATCGACGAGACCGGCCGGATCGTCCGGATAGCCGAGCGCACCACGCCGATGTCCGAATCGATCGTCTCCTCGGGTGAACCCGTCCGCTACGCGCTGGAAATCCGCGGCGGCCATGCGGCCGAACTGGGCCTCGAGCCATCCGCCCGGCTCGTCCTGCCCCTCGATCTGCCAAAGTGACGGCGCTCAGCCCTCTGTTTCACCTGTAGAAACTGCGAGACCGGACACGCTTTTGCTGTTGCGGCCCGCAGGTGAACCGTGTATTCGGGCTGCATTGCTGGAACGGAGTGTAGCGCAGTCTGGTAGCGCATCTGGTTTGGGACCAGAGGGTCGGGAGTTCGAATCTCTCCACTCCGACCATGCAATGAGCCGAGGACGCCTAACATGGCGGTCGCTCAAGGTTTGAATGACAAACTCTCCCCTGGTCTGACGAAAAGCGTTTAAGCCGGCGACACTGTTCGCAGCCGCCGGTCTTTCCGACATCGTCCGGCCCACGCCTGCACGTGTGCATTCTCTCTTTTTTGCAATTATTCCTTGCTCGCCCGATGCACGCCCATTATTCCTTATGGTTGTATCCAGGGGTGGGGACGATCATGCTGCGAAAATTCTTGGCGCTCGCTGGCATCACCGCATTGGTCACGGGCTGTCAGACCGTCAAGCCGGCGGCCTCGCCCATGGAAGCCTATCTCAATCGCCATGCTGCCGCAGAAGCCATCGCGCGCAATTGCCCGGCCTATGGCGGCTATGGCGCCGTGACCGCGATGCGGTCGGATGCCGAAAGCAATCTCGCCAAGGCCCGCGCCCTCGGAGCAACGGAGACGGATGTCCAGATGGCGCGCGAGCGAATGAACGGCACGCTCATGAGTGCCGTGATGCTGGTCGGACCGCTGGAGGCCTGCAACAGTTTCGTCAATCAACTCGCCTGGGCCGGCACCTCGACCGCTGTCATCGGCACGAGGAAAGCGCAATGAGCGGCGACCGGCGACGTGGTCCCTTGAGATGACGACGGGCTTTCGAGCCGCCATGCGATCGCCCGTTTGCGGTCTATCGATCTCCCTGCGCTGCGTCGATTTTCCCACCGGCAATTCACCGATCATGCGGTTGCGAAGGAACCGCAACGAGGATATACGAATTCTCGAACGAAGTCGGTTGAGACGGCGGTTCTTCTTCTGCGCCAAGCAGAAATGCCCATTGTTATCAATGGTCCGCAGGAAGAGAATCGTTGGGCGCCGATGAAAGGTGTAAGGTCTGCCGCGATCGGTGGGCCGGGTGTCAGTCGGCAACGGCGCTTGCCGCGAAGTGTTGGAGACGGATAAGGCCATGTCTGCGAAGATCTACCGCCCCGCGAAAACCGCCATGCAGTCCGGCAAGGCGAAAACCCATCTTTGGGTGCTGGAATTCGACCAGTCCGCGCCGCGCAAGATCGATCCGATGATGGGCTACACCACGTCCGGTGACACGCGCCAGCAGGTCAAGCTGACCTTCGAGACGCTGGAGCAGGCCGAAGCCTATGCCAAGCGCGAAGGCATCGAATACCGGGTGATCCTGCCGAAGGAAGCCAAGCGCCAGGTTGTCTCCTACACCGACAACTTCCGCTACAATCGTCTGCAGCCCTGGACGCATTGATCCTATCCCGCCGCCTCGTCGGCGCCAGACGGTCCCTTAGCTCAGCTGGATAGAGCAAGTGCCTTCTAAGCACTAGGTCGTAGGTTCGAGCCCTACAGGGATCGCCATTCCACCCCTTAACTAAATGATTTCATTAAAGGTGCGACCAAGGAGGGCGGAAGGTGCGACCTAGAATTTGTTCGCCAGCCGTTCTCCGCCGCGTCTCGCGAGGTCTTTTCGCGCCGCTTTCTGCGTGTAGTGGTTGGCCATTTCGAGGTCGGACCAGCCGAACATAGCCATCAGCTCGTGCGCGCTTGCGCCTTCCTCCGCAGCGATGGTTGCGCCGGCCTTTCTGAGGCCATGGGCGCGGCAGGTATCCGGCAGCCCTGCAGCCTTCACCTGTTTCGCAAACCAGTTTCCGAAGCTCGCGCCTGACGCAAAGGGCTTGCCGTTCTCGGTCGCGAGGAAGGCAAGGTCACCTGTCTTGGTGGCCTCGATCGAGGCTTTCAGCGGCGGCAGCAGTGCCAGTTCGACGAGTGTCTTTGTCTTCTGCGTACGAAGCGAGATCGTCGATCCGCTGACATGCTGTCGTCCGACGAGGATCACATCGCTGCGCCGCAGACCGAGGAAGAGCAGTAGGTCGATCGCCAGCCTGGCGCGCGTGCCGAGCGGATGAAACTCGCGATACTGACGCACCTGCTCGACGGTCCAAGTCTGGAAGCCATCCGTCTTGACCCGGATCTTCCGGACGCCGACGCAAGGATTGACCTCGACCAGGTCGCCTTCCTCCGCCCATTTGAACAGGTGGGCCATCGTCTTCAGGAAGTTGTTGGCTGCGTTCGGCGTGGCTGCGCGCTTGTCCATCGCCTTGCGGATCTGCGCCTTGGTCACCGCGGCGAAGGGCGCGTCGGCGTTCTTCGGATCTTCAAGCATCGTCTTCAGCATGTTGCCGCGATGCCGGCGGGTCGACGGGGCAAGCTCGGCAAAGGCGGCGCTGCGCATGTACTGCTCGACCAGCCATTTCAGCGTGCCGGATCTGGTCTTGCCCGGCTTCTGTTTCTCGATCGAGGCAAGGCCGGCGAGTGCGGCATCATAGGCGCGGTTGAAGTCGTCGCTGCCATAGACGTCAGGCAGCCGAACGCGCCTCCCATCCTTCTTGAAGTACCAGACGTACTTGCCGTGACGGGTTCTTTCCCGCGACAGATAGGGTTTGCGCGCCATTTCGCTCATAGGTCCAGATCGATCTCCGGCTTAGCCTTGTCTTTTTCCTGCGAAGTTTCAAGAGTCCCGCCGATGGTGATGCGTCGGCCTGCGACCTCGATCGTCACCGGCAGGCCGGATTCCTTCGCCACCTTGGCGTAACGGTTCAATTCGGGCGTGGTGATGATGGCTGGGCGGCTCATGTCTCACTCCTTGGCTTTGTGGCTTCCAGCACTGCGTCGAGTGCCATAATGCAGCCGTGCAGTGACGCGCTTTCCAAAACGTCAGCCCATTTCTGTCGGCGAATTCGTCCGGTTTCGGGATCGACGAGCGCGGCGAGCTCCGCCCATCTTTCATTTCGCAACTGCAAGAGCTTCTCGCGATCGACGGTTGCCCACTTGGTCATGGTGCTTGATCCTCGATGATGAGATCACCAAAACGACCGAGAAACACTGCGAGAGTTCCGGCCGTATCGAAGCCCATGAAGGTTTCGCCGTAGACGGTCGCAGAGCCCCGATACCACCTTCCGGGTCGACCATGTATCGGCCACGCTTCGGGCCCGAAGCGCTTCCGGCAGAACTGCATAATCTCGCGCTCGGATTCCGAGTTGATCTCGCCGGTGCGGACGTTGACCACGAATGGCGTGTCTTTCCAGACCCTCTCGACCAGATAGCTTCTCTCGCGGTCACCGTAGTCAAAGTCGACAATCCGCTGATAAAGCGCGGTGCTCATGACCCCACCTCCCTCGTCTGGGGCGATGGGGGCGGGTCGAAGTCGTCGTAGCTTGGGTCAATGATCCCTTCGCCGCCGCATTCATCGCAGGTCTCGTCGCCAACCCCGCAGATGCAATCTGCCGGATGGCAATCGCAGTAGAAGTAGCCTCGGCCATCGCAGGCGGGACATTTTGTGAGTTTGTCCGTCATCCTGCGCCTCCTGCCAGAAGCTTGGCGGATTTCGCATAGGACAAGGCGGCTTCTTCGGCACTTATCTCCACCAGCCTCTCAAGCGAGTATCCCGTCTCTTTCGATGCGTGTTGCAGCCACTTCACCGCGTCGGCGCTGATGAGCACGTTTACCGACGCCTGACCTTTCAGAGGGCCGTCTTCGTAGATCTCGCTCATGCCGCGCTCTTCCCGAGGGCGTCGAGCAGTTCCTCGCCGCTGGTAACGATATGATTTGCCATCAATGCCATGAGTTCCGGCTCTTCGCCGTCGTGGGTCCAGATGATCAGGCGCTTGCCGCGTCCGGCGAACCATCCGCCTTCCAGATGGGCGGAACGACCGCAAGGCAGGAGAAGGACACAGGTGTCAGCCCATTCCATGCCCCGGAAGTCGTTGAGATATCCGCGAGAGGCGATGGGATGCGTCGTCAGCAGATCCCGATATTGTGCGGCCTTCCAGTCCATCCAGTCGGGATCGATCTCCGACCAGGCGAAGCCCTTGACGCCGTTCGGCGGGTTACGAAAGTCGTAGACCTCGTGCCCTGCCGCGCGAAGCATGGTGACGGCGTCGGGCTGATAGGGGTTGCGCCAAGAGGACGCCAGATAGATGCGGCTCATTCGTCTTCTCCTGAATTGTGGGTGTGGATGGCGTCGAGGACTTCTTGATGCTCGCCAGCCTCAGAGCCCACCGTGTTGGCGCGATTGTCAGGAAGCTCGACGATGACCTTCTCTTTGTTGCGGGTATGGCTGAACGTCGCGCAGGAGAAAACGAGCCGGTGCGCTGCCTGCCATTCGTCGCAAGCGCGCTTTACTCGCTCTTCGAGGTCTTTCTCTTGCTCCGGGGTGCATTCGAACCACGGGCCGTCGTCGTATTCGCTGGATACGCGGTCGCTGTCCGACAGTCCTTCTTCAGCCCGCTCAAGAAGCCGGTCGGCTTCTATCCAGTCTGCGAGGCGGAGCGGATCTTGACGCGCTTCGACGATGTGGAAGCTCAGGTTCCAGCCGCCTCCCTCGTGTTGAAACTCGCCCAGGCTGTCGTTTGTCGCGGCCTGAATGATTGCTTCGCGAGTGTCTTCCGGCCCGACTGTGCACCACTCTTCGTCGCTGCCTGCCCACCACTGCCATGCACCTGCGGTAGGTGCCACATGTTCCGGGGGCGCTGGTGGTGTAGTGCGGGCCGTCACGTCCAGCGTGATGCGGGCCGCTGCCACCATCTGATCATATGCTTCATCGATCGCGGCGTTGTCGGCCCCGGTGAGGTCGCTGACCGGGCCGGTGTAGCGGCGCATCAGATCGTCATAGGCGACCACCAGGCGGAGAGCAGAGTTCGCCAGGTTCAAGTCCTTGTTAGTCATTCGGTATCTCCCTGGTGGTGACGGCCTGCGGAACGGTGCGGGTGCAGTTCTTGCCGCAACTCTTGGTGTGGAAGGCAGTCGTGGTCCCTGCGCAATTGGTGAAGTAGACGTATCGGCCGGCATCAACGAAACGGTAGACCTTGCAACCGTCTGTTTCGAAGAGAATGCCTACTGGCACGTTCGGATTGTCGGTTCGTTGGGTAGAAACAGGATCCTGGCCGCACGAAGCGAGGGCAAGGGCGACAGCCGTTAAAGTGACAAGCGTTCTCATGTTGGCGAGCCCTCCGTCGTGGTCGCCCAGCGCGGGTCCAGCGGATGCGGCATGAACTCGACAGGATCGACTGGGCTTTCCGCTTCCCAATCCCACCAGTAGTCCCGGCCGTTATTGCCTTCGGACCATGCGGCCTGATAGACGCGACCGTCCTCGTCGCGGACCCAGAACGTGTCCGAGTTCTTCAGCGTCAGTCCGATCTGCGTGAATTCAGTGACGTGATTGATGGTCTTGTCGGCCTGCGCGATCGGCAGCCAACGGGCCAGCACATGTTGAGAGGGCGCGGGCGGCGCTGTGGCTGCGATAGCTGATCTCGCATATCCGAGATATCGCTCGCGAGTGCCAGGGTGCTCATCACCCAAGCCTCGGTCATTCCATGCCCAGATGTTCGCCATCCCTTTGTGCGCGTCCTCGTAGATGCGCCTCGCGACGGTTTCCACGACGTCTTCATCGGGTGCCACATGTTGAGAGGGCGCTGGTGCATACCGGATGCCACCTTCCACAGTACCGTCATCGGCGTGCAGGAAGTTGGTCGCCGGATCGAAGACGAAGGGCTTGCCCGCTGCCAAGCATTCGATGATTGCGGCCTCGCCGTCGCCCCGCAAATGTGTTGAGGGTGGTGGGGTGTCGGCCGCCAGCATGTCCGCCGCAAGTCTAAGATCAGCAGGAAAGTAGTCGCCACGCTGCGGGTGTCCTTCGATGTGATTCGCATAGAAGCGGAGAGCGTTGGCGACGAAGGTCAGGTTCAGTGTGCCATCCTGCATCAGGGCCATACCTGTAGGGCTAGGGTTCTTCATCTTGCTCCCTCTTTCGGTTTCTGCAGCCGATCGGCGGCAATGCGCCCAGCCTCGGTTAAGTTGATTTTCGGGGCGTGTCCTCTGATGAGGCCGAGGCTTCGCAGTCTCGCGATCGTCACGTCCGTCGCTCGAAACGGGCCAAGCACCACTCCGGACAGGGTCGCGTACTGGCGGCGGTAGTCGCGGATCGCGAGCAGGGCCCGCCGCTCGCTGACGTTCAGTGATTTCTTGGGGTCGGTGACGACCGGATTGTCAGCGAGGGAGACCATGCCTTCATTCTCCCGGTGGGTGCTCGATCATGCCCAGCGCGTGCAGGTAGGTGTCTAGGACAAGGTCTTCCTCCAGCCGCTCCTGGTCGTCCTTCTTCCGCAGGGCGATCACCCTCTTCAGGATCTTGGTATCGAAGCCCATGCCCTTGGCCTCGCCATAGACATCCTTGATGTCCGTCGCGATCGTGGCTTTCTCCTCCTCGAGGCGTTCAATGCGCTCCACCAAGGCGCGCAGCTGGTCTCGTGCCACGCCGTGGACGGCTTCTGCGCCAGTCTCCTTCTCGCTGAAGGCTTCCGTCTGGCGGCTGTCCTCCGGCTTGGTTGCCTTGCCAGCGGCTTCAGCGGTGACCGCTTTTGCGGCAACGCGGGATACTTTCGCCACGTGCATGGGGTCGAATTGAATGACGCTTTCCATGGTTCATGCTCCTGCTAAAAGGGGATGTCGTCGTCGAGGTCGCGGGAGAAGCTGCCGGTGGACTGGCCGCGTTGGGTGGACTGACCTCCGCTCTGGCGGCCATAATCGTCGGGGCCGTTGGCGGCCGGCGGGCGGTTGCCTGAGGGTGAGCCGAGCATTACAAGCTGGCAGTTGAAGCCCTGCAGGATCACCTCGGTCGAGTAGCGGTCATTGCCGCTCTGGTCCTGCCACTTGCGGGTCGCGAGCTGGCCCTGAACGAAAACGGACATGCCCTTCTTCAGGTACTGCTCGGCGACCTTGGCAAGACCTTCCGAGAAGATGACGACGGTGTGCCATTCGGTCCGTTCCTTCTTCTCGCCGGTGTTCTTGTCGCGCCAGCTTTCGGAGGTGGCGATACGCAGGTTCGCGATCGGGCTGCCGTCCTGCTTGCGCCGGATTTCGGGATCAGCGCCAAGATTGCCGATCAGCTGCACCTGGTTCAAATAGCCGGACATCAGGCTTCCTCTCGTTGGGGTGTGGTGGGGAAGGCGTTGTGCTCGACTCCGTCGAGCAGGCGGCCGGCGACGCGCTTGCCCACGCGCTGCATCACGTGAAAGCGCGCGCCATGGAAGCCGCAGCCGCCTTCGATGTTCAGCCAGGCCATGTCGGGTTGATCGTCGGCATAGGTGTGGCTGTAGTCGCGACGCCAGTCGGGGTCGTCGCGGTCACGGTCGATCGCGGGCAGGTACTCGCCCCACTGCTTGAAGAGGAATGGCACTCCAGCCTCAGCGCACTGGTCACGCAGCGAGCGCACCCAATCGGGGTGCATGGGGCGTGCGCTGTGGCCACTCTCGCCGCCGGCGACGACCCAATTGAGACCGGGCAATTCGCCGGGGATCTGGACGCGCGTGTTGAAGCTGCACTCGTTTGGTGATCTAGCAAGGCAGTCTCCGCGCGTGACGAGGCCCCTGAGCGCGTCGATCCACGGTGCGCCTTTTGTATTGAACTTCCGAAGGTCGCGCAGGTTTAGCGGCCCAAGCAAAGGCTCGGCGCTGATCCACCGGATCGCGGCTGGTGTTTCCAATAAGACTGGGATGCGCTCGTCGGCGCGCTTCTGGTCCTCTACCGAGACACCACACCAGACGTTCAGCAAAGGCTCCCGAACAGCCTCGCTCGCTTGGTCGAAAACAGCATCCGGATCGTTCGCCCCGAAGTGCCAAGCGGCCCGCTTGCCGACTTGTTGCCATCGGTCGGGCAGTGCCCGGAGATAGTCCCGCATCCGCTCTGGCCGTTTCGTCAGCACCTGGAATGTGTGCTGCGGTGCCAAGGCCATGACGGCAAAGACCTGGTCGATCCATTCATCGGGCACGTTCTCGGCGAACAGATCACCATGGGCACAGACGAAGATCATGCGCGGGCGGCGCCATTTCAGCGGGTCGAGCAGCATGCCTTCGTTGAAGCGCATCTGGCCATTCCACACGGGGCCGGCCTTGCTTTCACTCGTCAGGCCTTTCCGCGTCGGATGATGCTTCAGGCGCGTTCCGGCGAGCTTCATGGCGTAGCAGTTGGTGCAGCCGGGGGAGACTACGGAACAGCCGGTGATCGGGTTCCATGTGGCGTCCGTCCATTCGATTTTGGTGCCGTCAGCCATGGGCGCCGCTCCTGTCGCGCTTCACCTTGTCGATGATGCCGGTGCGGCGGGCCTGAGCCTGCTCGCGGGCGTGGTTGGGGTCGGTCGCGCGGACGGTCAGGATCTCGCCTTCCTCGAAGAAGACGCGGAAGGTGAGAAGCGGCGCTTCTGCCTCGGCGGGCTTGCGGTCAGGCTTCGACATGGCGCAGCTCCTGGGCGGACGAGGCCGCGTCGAGTTCGCCGATCAGGGCGAGGAGAGCGCTTGCGAGACGGAGCTCGATGCCGGGGCTGGTGAGCACGCGCTGATCACCTTCGATCACTGCGACGGCCAAAGCCTCGGCGCCATCGAGATCCAGCGGGCCGGCGAGCAGCGCACCTGTTGGGCTTGCGAGGACGACAGAGCCAGCGGCATAGGTGAGGGCACGCGCGCTGCCGTCCTTGGCGATGCCGTCGGTGATCATCCCTCCGGCGAGCGTCTGGCGTAGCGTGCGGCCGTTCTCGAAGGCCCTGACGGGACCTGAAGTGAGGATCTCGGTCATCGGGTCTTTCCCTTTGCTGCAAGGCCGGCACTGTTGGCCGGGGCGAAGGCGCGGAAGCTTCGCTCCTGCGTGGCGGTACCGGCGACTCTGTCGCGGCCGATCAGACGCTCCAGCAGTGCGAGGAATTCGAACTCGGCCTTGACCGGCTGCCAAGGCTTGATCGTGCCGATGATTCTCGGACGGGGCAGGCTGCGGCCGACATGGCGCTTTGCCTGTTCGCCCAGAAGTTCGCGGGCTTCGACCTGCATCATCCGGCGGTCCATCGTCTCAATGACCGCGCGCCATGACGCCTTCCACGCAGACGGACCTGGCAAGCCTGCCGCCTCGTAGATCGCCTCATCCCATGCGGTCTTGATCTTGCCGATGCTGTCGCGAACGCCCGGGCCGTGGACCGCTTCCAGCAGATGCTGGAATGGCGTGGGCAGGTCTCCAATGAGGGCCTCGTGGACATCGTGCAGCAGAAAGAGCGCTGCCAGCATTTCCCCTGCGCCCTCGGCCAGAAGCGCCTGGGCGCCGTGCAAACTGTGTTGCGCGACGGAATAAGGGCCCGCCTGCGGCACGCCGTTAAAGCGGGCGATGCGGGAAAGACGACCAGCAAAGGCGCGGAAGTCGACCTCAGCGACCGAGGGGCGTGCGAGGTCCATCACCGAACCGTCGGGGCGGAAACTCTCGATGGTCTGCTGACACAGTGCTGCCATCTCAGACGCCCTCCGCATCAATCGATGCCTGACGGATGTCGGGCATGCGCATGACGGCGCCATAGAAAGCTGCGGCGCTGATCGCGAATAGAAAGCCGATCGCAGCATAGGCCAGCATGGTCGAGCGCATGACTTCAAGACGAGAGGCGCGGCTGGCAGAGAGCGGGATGCCCCTTGGCATCACGTGCGGGTCAAGGTCCGGCGGAATGACCGTGGTCATCGGCCCGATGTGGAAGACCTTGCCCGGCTCGTCGAGCGACCAGTCGTAAGGGCTGCGCGGCAAACGCTCAAAGCGGTCCAGCGAGAGAATTCCTTCGACGCTTCGGTCTGCGCCGCTAGACAGTGATGCTGCCTCAGAGGCAGTGCACATTTGATAACTTGATTGCATGGCGCCCTCGTGCCTCGCGGTGAAGGCCGACACCCGTCGCTGCTATCCCGGCAGGGAGAGGATCGTTGCAGCGACGGGGCACTCTGGCCATCCGGCGCCGGGAGGAGGAGGACGTCGGATTGCTAGAGGTTACCCAAAATGTGTAATTTGTAAACCCCAAAATGTGCAACATTGAAAAATCTGTAAGGATGAGCGGTTGTTGCTAGGCGCAATTGGTGCAAGATCCTCCTTGCCACTGCGAGGGAGAGGCCATGAGGAGGATTCTTGGGATATGTAGTTGCTTGCTAGCTGGCTGCAGCTCTGCGCCTACTCAGATTTACCGCGCGTGCGATGAGGCCATCATGAGCGGATTGAGGTCCCCATCGAGCTACGATCGCGTTGAGCAATCCCTGAGCGTAACTGAGGTGAACGAAGGCGTGTTTTTTCTGTATCGCGATATTACGGAAGAAAGCCGTCGGGACATGTATCGAAAGATCTGGGAGCGGGACGCTCCAGTTTTCAGGAGATACCGTGTCGTTGTGAGCTACGACGCACAGAATGGATTCGGCGCTACTGTGAGAGGCTCAGCAGTCTGTGAGTTCTACACCGATGTTGGCTCTGACGTGAAAGCTACAGCATCAACTGTCGTTCTAAACGGCAAAACTCTGCAAGAGCGCATCCGAGCGACACTTAGCCCATAGCTCGCGCAGCTTGTTGATGCATCTTTCGAATAGAGCTGCGCGGCATGGCCGCAAAGATCTCCCCAACCCACTCGAGCTGTACGTTCTCGATGGGGCCGGCATTCCAAGAGAGCAGGTTCACGCCGGATGAACCGCGCATGATGGTCTTTAGGAATCGTCTGCCATCTGCCGTTTTCACGGCTGCTTCTTCTCCAAAGAATGCATGGGTTGGGCGGCGTTGATCGCGGTAGCAAATGATTATGTGGCCGTCCTTGTAAGCGGGCAACATCGAATCACCGCGCACTTCGAAGGCGATCATATCGTCTGGCAGCGGAAAGGGCAGCTCAACCTGGTCCAGTCCCTCGGGTGGCGTTTGCTCATAATCCGGGTTTATTTCTGCCCCGGCGCCAATGAGTCCCATGATGGGTACGAGGTTGGCGTCTTGCTTCGACAGGATCTCAGCGTCGCTGACGCGAAAGGCTTGTGCAGCCCGTGAGATGTACTCCTGGGTCAGGCGTCTCTCGCCCCGCTCAAGCTTGACGTACTGACTCTTCGAAATGTGCATGCGCTCCGCGACTTCTTCCTGTGTCAGGTCAGACGCTTCTCGCAGCTGCTTTAATCTGTTTCCCATATTGGGCACCATGCCAATAATCCAATATCTCTGTCGCTACACATTTTGGGGTTGAAAAAGATACACATTATGGGTAGCTTCGGATTCATGAAGCTCGGGACCTACATCAAGACTGAAGGCAAGACCGCCGAAGACATGGCCCAGGCCATCGGCGACGTCTCTGTTTCTGGACTTCGAAAGTGGATCGCGGGCGAAAGAGTCCCGCGGCCGGATCAGATGCGGCGGATCGTCGAGGTCACCGGAGGCAAAGTCCTTCCGAATGATTTCTACGACATCCCGGAGGCTGCCGAATGAGAAAGTTCCGATCGTCCTGTTCATGCTGCGGTCCACCCTGAGGCCGGTTCAAATCACGTCCTGCTGACGGACTGAACCTACGAAAACCGATCACGTCCCACGATGGGAAACGCCGCCGGGATTTCCCAGCGCGGGAAAGCTTTGCCTGGAGTTATCGAAATGACTGTTTCTGACAACTGGTTCTACAGTGTGAAGGCTGCCCAGCGTGATCTGGTCAAGCTCTGCGGCACAATCGAGCGCGCCGCTGGTATCGCCAATGTGTCGAAGACGCAGATGGGCCGTTTCGTCAACGCGACGGACCCTGACCTGATGCCGCTTCATGTCATCGTCGTTCTCGAAAAGGAATGTGGCCAGCCTGTCGTCACGCAGGTGATGGCTGGTGAGCAGGGCCGTCGCCTGACGGACCCTGACGAGGAGCGCCAGGTCGAGCGCGACGTGATGACCGGTTATGCGGCGCTGATGCAGCAAAGCGCGTCTGTTGTAAATGCTCTGGCCTCGGCCATGGCAGACGGGCAGGTGACCCCGGTCGAAGCTCAGGGCATCGACCGGGCGCTTTCTGCGATGCAAAACGCGACACAGGATCTGCGAGCCGCGCTTGCCGGCGTCAAGGCAAAGGGTGGGGTCAAGGCCTCGCTCTCGGTAATTTCGGGAGAGGGCGCATGAACGCTCAGTTGCCGATCGACACTTTCTCTCGTGCTGCTCCCGCTGGTGCTGTCTCGCAACAAGACGTGGCTCTCTTTGACGTCGATCACTTTGGCCTGGTCATTGTTGGTCGCGGTCACCGCACCGATCTCGCCTGTCAGTTGGTCATGGAAAGCGGGCGTGATTGGCGCCCGCTCAATCATCTCGAGCGTCGTTTCCTCGACAGCCTGCCGGGTCGCTCGCGGGCGTCGGCCGTTTCGGTAGTACGGGAGCGGCGCTGATGATTATCGATCGGCCTAACCATGTGGTGATCTGCCCTTGCTGCGGCGCTGAGCGTAGCGGCGTCGATTTCCTGGTGGATCCGGAGACCAATACGATCGCGACCGTGCTGGGGCAGGTTCGTCTGACCCCGAAACAATTCGTCTTTGCTCGCCTGCTTATCGAGCGGTCGCCTGGCATGGTGACGAAGGAATACGCCTATGAAGCGGTTTTCCTCGACGACACGGGAAACGGCCCGGAGATCAAGATCGTCGATGTCGTTCTGTGCAAGATCCGCAAGGCGCTGCTGTCACTCGGGCTAGAAGTCAGGACGGAATGGGGCAAGGGATATCGCGTCGTCTGGCTCGGTCCTGAGGGGCCGCAAGATCCTGCTGAGGTGATGCGGGCACCGCGCGGCCCGCAAGTCCGTTGGAGTGCTGCTCACGATGACAGCCTTCGCGACCTGATGGGTCGCGGATTCAAGCCATCGCAGATCGCCGCAATCATGAAGAAGCCCTACGGGGCCATAGAACGCGCCATGCGCCGCCTCGGCGCGGAGGTGGTGTGATGGGTCAAAACCGGTCATCCGCCGTCATGGCCCAGCGCGAGGAGGCGCATGACAGCCTCGACGACTTTCCGACGCCTCCCTGGGCGACACGGGCATTCATCGAACATGTGCTGATGCCGCGCCTGTCGAGCCGGTCGATCATGCTGGCCAATGCCAGTGCCTGGGATCCGGCATGCAATCGCGGCTTCATGGTGAGGCCTCTGGCTGATTACTTCGCCGAGGTGAAGGCGACCGATATCCATGACTACGGCTATGCCGGCCATCAGAAGACGGTAGATTTCCTCTGGCCGGGTTCGGAGCAGGGGCTCGGCGAAATCAACTTCGTCATCACCAACCCGCCTTTCCGTCTCGCTGACCAGTTCATCGAGCGAGCCTTTGATCTGAACCTCGAAGGCTTTGCTTTCCTGATGCGCACTGCCTTCCTCGAAGGAGGCGACCGACACACCCGCATCTTCTCACGATTTGCGCCGACCGTCGTCGCCCAGTTCTCGGAACGGGTGGTGATGCACAAGGGCAAGATTGTCGACCCGAACATTGCCGTGCCTGTCGAGGACAAGACCACAGGCCAGACGGTGATGCGCAAGCCGAGCACTGCGACCTCCTACATGTGGTTTGCCTGGCTGAACGGCCGGAAGCTCAACAGCAGATCTGAGCTCGTCTGGATTCCGCGCTGCCGGCAGGAGCTTGAACGGGAGGGCGATTATGTCTGAGCCCGTCCGCCTCACTATCGTCACCGATAATGCCGAACGGGCCAGCCTCGCGATCTTCGGATTTCGTCTGCAGACGGCTGCACTGGAAGCGCCCTGGTGCCGCTTCGTCGACAAGGCCTATCAGATCCCCGGCATTCCCGACAAAGCTGCCGTCATGGCCATCTGGTTCGACCAGGACGTGCTGGTGGAGATCCGCTGGTTCAATGAACGCCACAAGCGGCACTTCAGCGACGATTGGGCGGTGCAGGGTCCGAAAATCAGCGACTGGCTCAAGCGGCGGGAGGAAAAGGAGCTCGCTCTTATTGCTTCCGCGTCTAGCTCCACCATTGCGCCCGTTGACCAGGACAAACCCATTGCATCCGCCAGGGCCTCCCATCCTGAACGTTCTAGCCAGCCGAGGACGATGTGGTCATGACGGAAATCACCTTGTTTGGAGCCTGTGTGCTCACGCCCAAGGGCTTCGCGGTAATGGAACCGCATTTGCAGACTGAGGCCGTACGCCTGATGACGGAAAGCGGCTACGGCGTTGCTGCGATCGAGAGGATTGCCGGCGCCCGCCGGTCTGACCTGCTTTCGATCTATAACCAGTCTCACCACATCAAACTCCGGGACGAGGATCGTGCAAGTCCGCCTAAGGGTCCGCGCATTGCTGCCATGTCAGCGACGGCACGACTGGTGCTTGTGCAGATGCAGGACCAGGCGGGCGCTCTGGCGTCGTCGCTGAATTCGATCGCCTATGATCTCGGCAAATCCACGACGAGCGTGCGGCATGGTCTCCAGCAGCTCGTCGAGAAGGGTTTGATTGAGCTGACCGTGCCCGCACGCGGCACAGGTCATCCTGCGCAATATCGGCTGACGGCCGCTGGCGAGGTGCAAGCAGCCGAGCTGGCTAGGCGGCAGGAGGTCGGGGAATCCGGCGTGTCCCCATGATTGGCCTGGATCAAGCCGATACCCGCAAAACCGGAAGCTCAGCCATGGGGGGGCGGATCGAGGGCAGCCAGGCGCTTGCCGCCATCGTGCTTTGGAGCAGTGGGCACTTTGATACCAAGGATATTGCCGATGTCCTTCGATTGAAGGAAGACCAAATTGTCCGGACGCTTCATGCCGCGCGCAGCGTGGCGAAGGGACGGCCTGACCGATGAGTGAGGTTCTCGATCTTTTCATCGCCGAAGCGCGCGCGGTGCCGTTCGAAAGCGCCTGCGACCATGTCGGCGTTCCCCAGCCCTTGCGAGGCAAGCCGGAGCACCAAGGGCCTTGTCCGCGCTGCGGTGGCAATGATCGCTTCGCGGTCAATCGCAAAAAGGGCGTCTGGAATTGCCGCGGCTGCGGTGCAGGAGGGCGCGACGGGATTGGCCTGGCCGCACATGTGAAGCACCTCGATGTCAGCCGTCGTGCCGACTTCCTGGAGGCGTGCTCGATCGTTCTGAATCAGCCGGTGCCATCGGAAGGCGAGCGCGAGACCGATGAAGATCGGGCGGCTCGCCTGCGGCGCATCGCGGAATCGGAAGCGAGGGCGGCTGCCGAGCGCGAGAAAAAGCAAAAGGCACAGAACGATTTTCGCCAGCGCGAGATCAACCAGGCGCGGGGCCTGTGGATGGGGGCCATCGATTGCCGGTTGCCGAGCGGGGAAGCCAGCGAAGGTGCTCGGCTGATTTCATCCTACAGCAAGGCCCGCACTGGCTTTGATCCCTCTGGTTCCATCTTCGACCATATCCGGTATGCGCCGCGCGCCACGTATTGGCATGGGCAAGATCAGATGGGCCGGCCGCTGGCGCTTTATGCCGGTCCCGCATTGATCGCGCCGATCGTCGATGTGGTCGCTCGCGTCATCACTGGCAGCCAGACAATCTGGATCGACCTCTCGGTGAAGCCGAAGCGTCGTCCGGTGCTGTGGGGGCTGACCAAGGCAGGCCGCGAGGCCGGTTTTGAGGAGTTGGAGGACGGAGGAGCAATTGTGCCGCCGCGCGAGGAGTGGATCGCCGCAGGCCACTACGAGCGTATCTCGTCGAAGAAGATGCGCGGCCACAAGAAAGGCGGCGTGATCCCGGTTGCCGGCGATCCATCAGCATCCCGCTGGCTGGGTGGCGAGGGGATCGAGACGACGCTTGCCATCGCAGGGCCGGAAGGCTTCCGCGAGGACACGTTCTATTTTGCGGCGGGCGACATCGGCAACATGGCTGGTCCTGCCGACAAGGACAGCGATTTCAACCACCCGACGCTCAGGCTGGAGGCCAAGGGCCGGATGAAGGCGGTCCGGATCAAGGGGCCGGTGCCTAAACCGAACAGCGCGGGCGAAGCGATGGTGATCCCTGAGCATGTGACCGAGCTCGTGCTGATTGCCGACGGCGACAGCGAGCCCGTGGCAACCGCCTCGGCCATGGCGCGGGCCAAGGCGCGACACGGGGCAGGGGGACGATCTGTCGAGGTCGTCTGGCCACCGGCGGGCATGGATTTCGCAGACGCGATGGCGCTTGCGATGAATGAAAGTGAGGGCACGTGACAGACAAGAAAAACTCGGTACCGGAGGCGGTCGCGAAAATCCTTGCAGAGGCGAATGCGCAACGTGGGATCTTCTCGGGCGCAGACGGTGAGGCTGACGGCCATGAATCTGTGGCTTCTGTCTCCGCTGACACGGACGCTGACCCCGCTGTGGTCGAGTACTGCGCCGAGCTCGATCACTCCGACACCGACAATGGCAAGCGTCTGAAGCTGCATTTCGGTGAGGATCTTCTCGTCATTGCGCAGGAGAAGGCCAAGCAGCCGACCTATGCTGTCTGGACCGGCAAGCATTGGGACGTGGCAAATGGCGGGCCGAAGGCTAAGGCGATCGCGCAGCGGCTGGGAGATCGGATCGCGGCCGAAACGCTCTACATTAAGCCCAATCCTTATGAGCAGATGATCATCGACCAGGCCGAAGAGATCCGCAAGGTTCCGGAATCGGATCGCAAGCCGACCGATAAGAAGCTGGTGGCCGAGGCCGACAAGGCGCTCGAAGCGCATGGAAAACGGGTGAAGCGTCGGCTTGATCACGCCGTCACCTCAAAGAATGTGGCGAAGATCAATGCCATGCTGGAATGCCTGGCGCCGCACATCATGAAGCGCCCCGACGATTTCAACGCGGACAAATGGATGGTTGCGGTTGAGAATGCAACGTTGCACTTCGAGCGCCGCATGTCGAAGCGCCGGAACCCGCGTTATGTCAGTCTGGAGGAGACGCCCGACGCGCCTGAGTTTGTCGAGGTCTGCACGTCTTCCGAACTTAAGGTTATTGAAGGTCACCGCCGCAAGGACCTGATCACCAGCGTCGTCCCTGTGCGCTACGACCGACAAGCCAAGTGCCCGCTGTGGAAGGCCTTCATCGGCTCTAAACTTCCCGATCCGGCCGTCCAGCGCGTCGTGCAGGTATCGTCTGGCCTCGGGCTACTCGGAATCACAGTGCAGTATCTCTTCTTCCACTATGGCAACGGCGCGAATGGCAAGTCTGTCTACATGGAAACGCTGTGCCGCCTTCTGGGCGAGGTGGCTGTCACCTTGCCGGCGACCTCGATCATTGGCGAGGGCGGCTCGTCAGGATCCGCAAGTCCGGATCTTGCTCGCCTCTATGGCAAGCGGCTGCTGCGCGTGAAGGAATTGCCCGAGGGCGAGGACCTGCGTGAAAACCTTGTGAAGGAACTGACCGGTGGCGAGACCGTGACGGCGCGTGACCTGTTCTCGGGCTACATGGACTTCGAGCCCAAGTTCATCGCTCAGATGAGCGGCAATGGTTATCCGAGGATCTCCGGGACTGACGATGGTATCTGGCGGCGCATGGCCGTCATTCACTGGCCGATCCAGATCGCCAAGGAGGACCGGCGCGAGTTTCAGGAGGTCGTGGCATCGTTCGAACCAGAATATCCGGGCATTCTCAACTGGTTGCTGGAAGGTGTTGAGATTTATCTCAAGGAAGGTTTGATTATTCCTGAGGCTGTCGAGAAGGCAACTCAGGCCTATCGAGACGATATGGACCGTACGGCTGCCTTCGTGGCGCGATGTATCGCCAAGGAGCCGAACGCGCCGCCCGTCGAGGGCAAGGTGCTCTATCAGGCCTATTGCGACTTCACGATCGACCAGGGCGGCAAGCCGATGAACAATACTGCCTTCGGGCGGGACATGGGCAAGAAGTTCGAGAAGGATCGAACGTCTGGCGTGGTGCTCTATCGCGGCATCCGCCTCGTCAATGTGCCTGAGGGCCAAAGCCATCATGGTGCGCCACCGCCGCAGTCGGCAGCAGACTACGGCTTCGACGATTTCCCGGAGCCGTGACCATGACCCGCAACCCCGGAACCCCCTTCACGACTGTTTTTCGGCTCCTGAACCCTCCGTATTTGCCTGACAGTTCTGACAGTTTGGCTGACAGTTCAACGGATAGTTTCCGGCGGGAAAGACGTGCAAAATCAATGGCTGCTGACAGTTCGGATAGTTTCGGCACCCCTATACGTAAAGGGTTTGGGGAGGGTCGGGGAAATCCATGATGTAGGCGAGGAATAACTATCCGAACTGTAAAACCTATTGAAATGATTAAAGAAAACTATCCGTAAACTGTCAGATAAACTGTCAGAAACTGTCAGAAAGAAGATTGGGGATGAAAACCACGACGATTACTGAGCTTCTGGCCTGGGCTTTCTGCCAAGAGCTTTGCAAGGTGGGTGCCGGCGGGGACGGCCTTACGGCGGTTGCCATGTCCAATTGGAGCATGACGCGAGACATGGCGGTGTGGGGGACGCTCATCGATCGCAGCCCGAACCTCTTCGGCGTAATTCCCGGCTTCATCGAAGAGGGTGCGCCCCATCCTGACGCAATTGCTGTTGGTAAGGCTGTAAAGGCGCTTGCAGCAGTGGGCTTCGAGGTCCCGGAAGGGTGGATGCCTTTTCCGGAGTTTGAAGATCCATATGGGCTGATCGCGGTCGAGGTTGACCGTGTCGTTGCCGATGTGAGGCTTAAGGGTGACCGTCTTGGCGGTCGGCACCTGGTGACGTTGGTGACCGGTGCTGCAATTCTCGGGCGCGGTCCGGACTGGTCATGTGATCAGCCGAAGTTCCGCATGGTCCATATGCGCGGCGAGCCTCAGTGGTTTGTGAAGCGGACGGCGAAGGATGCTCTCGGCCGGGTTTACGAGTACGAGGCTAATGGGTTCGATCCGGTGAAGCGCCGCCCGCGCAAAGGCGCCTATCGCAAGTACGAGCTCTCTCAGATGCTGCGTGGTGACGTGCTGTCACGTTTGGACTGGCAGTTGTGGCAGGATGCCCTTGGTTTCCTCTCTGAACGTCTCGAAGGCCGCCTTAAGGCACATCGAATCGCACCGTTCTTTCCAGACAGGCAGCCTTGGGCACGCAGAAAAAAATATGAAGCGCCCGAGCAAGTCGTTGAAAAAGCTGGATAGAAGGTGCTGTTTTGCCCTCTTCACCTGCGACGGTCGCTTGACTACATTGAGGACAGTGAAAAAGATACACCAAGGAAGCCCGGTCATGAGCCGGGCTTTGCCGTCTCTGGTCCAATGGGCAAGCTGAAGACACTGGCTCCTCGCATCGGTTCTCTCGCTCCTCGGATAGGTCGAGCGCCTGGTGACGAGAAGGCCCGGCTCAAGGAGAGAGACCAGAACGTCGAGTGGCGTAGCTGGTACGGCACTGAGCGCTGGAAGAAGCTGAGACGTCAGGTCTGGGCACGCGATCACTACAGGTGCCAGAAGACGGGCGTTCTCTGCATCGGCAAGTATCCCGCCGACAACAGCCCGGTGGCCGACCACAAGATCAGACATGGCGGTGATCCGGTGTTGTTCTGGGACCCTGAGAACATCGAGACGGTCAGCAAAGCCTACCACGACAGCGAGAAGCAGAAGCAGGAGCGGGCCGGCCTCCGGTAGGGGGGGAGGGTCGAAAGTTCAGAGACCCTTGGCTTCCCCACCCGCGCCCTTCTCATTCAGAGATTTTTTTTGTGATGACTGAGAATTTCGACCTGTTCGGCAACCCATGGGTTGACCAGCCGACAAAGCGAGGTCGACCTCCTCATGAGGTATCGCCTAGAAATCGTAACAGAGTCAGCATGTTGGTTGCGCTGGGATGGACGAACCCGCGCATCGCAACTGCTTTGGGCGTCACTTTGCCGACGCTTCACAAGTATTATTTTTATGAGCTCCGCCAGCGTGAGGTTGCGCGTGACCGGCTGGAGCTTCGCCGCTTGGAGTTGGCCTGGGAGCTGGCTGAGAAGGGCAACGTCGGCGCCTTCAAGGAATTCGGCAAGCTCGTCGAGCGCAACGATCGAATGGAGCTAGAGCGGGAACTGGCAACTGCTCCGAAGCGCGATGAGAAGGCGGCGCCGGCAGAGCGGGTTGGCAAAAAGGTAATGGACGAAATGCGAGCGCTCGACGCTGATGCCGATCTGATGGCCGAGTTGGAGCGGGAAGCCAATCAGAATGCACGTCACTGAGGACCTGCCTCGGTTCGCCTGCCCGGATTGGTGGGGGAAGCTTCAGGCTTGCGAGACGCCAATGGCTGATGTCCCGCTCAACCGGGAGAAAGCCGCGAAGGCGCTTGCATTCTTCAACCGGCTGCGATTGCCCGATGTGCCTGGCAATCCGACGCTGGCCGAGGCCTGCGGTGATTGGTTCCGGGATATCCTGTGCGCGTTCCTTGCCAGCGAAGATCCTGACACCAAGCAGCGGCTGGTCTGGGAACTGCTTTGCATGGTCCCGAAGAAGAATTCGAAGACTACCTATGTGGCTGCGCTCGGCTTGACCGCACTATTCATGGAAGAGGCGCCGAACCGGCAGATGCTGATCGTAGCACCAAGCCAGAACATCTCTGAGCGGTGCTTTGGCCAAGCCCAATTGATGGTCCAGAGCGACCCCAAGCTGAACGATATCTTCAAGGTGCAGGAGCACCTGAAATGCATCACTCGCCGCAAGACGGGCACTCAGTTGGACGTGAAGACCTTCGACACATCGATCGTGACCGGCGAAATCCCGATCCTCACGATCATCGACGAGCTTCACGAGCTGGGGAAGGCGGCGAAGGCCACAAGGGTCATGCAGCAGATCCGAGGCGGCGGCATCACCAAGCAGCGCGGCCAGGTGCTGATGATCACGACGCAGTCCGACGAGGCTCCGGCGGGCATCTGGCGGACCGAACTAGATAAGGCCCGCGCCATCAGGGATGGCAAGGCCGGAGCATCGCCCATCATGCTGCCTGTGCTCTACGAGTTTCCGCGGGAGCAACAGGTCAATCAGGACTATTGGCGCGACCAGCAGAACTGGAAGTTCATTCTTCCGAACCTGGGCCGCTCGATCGACCCACAAGCGTTGATTGACGACTACGAGAATAACGGCAAGGTCAGCAAAGAGACCGAGCAGATATGGGCGAGCCAGCATCTCAACATTGAGATTGGCGTCGGCCTCGGCGGGGACGGTTGGTCCGGCGCTCTTCACTGGTCGTCGTGTATCGATGCGAGCTTGACCGGACTTGATGCCCTGTTGGCTCGGTCGGAGGTCTGCACCATCGGGATTGACTGGGGCGGGGCTGACGACCTCGCCGCGCTTTACGTGATCGGGCGCGAGAAGCGAACGAAGCGCTGGCTTGGTTGGGGGCGTGCTTGGGCTCGCAAAACCGTTTTCGAGCAGCGTAAGTCCATCGCCTCTCGGCTGAGGGAATTTGAGCAGGCTGGCGATCTGATCGTGTCCGCGACTGGTGAAGAGCAGGCAGCCTCGGCTGCCGAAATCTGCAAGCGCGTAGCGGACTCCGGCTTGCTTCCTGAGCAGGCGGGCATTGGTCTTGATAGTGCGGGGATCGCTTTGCTCCTCGATGCGCTGGAAGAGCTGAAGTTAGAGCAGCCGCTGGTTCAAGCCGTGGCGCAGGGTTGGAAGTTGCAGACCGCGATTTCCTCGGTTCCGCTGAAGCTGGAAGACGCTCGCTTCCTGCATGGCGACCAGCCGATGATGGCCTGGGCTGTTGGTAACGCCAAACAGGAATTGAAAGGCAGCAACTACGTGGTGACCAAGCAGGTCTCAGGTGCTGCCAAGATCGACATGCTGATGGCGCTCTTCAATGCCGCGATGCTGATGTTCCAGAACCCTGACGCGAAAGACGACGGCATGGACGACTACTTCAAAAGTCTGGCAGGTGCGGCGTGAAGGTTCTCGACAGGATCAAGAGCGCGATCGTTCGCCGGCTGGATGTGCGCGAGCCTGATGGCTGGATCTCGAACAGCATGCGCGGCGATGCCGGCGAGGTCGTGACCGATGACACGGTGCTGTCGCTGTCCGCGGTCTGGGCCTGTGTCAACCTCATTGCCGGGACCATCGCGAGCCTGCCGCTCGTCGTCTACCGCACCGACAATCAGGGCAGGCGCACGGTTGCTCGAGACCACAAGCTCTATCGCGTGCTGCACGACAGCCCGAATTATGACCAGACGGCGGTCGACTTCTGGGAGTTCGTGAGCGCGTCGGTTGAGCTTTGGGGCAACGCCTACGCGCGGATCTCGCGCAGCGGCTCCGAGGTTGTGAGCCTGCATCCGATCGCGCCTAACCTGGTGTCTGTTCGACGCCTCGCATCCGGCACGATCGAATACCGGTGGACCGAAGATGGGAAGTCCTTCGTCGAGACGGACAAGACAATGCTTCACATCAGAGGCTTTGGCGGCAATCCGTTGGGCGGGATGTCGACACTGCATTTCGGGCGGCACGCCTTCAGCCTTGCGCGCGCTGTTGATCGCTCTGCCGGGTCTACCTTCCGGCACGGCCTGCGCCCATCCGGCGTCCTGACCTTCGAGAAGTGGCTATCTCCGGAGCAGCGCCAGGTCGCAGAGGACAAGCTCAACGAGAAATTCCTCGGCGCAATGAACGCCGGGCGCCCGTTGATCCTCGAAGGTGGTACGAAATGGGAGCAACTGACGATCTCGCCTGACGATGCGCAGCTTCTGCAATCGCGCGGGTTCTCGATCGAGGAGATCTGCCGATTCTTCGGAACGCCGCCCTTCATGATCGGCCATACGGAGAAGACGACAAGCTGGGGCACAGGCCTTGAGCAACAGACCCTCGGCTTCCAAAAGTTCACGCTGCGGCGCCGTCTGAAGCGCATCGAACAGGCTCTCGA
This sequence comes from Allorhizobium sp. CTOTU50464, assembly GCA_032102365.1. GTDB lineage: Bacteria > Pseudomonadota > Alphaproteobacteria > Rhizobiales > Rhizobiaceae > Allorhizobium. Next base: position 93,868 of record DAMDHD010000005.1, on the reverse strand, counting down.
AAAGCAGCTGCTCACGCCGAACGATCGGGCCAACCGGATCACGATCGAATTCAACCTGGAAGGACTGTTGCGCGGCGACAGCGCAGGCCGCGCCCGGTTCTACCAGCAGATGACGCAGATCGGCGCCATGACCATCAATGAAGTGCGCGCGCTCGAAAACCTGCCTCCTGTAGATGGTGGCGATGTGCCGCGCATGCAGATGCAGAACATGCCCATTACGGAAATCGACGAGGAGGCCATGCGCCGCCTCATCGCGCAGCAAGGATCATCGGCATGAGCAAGTTGCTTTTGGCAAACCTCCTGAAATCCGACGCGCACGGCGACGAGATCAAGTCGGGCCCGTGCATTGAGATCAAGGCCGATACGCTCAAGGAAAGCGGCGAGTTTTCCGGGTACGGGTCGACCTTCGGGGGCGAGCCTGACAGCTATGGCGATGTGATCGCGCCTGGTGCTTTCGGTGAATCGCTGGCTGCTCACGCGGCTGCCGGCACCATGCCGAAGATGTACTGGCAGCATAACCGGACCAAGCCGATCGGCAAGTGGCTGGAAGCCAAGGAAGACACGAATGGCCTCTTCCTGGTCGGCAAGCTCAATCTCGATGTCCAGCAGGCGCGCGAGGCCTATTCGCACCTGAAGAACGGCGACATCGATGGTCTTTCGATCGGCTACCGCATCAAGGCTTATTCGGTCGACACAGACACAGGCGTCTGGACCCTTGAGAAGCTCGATCTTCGCGAGGTTTCCATCGTCTCCGAAGGCGCGAACGATCGCGCCACGGTTTCCAGCGTGAAGGCTGCCAAGCAGTTTCAGCAGCTGACAGAGAAACTGAAGGCCGGGGACCGGCTGACAGAGCGGGAGTTTGAGGGCTGGCTCAAGGGATTGGGCTTCTCGAACTCGCAGGCGGAGCGTGCCGCGCGTCTCCACCTGAAAGGGCAGGGGGAACCTGCCGAAGCGGATATTGGCGTCGCGTTCTTGCAGGCACTGCTGCGCGATTAACCCCTTCCCAACGAGGCATATCATGAAGAAGAGCATTTATATGCTGGCGAACGCCGGCATCCTTGGCGCCATGACCGCCAACGAACGCATGGCTGGCCGCTATCTGCGCGATGGCGGCGGTCACCCGAACCCGGAAGCACTTGCCCTGCAGGTCAAGCAGAAGTTTGACTCCGCGCTCGACGCCGTGAAGGCGATCGCGGAGGAGGCTCTCGGCAAGGCAAAGAGCGGTGAGGAATTGTCGACCTCCCTCAAGGAGAAGGCCGACGAAGCCCTGATCAAGATGAACGGCCTGAATGAGCAGGTCGCTGAACTACAGCAGAAGTTCGATCGAGTCGGCGGAGGCGACGATGCCGAGCGCAAGTCTGCTGGCGAGCTTTTCACCAGCGACGAGCGCGTGAAGTCGTTCCTTGGCAGCGAGCCGAGCTCCGGCAAGATCGACTTCCGCATCAAGGCGACGCTCACTTCGCTCACCACGGACGCCGCCGGCTCGGTTGGTGACGCGATCGCGCCGTCGCGGCTTCCTGGCATCCTTCCGCTTCCGCAGCGCCGCCTCACCGTTCGCGATCTCCTGTCTCAGGGCCGCATGGACGGCAACGCGCTCGAATACGTCAAGGAAACCGGCTTCGTGAACAACGCGGCGCCGGTGGCTGAAGGCGCTGCCAAGCCGTCATCCGACATGAAGCTCGATCTGGTTACCACCTCGGCCAAGGTCATCGCCCATTGGATGAAGGCATCCAAGCAGGTGCTGTCGGACATCTCGCAGCTGCGCTCGATCATCGACCAGCGTCTTCTCTACGGTCTGGCCTATGTCGAGGAAGCGCAGCTGCTGAACGGTGACGGCACTGGCCAGAACCTCGCCGGCATCATCCCGCAGGCGACCGCCTACTCGGCGCCGATCACGCTGTCTTCGCCGACCAGCATCGACATGATCCGCCTCATGCACCTGCAGGCGGCGCTTGCCGAGTATCCGTCGACCGGCACGGTCATGCATCCGAGCGATTGGGCTTGGATCGAGACCCTGAAGGACACGACCGGCCGCTACATCATCGGCAATCCGCAGGGCGGCATCGCGCCGACCCTCTGGGGTCTTCCGGTCGTCGCCACCCAGGCAATGACGATCGACAAGGTCCTCGTCGGTGCGTTCCAGCTTGGTGCTCAGGTCTTCGATCGTTGGGATGCCCGCGTCGAAACCGGCTTCGTCAATGACGACTTCACCAAGAACCTCGTCACCATCCTCGCGGAAGAGCGCCTGGCTCTCGCCGTCTACCGCCCGGAAGCCTTCATCTACGGCGACTTCGGTCGCGTTGCCTGATCGAGGTCGGCTCATCAAGGAGGGCGGCAGACTGCCGCCCTCTCTATGAACCGATGGAGACCGTCATGAAAACCTACACCGTTCTGCGCCAGCACCTCGGCGACAAGATGTACATGCCCGGCGATACCAGGAAGGCAAAGCCGTCCGACGTTGCGCACCTGGTCAAGAGTGGCGTCCTCGTCGAGGGCGAGGGCGAGGGCGAGGGCGTGAAGGCAGAAAAGGCTGTCAGCAACAAGGCAGAGCCGCCGGTACGCAACAAGGCCCGCTGATCCAGCTGTCATTCGAACCCGCTATGGTGGTCTGATCCCATGCATCGTCCTATCCTGGTCACTGCGGCCACGGTCCTGCCTGTCCTGGTCGACGACGTGAAGCTTGCCCTTCGCGTCGACGGGTCCGACCTCGATGCCGATATCGATCGGCTCATTCGCAGCGCCGTTGCTCACTATGAAGGTTGGAGCGGGGTTCTGGGTATCAGCCTAGTCGAGCAGACCTGGCGGCAGGACTTCGACCGCTTTGAGCAGCGCATGCCTCTGCCCGTTGGCCCGGTCACAGAGATTGTGTCCGTGACCTACCTGAACGCCGCCGGCAGCCCGTCGACGATCGATGCCAGCAACTACGCCTTGAAGCAGGATGCGGGTGGGCGGTTCTTTGTCCGCTTCATCAATGACTTCTCGACGCCTTCGGACCTCTATGAAGAGGCCGCAGTTTCGATCGAATACAAGGCCGGATGGCCGCTCGGCGAGGATGACGCGTCAACGGTGCCCGCTGACATCAAGACGGCGATCATCCTCTTCGTGCAGAAGCATGTCGACGAGGCAGCCCGCGAGAGTTCCGTAATGCTGGACCGCATCGAGCGCGATCTCGCTTCGAAGTATCGGCTGCATACGGTTTGACACTCATATGCGCGTCCGGTTCACCCAGGATTACGACTACAAGCCGGTGCCTCAGGTTACCGTGGCTTACCTTGCCGGGATGGTGAAGACGGTAAAGCGCGAGTGCGGCCGCCGCGCGATCGAAGCTGGCAAGGCTCTCGAGATCACCAGGCAGAAAGACGAGAACGATGGCAACCAAGTTTCCGACCGCGCAGGAGCTTGATCGGCGTGTCTTCTTCGATGCTCGCGTCGAGCTCGACGACGGCTACGGCAATACGGAGGGCGGCTTCTCCGAGCGGTTCGAAGTCTGGGCTGCCTTTCGCTCGCGCGGCGGGTCCGAAGCTGTCCAGGCTGCCCGACTCGAAGGCCGCAACACATTTGGCGTCTATGTCCGCTCGTCGAGCGAGACGCGACAGATCGCGTCCGACTGGCGCATGCGGGACAAGGAAACCGGCAACTCCTTCGCGGTGAAGATCGTCGACGCGATCAGTGACGCCAGATGGGTCTATCTTGAAGTCCAGACCGGAGTAGCTGCCTGATGGCTATCAAGGCAAAAATGCTCGGTCGCGAGAAAGTCACGCGGCTGCTTAACCAGGTCGTGCCGGAGGCCGAAAAGGAGCTTGCTAAGGCGCAGCTGGAAGGCGCGCAGTCGGTGGCGAACAAGATCAAGCCTCGCGCTCCGGGCCCGCGCACCGGCGCTTATCAGGCAAGCATTCAGGCGGCACGTCTGGCGGATCGGCCAAAGGAACGGGCGCTGGGTGGCGGTGCTTCGAACAGCAACAGCAAAGATCCGAACGCAACTGGTGTGTTTGCCGACTTCATCTGGCGCTTCCTGGAATTCGGGACCGTCAAGATGGCTAAGCGCCCGCATATCTTCCCGACCTGGCGCCAGGAGCGGAAGCGTGTCCGTCGCAACATGGCAGCCGCAGTGCGCAAGGCCGTGAACAAAGCGAAGAGCAAGTAAATGGCTTCACCGTCTCTGGAACTGCAGGGCGCAATTGTTGCGCGCCTGAAGGCATGGCCTGGTCTGGCGGCGTCGGTAAACGGAAGAGTTTATGACGCCGTGCCGGCTGAACAGAAGCGCATCACGGATACAGGAGCTGGCTGGCCATACATTAGCGTTGGAGAAGGCGACGAGACCAGCGACGATGCGGATTGTATCGATGGCTTCGAAATCTCCCTCGACATCGATGTGTGGTCGCGTGCTGCCGGCTTCCCGGAAGCGAAGCGCATCAGTGATGAGATCCGCAATGCGATCAATTCGGCTGATCTGACACTGCCGACAAATGCACTCGTCGACTTCCGCCACCGGCAGACGCGGTTTCTCCGCGATCCCGATGGGCTCACCTCACATGCCGTGATGACCTTCGAAGGCTTCGCGGAACAACCTTAACTGCCATCAGGAGACAGCTATGGCCAAGGCGACCACCATCAAGGGCGGGAAATTCCGCGTCCTGCTCGGCGACGATGCCGATCCCATTGTTTACGCCGCTCCGTGCGGCTTCACGCAGCGCTCGATCACGCTGAACAAGGGTCTGGAAGAGGTCAATATTCCGGACTGCGATGATCCGGACAAGATCGACTGGCTTGGCCGTGACGCGACCTCGCTCTCGATGTCGATCAGCGGCGAGGGGGTCCTTGCCGAGCAGAGCGTGGAAACGTGGCTCGACGGGTTCGACAGCATTGATTCCGTGCCGGCCAAGGTCGAGTGGGAGTTCCCGAACAAGACCATTACCTGGACCGGCTCGATGCATATCGAGAGCCTTGAGGCTGGTGCCGCCAATGCCGGCCGTGCGACACTCAATGTGTCGATGCAGTCCGATGGCGAAATGGTCCGCACCGTCACTCCGGCAACGCCCTGATGAGCCGCGACGGTTCCTGTGAGGTCCCTTTCAACGGACGGATGACTTATTTCCGCCTCGCGTGGCGAGAGTTGATGAAGATCCAGGAGGCCTGCGACGCTGGGCCTTACGTTGTGCTCGACCGGCTCCTTACCGGCCGCTGGAAGCTCCAGGATATTTCCGAGGTCATCAAGTGGGGCCTCATCGGCGCCGGCGTCGACACGCAGACCGCACTGGATCTGGTGGCCTCTGAAGTCGAGAAACGTCCGCCGCTGGAAAGCCTTGTCGTCGCACAGCGTGTCCTTGGCGCCGGCGTTGTCGGCACTCCGGAGGAAGACGTTGGAAAAAAATCGGAGGCGGCAAGTCCGGAGGAGGGGAGCGACCACTCCCCAACGGAAAGTTCCGATTTGCCGCCATCATCGGAAACGGAATAGCGATGGGGCTGTCACCGCAAGAGGTGATGGGCCTGTCGATCTTTGAATATCTCGCCGCCCTCGATGGCTTCATCCAGGCCAACGATCCCGAGGGCGACAAGAAGCTCAGCGAGTCCGAGAAGGACGAGCTCTGGACCTGGCTCAACGGGAACTCTGATGGCGACTGACAATGAACAGCTGGTGCTGAGCATCAGTGCCGACGTCCGCCAGATTCAGCGTCAGCTGAAGGGGCTTGTCGGGCAGACGCAGCGCGACACCAAGGCAATCGAGCAGGCATTCGGCGGTATCGACAAGGCTGCCTCTGGTGCGTTCGCTGGCGTGGCCGCAAACAGCAACCGAGCGTTCAACGCTGCCGCTCAGGGTGGGCGGCGGTATCAGGAGGCAATGAAGGCTTCCACTGTTCAGACCGGCAATCTGGCAGCGCAGTTGAACGATATTGGCGTTCAGCTGGCCGGCGGGCAGTCGCCGTTCTTGATCGCCCTCCAGCAGGGCAGCCAGATCACGCAGGCGCTCGGAAGCGGTGTGGGCGCCCGCGGGGCCGTGTCGGCCCTTGCCGGCGCCTTCACGTCGCTGCTCAATCCGGTCTCGCTCGCTACGATCGGGATCATCGCGCTGGGCGGCTCTGCCGTGCAGTATTTCACGAGCCTGCTGTCGGATGGCGAGAAGTCCGCCGAGACCCTGAAAAAGCAGGGCCAGTTGATCCAGCAGCTGGCGCGGGATTGGGGCGATGCCGTTCCGGCACTGCGGGAATACGCGGACGAGCTCGAGCGCACGCAGAAGCTTGCGGATCTCCGCGAAGGTGTGGCGATCGTCAATGCCGGCACACTCGAGGCGACGCGATCCGAGATCGCGAGCGTGGGTGTGGAGCTCAGCGACCTGATCAGCCAGCTGCAGGCGGCCGGCGAAGAGACCGATGTCGTTCTCGGCCTCCAGGACGCCTTCAATGACTTCGCGGCGGCTGCCAATGACGGCTCTCTGAGCGTCGAGGACGTTCAGCGCGTCCAGGATGCGCTGGCCGCTGCGATCAACAGCACGGGAATTCCTGCGCTCGATTCGTACCGGGCCATGTTCGACCAGCTGTCGGCGTCTGCGCTTTCCGCCGCTGGCAGTGTCCAGCAGCTGAACGCTGCAAGTGGTGCGGCGACGACTGCGCTCTATCCGACGCGCGGCACATACGCCGGCGTCGAGCGCAGCGCCGACGGGAATATCCAGAACCCCGGCTTCATGACGCCCGAAAACGGGCCGACGCCAGAGTCGCGCCCGCTGATCGAATTGACGGGGCTACCGAAAACCCGTGGCGGCGGTGGGGGTCGGTCCAAGGCGATCAGCGATGCCGAGCGCGAAAAGAAAGCTGTTGCCGATCTGATCGAGCAGTTGGAGTTCGAGCAGAGCATTCTCGGCCAGACCGATGTCGAGCGCGAAGTGGCGAACGCGCTTCGTCGTGCGGGTGCGGCGGCGACCGACGAGCAGCGCGCGAAGATCGAGCAACTTGTCGAGGCAACCTATGCCGAACGCGAGGCGCTGAAGGCAAACAAAGACGCGATGCAGGAATTGCAGAACGTCGCCAAAGACGTTCTCGGCGGGATCATCTCCGACCTTCGTGCCGGCAAGAGCGGTGCGGATATTCTCGCAAACGCATTGGACCGGGTACTGAGCAAGTTGATCGACGGTGCGCTGGACAGCTTCATCAACAATATCTTCGGTGGCCTCGGTGGTGGCCGTGGCGGACTGCTGGGCGGGTTTATCATCCCGGGTATTCTTCATTCCGGCGGCGTGGCGGGCAGGGATGGCTATGGTCACGGGCGCGCCGTTTCACCCTCTGTCTTCAGCGGAGCAAGGCGTTATCACACAGGCGGCGTTGCCGGCCTGAAGCCGGGTGAGGTTCCCGCCATCCTGCAGCGGGGCGAGGTTGTCATCCCTCGGGGCGGAAAGATGCGCAGCGGGGGCGAAACCATCACCGTCAATCTCGCGGCCGATCGGTCGGTTATCGCGGAGACGGCTGACCAGCGTATCGAAACTGCGAGCGGCACGATCGTGAACGTAGCCGTGCAGCAGGCCAATCAGCGTGTAGTGCCGACCATGGCGCGCTACCAGAGCGACAAGGCAGGTGCGGAATGGCGATAGTTGTCTGGCCTCACTGCGTGCTGCGTCCTCAGCAGGTTGCGGCTAATCTCGTACCCTTCACGCGAAGCGGTGGGCCGACGCTTGGCGGGATCACTCCGTCCTATCGAACGGACCTCGGCTTCTGGTCCATCGACTACATGAACGTGATCCTGCGCAACCGATATCGCGAGCATTGGCAGACATGGCAAGCGCTGCGGCAGAAGCTCAGTGGTCGAGCTGGTCTGATTGCAGTGCCGGTTCGCTCAGGCCTCTCTGCACCGTTCGTTTCGGGTGGGTTCGAGCCGATGTTGGAGGCCACGCATAGTGATGGCTCGACGTTCAGCGACGGTTCGCGCTACGTGCAGGGAGCGATTTCGGTCAAGTCGGTCGGCACGACGGCTTTGGGTTCGACAAGCATTCGCCTTCGGATCATCAATGCGGCCGAGAATCTGGTAGGCGTTCGCTTCTCCTACAACCACGCACTTTACGAGACGGGGCCTGTCACCGCTATTGACGGAGACGTCTGGGAGGTGCCGATCTCGCCGTCCGTCCGGGAATTGATCCCGGCGGATGCCGATCTGGAATTCGATCAGCCTACGTGTCTTTGCCACCTCGCCGAAGACAGGGGGATGGATGTCACGCAAGAGTCGATCTCGCGTAATTCATATCCTTCCGTTCGCTTCGTCGAAGCAACCGACTACTGGAACACGCTTGCTCTGGGGCTTTCCTGATGGCGTCGCTCAAGATCCTGGTCGACATCACGCTTCCGGATACGGTGCTGCGGGTCTGGGATGGCTCAGGCGGCGCGTTTGTCGATGACGACGGGAATATCTACCGAGCGGCTCAATTCACCGAGGATGCGCTGCAGAACATTGAAGCCGCGATCAACGGTGAGGCATTCACGCTCACGTTGGCGCTGATCAATATCGACACGTCCACCGGTGACCAGATCTGGGACTATGACGAAATCAATTCGGTCGCGGGATCCCCGGTGGTGATCAAGCTTCAGGAACTCGACGATCGCGAGGAGATCGTCGGTTCGCCGGAGGTGAAATTCACCGGCACGATCGACAACATGAAGGTGACAGATCAGGCGGATGAGGAGGAAAGCCGCAGCGTTGTCATGGTCGACATCGTCAATGCTTTCACCTTGCGCACACTGACCAACGGACAGGTGTTGTCCGATGTCGATCAGAAGGAGCGCTCGAAGCGGCTCAACTCGGCCGCCTGGCTTGCCGGACAGTTCGATCGCTTCTGCGAGCGCGTCTCGAGCCTCAGGGAAAAGACGATCCGATGGCCGAACTGGTAAAGGGACAGACATGAAACCCGAACTGATGACAAAGCCGTTTACTCAGAGTCGAGTGATGTATGCGCTGCGGCGCGCTTTTCAGAAAACTCTACGACTTTTTGTTCGATTTGATCAGCCAAGGCTCGAAGCATTGGAGCGATCTGTTGCGCAGCTGCATGCTCGATTGAGCGATATGGAGCGTCATCGCTCTCTGCCAGAACCAGACCGTTGCAATAGAGCACGTTGCTAGCGGTTAGGCTACCGATTGCGAGATCGAACGAGATGTGGAAGCACGTTTCGTAGTGTCTCGAAGCGTTGGATGCATCGCCATCACTGCGGCCACGGAAACTGATGTTGCCGTTTCCAAACGACGTCAGCTGGACTTCGAAATTCGTATTGTTGACCATTCTCTCCTCCTATTGGTGAAGCAACAAAACCATGACTTCAACCGAGAGTCGAGTCACGGGGGCGGCGCTCAAGGTCTTCCTGGACGCCTACGAGCGCGAAGAATGGACGCCAGGCGGCAAGGTGGATTGCTGTCTCATCATCGCGGAGTGGGCTCAGTGGTTGGGCTATCCGGACCCGGTCGCGCATTTCCGCGGAGCCTATCAGCCCGGACAGGGGCAGATCGACATGCTGGCAAGCCACGGAGGCGCGCTGCCGCTGATCGAGGCAGCCGCACTGTCTATCGGAGCGCGGCCCGTGGAGGTTCCGGAGGCCGGTGATTTCGGGGTGGTTGGTAGCTCGACCTACATCCCCCGCCAGTTCGGGGTCATCCACGACGGGGCAGGGTGGCTCACCCGCGCGCCTGATGGCTTCAAGCGAATTACGGCGCGCACATTGGCGGCCTGGAGACTGTAGTGGGCATCATCGAAACCATTGCGCTGATCGTCTCGTCGATCGCGACCACGACGTTTGCCGCCACGGCGCTCTATCTGGGCACCTATGCCGCGATCGGCCTCGGCCTGGCCTATGCTTCGACGCTGTTCGTCGAAAAGCCGAAGGTGCCGAAGCCTGAAGACGGCTCCTACAATCTCAAGCAGCCGGTGCCTTCGCTTCCCTATGTGTACGGGCGGGTGAAGAAGGGCAGCGACTATGTGTTCCTCGAGGAGAGTGCAGGTTACGCCTATCACATCATGGTCTGGTGCGGTCGGCGTATTCACGGGTTCGTAAAGCACTATGGCCATGACAATCCGCTCACGGTCGACGGCGCGGGCAATGTCACATCTCACTATGTCCGTGGCGGGACTCCCTACCTGAACATTCAGACCCGGCTCGGACTTGATGCTGAAACGGCTTATGCCGATGTCGTCGCGGCCTTCTCGCCAGCATGGACAAGCCACCATCGTGGCGACGGTCTCGCTTCCGTGCGGATGTGGGCACGAACGCCCCAAGACAAATACTACATGGAGATTTTCCCGAACCAGATGCCGGAGCATTCCGCCATCGGCGACGGGATGCTGCTCTATGACCCGCGGAAGGATTCAACAGTAGGTGGCTCCGGTACTCATCGTTGGTGGGATCACAACAGCTGGGAGTTCTCATCCAATATCGCGCTGATGCGCCTAGACCATCTCGCGCAGCCGTTCGGCGGCAAACTTGGCTATGAGCGACTGCATATGCCGGAATGGATGCATGCGGCGGATGTCTGCGACCAGGTCGTGACCAACCGGACGGGCGGCCTTGAGCTGCGATATCATGGCGGCATGTGGTTCCGTGCCAATACCGATCCGGTTGATGTCGGTCGAACTCTGGACGAGGCGGGTGAGCTTATCGTCTACGAGCGGAATGATGGCCTGATCGGTGTACATGCCGGCGAATTCGTGACGCCCGACGTCCGATTGACGCAGGTCCATATCTTCGGGATCGAGGTCGACAAGAACAAGCGGCTGTCATCCACCGTACTTGCCGTGCGTGGGCGTTTTCAGAACCCGTCCAGCAACTACAATGTCGAGGATGCGGCTATCTATGGCGACCCCTATGGTGAGGTAGACGAGACAGAGCGAACCAAGACCTTCGACAACGCTGCGGTCCAGTCGCACAACCACTGCCAGCGCAAGCAGAAGCTGACGTTCATTAGGGCAAATGCCCGTCGCGTGACCATCACGGCCAATTACAGCGACGCCAAGGATTGCGCATATCGCCGCTTCATCCGGGTGCACTACCCCAGTCGGGGACTTGTGGAAGCGACGGTCGAGATCACATCGACCGTCTCACTCGATCTCCGCAACATGCGGGTGAGTTTCAGCGGAATTGTCGTCCCGGAGAACCTGTACGATTTCGATGCTGCGACTGAGGAGGGCACCCCTGGCAATGCTATCCCTGTCATCGAAGCTGGCGGCGTTCCGACGCCGTCCGGCTTCACCGTGACTGTTCAAAACGAAGTGGTGTCCGGGGGCGGATCAGCGGCTTATCTTCGCGGGCAGTGGACGGCGGGTGCCGAAACCTTGCGCTATGAGATGGAGTATGAGCGCACCAGTGGCTCCACCGGCGCACAGTCCGTCTATGCGTCTGATGGCGAGAACTTTGTCCGCTCGGGCTATCTCGTGGATGGGCAGCAATATCGAGCTCGACTGCGAGCCTGGGGCGGGGGGACGCCGTCTGGTTGGACAGGCTACCAGACCGTGACTGCGGTGGCCGACCCGACGCCTCCCGGTGTCGTGACGGGTGCATCCGTAACAGGAGGGGCGGGGCAGGGGAGCTTTGCATGGACGGCACCAAACTCACCCAACTATTCGGGGGTACGGATCTACATCAACACCGCGAACAGTTTTTCTGGCGCGACGCTCGTGGCGACGGAGTACGGTCCGGCCAATATCGCTGATGGCAGAGTGGTGACCGGCCTGACAGCCGGAACCAAGTATGGCTTCCTGACTAGCATCAACGCGTCCGGCGTGGCGTCATCGCCAGTCGCCACCGGCAGCTTCGTTGTGACCTAAAAGAACAACACCAACAGCAAACCATTGCCTCTGGCTGTCGCCGGAGCGCCTTCGCATGAGGACATGACATGGCTTTGACCGCTGCCGAGATCTTCCGAGACTACGAGACCGATGGCGTTCCGTCTTCTGGCGTTCACGACCCGAAGAAGTCGAACATTCGCCAGCTTCTCGGTCAGTATGAGCAGATCATCAACGCTTTCCTGTCGAACGGCGGGCTGGTCTATTCCAGCAAGGCGGCGATGGATGCCGACCTCGCGCACGCTGCCAACAGCATGGCATGGGTGGTCAGTGACGCGACAGCGGCTAACAACGGAATTTACCGGAAAAGCGGTGCGTCCGGTTCCGGTTCGTGGACGCGGGTTGCCGATCTCCCCTACAGCTTCATTGTCGCTTCTGACGTTGGCGACGGTACGCCTGACGCCATCGTCGCAACGTCCTCTCTGCCCGTCTCCAGCTCGGCGCTCGTTCTTCTCAACGTCTACGAGACGAACACGGGCTCTCCCGTCACCGTCTCCTTCAACGGCGGCACTCCGCTGACGATCAAGACGAACAGCGGGAATGACGTTGCGCCTGGCGGTCTGGTTTCCGGCATGTTGGTGATGGGGCGAGTCTCGGGATCAACGTTCCGGGTAGTAAGCGATCATGTGAGTTCTGCCATTCTTGCGCAGGCGGAAGCTCTTGTAATCCAAGCCAGCGCTGCCGCCGACAGAGCCGAGGCAGCCGCGTCAACGGTTGTCACTGCGCGCACGTTCGGCGCTCTCGGCGACGGTGTCACGGATGATACCGACGCAATCGAAGCTTGGCTTGCGTCTGGGCCATCCCTCACGATTACCGACGGGGTTTATTTGACAGGCAAGATCACGGTTCCGACGACTGTAAAATCTATTCGGGTGTTGGGCAAAGTAACGCTGAAACCTGTCGCTGGCACTTTTACGACCACCGCCTTCAAAAACGAGTGGTACAAGGGAGTGAGCTATGTTGCCGGTGACAGCATCCAGTTCATGCCGACCTTTGAAAACATTGCAGACGGCTTGACGCCAACCGGGCTGATGTATCGCGCACTGCGCAACAACTCCAATGTTGTGCCGGGGGCATCTGCCCTTGACTGGGAAGTCATCCCTTTCGACGACTTTTGGCTTTTCGCTGGCCATACGGACCTTAGTATTGAGGGCCTTGGTGTCGAAGTTCCATGCCTTGCCCACCCGCATGTACGCGCCTTCGATTTCTCGGGGTGCCACGGCCTGAGGACAAGGGGGCTGCGCGTTATTGAAGGCGGCGCCATAGGGATATACAACGGCAACTGTACTGACGTGGTACATTCAGACGCGCAGGTCAAAAAATATGCTTGGCTTGGGATGTTCGGCGAGGGCACTCTCCAGCGTGATGTAACGTTCAATGCCTGCCACGTGTCAACGTTCGATACAGGCACAGCCCACGGCATTGGCTTCAGCCTCGGCAAAAGGTGCCAAGCTATCGGCTGCACTTCAAAAAACGCTCACGTCTTCGGGTTTACCGTTAATGAGACGGACGGTTTCGTTCTTGACGGCATTAGCATTGATAGCGGTCATGAAGGTTTCAACACAATCAGCGGCAAGAACGGCATTATTCGAGGCGTAGCCAAATGGGAAGACGTGCTCTCAACTGACTTCGGCGTCTCCATTGACGGCACTACTGGCAGCGGTGTTTACAACGTCAAGGCTGATGTGGTCGTAGAGCAGTCTGGCGTCTCGGCTCTGGTATTCACCGGAACAGTTACGGATTGCGAGGCGCGAGTCATCGCCAAGAACTGCAACCAGACCTCAACAGCACTTGAGGCCGGCATTCTTTTCAGTGGCTCTAATTGCCAGCGCAACACGGGCTATATTACCTTGGTTGACCAATATCCCGGTGGACGGATTGCCTATGGCATTGCCGAGATAGACAAGGGAAATGGATCACCAAGCAATAACACCCTGCACGTTCAATCCGTGTCCGGAGCCATTGTTGCTGATGCTCTTCGTGCTGGCCCGACCACTAAGATATTTGGCGCATCGGAGCGAACCTTTGTGCCGGTAGTCAGTGCCGAAAGCGGGGCTATCGGCTCCGCTGCCGGCACTATCAAATGGAAATACGACGGTCTCGATGTCGTCGCGACAATTGATGTCACTATCACGACCATAGGAACAGGGGCCGGTGCAATCCGCCTCACGCTGCCGGTCCCGGCTGTTGCAGAGGGCGGCATGTTCTTCGGGAAGGAAATTCTCATCACCGGCAAAGGCGTAACAGGTGAAATATCAGCCACGCACGTTTTGTTGCGTGCGGCCGATGGAACGCCCATCAACACAAGCGGGACGAGGATTGTCGCAACAGGCAGGTACAAGCCCTCATCCTAAAATTCGGTTGAGGAAACGGCTGCGGATCAGTAAAGGAGGCATGGCGCTATTGGAACGATTGCGCATATGAACTGGGGTCTCCATGCTCAAAGCAAGCTTCTTCCTCGCAGATCAGAAAATCCTTGCTCATCCAGAGCGGCCCGATACCCCCCGTGTTTCGGTGGTCCTTCCAACATACTGCCGCGGGGATAACGGACTTTTAGCCCGGGCAATTGATAGCGTTCTTTCCCAATCATTCACCGACCTTGAGCTTCTTGTCATTGATGATGGCTCTACCGATGGCACGGCGAACCTGCTTTCCCGCTATGTCAGCGAGGATCCGAGAGTGGTGCATGTTCGACATGATCAAAATTCCGGGCTTCCATCTCTGCGGGTGAATGAGGGGCTGCTTCTCTCACGCGGCGAATATTGCGCCTACCAATTCGATGACGACACCTGGACTGATGACGCTCTGAAGAAGCGCGTCGAGGCGCTGGATGCCAATCCCAACTATGGAGTTGTCTACGGTCGAACGACGGTCAGGCACGGTGAGCAGGTCGGGCATCTAGGCGGGCCGTTCAACTTCTCCAAACTCGTCAACTCGAACTACATCGCAAACAACACTGTGATGCACCGACGCGAAATATTCGAAAAGCATGGCGGTTACGACATGCACATCCTGATGCGCCGTCTTTGCGACTGGGATCTCTGGCTAAGGTGGGCGAGGCACACCCGTTTCTTCTTCATAGATGAAGTGCTGAGTGTTGTTGATGTGATGATGGAGGGTTCACTTGGCCAGACGGCGCAATATGATGTCTTCACCTCACGTTTCCAGATCGGCCGCGACCGTGATGCGATGCTAATTCCTGGGGCGCTGCCTGACTATGTGGTCGATGACCTTGCGCCATACTCAGCTCTAGGGAAAGAAAAGGTTGACGAGATGTGGCGCCATCATATGGTCCCCTATCTTGCCCCTCGGTTATACCTTCAGAAGTTGGTGCAGCCAGTTTCGGTGAGGAAGACAAAACTTAACGTCATCGTCACCAAGGCAGAGTTCGATACCAATGTGGACATCACGATTACCAATCTCGCCGGCCATCTAACTAATCGCTACGCTTTCACTTTCGTCCCCTCTTCGCTTCTAACCGAGGAAGATCTCGCGACGGCTGATATTGTAATTTTCCATCGGACAATTGACGAACATGCCGTGAAACTGATGGAGAAGGCTCAGAAGGACGGTAAGTGCGCCGTCTACCTAATGGATGACGACCTCCTTTCGATGCACGAATTAAGTCCGGAGTTTTACTATTTGGCTCCTGGGCAGCCTCATCGAGACTTGATCATCCGACAATTGGAGAAGGCCGACCTGGTCCTGACCTACTCGAGCATCATGACGGAATCAGCCAAAGCGCACAGCGCCAATGTCGTACAGCTATCAACCAACATTGAGAGCAAGTGGCTGGAAGGTGTTCGCTCGGAACGGTCGGGACCACTTCGTATTGCCTTCGCTGGAGGAGGTGCCAGGAAGGAAGAGATGGCGATGCTCAAGGACGCGATACAGACTGTGTCGCGCCGGCATGGTGGAAATATTGAGTTCCATTTTTGGGGCTGCGCACCGGAAGGATTGGGGAATATCTCTTCGCCTACCTTCATCGAGCCTTTCACATTCAGTTACAGCGAATACCTGTCTCGCCTTCGCGATGCAGCTTTCGACATTATGCTTGTCCCGCTCTTCGCCGACAAGCGAGCTAAACGGGCGAAATGCCCTATCAAATACCTCGAGGCCACCTCGGCCGGCGCTATCGGTATTTACTCCGATGTTGAGCCATACCGAGCGGTCCAGAATGAAGTTACCGGGTTGAAAGTGGAGAACCACCCGTTGGCGTGGAGAAAGGCGATCGAGGCTGCGATCGAAATGTCGGCAGAAAATCGAAATGCGATGGCGCAACGGGCTCATGATGATGTGCTTGCAAACTTTAGCGCGAAAGCCCAAGCCAAGGCCCTCGATGATGCGCTCACCGGGACCCGGAAGCGCGGATCTCTACCGATTGAAGGCCCAAAAGCGCCAGCGGTTCTTATGGCAGGTGCGAATTGCCGGAATGTTCAGGCCTGCTTACATGCGGGCCGGTGTGTGGTCGGTTGCCTATTGGATAATCTTTCAGCAACTGGATGATTTCACCGTATTATTAGCAGACCCAGTATGACAGGTTGTACGCCCGCGCCCCCACGGCGGGCTCTTCCTTGCATGTTCGCCTTGCGCTGACTTCAGCACCCACTCGGCATGCAGGGTTTCTTCGCTAATCTATTGCAGATAGCGGACGGCATGCCGGCAGGTCCACGGTCTGTTCGACTGCTTTCGCGTGCCCAGCCTGTGTTTCTGGCAGGCCTTGCGCTCGATCGACGGAGCATCTTCCAAGACTGAAAATCCAGAAATCAGGAGATCCCATGATCACGACCACGTCACCGCGTGGCCGCGCGTTCACGCGTGGCCATGAAGGCACAGTGCTGACCTGCTATCTCGATCCCGTTGGCATCCCCACCATTGGAAATGGCTTCACCCTGCGCAGCGCCGCTGTGCGGCGGGAGCTGGCGAAGATCGGCATCACCAAGCTGGTCCCCGGCAAAACGAAAATTACTCTGGCACAGAACGACGCGATATTCGCCGCAGTTCTGGTTGACGAGTTCGAGCCGGCCGTTGTGAAGAACTCTCCGGCCGATCGGACGCAGTATCAGATGGATGCGGCGACCAGCGCAATTTTTAACCTCGGCACGGGCGCCATGGGCTGGCGCTGGGCGGAGGCCTGGCGCCGCGGCGACACTGCCGGCGCTGGCTCGATCCTCGGCAACAACTACAACACCGCCGGCGGCAAGAAGCTTCCCGGCCTGGTGCGTCGACGCCGGGAAGAAGCGGCGCTCTTCCTGCGCGGCGATTATGGCGATCATCGTTACACCAAGCCTGAGGGCGTGCAGCGTGTCGAACAGCCGGTGAAGCCGACGGGTCCAGACGAGGTCGTGCGCGAGGCGCAGGGGCTGCTGGTGAAGGCTGGTTTCGATCCCGGCAAGGTCGACGGATGGATGGGGCCGAAGACGACGGCTGCCATCCTCGCCTTCCAGAAGGCGCATCCGCACCTGATGGCGGACGGCATTCTGGGCCCGGCAACGCTGGCGCAGCTTCGCCGCGAGGCGACGGTGACCACCGAGGCGACGGGCAAGGGTGTCGCGGGTGGCATCGCTGCCGGCGGTGCTGCACTGGCAACTGGTTTGCCCTGGGGCTGGATTGCTGCGGGCGCCGGCGTCGGTGTCCTCGGTCTGGTGGCCTATGTGGCGTGGCGCAAGCGCGATGTAATCGCTCGCCGGGTCAACACCTGGCGCGGCCGGGAAGTAGCCGTGTGACGGCGGCTGAGCTTGAATCCGATGAGGAGCAAACATCATGAGCATCGTCGCATCCGTCCTGATCGAGGCTGCCGCGCGGGCTGGCGCGCCGATCGTCAAGTCGCTGCTGGAGAAGCACGTCGGTGGTCTTGCTGGCGAGGCAGGCGGCGCCGTGATCGACGCGATTGCCAAGCAAGCCGGCGTGCCGCCTGAGCGGTTGCCACAGGTGCCTTCGGACCGCATTGAGCAGGCTATTGCTGTGGTTGAAGAGACGCCGGATCTGATCCTCGCTCATGCTCGCTCTCAGGAGCTCGGCAATGAGCTGATGCTTGCCGAGATGGGGCAGGAGAGCAAATTCGGGTGGATGTGGCGCCCTGCCGGCATGTGGTTGATGCTGGCCTGTGTCGCCTGGCTGATGATCCTCCGGCCCGTGGTCAATGCCGTCCTCTGGGCGTGGTCGCCCGGGCTTCAGATCGAAGTCGGCCTGGACATCGGCAATTTCGTCGCAATCTTCACGATCTACACCGGCCTCTACATGGGCGGGCATACTGTGATGCGGACCGTTGAAAAGGCGAAGAGCGCATGACGGTCGCTCAGGGATATCAAGGGCCCGGTGTCTGGATCCGCATCCAGCATCGCTTCGGCCCGCGCATGATGGAATGGTTCATGGCCTTCCACATGATGCTTTTCGGCGCTGTCCTGCTGATGCCGGCTGCCACCTTCAATCAGCCGGCTTGGCGCACATTCCGCGAGATTGGCCTGTCCGAGGATTTCCTCGGATGGCTGATGCTGGGCGTGGGCTTCCTCCGCATCCTCGGGCTCATCATCAATGGCGCGCGTAAGAAGGTTACGCCGCAAATCAGGCAGGTGTCGGCCGCGATCGGCTGTTTCATCTGGGCAGGCATCACATTCGGGTTTTACTCCTCCGATGTCGTCTCGACCTGGCTCGCCATCTATCCGCTTTTTGCGATAGCCGAGCTGGTCAACATCCATCGCGCCGCGCACGACGAGGGGGAAGTCAGGAATGGAACAGCAGATAGCTAACTTGCCGCTTCCGGCGCTGCTCGCCCTTGGTGTCACGCTGGGCGCGATCGTCGGGGCTCGATGGCTCGGAATACTGCAGGGGCAAAGGGTGGCGCCACAGAGCGCGGCGACGGCTCAGGTGGCGGCGGTGGTCGTCGATCCGACGGCGCTCAACAAGGCGACGGCTGCGCTTGAGGCGCATACCGAGGCGCTGCGTGATCTGACTGAAGAGGTGCACGATGGGAACCGAACTCTGAAGCTGCTTGCTCAAGAGACTGACCGCATCCGTGAGGAGCTGCGTATTCAGCGAGAATTGAGCCGTCAGTGAGGTCAAGCTCCGAGTTGCCAGCGCACCAGGTCTGGGAACATGACCCCGCAGACCTCATTGAGCCGTGCGATGTCGTTCGATCGCGAGCAGGTTGATTCGAAGTGGCGCCGCAGTTCGAGGAAGGTGATGGCCGCGCCATGTCGCGTGATCAGTCCCGCCGTGGCATAGCTGCCGGCTCGGCCGCACTTGTTACACACCACGTCCACGCGGTCATACGGGAAGTCGCCGAGGCGCGGTGGCTTATTGTTGGGGAGGGGGATTTGACGGGTCATAGCAAGTCCCAGATCATGCCGGCCGTCGATACAAGCGTGGCGACTATCACCAGGGCCATCAGCAGAATCTCCCACCTCATTTTGTTCCCCGCCTGCGCAGTTCCTCAATCTGGCGATTGACGCGCTCGTTCTCGCAAAGCGCGAGCATGCGGTTTTCCGCAACGGCGACCATTGCCGCGAGCGCCTCGACCTCTCCCCAGCCTGCCCCGACCGCATTATCCACCACATCCAGCACATCGCCCTCAATCGCTTCCTGCGCGTCCAGGAAGCGGTCTGGATGGTCTGAGGGGCGTGGCGGTGGCTTGATGGTCATCATCCATCAATATGGCTCGGATCATCCGGTAAGCAAGATGGGCTGTTAGCCGGTTCGCCGGAAAACAACGGGAACAGAGGTGGCTAACCGTGCCGTAAATCCCTTTGCAATTTCGGAAATTTGGTGGGCCCGGAGGGACCGGAATGTGGAGGCGGACAGAAGAAGCTTCAGTACCCGTGCTTGCGTCGAAGCACCTTCAAGGTTTCGAGCTGCATGATTGTGTTTTGGGTAAGGTGACCGATGACTGGTCCAGTCCCGTCCTCACGTTTGCAGAAGAAGTCGGGGCTCCACGGAAGCCACACTGTCCGATCCAAAACAAAGCATGTAGCCTGAGGAAGCCCGGAAAGATCCAACTCTTTGGAATTGGTGATGTGCAGTTCTAAGGGGTAATCCTGCGGAGACTTTTTCGACGTCCCATACGTCACCTCCACCAGCGCCTTCGTATGGTCTTTGCTTAAGGCAACGGAACGAACAAGCCCGGGCCGCGATTTGGGCCCGGGCTTGTTTGGCATTTCATCTTCAGGAAAACGGCACCAGACGATATCGAGGCCGGCAGGCATTGTGGCGACCGGATAGTACTGGCGCATCAATTCACCAAGCGGGGCCGTCGACGAGTTCGAACTCGTCTTCGCCGATTTCTTCGGTAGCAATCTTGCGAAGGGCGTCCAGTTGTTCGTCAGTCACGTCGTCGCTGTAGTCAGCCGGAAGAACCGGCGGCTTCCAGCGAATATTCGACTCTGCGCCGTATTCGATGGGTTGCGGGACTCTAGACATGATATCTCCCTGCGGCTTTTTGCTCATTACTTCATAACGACAGGCCGTAGCATGTGTTCCGATCCTAGAGGTCGGAGCTTGCGCCAACACTGTGTCAAATCCCGTTAACGTCACGTTAATGGGTTGCCGCTTTCTGCATACTTTACACATGAGACCCCTCGTTACAATAGGTGCCGGGACAAGTCGTCCTGGTGTGACATGTTTGCACGAGGCGTCGCGCGCGGCTTGTACAACTCGACTGTGACGGGATTTCGGCAGTTTGCGATGAGTCTTCATGCAGCAAATGTGGGCTTTGCGACACTACTTATCAACCTGCGAAAAACGGCCTGCGACAAAAGGTATAGGCGGTTCGTCCTCCCATAGCCTGCAAATGAATGGAAGAGAACGGAAGTCGTCACCTTCCGGTGGGACGAGGGCTTGTAAATTCTCAAGTCTTTCCATTGAGATAGGTGCGACCGATGCTGTGCGCCAAGCTATTGCAAATGTTTGCAAGTTCGCCACCTACAGGGATCGCCATCTTCTTGATGTTCCATCCGTATTAGTGCCGGTTAAAGCAGTTGCAGCAGGAACCAACCGGCTGCTCACGTGTTGAGTGCTCCGTGAAGACACCGCTATCACAGGGAGTGAGACACATGATGAAGATGCTTGCCGCAGCCGCCATGCTTTCTTTGAGCCTGACCGGCGTATCGTTTGCCCAGAGCTCGTCCGACGGTTCGGGCGGCAGCACCGGTGGCAGCCAGCAGGGCGACACTGCCAACGACGCCAACGGCACCACCGAAGATGGCGCCACCACCGGCTCCGACAATCCCGGCGACACCAGCGCCGGCGACGAGCCGCAGTGCCCTCCGGGCCAGAAGAGCGCCGACGCGTCGGCCACCAAGGCAGACCCGAAATGCGTGGCTGAATAAGCTCCCTTCTGATCGAGTTAAAAGGCCGGGCCAGCCCGGCCTTTTTCATGGTTTTCTGACGCTGGCACCGCTGCAGGCGGTGGAAATCGTCCCGGCGCCAACTTTTCGGAAACCCTTCGGAGCGATGATGGCGCTCACGAGAGGTTAACCATGTCCAGTCGCACCGCTTCTTCCCGCCGCACGCCGTCGAAACGCCGAAAGTCTGCGCGCTCCTCCGCGGGCCATGGCATGACATCCTGGCTTGTCGCACTGGCCGTCGTGGCTGGCGGCATCGCGCTCTACGACAACAGGGACACGGTGATGAAGGAAATGGCGCCGCTTCTGTCGACGGAAAAGCGGGATGCCAGTTCGCCGGCCAAGAGCGAGACACGGCGCGAAAAGCCTGCGTCTGAACGCGCGGCTGCGAAGGGGACGAAGGGCCCGGTGCCACCGGCGAATGTCGGCGTTGTGAAGGCCGCCGTCCCGGCAGCGCGACCGGCGGTGACCACGGCAACCGCGGGGCCTCTGACCGGCGAAAACTTCTCCGGCAAGTTCTATTTCTGCGGCGTATCCGGCCTCGACAACTGCGTCATGACCGGCGACACCTTCTGGTACAAGAAGACCAAGATCGTTCTGGCCGATATCGCAGCACCTCGGACGGATGGAGCCGCCTGCCAGCAGGAGCGCGACCGCGGCTTCGCGGCCAAGGTTCGGCTCAAGGATCTCCTGAGTTCGGGGCGGTTCGACCTCGAAACCCTGAAGGCGCAGGCCGCAGGTGGCGCACCTGGCGTCATGCGCGTGGCGACGCGCAATGGTCGCTCGCTCGGCTCGATCCTCGTTTCGGAGGGCCTGGCCAAACCCCGCATGGCCCGCCAGCAGAGCTGGTGCCCCTGACTGCTCGCTCCCTCTCGAATGCAATAAGCCCGCCGTGATCGACACGGCGGGCTTTCGTCATGGTGGTACGGCTTTGTCGCTCAGTGCAGGATCTGGCTGAGGAAGAGCTGGGTACGCTCGTGCTGCGGATTGTCGAAGAATTCGGCCGGTGAATTCTGTTCGACGATCTGGCCCTGGTCCATGAAGATCACGCGGTCGGCTACCTGACGGGCGAAGCCCATTTCGTGGGTCACGCAGATCATGGTCATGCCTTCTTCGGCCAGCCCCACCATCGTGTCGAGAACTTCCTTGACCATTTCAGGGTCGAGCGCCGAGGTCGGCTCGTCGAAGAGCATGATCTTCGGCTTCATGCAGAGCGCACGGGCAATCGCCACGCGCTGCTGCTGGCCGCCGGAGAGCTGGCCCGGATACTTGTTGGCCTGTTCCGGGATCTTGACGCGCTTGAGGAAGTGCATCGCGATCTCCTCGGCATCCTTCTTCGGCATCTTGCGGACCCAGATCGGGGCAAGCGTGCAGTTTTCGAGGATGGTGAGGTGCGGGAAGAGGTTGAAGTGCTGGAACACCATACCGACTTCGCGGCGCACTTCGTCGATCTTCTTCAGGTCGTTGGTCAGTTCGATGCCGTCGACGACGATATTGCCCGTCTGGTGTTCTTCAAGACGGTTGATGCAGCGGATCATCGTGGACTTGCCCGAGCCCGAGGGACCGGCGACGACGATGCGCTCGCCCTTCATGACCTTGAGGTTGATGTCCCGCAGAACGTGGAAATCACCATACCACTTGTTCATGTTGATCAGTTCGACCGCCACGTCGTTGCCCGACGCGGTCTTCTTAGCGGAGTTGGCTTCAGCCATGGTTTTTCCCCTTGTTCTTAACGCTTGTGACCGGTGTCGAGGTGCCGCTCCATGAAGGCGGAGTAGCGCGACATGCCGAAGCAGAAGATCCAGAATACGAAGCCGGCGAAGATCAGACCCGTGAGCGGCGTCACGGGCGTGGCCCAGGTGGCATCGGTGAAGTTGAGACGGACGATGCCAAGCAGGTCGAACATGCCGATGATCGACACGAGCGAGGTATCCTTGAACAGTCCGATGAAGGTGTTGACGATGCCCGGGATGACGAGCTTGATCGCCTGCGGCAAGATGATCAGGCGGGTCTTCTGCCAGTAGGAAAGGCCGAGGGAATCGGCGCCTTCATATTGGCCCTTCGGGATCGCCTGCAGGCCGCCGCGCACCACTTCGGCCATGTAGGCCGAGGCAAAGAGCGACACGCCGACCAGCGCGCGCAGGAAGTTGTCGATCGTCCAGCCCGTCGGCATGAAGAGCGGCAGCATCACATTGGCCATGAAGAGGACCGTGATCAGCGGCACGCCACGCACCACTTCGATGAAGATGACGCAGATCATCTTGATGACTGGCATGTCCGAGCGGCGCCCGAGCGCCAGCAGAATGCCGAGCGGCAGGGAGACGGCGATCCCCACGAAGGACAGGATCAGCGTCACCATCAGACCGCCCCAGAGCGGAGTTTCCACTTCCGGGAGACCGAAGCCGCCATGCAGCAGGAAGAAGGCGACGATCGGGAAGACGATGAAGAGCAGGAGTGCGTTGAGCCCCTTGCGCGGTGCCTTCGGGATCAGCATCGGCGCCAGAAGTGCGATGAACATCACGCCGACAAGGATGACGCGCCAGCGTTCTTCGAGCGGATAGCGCCCGAAGATGAACTGCGAGAAGCGGCTCTCGACAAAGGCCCAGCAGGCGCCTTTCCAGCCGTCCGGCTGGGTGCCGCCCTGGGCGATGGTCGCGCAGACGGCGCGGTCGGCGCCGAACCAGGCTGCATCGAGGAAGAGGAAGTTGATCGCCCCGGGCAGGATCAGGGCCAGAACCGCGAGACCGATGATCGTGAGCACCGTGTCTTTCGGTGTCGCAAGCAGGTTGGCGCGGATCCAGCCGATGACGCTACCATCGGAGGTCGGGGCGGGAAGGGGTGCCAGCATTTCCTGGCGCACATAGGAAAGTTCGTGTGCCATGATCAACGCTCCACCAGGGCCATGCGCGCATTGAACCAGTTCATGAAGAGCGAGGTTACAATGCTGATGGACAGATAAACGACGAGCCAGATGGAGACGATTTCAATCGCCTGACCGGTCTGGTTGAGCGTCGTCCCGCCGGTCGAAACCAGTTCGGGGAAGCCGACGGCAACACCCAGCGACGAGTTCTTCGTCAGGTTGAGATACTGGCTGGTTAGCGGCGGGATGATGATGCGCATCGCCTGCGGCACGATCACGAGACGTGTCGTGGTCGAGGGCTGCAGGCCAAGGGCCGAAGCAGCTTCCGTCTGGCCCTTCGAGACACCTTTGATGCCGGCGCGGATGATTTCCGCGATGAAGGCTGCGGTGTAGAAGGAGAGTGCCAGGTAGAGAGCCACGAATTCAGGCGCAATGACCGCTCCGCCCGTCATGTTGAAGCGGCTGGCGACCGGATAGTCGAAAGTCAGCGGCGCACCGGCGGCGAGGAAGGCAAGGATCGGCAGGCCGATGATCAGGGCGAGCGAGACCCAGCCCGTCGGGAAGGGTTGGCCGGTGCGCATCTGGCGTGCCTTTGCCCAGCGTGCAACGACGATGGCGGCGATGATGCCAACTACGATCGCGATCGGGATCATGCTCGCGCCATCACCCCAGATCGGCTTCGGGAAGGCCAGGCCACGATTGTTGAGGAAGGTCGAGAACGGCAGCTCGAGCGAGTCTCGCGGCTGCGGCAGCGTCGACAGAACGCCCGAATACCAGAAGAAGATGACGAGCAGCGGCGGCAGGTTGCGGAAGGCTTCGACATAGACCGTGCAAAGCTTGGCGATCAGCCAGTTCTTTGACAGGCGTCCGATACCGATCATGAAGCCGATGATCGTTGCGGTGATGATGCCCGTTACGGCAACGAGGATCGTGTTGAGCAGACCGACCAGGATGGCGCGGCCATAGGTCGAGTCCGACGAATAAGAGATCAGCGTCTGGCCGATGTCGAAGCCGGCGCGGCCGTTCAAGAAGTCGTAGCCCGTCGCGGTATTGCTGCGGGCGAGGTTTTCGATGGTGTTGTTCGCGATGGTCCAGACGATAAACGTCATGATGGCGATCGTAGCGACCTGAAAGAAGATGGATCTTGCTTTCGGATCGTAGATCAGCGAGCCCACGCTCTGCCCACCGGCAGGTAAACTGGTGGCGTGATCTGTCATGCTGTGCCAAATCCCCGAGGCTTCTTTGAGCCCTAAACTGTTATTGTCTTTCGAGACAGCCGGCTCTTGTGAGTGTCGCTGCTGACCGCAACGCGGGGGCCGGTCTGATCACGTGGTCTTAATATGCGCGAGGCGGCTTTCGCCGCCTCGCCAAGGTCGTCCGATCTTAGCGGATCGGCGGGGCGTATTGCAGGCCGCCCTTGGTCCACAGAGCGTTTACGCCGCGCTCGATCTTGAGCGGGGTGCTGGCGCCGATGTTGCGTTCAAAGACTTCGCCGTAGTTACCGACGCCCTTGATGATGTTGTAAGCCCAGTCGTTGGTGAGGCCGAGATCGGTACCGATCTTGGTGTCAGCTTCCGTACCGAGGAAGCGCATGATGTCTGGGTTGGTCGTGGTCGACTTGATTTCATCGACGTTCGCCTGGGTGATGCCGAATTCTTCGGCGGTCACCAGAGCGTAGTGCGTCCACGAAACGATGTCGAACCACTGGTCGTCACCCTGACGGACGGCCGGGCCAAGCGGCTCCTTCGAGATGATTTCCGGAAGGATGACGTGGTCGTCGGGGTTGGTCAGCGTCAGACGCAGCGAATAGAGGCCCGACTGGTCGGTCGTGTAAACGTCGCAACGGCCAGCCTGATAGGCAGCGTTGACTTCTTCGAGCTTTTCGAAAACGACCGGCTTGTATTCGAGGTTGTTGGCCTTGAAGTAGTCGGCGAGGTTGAGTTCGGTCGTGGTGCCGGACTGTACGCAGACGGCGGCGCCGGAGAGCTCGAGAGCCGATTTGACGTTCAGGCCCTTGGTGACCATGAAGCCCTGGCCGTCGTAGTAGTTGACGGCACGGAAGTTGAAGCCGAGTGCGGTGTCGCGGCTGATCGTCCAGGTGGTGTTACGAGCAAGCATGTCGACTTCGCCCGACTGCAGCGCGGTGAAGCGGCTCTGGGCGGTGGTCGGCGTGTACTTAACCTTGGTCGCATCGCCGAAGACGGCAGCTGCGACGGCCTTGCAGTAGTCAACGTCGAAACCGGTCCAGTTGCCGGCTGCGTCCGGCGAAGCGAAGCCGGCGAGACCCGTGTTCACGCCGCACTGGACGAAACCCTTGGCCTTTACGTCGTCAAGCGTCGCGGCCGAAGCTGCCGACGCGCCAAAACCCAGGACCGCAGCGCCAATGGCGGCTGACAGGAACTTGTTGTTCATTTTTCCCAACCTTTTTTCTCTTGTTGTATGCCAGCGACGGCCTGCTGCTGAAACCAGCAGCGCACGTCGGCTCACGGCCTCCCGGTGCGAGCCTTCATATCTCAGTCGTAAAAGCAGGCAGGGTCAAGTCTTTATGCCGCGAATTGGCCACAAAAGCGCGAATTTGCCAAAAACGCACTCGAAATAGGCAAAAATGTGTGGTTTTTGCCCTGAAGTGATGAAAATTGCGCCCATTTCACTGTTCTGCACTGCTTCTGCTGCAAGACTTGCGCCTGGCCTCACGGAATTGTGCAACTTGACCGGACATGGCGGAGGCGCGAAAACCACGGCACAGAAGCGTGAGGAATCGTGAAATCCATGAGCAAATCCAAAGACTGGCTGGCCGACGCCGGCACCGATACGAAGCTGTGCCACATCGGCCATGATCCTGCAGACTATCATGGCTTCGTGAACCCGCCGGTCGTCCATGCGTCGACGGTTCTCTTTCCCAATGCCAGGGCCATGGAGACGCGCAATCAGCCTTACACCTATGGTACCCGCGGAACACCGACCACGGACGCGCTTTGCCGCGCCATCGACGCGCTGGAAGGGTCAGCGGGCACGATCCTCGTGCCATCGGGTCTGGCGGCCATCACGGTCCCGTTCCTGGCGTTTCTTTCCGCCGG
The DNA here is from genome assembly GCA_032102365.1 of Allorhizobium sp. CTOTU50464. Classification (GTDB taxonomy): domain Bacteria; phylum Pseudomonadota; class Alphaproteobacteria; order Rhizobiales; family Rhizobiaceae; genus Allorhizobium. The sequence continues at coordinate 66,790 of DAMDHD010000005.1, read as the reverse complement.
CGATCACGCGCTCATCGTGGATTCGGTCTATTCGCCCTGCCGCCATTTCTGCGACACCATGCTGACGCGCCTCGGGGTCGAGGTCGAATATTACGATCCTGAGATCGGTGCGGACATCGAGCGGCTGATCAGGCCAAACACCAAGCTGGTGCACACCGAGGCGCCGGGCTCCAACACCATGGAGATGCAGGATATCCGCGCAATCTCCGAGGCAGCCCACAAGCATGGCTGCGTGGTCACGCTCGACAACACCTGGGCGACGCCACTCTATTTCAAGGCGCTCGATTTCGGTGTCGACGTGACCATCCATGCCGCAACCAAATATCCCTCCGGCCACTCGGACATCCTGATGGGCACCGTTTCGGCCAATGCGAAGCACTGGCCGGTCCTGAAGGAAGCCAATATCACGCTCGGCATCTGCGGCGCACCGGATGACAGCTATCAGATCCTCCGTGGCCTGCGCACAATGGGGCTGCGCCTCGACCATCACTACAAGAGCGCGCTTTCGGTCGCGCGCTGGCTTGAAGGCCGCGGCGATGTCGCGCGTGTTCTGCATCCGGCGCTTGAGAGTTTCCCAGGTCATGCGATCTGGAAGCGGGACTTCAAGGGAGCAAGCGGTGTCTTCTCCTTCGTCTTGCCGGCATCGGCGCCCGAGAAGATCAAGCCAAAGGCCCATGCCTTCCTCGATGCGCTGCAGCTCTTCGGTCTCGGCTGGTCCTGGGGTGGCTATGAGAGCCTCGCGGTCTTGGTCAATCTGGAGGATCGCAAGATCAGGAAGGGACCGACCGATGGCGCCGTGATCCGTCTTCAGATCGGTCTCGAGAATGTCGAGGACATCCAGGCCGATCTCGAGCGGGGCTTCGCCGCAGCCGCGGCGGTTTAGAAAACGCGCTATACGTCAGCCGTCGATCCGGTGGCCGTAGAGCCAGTCCAGATCGGCGGCAAGACGTTCCGGCGGGCGCAATGACAGCACGATATCGCGCCCGATCCGAAACGGACCGCGGGCGTGATAGGCAAAGCGGTTGAAGTCGCCACGGGCCTTGACCCGCGCCGCCCGCGCCTTACGCTCGCTGGAGAAGGCGGCGAGCGCCGAGGGCAGGGGCGCCTTCGCCACATGCATGGCGAGAGAATAAGCGTCCTCGATCGCCATCGCCGCCCCCTGCGCCGAAAACGGCATCATGGCATGGGCGGCATCTCCGATCAGCACCGTGTCGCGACCATTGTGCCAGTTGCCCTCTGATGCCTGGTAGAGAGGCCAGAAGGTCGGCTTTTCAGCGCCGGCAAGCACGGTTCGGATATCGCGATGCCAGCCCGAGAACTGCTCGAGCAACATGGCGCGCCGCGCGGCATCGGCATCGATCGCCCAGCTCTCGTCGCTCTTCGTCCCCGCCGCGATTGCAACGAGATTGAAGCCGTCGATCTCCTTGAGAGGATAGCTGACCAGATGTGCCTCTGGCCCAAGATAGGCTGCGACACCGGTGCGGGAGAGGAAGGGGGGCGCAACAGCCTGATTGATGGTGAAGCGCCAGGCGATGTTGCCTGAAAAGCTGACCGTCGGGCTGCCTGCGATGGCATCGCGCGCGACCGACCAGGCGCCATCCGCGCCGACGACCAGATCCGCTTTCCGGGCCGTGATAGCGGCGAGCGCCTCTGCTCCGATCCCCTGCACACGATGGCCGAGATGCAGGCGGCAGAGCGGCTGATTGAGAACCGCCCTGAGAAGCGCCTGTTGCAGCGTAGAGCGGTGCAGGACGCCGTAGGGCTGTCCCCAGCGCTTCCTCGCAAAGTCACCCGCGGGCACGGAGGCGAGCGGTCGCAAATCCATTCCGGATACGAGGCTGATTGCAGTAGGTTCGAGCCAGTGGCGCTCCAGTTCGCCGAGCACGCCCAGCGCATCAAGGACGCGCGTCGCATTCGGCGAGAGTTGCAGGCCGGCCCCGACTTCGCCGAGTTGCGGCGCCTGCTCGATAATGTCGGAGGAGATGCCCCTCGCAGCAAGCGCCAGGGCAGACGTCAGCCCTGCCACCCCGGCTCCGACGATGGCAGCGTGCTTGATGGACATGAGGAAATGCCGATCGTGACGCCGCGGTCACGCTGCCTTGACGTGGAAGACGCAGCCCGGCGGGTTGGTCTGTTCGGCCTTGAGGGTCGGATTGTAGCGGTAAAGCGTCGAGCAGTAGGAGCAGACCTTCTCGTTGTCATGTCCCATGTCGATGAAGATATGCGGATGGTCGTAAGGCACGGAGGCGCCGGTGCACATGAATTCCTTGACGCCGACTTCGATCACGCGATGACCGCCGTCGTTCTGGAAATGGGGAATGGTGTGACCGGCCATGATGTGCTCCGAAAATGCTGTGCGAATTGGCGCGGACATTAGCGCCGTCCTTCGCAAAAGTGTAGAGCCGGACCCGAGCAAAAGTCACAGAAAATCCGCCTGCGGCAATTGATGTCAGGAAGGCGTTGGCTATGGTTGCCGCCTCAAGGCCACAAGGACCAGTTCATGAATCTCGACGCGCCGCCGTTTTCCAGCTTTCACAACGAAGGGCTTGAGCTTGCCTATTTCGACGATGGTGATCCGGCTGGCGATCCGATCCTGCTGATCCACGGTTTTGCCTCTTCGGCCAATGTGAACTGGGTTTATCCCGGCTGGCTGCGCACCCTGGGCGATGCGGGCTACAGGGTGATTGCGATCGACAATCGTGGCCATGGGGCGAGCGCCAAGCCGCATGATCCCGAAGCCTACCACCCGAGCGCAATGGCCGGCGACGCCGCAGCGCTGCTGACGCATCTCGGCATCGCCGAGGCCCATGTCATGGGTTACTCCATGGGTGCCCGCATCTCTGCCTTTCTTGCGATCGAGCATCCCCACCGTGTCCGGTCGCTGGTCTTCGGCGGTTTGGGTATCGGAATGTGTGACGGCGTGGGCGACTGGGACCCGATCGCCGACGCTCTGCTTGCGCCCTCGCTGGACGATGTCACCCATGAGCGCGGCCGCATGTTCCGCGCCTTTGCCGAGCAGACCAAATCCGACCGGCTGGCGCTTGCGGCCTGCATCCGCACTTCTCGCGATCTCGTCAGCCGTCAGGATATTGCCAAGGTCGACATCCCGACCCTGATCGGTGTCGGCACCAAGGACGACATTGCCGGTTCGCCGCATGAACTCGCAGAACTCATGCCCCGCGCGCTGGCGCTGGATATCCCGAACCGCGACCACATGCTGGCCGTCGGCGACCGGGTGTTCAAGAAGGCAGCGCTCGACTTCTATTCCGAGCTCGAAGGGCGTTGATCCTCACCGGCCGGTGAAGACCGGCCTGCGCCGCTCGGCAAAGGCCGCGCGGCCCTCGCGGTAATCCTCGCTTTCGAAGGTCGAGGCGCCGATGACCTCGGCCTCGCGCAGCATGTCGTCGTCACCCTCTTCGACCGCACGCAGGGCAAGTTTCGATGCGCGCAGCGACAGCGGTGCATTGGCCGCGATCGTGTCGGCAAGGATCTGCGCCCGTTGCTCGAGCTGGTCCGGTTCCGTTATCTCCGACAGAAAACCGCAGGCGAGAAGTTCCGCAGATTTCATCGCCGCTCCCGTGAAAAGGGCGCGTCTCGCCGTCTGGCTGCCAAGGCCACGGACGAAATCCTGGACTGCATCCGCGGGATAGGCGAGGCCGAGGCGAGCCGCTGGCACGGCAAACATGGCATCCGACGAGGCCAGCCGGAGATCCGCCGCTGCCGCCAATCCGAAGCCGCCGCCGTAACAGACGCCTCTGATCGCCGCGATCACCGGCACGGGAGCCTCCCGCACGGCCGCGAAGGCCCGGCTGTTCGAAGCCTCGTAGACGCAAGCCGTCGCAGCATCTTTCCGTAATTCGGTAAATTCCGAAATGTCTGCGCCGGCACTGAAGTCGATCGCTCCGCCGCCCGTGAGGACGATGACGCGGGCGCCAGCGTCGGCATGCAGCCAATGGATCGCCTCCGGTATGGCGCGCCACATGGCGGCCGTGACGGCGTTCTTTCGTTGCGGATTGTCGATCACCAGAAGCCCGGTACCGGCTTCGCAGAAAGCCTTGATAAAGCCTGTGGCAAAGGTGTTCGACTGTTTCATGCGGCCCCCATTTGAGTTCGATCTGTCTTCGACTATATAATGCCATTCCTAGACGAACGAGGAGACCGGCAATGGTCGCACACAACGACGTCCTCAAGACCGAAGCCATCAAGTCCATGGATCCGATTTGGGACAGCCTGCGGCACGAAGCCCGCGTGGCGGCCGATCGCGATCCCATGCTCGCGGCTTTCTTTCTTTCGACGGTGCTGAGCCACGCGTCGCTGGAAGATTGTGTGATCTACCGCATCTGCGAGCGGCTGGATCATTCGGATGTTCCGGCCATCGTCCTCCGTCAGGCCTTCGAGGCCATGATGCGCGACTGGCCGGAATGGTCCACGATCCTGCGCGTCGATATTCAGGCCGTCTACGATCGCGACCCTGCCTGCACGCGTTTCCTGGAGCCCGTCCTCTACTTCAAGGGTTTCCATGCGATCCAGACCCATCGTCTGGCCCACTGGCTCTGGAACAACGGCCGCCGCGATTTTGCACTTTACCTGCAGAGCCGCTCGTCCAACATGTTCCAGACGGACATCAACCCGGCCGCGCGCATCGGCAAAGGCATCTTCCTTGACCACGCCACCGGCCTCGTCGTGGGTGAGACTGCACGGATTGGCGACAATGTCTCGATCCTGCACGGTGTCACTTTGGGCGGTACCGGCAAGGAGGGGGCCGACCGCCATCCGAAGATCGGCGATGGCGTGATGATCGGGGCAGGGGCCAAGGTGCTGGGCAACATCGAGGTCGGCAGCTGCTCGCGCATCGCGGCAGGCTCGGTCGTGTTAAAGCCTGTTCCCAGATGCACCACGGTCGCCGGCGTTCCGGCCCGCGTTGTCGGGGAGGCCGGTTGCGCCGAGCCGAGCCGGTCGATGGACCAGATGATCGCTTCCGACGACTGAGCGCGCCGGAAAGATCGTCCATTCGGAAAACGGCCCCGCCAGTCTGGGCAAACTTTGCATTGCGTCTTTACATCGGCGGAAAGGCCGTGCGACAAGCGCGCAACTCGAAACCCTCCCCGAAAACAGTTTATGGAGACACAGTGTGAAGCCGGAAGAACTGAAGAAACTCGACGCGTATTTCAAGCGCACTTTCAACCCGACGATGAGCGTCAAGGCTCGTCCGCGCAAGGACGACTCCGCTGAAGTCTACGTGGGTGACGAGTTTCTCGGCGTCGTCTTCAAGGACGACGAAGACGGCGATCTGTCCTACAATTTCTCGATGGCGATCCTCGACGTCGACCTGTGATCCTGGCTGCTGCCTAACGCGGCGCCAACAGAAACTGAGACGGGGCTGCGGCAGGATCGCAGCCCTTTTTTGTTATCCGGCTTACAATTGACGATTGTTGTGCGATGCACAAATTCTCTTGACCCCTTTTGTGCGGCTGCTATGTTCGGGTCATCTGATATTCCGGACAGAAGGAGGAGCACTCGCATGTTCAATATCGACGACGCCAGCAAGAAGAGCAAGGAAGCCATGGACACCATGCTGAAGAACTATTCAGAGGTGACGAAGGGCTTTCAGGCCATCGCAGCCGAAGCGACCGACTACTCGAAGAAGTCTTTCCAGGACCTGACGTCCTTCATGGAAGCCATGACCTCCGTGAAGAGCGTCGAGGCCGCCTTCGAGCTCCAGACGTCCTTCATGAAGTCCTCTTACGAGAGCTTCGTGGCCGAGGCGACCAAGATGGGCGAGATGTATGCCGATCTCGCGAAGCTCGCCTACAAGCCCTACGAATCCAGCATGGCCAAGACGATGGCGCCGGTATCGGCTGCTGCCTGATTGAAGCTTGCGCGTAACCTGCAAGACCGGCCGTGCCCCGCGCGGCCGGTCTTGTCATTTGTGGCCGCTGGTATAACCTATCCGTTCAAATTCCTCGCTTTTCCGGGCTTCGTGACAAATTGTCGTCACCTTGACCTGGGGGGCTTAAAATCACCGCATAATGAACTACCTTACTGTGCTGAGTGTTCGTCCGCACCGATGTGTAACGGCAAACCGGCCGGACAACGGAGAATGAACTGAAATGACTGCCAAGCCGGTCTTCATGCAAAGCCAGGGTGACGGGGATAATGCCAATCGCGGCACCTCGGTCATCACGCGCACCAAGCCGAAGACGAAGAAGCCGAATCTGTATCGCGTCCTGCTTCTGAACGACGACTACACCCCGATGGAATTCGTGATCCACATCCTGGAGCGCTTCTTCCAGAAGGACAGGGAAGCCGCCACCCGCATCATGTTGCACGTCCACAATCATGGGGTCGGGGAATGTGGTGTCTTCACCTACGAAGTCGCTGAAACCAAAGTCTCACAGGTGATGGATTTCGCCCGGCAACATGAACATCCGCTTCAATGCGTCATGGAAAAGAAGTGAGGATCAGACGTGCCAACATTTTCACCCAGCCTCGAAAAAGCGCTGCATCAGGCCCTGACCTACGCAAACGAGCGTCACCATGAATATGCGACGCTGGAGCACCTGCTGCTCGCTCTGATCGACGACGCTGATGCCGCCGCCGTGATGGGGGCTTGCAACGTCAACCTCGACGCCCTGCGCAAGACCGTGACGGATTTTGTCGACAACGATCTCGCCAACCTGATCACCGGCTACGATGAGGACTCCAAGCCCACATCGAGCTTCCAGCGCGTCATCCAGCGCGCCGTGATCCATGTCCAGTCCTCAGGTCGCGAGGAAGTCACCGGCGCCAACGTGCTAGTTGCGATCTTCGCCGAGCGCGAGAGCAATGCTGCCTATTTCCTGCAGGAACAGGAAATGACCCGCTACGACGCGGTGAACTACATCTCTCATGGCATCGGCAAGCGCCCGGGTGCCTCGCAGGTCCGCAGCCCACGCGGAGCGGAAGAGGGCGAGCCCGATGCAAAGCAGGGCGGCCGCGAGCCGGAGGAAGGTTCGGCCAAGGGCAAGCAGGAGGCTCTGAAGGCCTACTGCGTCAACCTGAACGAAAAGGCCAAGACCGGCCGCATCGATCCACTGATCGGTCGTCACGACGAGGTCAACCGCACGATCCAGGTTCTCTGCCGTCGTTCCAAGAACAACCCGCTCTATGTCGGTGATCCCGGCGTCGGCAAGACGGCGATCGCCGAAGGCCTTGCCAAGCGCATCGTCGAAGGCAAAGTGCCAGAAGCCCTAGCAGACGCCACCATCTTCTCGCTCGACATGGGCACGCTGCTCGCCGGCACCCGCTATCGCGGTGACTTCGAAGAGCGGCTGAAGCAGGTCGTGAAGGAGCTCGAGGATTATCCGGGCGCCGTCCTCTTCATCGATGAGATCCACACCGTGATCGGTGCCGGTGCCACCTCGGGCGGCGCCATGGATGCGTCGAACCTGTTGAAGCCGGCACTCTCCTCGGGTGCGATCCGCTGCATCGGCTCGACCACCTACAAGGAGTACCGCCAGTTCTTCGAGAAGGACCGCGCCCTGGTGCGCCGCTTCCAGAAGATCGACGTCAACGAGCCGTCGATCGACGATGCGATCGAGATCATGAAGGGTCTGAAGCCTTATTTCGAGGACTATCACAAGCTCCGCTACACCAACGACGCGATCAAGTCGGCGGTCGAGCTGTCGGCGCGCTACATCTCCGACCGCAAGCTGCCAGACAAGGCGATCGACGTGATCGACGAGACGGGTGCGGCCCAGATGCTGCTGCCGGCGTCGCGTCGCCGCAAGCTGATCACCGAGAAGGAGATCGAGGCAACGATCGCCACCATGGCCCGCATTCCCCCGAAGACGGTGTCCAAGGACGACGAGATGGTGCTCGCCAATCTCGAAAAGGAACTGCGCTCCGTCGTTTACGGTCAGGACAAGGCGATCGAGGCACTCTCGACCTCGATCAAGCTGGCCCGTGCCGGCCTGCGCGAGCCGAACAAGCCGATCGGCGCCTATGTCTTCTCCGGCCCGACCGGCGTCGGCAAGACGGAGGTTGCCAAGCAGCTGGCATCGTCGCTCGGCGTCGAGCTCCTGCGCTTCGACATGTCGGAATACATGGAGCGGCACACGGTCTCGCGTCTGCTCGGTGCCCCTCCCGGCTATGTCGGTTTCGACCAGGGCGGTCTCTTGACCGATGGCGTCGACCAGCATCCGCATTCGGTCGTCCTGCTCGATGAAATCGAAAAGGCGCATCCGGATATCTACAACATCCTGCTGCAGGTCATGGACCATGGCCAGCTGACGGATCACAACGGCAAGAAGATCGACTTCCGCAACGTCATCCTGATCATGACGACCAATGCGGGCGCATCGGAAATGGCGAAGTCGGCAATCGGCTTCGGCTCCTCCAAGCGCACCGGCGAAGACGAAGAGGCACTCAACCGCCTGTTTACGCCGGAATTCCGCAACCGTCTCGACGCAACCATCCCGTTTGCGCCGCTGCCGACGGAAGTCATCCATCAGGTCGTGCAGAAGTTCGTCATGCAGCTGGAAGCGCAGCTTTCGGAACGCAACGTCACCTTCGACCTGTCGGAGCCCGCGATCGCCTGGCTGGCGAAGAACGGCTACGACGAGAAGATGGGCGCCCGTCCGCTGGCCCGCGTCATCCAGGAGCACATCAAGAAGCCGCTGGCCAACGAGATCCTCTTCGGCAAGCTCAAGAAGGGCGGCGTGGTCAAGGTCGGCACCAAGACCGACGATAACGGTGCAGAGGTGCTGGATCTCGATGCGATCGCGGAGGTGGCGCCGGTCAAGCCGAATCCCGAGGCCGAAGTCGCTTCCGCCAAGCCCGTAAAGGCGAAGCGCAAGCCAACGCCCAAGGCTTCTGCCGTCGAGGACGATGGCGATGTCGCTGTCATCGACGAGGCGCCGAAGCCGGCCAAGCGCTCGGCGGTGCCGAAGGTGCCGAAGAAGAAGTAAGCACCAGTCGATCAGAAAACCTGTGCCGGGCAGTCAGCCCGGCACTTTCTTTTTGCCGATCCGGAATTTTGAATGACTTCGGCTTCCAGTGATATTTCAAAGACACGGTGGTTTTTCGCCGGCATGCGGGGGCTCTTCAGCCTGCCCGCAATCATTCTGATGATCTCCTTCGTCGGCTTCTCGGCCTTCGCGCTCGAATCCGGTGTCAGCCGGGCCGAGGCCATGTTCATGACCGCCGCAGTCTGGGCCCTGCCGGCCAAAATGATCCTGATCGGCACCATGACCAGCGGCGCCAATCTTCTCGCGATTTTCCTGGCTGTCTCGCTGTCGTCGATCCGGATGATGCCCATGGTGGCGTCCCTCGTGCCCGAGATGCGCACGGGAAAAACGCCCACCTGGGTTCTGCTTTTCCTGTCTCACTTTGTGGCGATCACGGCCTGGGTCTTCGCCATGGGCACGTTCAAGGATGTGCCGAGGGAAGGGCGCGTCGCTTATTTCGCCGGCTTCGGAATCACGCTGGTGACCATCAACACGATCCTGGTCGGCATCTGCTATGGCCTCGTTGCCCAGTCCCGCCGATCGTCGCGGCTCTCCTGTTCTTCCTCACGCCTGTCTATTTTATCGCCTCGATCTGGGCGACGGGCCGCCAGTCCGTGGTGAAGGTGGCTTTCGTCGTCGGTGTTGTCGCCGGTCCGGTGCTGGCCGTACTCGTCCCAGGCTTCGATATCCTGATCGCGGGTCTGGGAGGCGGTACGCTTGCCTATCTCTTCGACCGCTACGTCATCCGTCGGGGCAGGCGTTCCGCGGCTGCTGAGGAGCAGAAGATGGCTCCGCAGGCGGAAGAGGTGGTCTGATGCAGGACTACTGGCCCTATCTCGTCATCATTATTGCCGGTTGGCTTGCGACCGATCTGTGGCGCTGGCTCGGCGTTCTCGCCGGCAATCGGCTTCAGGAAGGCTCGGAGGCGCTCAACTGGGTGAGGGCGGTTGCGACCGCACTCGTCATGGCAGTGACCGCCAAACTCGTTGTTTTCCCGACAGGCACATTGGAAGCCTCGCCGCTCTGGCTGAGGCTTGCAGCCGCCGGCCTTGGCTTCGCAGCCTTCCTTCTGGCCGGCCAGCGCGTGCTGGTGGGCGTTGCCGTACCCCTGGCGATCCTGGGGGCAGGGCTGCTCTGGCTCTGAGATCAGGCGCGTTCACAGACACGTGTGATCGCTGGAATTGCCACATTTCGCTTCCCAAGTCGGGTATCCGATCAACAGGAGGAAAGCGAAATGTCCAAGGTTGTACGCTTCCGAACGCTGAAACACGGTGATCCGCCCCGCCTCAAGGTGCTGCCGGAAGACTTGAGCGACAGCTCGTCAAAACTGGGCGGCTGGGATTCGACCGGATCCTTCCCGATCATGGTCCTGGCCTTGATTGCCATCGCAGCATTGGTGGTCGTCGGCGGCTTCGTCGCCTGACTTTGTTCTTCGATCCCTCAGGCCCCTCGGGTGGCGGCGCTTCAGAGCGCCGCCTTGATCTTCTCCGCCTGTGCCTTCAGCATCTCGACATCGGCCATGCCACCGGCATGTGGCTTCAACGGCTGGCCTTCATGCCGCGGAATGACGTGGAAATGCAGGTGGAAGACGGTCTGCCCTGCAGCCGGCTCGTTGAACTGCGCGACATAGACTCCGTCAGCATCGAAGGCTTCCCTCGCAGCATTGGCAAGCTTCTGCACGACTGGCATGAGCTTGGCGAGGACGGCCGGATCCGCATCGAGCAGGTTGCGTGAGCCAGCCTTGGGAATGACCAGCAGGTGTCCGGGCGCCTGGGGCATCACATCCATGAAAGCCAGCGTGTCCTCGTCTTCATAAAGCTTCACCGACGGGATCGTGCCCGCGATGATCTTGGCGAAGATATTGTCGGGCTCATAGGCTGTCATGGTCGTCTCCTTAGCTGTTCGGGCCACTTAACGGCATGGCCGGCGAGGCTTCAAGTGCGCAAGGCGGCTCTCAACCGTCGAATTCCTCGCCCTCGCGCAGCTGCCGCTCGCCTTTGCGGAACGGCGTGTGCTCGCCCAGATATTCGCCGGCCTGGGCCACTTCGCGGCGCTCGTGTTCGAGGTAATCGGCGACAGCCCGCCGCAGCCCCGGATGGGTGATGAAATGGGCAGAATGCGTGGTGACCGGTTCGTAGCCGCGCGCAAGCTTGTGCTCGCCCTGTGCGCCCGCTTCCACGCGTGACAGCCCCTTTTCGAGGGCAAAGTCGATCGCCTGATGATAGCAGACTTCGAAATGCAGGAAGGGATGATCCTCGACGCAGCCCCAATGGCGGCCATAGAGCGCATCCACGCCGATGAAGTTAATTGCGCCAGCCACATAACGGCCTTCGCGTTTTGCCATGACCAGAAGAATGTCGTCCGGCATCCGCTCACCGACCAGGGAGTAGAAAAGGCGCGTCAGATACGGCCGCCCCCATTTGCGGCTTCCCGTGTCCATGTAGAAACGGAAGAATTGGTCCCAGATGTCTTCCGTCAAATCTCGGCCCGTCAGCCAGTCGATCGAGAGCCCGTTTTCCAGCGCATTGCGCCGCTCCTTGCGTAAGTTCTTGCGCTTCGATGACGAGAGTTCGGCGAGGAACGCCTCGTGGTTGGCATAGCCGCGGTTGATGAAATGGAACTGCTGGTCCGTTCGATGCAGAAAGCCGGCTTCCGTAAGGGAAGGAAGTTCCCCTTGCGGCAGGAAGGTCACATGCGCCGAAGACGTGCCGAGTTCGCGTGCAACCTGTTGCAGCCCCTGCGCCAGCAGGTCCTGAACTTGCGCGACATCCTCACCGTGGCGCACGAGCAGTCGCGGTCCGGTCGCGGGGGTGAAGGGAATGGAGGCCTGAAGCTTCGGATAATAGCGGCCGCCGGCCCGTTGGAAGGCATCGGCCCAGCCGTAGTCGAAGACATATTCGCCCTGGCTGTGGCTCTTCAGATAACACGGAATGGCGCCGAGAAGGCGCCCTTCCTGTTCGAGCAGCAGATGATGGCCCATCCAGCCCGTCTCGGCCGTGGCCGAACCGGAGTCTTCGAGAGCCGAAAGAAAGGCATGCGAGATGAAGGGATTATAGCCGGGCCCGGAACGGGAGGCTCCACTGAGGAGTTCCCATTCGGCGGGTTTGATTTCCGAAAACGAACGGACTACGCGGATCGTCACCTCGTCTGCCATGGATCTCCCGTCAGGCGATGGCCGGCGACTGGCGCGGGTCGAAGCCTTCGAATGTCATCTGATCTGCATATTTATAGGTCTGTGCCCGCATGATTTCATCCCTGACGGTCCAGGTAATTACAGGCGCGCCCTTTTCACGCAGGCCCGTAACGAAATCATTGGGCAGATGCGCGACACAGTAGGAAGTGAAGTCCAGACCGAGATCCATGGCCTCACGATGAGCGGCGAGATTGTCCGGCTTGACGCCTTCGGCCGTGAGACCAACCGGCCACGGGCATTCGGCGACTTTCAGCGCACGCAGGAGGTGGAAGTCGAAGCTCATCAGCGCGACCTTGCCCTCGTATCCCTCGAGCACTTCGAGAACGGCTTCCACGAAGCCATCATCCTGTTCGGCGTCGATGCCCTTGAGCTCGATGACGAGAGGCACCTGGCCCTTGACCAGATCGAGCATCTGGCGGAGCGTTGGGATCTTGTCGGAGGTGCCGCCGATCGACAGCATGCGCAATTCGGCAGCCGTGCGCTCGCGTACTTCGCCGACAATGCCGCAGAGACGCTGCAGGTCGTGGTCGTGGAAAACCATCGGCACGCTGTCGGCCGACAGCTGGATGTCGCATTCGATCGCGAACCCTGCCTCGATGGCGCGGCTGAAAGCCGAGAGGGTGTTCTCCCAGATCTGCTTGTTCATGTCGTGGTAGCCGCGATGGGCGACCGGCACGTCCTTGATCCAGTCGATATGGCTCACTGGGTGATCTCCAGGATCGCGTCGATCTCCACGGCTGCGTTGAGCGGCAGCGATGCCATGCCGACCGCAGCGCGCGCATGTTTGCCCGCCTCGCCGAGCACGTTGGCGATCAGGTTCGAGGCACCATTGATGACGAGATGCTGCTCCACGAAGCCTGGCGCCGACGCCACGAAACCGTTGAGCTTGACGACACGGCTGATGCGCGAGAGGTCGCCGGAAAGGGCGGCCTTCGCCTGGGCGAGGATGTTGATGGCGCAGAGTTCCGCAGCGCGCTGCGCTTCCGGGAGTGCCACATCGCCGCCGACGAGACCGATCACTGCCACTTTTCCGCCTTCAATCGGCAGCTGGCCGGAGAGAAACAGCAGGTTCCCGCTGATCACATAGGGCACGTAATTGGCGGCAGGGGCTGCGGCTTCCGGCAGGCTGATGCCCAGTGCTGCAAGGCGGCCGTCGATTGTGTCGGACATGGTCGATTCCCGGTCTGTTGATAAAAGTTGAGAAAGTTGTGGCGACGAAAAGCATGTCTCGCTTTTGCCGGATGTGTTCTTATAACATCGCTGACGAGTCCAACAGGAGGGTGTCGATGTTTCCTTTGCGAATGGCGGTCCGTGCGTCGGTGGCCCTGGCTGCCGTGGGCGCGACCGGGCAGGCGGCCTCCGCGGCAACCGTCGGCCTCGTGCCGCACCGCGCCGTCTATGACATCGTGCTGAAGGAAGCTTCCGATCGCTCCGGCATCGAATCCGTCCGCGGTCGCATGGTCTACGAATTCAGCGGTTCGACCTGCAAAGGCTTCAACACCCAGTTCCGTTTCGTCACCCGCATTGACGTGGGCGAGGGCGTGCGCGTGACCGACCAGCGTTCGTCTACGTTCGAAGACGTCGCAGCCGGCAAGTTCCGCTTCGAGAACAAGTCCTTCACCGATGACCAGCTCGACAAGGACGTGAAGGGTGCGGCTGCGGAAGCCGATGGTAAGGTCAAGATCGAACTGACCGGCCCCGACAAGCGCGATATCGAGCTCGCGGACAGCCGGTTTCCCGCAGAACATATGCTCGAAGTGATCGCACGTGCCCGCAAGGGTGAGCGCGTCTTCGAATCGCGCATCTTCGACGGCTCCGAGGACGGCGACCAGACGTTCCTCACCACGACCATCGTCGGTGGGCCGAAGAAGTCGGCCCAGACGGACCCGGAAGCCAAGGCTGTCGCCTCTCTCGGACCGCAGGATTACTGGCCCGTATCGATCGCCTATTTCGACGAAAAGACGAGGGGTGATCAGGAGCCGATCTACAGCCAGTCCTTCAAGCTCTACGAAAACGGTGTCACCCGGGATCTGACGCTCGACTACGGCGATTTCGTCCTGGCGGGCAAGTTGACGAAGCTGGAAGTTCTGGGCAAGCCCGACAGTGACTGCCAGTAAAGGCTCCGAATTGCTGGAAATTCGGCGCTTTCGCTATTGATTTTTGACCGGCGCACCTGTATGGCCGGCGTCATTCCACACGCGAGACTTGGGATCGACAGGGAGAAATCCTGCCGCTTCCGCCCGGTGGTGGGCCGAAAGGTCTGCTGTTTGTCTCGCGGGGGTTAAACCGGAAAAGGAGAAAAAGGCATGGCATTGCCTGATTTTAGCATGCGTCAGCTTCTGGAAGCTGGCGTTCACTTCGGTCACCAGACGCACCGCTGGAACCCGAAGATGAAGCCGTACATCTTCGGCGATCGTAACAACATCCACATCATCGACCTGGCTCAGACCGTTCCGATGCTGTCGCGCGCCCTTCAGGTCGTGTCCGACACCGTTGCTCGCGGCGGCCGCGTTCTGTTCGTCGGCACCAAGCGCCAGGCTTCGGAAATCATCGCTGACAGCGCCAAGCGTTCGGCCCAGTACTACGTCAACTCCCGCTGGCTCGGCGGCATGATGACCAACTGGAAGACCATTTCGAACTCGATCGCCCGTCTGCGCAAGCTCGACGAGATCCTGGCTTCGGAAGCCTCCGGCTACTCCAAGAAGGAGCGCCTGAACCTTGAGCGCGAACGCGAGAAGCTTGAAAAGGCTCTCGGCGGTATCCGCGACATGGGCGGCACCCCGGACCTGATGTTCATCATCGACACCAACAAGGAAAAGATCGCGATCGACGAAGCCAAGCGCCTCGGCATCCCGGTTGTTGCTGTCATCGATTCGAACTGCGATCCGGACCTGATCGACTACCCGATCCCGGGCAACGATGACGCTTCGCGCGCCATCTCGCTCTACTGCGACCTGATTTCGCGCGCTGCCATCGACGGCATCGCTCGCCAGCAGGGCGCTTCGGGTCGTGACATCGGCGCCTCTGCCGAAGCTCCGATCGAGCCGGCTCTCGAGACTGAAGCAGACGCGTAATCGCGTATCAGCGGCGGGTTTCCGCCGCATCTCCCGTCAAGGGAACGGCCGCCTGTGTGCTCGCCCGAGCGACAGGCGGCCTCCGTTCTTCCGGATGCCTTTCGCCTCGGGCGAGACACCGTCGAAGACGGCCGATTGTTTCCGTGGTGACCCGCTTCATCACGTTGTCATACATCCGGGTACATTTCGTCCCCAACACAGCGGCCCTCCGTCGCCTTGAGGTTACGGATCGACCGCCTGAACAGACAAGAGGCACACAATGGCTGAAATCACTGCAGCACTGGTAAAAGAACTGCGCGAAAAGTCCGGCGCAGGCATGATGGATTGCAAGAAGGCTCTGACCGAAAACAACGGTGACATCGAAGCCGCCATCGACTGGCTGCGCGCCAAGGGTATCGCCAAGGCTGACAAGAAGTCCGGCCGTACGGCTGCTGAAGGCCTGGTCGGCATCAACGGCGCCGGCACCTCGGCCGTTGTCGTCGAAGTCAACTCTGAAACCGACTTCGTTGCCCGCAACGACGCCTTCCAGGACCTCGTTCGTGGCGTGGCTTCGGTTGCCATCGGCACCGACGGTTCTGTCGACGCGATCGGCGCTGCCACCTATCCGGCCAGCGGCAAGACCGTTACCGACACGATCAAGGACGCAATCGCTCACATCGGCGAAAACATGACGCTGCGTCGCGCCGTCAAGCTTTCCGTCGAAGATGGCGTTGTCGCCACCTACATCCACAACGCCGTTGCTGACGGCCTCGGCAAGCTCGGCGTTCTCGTCGCGCTGAAGTCGACCGGCAACAAGGACGTTCTCGCCGCCATCGGTCGCCAGGTTGCCATGCACATCGCTGCGACCAACCCGCTCGCCATCCGTGCGGAAGAAGTCGATGCTGCTGTCGCCGAGCGCGAGCGCAACGTCTTCATCGAGCAGTCCCGCGCCTCTGGCAAGCCGGACGCCATCATCGAGAAGATGGTTGAAGGCCGCATGCGCAAGTTCTTCGAGGAAGTCGCTCTTCTCTCGCAGGCTTTTGTCATCAACCCGGACCAGACCGTCGGCGACGCCATCAAGGCTGCCGAGAAGGAAGCTGGCGCTCCGATCGAAGTCACCGGCATGGCACGTCTGCTGCTCGGCGAAGGCATCGAGAAGGAAGAGTCCGACTTCGCAGCCGAAGTCGCGGCTGCTGCCAAGGGCTGATTGCCGTTACCCTTCTTCGAGGGAAAACATCGGGCATCGCGTGACAACGCGGTGCCCTTCGTGTATCCGGCACAGAATTGATTTCGGGAGCTTTCATGTCAGCCAAGCCATTGTTCAAACGCGTCCTCCTCAAGGCTTCCGGCGAAGCCCTCATGGGTAGCCAGGGATTCGGGATTGATGTGGCAGTGGCCGACCGGATTGCCGGCGACATCGCCGAAGCCCGTCGCATGGGCGTCGAAGTCGGCGTCGTTGTCGGCGGCGGCAACATCTTCCGTGGTGTCGCTGTCGCGTCCAAGGGCGGCGACCGGGTGACCGGTGACCACATGGGCATGCTGGCGACCGTCATCAACGCGCTGGCGCTCGCCACCTCGCTGCGCAAGCTCGACATCGATACGGTCGTCCTTTCGGCCATCGCCATGCCGGAAATCTGCGAAAGCTTCTCGCAGCGCGGTGCTCTGCATCATCTGGCGCAGGGCAGGGTGGTGATCTTCGCCGGCGGCACCGGCAACCCGTTCTTCACGACCGATTCCGCCGCGGCGCTGCGTGCGGCCGAAATCGGTGCACAGGCGATCTTCAAGGGCACCCAGGTGGACGGCATCTATTCCGCCGACCCGAAGAAGGATCCGACGGCGACCCGCTTCGACAGCCTGACCCATGACGAAGTCCTGCAGAAGGGCCTCGCGGTGATGGATGTCGCAGCCGTGGCGCTCGCCCGCGAAAACCATATTCCGATCATCGTCTTCTCGATCCACGAGAAGGGCGGGTTCGGCGAGATTCTGTCCGGCGCCGGACGCATGACGATCGTTACCGACAACTGATCATTTTACGGGTGGCGCTATTAAGCCGCCGAGCAATAGAGCAATGGGAGAACCATGATGACCGCAGGGGTTGATCTCAACGACATCAAGCGCCGCATGGACGGTGCCATCAACGCATTCAAGAACGACATCGCATCGCTGCGCACGGGCCGGGCTTCGGCAAACGTGCTGGATCCGGTGGTGGTGGAAGCCTATGGTTCGCGCGTACCGCTGAACCAGGTTGCCAACGTCACGGTTCCTGAACCCCGCATGCTCGGTGTCTCGATCTGGGACAAGTCCATGGTCGGCGCCGTCGATCGTGCGATCCGCGAAGCCAATCTCGGCCTGAACCCGATCGTGGATGGCCAGAACCTGCGCATTCCGCTGCCCGAGCTCAACGAAGAGCGCCGCAAGTCGCTGGTCAAGGTGGCACATGATTATGCCGAAAAGGCCAAGGTCGCGATCCGCCACGTGCGCCGTGACGGCATGGACAGTCTGAAGAAGGCCGAGAAGGATGGCGACATTAGCCAGGACGACAGCCGTTCGCTCGCCGACAAGGTTCAGAAGATGACAGACGAGACGATTGTCGACGTCGACCGCTTGCTCGCGGACAAGGAAAAGGAAATCATGCAGGTTTAAGGCAGAGTCGTTCTTCGTCGTACTCTCCAAGCCGCCTGGATCCTCGCCAATGTCGACAGTTCAGCATCGCCTCGTTCCGCAGCATGTTGCGATCATCATGGATGGCAATGGCCGATGGGCGAATGCGCGCGGTCTGCCGCGCACCTTCGGCCATCGCAAGGGTGTAGAGACGGTCCGTGAGACGGTGAAGGCGGCCGGCGAGGCCGGTGTTGGCTTCCTGACCCTCTTTGCATTCTCGTCTGAGAACTGGCGCCGTCCGGAATCGGAGGTGAACGAGCTCTTCGGTCTGCTGAAGGCCTTCATCCGGCGTGACCTCGCCGACCTGCATCAGGCCGGCGTTCGGATTCGCATCATCGGCGACCGCGTGAACCTGCGCGAGGACATTCGCTCGCTGCTGCTCGAGGCGGAAGAAACGACCGCGGCCAATACGGGCATGACGCTGGTCATCGCCTTCAACTACGGCTCCCGTGACGAGATTGCCCGCGCCGCGGCTCGTCTGGCTTTGGATGTTCAGGCGGGCAGGCTTGATGCCTCCGAGATCGATGCGCAAAAGCTGAACGATTATCTCGATACGGCCGGGATCCCCGATCCTGACCTCGTCATTCGCACGAGTGGCGAAGAGCGGCTGTCGAACTTCCTGCTCTGGCAGGCGGCCTATGCCGAACTGATGTTCGTCCCGGACTTCTGGCCGGATTTCACGCCGGCACTCTTCGACAGCATCCTGGAGCGATACGCAGCGCGCGACCGGCGCTTTGGCGGTCTTTCGACCAAAGCCGTGGCGGTCGGCTCATGACTTTGACGATGTCGCGAGAGCTGCAGCTCAGAATCGTTTCTGCCATCGTCATGATCCTCGTGGTACTCGCGGCCACCTGGATGGGCGGTCTGGCTTTCAAGACCGTCGCCGTCGCAATCGGCCTGCTCGTCTATTACGAATGGTCGACAATCACGCGCCTTGCGGAAGGCAGCCTCAGAGCCCATGCCTTCGGCTGGTTCTCGATGGCCCTGATTAGTCTCAACATGCTGTTTGGGCATGCCGATCTGACAGTGCCCCTGTTCGCCGGTCTCGTGATCACTTCGGCAATTCCGGCTTTGCTGCGGCGGGTGAGCTGGTGGCAGCCGGGTGGTCTGTTCTATGCGGGCCTCAGCGCCATTTCGCTCTCGGCGATCCGTGGCGACGATTCGCTCGGCTTCATCGCCATGCTCTTCGTCTTTGTCGTCGTCTGGGCAACGGACATCCTGGCCTATTTCGTCGGAAGGGCGATCGGTGGCCCGAAGCTTGCACCACGCATTTCGCCCGGCAAGACCTGGTCCGGCGCAATCGGCGGCACGGTCGCGGGCGTTGTCGGCGGCCTGCTGGTGGCCATGAGCCACTTCCAGGACCTCGGCCTCTGGGTTGGGATCGTCGCCTTCACGCTGTCGGTCTCGAGCCAGATCGGCGATCTCTTCGAATCCTTCATCAAGCGCCGCTTCGGCGTGAAGGACTCCAGCAAGTTGATCCCAGGCCATGGCGGCGTCATGGACCGCGTTGACGGCCTTGTATTTGCCAGTTTTGCCGCGTTTTTCTTGGCCGTCGGCAGCTCTGCCGGCAGTGCCAATGCCGTCGTCTCCATGGGAGCCTTCCTTTTCGGTCTCTAATTGATCGGGTGGGCTCGGCCAACGACGGCGTCAACCTTCGCCATGAGCGAGATCGGGATACGGACAGATGGACTACATCAGCGCAGTTTTCAGTTTTCTCGGCGGATATATCCTGCCCTACATCCTGATTCTGTCCCTCCTGGTCTTCATCCATGAGATGGGGCATTACCTGGCTGGCCGATGGTCCGGTATCCGGATCCTGGCCTTCTCCGTCGGTTTCGGTCCGGAAATCGTCGGTTACACGGACAGTCACGGAACGCGCTGGAAAATTTCGGCAATCCCTCTGGGTGGCTATGTCCGCTTCTTTGGTGACGCCGATGCGGCAAGCCGTCCCGACGGGTCGATGGCCGAGGAACTGACCGAGGAAGAACGGGCCCAGACACTGAACGGCGCCAAGCTCTGGAAGCGCGCTGTCACCGTCGCCGCCGGGCCTCTTGCCAACTTCCTGCTGGCGATCGTGATCTTTGCCGGCATGTTTGCGACCATGGGCAAACCGGTGTCCGACCCGGTCGTCGCCGACATCAAGGCAGGCAGCGCCGCCGAAGCTGCCGGCATCGCCCGGGGCGACGTTCTGGTGGCGCTGGACGGCCGCACAATCGAAACCTTCGATGATGTCGTCCGCTACATCACCATGCGCCCCGAAATCCCGGTCGAAGTGACGGTTCGTCGTGATGGCCAGGAGATGGATTTCGATCTGGTCCCGAAGCGCGCCATCACCACGGACCGTTTCGGCAACGAGATGGAGGTCGGCCAGATCGGAATCATCACCGATCAGCAGGCTGGCAATTTTCGCATTGTCCAGCTTTCGCCTCTTGAGGCGGTTTGGGAAGGCGTTCGCCAGACCGGTCATATCGTCACGGGCACCGTCGATTATCTGGGCAACATGATCGCCGGACGCATGAACGCCGATCAGCTCGGTGGCCCTGTGCGCGTGGTGCAGGCTTCGGGCGAGATGGCGACACTCGGCGTTATCGCCCTGTTAAATCTGGCGGCAGTTCTTTCCGTTTCCCTGGGGCTTTTGAATTTGTTCCCAGTTCCGGTTCTTGACGGCGGCCATCTCGTTCTCTACGCGATTGAAGCAGTGCGGGGGAGGCCGATGGGTCAGGGCGCACAAGAGATCGCTTTCCGCATCGGTATGGCGATGATCTTGTCCCTGATGGTTTTTGCCACCTGGAACGATATCAGCCGTTTGATTGGCTAACGGGGAGCTTGTGTCGCGCGAAAGGATTTGTTTACGCTGTTTCAAATTGATAGTGGCGATTGGGCCACGCGTTGAAATGAAGTAAACAGAAATTAACTCGCACACTTGCTTGTAGGGTAAAACCCGTTAAAACCACACACGGGCCGGAGTCGGGTGCCGACTTTGGGGCAATGGAAGAAGGTAAAGTATACACATGAAGGCTGGTTCAAAGTTTTTGAACGCAGTATCGGCGGTCGCGCTGTCTGCTGGTGTCGTGTCTTCGGGCGCAGGTATTGCCGTTCTCGCATCGGCGGTTGCTGCCGAAGCCGCAGTGGTTCAGCGGATCGACGTACGCGGAGCTCAGCGTGTCGGTGCCGAGGCTGTACGCTCCAACCTTTCGATCCAGCCGGGTCGGACTTTCTCCAATGCCGACATCGATGAATCGGTGAAGCGTCTCTACGCCACCGGCTTCTTCTCCGATGTGCAGATCTCCGTTTCGGGCGGCACGCTCGTGGTGACGGTCGCTGAAAACCAGCTGATCAACCAGGTGGTCTTCAACGGCAACCGCAAGATCAAGGACGACAAGCTGCAGGGCATCGTCCAGACCCAGGCCCAGGGTCCTTACAGCGACAGCCTGATCAGCGCCGACATCCAGCGCATCCGTGAAGCCTATGGCGCGATCGGCCGCAGCGACGTCGAAGTCACGACGCAGGTCGTTCCGGTTGCCGAAGGTCGCGTGAATCTTGCTTTCGTGATCAACGAAGGCGAGCGCACCAAGATCAGCTCGATCAATTTCGTTGGCAACAACGCCTATTCTGATGGCCGTCTGGCCGCCGTTCTGCAGACCAAGGAATCGGGCATCCTGTCCTTCCTGACCCGCAAGGACGTCTACAACGAGGACAAGCTGCGCGCCGACGAAGAGGCGCTGCGCCAGTTCTACTACAACCACGGCTATGCCGACTTCCGCGTCATCTCGTCCGAGGCCGTCCTCAACGAAGCTGGCAACGAATACACGATCAACATCACGGTCGACGAAGGCCAGCGCTACAAGTTTGGCGCCGTCTCCGTTGAATCGACTGTTGACGGTATCGACGGTTCCGAGCTTCAGGGTCTGCTCGAGACCCGCGAAGGGGACACCTACAGCGCCCGCGACATTCAGAAGTCGATGGAAGCCATTTCCCGTCGCGTGTCCTCGGCCGGTTATCCCTTCGCACGCGTCGTTCCGCGTGGCGACCGCAACTTCGAAACCAACACCATTGGCGTGACCTATCTGGTCGACCAGGGTGAGCGCGCCTATGTCGAGCGCATCGAAGTCCGCGGCAACACCCGTACCCGCGACTACGTCATCCGCCGCGAATTCGATATCTCGGAAGGCGACGCCTTCAACCAGGAGACCATCTCGCGCGCCAAGCGTCGCCTCGAGGCTCTCGGCTTCTTCTCCTCCGTCAATATCTCGACCCAGGCTGGCAGCTCGCCGGACCGCGTCGTCGTGATCGTGGATGTGCAAGACCAGCCGACCGGTTCGTTCGGTATCGGTGCAGGTTATTCGGTCGGCGACGGTGGTCTCGTTCTCGAAGCATCGGTGGAAGAAAAGAACTTCCTCGGTCGCGGTCAGTTCATTCGTCTCGCTGCCGGTGGTGGCTTCGACGATACGCAGACCTACAATTTCTCCTTCACCGAGCCTTATTTCCTCGGTTACCGTCTGGCCGCCGGCTTCGACCTCTTCAAGAGCTCGACCAGCAGCAACTCGGAATACGATTACGAAGAGCAGGGCGGCACGATCCGCGTGACCGCGCCGATCACCGAAGATCTGGCGACGACCCTTCGTTACACCTACAAGACCATCGACTACATCAACGACGGTGCTTTCGGTGGGGACGGAATTGCAGACACCGCTGACGACACGATTGCCGATCCGTACATCGATGCGATCCAGGGGAGCACGTGGAAGCAGTCGATCCTCGGTCACTCGATCGTTTACAACACTGTCGACGACCGTCAGAACCCGCATGAGGGTATCTACGCCAGCTTCACGCATGAATATGCCGGTCTCGGTGGCGACTCCGAATACTACAAGGCCTATATCCGCGCCCGCATGTTCTACACGCTGTCGGACGAGTTCGATATCGTTGGCTCGCTCGCAGGCTCGGCTGGCCATGTTGTTGCCTTGGGCGACAATCTGAACGTCTTCGATCAGTTCAAGATCGGTGGCAAGGAAATCCGCGGCTTCGACAACAGCGGGATTGGTCCTCGTCTTGAGGGCGACGCTATTGGCGGTACGACCTACTTCTCTGCGTCTGCCGAGGCGACCTTCCCGCTTCCGCTGGTTCCGCAGGATCTCGGTTTCCGTGGCGCCGTCTTTGCTGACGCCGGTACCCTCTTCGGTAGCGATCTGGCCAGCGACGCCGGTGCACAGGGCACCAGCATGTCTCTGCGCGCGTCGGTTGGTGCTGGTCTCGTCTGGAACTCGCCGTTCGGTGCGCTCCGCGTCGACTACGCCGTTCCGGTCGCCAAGGAAGACTTCGACGAGACCCAGGAATTCCGCTTCAGCATGGCGAACCAGTTCTAAGACTGGCCGTCCAGAACTGCTGACAGTTTGACGTTCTGGAGCGTTTGCTGATGGAGCATAATCATTTCTTTCCGCCCCATTCGGGGGTGACCTTGGCTGCGCTTGCGCAGCACACAGGGGCGGAATTGCAGGACGAAGGCCACGGCGAGCGGATTGTTCGATCCGTTTCGCCGGTGGCGCGCGCCAAGGATGGGGATGTCTGCTACATCCTCTCTCGCCGCAGCCGGGAAGACCTGTCGACCTGCCAGGCCACCGCGATCTTCTGCGAAAAACCGCTGCTATCGCTGATTCCCTCGCATATCCCCGTTCTTCTTGCCAAAAGTGCCCATACCGCTTTTGCGCTCGCGGGTGCTCTCCTGCATCCGCAGGGCTTGCAGCCCGTCCGCATGACATCTGGAACCGCAAAGGTGTCGCCGGCTGCCTTCGTTGACCCAACGGCGCGCCTCGAAGACGGCGTCGAGATCGAGCCAATGGCGGTGATCTGTGCCGACGTCGAGATTGGCAGCGGCACGCGGATCGGTCCAGGCGCAGTGATCGGACCCGGGGTCCGGATCGGTCGAGACTGTGTGATCGCAGGCGGCGCGACGGTTCAGGTCGCCTTGATCGGCAACAATGTCATCATCCACAATGGTGCCCGCATCGGTCAGGATGGCTTCGGCTATGCGCCGGGCCCACGTGGGATGCTGAAGATCGTTCAGGTCGGTCGCGTCATCATCCAGGACCACGTCGAGATTGGCGCAAACACCACCATCGACCGTGGCACGATGGACGACACGGTGATCGGCGAGGGCACCAAGATCGACAACCTCGTTCAGGTCGGTCACAACGTCCGCATCGGCCGTCACTGTGGCATCGTGAGCCAGGTCGGGATTGCCGGCAGCACCGTCATTGGTGACGGCGTCATGATCGGCGGCGCCGCGGGCGTCAATGGCCACATCAAGATCGGCGATGGCGCCCAGATCGCCGCGATGAGCGGCGTCCTGGCTGATGTGCCGCCCGGTGAAAAATACGGCGGTGTTCCGGCCCGCCCGTTGAAGGATTATCTGCGCGAGGTGGCGGACACCTTGAGCCGCTATGACGGCCGCGCCAAGGACAAGGGAGCCAGCAATGACTGACACCTCGAAGAGCGAATTGGGATCGGCTGATATCCTCGAGATCATGAAGCTTCTGCCCCACCGCTATCCCTTTCTGCTGGTGGACAAGATCATCGAAATCGATGCGGACAATTCGGCCATCGGCATCAAGAATGTGACCGCGAACGAACCCCATTTCACGGGTCATTTCCCGGAAAGCCCGATCATGCCGGGCGTGCTGCTGATCGAGGGCATGGCGCAGACCGCCGGCGCCATCTGCGCACGCAACCAGGGTGAGGGCGGCAACCTCGTCTATTTCATGACCATCGACAACGCCCGCTTCCGCAAGCCGGTCGTGCCGGGCGATCGCGTCGAGTTCCATGTCGTGAAGCAGAAGCAGCGCGGCAACATCTGGAAGTTCCATTGCGATGCCAAGGTGGATGGCGTTCTCGCTGCCGAGGCCGATATCGGTGCCATGATCATGCGCAAGGATCAGAAATGAGCCTCATCGCCGAAAGCGCCGTCATCCACCCGATGGCCGTGGTCGAAGACGGCGCGGTGATCGGCGAGAATGTCAAGATCGGCCCCTTCTGCCGTGTCGGTCCTCGCGTCACGCTGAAGGCCGGCGTCGAACTCGTTTCGAATGCGGTTGTGACCGGGCTGACGGAAATCGGCGCCGGTTCGGTCATTCATCCGATGGCCGTTATCGGTGGCGTGTCCCAGAGCCTGCACGAGGCAGGTGAGGATTCGAAACTCGTCGTCGGTGCAAACTGCACCATGCGCGAAGGCGTGACGATGAACTGCGGCACGGTCGGCGGCGGCGGTATCACCAAGGTCGGTGACAACTGCCTGTTTCTAGCGAATTCGCACGTTGCCCATGACTGCATCCTCGGCAGCGACATCATCCTGTCGAACAATGTGATGCTCGCTGGCCATGTTCGCGTCGAGGACAAGGCGATCCTCAGCGGCGGTTGCGCCGTGCACCAGTTCACCCGTATCGGCCGGCAGGCCTTCATCGGCGGCCTCTCTGCGGTGGCCTATGATGTCATCCCTTACGGCATGCTGAATGGAAATCCGGGCATTCTCGGCGGCTTGAACGTGGTCGGGATGACCCGTGCCGGCATAGAGCGCTCGGTCATTCATCAGGTTCGCCGGGCCTTCAAGCAGATCTTCGAAAGCGAAGGATCTGCACGTGCCAATGCGGCGGCGATCCGTGACGAATACCTTGATTGCGCACCCGTGATCGAAATCCTCGACTTCATCGCGGCGGAAAGTGATCGCGCGCTGTCGTCCCCCAACCGGGGCAAGAACTGACCGATGACGGCGGCCGCTGAAAGAGACGGCCTGCCGCGCAACGGTCGCCTTGCGATCATCGCCGGCAGCGGAAAGCTGCCGCTCTTCCTCGCCGAAGCGGCGCGCGAAGCCGGCGAAGATCCGTTCATCCTCCGACTGAAGAACGAAGCCGACGATCTCTGGCGGGGTTTCGACAATGCCGTCATAGGCGTCGGCGATATGGCCGGTCTCTCGGCACTCTTTCGCAAGCATGAGATCACGCGCGTCGTCATGTCCGGTGCGGTCAAGCGCCG
This sequence comes from Allorhizobium sp. CTOTU50464, assembly GCA_032102365.1. Classification (GTDB taxonomy): domain Bacteria; phylum Pseudomonadota; class Alphaproteobacteria; order Rhizobiales; family Rhizobiaceae; genus Allorhizobium. The sequence goes on along the minus strand of DAMDHD010000005.1, from coordinate 40,871 downwards.
GCCCGCTTTCGGCGAGATCCGCGTCAACCTTAAATCACTGCTGAAACTGCCGATGGCCCTGAAGACGCTGCTCGCCGGCGGCGACGACGCGGTGCTGCGCATGGTGATTTCCCTGATCGAGGCGCAGGGCTGCGAGGTTCTCGGGGCGCACGAAATCCTGCCAGGACTGCTCGCAACCGTCGGGCCGCTCGGCTCAGTCTCTCCGGATGCCGATGCGCTCAAGGATATCGAGCGGGCTGCCGACGCAGCCGAAACTCTTGGAAGGCTTGACGTGGGACAGGGTGCCGTGGCCGTTGCTGGCCGCATCGTTGCGCTCGAAGGCGTCGAGGGTACCGATACCATGCTCGCCCGCGTGGCCAGTCTGCGCGCCGAGGGACGGATCTCGAAACGGCGCAAAGGCGTTCTGGTCAAGCTGTGCAAGCCACAGCAGGATCTCAGGGTCGATCTGCCGACAATCGGCGTATCGACCGTCACAAACGCGCAGGCCGCCGGGCTTGCCGGAATTGCCGTGGAGGCGGGACGGGCGCTCGTTGTTGAACGGGAAGCCGTCATTGCGGCCGCCGATGCGGCCGGCCTTTTCGTCGTCGGTATAGACCGATCGGCCGGGGAGCGAGATTGATGAGTGACAGACCGCTGAAGATTGCCGTGATAGCCGGCGAAGTCTCCGGAGACCTGCTCGGTGCCGATCTCATCGCGCAACTGAAGGTCATGCACAACGGCCCGATTGAGCTCGTCGGCGTCGGTGGTGACGCGCTGGAAGCACAGGGTTTGACGTCGCTCTTCGATTTCTCCGAGCTTTCCATCATGGGCTTTACCCAGGTCCTGTCGAAACTCCCGCGGCTCATCAAGCTGATTTCGATCACTGCCGATGCGATCGTGAAGGCAGAACCCGACCTGCTGCTGGTCGTCGACAGCCCGGACTTCACCCACAGGGTCGCGAAGAAGGTACGCAGCAAGCGCCCGGATCTCCCGGTGGTCAATTATGTTTGCCCGAGCGTCTGGGCCTGGAAGGAATATCGCGCCAAGGCCATGCTCGGCTATGTCGATGCCGTCTTGGCGGTCCTGCCGTTCGAGCCGGCGGTGATGCAGCGGCTGGGTGGTCCGGAAACGCATTTCGTCGGACATCGCCTGTCGAGCCACCCGGACATTCGACGTGTACGACAAGCGCGCCAGGCGAGGGGCCCGCGACCCCTCGGCAGCAAGCGGACGATCCTGCTTTTGCCGGGCTCCCGTGGCGGCGAGATTGCGCAGCTGCTTCCCATCTTCGGCGAGGCGATGCAGGAGTTCGTGGCACGCAATGGCGAAACGCGGTTCATCCTGCCCACTGTGGCCCGCCAGGAAGCGCGTGTGCGCGAGATGACGCGCGACTGGCCCACAAGGCCGGAAATCGTCGTCGGCGACGCGGCCAAATGGCAGGCCTTCGAAGAGGCCGACGCGGCGATTGCGGCGTCCGGCACGGTTATCCTCGAGCTGGCGCTCGCCTATGTGCCGGTCGTATCGACCTACAAGGGTGACTGGATCATCCGGATGCTGAGCCACCGCATCAAGATCTGGACAGGCGCCCTGCCGAACCTGATCGCCGACTACGCGGTCGTTCCGGAATACTTCAATGATGTTCTCAGGCCGGCAAGCCTTGTGCGCTGGGCTGAGCGTCTTTCTCTCGATACGCCGCAGCGGACTGCCATGCTGAGTGGATACGACGAGGTCTGGCGCAAGCTGGAGACGGAACGGCCGGCCGGAGAGGCCGGCGCGGCCGTGGTTCTATCGGTACTCGAAAAACGCGGGGAGCTCTGAGCGTCAGCTCCAGCGGGCGAAAGGATCGGCGAGCCCTTCCCATGCGGTCGGCGTGAAGCGCTCGGCCTGCACCAGGCAATCATCGAGTTGCGCGGTGATTTCGTCTCGGTCCATGGGATCCGCGCCGATAAAGACGATCTCCTGTCGCCTGTCTCCCCATTCCTGATCCATGTAAGGGGCCATCGCATTGATGAAGCCTTCATCGTCGGGCCAGCGCGACTTTGGCACCGAAGCCCACCAGAGCCCCATCTTCGTCGTGCGCACCAGCGGTCCGGCCTGACTGAGCTCCCCGACAGGGGGGGGCGGGGTGGGGAGCCAGAAGAAGCCCTTGGCGCGGATCACGCCCGGCCACGACCGGTCGAGGAAGGCCCGGAAGCGTGTCGGGTCGAAAGGCGCCCGAGCGCGGTAGACGAAGGAGCGGATACCGTATTCTTCCGTTTCCGGAACATGGTCCCGGGAGCCGTGCAACTCCTGGAACCAGAGCGGATGTGTTTCAGCCTTGGCGAGATCGAAAAGCCCTGTTCCCAGGATGTCCTTCGGCGCCACTTCGGCAAAATCGGTTTCGATCACGCGCGCATCAGCGTTCAGCCCTGCGATGATCTTTCTGGCGGCATCGAGCTGGTCGGCTGACGCCGTCCCCACCTTGTTCAGAATGATGACGTCGGCGAACTCGATCTGCTCGACCAGAAGATCGACGAGCGTGCGGTTGTCGTTGTCGCCAGCCGTTTCGCCGCGATCGGCGAGGAAGTCACTGGAGGAATAGTCGCCGATCAGATTGGCGGCATCGACCACGGTCACCATGGTGTCGAGCTGTGCGATGTCGGAGAGACTACGCCCCTCTTCGTCGCGAAAGTCGAAGGTGGTCGCGATCGGCAAGGGTTCGGCAATGCCCGTCGCCTCGATCAGCAGATAATCGAACCGACCCTGCTCGGCGAGCCCTCGCACCTCGTTCAGGAGATCGTCGCGCAGGGTGCAACAGATGCAGCCATTGCTCATCTCGACCAACTGTTCCTGCGTCCGCGACAGAGCCGCATCGCCGCCACGCACGAGTGCGGCATCGATATTCACCTCGCTCATGTCGTTGACGATCACCGCGACGCGCAATCCGTCGCGATTGGCCAGCACGTGGTTGAGCAGCGTGGTCTTTCCAGCGCCGAGGAATCCTGAGAGGACGGTAACAGGCAGCTTCTGCATCATGAACTCCGTATTTATGTAATAACATTACATACACGCGTCTGAGAAAGGCGGAACCGAGGTCCCGCCTTCTTGACCCGGGGGAGGGATCTTTACTGCGACAGGCAGGTGCTCATCGAAGTCGCAAGATTGCGCATCAGCTGACCGTAGAGATCCGGACCGGCATCGAGTGCCCCGCCTTCCGGGTCAAGCACGCCGGACTTCGCCTCGGTGCCCTCGGTCACGACGCCGATCAGCTTCGGCTCGAACTGCGGCTCGGCGAAGACGCAGGCTGCGCCGAGTTCCTCGATCTTGGCGTGGATATCCGACAGGCGTTCGGCACCCGGCATTGTTTCCGGGCTGACCGTCACCGAGCCGGCGACACGCACGCCGTAGCGCTTCTCGAAATACTGATAGGCGTCATGGAAGACGATGAAGGGCTTCTCGAGCACCGGTTTCAGCTGAGCTGCGATCTCCGCATCCAGTACGTCGATCTGCACATTCACGGCGCCGAGATTGCTCTCGTAGGCAGCCTTGTTGGCAGGGTCGACTTCGGCAAGGCTGCGGGTGATTTCGGCTGCCATGGCCTTGGCATTGGTGGGGTCGAGCCACAGATGCATGTCGAAGCTGCCATGCGCGTGATCATGGTCGCCATGATCATGACCCGCTTCTTCGTGTTCGTGGCCTTCGTGGGAATGCCCGGCCTCCTCGCTGGCGCGATCATGGCCCTCTTCATGCGCATGATCGTGACCGGCTTCGGCTGCGTCCGCCTTGGCATGATCTTCATGCTCATGCGCATGCTCGCCTTCGGCGTGCTCTTCGTGTTCGCCATGGTCATGCGCCTCGAAGGCGCCACCCTCGCGGAACGGCAGTTTTGTCAGTCCCGGAGCATCTTCAAGCTCCACCACCTTGGCTTTCTTCGGCAGAGCTTCAAGCGGCTTGTCCAGGAAGGCTTCCAGCCCCGGGCCGACCCAGAAGACCACATCAGCGTTTTCGAGTGCCTGCGCATTGGACGGCTTCAAGCTATAAGTATGCGGGGAGGCGGCACCTTCGACGATCAGGCTGGGCTCGCCGACACCCTTCATGATCGAGGCGACGAGGGAGTGGATCGGCTTGATCGAGACCACGACATCCAGAGCCGCCGCCATGGCGAAAGCGGGCGACAGGAAAACGAACGCCGTCGAGGCAGCCAGTCCGAGGCGATAGCGGGTCATGCAATGCTCCTGAGGATGGTTATGTAATACTATTACCTAAGTTGCGTTATGCTATAACGTGTGGCATAGGGGGTGGCAACATCAAAATCTCGAGAATTCCATGAATGCGATGAAATCACGGGAGGCAGCCCCCTTGGTGTCTCTCACCGGTGCTGGCGTCTACCGCAACGGGCGCTGGCTGGTCCGCGGCGTTGATTTTTCCGTGCGGCCGGGTGAAATCGTGACGCTGATCGGCCCCAACGGCTCCGGCAAGTCGACGAGCGCCAAGATGGCCATCGGTGTCATCAAGGCGGATGAGGGTCGGGTCGAGCGGAAGGCCGGGCTGCGTGTCGGCTACGTGCCCCAGCGGCTCTCCGTTGACTGGACCATGCCGCTCACCGTGCGCCGTCTGATGACGCTGACGGCCCCTTTGTCCGCGCAGGAGGTGACTGCAGCGCTCGAAGCCGTCGGGATCGCCCATCTGGCCGGTGCGGAGGTGCAGCATCTCTCCGGCGGCGAGTTTCAACGCGCGCTGCTTGCCCGTGCCATGGCGCGCAAGCCCGATATCCTGGTGCTCGACGAACCCGTCCAGGGCGTTGATTTCAGTGGCGAGATCGCGCTCTACGACCTCATCACCTCGATCCGGAATTCGACGGGCTGCGGCATCCTGCTGATCTCCCACGACCTGCATGTGGTCATGGCGGAAACCGACACGGTCATCTGCCTGAACGGCCATGTCTGTTGCCGCGGAACGCCGGCGGCGGTAAGCCAAAGCCCGGAATATATGCGGCTCTTCGGCGCCAAGGCTGCCCAGACGCTTGCTGTCTACAGCCACCATCATGACCACACGCATCTGCCGGATGGGCGCGTGCAGCATGCCGATGGCAGTGTCACCGATCACTGTCATCCGGATGACGGTCACCACCACCACGACCATCATGGTCATGAACACCACGACCACGCTCACCACCACCATGATCATGATCACGCCGAAGAGATGAACGTGAAGGGCAGGGAGCACGGCCATGCTGGATGATTTCTTCACTCGCGCCATCCTGGCCGGCATCGGCCTTGCCCTGACGACGGGCCCGCTCGGCTGTTTCGTCATCTGGCGGCGCATGGCCTATTTCGGCGACACCATGGCCCACTCGGCATTGCTCGGCGTGGCGCTGTCGCTGTTCTTTTCGCTCAACCTGATGGTCAGCGTCTTCGTCGTCGCAGCGCTCGTCTCGCTGATCCTGATCGTCCTGCAGAAGCGCCAGGGACTGTCAGCCGACGCACTGCTCGGCATTCTGAGCCATGCCACGCTGGCGATCGGCCTTGTCATGGTCGCCTTCATGACTTGGGTGCGGTTCGACCTCATCGCCTTCCTCTTCGGCGACATTCTGGCCGTCACGCCAACGGATGTCGCGATCGTCTGGATCGGCGGGATCATCGTCGTCGGCATCATCGCCTGGCTGTGGCGGCCGCTGCTGGCCGGTACGGTCAATGTCGAGCTCGCGGAAGCCGAGGGCATGCAGCCCGAGCGGGCGCGCCTGATCTTCATGCTGCTGATGGCGCTGGTGATTGCGATCGCCATGAAGATTGTGGGCATCATGCTGATCACGTCGCTGTTGATCATCCCGGCCGCGGCCGCCCGCCGCTTTGCCTCGACACCCGAGCTGATGGCCGTGCTGGCCTCCGTGATCGGTGCGGTCGCCGTCGTCATCGGGCTCTTCGGATCGCTGACCTACGACACGCCGTCAGGACCGTCGATCGTCGTGGCGGCGCTCCTGCTCTTCATTATAAGCCTGCTGCCCCGACCGGGGGCCAGGACAACGGATATTCGATCAAGGGCCTGAAACATGACCAAGACCGACCTGACGCGCAATCAATCCCTCGTCTTCGACGCCCTGGTCGACAGCGACGGCCCACTCTCGGCCTATACGCTGTTGGACCGGCTGCGGGAGCACGGCTTTCGCGCGCCGCTGCAGGTCTACCGGGCCCTCGACAAGCTGGTCGAGTTCGGCATGGTCCACCGGCTGGAGAGCTTGAACGCCTTCGTGGCCTGCGCGCATCCCCACGAGGGCTGCTCCGGTCACGGCACCGTCGCCTTCATGATCTGCAACAAGTGTGGCCACGTGACGGAATTCCACGACCACGAGGTGGATCATCGCTTGGAGACGATCACCCGCGGTCGCAATTTCAAGCCGGAAAAGACGACCATCGAGATCAGAGGCCTCTGCGCAAGCTGCGTCGAGGTTGCCGCTTGAGGCAATCAGGCTAGAGCGGCTGAAGGTCTCTGGCGAAGCGCTGCCAGTTGCGGACATAGTTGTCGGCCGAGAGCCTGAGCCCCGCGATCGCGGTTTCGTCCAGTGTCCGAACGACCCGGGCAGGGGATCCGACGATCAGCGAATTGTCGGGAAAGGTCTTGCCTTCGGTCACGAGCGCATTGGCCCCGACAAGGCAGTTGTTGCCGATGCGGGCACCGTTGAGGATGGTGGCACCCATGCCGATCAGCGAGTTCCAACCGATCGTGCAGCCGTGGATGATGGCATGGTGGCCGATCGTGCAGCCCTCTCCGATCGAGACGCCCATGCCAGGATCGGTGTGCACCATGACCCCATCCTGGATATTGCTGCGAGCCCCGATGATGATCGGGTCATTGTCGCCACGCAACACGGCTCCGAACCAGATGCCGACATCCTCGCCGACGCGCACGTCTCCGATGATCTGCGCATCAGGCGCTGCCCAGAAGCGATCGCCAGCTGGCAGCTGCGGAACACGGTCACCCACGCGGTAGATCGGCATCTGCAATCAGCCTTCAGCGCAGACGCAGGATGACCGGAAAGCGGCCGGCCTGGGCAGACACGTGCAGATGGATATTTGCCTCAGGCTGCGAATAGCGCCAGGCGCGAGCGCCGTGGCTGAGGAGGAGCCCGATCAGGTCCTTGGTCTTGGACTTCTTTTCGCGCAGCCCGATGTCGGCAAGGCGATAGGCAGCCTCGTGCAGCGGATGAAGGATAGCCAACGCGGAGCTCTGGCCGCCATTGTCCTGCCCTTCGGCGGGACCATACCTGTAGTCTTTCGATGCCATTCCGTGATCCTCGTAAACAGTACAATTCGAGGGGCGGGCAATCGTCTTACTGGGCAGAGGCCCAGCAACCGATCCCCTTCTTCTTCAGGGCCTTGCACGCGTTGACCGCGTCTTTTTGATCATCGAAACCGCCGAAGCGAGCACGATAGATCTGTTGTGCGCCATCGCCATAGGCGACGGTAAAGGGGGTGGCGGAACGCAATACCTGTCCGCCGCGCTCCTGCGCGCTGCGCAGAAGATCCATGGCCATGTCCTTGTCCGGCGACGTGCCGATCTGGACCACCCAGCCGGCGGCGGGTGCAGTCGAGGCCGTGGTCATGCTGTCGACGTCAGGCGGCGTGGCGGAAGCTGCCGCGACCGATTGTGTCGGCTGCGACGGCGCCACGGCGGCCCCCTGGTCGGGAAGATAGGCTGGCGCCGGCTGCGGAACCGGAACGGCTGCAGACGGCGCGGCCGGGCGAAGCGTGTCCAGCGCAGCGCTTGCGGCGTTGCCGACCTGCGGAGCGGCATAGGCCTGGGCCACGCCGGTGTAACGCGGATCCGGCATCGGACCGGTATGCGGCAGGTTCGGCATGCCGGAGGCAACCGAAGCCGAAGCGCTGGCGCCTGCCGGCGCAACGGAGGTGTCGTTCTTGGCAATCAGATTGCCGCCGCGGCCGTTCGATGCGTTCGGCAGGTAACGCTGCACCAGGCTGGTCATCTGCGCGTTGCGACGCGCGCCGGACGTCGCGCCGAGCACGACGGCGACGATCGAACGCCCGCCGACTTCGGCCGAGGTTGCAAGGTTGTAGCCGGCGGCGCGTGTATAACCGGTCTTGATGCCGTCAACGCCACGGACTTGACCTAGCAGGCGATTGTGGTTGCCGATCGTCTGCTTGCCGAAGCGGAAGCTGCGGGTGGAGAAGTAGCCGTAATACTGCGGGAAGTGCTGACGAAGCGCGATGCCGAGGCGCGCCTGATCGCGGGCCGTCGTCATCTGTGCCGTGTTCGGCAGGCCATGCGCATTGCGGTAGGTGGTCTTCGTCATGCCGAGGCTGCGCGCCTTGGCGGTCATCATCTGGGCGAACCGCTGCTCCGAGCCGCCAAGATATTCACCGAGTGCCGTGGCAACGTCATTCGCCGAGCGGGTGACGAGCGCGAGGATAGCCTGTTCGACGGTGATGCTCCGGCCCGTGCCGACGCCCAGCTTGGACGGCGGCTCCTTGGCGGCATGGGCGGAGAAGGGCACCTTGCTGTTGAGCGAGATCTTGCCGGCTTCCAGAGCCTCGAAGACCATGTACAGCGTCATCATCTTGGTGAGAGATGCCGGATAGCGGAGGCTGTCGGCGTTTTCACTGTAGAGGACCTTGCCGGTCTTGGCGTCGATGACGATGCCCGCATATTTCGGATTGGCCTGAGCTGCGCTCAAAGCGGCAGCACTCGCCAAGAGGACTGCAAACAGCGTGAGGACAAGCCGACGAAAGGCGGCTGCGACGTTGAAGCTTCCCAGAAATTTATGCACCACGATACTCTTTGAATCTCATCATTGACGACCGGACGCTGTCCCCCTTCGCGACCATCTCGGCGGAGCCTACGGAATTAGCCTTACCAAGAGGTTTATGATGAACGGCCGGTTGACGCTTTGAGTTGATTTTTAAGTGTCGCGGCGGCGGGGACTGCGTGGGCGCGGCTGCTGACATAGCTGCGGACTGCCGCATCGATCGCGGCCCAGTCCTTCAGCATGTCGCTGGAGAAGCGGTAGAGAACGGTCAGATCCTCTCCGACATGGATGTCGCGCTGGCAATCGCTGCCCGAGGCCCTTGACTGCGATGCGGGAAGAAGGCAGCGGATCGCATAAGTGCTGCCGTCCGGCAGCGTGCCGGTGAGCAGTGTTTCGCCTTCATAACCCGTCGCGTCCTTGAACTGGAAAGCGCTCAGGCCGGCAGGGCCGGGCGCACTTTCCGGCTCGAGCAGGTGGCGGTAGATCGGCTCCACCCGTCCGGACATGTCGCGGGACATGGTGCTCTGGGATATCTGCAGAAAGATCAGGGAATTCGACAGGCTGAGGTCGTCGAAGCGTCGGCGCTGCTCCGACGAATAACCGGTCATTTCCGGCCAGAGAAGGTAGAGGTCGACGCGTTCGGCAAGCCCGCCCTGCCGCTGCTCTTCGAAACGGATCACGTTAGCGGGGAGGGCGAGTTGGTCTCGCCCGACCGTGATGTTCACGATATCCGTGCTCTGGCTGTGGCCGGCGAGCGAAAGCTGCTCCCCGTAGGATCGACCGAACCAGCTGATGGCAATGGACGCTGCAGCAAGAAAGAGCACGCAGATCGTGGCGATCACGAGAAACCGGTTGGAGATCAGCGGTCTCTGCTCGTGATCGACGCTCACTGTGTTTGCTTCGCCCCGCATCTCGACGTCATCCCCTCGGTGCAGTGGCTCTCGACTGCTGGAGAAGACTTCGGCGAACATGGTTAAGGTCGAGTTAACTTAAGGGCGCGCTGCGGCTGTCAGGCAAAAAGAGAGCCGGTCCCGGTTGGACGGGACCGGCTCATTGGCTCCGGTCGGGGGACGGGTAGGCGGGGACAGACCGGGCCAGAAGTCGGATCGGTAGCGTCAGTTCGAGACGCTGCCGACGATGCTTGCGCGACCGTCCTGGAGCTTCACCCAGCGAGCCGAGTTGGTCGAAGACTGACGCTTCAGATAGGTGTACTCCGTGTCGGACCACAGCAGCACTTTGTTGCGCATGTTATCCAGAATGAAGTCGCCATGGTCGGTGCGGACCGTAAGGACGGCGTGGCCTTCCCCATTCGGCTGCAAAACGACGGTCATCAGAAGGTCCGACGGGTCGAAGCCGCGGTCGGTCAGCATCTTGCGCTTCAGGAGGGCGAAGTCCTCGCAATCGCCGACGCTGCGGGGATAGGTCCAGCGTTCCTCGACGCCGTAGATCTCCATGTCCGTGAGCGGCGTGATCGAGCTGTTGACGGTGTAGTTGACCTCGAGCATCGCCTTCCAGAGGTCCTCGGTCAGCATCATCGGTCCGGCGTCGTGCTGATTGCCGCTGCATTCGCCAGCATAGGTCTGACAGAATTCGTAGTGGCCGATCGGCGGATTGGCCTTTCCGACCACTTGCATATTCGCCGGCATGGCCGAGACCTGAAAGGCAAGGACGCCTGCGATTGCGGCGGCCAGAGTTCCAATACCCAGAATTTTCTTTGTTGTCATTGGTTGTCTCCCGGTAATGGAGATAGCAATGACAGATAGATTTTGATCGACTGCCAAGAATAGCGGTAAGATACGAGGCGAAGTCTATGAAAATCATAGCCTATATTTATCTGTATTTATTCTATATTTGAGTATGTTTTGAAGAAAATTTAGTTCAAATTGCATCTATATCGGCTGGGGCTGCACCGTAGATATGGTCTGTGGTTTCGAAAATGCGCGTAATGTCAGATGCTTGATGGCTGGACCGGAGCGATCGGCGACCGTGTCCGGATCGTTCCCGTGTCGTCCCGCGTGGATCGATACCCGATAGGCGGAACCCGCCCGGAGGCGTCCGCGACGCTTTCTTGCCCCTTGGAAGCCGACTTTCAGCTGGAATTTTTTCTGAAAAAATCTGTGCCGCCCTGGCACATTCCCGCACTGGCACAGAAAAAAGGCGCCTCACGGGATCCGCGGGCGCCTATTTGGGTGACCTTTTCAGCGATTAGAGGAACTCGGTCAGAGCTTCCCTCGACTGCAGCGTCAGGAATTCGATCGCCACACCTTCCATGAAGTGGCGCACGACCCGACCGCGCATATTGCCGAGCCGGACGGCCGAGCCGATCGGCGGGCGAATGTCGATGTCGACCGCAGCGCCCGAGAGCGAAAGGTCCATCAGGCGGCACGGATAGGTCTTGCCGTCTTCCAGCGTCAGCTCGGTGCGCGTCTGGCGTGGCGTCAGTCGATCGTGGCGGCGGTCTTCGGGGAGGCCGAGCTCATGCTTGTTGGCAATCCAGGTCAGCTGGGCCGCGAGCTTCTCGCGTTTGCGCACGGTCGCGGTGATCGAGATGACGAAGCCGTCTTCCGTCAACTTCACCACGGTGCCTTCGATGCGGCCGAGGTGGTCGATATAGGCGATGATCCGTTCGCCCGGGCGCGGCATCCCGGCACAGGCAAACCGCACATCGCCTGGCGACATGTCGATGACCTTGCAGACATACTCCTCATAGTTGGCAAGCATGAGTCGGCCTTGCAGGCTGACGGCAACGCGTTGGAAGGCGCGTTGCTGTCCCGGCGAGGCGATCGTGTTGCTTTGGCTTGCCTGCGTCGAGTACATCATGGAGAGTCTGTCTGTTCCTCTGTCGCTTAACATTAGGCGGCGAGCCGTTAATATAGTGTTTGCTTTTGGGCGCGCTTTTTCGAGACGGAACGATATTCCCGCAGGAATTAAGGTTAAAAGAGTGTTTCGATTGTCCTTTTCGCTGCCGCGTGGCATCTGTTGGCCACCAAACGCGAAGGGCAGCCTTCGGCACCAACTCCAGTCGGCGCGACGATCCTTAGAGCGCCAGCAAGGCCACTCGGTTCTCCGGGCGGCCTTTTTTTTATGCCTCGTCTGCATTACCTGAAGGGTGCCAAATAGAAGGAAGCGCAGATGCAGGATGAGGCAGGACCTCGGGGCGAGGAACGCCCGAACGAAGAGTGGAATGCCGCAGCCGCAGAGCCTACGCCCTCCCGTGAGCCGCCGATCTTCAATCTGCCGACCGGGATCCTGGTGGCTCTCGCCCTCATCTGCGGCATCTACCTGCTGCAGCGGTTTGTTCTTTCGGGAGCAGCCAATCAACTGTTCGCCGTCGAACTGGGCTTCTCACCCGTCCGCTATCTCTATCCTTTGTCCGAGCAGTCCTTGGCCTGGGCGTGGTCGCCCGTCACCTACTCGCTCCTGCATGGGAGCTTCGAGCATCTGGCTTTCAACAGCCTCTGGCTCGCCGCCTTCGGTACGCCGGTCTGCAGGCGGATAGGCGAGGTTCGCTTCGTCCTGTTCTGGATCGTCTCCTCGATCGCCGCAGCACTCCTTCACCTCGTGGTCAACTGGGGTGAGGCGTCGCTGATGATCGGGGCTTCGGGCGTTATCTCGGCGCTCATGGGGGCCGCCTGCCGATTCGCCTTTGGTGAACGGCAGCGCAATTTCACCCGCATGACCGGGCTCGAGCCGCCACTGCTCTCCGTCGGGCAGGCACTGGCCGACCGGACGGTCAGGGTCTTCATCGCGGTCTGGTTCTTCGGCAATATTGCGATCGCGGTTGGTCTACCCCTCTTCGGCGCCGGCTCCGATTCCATTGCATGGGACGCTCATATCGGCGGTTTCCTCCTGGGGTTCTTCTGCTTCTCCTTCTTCGATCCTTACAGCCGGCGGGCCACAAGGGCGTGATTTTGCGCTTATTGCATTCTGCTTGAATAAAGGGCACCATTTTCATCAGCAGCCTCAGGAGGGTTGGGCTGCTGATCGAGTGTTCTACGCGAGGAGGAACGCATGCCTGCATCAGCCAGAAGCATACTCGACCAAAAGGGCCGGAACGTCATTACGATCAGCCCGACGGTGACACTGGGCGAAGCTGCCCATGTGCTGGAAGAGCATAAAATCGGTGCCGTCGTCGTTGTTGGCATGGAGAGCCGCATCGTCGGCATCTTCACCGAGCGCGACGTGGTGCGCGCGATCGGCACGGAAGGCAAGGCTGCCTTCGATCAGCCGGTCTCGGCTTTCATGACGGCCAATGTCTATCGCTGCCGCGAGGATACGAGCGTCAACGAACTGATGGAAATGATGTCGAGCCGCCGCTTCCGCCACGTGCCCGTGGAGGACAATGGCAAGCTTTCAGGCATCATCTCGATCGGTGACGTGGTGAAGTCCCGCATCCGCGAGATCGAGCAGGAGGCCGAGCACATCAAGGCCTATATCGCCGGCTGAGATCGCAGATCCACCAACAGGCCATACCGAGGGCGGCGGTGACGCCGCCCCGACTTACCGCAGCACGGCTTCCTGCATGCGCCGGATCTCGGTGACCCGGGCTTTGGCTTCTTCGTAACCGCGTTCGATGGCTTCTCCGGCGCGGTGGAATTCCGACAGGCCGATATCGTTGAGCCGCGGATGCAGCGCGAGATCTGGCGGATCGCCGGCAAGACGTGCGCGTGAAATGCGGTCCTGAATGATGTTGAAGGCCTGGACCATGACGCCGGTCAGGCCGACCTTGTTCGGCGCTCTCGCGGTTTCGGCACTGGCCTGGTCCGGCGTCGACGCCTTGTGCTTGACGACGGCCGAACGGCCGAAGACGTCGTAATGCAGGTTCACGGCCATGACGAGCGGCTGCTCATAGGCGCGGCAGACCGAAACGGGCACGGGATTGACGAGCGCGCCGTCGATCAGCGTTCTGTTGTTGCAGTGGATCGGTTCAAAGATGCCGGGCAGGGCGTAGGATGCCCTGAGCGCCGTGATCAGGCTACCGCCATCGATCCAGACCTCGTGGCCGCTGTTGAGTTCTGAGGCCACGGCGACGAAAGGCTTCGGCAGGTCCTCGACCTTCAGTCCCTCGAGATGTTCCTGCATCCGCTTGGTGAGCCGCATGCCGCCCAGCAGCCCGCCGCCACCGATCGTCAGGTCGAGAAGCGAGGCGATGCGGCGCATCGTCAGCGAGCGGGCGAAAGCCTCGAGCTCATCCAGTTTTCCCGCCAGGTAACAGCCGCCGACAAGGGCTCCGATCGATGTCCCGGCAATCATGCCGACTTCGATGCCTTCTTCGTCGAGCGCCCGCAAGACCCCGATATGCGCCCATCCCCGGGCCGCGCCGCCACCAAGGGCAAGTGCCACCTTGGCCTTGGGCTTCTTTTCAGGAACGAGAGGTCCGCCCGAGGGCGCGCCGCCGTCTTTGACCGGCTGAGAAGCCGCCGCGCCACCACCCTGTGAAATCATGCTCCAGTTCAGCATCTCCGCTACCCCATTCGCTGAACACTCCGGTGTTCATTAGGACATCGTCTGCTTACGATTTCGTTATGCTGAGCGGGAGCGTCAATGCCCGTAGACGTGATCGGGATCGAAATGCTTGTGATCGTCGGCGATCGTCAGCGACGGCTTGCCGTCGACGGTCTGCGCCGTGCGGTAGAAGCAGGAGCGGCGGCCGGTATGGCAGGTCGCATCGTGACCGGCGACCTCGACCTTCAGCCAGATGGCATCCTGATCGCAGTCGACCCGGATTTCCTTCACCGTCTGCAGATTTCCGGAGCTTTCGCCCTTCTTCCAGATCTTGCCGCGGGATCGGCTGAAATAGTGCCCGATCCCCGTTTCCAGCGTGAGCCCCAGCGCCTCGGCATTCATATGGGCGACCATCAGCAATTCGCCGTCGCGCGCATCCGTGACCACTGCCGTGACGAGACCGTGATCGTCGAACTTCGGCGTGAACGCGACGCCTTCTTCGAGGATCTTCTTGTCGGCGGAGGGAGCGTCGAATTCGAATGCGGACATGGAAACTCGCGATATCAGCGGCTGCGAACCATGGACATGAAGCGAGCCTGTTCGGCCGCATTGTCCTTGAAGGCGCCGGTAAAGGTTGTGGTGAGCGTCGTCGATCCCGTCTTCTGGATCCCGCGCATGGCCATGCACATATGCTCGGCCTCAAGGAAAACGGCAACCCCGCGCGGCTGCAGCGTGTCATCGATCGCATGTGCGATCTGCGCCGTCATGTTCTCCTGCGTCTGCAGGCGCTTGGCAAAGACGTCGACCACACGGGCGATTTTCGACAGACCCAGAACGCGGCCCTTCGGCAGATAGGCAACATGGGCCTTGCCGATCACCGGCAGCATATGGTGTTCGCAATGCGAGAAGAAGGAAATGTCGCGCACGAGAACCATGTCCTCGTAGCCGCCGACTTCCTCGAATGTGCGTCCGAGCACATCTTCGATATCGGCCTCATAGCCGGAGAAGAGCTCGCCATAGGCCTTGGCGACGCGTGCCGGCGTGTCGAGCAGGCCTTCTCGTTCCGGGTCGTCACCGGCCCAGAGCAGCAGCGTGCGGACAGCCTGTTCGGCTTCCTCGCGCGTCGGGCGCGGCGATTGCGCGGTCAGTTTCGTGACGATGGCGTCCATGGCCTTGGTCTCCCGGTCCCGCGCAAGGCGGGCCGCTGGTTTGGCTTTGCCGGATTGTAAAGGCGTAATGCGGCTCATAATGCAAGTCCGTTGTCGCGTTTGCGGTGAGAAGATCAAAGCCCGAGGGCCGGCCTGCGTTTGTCCTGTGCCTGTCCCTTGGATATAATGATCGCCGAGATGGATAAAAAGACGGCGGCTGCGACATGTTGGCGGCAGTAATGTCTCAGACACTCCCTATATACGGGAGAGGCCTCACAGCGGATTGACCATGGACGACATCTACAACACCAAGATTCTCGAATTTGCTGGCAATATCGGTCGCATTGGCGTGCTCGATGGCGCCGACGCCGTGTCGGAGAAGCATTCGAAGCTGTGCGGGTCCAAGGTCAAGGTCTACCTGAACCTAGACAATGGCGTGGTCACGGATTTCGCCCACGAGGTGAAAGCCTGTGCACTGGGGCAGGCATCCTCCGGCATTATGGCCCGCCACGTGGTCGGAGCAAGCGCCGAGGAACTGCGTCAGGCGCGGCGCGACATGCTGGCCATGCTGACGGAGGACGGGGAGGGACCCGTGGGCCGTTTCGAAGACATGCGGTTTCTGAAACCCGTCCGCGACTACAAGGCGCGACATGCCTCCACTATGCTGACCTTTGACGCCGTGGTCGACTGTCTCGACCAGATCGAGGCCCCGGCTGCGGCCGCCGAGGCAAGCTGAGGATGTGCAGCAGCCCCGACTGCGGGCATGAGCCAGGAACGACTGGCCGCAAGAGCCGTAATTGGCAGGGGCCGTTTCGCAAGACGCCGGGCCGACTTTTGGGCATGGGCTTCATCCGGCTTTACCAACTGACCTTCTCCAGCCTCGTCGGCAGTTCCTGTCGGCATATGCCGACTTGTTCGGAATATGGCTACGAGGCCGTTGCCCGGCATGGACTATGGTCCGGTGGCTGGCTGACCCTTTTCAGGGTCGTGCGCTGTGGTCCCGGCGGCACCTGGGGTCCGGATCCCGTGCCCGAGGTACTGGAGAAATCCTATCCCTGGTATGCTCCCTGGCGGCTCTGGAGCTTCGGCCGCAAGACGGGCGGCTGACGGCGGTCAGGGAGCCCGGCATACTCTAGCGATCGATTCGTTTGTGGGATGAACCGCATGCCGATGCCGCTCGAATATCGCCAGGCTTCCGCCGACTTCGATGCCTTCATTAAGGATCTGGTCGCAACATCGATGATCCAGACCTCGCACCAGGCCTACACCATGTTGCAGGCGGTGCTGCAGGTCTTTCGGCACCGGCTGACAGTCCGGCAGGCGATTGCCTTCGCCAATGTCCTGCCACCCGTTTTGCGCGCCATTTTCGTCAGCGATTGGGATGTCGAAGCGCCGGTAAAGCCTTTTGTCGGTCGCGATGCGCTGATGAAGGAAGTGCGAGCCTTCCGCCATGACCACAATCTCTCGACGGACACGGCCTTGGAGGACGTCACCGTGGTCCTTCGCCGACACGTGGATCAGGCCGCCTTCGAAAGGGTCCTCAGCCAGCTGCCGCCGGAAGCCCGTGGCTTCTGGTTCATTGGCCAGGCCTAGCAAGATCCTTTACTCAGCAGCGCTTTCGGCCTATCAAGCGCCGGTTCATGACGGGGCGCTTGACCCCGCAATTTTCACCACCCGCATTCGTTGGCGGGACTGGATCAGGAGACTTCAATGTCCGCTTCCGTATCTCTCACTTTCCCCGATGGCTCCATCCGCGACTACGCTGCCGGCACGACCGGCGCTGAGGTCGCCGAATCCATTTCCAAGTCGCTCGCCAAGAAGGCTGTCGCCATTGCGCTCGACGGCACGCTGCGCGACCTGTCCGACCCCGTTGTCGAGGGCAAGATCGAGATCGTCACCCGCACCGATCCGCGTGCGCTGGAACTCATCCGCCACGATGCCGCCCACGTCATGGCCGAGGCCGTGCAGGAACTGTGGCCCGGCACCCAGGTCACCATCGGTCCGGTGATCGAAAACGGTTTCTATTACGACTTCGCCAAGGACGAACCCTTCACGCCGGACGATCTGCCGAAGATCGAAAAGAAGATGAAGGAGATCATCCAGCGCAACAAGCCGTTCACCAAGGAAGTCTGGTCACGCGACAAGGCCAAGGACGTCTTTGCCTCGAAGGGCGAGAAGTACAAGGTCGAGCTGGTCGACGCGATCCCGGAAGATCAGGATCTGAAGATCTACTATCAGGGCGACTGGTTCGACCTCTGCCGTGGGCCGCATATGGCGTCCACCGGGCAGATCGGCATGGCCTTCAAGCTGATGAAGGTCGCCGGCGCCTACTGGCGTGGTGACAGCAACAACGCCATGCTGAGCCGCATTTACGGCACGGCCTTCGCCGAGCAGGAAGATCTGGACCGTTACCTGCACATCCTCGCCGAAGCCGAGAAGCGCGACCACCGCAAGCTCGGCCGCGAAATGGATCTCTTCCATTTCCAGGAAGAGGGCCCAGGCGTCGTCTTCTGGCACGGCAAGGGCTGGCGCATGTTCCAGACGCTGACCTCCTATATGCGCCGTCGTCTCGAAGGCACCTATCAGGAAGTCAACGCGCCGCAGGTGCTCGACAAGTCGCTCTGGGAGACCTCCGGCCACTGGGGCTGGTATCAGGAGAACATGTTCGCGGTGAAATCCGCCCATGCCTTCACCCATCCCGACGACGAGGAAGCGGACCAGAAGATCTTCGCGCTGAAGCCGATGAACTGCCCGGGACACGTTCAGATCTTCAAGCATGGCCTCAAATCCTATCGCGAGCTGCCAGTGCGTCTTGCCGAATTCGGCAACGTCCACCGCTACGAGGCGTCTGGTGCACTGCACGGCTTGATGCGCGTGCGTGGCTTCACCCAGGACGACGCCCATGTCTTCTGCACGGAAGAGCAGATGGCAGCGGAATGCCTGCGCATCAACGATCTGATTCTGTCCGTCTACGAGGATTTCGGCTTCAACGAGATCGTCGTGAAGCTCTCCACCCGTCCGGAAAAGCGTGTCGGCTCCGACGATCTCTGGGATCGCGCCGAGGCTGTGATGATGGAGGTTCTGAAGCAGATCGAGGAACAGTCGGGCGGCCGCATCAAGACCGGCATTCTGCCGGGCGAGGGCGCGTTCTACGGTCCGAAGTTCGAATACACGCTCCGCGATGCCATCGGCCGTGAATGGCAGTGCGGCACGACCCAGGTCGACTTTAACCTGCCCGAACGCTTCGGAGCCTTCTACATCGACGACAAGTCGGAAAAGAAGCAGCCGGTGATGATCCACCGCGCCATCTGCGGCTCGATGGAGCGTTTCCTCGGCATCCTGATCGAGAACTTTGCCGGTCACATGCCGCTGTGGTTCGCTCCGCTCCAGGTGGTTGTCGCGACGATCACGTCCGATGCCGATGATTACGGTCGCGAAGTGGCCGATGCGCTTCGCGATGTGGGGCTTCAGGTCGAGACCGACTTCCGCAACGAGAAGATCAACTACAAGGTCCGTGAGCACTCGGTCACGAAGGTGCCGGTGATCATCGTCTGCGGCAAGCGCGAGGCGGAAGAAAAGACCGTTAATATCCGCCGCCTGGGTTCGCAGGAGCAGGTCTCAATGCCGCTCGTCGAGGCCGTTGCCGTCCTCGCCGGCGAAGCGACGCCGCCGGACGTCAAGCGCAAGCTTGCGAGCCGCAAGGCCTGAGTGAAAAGTCTGGCAGGGCGTCACCGCCCTGTCAGACATCTGTCATCGAACTGGCATATGACGGGATGATGATCTTCCGTCCACCTGGAGCGCCAGCGTGAAATTCAAAGAACTGTCTTATGCCAACGAGCGCGACCCGAAGCTGAAGCGCTGGTTCATCCGCTCCATCGAAGGCCTGTCCGGGCGAGACCGTTTCACCCGCCTCTATGAAATCTGGCGCAACGACATCGTCGGCAAGACAGACCGCGTCTTCGGCAAGATGCTGGACCTGATCGATGTGGATCTGAAGGTCGAAGGCACATGGCCTCCGGCCAATATTCCCGAAGGTCCGATCGTCATCGTCGCCAACCATCCCTTTGGCATCGGTGACGGGATTGCCGTACTGGCACTGGCCGAGCAGCTTGGCCGACCGTTCCGGGTGCTCATCAACAACGAACTTCTGAAGGTGCCGGAAATGGCGCCTTACTCGCTGCCTGTCTCCTTCGAGGAAACCAAGGAAGCGATGGCCATCAACATGCAGACCCGCCATGAGGCACTTAGGCTTCTCAAGGAAGGGGTCACGGTCGTCATCTTTCCTGCCGGTGGCGTGGCGACGGCGAAGAAGGGCTTCGGGCGTGCCGAAGATCTGCCTTGGAAGATGTTCCCGGCGAAGCTTATCCAGGCCGCGAAGGCCAATGTCGTCCCGGTCTTCTTCGAAGGTCAAAACGGCCGTCTTTTCCACCTCGCCAGCCGGATTTCGCTCACACTGCGGGTTTCGCTGCTGATCCGCGAATTCCGCCGCCTGTCGGGGTCGACGATCCGCGCCCGCGTCGGCGTGATGATTCCCTGGGAAGAGCTGAGCACCCATGCCGACCGCAAGGATCTCCTGGCGCGGCTGTTCGGAGCGGTCTTCAGCATGGCGCCGGTCGAGCGGCGCAAGTTCAAGCGCGCTGCTTGATCTTCAGGACTGGTCGAGGAGCAGTTCGACGTCCATATTGGCGCCGGCCTTAACCTCGAAGTCCTTCTGGAAGATCTCGTCCTTGTTGCGCGCCACGGCGGTATACTGCCCTTCGGCCAGAACCATGACCGGGAAAGCGCTGACACTTTCGGCGACGATATCGCCACCCGAGGTCAGGACGGACCAGGCGGTATCGGCGATCGCTTCACCGCCTTCTTCCGAGACGAGCTTGAAGCCGACTTGCGACGCTCGGTGCTGGATCGTCGCTTCCGTCAATTCGCCGGCCTCGACAGAAATATCCGCGCGGACGACGGCATTGATCGAGCCGTATTCCGAAACGACATGATAGGTTCCGGCATTCAGCCGAACGATCGTGTTCGGCTTGACGTCGGCCAGGACAAGACCGCGTTCGCCGTCTTCCCGCACTTCAGAGGAATAGATATTGAAACTCAGCTGCTTGTCCGGAATATGCGTGTCGGCACCCGAGATTGCATTGAGGGACATGCCACCGGCATCGAGCACCAGTACCTGATCGGCGACATCGCCCTCGACCGGCACGTTGAGCTTCTTGGTCGCACCTGCCCGCCCGAAGGAGACGTTGACGAAATAGTCGCCGGGCGCGAGTTGAAAGGCGGCCGAGCCACCTTCGGCGCTGGCCAGCAATGGCAGCTTGCCGTCGGCGCCCGGGATCGGGCTGAACACCCGCCAGGACAATCCGTGCTGCATTGGCTCGCCTTCGTTGGTCAGCTTGGCGTCGAGCTTGACGCTGCGCCCCTGGGTCACATTGGCAATGGCGCCGAGACCCGGCGCCGAAAACGCCTTCAGCTTCGGCATCTTGGTCGAGCCGTTGAGCTGCTTGAAGGTTTCGAACGCTTCCTGAGCGGCGGCGGGCGCTGTCGTGGCGACGGCCACGAGGAGCCCAAGCAGCAGACCAATGAAACCAGGTTGAGGGAGCATACGATGCACTGTGTGTTGACTTCCTTCCCAATGCCGGCCACTTCAAACCGAACCGCATGGCAATTTCAAGACCGCCGAACCTGCCAAGGCCTATGAAGGTATCAAGAAAATGAAAAAAGATATCAAACTGCTCGATTATCTCGCAGTTCGTCGTTCTACGCCTGCTTTCCAGATGTGCGAGCCGGGGCCGGAGAGGGCAGAGATCGAAGCGATTCTCTCGCTCGCCGTGCGTGTTCCTGATCATGGTAAGCTCGCGCCATGGCGCTTCGTCGTCTATCGCGGCGACGAACGGGCCCGCATAGGAGAGGAACTGCTGAAGATGGCGCTCGAGAAGAACCCGGCGCTTTCCGACGAGATGATCCAGGTCGAGCGCACCCGCTTTACCCGGGCGCCCGTTGTCATCGCCGTCATTTCAACCGCTGCTCCCCATGCGAAGATCCCGGAATGGGAGCAGGTGATGTCCGCCGGTGCCGTCTGCCTTAATCTTCTGATGGCCGCCAACGCGCACGGCTATGTCTCGAACTGGCTGTCCGAGTGGTTCGCCTTCGATGAGCGCGCCTATCCGTTGCTCGGCGTGAAGCCTGGCGAGAAGGTTGCCGGTTTCATCCATATCGGCTCGACAGAGTTCCCCATCGTCGAGCGCCCGCGTCCGGCACTTGCGGATGTGGTAACCTGGCAGGGTGGCGAGGATTGATGTTCTACGACACCGAATCGAATGCCCATGGCATGGCGCACGACCCGTTCAAGGCGATCGTTGCGCCCCGGCCGATCGGCTGGATCGGCACGAAGGGCAGGGACGGGAGCCGCAACCTCTCTCCCTATTCCTTCTTCAACGCCGTCGGCGACAAGCCGAAGATGGTGATGTTCTCGTCGAGTGGTCGCAAAGATAGTCTGCGAAATGTGGAAGAGACGGGCGTCTTTACTGCAAGCTTCGTCAGCCGCTCGCTTCTCGATCAGATGAATACCTCGTCTGCCGCTGTCTCCTATGAGACGGACGAATTCACCCTGGCCGGTTTGACCGCTGCCGCGGGCAGACTGGTCGACGCCCCCTATGTCGGTGAGGCGGTCGCCGCGCTGGAGTGCCGTGTGACGAAGGTTCTTACTCTGCCGGATATGGACGGCAATGACACCGACAGCCACGCCGTCTTCGGCCAGGTGGTCGGTATACACATTGCGGACGCCATGATCCGCGGCGGCCGATTCAATCTCGCCTCGGCGGACCCCATCATGCGCCTGGGCTACATGGATTACGCCGGCATGGGTCCCGTTTTCGAGCTGAAACGCCCGAGCCAGCGCGGCTGATCATCCTAATTATGAACGCTGTGATCATTCGGGGGTATTGCGGCAGGGGTGGTTAATGAACGTGGTGAACGTTTCTTAAACACTTTGATCCTACTGTCCGAGACACCGAATTCTTCGGGTGTATACGGGTGGCGAGTGGGTTCGACTTTGATCGTTGCAGCTTTTCTCAAATGGGTCGAAACGGCGAAATCGCAGGAGCGGGCGCGCGCGGCGAATGCGCTCGCGCGGGCTTACCTGAAATCCGACATGGCGCCGGAAGAACGACACGCCGCGCAGATGGCAATGACCTATCTGCTCGATGACCCGGCGCCGCAGGTGCGCATGGCTCTTGCAGAGGTTCTGGCCCCCGAAGTCGGCGCTCCGCGTGCAATCATGGTCTCGCTCGCGGAAGACCAGCCCGAAATTGCCTCCATCGTCATTCTCTATTCGCCGGTGCTGGCGGACGCCGATCTCGTCGATATCGCCGGTCGTGGAACCGTGGAGACGCGGGCGCTGATCGCCGCCCGCAGCGAGGTCAGCATCGGCGTCGCAGCAGCGCTTGCCGAGATCGGCGACGCCGCCGAACTGGAGGTCCTGCTCGAGAACCCCCGCGCGCGTCTGACGACCTTCACGCTGCGCCGTATCGCAGAGCGCCATGGCCATTGCGAACGCATCCGGTCATTGCTCTTGGATCGGGACGACCTGACCAGCGGCATCCGTCAGCTTCTGGTCCAGTTCGTGGCTGACGCGCTTGCGGGCTCCGAACTGGTCATCGGCGCGGTTGGCAGCAGACGGATCGAGCGGATTGCCCGTGAAGCCGGCGACTGCGCGACGATTGCTCTTCTCGCCGACGTGCATGGCGAGGAACTGTCGCGCCTGACCGAGCAGCTGCGCCTTGCCGGACGTCTGAGCCCGGCCTTCCTGATGCACGCCCTCTGCGCCGGCCGCACGGACTTCTTCTCGTCGGCCATCGTTGCCATCTCGGGTCTCGACGAGCGGCGGGTCCGTTCGATCCTGGCAACCGGGCGCTTCCACGCGGTCCGCGCGCTTCTCGAATCGGCAGGGCTCGCCCGCGACCTGAGCCCGATCTTCGTCGACGCCGTCATGCTGTGGCGCAACCTCATCCAGTCTGCCGAGGGCTTCGAACTCGACCACATCGCCCACCGGCTGGTCGCCCGCTACCGCGGCCACAACGATCTGAGCGATTCGGCGCGGGTTCTGATCGACATGGTCGAGCGGATGGCGATTGCCGAGGAACGGCGCTTGGCACGCGATTACGCCAGTGGCTTCGCCCTGGCCGCGGCATGATGCGTCAGGGCGTGATCTTCTTCGCCACCCAGGAATAGCTTTCCGACACCACGTGGATCGGCTTCTCGAAGATCATCTTGATCGCGGCCTTGCCGGGAAGGACTTCGCGCACGGCATCGATCGCTCTGTCCTTGAGCGTTCTTTCCTGCTCTTCCGTCGGCTTGATGACGGCGTCTTCGCCCGGCTGCGCCGGTGACTGGGTCGCGAGAGCCTCGGTGATGTCGGGCGGCGGCATCTGGCAGACCGCGACGGCCGTCGGATAGCCGATATGCGTGTAGCGGCCGAGCACGTTTTCCGAGGCGGCATTGCAAAGCTCGATGGAGACGAAGCGTTCAGGCGCGGTCTCCACGAACGCGCACTGGCTGACGCTATCGTCACAGCCGAGGATCGTCATCATGATCAGGGCAGTCTTCATCGGGCGGCTCCGCAGGTGATCTTCTGCGTCTAGAGCAAACAGAGGATTGGAGCCAAAGCAAGGCGCTCCGGTTGCGTGGAACTGCAATCCGCAGGCAACCTGAAGGAGGCTCTCGGGCGGTTCTCTACCCCGCAGACGCTCTTCTGCTCTCGACCTCTGGCTCCGCCACAAAATCGAGTTCGCCCTGCTCTCCGTCCGCCATGGCGTCGTCGGCAAGTTCCACTTCGCGGATCCACTCGCGCCAGATGGAGACGAGCAGCGCCATCAGAACCGGGCCGATGAAGAGACCGAGGAAACCCATGGTCTTCACGCCACCGACGAGACCGAAGAAGGTCGGCAGGAATGGCAGCTTGATCGGGCCGCCGACAAGGCGCGGGCGCACCGTCTTGTCGACGATGAAAAGCTCGACCGATCCCCAGATGAAGAGCGCCACGCCTTCGATCATGGCGCCGCTGGCGACGAGATAGATAGATACCAGCGTGAACGACAAAGGCGCGCCGCCGGGGATCAGAGCCATGACGCCGGTGATGACGCCCAGCGTGACGGGCGAGGGGACACCAGCCAGCCAGTAGGCAATCCCGAGCACGATGCCTTCACCGATCGCAATCAGCGTCATGCCTGTGACGGTCGAGCTGATCGTTGCCGGCACGACGCGCGAGATCCGCTCCCAGCGGTTGGGCAGAATGCGCTCGCCGAGCAGGTCCAGCTGGCGGGCGAAGTTTGCGCCGTCGCGATAGACGAAGAAGAGCGCGATCAGCATGAAGAGCAGGGTCAGGAGCAGATGGAAGAGACCATCGCCCGCCGCGATCACGGCACGATAGATATTGCCGATATTGGCGCCGCTGACGATCTGGATCAGTTCACCGATCGCGCCGGGTTGGCCGATATGCTCGGTCCATTTCGCGTCCAGCCACTCGCCGACCCGCGGCAGCGCCAGGATCCAGCCCGGCGGAGGCGCACCCGTCGTATTGGCTTCCACGGCCCAGCTGATCCACTGCCGGATTTCTTCAACGGCATAGGAGATCGCAATGCCGATCGGGATGATGAGAAAAGCCAGGATGAAGAGCAGCGCGAAGGTCGCACCGAGCGTCGTGTTGCCGCCGATGCGATCGAGCAGGCGCCGATAAAGCGGCCAGCTCGCAAAAGCGATGACGAGGGCCGCGAGCACCGGCACCAGAAAGCCATGGAAGAAGTAGATGGCCGCGATGCCGATCAGCACCAGCAGCCAGCGTGCCACCGAGATCGGCGTGATCAGGGCGATGCGGTTGGCCGTCGCCTGACCAAGCCAACGTGGCCCTTTCGACGAGGTCGGAATATCAGCCTGGCTCACAATCTGAAGTGTCCCGTTTAAACTGCCCTGCATATGGAGCATTCTCTGGCGGGAAACAAGCGGTCGGCCGATAGGACACGGCCGATCCGCCTCAGATGTCGAGGTTCTCCGCGAAGGCGGCGCGATCCTGGATGAAGCGGAAGCGGGCTTCGGGTTTGGTGCCCATCAGGGCATCGACCGCATCGCGCGTGCCCTCGAAGTCGACTTCGTCGATCTCGACCTTCAGAAGCGTGCGCTTGGCGGGATCCATGGTCGTCTCCTTGAGCTGCGCCGGCATCATTTCACCGAGGCCTTTGAAGCGGCCGATCTCGACCTTCTTGCCCTTGAAGACGGTTTCCATGAGCTCGGCCCGGTGCGCATCGTCTCGCGCATAGACCGTCTTTGCCCCCTGGCGGATGACGTAAAGCGGCGGCACGGCGAGATAGAGATGGTTGCCGCGGATCAGCTCCGGCATTTCCTGGTAGAAGAAGGTGATGAGGAGCGACGCAATATGTGCACCGTCGACGTCGGCATCGGTCATGACGATGATGCGTTCGTAGCGAAGGTCTTCCTCGCGATACTTGGTGCGCGTGCCGCAGCCGAGCGCCTGGATGAGATCGGCGATCTGCTGGTTGGCCATCAGCTTCTCGCGGCTCGCGGAGCCGACGTTCAGGATCTTGCCGCGCAGAGGTAGGATCGCCTGATTGGCGCGGTTGCGGGCCTGCTTGGCCGAGCCGCCGGCCGAGTCCCCTTCGACGATGAAGAGTTCGGCGCCTTCTGCGGTGTTCTGCGAGCAGTCCGCGAGCTTGCCAGGAAGGCGCAGCTTGCGCACGGCCGACTTGCGGTTGACTTCCTTTTCCTTGCGCCGGCGAAGGCGCTCTTCCGCACGCTCGATCACCCAGTCGAGCAGCTTTGCCGCTTCGTTCGGGTTGCCGGCCAGGTAATGGTCGAAAGGATCGCGGAGCGCATTTTCGACGATGCGCTGGGCCTCGACGGTCGCGAGCTTGTCCTTCGTCTGGCCGACGAATTCCGGCTCGCGGATGAAGACGGAGAGCATGCCGACCGCCGAGATCATCACGTCATCGGTGGTGATCTGCTGGGCCCGCTTGTTCTGGGTCAACTCGGCATAGTTCTTGAGGCCTTTGGTCAGTGCAATACGGAGGCCGGCCTCATGCGTTCCGCCTTCGGGCGTCGGGATCGTGTTACAATAGGAATGCACCTGCGGATCGCCGCCGTACCAGGTGATCGCCCATTCTAATGCGCCATGGCCACCGGACTTCTCCGTCTTGCCGGCGAAGATTTCGCGCGTGACCGTGAAGTCCTTGCCGAGGGTGGCGGCGAGATAGTCCTTCAGGCCACCGGGGAAGTGGAAGACGGCCTTCTCCGGGATGTCGCCGCCTTCGGGCACCATGCCGGGATCGCAGGACCAGCGGATTTCGACGCCGCCGAAGAGGTAGGCCTTCGACCGCGCCATGCGGAAGATCCGGCCGGGATCGAATTTCGCATGATCCCCGAAGATCTGCGGATCTGGATGGAAACGAACGCGCGTACCGCGGCGATTGTGCACTTCACCCAGCTCTTCGAGACCGCCCTGCGGGATGCCGCGGGAGAAGGTCTGACGATAGAGCTTGCGATTGCGCGCGACCTCGACTTCCAAGAGATCGGAAAGTGCGTTGACGACGGAGACGCCGACACCGTGCAGACCGCCGGAGGTCTCGTAAGCCTTGCCGTCGAATTTGCCGCCGGCATGCAGCTTGGTCATGATGACTTCGAGCGTCGACTTGCCCGGCACCTGTGGATGCAGTTCGACAGGAATACCGCGGCCATTGTCGGTGACGGTCAGGAAGCCCTGGGCATCCAGATGCACGTCGATGAAATTGGCGTGACCGGCAACCGCCTCGTCCATCGAGTTGTCGATGACTTCGGCAAAGAGGTGGTGCAGCGCCTTCTCGTCGGTGCCGCCGATATACATGCCCGGGCGCATGCGCACGGGCTCGAGGCCTTCCAGCACGCGGATGGAGGAGGCGCCGTAATCGTCACCGCCTGTCGAGGCAGGCGCAGCCAGTGCCGCCCGTGGCGCAGGCTGCGCGACCGGTGCTGGCGTCGGCTCGGCCTCGACCTTCTGGGAAAGCGGCATGCCGGAAAAGAGATCGTTGTCGTCCATGGCGTCGTTCGATACTCTGTTGCTGTTCGATGCCGGCTTCGCGGCACCTTCATAATGCCGCCGCATCAGGCCCGTCGCATCTGCGAATCGGTCGGATTGTGCCAGAAAGGCTGGGCAGGCGCGAAGGGCCATAGAGCCGGCGCATGTTGAATTCGGGCCAGCTTTGCGTGGCGCATTTCGCGAAGGCAAGCGCGAGCCGAGAGGAAACCCATCTTCCATGCAGATGTCCACAGCTCATTTCCGCATTGCGGCGATTTCCTGCGTTCTCTTTACGTTTCTGTTGCCGGCAAGTGCCAGTGCCGATGTGGTAGGCCCCTTCAAGGATGAACTTTTTTCGGCGCAGACCGTGCTGGAAAGCCGGGACAGCGGCGACTTCATGGTAGTGGACTATGATGAAATGCGGGACATCAATGGCCGTGACAGCATTCCGGAACGGCGGGTGAAGGACCGCTATGTCTCTCTGAAGGTCCGCCGCGTCCAGGAGAACCAGACGCTGCCGCTCCGGACCGGGCCACTGGAGCTTGGACGCGTGGGCAAGGATCAGGGCCAGGCGTTTACCGTCATCTTCATCCATGGCAGGGGCGGGGATCGCCGCCTGGGGCTCAACGACATCAGCTTCGGCGGCAACTTCAATCGCCTGAAGAACCTCGCCGCCGAATCTGGCGGCACCTATTATGCCCCTTCGGTCAGAAGTTTCGACGAGAAGGGCGTGGCCGACATCGCCGCCCTCATTGCGCATGCCTCGGCGCAGTCCGGCGGCAGACCCGTGGTGCTCGCCTGCGCCTCCATGGGCAGTTTCATTTGCTGGGGCATTTCCCGCGATGCGGAGGCGGTGCCGAAGCTCGCAGGGATGGCCATCCTCGGCGGAGCGCCGGATCCAGCGCTACCGAAGAGTGCGGCTGCCAAGGCCAGACTGCCGATCTGGTTCACCCATGGGAGCCGCGACAGCGTCTATGCCGCAGAGGACCAGATCGCGATCTACAGCAAGCTGAGAAACGCAGGCCAACCGGTGCGCTTCACGCTGTTCGAAACCGGCTCCCATGGCACACCGGTTCGCATGACGGACTGGCGGTCGGTGCTGAACTGGCTGATCCGCTGAGTGCGAGGCTTCCTGCCGGTATTGCGGGCGCCGAAAGTTCACATTTTCACCATGTCGCCCGATAAACAGGCCAATACGATAGCGCAATCTTTCCTTCCGGGCTCAGATTTGCTACTTCGCAGAAGCGAAATAGGGGTAGAGACGACATGACACCGGATGTACGTCCGCTTGTTGCGGGCAATTGGAAGATGAACGGCACACGGGCTTCGCTCGATCAAATCAAGGCGATCGCCGAAGGTGTGCAGGGGCCTCTCTCCGAAAAGGTGGAAAGCCTGATCTGCCCGCCGGCAACGCTGCTTTACGTCGCGACCGCGCTTTGCACGGACAGCCCCCTGCAGATTGGCGCTCAGGATTGCCATCAGAACGCCTCCGGCGCCCATACCGGCGACCTGGCCGCTGAGATGATCGCCGACTGCTTCGGCACCCATGTCATCGTCGGCCATTCCGAGCGTCGCACCGACCACGCTGAGACAGACCATCTGGTTCGCGCCAAGGCCGAAGCCGCTTACGCTGCCGACCTGACCGCTGTCATCTGCATCGGCGAGACCGCAGATGAGCGCAAGTCCGGACAGACACTCGATATCCTGAAGCGTCAGTTGGCGGGCTCCGTTCCCGATGGCGCCACGGCCGAACGCACCGTCATTGCCTATGAACCTGTCTGGGCAATCGGCACGGGTCTGACGCCGACCGTTGCCGATGTGGCGGAAGCCCACGCCTTCCTGCGTGCCGAACTCGTGAAGCGCTTCGGCGATGCGGGCAAGAAGATGCGCATTCTCTATGGCGGTTCCGTCAAGCCGTCCAACGCCAGGGAATTGATGGCCGTCGAGAATGTGGACGGTGCGCTGATCGGTGGCGCGAGCTTGAAGGCTCAGGATTTCCTCGCCATATACCGGGTCTATGAGGAACTGACCGCCTGAGCGCGAATGCGCGCAAAAGCGGGAGAGGGGCTTTCAATGCCCGTTCCTCTCATGTAAAGAGCCGCCAACCTCATTGATTTTGCCCCCATTGGGCAGGATGGACATTCCATGCAGACCGTATTGCTCGTTATCTACCTCATGGTCGTCGTCGCCCTGATCGGCGTCGTCCTCATCCAGCGCTCGGAAGGCGGTGGCCTCGGGATCGGCGGTGGATCGGGCTTCATGTCGGCGCGCGGCACGGCGAACGCTCTGACCCGCACCACGGCCATCCTGGCAACACTGTTCTTCGTGATCTCGCTCGCACTCGGCATCCTCGCCCGTTACGAGTCCCGTCCGACCGACATCCTCGACCGGATCCCGGCAGGCAACGGCACGACGCAAGGCAGCGGCGGCAGCGTTCTCGACCAGCTTCCGGGCGCAGCTCCGGCTCAGCCGTCGACCTCTGCACCGGCCGCGGCCGCACCGGCAGAAACGCCTGCAGCCCCGGCCACGCCGGCTCCGGCAGCAGACCCCAACGCCGTTCCGAACAACTGATCGGAACGACTTTCATCACTCCGGCGGGCTCCAGGGTCCGCCGGTTTTCTTTTGTCCATATTCCGCCGAGCTCACGAAAAATGTGGGACAAGCCCGATTTGGGCTGGCGGAATCGAATCTGAAACGGTATCCGGTGAAGCCCATGGCGCGATATGTATTCATCACTGGCGGCGTGGTTTCCTCTCTTGGCAAAGGAATTGCGGCCGCGGCACTCGGAGCATTGTTGCAGGCGCGGGGTTACCGCGTTCGTCTGCGCAAGCTGGACCCCTACTTGAACGTTGACCCGGGCACCATGAGCCCGACTCAACACGGCGAAGTCTTCGTCACCGATGACGGTGCCGAAACAGACCTCGACCTCGGCCACTACGAGCGTTTCACGGGACGTTCGGCCACCAAGACCGACAACATCACCACCGGTCGCATCTACAAGAACATCATCGACAAGGAACGTCGTGGCGACTATCTCGGCGCGACCGTCCAGGTCATTCCGCATGTCACCAACGAGATCAAGGATTTCGTGGTCGAAGGCAATGACGACTACGACTTCGTCATCTGCGAGATCGGCGGCACCGTCGGCGACATCGAAGCCATGCCCTTCATGGAAGCGATCCGCCAGCTCGGCAACGACCTGCCACGCGGCACCGCGGTCTATGTTCACCTGACCCTGATGCCCTACATTCCGGCAGCCGGCGAGCTGAAGACCAAGCCGACCCAGCATTCGGTGAAGGAACTGCAGGCGCTGGGTATCCATCCCGACATCCTGCTGGTCCGCGCTGACCGCGAGATCCCGCAGGCTGAACGCCGCAAGCTCTCGCTGTTCTGCAACGTGCGCGAAAGCGCTGTGATCCAGGCTCTCGACGTCGCCAATATCTATGACGTGCCGATGGCCTATCACAAGGAAGGCCTCGACAACGAGGTCTTGGCCGCTTTCGGTATCGAGCCGGCGCCGAAGCCGCGCCTGGACGCCTGGGAAGAGGTCTGCAACCGCATCCGCACGCCGGAAGGCGAAGTCACGATCGCGATCGTCGGCAAGTACACGGGCCTGAAGGACGCCTACAAGTCGCTGATCGAAGCCCTGTATCACGGTGGCATCGCCAACCGGGTCAAGGTGAAGCTCGAATGGATCGAGTCGGAGATCTTCGAAAAGGAAGATCCGTCGCCATGGCTCGAAAAGGTCAACGGCATCTTGGTGCCCGGCGGTTTCGGCGAGCGTGGATCGGAAGGCAAGATTCTTGCCGCTCAGTTCGCTCGTGAGCGCAAGGTACCTTACTTCGGCATCTGCTTCGGCATGCAGATGGCAGTCGTCGAAGCCGCGCGTCATCTGGCCGGCATCGACAACGCCTCGTCGACGGAATTTGGCAAGACCGAGGAGCCTGTCGTTGGCCTCATGACCGAATGGATGAAGGGCAATGAGCTTGAGAAGCGCTCCGCAGCTGGAGATCTCGGCGGCACCATGCGCCTCGGTGCCTACAAGGCCTCGCTGAAGAAGGGCACCAAGATCTCCGAGATCTATGGCTCCCAGGATATTTCCGAGCGCCATCGCCACCGCTACGAAGTCAATGTCGACTACAAGGACCGCCTGGAATCCTGCGGCCTGGTCTTCTCCGGCATGTCGCCCGACGGTCTGCTGCCCGAGACGGTCGAATATCCTGACCATCCGTGGTTCATCGGCGTGCAGTACCATCCGGAGCTGAAGTCGCGTCCGCTCGATCCGCACCCGCTTTTTGCAAGCTTCATCGGTGCGGCGCTGGAGCAAAGCCGCCTCGTCTGATCGGCAACCATTGACAGTCTCAGGACCCGGCCTCGCGCCGGGTCTTTTTTGTTCCAGCCCTGCGCAAGTGCTGCGGTCTACTCTGAGGAGAACAAGGAGGTGATCATGCGAATCGGTGAAAACCCGTACTATATGACGACCTACGCGGCTCGGGAGAAGCAGGCGACGACAGCCGCGCCAGGCTTTGCAGCCGGTGAAGCCAGTTCAACCACGAGGGCCCCGGAGAGTGACCAGTCTGCAACCGGCCTCAAGACCTCGCTCTGGCAGATGCAGGCCGGTGTTTATTTCGACAAGGACGCGGAAGAGCTGGCCCTGAAGCGGGATGCCTTGAGGTCGGAGTTTCAGGAAGAAAGCCGCAAGTCGCTCGCCGAGCGCATCAGGGACCAGTATCTCGAGGACAACGGCCTGACGGAAGAAGCGCTCGCCGAAATGCCGAAGGAAGATCGCGAGGCGATCGAAGACGAGATCGCAGCGCTGATCAAACGCCAGTATGGACTGGAAGACGCCGCATCCGATGCTGAAAGCGCCGCCTCCACGCTCTGATCTTGCCCCAAAGTTTACCGATCGAGCAGCATCACCGGCACGAGTTCGCCGGCATCTGCCGCTGGCGCATGCGGCGGGCGCACGATCAGGCAGTCGGACTGGGAGAAAATCCGCATCATCGAGGAATCCTGCTTGCCGAAGCTCTCGACCCGCCGAATGCCGTCACTGGCGTCAGAGAGCCGCGCACGCACATAGTCCTGCCGCTTGTCGTTCGCGGGCAGGGCATTGACCAGACGCGCCGTGGTCATGCGCTCCCGGACCTCTTGGTGCCCGAGATGCGCGAGAAGAGGTTCCATGAACAGCAGGCCGCAGACGAGGCTGGAGATCGGATTGCCGGGAAGGCCGAGCACCTTCATGCCGTCCAGCCGCCCGACCATCAGCGGCTTTCCGGGCCGCATGGCGATCCGCCAGAAATCGAGCTGCATGCCGGCTGCGACGAGGGTCGACTGCACGAGGTCATGATCGCCGACCGAGGCACCACCCAGCGTCACCAGCACGTCGACGCCGCTGGACCGCGCGCGCTCGATCGCCTGATGCAGGAGTTCACGGTCATCGGGGACGATCCCGAGATCGAGCACCTCTGCTTGATTGTCACGCGCAAGGGCCGCAATCCCGAATGTGTTCGAACCGATGATCTGGCTCGGGCCGGGTT
This sequence comes from Allorhizobium sp. CTOTU50464, assembly GCA_032102365.1. Taxonomy (GTDB): domain Bacteria; phylum Pseudomonadota; class Alphaproteobacteria; order Rhizobiales; family Rhizobiaceae; genus Allorhizobium. Next base: position 7,967 of record DAMDHD010000005.1, on the reverse strand, counting down.
GGCTGCCGGGCGGCACCAGCTCGTCCCCGGTCGCGAGGATCGCGACACGCGGCCGCCGATAGACGGAGAGCGTCGCGTGGTTCATGGCTGCCGAAAGCGTCAGATGGCGATAGTCGAGCCGGATACCGGCGGAGAGTGCGGCATCGCCCTCAGCGAAGTCCTGCCCCCGCGGCCTGATATGTCGTCCGGCACTCACCGCAAAGGTCGTGCGGATGCGTCCATCGTCGAGTTTTTCTGCATCTTCCTGCAGGAGAACGCTGTCGGCACCCGAGGGAACGGGGGCCCCCGTGAAGATGCGGACAGCCTGTCCGGGTCCTACCTCGCCGGCATAGCCATGCCCCGCCGCCGATTCTCCGATGACCGTCAGGATCGATCCGATATCGGCCGCGTCGGACGCGCGAAGGGCATAACCGTCCATCGCGGAGGCATCAAAGGGTGGCTGGGTCAGGCGGGACTTGAGGTCTGCTGCAAGAACACGTCCATTGGCCTCGTGCAGCGGAACCTCTTGCCTGTCGCTGATCGGTATGGCGGCGGCCAGAAGCCGTGCCAGGGCGTCTTCGACCGGCAGAAGCGACATCAGACCCGCTCCGGATGGCGGAAGTCGCCGGATTTGCCGCCACTCTTCTCCATGACCCGGATACCCCCGATTTCCATGGTCTTGTCGACGGCTTTCGCCATGTCATAGATCGTCAGGCAGGTGACGGAGACAGCTGTCAGCGCCTCCATCTCGACACCGGTCTTGCCGGTGAGCTTGACGGTGGCCTCCACCCGCAGGCCGGGCAAGTCAGCATCCTCGACGATATCGACGGTCACTTTCGAGAGCATCAGCGGATGACACAGCGGGATCAAATTGGACGTCTGCTTGGCGGCCATGATGCCGGCGATCCGGGCGGTGCCGATGACATCGCCCTTCTTGGCATTGCCGTCGCGAATGATCGCAAGGGTCTCCGGTTTCATTCTGACAGAGCCTTCGGCCACGGCCACACGAACCGTGTCATCCTTGGCCGACACATCGACCATATGCGCCTCGCCAGACGCGCCGATATGTGTCAGGCCTTTTGCCTCGTCGCTCATTCCGCCGCCAATGCGCCGGGCTTGCCGGTCAGCAGCATGCGCGTGGCCTGGGCGACGTCGTCCTTGCGCATCAGGCTTTCGCCGACGAGGAAGGTCGTGATGCCGGAGGCCTGCAGGCGCTGGCAGTCTTCATAGGTGAAGATGCCGCTTTCACCCACGAGCAGGCGATCCGCCGGCACCATCGGTGCCAGTTCTTCGCTGACGGTGAGGCTGACGTCAAAGGTGCGAAGGTTACGATTGTTGATGCCGACCAGCGGCGACTTGAGCTTCAGGGCCCGCTCCATCTCTTCGGCGTCATGCACTTCAACCAGCACATCCATGCCGAGCTCGAAAGCAACGCCTTCGAGTTCAGCGGCTTCATCGTCAGAGAGCGACGCCATGATCAGCAGGATGCAATCGCCACCCCAGGCGCGTGCCTCATAGACTTGATAGCCATCGAACATGAAGTCCTTGCGCAGCGCGGGGAGCGCACAGGCCTGACGGGCAGCGGTGAGAAATTCCGGCGCACCCTGAAAGCTCGGGCTATCCGTCAGGACAGACAGGCAGGCGGCACCACCGGCCTCATAGGCGGCGGCGAGGGACGGCGGATCGAAATCGGGCCGGATGAGCCCCTTCGAAGGGCTCGCCTTCTTGATTTCGGCAATCAGTCCGAAGCGACCCTCATCGCGGGCACGAACCAGCGCACGGTGAAAACCACGAGGCGCCTCCTGGGCGGCGATCCGGTCCTTGAGTTCGGACAGAGAGACGGCCGCCTTCGCGGCAGCGATTTCTTCCCGCTTGTAAGTTTCGATGCGCTTCAGGATGTCGGTCATGGTCTGAACTTACCCCTGCGCGGCCGAATTGGAAATGGTGATCAGCGTCTCGAGTGCACGTGCGGCACTGCCCGTGTCGAGCGACTGGCTGGCGAGATGCATGCCCTCGGTCACGTCCTTGGCCTTGCCGGCAACGATCAGCGATGCGGCTGCATTACAGAGGGCGACATCGCGATAGGGCGTCTTTGCCCCGCCCAGAACATCGCGAAGGGCTGCTGCGTTCACAGCGCCGTCGCCACCGCGGATCGCATCGAGCGAGACGGTCTCGACGCCGAAATCATCGGGCGTGAGGTCGAAGCTGCGGATTTCGCCGTCCTTCAGCTCCGCGACCTGGCTCGGTCCCGTGGTGGTGATCTCGTCGAGACCACTGCCATGCACGACCCAGGCACTGGTCAGGCCCAGATCCCGGAGGGCCTCGGCGCCGGGGATCAGCCACTCGGGCGAGTATACGCCGAAAAGCTGCTTTTTCACGCGCGCAGGGCTCGAAAGCGGGCCGACGATGTTGAAGATGGTGCGCGCACCGAGCTCAACGCGAGCAGGGCCGACATGGCGCATGGCCGGATGATGCAGCTGCGCGAACATGAAGCCGATCCCGGCCTCGCGGATGCAGCGCGAGATCATGTCCGGCTCGATGTCGAGCTTGACGCCGAGTTGCGACAGTGCATCCGCCGTGCCCGACTTCGAGCTCAGGGCGCGATTGCCGTGCTTGGCAACGGGCACGCCGGCGCCGGCAACGATCAGCGCCGCCAGCGTCGAGATGTTGTAGGTATTGGTGCCATCGCCACCGGTGCCCACGATGTCGATTGCATCGTCCGGTGCATCCACCGGCACCATCTTCTGCCGCATGATGGACACGGCGCCGGCGATTTCGTCGACGGTCTCTCCGCGCACGCGCAGGCCCATCAGAAAGCCGCCCACCTGGGCCATGCTGGCTTCGCCCGACATCAGGATTTCGAAAGCGTCGCTCGCCTCCTGCCGCGTGAGCGGCTGGCGCGTTGCGATCTTGGCGATGAAGGGCTTCAACCCGGACATTCTACAGCTCCCCCTCTGGCCGGACTTATCGGACGATCGCCTGCTGGGCCAGCGCCTGATTGATGGTCACGCCGTATTCCGACTGCAACTGCCCCACCATCTGGTCGAGGATGTCGTCACCGGCCGCATTGGCAACCTGGGCGATCTGCGCATCGTCCGTGAGCGGCACGCCGCCCGTGGGCTGATCACGCACGGCAGTCACCGTTAGCAGGATCTGCGTGGAGGGATCCGCGCCGGATGCCGTGGCAACCGTGCCCTGCGGGCCGGAGAAAGCCGCCGTGACCGCGGTCGGGCCGAGCACCGCGTCCTCGCTGCGGCGGGTGATGCCCGCCTTGCTTTCGACGGCGAGACCGAGTTCCGTCGCGATATCCTCGAGCTTTTCGCCGTCGGCGATGCGCTTGCGCAGGCTCTCCGCCTTGGCGCCGAGCGCTATACGCTGCTGCTCGGCAGTCCAGTCGGCGACAGCCTTCTCGCGCACTTCCGCAAGTTCCCGGTCGCGCTCCGGCTTGACATCGGTGACTTCGAACCAGATGAAGCCGTTGCTGCCCATGTTGACCGGCAGCGCCTCGACGCCGATCTCCGTGCGGAAAACCTCCGTCAGCAGCTTGTCACGCTCCGGGATGCCGGCGACTTCCGTCTCGCGGTTGTCGAGACCACGGCGATCGATGTCCGTAACCGTCGATGTTGTCAGCTTAAGCTGGTCGGCGGCTTCTTTCAGCGTCGAGCCACCGGCACGCAGGTCTTCGAACTGGTCGTGGACGGCGGTGAGGTCCGCGATCGCGGCAGATTCGGCAAGCGCTTCGCGGATCTGTTCCTTGACCTCTTCGAGCGGCTGCGTGCGGCCTTCCTTGATATTGGTGATCCGCAGGATGACGGGCCCAAGCGCGCCTTCGACCACGGGCGTCGTGCCCCCCTCGGTCGTCACCGCGAAGGCTGCTTCCGCGAGCGCCGGGTCGGGGAGGCGGTCTCGGGTGAAATCACCCAGCAGCACGTCGCCGGCCGTCTTGCCCTGATCTGCGACGAGCTGGTCGAAGCTGGTGCCGTTCTGCAGTTCCTGCAGGGCCGCTTCCGCCATTTCGCGGCTTTCGAACGAGAGCTGCTCGATCGTACGGGTGCCGGCAATCTCGTAGGAAGACTTGCGGCGCTCATAGTCTTCACGGATCTGCTCGTCGGTGATGGCAGCCGTATCGGCGATGTCGGAAGGCTCGAGCTTCACATAGTTGAAACTGCGATATTCCGGAGCGCGATAGCCGGACTTGGTGGTCTCGAACCAGGCGGCGAGCGTTGCGTCGTCGGGTGCCTTGACCGGCTCGATATTGGCGTTGGTCAGCAGCAGATAGTTGATGTCGCGATTTTCGTAACGATAGGTCTTGAGCGCATCGACCAGCACCTTCGGCGCAACGAAACCGTCTGCCGTGGCGTCAACGATCTGGCTCCGGATGGCGACCTTCGAGCGCTCCTCGATATAATCGTCCTCACGCAGACCCGCACTGCGCAGACGAGACGAGAAGAGGGCGCGATCGAAATTGCCGGCCGCATTCTTGAAGGCCGGATCGTCGGCAATCAGCTGGGCGAGGCGGTCCTGGGACAGACCGAGATTCATGTCGGCCGCGAGCTGGTCGAGAGCCGCGCCGGCGGCAAGCTGCGAGAATACCTGCGCTTCGATGCCGAAGGCACGCGCCTGTTCGGTGGTGAGCTGCATCCCGAATCGGCTGCTCATGTCCGCGACCTGCCGCTGATAGGCAAAGGCGAAGTCGTTGGACGAGACGGTCTGGTCACCCACGGCAACCACGGTATCCGACGTATTGCTGAACAGCGAGGCAGAGACGCCCCAGACGCCGAAGGACACGACGAGCAGCAAAAGCAAGATCTTGGCGAACAGGGTTTGGGAAGCTTTTCTCAAGAAGACGAGCATCGGGACGCATAAACCTCATTGTAAATCTTCGTCCGGGACGAAGCAGGTTGACTTCCTTAGAACAAAGCTTTCGGGAATTGAAGGCGTGGAGCGGCGAAATGCGGATCCTTCACGGGGAGTTTGACCGGCTTGAGCCGGAAAAGCGTTTGTTGTGAGACCCGAAACGGAAGAAGGCCGGACAGAGCCGGCCTTCTCGATGTTCCACAGCGTGAGATGGACTCAGCGGTCCGAAAGCGGCTTGTAGTCGCGCTTCGGGGCGCCGGTGTAGAGCTGGCGCGGACGACCGATACGCTGCTGCGGATCTTCGATCATTTCGTTCCACTGCGCGATCCAGCCGACGGTGCGGGCGAGCGCAAAGAGAACGGTGAACATGGTCGTCGGGAAGCCGAGCGCACGCAGCGTGATGCCGGAGTAGAAGTCGACGTTCGGGTAGAGCTTCTTCTCGATGAAGTAGGGGTCGTTGAGCGCGATCTTCTCGAGCTCGAGCGCCACCTTCATCAGCGGGTCGTCGCCGTGACCGGTCGCTTCCAGAACCTCATACATCGTCTTCTGCATGATCTTGGCGCGCGGGTCGTAGTTCTTGTAGACCCGGTGGCCGAAGCCCATCAGGCGGAACGGATCGTTCTTGTCCTTGGCCTTGGCGATATATTCCGGGATGCGGTCGACCGAGCCGATTTCCATCAGCATGTTGAGCGCTGCTTCGTTCGCGCCACCATGGGCGGGGCCCCAGAGGCAGGCGATGCCGGCTGCGATGCAGGCGAACGGGTTCGCACCCGACGAACCGGCGAGGCGCACGGTCGAGGTCGATGCATTCTGCTCGTGATCGGCATGCAGGATGAAGATGCGGTCCATGGCGCGGGCCAGAACCGGGTTGACCTTGTATTCTTCGCAAGGCACGGCAAAGCACATGCGCAGGAAGTTGGAGGCGTAGTCGAGGTCATTCTTCGGGTAAACGAAGGGCTGGCCGACGTGATACTTGTAGGCCATCGCGGCGATCGTCGGCATCTTGGCGATCATGCGCAGCGAGGCGACCATGCGCTGATGCGGATCCGTGATGTCGGTCGAGTCGTGGTAGAAGGCGGAGAGCGCGCCGACGGTGCCGACCATGACAGCCATCGGATGGGCGTCACGACGATAACCGGAGAAGAACTTGGTCATCTGCTCGTGCACCATGGTGTGGTGCGTGACGCGATAGTCGAAGTCCTTCTTCTGCGCTGCCGTCGGCAGTTCGCCGTAGAGCAGGAGGTAGCAGACTTCCAGGAAGTCGCCCTTTTCGGCAAGCTGCTCGATCGGATAGCCGCGGTGCAGAAGCGTGCCTTCGTCGCCGTCGATATAGGTGATCTTGGACTCGCAGGATGCCGTGGACGTAAAGCCCGGATCGTAGGTAAACGTACCCGTGTGCTTGTAAAGGGCGCCGATGTCGATGACGTCAGGGCCGATCGTGCCGGCCTTGACGCTCAGGTCGACCGTCTTGTCCCCGAGTTTCAAAGAAGCGCTTTTGTCCGTCATGCTGATCCTCCGGTATTGGCGGGAAGGCGTCTTGAAAAAGCCGCCATCGGTTAAGCGTGTGATGTAGCTATATGATACCGAAGTTAATGCCAAGCTATCCAAAGGGCAAATTGTGCGTCGCGAAAACGGCAACAATCGAACCGATCGGTTCTAATCGTTTGAAGCCCGGATAGGCGGCAGAATCGCCCCGCTCTACACGCTTTGATTGCTTTCGGTTTTGGCCTATCCTGCGTGCGGATGGGGCGTGTCCGGCCGGGCGAACCACATGGTGGACGTGGCAGAAAGGCAGGGGGGCGGAGAGCTCGTGCAGGCGGAAAGGCTGGCGCGAACGGATAGCCTGCGCCCGCTCGATCCGCGACCACCACCACGCCTCACCGGAGCAGGTCTGCTTGTAAAGGTCCGCGACCGTTTGGCGCGCCTGCACCACGCCTTGAGGCGTTCGGTGAGGGAGGAGGTGCGCTATGGCCATCTCTTCCTCTTCGTGCCCGTCTGCCTTGGAGCCGGTGCTGCACTCTGGTTCAGCATTGAGAGCCCGCCCGTGGCAATCGTCCTCGGCCCGGCCCTTGCACTTCTGGCGGTCGCCTTCCTGCTCGCAACGCGCGATACGGTGGTTCACGCGTCCGTTGGAGCCGCCTGTCTGTTTGTCGCGGGCATGCTATGTGCCGAATGGGAGACGCGACGGCTGGCGACCGTCATCCTCGATCAGCCACTGGTGACCACGGTAACGGGCGTCGTCGAGCGGAGAGAGCAGGGTGCCGCCGGGGAATGGCGCTACACGCTGAGGATCACGTCAACGGTGGAACCGACGGTGCGACGTCCGCCCTTGCGGGCGAACCTCCTGGCTCGCAGCAGACACCTCCCTGCCTCCATCGGCGACCGCCTGACCGGCCGCGCACGCCTGTCTCCCCCATCAGGCCCCGCGCTTCCTGGCCTCAACGACTTTGCCTTTCAAAGCTATTTCTCCGGCATCGGCGCCGTCGGTTTCTTCCTGGGCCCGCCCGGGCGAGAGCCGGCAGACGCGGCCGTCGAGCCAAGTCTCTTCACCCGACTCGATGCTGCGCTCTTCTCGCTCAGGGACCAGATATCGAACCGCATTCGAAGCATCCTGCCCGGTGATCCCGGCGCCTTCGCAGCGTCGATCATCACGGGCGAACGCCGGTCCATGTCCGAGGAGGCGACGGAGGCTTTGCGGGTCTCCGGTCTCGCTCATATCACGGCGATCTCGGGCCTGAACATGGCGCTTGCGGCCGGGATTTTCTTCGTTGGACTTCGCGGGCTGCTCAGTCTGGCGCCGGTGCTCGCTGCGCGTTACCCAATCAAGAAAATCGCGGCTGTCGGAGCGCTTCTTGCAACAACAGGATACGTGTTGATCTCCGGCTATCAGGTCTCGGCCCTGCGAGCCTATCTGATGACAGCAATCATGCTGGTTGCCGTGCTCTTCGACAGACCCGCGATCAGCCTGCGCAATCTTGCGCTGGCGGCAACCGCGATCCTCTGCGTGCAGCCCTCGACGGTCATGGGTCCCAGTTTTCAGATGTCCTTCGCTGCGACCGCGGGGCTCATCGCAGGCTATGCCGGCTGGCGCGCCCGGCCGCGGGCGATCCTGCCGCCGGCCCGCGGCCTCG
>DAMDHD010000004.1:0-325596 GCA_032102365.1 Allorhizobium sp. CTOTU50464 | reverse complement strand
CCCTCTCGTTCGGTGAAGCGGCTTATACGGCCATCACCCCAAACCGTCAACAGCCCGTTTTCACAAAATTGCAAAAAACGAACAACCCATTGATGATGAACAGAATTTTCCTGAATGTTCTGTTGGGTCGTGTCAAACGGAACCATGGAACGGTCGACGAATGGCCCTCCCACACTGCATTTCGGGTCGCTTGCTTCCGTTTGCAAGCGGAACGCTCCTTGATAGTGTCTGCGTCCCTATAAGGAGTGCACCGACGCATGCTCATTCTCGATCCGAACCAGACCAGACAGGCCCTTGCCTGGGACGCGCTCATCGCGGCGCTCGCCGCCATGTTCAAGACCGGCTGCGTGATGCCGGTTCGCCATCATCATAGCGTTGCCGTTCCCGGGGAGGCCGATGCAACCTTGCTGCTGATGCCCGCCTGGCAGCCGGGAGCGTATGTCGGCGTCAAGCTCGTCTCCGTCTTTCCGGACAATCACCTCAGATCCCTGCCCGCAATCCATGGCAGCTATCTCCTCTCCTCCGGCCGCACGGGAGAATTGCTGGCCGTCATCGATGGCGGCGAGCTCACGGCCCGGCGGACCGCAGCGGCTTCAGCGCTTGCTGCCAGCCATCTTGCCCGGGAGGATGCCTCCAGCCTGCTGGTGGTCGGAACCGGCCGTCTCTCTGTGAACCTGGTCGAAGCCCATAGCCGGGTGCGGCCCATCACGGAGGTGGTGATCTGGGGGCGTGACCGAGCCAAGGCTGAACAGGCGGTCTCCGAAGCCCGGGCGCTCGGCTATGCGGCCGACGTCGCCGAGGATCTCGAAGCGGCCGCCCGTCAGGCCGACATCATTTCCTGTGCGACGCTATCGCGTGCGCCTCTCATCCGCGGCGCGTGGCTGAAGCCAGGCAGCCATCTCGACCTGATCGGGGCCTTCAACAAGGACATGCGCGAGAGTGACGACGAGGCCGTCCGGCGTGCCCGTCTCTTTGTCGATACCCGTGCAGGCGCCTTTGCCGAGGCCGGCGACCTCCTGCAGCCCATGGCCGCGGGTGTCATCAATGCCAATCATGTGGTCGCCGAATTGTCCGAACTGGTCGGCGGGACAGAAGGCCGCCGCAACGCCGAGGACATCACACTGTTCAAGTCCGTCGGGGCAGCACTCGAGGATTTGGCCGGCGCGATCCTCGCTTACGAGACCGCGACACAGGACAAGGTCAGCGCGTGACATCGCGCGTGCTTCCTTATCTGCCGATCACCGATCGCCTTGCCGCGCTGGCCGAGGCGCTCGCGGCTGGGAATCGCGCGGTTCTGTCTGCGCCGCCCGGCGCGGGCAAGACGACGCTCGTTCCGCTCCATCTCCTTCAGCAGTCCTGGCGGGGAGACGGGCGGATCATCCTGCTCGAACCCAGACGACTTGCCGCTCGCGCTGCGGCCTCGCGCATGGCTGCCCTTCTCGGCGAGCCTGTGGGCCAGACCGTCGGCTACCGGATGCGGCTCGACACCAGGATCAGCGCGCAGACCCGCATCGAAGTGGTGACGGAAGGGGTCTTCGTGCGGATGATCCTGGACGACCCCGAGCTGCAGGGTGTCGCGGCGGTCCTGTTCGACGAATTTCATGAGCGGTCGCTCGATGCCGATCTGGGGCTCGCCCTCGCGCTCGACGCGCAGTCGGCGCTGCGGGCGGATCTGCGCATCCTCGTCATGTCGGCAACGCTCGATGTCGAGCGCATCGCGACCCTGCTTGCGAACCCGCCCGTCGTCGTCAGCGAGGGGCGGAGTTTCCCCGTCGAGATCCGCTATCGCGACAGGCCGGGCGACGAGCGGGTGGAAGACGCGGTGACGGCGGCGATCATGAAGGCGCTTGCCGAAGAGACCGGTTCCATCCTCGCCTTCCTTCCAGGGCAGGCCGAAATCCGCCGCGTGGCGGAGCGGCTCGAATCCAGGGTCGGGCCGGACATTATGATCGCGCCGCTCTACGGCATGCTGAGCCAAGCCGAGCAGGATGCGGCGATCAAGCCGGCGGCATCCGGTTTTCGCAAGATTGTCCTCTCGACCTCGATTGCCGAGACCTCGATCACCATTGATGGTGTGCGCGTCGTGATCGACAGCGGCTTGCAGCGGCTACCGGTCTTTGAAGCTTCGACCGGGATCACCCGGCTGGAAACGGTCCGCGTGTCGCGCGCCTCGGCGGACCAGCGCGCAGGGCGTGCGGGCCGAACCGAACCGGGGATCGCCGTGCGCCTCTGGCATATCGGACAGACGGCAGCGCTTCCGGCTTTCACGCCACCGGAAATCCTGTCCAGCGATCTCTCCGGACTTGCGCTCGACATGGCCCATTGGGGGGTGGCGGATCCGCGACAGCTGCTGCTTCTTGATATGCCGCCCGAGGCCGCTTTGAAGGAGGCGCGGCAGCTTCTGATCGGGCTCGGGGCTCTGGATGAGCGCCTGCAATTGACTGCCAAGGGCCGGCGGATGCGCGATTTCGGTCTGCCGCCTCGGCTCGCCGCTATGGTGCTCGGGGCTGCCGAGCAGGGGCAGGCGCGCGCCGCGGCGGAACTGGCCGTGCTTCTGACCGAACAGGGACTGGGTGGCAGCGACCTCGATCTGGACGAGAGGCTGCGGCAATTCCGGCGCGATCGGGGAGAGCGGGCTCGCAATGCCCGCAACCTCGCCCAGCGTCTGTCCTCCGGCCTTTCGTCGGGCTCATCGGGCGCAAGCAATGGGGATGGCGAACTGCCTGCATCTGCCGGTACACTGCTCATTCATGCCTTTCCCGACCGGATCGCGCGGCAACGCGGCGGGCGGGGGCGTTTCGTGCTGGCGAATGGACGCGGTGCCGAGATTGCCGGGAGCGAGAGACTGGCCGGCGCGGAACTGCTCGTCATCGCCGACCTGACAGGCAAGGCCGCCCAGGGCCGTGTGTTGGCGGCTGCGGAAGTGACGCGCGGCGAAATCGAGGCCCTGCGTCCCGATGCCATTACGACCAAGGATGAAAGCGGCTTCGATCTCTCCAGCCGGCAGGTTCGGGCACGGCGGGTGACGCGGCTCGGCGCGATCGTCTTCGATGAACAGCCCCTGCCAAAGCCGAAGGGAGAAGAGGCCGCGCGCGCGCTGGCGGAAGGCGTGCAGCAATTGGGGCTGGCGGTTCTGCCGTTTTCCAAGGCCGCCGCGCAGCTGCGGCAAAGGCTCGGTTTCCTGCACCGGACGCTTGGTGAACCCTGGCCGGATACATCCGATCACGGCCTGCTCGAACAGCTCGATCTCTGGTTCATCCCCTTTCAGTCCGGTGTCACCAGTTTTCAGGAGGTCACAGCAGGCAGTCTGCATGACGGATTGATGGCGCTTGTGCCGGCGGGTGCGACCCGCGAGCTCGACCGTCTCGTGCCCACCCATTTCACCGCACCGACGGGGCAGTCGCATCCGATCCATTATGATGGTGACGAGCCGGTTCTGCAGATCCGGGTGCAGGAGCTCTTCGGGCTGAAGACCCATCCGACGATCGGCGGCGGCAAATTGCCACTGGTCCTGGAGTTGACCTCGCCGGCGCATCGACCCATTCAGACGACACGGGATCTTCCCGGGTTCTGGGCGGGCTCGTGGAAGGATGTGCGCGCCGACATGCGCGGGCGTTACCCGAAACACCCCTGGCCGGAGGATCCGGCTGCGGCGGCCCCGACGACACGAGCGAAACCGCGCGGGACCTGAGGGTCTAAGAGGAAGGCGACAGGATGAACATGGATCTGGCTGCCAAATTCGGACCGAGCAGCCGCCGGCTGCGACTGGAGACGCTGGTCAAGCTGCGCTGGGTGGCGGTCGCCGGCCAGTTGCTGACGATCCTGGTCGTAGCGCTGTGGTTCGAATTCCCCCTGCCGCTGATGACCTGCCTTGGTCTGATCGCGGCGCTGGCGGCGGCCAATTCGCTTCTGTCCGTCGCCTTCCCGCCGACCTACCGACTGGAGCCGGCCGCGGCCTTTGCCGTCCTGTCTCTCGACCTCTTCCAGATGGGCGCCCTGCTTTTCATCACCGGCGGGCTGAACAATCCCTTCGCGCCGCTGATCTGCATTCCCGTCATCATTTCCTTTGCATCGCAGCCGAGCCGGCATTCGATCGCGCTCTTCGTCACGGCGCTTGCCTTCATCACCCTGCTCGCCTTCACGCCCTATCCCCTGCCCTGGTTCGAGGGGCGCAGCCTTGAAGTGCATCCGCTGCTGCAGCTCGGCATGTGGAGCTCGATCGTGTCGATGACGGCTTTTGCGGCCTTCTACGCCTACCGCGTGTCCCAGGAAGCCACTCTGCTTGCCGATGCACTGACCGCAACCGAGCTCATCCTCCAGCGGGAGAAACACCTGCACCAGCTGGACGGGCTTGCGGCTGCCGCAGCGCATGAGCTGGGTACGCCGTTGGCAACGATCAGCGTGGTGGCAAAGGAGATGGAGCGCGACCTCGGAGAGGACGAACGCTTCCGCGAAGACGTGCAGCTGCTGCGCAGCCAGAGCGAGCGTTGCCGCGATATCCTGCGCCGCCTGACCTCGCTCGCCACGGAAGGCGAGGCGCATATGCGTGAGCTTCCTCTGTCCTCGATGATCGAAGAAGTCATCGCGCCGCATCGCGAGTTTGGCGTGAAGGTGGAGCTGATCGAGCTGTCCGCGCGTGCCGAAGAGCCCGTGGGCAGCCGCAATCCCGCCATTCTCTATGGTCTGGGCAATCTATTGGAGAATGCGGTCGATTACGCGCGCTCGAAGGTGACCGTCAGTGTCGAGCATACGGCGGCCGATGTCACGGTGACCATCGAAGACGACGGGGCCGGATTTTCTGCCGGGGTCTTGCAAAGAATTGGCGAGCCCTATGTTACCAGCAGACAAAGCGATACGCGCGCCGGTGGGCTCGGGCTCGGACTGTTCATCGCCAAGACCTTGCTGGAGCGATCCGGCGCGAGCCTCCGGTTCGAAAATCGAAGCCCCGAGGGTTCGGGAGCCCGGGTGGTGGTCAACTGGCCACGCGAATACATGGAATTGGACACGTCGATATGACTTTACCTCTGCGGTCTGAGGATCGCATATGGTTGATCGCAGACTTTTCGCACAGTCGCAGGAACACAGAACATGGCAGACGCAGCATCACAGGTCGCAAAATCCGCCACCGGCACACAGCAGGCAGGCAATCCCGATCTCGGGCCTGACCCGTCCTTGTTGATCGTTGACGACGATGCGCCGTTTTTGCGCCGGCTGGCGCGCGCCATGGAAAGCCGCGGATTTGCAGTGGAGCTTGCCGGCTCCGTCGCCGAAGGGATCGCCAAAGCCAAGGAAGCGGCACCGGCCTATGCCGTGGTGGATCTGAGACTCGGAGACGGCACCGGGCTCGACGTCATCGAGGCGATCCGTGAGCGTCGATCCGACACCCGCATCATCGTGCTGACGGGCTATGGCAATATCGCCACCGCCGTCACCGCCGTGAAACTCGGGGCGCTTGATTATCTCGCAAAGCCAGCGGATGCCGACGATGTCTACCTCGCCCTGACCCAGCGGCCCGGTGAAAAGGCGGAAATCCCGGAAAACCCGATGTCCGCGGACCGGATTCGCTGGGAGCATATTCAGCGCGTCTATGAAAGCTGCGACCGCAATGTTTCGGAGACAGCGCGGCGGCTCAACATGCATCGCCGGACACTGCAGCGCATTCTGGCGAAGCGCGCGCCGAAGTAACTCACAGCGTCTTCAACTGCGCGGCCCACTCCGCAGCCATCAGCCTTTGGGCGGCGGCCCTCGAGAAATCGAGGGTGACGGCCTTGCGCGTGGCGGGCGGCAGGCGATGCTCTGGCGCTTCCCGCACAACATGGCCGGAATAGCCGTCCGACAGGAACAGCCCGCAGTCATCAGGGAAGATGTCGAGCGGAACGCCCGCATGGGTGGCAAAGAAGAGACGGTCGCAGTAGCGACGATAGTCGGGCCACTTGCGGTCGACCCTGAAATCCTCGATCGAGGATTTGATCTCCACGATCCAGATCTCCCCTTTTTCGGAGAGCGCAATGAGATCCGCCCGACGCCCATTGGACAGGGTGAGTTCGGGAAGAATGGCAAAGCGCATCTCCGCCAGAAGGATCTGCACCCCGCGGCGAATCATCATCGCGCGATCGGACTGGCGTCCGTCGATTAAGGGATTGTTTACCGCTACAGAGATCAAGGTCATGGAAAACTCCGCTCCGCGCGCCGAAGTCTGTTGCAAAAAAGCAATGCGGAGTCATTTTGCACCGCCGAAGACATTCGGCTGAAGTACGGCACTTGCACTGTCGAGATTAATTCAAAATAAACCATAATCAAGGATGGTCACCGAGCCATCTTCCAGCCATCACCCAAGAGCTTCCTTATGCGCTTCCGCAATATCCTGACTGCGCTCGGCCTGGTTATGTCCATCGGCCTTGCGGGCTGCACGACGACGACCGGTGAAAAGACAGAAGTCGCCGAAACCACCAAGATCGAGATCTTCAGCGATTCCTATGGCTCCGTAACCGATGCTGGTTATGCCCTGCCCGCAATTCCGATTCAGAAGGTCGACAAGAAGTTTCACCGACAAATTGTCGATTATGCGACCAAGGAAAAGCCGGGGACGATCGTCGTGAACACGCGCGAGCGCTTCCTTTACTACGTGCTGCCGCGCGGCAAGGCCGTTCGTTACGGCATCGGCGTCGGCAAGCAGGGTTTTGCCTGGGAAGGTGAAGCTTATATCGCCTGGAAGCAGGCCTGGCCGACCTGGCACCCGCCGAAGGAAATGGCAGAGCGCAAGCCTGAAGTGGCCAAGTATGTCGAGAAGGGCATGGATCCCGGCCTGCGCAACCCGCTCGGTGCCCGCGCCATGTATCTCTTCAACGAAAAGGGTCAGGACACGTTGTTCCGCCTGCACGGCACGCCGGAATGGGCTTCGATCGGTACGGCTGCGTCTTCGGGCTGCATCCGCCTGATGAATCAGGACGTGATCGACCTCTACAATCGCGTGAAGCCGGGCCGCAACGCCAAGGTCGTTGTGCAGCAGTAAGCTTCCGATACTACAGTTTATAAAGAGGCCCGCCGGATCGCTCCGGCGGGCCTCTTTGTTGTGGGTTTCAGTCGCCGGCGATCAGGCCGCCGACTTCGCCTTCAGCTCGATGCGGCGACGGTGGAGCACCGGCTCGGTATAGCCATTGGGTTGCTCCCTGCCCTTCAGGACGAGATCGAGAGCGGCCTGGAAGGCGACCGATCCGTCGTAATCCTTCGCCATGGGCAGATAACCCGCATCGCCGGCATTCTGACCGTCGACAACGACGGCCATGCGCTTCAGCGTTTCGATGACCTGCTCTTCCGTCACCACGCCATGATGCAGCCAGTTGGCCATGTGCTGGGCGGAAATGCGCAGTGTCGCGCGATCTTCCATCAGGCCGACATTGTTGATGTCCGGGACCTTGGAGCAGCCGACACCCTGATCGATCCAGCGGACGACGTAACCGAGGATGCCTTGCGCGTTGTTGTCGAGCTCGCGCTGGATTTCTTCCGGGGTCCAGTTCGGGCGCGTTGCGACCGGAACGGAAAGAATGTCCGAGAGCTTGGCCCGAGCGCGGGACTTCAGGCTGTTCTGGACGTCCGCGACATGGATGCTGTGGTAATGCGTAGCGTGCAGCGTGGCCGCCGTCGGTGACGGAACCCAGGCCGTGTTGGCGCCGGCCTTTGGATGGGCGATCTTCTGCTCCAGCATCGCCGCCATCAGATCCGGCATGGCCCACATTCCCTTGCCGATCTGGGCGTGACCGGAGAGGCCGCATTCGAGGCCGATGTCGACGTTCCAGTTTTCGTAAGCCGAGATCCAGGCCGCCTGCTTCATGTCGCCCTTGCGGATCATGGGGCCGGCTTCCATCGAGGTGTGGATCTCGTCGCCGGTGCGGTCAAGGAAACCGGTGTTGATGAAGACGACGCGCTCGCGGGCAGCGCGGATGCATTCCTTGAGATTGACGGTGGTGCGACGCTCTTCATCCATGATGCCCATCTTGATCGTGTTGGGCGCCATTCCGATAAGCTTTTCGACTGCCGAGAAGATCTCGCAGGCGAAGGCCACCTCTTCCGGCCCATGCATCTTGGGCTTCACGACATACATGGAGCCGGCGCGGGAATTCTTGCGGCGACCGTTCGGGCCGATGTCATGCAAAGCGATGAGTGCGGTGATCGCCGCATCCATGATGCCTTCCGGAACTTCGTTGCCGTCCTTGTCGGTGATCGCAGGATTGGTCATGAGGTGACCGACATTGCGAACGAGCATCAGGGATCGGCCCGGAAGCGTCACCTTATCGCCGTCAACACCTGTCAGTTCGACATCCTTGCTCAGCGCACGGGTGAAGGTCTTGCCAGCCTTCGTGACTTCCTCGGTCAGATCGCCCTTCATCAGGCCGAGCCAATTGGAATAGACGGTGACCTTGTCTTCCGCGTCGACGGCGGCAACCGAATCCTCGCAGTCCATGATCGTCGTCAAGGCGGATTCAAGCCCGACATCGGCGATGCCGGCGGGATCGTCCTTGCCGATCAGGCTGTCCGGATCAACGAAGACCAGGGTGTGCAGGCCGTTGGTGCGGAAGTAGAGACGGTATGCCTTTTCATTTTCGCGCTTGAAACCGACATACTGGTCGGGGCTGGACAGGCCGGTCCGTCCCTTGGCGGTTTCGACAAACAGCGCTCCGTTTTCGAAATCGAAGCCGGTGACATCCGCCCAGCTGCCGCCTGCGAGCGGCAGGCTCCGGTCGAGGAAGGCTTTCGCCCAAGCGACGACCTTGCCGCCGCGAACAGGATTGTAGCCCTTGCCCTTCTCCGCACCGTCGGCTTCGGAAATCGCGTCGGTGCCATAGAGCGCATCGTAAAGCGAACCCCAACGGGCATTGGCAGCGTTCAAGGCGTAACGCGCGTTCATCACCGGAACCACGAGCTGCGGCCCAGCGATCGACGAGATCTCCGGATCGACATTGGCCGTCTCGATCTTGAAGTCGGGGCCTTCCGGTAGGAGATAACCGATGTCGCGGAGGAAGCTTTCATAGGCCCCGAGATCGGAGGGGGCCCCGTTCTTGCGATACCAGGCATCGATCTGAGCCTGCAGTTCATCGCGCTTGGCCAGCAGGGAACGGTTCTTCGGTGCCAGCTCGTGCACGATCTTGGAAAAGCCGGCGAAGAAGGCATCAGCCTCGACGTCCGTGCCCGGGATGACCTCGTTGACGATGAACTCGTAGAGGCGTTTGTCGATCGAAAGACCATGGGCTGAAACGGATGTCATGACGTCACTCCTCGTACTGATGTCGCTGTTGGCCACAGCATCGCTGAAATGCATTCTCAGTCAATCTTGCATAAATTAGAAATATTGTTTCCGTTTTGGAAAGTCAGTTGCGGGCCGTCCTCGGCCGGCCCGTCGCCGTGGCCGTGATGCGGGCTTCGACGAGCTTGCGCCGCCCCTCGATCTCCGGTGCATCGAGCTCTTCCTTCAAAAGCAGCACGACGTCGACCGCACCACTGGCCTCCGCTCTTGTGCGCGCGCTGTCACTGGCACGAGCGCGTGCCTTCTCCAGCGCGAGCGCTTCATCCGTGACCCGCTCTCCCTCGCCGGCACCTGTGATGATGAAGAGGCCTTCCTCCGGCGAACTGACGGTGACGGACACACTGCTTCGGACCTGGCCGACGACCGCGCCAACCGCATTGGCAACGTCGGCGTCTGCCGGAACAGCACAATCAGATGCCAGCATCTCAGCGATGGCGGGATAGTAGACGCCGGCGGAGGCTCCGAGACCGATGAGCGGCCGATCCAGGGAGAGATTAAAGCGCGCAATGCCTGCCTGTCGACGAAGCGCCCGGTCGATCAGCACGGACCGGGCGGGATCGACATCGGTCAGGCCATCCTCGGCAAGAGCCGCAGACAGAATGACTTCGGCAGACTGACGCGTCAGACGATCGACGATCATCTGGCTCAGCATCTCGACCGTCTGGGCGACCGGCTGACCCGTGCCATCCTTCTGGCGAAGGGCGAGCGTTATGCCGAGCTCGGCGGCTTTCCTGTCCCATTGTCCCTGCCGGTCCAGGACATGCATGGCGTCAGACGGGGTGAGCCCGCAGATATGGACGAGGCCCCGGGCGACAAGACGGTCGAGCGTCGCCTTCTGCTGGGTGAAGCTGATCAGCTGGTCGAGCGGCAGCGGCACCGAGCCGATCTTCTGGAAAAGAGCTGCCTCCTGAGGCTGCAGACCGGCTGCCAGGTGATCCGGCACGCCCGTGCGGACGGCGAAGCGTCCGTCATGGCGCCCGAGATGCGGCGCGCGCAGCTGGCGCTCGAGCACATCGGTGATCGCCGTCCCATGGAGGGCGGCTGCGAGGCTCAAGGGGACGAGACGGCGTGGGCCGAGTTCAATCTTCGCCGCGAGGCCGCGGTCGTCGAAGCGGACTTCCGAATCGCCGCCGAGGCCAAAAGTGCGCATGGCGACAGCTTCCACCATGGTGCGGTAACCGCCGACGACTGCGCCATCCTGATCGAGGCGCGGCTGACCGGCTTCCATGACCGCGACGTCGGTCGTCGTGCCGCCGATATCGGAGACAACGGCATCATCGAGACCGGTGAGGTGACGCGCACCAACAAGACTTGCAGCCGGGCCCGACAGGATGGTTTCGATAGGCCGCAGACGTGCTTCGGCCGCCGAGATCAGGGCACCGTCACCACGCACGACCATCAGTGGCGCATCAATGCCGCGCTCGAGGAGGTAACGCTCCGCCGAACCGATCAGGCGGTCGATCATGGCGACCAGTCGGGCATTGAGCAATGTGGTCAGCGCGCGGCGCGGCCCTCCAAGCTTGGAGGAAAGCTCGTGGCTGCAGGTCACCGGCAGGCCGGAATGGCGGCGGATGATGTCACGCGCCCGCTGCTCATGCGCGGGATTGCGGACGGCGAAGTAGCCGGCAATGGCAAAGGAGGAGACATCGGCCGACAGTTCCGGCAAGGCGGCTTCCAGCGCGGCCGCATCGAAGGGGGTCTCGTTGCCATGGACATCGTGGCCGCCGGCAATGAAGAGCACGGGATCCTTGCCCAGGGCTTCGGCCAGACCATCGCGCTTGAGGTCTTCCGGCCCGAAGCCGATCATGATCAGACCGGCGCGACCACCCTGCCCTTCCACGAGTGCATTGGTTGCGAGCGTGGTGGAGAGAGAAACCAGTCCGATGGCCGAGGGATCGATGGCCGATGCCGAAAGCACGCTCTCCAGCGCTCCCGAGATCCCGATCGAGAGATCGTGGCGGGTCGTCAGCGATTTCGCCTTGGCCAGGATCCCATGGGTCTCGCTGTAGATCACGGCGTCGGTGTAGGTGCCGCCGGTATCGATGCCCAGCATGTAATCGGATGTCACGCAGTCTTCCCCATGGTGCCCGCCGAAATGGCGCGGCATTTCTTATGGCACAGCGTCTGTTACCAATTCCAGCGAGACAGCGGCAGGATCACGCCGCTTTACGGCTAGCGCGGCGTGACCCGCATCGGCAGGCCGCCGGCCGGCTGGGTTGTCAGCTTCTGAACGGGCCAGGGCTTGGTCTGCGGCGTCGTCGCAAACCTGTATTTCTGCATCAGAACTGCCAATGCGATGACCGCTTCCTGCAGCGCGAAGGTTGCGCCGATGCAGACGCGGGGGCCGGCACCGAAGGGCAGGTACTGGAAACGGCCGATCTTTTCCCGGGCGCCGGGCAAGAAGCGGGAGGGATCGAAGAGGCGTGGCTTTTCCCAGTAGAGTTCGTGGCGATGCAGCGTCCAAGGCATGACCAGCACCGTCGTGCCTTTCGCGATCTCGACGACTTCGCCGTTCGGCGCCGTGTACCGATCATCTGCGATGGCATCCCGGTTGATGGAAGGAGCTGGCGGGTAGAGCCGCATCGCTTCCTCGAAGGAGGCACGGACATGCGGCATGCGATCGAGCCATTCCACGGGATCGGCACCCGAGGCGATCACCTCGTCGATCTCGCGCTCCATGGTATCCCGCACATCGGGACAATGAGCTACGCAGTAGAGCGTCCAGGCCAGAGCACGCGCGGTGGTCTCGTGACCGGCACCGATGAAGGTCAGAATATTGTCCTCGATCTCTTCCGAGGTGAGCCCATCCGGACCTTCTAGCTCGAGCAGAAGCGTGAGGAAATCATCCGGCGCCTCGCTGCGGTTGGTCTGGATGAGCGAACGGCGGTGATCCATGGTTCGGCGCACGAGTTCGCGGAACTTGCGCAACACGCCCAGCCCCCGAATGCGGGTCAGGCGCGGGATCCATTTGGGAGCCTTCAGCAGATCAAGCGGATCGACGCGACCCATGCTGTGGAGGAGATCGTCGACATCTCTCGCAAAATCGCCCTGCTCCGAGATGATCCCGCCGGAAAACAGGGTCTCGGACAGGATCGCATAGGTGAGTTCGGTCATGTCGACCGCGATATCGCGCACGACACCCTCACCGTCCGAATGATAGCGATCGAGAAAAAGCTCGCTCTGCTCCCGCATCTGCCGCGCGAAACCGCGCGCGTGACGCGGCGTGAAGACAGGCGCCATGGCCTTGCGGGAGCGTTTCCAGACGGGCCCCTCTGCCGTCAGCAATCCATCGCGCAGGATGGGCCGCAGCACGAGCTGACGGATCTCCGACATCTCGTAATTCGACGCATTGTCGACGAGCACGTGGCGGATGAGACCGGGATCATTGGCGATGATCGTTGTCTGGCCGAAGAAGCGTGTGACGATCCAGGGCCAGGTGTAGGACGGCTGTCCCCAGAGCTCGAGCGGGTTCTTCAGGACCGTGCGAATGATTTCCAGCCGGCTGGGCGGGACCGTCCGCGGCACGGGTGCCGGCGGCTCGAAGGTCGATTTGCGCAGACTGGCGTCCATGTGATGCTCCCTCGAAGGGTTGGAGCCCCCCTCAATGAGTTAGAGCAGCGCTTCCAACTCGTCCAGCCGATCGTTGATCAGCCAGCCGTAATAGTTCTCTTCCGGCCAATTCGCCGCACCACTGGCGCGCTTGGACGCAAGCGCCCGCGCCCGTTGCTGCGATCCACCGATGTTGAAGAGCGTGGCCGTGACACCCGGATTGCCCGAGATATCGACATCGGCAATCTGACGGTAGTCGTCGATCGACTTGCGGATCACCGCCGCCATGAAGGCGAGCGAGATATCGGGATCCATGATCGCCTTGTAGACGCCGGCCGCATCGTTCTCGTCGAGCTTGGCATAACCGGACTTCTCATGCACGAGATCCGACAGCATCAGGGCCGTTAGCGGATTGATCTGCCCGAGGCCGAAAGTCTGGCCGGCATAGAAGGGCTGAAAGAAAACCGCGCTGAACCGGTTGTTGGGATAGGATTTGCCGCCCACGGTCTTGCCCCGGAAGCGATCCTGCCAGACGTCTTCGCGGCAGGTCCACAGACGATAGGAATCCGAATAGCCGTTGCATTCGGCAAATTCCGGCCGGCTGACGAATTCGCCGATGCTCTCGTCCTTGTAGCCGAAGCGGAAGCTGTTGCCGGCGTAGGAGGCCGCCTTCACGTAGTAGCTCTGCAGGCTGTCATAGGCATCGACGTTGTAGGTGTGCTCGCCGACGATCGCGCCGACCATGTGGATCGGCGCTATGCCATAGACCGCTGCCGTCTTCTTGATCTTGCCGACCAGCTTGGAGTCGGTCTTCAGGAGATCGCGGACCTTTTCATATTTCAGATCGAAGCTGGTCTTGCCCGCCTTCGTGCGGCGCACGGACGCGCCGGGTATCGCCGGCTGCTCAGCATTGCGATTTCCCGAGGGGACTTTGTCGTCAGCAAGCGACACGGCGGGCACAAGCGCGGCGAGCGTAAAGGCGACGATGAGATTTCTGGCGATGTTCAGCACGATGGGCGGCCCCTGGACATTTGTCCTTCAACGGATTGGCGACGCAGGGCGACCGTCATCCGACAGCGGCACTCCTTACATAAGGGGCACCTGTATTGTCGATACGGGTCGCTTTCACTTTCCCGGCACGCCGGGGGCGAAAGCGACCCATAGATGCACAAAGATCACAGGATGTAGCGGCTCAGATCGGCATTGGCCGCGAGATCACCGACATGCTCCTGCACGTAACTCGAATCGATCATGACCTCCGAGCCGCTCCGATCCGGCGCATGGAAGGAGATCTCGTCGAGCACGCGCTCCATGACCGTCTGCAGGCGGCGCGCGCCGATATTTTCGACCGTCTCGTTGAGCTGAACGGCGACATCGGCGAGCGCGTCGATCGCGTCTTCGGTGAAGTCGAGGTTCAGCTCTTCGGTCGCCATCAGCGCCTTGTACTGGCGGATCAGGCTTGCCTCCGTTTCCGTCAGGATCCGGCGGAAATCTTCCTTGGTCAGGGGCTTCAGCTCCACGCGGATCGGCAGACGGCCCTGAAGCTCCGGCAGGAGATCGGACGGCTTGGACACGTGGAAGGCGCCCGAGGCGATGAAGAGGATATGGTCGGTCTTCACCGGGCCATACTTGGTGGCAACCGTCGTCCCTTCGACGAGCGGCAGCAGGTCACGCTGCACGCCTTCACGCGAAACGCCAGCGCCCATAGCGCCTTCGCGCGCGGCGATCTTGTCGATCTCGTCCAGGAAAACGATGCCGTCATTCTCGACCGAGCGCAGGGCTTCCCGTTGGATCACCTCGTTGTCGATCAGCTTGTCGGACTCGTCGCGGATCAGATCGCCGTAAGAGGCTTTGACCGTGGTGCGGACCTTCTTCGTCCGGTTGCCCATGGCCTTGCCGAACATTTCCGAGATGTTGAGGATGCCGATATTGGCACCCGGCATGCCCGGAACCTCGAAGCCCGGCATGCCGGCCCCGCTGTCGGCAACCTCGATGTCGATTTCCTTGTCGTCGAGCTCGCCATTGCGCAGCTTCTTGCGGAAGCTGTCGCGGGTGGCGGGAGAGGCGGTCGCGCCAACCAGGGCGTCAAGCACGCGCTCTTCAGCCAGCTGATGCGCCTTGGCCTGGACTTCTTGACGCTTCTTGTCGCGCACCAAGGCGATGCCGACCTCGACGAGGTCACGGATGATCTGCTCGACGTCACGGCCGACATAACCGACTTCAGTAAACTTGGTGGCCTCCACCTTGATGAAGGGGGCGCCGGCGAGTTTGGCGAGGCGACGGGAGATTTCCGTCTTGCCGACACCGGTCGGGCCGATCATCAGGATGTTCTTCGGCATGACTTCGTCGCGCAGGTCTTCCGAGAGCTGCTGGCGGCGCCAGCGGTTGCGCAGCGCGATGGCGACCGCCCGCTTGGCTTCATGCTGGCCGATGATGTGGCGATCGAGCTCGGAGACGATCTCGCGCGGAGAAAAATTGGTCATTCAGTCTGCTCCTCACGATGCCGCGAACCCGCGCATCGTCGCTTGCGGTGGCACAGTCCCGGCAGCCGTCACTCGGCGTCGAGGGTCTCAACCACCATGTTGTTGTTGGTGTAGACGCAGATCTCGCCGGCGATCGTCAGCGCCCGGCGGGCGATGTCCTCGGCCGAACGATCGGTATCCATCAGGGCGCGAGCGGCGGCGAAGGCATAGTTGCCACCGGAGCCGATCGCGATCGTGCCGTGTTCGGGCTCCAGCACGTCGCCATTGCCGGTGATCGCCAGCGTGATCGACTTGTCGGCCACCAGCATCATGGCTTCGAGATTGCGCAGATATTTGTCGGTGCGCCAGTCCTTGGCGAGCTCGACGGCAGCGCGCATCAGCTGGCCGGGATATTGTTCGAGCTTCTTTTCGAGACGGTCGAGCAGTGTGAAGGCATCGGCCGTCGCGCCGGCGAAACCTGCGATCACCTCGCCGCCCTTCCCGATGCGGCGAACCTTGCGGGCATTGCCCTTCATCACGGTCTGGCCGAGGCTGACCTGTCCGTCACCGGCCATCACCACCTTGCCGTCCTTGCGTACGGTAATAATCGTTGTCATCAGTCACCTGTCACCCGCCGACGCGGGCCTTGTGGAACGGGCACGAGGGCCCGGGTTTGTCGGTCCCTATGTAAGTGGGCTTTGAAGGATTGCAATCTGGGCCATAGGCTCCGGCCCCGCGCCTTGCGGCAGCGCAATGTAACTTCTGGATATTTCACCGCCCTGCTGTTATGGGAGGGCCGAGATCCTCATGGAGCAGCCAGATGGCAGAGCGTAAAGGCGAAGTTTCCCGCAAGACCAACGAAACCTCGGTCTCGGTTTCCGTCCATATCGACGGCACCGGCACGGGCAAGATTTCGACGGGCGTGGGCTTCTTCGACCATATGCTCGACCAGCTCTGCCGTCACTCGCTGATCGACATGGACATCGAGGTGAAGGGCGACCTGCATATCGACGATCACCATACCGTCGAGGACACGGGCATCGCGCTCGGCCAGGCGATTTCCAAGGCGCTTGGCGATCGCAAGGGCATCACGCGCTATGCATCGATCGATCTGGCCATGGACGAGACGATGACCAAGGCGGCTATCGACGTCTCCGGTCGGCCGTTCCTCGTCTGGAACGTTGATTTCAGCGCGCCGAAGATCGGCACGTTCGACACCGAACTGGTGCGTGAATTCTTCCAGGCGTTTGCGCAGAATGCCGGGATCACGCTGCATGTGCTGAACCATTACGGCGCGAACAACCATCATATCGCCGAGACCTGCTTCAAGGCGGTCGCGCGCGCGCTTCGCACGGCAACCGAAGTCGATCTGCGGCAGGCAAACCGTATCCCCTCCACCAAGGGCACCCTGGTTTAAGGGGCGTCTTCCCCCACGAGGGAAATGCCACCTTGCTCCGGTTCGGGCGTTGAACCCGAACCGTCGAGCAGAAAGGACTGGACATTATGCGAGTAGCTATCATCGATTACGGCTCGGGCAATCTGCGCTCGGCCACCAAGGCATTCGAACGGGCCGCCCGCGAGGCTGGCCTTGATGCCGAGATCGAACTCACCGACAAGGCAGACCGGGTCGCAACTGCCGATCGGATCGTGCTTCCGGGTGTCGGCGCATACGCCGACTGCCGCAAGGGGCTCGATGCCGTTCCCGGCATGCATGACGCAATCACCGAGGTCGTTGAGAACAAGGGCCGTCCCTTCTTCGGTATCTGCGTCGGCATGCAGCTCATGTCATCGCGTGGGCTCGAGAAGACCGTGACCGAGGGCTTCGGCTGGATCGAAGGTGATGTGGTCGAGATGACGCCCTCCGATCCGTCCCTCAAGATCCCGCAGATCGGCTGGAATACGCTGACGCTCAACCGGCCGCATCCGCTCTTCGACGGCATTCCGACGGGACCGGACGGGCTGCACGCCTATTTCGTCCATTCCTATCACCTTGCCGCGCGCAAGCCGGAGGATGTGATCGCGACGACCGATTACGGTGGCGCAATGACGGCTTTTGTCGGGCGCGACAACATGGTGGGTGCACAATTCCATCCCGAGAAAAGCCAGGCGCTTGGCCTGAAGCTCATCGCCAATTTCCTGACCTGGACGCCCTGAAGGGCACGGATAGCCTCATGATCCTTTTTCCCGCCATCGACCTCAAGGACGGCCAGTGCGTTCGCCTCAAGCTGGGCGATATGGACCAGGCGACCGTCTACAATCCCGATCCGGCAGCGCAGGCGCGCGCCTTCGAAGACCAGGGCTTCGAATGGCTGCATGTCGTCGACTTGAACGGCGCCTTTGCAGGTGAAAGCGTCAATGGCGCTGCCGTCGATGCGATCCTGCAGGCAACGAAGAACCCGGTGCAACTCGGCGGCGGTATCCGCACGCTCGACCATATCGAGAGCTGGCTTTCGCGCGGGCTGTCGCGCGTGATCCTCGGTACGGTTGCCGTCCGAGATCCGGCGCTTGTCATCGAAGCCTGCAAGCGCTTTCCCGGCAAGGTCGCCGTCGGCATCGACGCCAAGGGCGGCAACGTTGCCGTCGAAGGCTGGGCGGAAGCCTCCGAACTCGGCGTCATCGAACTCGCCCGGCGTTTCGAAGGCGCTGGTGTCGCCGCGATCATCTATACCGACATCGACCGCGACGGGATCCTGACCGGCATCAACTGGGCCTCGACGCTGGAACTGGCCCAAGCCGTGTCGATCCCCGTGATTGCATCGGGTGGCCTCGCCTCGATCGAGGACATCAAGCGCATGCTCGAGCCGGATGCGCAAAAGCTTGAAGGTGCGATTTCCGGTCGCGCGCTTTATGATGGACGCATCGACCCCGCAGAAGCGCTCGCGCTTATCAAGGCTGCGAGAGGCTGAGGACAAGACCATGACACTCAAGGCCCGTGTGATCCCCTGCCTCGACGTGAAGGACGGCCGCGTCGTCAAGGGCGTCAACTTCGTCGATCTCATCGATGCCGGTGATCCGGTCGAGGCGGCCAAGGCCTACGACGCTGCCGGTGCGGACGAACTCTGCTTTCTCGACATCACCGCATCCTCGGACAACCGCGACACGATCTTCGACGTGGTTGCCCAGACGGCCGATCATTGCTTCATGCCGCTGACGGTCGGCGGTGGCGTTCGCGCGGTTGCCGATATCCGCAAGCTCTTGCTCTGTGGCGCGGACAAGGTGTCGATCAATTCGGCAGCGGTGAAGACCCCCGACTTCGTCGCAGAAGCCGCCGACAAGTTCGGCAACCAGTGCATCGTCGTGTCGATCGATGCGAAGAAGGTATCTGGCTCCGGCGAAGCGGATCGCTGGGAGATTTTCACCCATGGCGGCCGCCAGCCGACCGGGATCGATGCGGTCGAATTTGCGGTGAAGATGGTCGAGCGCGGGGCCGGCGAGTTGTTGGTCACCTCCATGGACCGGGACGGGACCAAGAGCGGCTATGACATCGGCCTGACACGCACGATCGCCGACAGCGTTCGCGTGCCGGTCATCGCCTCGGGCGGCGTCGGCAATCTGGACGATCTGGTCGCGGGTGTTCGCGATGGCCATGCGACAGCGGTCCTCGCCGCCTCGATCTTCCACTTCGGCACCTATTCGATCGCAGAGGCCAAGGCCCACATGGCCGCAGCCGGCATCGCCATGCGTCTCGACTGACGCGGAAGGACCCCTGATGAGCAGTTTCACCCTCGCCGATCTGGAAGCCATCGTTGCCAGCCGCGCTCAGGCGGATCCGAGCCAATCCTGGACGGCAAAGCTTGTTGCAGGCGGTCAGGGCAAGGCGGCGAAGAAACTGGGTGAAGAGGCGATCGAAGCCGTGATGGCGGCCGTCAAGGACGATCGCGAAAACCTCGTCTACGAGAGCGCGGACCTGCTCTATCACCTGATGGTCGTATTGAAAATCGCTGACATCCCTTTACAAGCAGTGATGCAGGAACTCGAGCGCCGGACGGCTCAGACAGGCCTGAGCGAGAAGGCCAGTCGGCAGGATCCATGACGATAGCTATGCGGGACTCCGAAACGCCAGACGTCCTCGACCATTTCCAGGCGAACGGCTATTCCCCCTACCATTTCTTCGACAGCGAGGAATGGGCGCATTTCCGCGCCGATACGCCTCTGACGCTGACCGCCGACGAAGTGAAACGGCTTCGCTCGATCGACGACCCGATCGATCTCGATGAGGTGCGGCGGATCTATCTGTCGCTGTCGCGCCTCCTGTCGTCGCATGTCGAATCCTCGCAACTGCTGTTCGAGCAGCGCAACCGCTTCCTCAGCCTCTCCGACGTCTTCAAGACGCCCTTTGTGATCGGTATCGCCGGTTCCGTTGCCGTGGGCAAATCGACGACGGCCCGTGTGCTGAAGGAGCTTCTGGCGCGCTGGCCGTCGAGCCCGAAGGTCGATCTCGTGACGACCGATGGCTTTCTCTATCCCAACGCGCATCTGGTCAAGAACGGCATCCTGAACCGGAAGGGCTTTCCGGAGAGCTATGACATCGGCGCGCTCCTGCGCTTCCTGTCGGCGATCAAGGCCGGGTTGCCGAACGTCAAGGCGCCAAGCTACTCGCACCTGACCTATGACGTGCTGCCGAACGAGCACCGGATTATCGATCGCCCCGACATCCTGATCTTCGAGGGCATCAATGTCCTCCAGTCACGCAATCTGCCGGTTGACGGCAAGATCGTGCCGATGGTCTCTGACTTTTTCGACTTCTCGATCTATATCGACGCGGACGAGAATGCGATCCATCGCTGGTATGTCGACCGCTTCATGAAGCTCCGGCAGACGGCCTTCCGCGACCCCAATTCCTACTTCCACCGCTATGCCACGATCAGCGTGGATGAGGCGACGGAAATTGCCGAGGGGCTGTGGGCGAATATCAACCTCAAGAACCTGCGCGAAAACATCCTGCCGACCCGTCCGCGCGCGGATCTCATCCTGCGCAAGGGTGACAATCACCTCGTCGAAACGGTCGCCTTGAGAAAACTGTAGGCGATCGATCGCCGGCTATGGATTGACCCGGCGGAGGGTCAGATTGATGCGTCCGCCGGACTTTAACAAAGTCGACGTTCCCGGATAGATCCGGTCGACGCCGTGGAAACAGAGGCGCCCCTCCCCTCCCAGCAGAAACACGTCACCACTTTCCAACTTCAGTGATTTGGTGCGATCCGTCCGTGCCAGACCTCCGATGCGAAAGAGGCAGGTATTGCCCAGCGAAATCGAGAGCACCGGGGCGGAAAAATCGGCCTCGTCGCGGTCCTGATGCAGGCCCATCTTCGCGTCGTCGGCGTAGAAATTGACCAGGCAGGCCTCGGGATCCTTCGGGTGACCCGAGATGTCCCGCCAGAGGTCCAGCAGCACTTGCGGGATGGCCGGCCAAGGGAGGCCCGTCACCGGATGCGTCGACTGATAGCGATAGCCGCGCTCCTTGTCAGTCACCCAGCCGAGCGGGCCGCAATTTGTCATCCGAACAGACATGGGTCGACCCGAGCCCGGCATCACCGGGACGTAGAGCGGCGCTTCGGCCACGACCTGACGGATGATTTCGACGAGTTGTTCCTGCTCCGGTCGCGAGAGACGTCCCGCCAGATATCGCAGGCCGGATTGCAGGGTGATTTCGGCTTTTGCTCCGGCCACCTTCTCAATCTCCCGTCGGCTTGCTGCGCATCTTCTTCACATCCGAGCGCCCGGATTTTTCCTTCAGGCGCCGCTCGATGGAGCCCTTGGTCGGCTTTGTCTTCTTGCGTGGCGGCGGTGGTGGCTTGGCGGCCTCGAGCAGGAGCTCCTTCAACCGCTCGCGCGCATCCTCACGATTGCGATCCTGGCTGCGAAAGCGGCTCGCCTCGATCATCAGCACGCCTTCCTTCGACAGGCGCTTGCCGGCGAGCCTGGCGGCGTTCTGCTTCACCCGATCGTTCAGTGAGGGCGAGCCGAGCAGGTTGAAAAAGAGCTGCACGGCGGTGGAGACCTTGTTGACGTTCTGGCCGCCCGGGCCGCCGGCCAGAACGAATTGCTCCGTCAGCTCCCAGCCGGCAATCGTGATGCGGTTGTTGATCTCTAGGGGTTCGCTTGCCATGTCTTCGGTCTCTTTCTCCGATCCCATATCGGCCGCGACAACGGCAAAGGCAAGCACCAAGCAAAAGAGGCCCGGCAAAGCTGCCGGGCCTCTCTCCACCTCAGGAAAGCAGTGTCTTATTCAGCGGCCAGGCGGATGCCGGGGGCTGCGTCACGAACCTTGCCGTCGACATGCGCTTCGAACTTGGCGAAGTTGTCGATGAACATCCCGACCAGCTTCTTGGCCTGGGCGTCGTAAGCGGCACCATCGGCCCAGGTCGAACGCGGATCGAGGATCTTCGTATCGACACCGGCAACGGCGACGGGAACGGCGAAGCCGAAGTTCGCATCCGTGCGCATCTCGACCTTCTTCAGCTCACCGGTCAGGGCGGCCGTCAACAGAGCGCGGGTCGCCTTGATTGGCATGCGATTGCCGGTGCCATAGGCGCCGCCGGTCCAGCCGGTGTTGACCAGCCAGCAATCAACCTCGTGGCGGGCGATCAGGTCACGCAGAAGATTGCCGTATTCCGTCGGGTGACGCGGCATGAAGGGGGCGCCGAAGCAGGTGGAGAAGGTTGCTTCCGGTTCCGTCACGCCCTTTTCCGTGCCGGCGACCTTTGCCGTGTAGCCGGAGAGGAAGTGGTACATGGCCTGTTCCGGCGTCAGCTTGGCGATCGGCGGCAGCACGCCGAAGGCATCGGCCGTCAGCATGATGATCGTCTTCGGGTGCGGCGCGATGCCGGTCTCCGATGCATTCGGAATGAAGTGCAGCGGGTAGGCGCAGCGGGTGTTTTCCGTCAGCGAGCCGTCGTTGAAATCCGGAACCCGGTTCTCGTCGAGGACGACGTTTTCAAGCACGGTGCCGAAGCGCTTGGTCGTTGCGTAGATCTCCGGCTCGGCTTCCGCCGAGAGCCGGATGGTCTTGGCGTAGCAGCCACCTTCGAAGTTGAAGATGCCGTTTTCGCCCCAGCCGTGCTCGTCGTCGCCAATCAGCGTGCGCTTCGGATCGGCCGAGAGCGTGGTCTTGCCGGTGCCGGACAGGCCGAAGAAGACGGCCGCGTCACCTTCGGGGCCGACATTCGCCGAGCAATGCATCGGCATGACGCCCTTTTCCGGCAGCAGGTAGTTGAGAACGGTGAAGACCGACTTCTTCATCTCGCCGGCATAGGAGGTGCCGCCGATCAGGACGATGCCATTGGTCAGGTCGCAGGCGATGACCGTTTCGGTGCGGCAGCCGTGACGAGCAGGATCGGCGCGGAAGCTTGGCAGATCGATGATCGTCAGCTTCGGCTGGAAACCTTCGAGAGCCTGACGCTCCGGACGGATCAGCAGGTTGCGGATGAACAGAGAGTGCCAGGCGAATTCTGTGACGACGCGGGTCGGAAGGGCATTGTCCGCATCGGCGCCGCCGATCAGATCCTGGACGAAGAGATCCTTGCCTGCGGCATGGGCCAGCATGTCCTGATGCAGCACGGCGAAATGCTCCGGCGTCATCGGCTTGTTGTTGTCCCACCAGATCTGGTCGTCGGTTTTGCCGTCGCGGACGACGAACTTGTCCTTTGCGGAGCGGCCCGTGTGCTGACCGGTCAGGGCGCGCAAGGCGCCATCGGCCGTCAGTTCGGCCTCGCCCCGGCGGATCGCTTCTTCATAAAGAGCAGCTTCCAGGAAGTTGTAGCGAACGCTGGCGGCTTTTCCCAAGCCGATATCCGCGATCCCCGCAGCCGAATTCCTCACGCCGAATTCCTCCATGGTGCGCCTTCCTCTCACATGGTCTGGACCTTGAATGCGTGAAAACTAAACGGGAGATGACCCGAAAGCAAGATGCGATCTCAAAAAATATAATGATATCAATTATTTAATCGATTTAAAACTGAAAAGCGCCATTTTAAATCGTTTAGTTCCGCTTCCATTCCTCTCGGAAAACCACCTTCAGGTCCCACAATAATCGTCTGCGAATAGAAACTCCGCGCCGTACCCCTTCCCCTCTGCCACAATTTGTTCCACCTTTATCCTCATATCGCACTGCCATGGAACCAGAGCTGGGCTGGAGAGACCAGGAGCAGCGCAACGATGACGGAGACGTACACTATGCAGACGATCGCCCTCGTGGATGACGACCGCAACATTCTGACTTCGGTTTCGATTGCTCTCGAAGCAGAAGGCTACAAGGTCGAAACCTACACCGACGGCGCCTCGGCTCTCGACGGCCTTCTCGCCCGCCCGCCGCAGCTGGCCATCTTCGACATCAAGATGCCGCGCATGGACGGAATGGAACTGCTACGCCGCCTGCGTCAGAAGTCCGATATCCCGGTGATCTTCCTCACCTCCAAGGACGAGGAAATCGACGAGCTCTTCGGCCTGAAGATGGGCGCAGACGACTTCATCACCAAGCCATTCTCCCAGCGTCTCTTGGTCGAACGCGTGAAGGCGATCCTGCGCCGCTCGGCGAGCCGGGAAAACCTCGCGGCCGGCGGAAGCCCCGCCAAGGGAAGTGCTGAACAGCAGGCCCGCACGCTCGAGCGAGGGCAGCTGGTCATGGATCAGGAACGCCACACCTGCACCTGGAAGGGCGATCCGGTGACCCTGACGGTTACCGAATTCCTGATCCTGCAGTCGCTGGCGCAGCGCCCCGGCGTGGTGAAGAGCCGCGATGCGCTCATGGATGCGGCCTATGACGAGCAGGTCTATGTGGACGACCGCACGATCGACAGCCACATCAAGCGCCTGCGCAAGAAGTTCAAGATGGTCGATACCGACTTCGACATGATTGAAACGCTTTACGGTGTGGGCTACCGCTTCCGCGAAGCAGCGTAAGATCCCAATCGCCCCGGTTTGTCCGCCATCAGGCCGGTCATCGAGGCGCATGGGCGAAAGGCAAAGGTTTGACCCAGCAGGTTGACGAGGGACATCTGGAGGAGACGGATTCCGGCTCCGAGCAGCGACGGCTGTTCAGCCATCCCTTCACGCTGATCCGCCGGATCTTCGGGCATGCGCTGTTCTCCAGCCTGACGCGCCGCATCGTCTTCTTCAACCTCGCGGCTCTCATCGTCCTCGTGGGCGGCATCATGTATCTCAATCAGTTCCGCGAGGGACTGATCGACGCACGCGTCGAGAGCCTTTTGACGCAGGGCGAGATCATCGCGGCAGCCGTTTCGGCGTCCGCCTCCGTCGACACGAACTCGATCACGATCGATCCGGAAAAGCTGCTCGAACTGCAGGCCGGTCAGAGCATCACGCCCGTACCGAACGACGAGGATCTCGAATTCCCGATCAACCCGGAACGCGTGGCGCCGGTTTTGCGACGTCTGATCTCCCCGACCCGCATTCGCGCCCGGCTTTTCGATGCCGATGCCAATCTGCTGCTTGATTCGCGGCATCTCTATTCGCGTGGTCAGGTGCTGCGGTTCGACCTGCCGCCGGTCGACAACGATTCCACCAGTTTGACCGACTGGATCACCCGCCTCTTCAACACGATCCTGCAGCCAGGCAACCTCCCCGTCTACCGCGAAGCCCCGGGTGGCGACGGTTCGATCTATCCGGAGGTGATGAACGCGCTGACCGGTGTTCGCGGCGCGGTCGTGCGCATGACCGACCAGGGAGAGCTGATCGTTTCCGTCGCGGTTCCAGTCCAGCGATCGCGCGCCGTTCTCGGCGTTCTGCTCCTGTCGACGCAGGCCGGCGATATCGACAAGATCGTTCATGCCGAGCGCCTCGCCATCCTGCGCGTCTTCGGGGTCGCAACGCTGGTCAACATCGTCGTGTCGCTGCTTCTGTCTTCCACCATCGCGAACCCGCTGCGCCGCCTTTCGGCTGCGGCCATCCGGGTGCGTCGCGGCTCGAAGGAGCGCGAGGAGATCCCGGATTTCTCCATCCGCCAGGACGAAATCGGCAACCTCTCGATTGCACTGCGCGAAATGACGACGGCGCTCTATGATCGCATCGACGCGATCGAAAGCTTTGCCGCGGACGTGAGCCACGAGTTGAAGAACCCGCTGACGTCGCTGCGCTCTGCCGTCGAAACGCTGCCGCTTGCCAAGACCGATCAATCGAGACAGCGGTTGATGGACATCATCCAGCATGACGTGCGTCGCCTCGATCGCCTGATCAGCGACATCTCGGACGCCTCGCGCCTGGATGCCGAACTTGCGCGTTCGGATGCCAAGCCGGTCGATCTCGAAGTGCTCATTTCCAGCCTGGTCGACATCTCCCGCGAAATCCGCAGCGGCAAGAAAGCGGTCAAGATCGATTGCGTGGTGGATCAAAAGCCGGGCGCGAACCATGCCTTCATCGTCCACGGCCATGACCTTCGTCTCGGCCAGATCGTCACGAACCTGATCGAGAATGCACGCTCCTTCGTGCCTGAGGAGACCGGGCGCATTCTGGTCAAGCTGTCCCGCAGTCGCAGCCGCTACCTGATCCAGGTCGAAGACAATGGACCCGGGATCCAGGCCGAAGATATCGATCGCATCTTCGAGCGCTTCTACACGGACCGCCCGGAGGGCGAGAGCTTCGGTCAGAACTCTGGGCTTGGTCTCTCGATCAGCCGGCAGATCGCGGAAGCGCATGGCGGCACGCTGAGGGCGGAGAATGTGATGGATCCCGCAACCGGGCGGATCACCGGCGCCCGGTTCATCCTCTCTCTGCCGGTTGCGGCTGCTGCATGAGTGCGGGCCAGACCAACATTCACGGCACGGCGATCACCGTCGACGGCACGGGCCTTCTCTTCCTAGGGCCATCCGGCAGCGGCAAGTCGGCACTTGCCTTCGACTGTCTCGCCGAAGCGAGGCTCGCCAACCTCTCGCATGCGCTGATCTCCGACGACCGTGTTCTCATCTCTCTTGAGCAGGGCAGAGTTTTCGCATCCGCTCCCGAGACGATCCGCGGACTGATCGAATTGCGATACAGCGGCATCATCTCTGTCGATCACGTCGCAAACGCCTGGTTGCACTATGCTGTCCTGCCCATTCAATCCGACGAAGCACAGCGATTGCCGCCCGATGACGAGCACTTCGACCTCCTAGACGGGGTTCGCCTTCCGGTCGTGCGCGTGCCATTCTGGAGCCGCTTTCCGCTCAGTCTCATCTTCGCGCGGCTTCGCCACCTGAATGATAAGCGCTAAAATACACGCTGTTTTGGCTTGCACTTCCTGCTTTCATCGACAAGATGGCGTCCCACTGATGGACGAAACGCCAATCCTGAGCTATTTGGCGAGAGTTGCGCTAAGGGGCAGTAGAGAATGATCGGACTTGTGCTTGTCACTCATGGCAAGCTGGCTGAAGAGTTTCATCACGCGGTGGAACACGTCGTAGGCCCTCAGAAATTCATCGAGACCGTTTCCATCGGCCCCGAAGATGACATGGATCAGCGCCGCCAGGACATTCTCGAAGCGGTCACGCGTGCGGATGACGGCCACGGTGTCATCATCCTGACCGACATGTTCGGCGGCACACCTTCTAACCTTGCGATTTCCGTCATGAATACCGGCCGCATCGAAGTCATTGCCGGCGTCAACCTGCCCATGCTGATCAAGCTTGCCGGCGTGCGCGGCGACAACGACATGGACCGCGCGCTCGTGGAGGCGTCCGAGGCTGGCCGAAAATACATCAATGTCGCAAGCCGCGTCCTGAGTGGTAAGTGACGGCAGATGACTGACCCAATTTCCCGCGATCTCCTGATCATCAACAAGCGCGGCCTGCATGCGCGCGCGTCTGCCAAGTTCGTTCAGACCGTCAGCGGGTTCGACGCGAATGTCAGCGTTTCCAAAGACGGCACGACGGTGGGCGGTACCTCGATCATGGGCCTGATGATGCTGGCCGCCAGCCCCGGCTGCTCCATCTGCGTCTCCGCCACAGGCAATCAGGCCGAAGACGTGATGAATGCCCTGGAAGCGCTCGTTGCCGATCGCTTCGGTGAAGAGATGTAAAGCATCGCGACATAAAGACATAAAGACTTCTTTATGTCAGATTGCGTTCAAGCCCGTTCCCTGCTAGAAGACGACCAGCCCTGCAGCTAGACCTGCGGGAGAGCCAGTTTATCCGTCCGCCATGAGATGCGGATCGGGTCGGATCCAGCCGGAGAATCCCATGAGCAAACATGACTATGTCATCGCTGATATCGGTCTTGCCGATTTCGGTCGCAAGGAAATCAGCATCGCTGAAACCGAAATGCCGGGCCTGATGGCCTGCCGCGAAGAGTTCGGCGCGAGCAAGCCGCTGAAGGGCGCCCGGATCACCGGCTCGCTGCACATGACGATCCAGACGGCCGTTCTGATCGAGACCCTCGTCGCGCTCGGCGCTGATGTTCGCTGGGCATCCTGCAACATCTTCTCGACTCAGGATCATGCCGCTGCCGCGATCGCCGCTGCCGGCATCCCGGTCTTTGCGATCAAGGGCGAGTCGCTCACCGACTACTGGGAATACACCGACAAGATCTTCCAGTGGGCCGATGGCGGCGTCTCCAACATGATCCTCGATGATGGCGGCGACGCCACCATGTACATCCTGCTCGGCGCCCGCGCCGAAGCCGGTGAGGACGTCCTGTCCAACCCGCAGTCGGAAGAAGAAGAAATCCTGGTCGCCCAGATCAAGAAGCGCCTCGCCGCTTCGCCGGGCTGGTTCACCAAGCAGCGCGACGCCATCAAGGGCGTGACCGAAGAAACCACCACCGGCGTGCATCGTCTGTACGAGCTTGCCAAGAAAGGCCTCCTGCCCTTCCCGGCCATCAACGTCAACGACTCGGTCACGAAGTCGAAGTTCGACAACAAGTATGGCTGCAAGGAATCGCTGGTCGACGGCATTCGCCGCGGTACCGACGTGATGATGGCCGGCAAGGTTGCCGTGGTCTGCGGTTACGGCGATGTCGGCAAGGGCTCGGCTGCCTCGCTGCGCGGCGCCGGCGCCCGCGTCAAGGTGACCGAAGTCGACCCGATCTGCGCCCTGCAGGCCGCCATGGACGGTTTTGAAGTCGTCACGCTCGAGGACGTCGTTTCCTCCGCCGACATCTTCATCACCACGACCGGCAACAAGGACGTCATCCGCATCGAGCATATGCGCGAGATGAAGGACATGGCGATCGTCGGCAACATCGGCCACTTCGACAACGAAATCCAGGTTGCCTCGCTCCGGAACCTGAAGTGGACGAACATCAAGCCGCAGGTCGACATGATCGAGTTCCCGAAGGGCAACCGCATGATCCTCCTTTCGGAAGGTCGTCTGCTGAACCTCGGCAACGCCACAGGTCACCCGTCCTTCGTCATGTCGGCTTCGTTCACCAACCAGGTTCTGGGTCAGATCGAGCTCTTCACCAAGACCGACGAATACAAGCCCGGCGTCTATGTTCTGCCGAAGCACCTCGATGAAAAGGTCGCCCGTCTGCATCTCGAAAAGCTCGGCGTGAAGCTGACTACGCTTTCTGACGAGCAGGCCGCCTATATCGGCGTCACGCCGCAGGGACCGTTCAAGGCAGAACACTACCGCTATTAAAATATATCTGGATAATATCAAGATGTAGTAGGCGGCGCCTTGACAAAGGCGCCGCCTTCTTTTTTGGGGCCCGGCCTTCCCGACACTTTCCATCAGCGGTATTGTTTTAGAACTTGATTCGTGAACCGCACGAGCGGTCCACGGACACGGATGTCTTGTCGACGATGCGGCACATAATAAGACGAGGACAGACCGAGAATGTCGGTACATCAACGCGCCCCGCGTCAGCGGGATACGGCTATGACGGCCGGTGTTTCAAGCCTTTGGCGGCCCTGTAAAGACCTGACACCCGTGGCGCTGCGCCTCACGGCACGACGCTCCACGACAGCCTGTGTAAAGCGCGTGCTTGCCTGCGGCAGCGCGCTTGCCGGTGCCCTTCTGCCAGGCTTTGCCTTTGCGCAATCCGCCACTCCAATGCGGGGCTTCGACAGTGCGGATGTTGCCGGTTATGCGGTCTTGCTCGGCAGTGTTTCCGCCGCCCTGATCTTCGCAGCGGTCCTGCTTCGCCAGCGCAACAGGCTGGATGTCGAGGTGCGCGAACTTCGGACTGCTTTTTCCGACTGCCAGCACAAGATCTCCCGTTACCAGACCCTGATTGCCGACAAGAACCGGCGCACCGTTATCTGGGACGGTCATGACGGCAAGGCCGAGTTGCTGGGTCAGCTCCCCGCAGAGACCGGTGCCCCCCAGCACGACCCTGAATTCCTGGCCTTCGGTCGCTGGCTGAAGCCGCATTCCGCAAGCGAGGTCGAGCGCGCCATCGAAGGACTGCGCCTGAACGCAAAGTCCTTCGAACTCGTCGTGGAAACCCAGCGCGGCGAGGTTCTGGAGGTGCAGGGCAAGCTCTATGGCGGCCGCGCTTACGCCCATTTCGTCGCGCTCGACAATTTGCGGGCAGAACTGGCCGAACTGAAGATCGAGCGCAACCGTCTGCGCAGCTCGATCGCCACCTTCGAATCCCTCCTCGATTCCATCGAGCAGCCGGTCTGGCAGCGCGATGGCGAGGGCCGTCTGGTCTGGGTCAACCAGGCTTACAGTGATGCGGTCGAAGCGAGTTCCCCGCAACAGGCGGTGCAGGAAGGACGCGAGATCCTGGGGACCCTCACCCGTGAGAAGATCCGGGCGTCGGCAACACCGGAATCACCGTTCCAGGATACTGTCTCGACTGCCGTGCGCGGCGCACGCACTTTCTTCGACGTCGTCGATGTCCGAGGTCCTGCAGGCTCCTGCGGTATGGCGATCGACGTCTCGGCCTCCGAAACACTTCGGGAAGAGCTCGGACGCACGCTCAAGAGCCACGCCGATACCCTGGATCATCTGGCGACGCCCGTTGCGATCTTCGACGCTGAGCGGCGCTTGCAGTTCTACAATCAGGCCTTCCAGCAGCTCTGGGGCCTCGAAGCCAAGTTCCTCGAGAGCCGGCCCGATCATGCCGAACTGCTCGACCGGTTGCGCGCCGCCCACAAGCTGCCGGAACAGCTTAGCTGGAAGGCGTGGAAAGAGAATTGCCTTTCCGTCTATCGCGCGCTCGAAACCCAGACCGACCTCTGGCATCTGCCGAACGGCCAGACGCTGCGCGTAATCGCATCAGCGCATCCGCAGGGCGGCGCGACCTGGGTCTTCGAAAATCTGACCGAGCAGGTCAATCTGGAGACGCGTTACAACACGCTGGTTCAGGTTCAGGGCGAGACCATCGACCACCTGTCCGAGGGCGTTGCCGTGTTCGGCCCGGATGGCCGGATCCAGTTGTCCAATCCCGCCTTCCGTGCGCTCTGGGGCATCACCGAGGCGCAAGCGGCTGTCGGCACCCATATCCGGCTGCTCGAAGCGGCCTGCGGTCCGTCCTATGACAAGCCCGATGGCTGGAAGGCCTTCGGCAAGATGATCACCAGCTTCGAGGACGAGCGACCGTCGAGCCAGGGCACGCTGGAGCTCTATTCCGGCCTCGTGCTCGACTATGCGGTCACACCGCTGCCGAACGCGCAGACCATGCTGACCTTCGTCAACATGACCGACAGTGTCCGCGCGGAGCGGGCGCTGAAGGAGAAGAACGAAGCGCTGCGGAAAGCGGACGAGCTGAAGAACGATTTCGTCCAGCACGTCTCTTACGAACTGCGCTCGCCGCTCACCAACATCATCGGCTTTACCGATCTCCTGAAGACCTCGGCGATCGGTCCACTGAACGAGCGACAGGCCGAGTATATCGACCATATCTCGACCTCGTCTTCGGTGCTGCTGACGATCGTCAACGACATCCTCGATCTCGCGACCGTCGATGCCGGCATCATGCAGCTCGACTATTCGGAGATCGATCTGAGCGATCTTCTCGATGACGTTTCGATGCAGATGACCGACCGGCTGCAGGAAGGCGGCGTGACGCTGGAGATCGCGGCACCCGCACAGCTTGGCCACCTGATTGCGGACCGGCAGCGGCTGAAGCAGATCCTGATCAAGATCCTGACCAATGCCGTCAATTTCGCGCCCGAGGGCTCCGTTGTCTCGATGAAGTGCTGGCGCGACGGCAGTGATTTCGCATTTTCGGTCAGTGACACCGGCTGCGGCATGAGCCCGGATCTCGTTTCCTCGGCCTTCGATCGCTTCTCGACAAGCGCCAAGGGCGGCAAGCGCAGTGGACCGGGTCTAGGCCTCTCGATTGTCCAGAGCTTCGTCAACCTGCACAATGGCGAGGTCAAGATCGAAAGCGAGCCGGGACGTGGAACCACGGTTCATTGCCGCATTCCCAATGCCAGTCTACCGCAGTTGATCGCCGCCGCCGAATGAGCGTCGAGCCACCCCCGCTTGCAATCGATCTCGCCGACGACCGTGCCACCGCCCTGCTCGGCGAGGATCTGCTTCTTGCCCTAGCGGTCGGCGATTGTGTTGCGCTGCATGGCGATCTCGGCGCGGGCAAGTCCACGCTCAGCCGCGCCCTGATCCGGGCGCTGGCCGACGATCCCGATCTCGAAGTGCCGAGCCCGACCTTTACCCTGGTCCAGACCTACGACCTCGCGATCCCCGTTGCCCATTTCGACCTCTACCGGCTCTCCGACGAAAGCGAGCTCGATGAGCTTGGCCTTCAGGAAGCATTGGCCGACGGGATCTGCCTGATCGAATGGCCTAGCAAGGCCGGCCGTGCGCTGCCGAAGAATCGGATCGACATCCATATCGCCTTTGCTGCCACCGGCGGCAGGACCGTCACCATCAACGCGCCCGAGACCAAGCTCGCGCGGCTGCGGCGTGTCACCGAGATCCGCCGGTTCCTCGACAGCCACGGCCGGCAAGGCGCCCATAGACGCCATCTGACGGGCGACGCCTCGAACCGCGCCTATGAGCATGTCTATCCGGCCGATGGAAGCGCCCGTCTGGTTCTCATGGATGCGCCGAAGCGGCCGAATGGTCCGCCAATCCGCGACGGCAAGCCGTATTCGCAGCTCGTGCATCTGGCGGAGGACGTGCGTCCCTTCGTGGCGATCGGGCAGGCGCTGCGCGAGCGGGGCTTTGCGGCTCCCGAAGTCCTGGCACAGGATCTGGATGCCGGGATCCTGCTTCTCGAAGATCTCGGCGAAGGTGGTGTTCTCGACGAGCAGGGAAAGCCGATTGCCGATCGCTACCGCGCCAGCGCGGCCTGCCTCGCCGCCCTTCACGACACGCCGTTCGATCGGGAGATCGTCATTGCCGGCGGGCATAAACATGTCATTCCCGATTTCGATCGTGCGGCGATGAAGTTCGAGGTGGAGCTGCTGCTCGACTGGCACCTGCCGTGGAAACGTGCCGGTCAACCGGCAACGGCGGAGGAACGTGCCCGCTATCTCGCCATCTGGGATGAGCTGATCGACGAGTTGGTGGGCTCCGATACCTCCATCGTCATGCGTGACTTCCACTCGCCCAACATCATCTGGCGCGATGATCGCAAAGGCCATGACCGGGTCGGGCTGATTGACTTCCAGGACGCGATGATTGGCCCCTCGGCCTATGATCTCGTTTCTCTGGTCCAGGACGCGCGGGTGACGATCGAGCGGCCGCTGATGGATCAATTGATGGCCGACTATCTTTCGGCACGCGCCACGAAATCCGATTTCGACGAGGCCGCCTTCCTGAAAAGCTGGGCGATCATGTCGGCGCAGCGGGCCTGCAAGCTGAACGGGCTCTGGGTGCGGCTGAAGGATCGCGACGGCAAGCCGGGCTATATGCGCCATCTTCCCCGCACGCTCTGGCACCTGAGCGTTGCTTTCGAACATCCTGTCCTCGCCCCCTTGCGGAACTGGTGCATAGAGGCTGGAATCGAGCTTCCCGAATCACCGGCCTGAGCAAATGATCATCAAGCAAGCCATGGTGCTCGCGGCCGGACTCGGCACGCGGATGCGCCCCATTACAGAGACCATGCCGAAGCCACTGGTGCGCATCGGGGACAAGCCGATGATCGACTATGTGCTCGACGCGCTCGTAGACGCCGGTGTCGAGACGGTCGCGGTCAATGTGCATCACCATGCCGACCAGATGGAGGCTCATCTGGCGAACGAGCGACGGGCGGAGATCCGAATCTCCGACGAACGGGCTCAGTTGATGGATTCGGGCGGTGGTCTCGCAAAGGGCCTCAAGCTGCTTGATCCGGACCAGCCGGCACTCGCCATGAACGCCGATCTCTTCTGGGTCGGCGAACGGGATGATGAGCCGAGCAATCTTGTCCGCCTGGCGCAGCAGTTCGATCCCTCCCGAATGGACATGGCGATGCTCTGTGTCGAGCAGGAACGGACCACGGGCCATAACGGCAAGAATGATTTCTCGATGGCGGATGACGGTCGGCTCACCCGCTATGTCTCGGGCGCGCCGAACCCGGTCGTTTATGCCGGGGCTCTCGCGCTGATGCCGCATCTCTTCGATGACGCGCCCGATGGTCCCTTCAACCTCAACATCTATTTCGATCGTGCGATTGCCGCAGGCCGGCTTTTCGGGACGGACCTTAAGGGACATTGGCTGACCGTCGGCACCCCTGACGCGATCGCGCCTGCCGAAGCCGTGGTGGCCCGCTACGGCGGGAGCAGTTGAGATGGTGGGCAAGGCGCCGCGGCTGCTGACGATCCCTCCGGGCCGGCCTTTTCTCAGGACGCTCACGCAGGCGCTGCTCGGCGGCCGCCTGACCGATGGTTTCCGCTACGACCCCACCGATCCACTATCCCTGGCTGGGGTCACTCTGCTCGTTCCGACCCGGCGCGCGGCCCGTGTGTTGCGCTCGGAATTCGTCGATCTGCTCGGCGGACGCGCGGCAATCCTGCCGGATATTCGGACGCTCGGTGAAACCGACGACGACAGCGGATTCTTCGATCTCGATGCGCCGCAGCTGATGGATCTCGCCCCGCCGGTGAGCGGGACCGTCATGCTTCTGGAGCTCGCCCGGCTGATCCTGGCCTGGCGCAACCAGCTTCCCGAGATCGTCCGGTCGATCCATTCGGACACGCCGCTCGTCGCACCCGCAAGCCCGGCCGACGCCGTCTGGCTGGCCCGAGCGCTGGTCGAGCTGATCGAAGCGGCGGAAACCGAAGGCTGTGACTGGAAGGATCTCGACAATCTTCAATCGGCCGATTTCGGCTCCTGGTGGCAGCTGACGCTGGAGTTTCTCACCATCGCGACGCAGTTCTGGCCGGCGCGGCTGCAGGAACTGGTGCGGTCTTCGCCGGCCCGCCATCGCGATGCGGTGCTCCGGGCCGAGGCCGAGCGCTTCCGCAGGCAGGGCACTTCCGGCCCCGTCATCGTTGCGGGCTCCACCGGTTCGATCCCGGCAGCGGCCGAACTGATTGCCGCAATCGCCGAGCTCGACCAGGGTGTCGTGGTGCTGCCCGGGCTCGATCTCGACATGCCGGAGGAGGACTGGGCGAAGCTCAACGACCGCGAGATCTCGGTTAGCCGTCCAAGCCCTGCCGTGCGCGGACATCCGCAATATGGTCTGGCCCATCTCTTACGGCACATGAAACTCGAACGCGCTGACGTTCGGGTGCTCGAGACCTCCGATCCGGCGCTTCAGGATCGGGCCGAGTTTCTGTCGCGCGCCATGGCGCCCGCCGAGGCGACCGATAGCTGGAAGGCCTGGCGGCAGGACATCGTCGATTCTCGCGTACTCGCGGCATTTGGGGATGTCGCGCTGATCGAGACGGCCAATGAGCGCGAGGAAGCAACGGCGATCGCGATTGCGCTGCGGCTGGGGCTCGAAGAGGCATCCGACAATCCCGAAAGCCGGGTGGCGCTGATCACGCCGGATCGCGCGCTGGCGCGGCGTGTGATGTCCGAACTCGCGCGGTTCGGGATTGAGGCGGACGATTCCGCGGGTACGCCGATGACCGGTACCCAGGC
This sequence comes from Allorhizobium sp. CTOTU50464, assembly GCA_032102365.1. GTDB lineage: Bacteria > Pseudomonadota > Alphaproteobacteria > Rhizobiales > Rhizobiaceae > Allorhizobium. The sequence continues at coordinate 290,371 of DAMDHD010000004.1, read as the reverse complement.
TGCTATGCTGACCCAGGTGGTGGCCGAGGCCTGCCTGCGTCCGGGTGACCCCGTGGCGATCGTCTCGCTCATCAAGCATCCGCTGGCCCGGTTCGGCTTCACGGCCGAGGATATGCGCAAGGCTGCCGACGCGCTGGAACGCATCGCGCTGCGTGGGGGCCTAAAAAGTCTCGACCTCGCCGAGATGGAACCGCTGTTTGCCAAGGGGCTCGAGGCGCATCTGACCGACCGCCACAAGCCGCAATGGCGCATTTCGATTACGCCCGGAGAGATCGAGCTCGCTCGCCTGCTGGCGAGCCGTGTGACGCAAGCCGTTGAGCCCCTCGTGTCGGCGATCATCCGGTCAACTAACGGACGCGTGCTGTCGCAGAGTCTGACCGTGAGCGATTGGGCCGAACGCACGGGACGCGTGCTGGAAGCCGTCACGGTCGACGAGCGCGGTGACCTTGCCGGCCTCTGGGGCGATGCGGCGGGTGAGGCTCTGGCGCGGCTTCTCGCGGAAGTCCTGGAGACGGACGGGCAGATCGAGGCCGACGGCCCGCAATGGGTCGATATCCTGACGGCGCTGATGGCCGGCCAGGCGGTCAAGCCACGCGCCATGCGACATCCGCGCGTCTTCATCTTCGGCACGCTCGAAGCACGCCTGCAGAATGTCGACATGATGGTGATCGGCGGCATGAACGAAGGGAGCTGGCCCGGCCAGACCAAGAACAACCCCTTCCTGTCGCGCGTCATGAAAACGGAAGTCGGGCTTGAGCCGCCGGAACGGCAGATCGGCCAGGTGGCGCATGATTTCCAGATGGCCTGTGGCACGCGGAAGCTGATCTTTTCGCGCGCGCTGCGACAGGGATCGGCACCGACGGTCGCCTCGCGCTGGCTCCAGCGTCTGATGGCGCTTGGCGGACCCCTGCTCGAAGACGAGATGCGAAAGCGCGGCCAGATCTATCGGCGCTATGCGGACCTAATCGACGAGGGCGAAAATCAGGCTCCGGCGCAACGCCCCGCGCCGCGGCCGCGCGCGGAACTGCAGCCGCGTAGCTTCAGCTTTTCCGAAGTCGGACGTTTCCGTCGGGACCCCTATTCCGTCTATGCGCGGCGCATCCTGCGTCTCGATCCCGTCGATCCCTTCAATCAGGATCCGGGGGCGGCCGAACGCGGGACGCTCTATCACCGCATCGTCGAGCGCTTCATCCGAGAGGATCATGACCCGGCCCGGCTGGACGCACTCGATATCCTGCACCGGATCACCGACGAGGAGTTTCTCAAGGAGGCTCTGCCGCTCCATATCGACATCGTCTGGCGGCAGCGCTTCTATAGCGTCGCCTCTGCTTTTCTCACCTGGGAGCGGCAGCGGAGACCGGAGATCAAGCGGTCGCTGACAGAAGTCAGGGGCAATGTGCTGCTTCGCCCTGTTGATATCACCATCAGCGGGATCGCAGACCGGATCGACATCCGCGGCGGCGGCTTTGCCGACATCATCGACTACAAGACGGGCCTCAACCCTAGCGCCAACCAGGCCCGCAGCCTGCTCGACCCACAATTGGCCCTCGAAGCTGCAGCCCTTCTCCAAGGTGCCTTCAAGCCGGCCGGTGACATCAAGCCGCTCAACCTGACCTATGTGCGGCTGCGACCCGGCGATCGCTTTTCGGCGGATCAGGTGAACAACGAGATGGCAACGCGCAGTGACAACAAGAAGTCTGCGCTTGAGCTTGCCACGCAATCAGTCGACGAGCTCGGTCGCTTCGTCCAGGCCCTGCAGAGCGGAGAGCGCGGTTACGTCTCCCGTCTCATCCCGGCAGAACAGAACGCCTATGGCGGCGAATACGATCATCTGGCCCGTGTCGCGGAATGGTCGACGGCGGAAGCCGAGGAAGGAGCCGGCGATGAGTGATCCGCGCTTTGCCGTGGACGAACTTCCGACCGGCGACGATCCCGCCACCTGGCTTGGCTGGACGACACTTGCCCAATCGCGCGCGTCTCATCCAGGCCAATCGGCCTGGGTGTCGGCCAATGCCGGCTCCGGCAAGACGCATGTGCTGACACAGCGGGTGATCCGGCTTCTGCTCGCCGGCGCCCGCCCCTCGTCCATTCTCTGCCTCACCTACACCAAGGCCGCGGCGTCCGAAATGTCGAACCGCGTCTTCGAGCGGCTGGCGGAATGGGCGACGCTGGATGATAGGGAGCTGGCCAAGCGGATTGCGGCGATCGAGCAGAGGGAGCCGGATCGCGCGACGCTTGCGGCTGCACGGCGACTCTTTGCCAAGGCGCTGGAAACGCCGGGTGGGCTGAAGATCCAGACGATCCACGCTTTCTGCGAAGCGCTGCTGCACCAGTTTCCCCTGGAGGCCAATGTCGCCGGGCATTTCAATGTGCTCGACGATCGGGCCGCCGTCACCGTTCTTGCGGAAGCGCGTCGATCGCTGCTGACGGCCACATCGACGGAGAATGATGCAGCACTCGCCGAAGCCTTCTCGCAGGTCCTGAGCATTGCCGATGAAAGCGGGCTCGAAGGCCTGATCGCCGATACCGTGGCCAACCGGCATGCGATCCGCGAGTTTCGGCAGCGGGCGGAACGGGCGGGTGGGCTTGATGCGACCTTCAGGAAGGGTCTTGGCATCGGTCCGCTGGAGAGCGAGATCAGCCGCGCCGAGGATTACTGGCCGCTTGCCGGTTTGTCGGGTGGCAATTTCAGCCGCTACATCCAGCTTGCGTTGGAAAAGGGCGGCGAGAGAGTGCGGACCGTCGCGGAAGTGCTGGAACGGGCGCTGGTGGAAACCGATCCCCTGGAGCGGGCGAAGCTTCTGGACCAGGCTTTCCTCACAGCGCAAGAGGCGCCGAAGTCCGACAGCTCGCTCATTGCCGCCGCCATGACCAAGGTCGCGCCGGATCTCAAGGATGCCGTGATTGCGGCGCGCGATCATGTGGTCGCCATGCGGGACCGGCTGCGGATCTTCCGCATGTACGAGGCGACACGTTCGGCGCTGACGCTCGCCGTGCGTCTCGACACGGACTATGAGGAACTGAAGAAGCGGCGTTCGCAGCTCGATTTCGAGGATCTGATCGTGCGCACCGCGCGGCTTCTGACGCGCGGCGATGTCGGCGCCTGGGTGCATTACAAGCTGGATCAGGGCATCGACCATATCCTCGTCGACGAAGCGCAGGATACGAGCCCAGTGCAATGGGATGTCATCCGGTCGCTGCGCGAGGACTTTTTCACGGGATTGAGTGCGCGACCGGGGATCCGCACCTTCTTTGCCGTGGGCGACGAGAAGCAGTCGATCTATTCTTTCCAGGGCGCACGCCCGGAGCAGTTCTCGCAGGAAGCGACGCAGACCGCGCGTGCCGTGATCGAAAGCGGGCAGAATTTCAACACGGTGCGTCTGCCGCTCTCCTTCCGCTCGACGCAATCGGTGCTCGCGGCCGTCGACCAGGTCTTCAGCCTGCCGGAAAACAGCCGGGGCCTCAGCGCCGGCGGGGACCCTGTCATCCACCAGTCGAGCCGCATCGGACATCCGGGAACGGTCGACGTCTGGGACATGATCGCTGCCGAAAAGCAGGAGAAGGACGAGGACTGGACCGCCCCCTTCGACGCGACGCCGGAAAGCGCACCGTCCGCGATCCTTGCACGACGCGTGGCGCATCAGATCAGCCAGATCGTCGGACGGGAAACGATCATCGAGAAAGGCAACAAGCGTCTGATCCGCCCGGGCGATATCCTCGTGCTCGTGCGCAAGCGCGACGGCTTCGTCAATGCGCTGACCCGGGCGCTGAAACGCCCTTACAACATCCCGGTCGCCGGTGCAGACCGCCTGAAGCTGACCAGCCATATCGCCGTGCAGGACATGCTGGCGCTTGGGCGTTTCCTGCTGCTGCCGGGTGACGATCTCTCGCTGGCTTCCCTGTTGAAGAGCCCGCTCTTCAATCACAGCGAAGACGATCTGATGGCCTTGGCAGCCGAGCGGCCGGAAGCGCAGAGCCTCTGGGCGAGACTGATGGAGCAGGCTGAGACGAATACGGCGTGGAAGAAAACATGCGACCGGCTCACCCTGTTTCTCGAACAGGCGCGGGAATACTCGGTCCATGATTTCTATGCTCGCGTGCTCAGCGTCCATGGTGGCCGCAGAGCTTATCTCGGTCGCCTCGGCTCCGAGGTCAGCGACATCATCGACGAGTTCCTGACCTTTGCGCTCTCCTTCGAGACCAGCGGATTGCCAGGGCTGCAATCCTTTGTCTCGACGCTCGAGATGGAAGCGCCGGAGGTCAAGCGCGAACAGGACAAGGAGCGCGACGAAGTTCGGATCATGACGGTGCATGCCTCGAAGGGTCTCGAGGCGCCGATTGTCTTCCTGATCGATGGCGGCTCGAAGCCTTTCAATTCGAACCATGTGGCAAAACTCCGGATCCTCGAAACGGCGGAAGACCTACCCTTCCCGATCTGGGTGCCGTCGAAGTCGCTCGGCAATTCGATCGCCGCTGCCGACATGGATCGGCGCAAGGATCAGGCCGAGGAGGAATATCGCCGGCTGCTCTATGTGGCGATGACCCGCGCTGCCGACCGCCTGATCGTCGGTGGCTATCGCGGCGTGCAGGACACGGGCGAGATCTGGCACAAGATGATCGCGCGGGCGCTCAGTGCCGACGAAACGCGCTGCAAGCCGGTCGAATTTTCCGGGCCCGATGGCAGCTGGAACGGTCTGCGCTGGTCCCTCGGCGAGGCAGATGATGATCTGCCCGTCACGGAAGAGCGCGCCGAGGCTGAGGAGCGCCATAGCCTGCCCCAGACGCTCTGGAAGCCGCTGCCGCCTCCGGTCAGCTTGCCTCGACCGCTCAGCCCATCGGGTGCCGGCAGCATCACCATGGACGAAGACGAGGATGCGCTGACGGCCTCTGTGCTGTTTTCCACGTCGGAGAAAGCGAATCTCGCCCTCCAGCGTGGGCGGCTCATCCATCGCATGCTGCAGAACCTACCAGGTTTTCCGGAAGGTGAGCGCCGTGCGGCAGCCGAGCGCTATGCGGAACGGGCCGCCCGGTTCTGGCCGGCAGAGCAGCGCCAGCGATTGGTCTCTACCGTCATGGCCGTGCTGGAAGACGAGGCGCTTCACCCGCTGTTCGATGCCGGCAGTCGCGCCGAAGTCTCGGTCATGGGCACCATGCGGCTCAAAGGGGAATTGCGTGCGGTCTCCGGCCGGATCGACCGCATGGCCGTGCTTGGCGACCGGGTGATCATTGCCGACTACAAGACCAACCGAAATCCGCCGCTGGAGGCCGCGCAAGCCCCCCTCTCCCACCGGGTGCAGCTCGCCATCTATCGCGAGATCCTGCAGCCGCTTTATCCCGGCAAACGGATCGAATGCTGGCTGATCTACACCGAAAACGGCAGCCTCATCCGGCTCGATGACGGGCTGCTTCAGCGATCTCTTGCCGACCTCGAAACATCGTGAGATACCGCATATTGAAATTGCTGCCGTGCGGCATCACATATCTAGTCAATTCCGCATCTATGAAGGAGAGCCCCATGGCTACCGTTAAAGTCGACAAGTCCAATTTCCAGGCCGAGGTGCTCAACGCTTCCGAACCGGTTGTCGTGGATTTCTGGGCCGAATGGTGCGGCCCGTGCAAGATGATTGCACCGAGCCTCGAAGAAATCTCCAACGAGCTCGCCGGCAAGGTGAAGATCGCCAAGCTCAACATCGACGAGAACCCGGAACTGGCTGCCCAGTTCGGCGTCCGCTCGATCCCGACGCTCGCCGTCTTCAAGGGTGGCGAAGTGGCCGACATCAAGGTGGGTGCGGCGCCGAAGACCGCGCTTTCCAGCTGGATCTCGGGCGCAGCCTAAGCCTGACAGCTGATGAACAAAGAAAAAGCCCGGTTTCGCCGGGCTTTTTTCATTTCGGGATGGTGCCGTTTTCGGCGAGCACATTGCCCGCAAGATAAAGCGAGCCGCCGATCATGATGCGCGGCGGAATGCCGCCTTCGCTGCGCTCGCGGATGGCGTCCAGCGCCTGACCGAGCGAACCCATCGGAAGGGCCTTCAGCCCGGCTTCTGCCGCGGACTGGGCGAGCGCCACAGGGTCGAGGCCGACATCGGAGCCGGTGATGGGAACGGTGTAGACGTTGTGGGCGATGTCGACAAAAGCGCGGAAGAAGCCGATCGGGTCCTTCGTATTGATCATGCCGATGACGAGGTGCAGCGGCCGCGCCTGGCGTTCTTCCATGGCAGCCATGGCTTCGGCGATCACCTCGCCAGCACCCGGGTTATGCCCGCCGTCGAGCCAGATTTCCGCACCTTGAGGCGCACGCTCTACCAGCCGACCTTCGGTCAGCCTCTGCAGACGGCCCGGCCATTCGACCGAGAGCATCGCCTTTTCGGCGATCTCTTCCGTCACCGGATAACCGGCCGCCTTCACGGCGCGGATGGCGGTTGCGGCATTGCCGATCTGGTGGCGGCCCGGCAGACGCGGCAGCGGCAAATCCATTAGGCCGAACTCATCCTGATAGACGAGCCGTCCAAATTCCTCATAAGCTAGGAAATCCTGGGCGAAGACCGCCAGCGGACAGCCGAGGCGCTCGGCGGTGCTGATCAGCACATCCTTGGCGCCGTCGAATTCCTGGTGACCGATGACGACGGGCACGCTGCGCTTCATGATACCGGCCTTTTCAGCGGCGATCAGTTCGACGCGATCCCCGAGATAGGCCTGGTGATCGAGCGAGATCGGCTGAACGATGCAGGCCGCCGGCTTTTCGACGACATTGGTGGCGTCGAAGCGGCCGCCAAGCCCGACTTCGAGCACCACGACATCGGCCGGCTGCTCCGAGAAGAGAATGAAGGTCACCGCCGTCAGGATCTCGAAGACTGTGATCGACTTGCCACCATTGGCCTCGGCCACGCGGCGCAGGGCGTCGGCGAACATCGTATCATCGACGATCTGACCCGAGCCACCCTTCACGCCGATCCGATAGCGTTCGTGCCAGCGCACGAGATGCGGCGAGGTGTGGACGTGGACCGACAGGCCCTGGGCTTCTAGAAGCGCACGGCAGAAGGCGGTGGCCGAGCCCTTGCCATTGGTGCCGGCCACATGGATGACCGGCGGCAATTTCAGATGCGGGTTGCCCAGAACCTCGAGGAGGCGGCGGATGCGGTCGAGCGAGAGATCATAGCCCTTGGGGTGCAGCCCCATGAGTTTTTCGATCTCGGCATCGGCCTGACTGACGATGGGGGCTGTCATCACATTGGTCCCGCTGCCGCGGCCTCACAGAAAAACCGGCTCAGGCCGAGGCCTTTTTGGCTGGCTTTATAACCGTCGCAGGCAGGGCAACGTCGTTTGCCGGGCGCTTGGTCATGATCTTCAGGACGCGCGCCAGCGTGCCCGGAATGTCGTGACGCTTCACCACCATGTCGACCATGCCGTGTTCCAGCAGATATTCCGAGGTCTGGAAGCCCTCAGGCAGCTTCTCACGGATCGTCTGTTCGATGACGCGCTTGCCGGCGAAGCAGATCTCGGCGCCGGGTTCTGCGATATGGAGGTCGCCCAGCATGGCATAGGACGCTGTGACGCCGCCCGTGGTCGGGTTGGTCAAAACCACGATATAGGGCTGGCCGGCTTCCTTCAGCATGTCGACGGCGACCGTCGTGCGCGGCAGCTGCATGAGGGAGAGGATGCCTTCCTGCATGCGAGCGCCACCCGAAGCCGGGAACATGACCAGCGGGCATTTTTCCTTGATCGCGCGTTCGAAGGCCTTCACGATCGCTTCGCCGGCGGCAATGCCGAGCGAACCGCCCATGAAATTGAATTCGTGAACGACGGCCACGAGCTTCAGGCCCTGCACCGTGCCGACACCAGCGACGATCGTGTCTTCCTGATCCGTCTTCACGCGGCTGTCGCGAAGGCGGTCGGTGTATTTCTTGGAATCGCGGAACTTCAAGGGATCCTGCGCCACCTTCGGCTGCGGCAGGGCTTCGTAAGCGCCATCGTCAAAGAGGTCCGTCAGGCGCGCCTTGGCGGGCATCTTCATGTGATAGCCGGAGGCCGGGATCACCCACTTGTTCTCTTCGAGGTCCTTGTGGAAGACCATCTCGCCCGTTTCCGGGCACTTGATCCAGAGGTTTTCCGGAACTTCGCGGCGGCCCAGCATGGAATTGATGCGCGGGCGCACATAGTTGGTGATCCAGTTCACGCGGCTTACTCCTGATGTTTAAAGCCCATATGGGGTGCTTATTCGGCAGCAGCAAGGCGGGCGGAACGCACGCCGCTTGCCAGTCCGCGCACCAGCGTGGCGACGGCCTGAACCGTATCCGCCGTCGCTTTTCCATCGGCTGTGAGGTTGGTGGCAACCTGATTGACGATCGCCGTGCCGACCACGACACCATCGGCATTGGCACCGATGAGGCGCGCATGCTCGGCGGTCTTGACGCCGAAGCCGACACAGATCGGCAGGTCCGTATGCGCCTTGATGCGCTGGACGGCGCCGGCAACACGCGAAGGATCGGGCAGCGACGAACCGGTGATGCCGTTCATCGAGACATAGTAGACGAAGCCAGACGTGTTCTTGAGAACCGTCGGCAGACGCTTGTCGTCGGTGGTCGGGGTCGCCAGGCGGATGAAGTTGATATCGCGGCTGCGGGCCGGGATGCAGAGTTCGTCATCCATTTCCGGCGGAAGGTCGACGACGATCAGGCCGTCGATGCCGGCTGCGAGTGCATCGTCAAGGAAACGCTCGACGCCATAGACGTAGATCGGGTTGTAATAGCCCATCATGACGATCGGCGTCTCATTGTCGGTCTTGCGGAATTCGCGGGCCAGATCGAGCGTACGCACGAGGGTCTGGCCGGCCTTCAAAGCCCGCTGACCGGCAAGCTGGATTGCTGGGCCGTCGGCCATCGGATCCGAGAAGGGCATGCCGAGTTCAATGACGTCGGCGCCGGCTTCCGGCAGGGCCTTCATGATCGCCAGCGACGTGTCGTAATCCGGATCGCCGCCCATGAAGTAGGTGACGAGAGCCGGGCGGCCTTCTGCCTTCAGGGCAGCGAAACGTTGGTCCATACGCGCAGTCATGATCAGAGCCCCATACCGAGAATCTTGCCGACAGTGAAGATGTCCTTGTCGCCGCGGCCGCAGAGGTTCATCACGATGATCTGGTCCTTGTCCATGCCAGGCGCGCGCTTGATGACTTCGGCGAGCGCGTGACTCGGCTCGAGCGCCGGAATGATGCCTTCGGTGCGCGTCAGGAGCTGGAAGGCGGCAAGCGCTTCGTCGTCCTTGATCGGGACATATTCGACGCGGCCCATATCCTTCAGCCACGAGTGCTCCGGACCGATACCGGGATAATCGAGACCGGCGGAGATCGAGTGACCTTCCTTGATCTGGCCGTCGCCATCCTGCAGCAGATAGGTGCGGTTGCCATGCAAGACGCCCGGCGTGCCGGCGGTCAGCGAAGCGCAATGCTCCTCGCCTTCGAGACCCTTGCCACCGGCTTCGACGCCGACGATGCGCACGCTTTCATCATCCAGGAAGGGATGGAAGAGGCCGATTGCGTTCGAACCACCGCCGACGGCGGCAACCAGCATGTCCGGCAGGCGGCCTTCGGCAGCCAGCATCTGCTCGCGCGTTTCGCGACCGATGACCGACTGGAACTCGCGGACCATTTCCGGATAGGGATGCGGGCCGGCGGCTGTGCCGATCATGTAATAGGTGTCGTCGACATTGGTGACCCAGTCGCGCAGTGCCTCATTCATGGCATCCTTCAGCGTGCCATGGCCAGCGGTGACCGGCTTCACTTCGGCACCAAGGAGCTTCATGCGGAAAACGTTCGGCGCCTGACGCTCGACGTCGGTCGCACCCATGTAGACGACGCAGGGAATGCCGAAGCGGGCGGCGACCGTGGCCGAGGCAACGCCGTGCTGGCCAGCGCCGGTTTCAGCGATGATACGGGTCTTGCCCATGCGCTTGGCCAGCAGGATCTGGCCAAGGCAGTTGTTGATCTTGTGCGAGCCGGTGTGGTTGAGCTCGTCACGCTTGAAGTAGATCTTCGCGCCACCGAGTTCTTCCGTCAGGCGCTCGGCAAAATAAAGCGGGCTCGGACGACCGGTGTAATGGGTGTTGAGATGCGCCAGCTCCGCCTGGAATTCCGGATCCGTCTTTGCCTTTTCCCACTCCGCCTGCAGGTCGAGGATCAGCGGCATCAGCGTCTCGGCGACGAAGCGGCCACCGAAGATGCCGAAACGGCCGTCTTCGTCGGGACCTTCACGGAAGGAATTGGGCTTGGGTGACTGGTTCACTTGACACTCCCTGAAACCGGCTGTGCGCGACTTGCTTCGGCAACGGCCGCAAAAAACTCGTCCATCATCTGCAGATCCTTGACGCCCGGGGCAGATTCCACTCCGGATGAGATATCGATCGCCCGCGCCCCGGTCTCCCGCAGGGCCTCTGCGATGTTGGCCTTGTTGAGGCCTCCGGAAAGCATGTAATCGACGCTGTCGTCAAGCGAACGCAAGAGACGCCAATCGAAGGTGACGCCGTTCCCGCCCGGCAGGTCGGAGCCTACCGGCGGCTTGGCATCGAAGAGAAAACGATCGGCAATGCCGATATAGGGCTCGATCCGCTTCAGGTCATCGGCATCGCGGATGGAAAATGCCTTCATGATCGGCAGACCGGTAACCGCCTTGACGGTCAAAAGGCGCTCCGGGCTTTCATGACCATGGAACTGCAGGATATCCGGACGCATCAAGGCGATGATCTCGTCGAGATCGTCATTGTCAGCATCCACCGTTACCGCAACGCTCTTCACCCGGCCGCGGACGCGATCGGCGAGTGTGCCTGCAATGTCTGGCTCAATGTTGCGCGGGCTTTTCGCGAAGAAGATGAAGCCGATATGGCTCGCGCGGCGGTCGGCCGCACGATCGACCGCCTCCGGCGTCTTCAGTCCGCAGATCTTGATATCGGGTCTCATGGCAGCGAAGTCGCACGAAATCAAAAAAGAGTCGAGCCAATTTGCGACAAAGGCTGAAAGGTCTCAGGGTCGCTCAGTCGAAGTCGATGGCATGCAGCGCCGAACCGTGGCGCTTCAGCCAGGCCTTGGCCTCATCCATCTGAGGGCAGAGATTGCCGCAGAGTGCCCAGAAGGCCGGACCGTGGTTCATTTCGCGCAGATGGGCGACTTCATGGGCTGCGAGATAATCGATGACAAGTGGCGGCGCCATGACGATGCGCCAGGAAAAGCTCAGCTTGCCGTCCCAGGAACAGGATCCCCATCGGCTGCGGGTGTCCTTCAAGGTCATGCTCTTGACCGGCTTCCCGACCGTCTTGGCATGAAGCGCCACGAGTTGCTCCAGATCGCGGCGCGCTTCCTTCTTGAGGAAGTCGGCGACACGCCGAGGCAGGTGATCCTCAAGGCCGCTGACGCTCAGGACGTGGCCGATCTCGCTGTCGATCGATTGGGTCAATCCGCGCAGCTGTCCCGTATGAACGATGCGGTGCGGGATGCCCCGGACGAGAATCTCACCGCCATCCTCGATGCTTCCTGCGGTCTTCTGGCGCTTGAGCTTGGTGCTGAGCCAGCCCTGGTGCCGATCGAGGAAGTCGTCGATATCGCGTTCGCACAGTCCCGGCGGAATGGTCATTTTCAGCGCGCGCCCGCCGGGCTCGATCCTCAGCGTGATCCGGGTCGCGCGGCTGTTCTTGCGTATGGTGAGCGGGATGGACCTGCCGTCCACGGCGATCGCCCGCTCCAGCTGGATCGCCGGTGCTCTCTGCGGTGTCAGCTTTTTCAGCAGGGGGAACATGATTCGTGTTCTAGCCGATTCTGGGTCTTGTACAGCAACAAAAAAGGTCGGCGCGATGGCGCCGACCTCGTCTTTTCAGAGCTATGTGCCGGGTCAGTTGCCGGTGAAGCCCTGGGTCGGACCGGACTGATCCGCGGTCTTCACTTGCTGGCGATCGCGCATGAAGCGATCGAACTCTTCCTGGTCCTTGGCCCGACGCAGTTCGCGGGCATAGGTGTCGAATTCGGCGCGCATCTCGTCCAGACGGCGACGCTCTTCGTCCAGCCGCTCGAGCTCGGCTTTACGCCAGTCGTCGAAGGCGACGTTGCCGGTCGAGGCAGTGGTGGAGTAGCTGTTGGTGCGGCACCAGGCGAAAGCCGTATCGGCCTTGCGATTGGCTTCGCGCTTGAAGTTCTGAAACTTCTCGCCAAACAGGATGTAGGCGAGCATGGCCAGACCGAGCGGCCAGAAGACCATGAAGCCGAGCACCATCAGGGCGACGGTTGCCGGAGTCCAATCCGGCCGAAGCAGTGCTGACTGGTTCATCATCGATAACCTCGTTTTGTGCGGACAGCGGAATGCTGTCCGATGGTTTCGATGTGGTAAATGCGCAGGCGGGCTTCAAGAAAGAAGCGGACCCAATCGGAGAACCGACTGAATCCGCTTCTTAAATTCGGATTGTCAAAAGTATCAGAGAGCCTTGCCGCCCTTGATGACGCGCTTGACCGGTGTCTGCGCCTTGACGTTCTTGGTGTGCGTCTTGGCAAACTGGACGATGCGCGGCGCAATCTCGCGGCGGAAGCGCGAGCCGTTGAAGACACCGTAGTGGCCGACATCCGGCTGCATGTAATGCAGACGCATATGGTCTGGAATGTTGGTGCAGATCGTCTGTGCGGCCTCGGTCTGGCCGACGCCGGAAATGTCGTCGTTTTCGCCTTCGACCGTCAGAAGTGCGACGTTGCGAATGGCCGCGGTGTCGACGCGCTTCTTGCGGTGCATCATCTCGCCCTTCGGCAGGGCATGTTTGATGAAGACGGTGTCGACTGTCTGCAGGTAGAACTCCGCCGTCAGATCCATGACGGCCAGATACTCGTCGTAGAAATCGCGATGCTTCTCGGCCGAGTCCCCGTCGTTCTTGACGAGGTGCATGTAGAAGTCCTTGTGCGCGATCATGTGACGATCGAGGTTCATCGACATGAAGCCGGAGAGCTGCAGGAAGCCCGGATAGACCTGGCGCATGAAACCGGGCTGCGGCCACGGCACCTGCATGATGACGTTGTCGCGGAACCATTCGAGCGGCTTGTCCTGCGCCAGCTGGTTCACGGCGGTCGGATTGATGCGGGTATCGATCGGGCCGCCCATCAGCGTCATCGATGACGGGGCGCAGGTGTCACCATCCCCTTCCATCACGGCAACGGCCGCCAGAACCGGAACCGAAGGTTGGCAGACGGCAACCACATGGGTATCCGGACCCAGGTGATGCAGCATCTCGATGACGTAATCGATGTAATCATCGAGATCGAAATCGCCCTCGGTGACAGGCACCATTCGCGCGTCGATCCAGTCAGTAATGTAGAGGTCGGCGCTCGGGAGCAGTGCCTCGACAGTGCCGCGCAGCAAGGTGGCGTAGTGGCCGGACATCGGCGCGACGATCAGGATGCGCGGGCCCTTTTCCGCTCCAGCCGGGAGGTGGCGCTTGAAGTGGATCAGGTCACAGAAGGGACGGCGCCAGACGATCTCTTCCTCGACCGCAACACTCTCGCCTTCAACCGTCGTCGTCGGCAATCCGAAGGCCGGTTTGCCATAGCGACGGGTCACGCGCTCGAAAACCTCGAAGCCTGCGGAGAAGGACCGACCCACGACCGTGTGGGACCATGGGTTCAAGGGGTTCTTCCAGGCGAGGTTCATGGCATCAGCCGTCGCCCGGAAGGGTGCCATGAATGCGTGGTTGAGTTCGTAGAGCTGATAGAACATGGGTTCTGCACCTTTGTACCGGACCAAAGTCGTCCGCGTTCATTCGCTACACTAACAGACTTTGTGCAACGCAAAAGCCCGGATTTCTCCTCGCGAGCTCGGCACCAAAAGCCTCAGACATCCGATGATGTTCCAAAAGACTTAAGGTTCCCTCCCGGGACGCAGTTAATCAACGTTCACTGTGTTCAACCGAATGTGCGCTCCCTACCCTTTCCGAGGCTTGCGAATTGATGTTTGTTCCATGCGTCGTCCCAAGACACGAATGAAGGAACATCATGACCACCAGCAATCACCGCAAGTCTGAATACAATGTCGATCCGATCTTCCTCGACCGCTGGTCGCCCCGAGCCTTCGATGGCAGTGCCATGCCGAAAGACGACTTGCTTACCATCCTGGATGCCGGCCATTGGGCACCCTCCGCCTTCAACTACCAGCCCTGGCGCTTCGTCTACGCGCTGAAGGGCACGCCTGCCTTCGACAAATTTCTCGACATCCTGAACGAGTTCAACCAAGGCTGGGCCAAGACTGCTTCTGCACTCGTCTTCGTTTTCTCGGACACCTTGAGCCGCCCGGTCGATGGGTCGGAGCCGAAGCCCTTTCGCAGCCACAGCTTCGATGCGGGTGCCGCCTGGGGACTTCTTTCCCTGCAGGCGGTCAAGTCCGGCTACTTCGCGCATGCGATGACTGGCTTCAGTTTCGACCGCGCGCTGTCTGAACTTGGTGCGCCGGAAGGCTTCCATGTCAACGCCGTCGTTGCGATCGGCAAGCCGGGCGACAAGAGTGTGCTTCCTGAAAACTTGCGCGCCCGCGAGACGCCCAATGATCGCAAGCCGTTGGCGGAGGTCGCGCTGGAAGGAGGCTTCTGAGCGCTGCCATTAATGGTTTCACGTGAATCACGTTAACCATCCGCGCCATCAAGTCTGTTGAAAAGAAAAAGGGCCGCATGTGTGCGGCCCTTTTTCGCATCTCCGCTTCAGCGGTCAGATGTCAAGGTTGGCAACGCTCAAGGCGTTGTCCTGGATAAATTCGCGACGCGGTTCGACTTCGTCGCCCATGAGGCGCGAGAAGAGGCCGTCGGCATCGGTCGCGTCATTGACCTTTACCTGCAGCAGCGAACGGACGTTCGGATCGAGCGTGGTTTCCCAGAGCTGCTCGGCGTTCATCTCACCAAGACCCTTGTACCGCTGCATCGACAGGCCCTTGCGGCCCGCTGCAAAGATCGAGTCCAGAAGAGCCCGCGGACCAGACATATCGCTGCGGCCATCCTTGCGGGTCAGCACGGGCGGCTGCGAATAGATCTCGCGCAAGCGGGCCGACATCTGGTCCATATGACGGGCATCGGCAGATCCGATCAGCGCCACGTCGACAGAGGCCACTTCCTTGACGCCGCGCACCATGCGCTCGAAGCGCAGGCCGCCTTCATCGGTGACGAAGCCTTGCCAACCGCGCTCGGTATCCTCAGCAATCATGTCCAGACGGCTCGCCACCAAAGCGGCCGTGGCTTCGGCCTGCTCGCGGTTGCCCGTCAGTTCGGGATTGAGTGCACCGGCGATTGCTGCCTGCTCGATGACATTGCGGTTGTA
The DNA here is from genome assembly GCA_032102365.1 of Allorhizobium sp. CTOTU50464. Classification (GTDB taxonomy): domain Bacteria; phylum Pseudomonadota; class Alphaproteobacteria; order Rhizobiales; family Rhizobiaceae; genus Allorhizobium. The sequence continues at coordinate 275,056 of DAMDHD010000004.1, read as the reverse complement.
ACGGGAATGAAGGCCATCGATCAGGGATCGCAGGCGCAGCGCATCCTGGATGACATCGCGCAGGTCCTGTCCGGCACGGACTTCGCCATTGGCGAGAGTAAGTGTCGCTTCCTCGAGACCCATGGTGATGAGGTAATCCTCGAGGGCCTTTTCGTCCTTCAGATACTGCACCGACTTGCCGCGCGCGACCTTATAGAGCGGCGGCTGGGCAATATAGAGGTGTCCGCGCTCGATCAGCTCCGGCATCTGACGGAAGAAGAAGGTGAGCAGAAGGGTTCTGATATGCGCGCCGTCCACGTCAGCATCGGTCATGATGATGATCTTGTGGTAGCGCAGCTTGTCGGCGTTGAACTCGTCCTTACCGATCGAGGTGCCAAGGGCCGTGATCAGGGTTCCGATTTCCTGGCTGGACAGCATCTTGTCGAAACGGGCGCGTTCGACATTCAGGATCTTACCGCGCAGCGGCAGGATGGCCTGGCTTTCACGCGAACGACCCTGCTTGGCGGAGCCACCTGCGGAGTCACCCTCGACGAGGAAGAGTTCGGACTTCGCCGGATCGCGCTCGGAGCAGTCGGCCAACTTGCCCGGCAGGGATGCGATGTCGAGAGCGCCCTTGCGGCGGGTCAGTTCACGGGCCTTGCGAGCCGCTTCGCGGGCGACGGCCGCTTCGACGACCTTGCCGACCAGGATCTTGGCTTCCGTCGGATGCTCTTCGAACCAGGTGCTGAGCGCCTCGTTGACGAGGTTTTCAACGACCGGGCGAACTTCCGAGGAAACGAGCTTGTCCTTGGTCTGGGACGAGAACTTCGGATCCGGGACCTTCACGGAGAGAACGGCGGTCAGACCTTCGCGGCAGTCTTCGCCCTGCAGCGTGACCTTTTCCTTCTTGGTGATGCCGGACGTATCTGCATAGGAGGTCACCTGGCGGGTCAGCGCCGCGCGGAAGCCGGCCATATGGGTGCCGCCATCGCGCTGGGGAATGTTGTTGGTGAAGCAGAGCACGTTCTCGTGGTAGCTGTCATTCCACCACATGGCGACTTCGACGGTGATGCCGTCCTTCTCGCCCTTGATCGCGACCGGCTTGTCGACCAGCGGCTTCTTGGAGCGGTCGAGATAGCGGACAAAGGCTTCGAGGCCGCCGTCATAGAGCATCTCTTCCTGACGGATGTCGGACTTGCGCTTGTCGGTCAGAAGGATGCGGACGCCGGAGTTGAGGAAGGCGAGTTCGCGCAGACGATGCTCGAGCGTTCCGTAGTCGAATTCTGTCTTCGTGAAGGTCTCCGGGCTCGGCAGGAAGGTGACTTCCGTGCCCGACCGGCCTTCGTAGTCGCCGGTCACCTTCAGCGGAGCATCGGCGACACCGTGGGTGAAGCTCATCTCGTGGATCTTGCCGGAGCGACGGATCTTCAGGCTGAGGCTGACGGAAAGCGCATTGACGACCGAGACGCCGACGCCGTGCAAACCGCCGGAGACCTTGTAGGAATTCTGGTCGAACTTACCGCCGGCATGCAGCTGGGTCATGATGACTTCGGCAGCGGACACGCCTTCGCCGGTGTGGATATCGGTCGGAATGCCGCGTCCGTTATCGGTCACGGTGACTGAGCCATCCGGGTTGAGGGTGACGGTCACGATATCCGCATGGCCTGCCAGCGCTTCGTCGATCGCATTGTCGACGACTTCGTAGACCATGTGGTGCAGGCCGGAACCGTCGTCGGTGTCACCGATATACATGCCGGGGCGCTTGCGGACAGCGTCCAGTCCCTTCAGAACCTTGATCGAATCCGCGCCATATTCGGCCGGTTCACCATTTTCCGCGATCGGCAAGTCGGTCATTCAGCAATCTTTCCAGTCAATTCTCAAAGGCCCGGCTGAGTCGAATCAGCAGCTTCAAGCGTCCCGACTATATGGGTTTTGGCCTGAGTTCCAAAGGCGAGGGCGTCGTTTCTCGTGGATAGACAGGGCTTTTCAACCCCTTCAAGGCCGTTTTTTGGCGCTATCCAGAATATCCTGCATCTGTCGTATCACATCCGGCGACAGGTGGCGAATCAGCTTTGCCAGATCGTTGGCAAACGCGGTGTATTCCGGCTTCATTCCGGCGGTATCGACGACCACCTTGGGGTCGGATCGCCCGGCCACGGAGAAAAGCTCTTCGGCCTCGTCCCAGATGATGTTGAAGTAGCCGGCCACCCGCTGGAGAAAGTCGAAGTTCGGGAGGCCGCGTTTGCCGTGCTCCAGCGCCGACAGATAGGCGGGAGAAACTCCGATCGCCGCGGCCATCTCCTTCTGGGAAACGCCCTTTCGCTCCCGAAGCTGTCGAAGCGCGTCGCCGAAGGGTGTCATCAGCGCTCCTGACCGCGGCGAGAAAGCCGCACGTAGAGAGCGCCCTCCCCGCCATGCTGGCGGGCCGCCGGTTCATAAGACGAGATCAGAAACCGGAATTCGGGCATCGCGAACCAGAGCGGTACCGCGCGCTTCAGGGCTCCCTCGCTGCCGAGCGAACTTCCCTTGCCGGTAATTACCAGCACGTGCCGCAAGCCGCGCTCATGTGCCCGGATGAGGAAGTCGAGGAGCATGCCATGGGCTTCGCTCTGGATGAGGCCATGCAGGTCTATCCGCGCTTCGAGCGCCAGATGACCGCGTGACAGCTTGCGCTTGACCGGCTTCTCCAGCGGATGGTGCAGATGCTGCGTGCGTTTGCGCTCTGCTTCGGTACCGCCGGTCGAGGAAGGCAGCGCAGCTCTGTTCAGCGCAGGCACATCCTTTTCTTCGGGCGGGGCTTCGAACTGATCTTCAAAGGCCAGAAGCTCTTCCATGCGTCCGGGCATGGGGCGGGTCGACCGCGCGACCTTGCCCCAGAGAATGCGATCTTCCGGATTAAGCTTTGGTCCACCCGACACTCAGACAAACCTCTCTGCCGCCTGCTTCGGGATCAGTATATAGAAGTCGGCCGCGTTGCGCACAGCGCCGGCCAGTTCTCCCGCCTGATCTCCCGAACCGGTAAAGATGTCTCCTCGAGCAGGACCGACGATCGCCGATCCCGTGTCGAGGGCCAGCATGGTGCGGGCAAAGTCCCTGCCCCCATCCATGTGGGTCAGGCCCTTGGCGTGAATGAAGAAGGGAAAGCCGAAGGTGTGGATCTGGCGATCGACGGCCAGCGACCGGCCGGCAATCAGGGGCACTTTGGCTGCTGCGATGGGGCCGCGGGAGAGATCGTCGACCTCGGCTTCTCGGAAGAAGATGTAGGACCTGTTGTGCCAGAGGATCTCGTCGACGCGCTCGGGATAGGCGGCAAGCCAGGCGCGGATGGATTGCATCGAGATCTCTGCCTCGGAAATCTCGCCTAGGTCGATCAAAAGGCGACCGATGCCCGAGAAGGGATGTCCCGCTTTTGCGGCATATGTGATGCGTCGCAACCGTCCATCGGGGTAGCGCAGCCGGGCTGCACCCTGCACATGGGCGAAAAAGACATCGACCTTCGACCGAGCCCAGGCGATCTCGAGGCCCCTGCCCTCAAGCCAGCCTTCGTCGATCGCGCGGCGATCAGGATAGGGCGCAAGCCCCGAATCCGTTTGCAGAGCGAAAGCGTAGGCGGGATCGAAATCGCTGGGACGGTTGCTATCGTCGATGTCGACCAGATCGAGGGGGCGGCGATAGAAGGGATGGCGGTACACGTCGTCGCGCCGGTCGCTGACCGCGACTTCCGGCTCGTAGAATGCGGTAACCAGACCTGAGGCAGTCTCGCGCGGTTCAATTAGGAAGGGTCTGGTTTCGCGTTCAAAGAAAGAACGCGCCTCGTCGGCACCTGCAGGCTTTGTTTCGCCCGCTCTCTCCAAAAGCGCCAGGAGATCATCGGCGGTCAGACCGAGAGCACCGGCCTTATACGGCTTGACCGACTGCAGGTAAGTCCGGCAGTCGGCCATGGCATCCCACAGGGGAGACGGATCATCTGAGCGCCAGCCGGGCAGATCGTCGAACGAAACCGGCTTCAAGCGGCAAGCGGATGCGTCACTCATTGTTCCGCTTCGGTCGCGATCAGCTTCCAGTTCGGATCGCGAGAACGGACATCGCGTGCGAAGGTCCAGACGTCGTTGACTTCAGACACCGCCTCGGAATCGCCGTCGATCATCGTGCCGTCCTTGTCGTAGGTGGCGGTGATCAGCTGGCTGATGATGCGAACGGTGACCTGTTCTTCGTTGTCACGGGCAGAGGCCTGTGTGATCTCGGCTTTCTCGATGCCGACAAAGGTCGACTTCACGGTCTCGCCTCGGCTTTCGCGATCGGCGATGGCGCTTTCGAAGCCGTCGAACACTTCACGCGAGAGCAGACCCTTCAGCGTTTTGCGGTCGCCGTCGGCATAGGCCATCACGATCATCTCATAGGCGATCTTCGCACCGTTGAGGAACTCCTTCGGATTGAAGCTCGGATCGTGACGAAGCAGTTCGCGCAGCTGGTCGTTCAGCGGCGTACCAGCCGGTGCATAGGCATCGATTGCGGTGAAACGCTCTTCGCCTGTCGCTTCTTCCCGCCGCGGGAGGGTGACAACCTTGCCATCATCGCGGGTCGCGCCCTTCGGAAGATCACGCTGGGCAAAGGGATCGAATGGCGGTTTTTCATGACCCGTGCGGCGTCCAAGCACGCTGCGAAGCTGAAAGAAGATCAGCACCGCCGCGACCAGGAAGAACAATGTAACGAAATCGCTAGATCCCATGAATACCGCCAGGCTTGATTGAATTTGATTTTTCCATCTCCCATATAGTCTCCAGCGCCGCATCATTCAAATGGCGCAATGCATTCTTTGCATCGAGTAAGCGCCGACTCTTGCGATATCCGGATCACAAAGGCGTTTGGAGCAAGCCATGCGCCTTCCCCTGGTGCTTTTCCTGATCGCACCACTCATCGAGATCGCGAGCTTCATCATTGTCGGGCAGGCAATCGGTGTGCTGCCGACGCTTGCTCTCATCGTGCTGTCGGCCGTTGCTGGCGTTGCCCTTCTTCGCTTTCAGGGCGCGGGCATCCTGCGTCGGCTCCAGAGCGAAGCCCAACGCGGCGTCGATCCCGGTCGGGAACTGGTGCATGCCGCGCTTCTCGTCGTTGCAGCCTTCCTGCTGATCGTGCCCGGCTTCTTTGGCGACATCATCGGCATTCTGCTCTTCCTCCCCTTCATCCGCGATTTCGCCTGGCGGCTCATCAAGCCGCGCATCGTCGTGAGCCGCGGCTTTGCAGACGGTGGTTTCCGCACCGCGCGGCGCCCTGATGAAAACGTCGTCGATCTCGGCGATGACGAGTTTCAGCGCGAGCCTGGCAGCCAGCCGGGAAAGCCTGATTCGCCTTGGCGAGATCCGCGTATCGGTCGCGAGTGAGCGGCCCGGCCATCCGGCGCCCAGGGTTGTAAGGTCAAGTCTCAGATGTTAGATGGCCTTAGCAATTCATCTTCAAGGACACGCCCTATGGCCGACAACACTCAGGGAACGACTTCTCCGTCCCTCAATATTCTCGCCCAGTACATCAAGGATTTCTCCTTTGAAAATCCGGGTGCACCGCGGTCGCTTCAGGCCCGTGACAAGGCGCCGGCCATCAACATCAATGTCAACGTGAATGCCAATCCGCTTTCGGATACCGACTTCGACGTCGTGCTGGCCTTGAACGCTGAAGCCAAGGACGGCGACAAGGTCGTGTTCGTCACCGAGCTGATCTATGGCGGCGTCTTCCGGATTTCCGGCTTCCCGCAGGAGCACATGCTGCCGGTTCTCTTCATCGAGTGCCCGCGCCTGCTCTTCCCGTTTGCGCGTCAGATCATCGCCGATGCCACTCGCAATGGCGGCTTCCCGCCGCTGATGATCGACCCGATCGATTTTGCGCAGATGTTTGCCCAGCGCGTGTCGGAAGAACAGTCGCGCGCCAAGAACCAGGCCGCTCCGAACTAAGACGCGTTCCGCAGTCTTCTATGAGAAAGGGCCCTCAAGCGGGCCCTTTTTTCATGCGCTGTATTTCGACCAGATCGCCTTGCCTCCGAGGCGTGCCACCAGTCGTCCGTGACCCTCGGCCTCGACGGCAGAGAGACGGGCCGCAAGCGGTCTCGGCCGCTCGTAGCTGATCTCGATGACTTCCGTGATCTCCGTCGTCTGGCGCCTGTTGTCCACACTCGTCAGACCGAGTGCCGCCTGGCGGCCGCCCAGCATCTCGATATAGACCTCGGCCAGCAGTTCGGAGTCGAGTAAAGCGCCGTGTTTCGTGCGATGCGAATTGTCGATGCCATAGCGACGGCAAAGCGCGTCCAGCGAGTTGGGGCCCATCGGATGTTTGCGGCGTGCCAAGGCCAGCGTGTCGATGACCATGTCGGCCGGAACCGGCGGGATCCCCAGGCGGTCGAATTCTGCGTTGATGAAACCCATGTCGAAGGTGGCGTTGTGGGCGATCCACTTGGCACCGTCGAAGAACTCCTGAAGTTCAGCCACGATGCCCGCGAAGGAGGGCTTGTCCTTCAAAAATTCATCCGTGATGCCATGCACTGCCAGCGCATCAGGATGCACCTTCCGATCGCCTGGATTGATATAGACGTGAAACGTCCGGCCGGTCGGGAAATGGTTCATCAACTCGATGCCGCCGATTTCGATGACGCGGTCGGCCTTGTTGTCGAGGCCCGTCGTTTCCGTATCGAAAATGATCTCACGCATCTTTAGCTCGCTCCGCCTGCTCGCCCAGTTCCTTCAACAGGGTTTTGACCTGTGACCGTGCCATGTCAATCCCATGGCCGGTGTCGATCACATAATCTGCACGCGCACGCTTCTCCGCATCCGGCGTCTGCCGGGACAGGATGAGCTCGAACTTCTCCGGCGTCATGCCGGGGCGGGACAGAACCCGCTGCCTCTGCACGGCCGGTTCGCAGCTCACCACGACGATCTTGTCCACCCGCCGATCACCCCCCGTTTCGAAAAGAAGCGGGATGTCGAGCACCACGACCTTTTTCCCGAGCGCCCGCTGCTCATCCAGAAACGCCTTCTCTCTCGCCCGGACGAGCGGATGAACCACCGCTTCGAGGTCAGCAAACTTAGCCGGATTCTTCGCCAGATTCTCGGAGAGCTTCTTGCGGTCCACCACTCCCTCGACAATGACGTCTGGGAACATGGCGCGGATCGGCTCAACGGCGTCTGACCGGTAAAGATCATGCACGATCTGGTCGGCATCGTTGACGGGAACCCCTTCATCGGCAAACAAGGCAGCTGTCGTGGTCTTGCCCATTCCGATCGATCCGGTCAGCCCGACAATGATCATGCATGGGCCTCGATATCATCGAGAACAAGCTGCCGAAGTTCCGGCGTCACCTTAGGTCTCTGACCGAACCATTTCTCGAAACCTGGAACCGCTTGGTGCAGCAACATGCCCAGTCCATCGACGGTCGCCAGCCCGACCTCTTGCGCCTGTGCAAGAAACGGGGTGACGAGCGGGACGTAGACGATGTCGGTAACCAGCGCGTTCGATTTCATCTTGTCGAATGCCAGGTGTGGCGCCTCCGCGCCGTCCATGCCCAGGGACGACGTGTTGACGAACAGGCCGGCACCATCGAGCAGACCATCCAGTGCCTCCATTCCGTGCGCATGCAGCGGCGCTCCGAAACGATCGACCAGTTCACGTGCGCGATCCACCGTCCTGTTCACTACATGGATTTCGGAAATGCCGCGGTCTCGTAGGGACTGGAGGATGGCCCGGCTGGCGCCCCCTGCCCCGAGCACGACGGCACGCTCGGCCTGGTCCCAGCCCGGATGTTCCGCGTCCAGGTTCGCGACGAAGCCGATCCCGTCCGTGTTGGTGGCAAAGACCTTTCCCTCTTCCAGCCAAAGGGTGTTTGCAGCCCCCAGTTCTTCGGCCAGGGGATCCACATGATCCGCCAACTGGCACGCGGCCTCCTTGTGCGGGATCGTGACATTGCCGCCGCAATAGGCGCTTTTCTGCTGCCTCAGGTCCTCGATGAAGCGACCGAAGCTCTCCGGTTCGACCGCGACTTTTTCATACTCGCCCTCGAGTCCCAGCTCTCTCAGCCAGTATCCGTGGATCAATGGTGATCGGGAATGCTCGATCGGGTAGCCGGCGACAAAAGCACGCCGCGGAGATGTTTCACGTGAATCACGCATGGTTAATTCCATAGTCACGAAGGGCGGCCAAAAGTGGAAGAAGCGGCAAGCCGAGGATGGTGAAATAGTCTCCAGCTATCACATCAAATAGCTGGATTCCCTCGCCCTCCAGCTGATAGCAGCCAACGCTTGAGAGAACCGCATCGCCATTGCGTTCGAGATAGTCATCGAGGAAGGCATCCGAGAAATCGCGCACTTGCATGCAGGCGCGTGACACCTCGCTCCAGACCGGATCACCATCTCGGACCAAGCAGACCGCGCTGTTGAGAAAGTGCGCCTTGCCCCTCAACGTCTTCAATGTCTGACGGGCTTCCTCTCTCGAGGACGCCTTGTGGAAGATCCGGTCACCGAGTGACATCGTCTGGTCGCAGCCAATCACATAGGCGCCGGGATTGCGCTGAGAGACTTCGATGGCTTTGGCGAGCGCGAGATGTCTGGCAACCGAGACCGGGTCTCTTTCATCGGAAGGCAAGCCGTCTTCGATGGCGCGCTCATCCACATCGGCCGGCGCTGCCGTGAACTGCATGCCGGCATTCTTGAGAAGCGCCTGGCGCGTCTTGCTGCCGGACGCCAGGATCAGAGGGGGGACCATGATAGAGACCTTGAATATGGCAATCGCTTTGGATTAACGCGGCTTCGGACGGAGGGCAACAATCGCCGCAGCCGTCTCCTCGATTGAACGCCGTGTCACGTCGATGACAGGCCAGTTATTCCGAGCACACAGCGCGCGCGCATATTTGAGCTCCTCCGTGATCGACGCCCGGTCGACATACTCACTTCGATCATAGCCCGGTGTGTTCCCCAGCACCCTATTCTCGCGCACCTGGGAAATGCGATCCGACGTCGCAATCAGCCCAACGACCAGGGGACGCGTCGCTCTCAACAAGCCTTCCGGCAGAGGCACGCCCGGGGCGATCGGAAGGTTGGCCGTCTTGATCCCCCTGTTGGCGAGATAGATGCTGGTCGGTGTTTTCGAGGTCCTGCTGATACCGATGATCACGACGTCCGCTTCGTCGTAATCTTCAGGTGCCTGACCATCATCATGGTCCATGGTGAAATTGAGGGCTTCGATGCGCGCGAAGTATTCGGCATTGAGCACATGCTGTGCGCCGACGCGACCGCGCGAGGGTGCGCCGAGATAGGCCTGAAACTTTTCGATGATGGGGGCGAGCACATTCACGCAGGGCAATCCCAGTTCGTGGCAGCCTGTCTCGATCAGCGCTGCAAGATCCCCGTCGACGATGGTGTAGAGGACAATGCCCGGCTCTCGATCTAGCGCATCAAGCAGCGCCTTGATCTGCTTCTTGCTGCGGATCAGCGGATAGACATGTTCGATGGCATTGGTGCCCCGAAATTGCGCTGCCGCGGCTCGCCCCGCTGAAATGAGAGTCTCGCCGGTTGAGTCAGAAATCAGGTGGAGATGGAAGAAGTTTTTCCGGTTCTCCACGTTGTTCACCGCGCCCTGTTGATTGTTTGGGATAAGGAGAGGTAGCGGCGAGCGGGCGATCTTCGCAAGAGGAAAAGTGGCGATTTATCCACAATGGCTCCTCGTGTTGGCACCCACGGACAGGGGATGTGGATAGTGGTGACGATCTTGGATCATCCGCAGAGTTTCGACTCCCGATCCCCGGTTAAGGGATGAATGTCAGTGACGAGAAGCCTCTGGAATCGCGGGTTAATTTCGGGTTATCCCCATAATCCCAGAGGTACTTGCACCCGACATGCGGCGCATTGGTCTGATGATGATCGGACTGGAAGAAGCTGTGGTCCGGGATTAATCCTTGATAGTCAGAGACTCTTAGAAATAGAAGAAGAGTCTATATATCTTTTCTTTATTGAAAGGGCTTGAGCCTTGAGCACGCCGAACCGGAAAGTCCTGGACGTTTTGAATGGGAAGACGGTGACGCCGCCTCCCATCTGGCTCATGAGGCAGGCAGGCCGCTATCTCCCGGAATATCGTGAAACGCGGCAGAAGGCCGGGAGTTTCCTCGATCTCTGTTATTCGCCGGAGTTCGCGACAGAGGTGACGCTGCAGCCGATCAGGCGCTACGGCTTCGATGCAGCCATCCTGTTCTCCGACATTCTGGTGATTCCGGACGCCTTGCACCGCAATGTGACCTTCACCGAGGGTCATGGTCCACGCATGGATCCGATCGATGCGGACGGCATTGCCAAACTGTCTCCTGAAGGTGTGATGGATCACCTGAAGCCCGTGATCGAGACAGTGGGCCGTCTTCGCGCTGAGCTTCCCGCTGAAACCACGCTGCTCGGCTTCTGTGGTGCTCCCTGGACTGTGGCGACCTACATGATCGCGGGCCATGGGACGCCGGACCAGGCCCCTGCCCGGCTCTTCGCCTATCGCTATCCCGAAGCGTTCAAGCGACTTCTCGACTTTCTCGCTGAAGTTTCGGCCGATTACCTAGTGGTCCAGATCGATGCCGGTGCGGATGCCGTTCAGATCTTCGATTCCTGGGCGGGCGTCCTCGGCGAGGCGGAATTTGAAGCCTTCGCTATTCGACCGGTTCGCCGGATCATCGATCTCGTTAAATCGCGGCGGCCCAATGCCAAGGTGATCGCTTTCGCCAAGGGTGCAGGGATCCTTTTGAGGAGGTATCGGCAGGACACCAATGCCGATGCGATCGGGCTCGACTGGTCGGTTCCATTGAGCTTTGCGGCGGAACTGCAGAAGGATGGGCCTGTCCAGGGTAACCTCGATCCGATGCGGGTCGTTGCCGGCGGTGCACCGCTCCGGGAAGGCATCGATGCGATCCTGCAGGCGCTGGGCAACGGACCCCTGATCTTCAATCTTGGCCACGGGATTACGCCACAGGCCGATCCCCAGCATGTCACGGAGCTCGTGGCGCAGGTTCGGAGCTTCGGCTGACCATGGAGAAGCAGATCGACGCGCGGCCCGGCCGGCAGGCTGCGAAGAACGCGGCAACCGCGCTGATCTTCTTCGGCCTGGTCGGAGCCGGCATCATGCTGGCCGGACCGGATGAGGCCTATTTGTGGATCAAGGCGCTTCACATCATCGCGATCATCTCATGGATGGCCGGGATGCTCTATCTGCCCCGACTGTTCATCTATCATTCCGATTGCGATCCTTCCTCCGAGCAGGCGCGGACCTTCGCGGTGATGGAAGCGCGGCTGATGAAGGTGATCATGAACCCGGCCATGGTGGTGTCCTGGGTGCTCGGTCTTTACCTCGCCTGGCAAGTCTTTGCCTTTCAGGGCGGTTGGCTGCATGCCAAGATCGCGGCGGTGATCGCGCTTTCGGGCGTGCACGGCTATTTCGCCAAGGCGGTGAAATCCTTCGGCCGTGGCGAGTACATCAAGACGCCGCGCTATTGGCGCATGATGAACGAAGCGCCGACCCTCCTGATGATCTTGATCGTGGTTCTCGCCATCGTGAAGCCGTTCTGACAGCGATCGCCGCGGTTCGTATTATTTTCGTGAGCGCGGGCTTTTCACTTGCGGTCGAATCCCCGAGTCGCTATTTTCGCGCCACTCCCTCTTTTGGCTTGCGTATTATTCAGTCATTTGCGGCCTTCGCGATCGTACCGAATTCCACCAGCTCGCCGTTCCCCTTGAAAATTCTATCTGACGTGGTCCCTCTTCATGGCTGAAATGAAGCTACAAGAACTCAAAAGCAAATCGCCGACCGATCTCCTGACCTTTGCCGAATCGCTCGAAGTCGAAAACGCGAGCACGATGCGCAAGCAGGAGCTCATGTTTGCGATCCTGAAGATGCTGGCGAGCCAGGATGTGGAGATCATCGGCGAGGGCGTCGTTGAAGTGTTGCAGGACGGCTTCGGCTTCCTCCGCTCCGCCAATGCCAATTATCTTCCGGGTCCGGACGATATCTACATCTCCCCCTCGCAGATCCGCCGCTTCTCTCTGAAGACAGGCGATACGGTTGAGGGCCCGATCCGCGGTCCGAAGGAAGGCGAGCGCTATTTCGCCCTTCTGAAGGTCAACACCATCAATTTCGAGGATCCCGAGAAGATCCGTCACAAGGTCCACTTCGACAATCTGACGCCGCTCTATCCGAACGAGCGCTTCAAGATGGAGCTGGATGTTCCGACGTCGAAGGATCTCTCCTCGCGCGTCATCGATCTCGTGGCCCCGCTTGGCAAGGGCCAGCGCGGTCTGATCGTGGCACCGCCGCGCACCGGTAAAACGGTTCTTCTGCAGAATATCGCGCATTCGATTACCGCGAACCATCCGGAATGCTACCTCATCGTTCTCTTGATTGATGAACGCCCGGAAGAAGTGACGGACATGCAGCGCTCAGTGCGCGGCGAAGTCGTTTCCTCCACCTTCGATGAACCGGCTGTTCGCCACGTTCAGGTGGCGGAAATGGTCATCGAGAAGGCGAAGCGCCTCGTCGAGCACGGTCGCGACGTCGTCATCCTGCTCGATTCGATCACCCGCCTCGGCCGCGCCTACAACACCGTCGTGCCGTCTTCGGGTAAGGTTCTGACCGGTGGTGTGGATGCCAACGCGCTGCAGCGTCCGAAGCGCTTCTTCGGTGCAGCCCGGAACATCGAAGAAGGTGGCTCGCTGACGATCATCGCGACGGCCCTCATCGATACCGGCAGCCGTATGGATGAAGTTATCTTCGAAGAGTTCAAGGGCACCGGTAACTCGGAAATCGTCCTCGATCGCAAGGTTGCGGACAAGCGCATCTTCCCGGCAATGGACATCCTGAAGTCTGGCACCCGTAAAGAAGACCTTCTCGTACCGCGTCAGGACCTGCAGAAAATCTTCGTCCTACGGCGTATCCTGGCACCGATGGGAACGACCGATGCGATCGAGTTCCTGATCGACAAGCTCAAGCAGACGAAGAACAATGGCGACTTCTTCGACTCGATGAACACCTGATCCGCCCAGCGGAAGCTGGCGTCAGGGCGTGGCTGAGGGTTCTCACGTGACCGCTCATTCCCAGACAATATTCGCCTTGGCTTCTGGTGCATTGCCGGCCGGAGTCGCTGTCCTGAGGATCAGCGGCCCGGCCGCTTTCACGATGGTCAATGCACTGGTCGGTGACGTGCCGGCACCAAGGCAGGCAGCATTGCGAACCATCCGGAGCGCAGACGGCGCCTTCCTGGATCGTGGACTGGTTCTGGTGTTTCCCAGCCCTCACTCGTTTACCGGCGAGGATTGCGCAGAACTTCACCTGCACGGCGGCCGCGCTGTCGTCACTGCCGTTCTCAATTCCTTAGCCGGATTCCACGGCGCTCGGATGGCCGAAGCCGGTGAGTTCTCCCGTCGGGCCTTTGAAAACGGCAAGATGGACCTGCTCGAGGTTGAAGGTCTGGCCGATCTCCTGGCTGCCGACACGGAGATGCAGCGACGATTGGCGAGCGAGCAAGCGAGCGGCCACCTGTCCAGTCTTTACGATGACTGGCGAGAAAAACTGATCTTTGCCCGCTCCATGCTGGAAGCGGAACTCGACTTCAGCGACCAGGGTGACATCCCGGGGTCTGTTTCGAATCGGATCTGGAACGAAGTTGCGCTTCTGAAGCAAGAGGTCGACAAAGCCATTCAAGACCTGCGGGCTGGTGAGATTATCCGCGACGGCTTTAAGGTCGCCTTGGCCGGGCCGCCCAATGCCGGAAAATCGAGCCTGATGAACGCCTTGGCCCAGCGGGATGTCGCAATCGTCACGCCAATCGCTGGGACAACACGGGATGTTGTTCGCTGCGAGCTGGATATCGAAGGATATAAGTTTGAGCTCTATGACACCGCAGGGCTGAGAGAAACGGCCGATGTCATCGAACAGGAGGGCATTCGGCGCGCCATGAGGACGATCAGCGACGCAGATTTGGTTCTCGAGCTTACGGATATGTCCGCAGCTGTCAGAGGTGATCCGATTACCATTGATCGGCCTGTTATCAGGGTGGGTACAAAGCTAGATGTTTTGAGCGAGGCTCGTGGAGGTGCTTGTGACTTCGATGTCTGTTTGTCCTCAGTGAGTGGCGAGGGATTGGATGTGCTTCGATCCCGCCTCCTGGTGGCTGTGCGCGAGAGCACGGACGTCGCAAGCCTTGCAATTCCAAGCCGTTTGAGGCATGCAGAGCGCCTTCGCTCCGCGTCTGTGCATTTACAGTCGGCTCTGCATAACGAGATGAGCCCACTTGAGCTTCGAGCCGAAGATCTGCGATTGGCCTCGATGGAGCTGTCGCGCATGACTGGTCGAATCGATACCGAAACGCTTTTGGGTAAGATCTTCTCCGAATTCTGTGTCGGCAAGTGATTCACGTGAAACAGGCTACTGAACATGGTCAGAATACAGTTTGACGTCATCGTTGTGGGTGGCGGCCATGCCGGAACGGAGGCTGCCGCGGCAGCTGCACGCATGGGTGCGAGAACCGCGCTGGTGACGCATCGGGCCGATACGATTGGTGTTATGTCCTGCAACCCTGCGATTGGCGGCCTGGGCAAAGGTCACCTCGTTCGTGAGATTGACGCTCTCGACGGCTTGATGGGCCGGGCTGCGGACATGGGCGGTATCCAGTTTCGCATGCTGAATCGCAAGAAGGGCCCGGCGGTATGGGGGCCTCGCACCCAGGCTGATCGAAAGCTCTACCGGCAGGCCGTGCAGCAGCTTTTGTCGGAGACACCGAACCTCGAAATCATCGAGGGTGGTGTCAGGTCCTTCATTCGTCACTCATCCGAAATAAAAGGGGTTTACCTCGAGGATGGGCGCGAAATCCGAGCTCGTGCGGTGGTCTTAACCACCGGGACGTTCCTGAATGGTCTGATCCATATCGGCGACAAAAAGATCCCGGCCGGCCGTGTTGGCGAGGCGCCTGCCCTTGGTCTTAGCGGCGACCTTGCGGTCTTAGGCCTGAAACTTGGGCGTCTCAAGACAGGCACGCCCGCGCGTCTGGACCGAAAGACAATCCGCTGGGACGATCTGGACATTCAGGAGACGGACTCGGATCCTATTCCCTTCTCCTTCATGACGGAGCAGATCACGACGCCGCAGATTGCCTGTGGCATCACGCGCACGACCGAGCGAACGCATCAGATCATCCGGGACAATATCCATCGCTCCGCCATGTATTCCGGGCAGATCGAAGGTGTGGGCCCACGTTATTGCCCCTCGATTGAGGATAAGATCAACCGTTTCGGTGATCGCGACGGCCACCAGATCTTCCTTGAGCCGGAAGGCCTGGACGACGACACGATCTATCCCAATGGTATCTCCACTTCCCTGCCTGAAGAGGTGCAGGAGCTCTTTATCCGCTCGATCCCCGGGCTTGAAGATGTTCGGATTCTGCAACCTGGTTACGCGATCGAGTATGATTATGTGGACCCGCAGCAGCTTGACCTCTCTCTGGCAGTCAAGGGCGTGCGTGGCCTCTATCTTGCAGGCCAGATCAACGGGACCACGGGATACGAGGAAGCCGGCGCCCAGGGATTGGTCGCCGGAATCAATGCGGCCCGATATGCCGGGGGTCAGGACAGTGTGCGGTTCAGCCGAACGGATTCCTATATTGGCGTCATGATCGATGACCTCACATCCCGCGGTGTCGCCGAGCCTTACCGGATGTTCACGTCGCGAGCAGAATATCGGCTGTCATTGCGCGCAGATAATGCGGACATGCGACTTACCCGGATTGGTATCTCTATTGGCTGTGTTGGCCCCGACCGTGCGTCGAAGTTTTCGACCTATGCGGCGCAGCGGACTGACCTCTATGAGCGCCTGGGGTTGCTCCTGGCGTCACCGAATGAAATGTCGGCTGTCGGCGTAAGCGTCAACCAGGATGGCCGGCGGCGATCCGCGCGCGAGATCTTGTCCTATCCGGAAATCGGTTGGGCTGATGTTGTGCGCGTATGGCCGGAACTTGCCGCCGAGAGTGGCAAGATCGCCGAAGCCGTCGAGATCGATTGCCTCTACCATGTCTATCTCGAGCGGCAGGCTTCGGATGTCGCGGAGGTGCGCGCGGAAGAGAATCGCGAAATCCCCAGTGATTTCGACTATCTCGCTCTTTCGGGTCTGTCCAATGAGCTGAAGGCAAAGCTCACTGCGCAGCGCCCCTTGAACGTCGCTCAGGCTGCGCGCATCGAAGGCATGACTCCTGCTGCGGTTGCGTTGCTGGTCGCGCATCTCCGAAAAAATACGAGCAAATTGGCTTCTTGATATGAAGATCGACAGTAGCGCCTACGGCGTCCATGTTTCACGTGAAACGCAGGAGCGCCTCAACCGTTTCGCCGATCTTTTCATGAAGTGGGCGCCCCGCATCAATCTTGTCGCACCCTCAACGCTCGAGCAAGTGTGGACCCGGCACATCATAGACTCGTTACAAATCCGGAACATTGTGCCGCAGCCGGGCCGCTGGATCGACATCGGCAGTGGTGGTGGTTTCCCTGGGATTATCACTGCCATAAGTCTTGCAGAATATGGCGACGGATGGATTGATCTCGTGGAAAGCAACAACAAAAAATGTGGCTTTCTCCGTGTCGCGCTCACCGAAACCGCCGGGCGCGGTGCGGTACATCCCTTGCGGATCGAAGAGGCAACCAAGAAGCTTCAGGCACCTGACTTCGTCTCAGCCCGGGCGCTGGCGGAGCTTGATGCACTTTTCGCCTATGTCTTCCCTTGGGCGCAAAACAACCCCAGCATCCGCTTTATCTTCCACAAAGGCCGGGATTATCAGGCAGAGATCGATAAAGCGCGTGGTCGCTGGGACTTCGATCTGATAAAACATCAAAGCGTCGTCGAGGCAGATTCCGTTATCCTGGAGATCGCCTCCCTGTCACGCAGGGTTTAACCGCTTCGGGTGCCATATGAATCTCGAGAAAAACCGTATCATCACCATCGCGAACCAAAAGGGTGGCGTGGGGAAAACGACGACGGCCATCAATCTTGCAACGGCCTTGGCCGCGATTGGTGAGCGCGTGCTGATCGTCGATCTGGACCCGCAGGGCAATGCCAGCACTGGTCTCGGCATCGACCGCCGTGATCGGCGGCTGTCGTCCTATGATGTGCTGATCGGGACCCATTCCATTACCCAAGCGGCGCTTGAGACGGCGGTGCCAAATCTTTCCATCGTGCCTTCGACGATGGACCTCCTCGGTTTCGAGATGGAAATCTCCCAGCAGGCGGATCGGGTGTTCCGACTGAAAAAGGCTCTGAACCTCGATGATGCGCGCTCCTTCAGCTATGTGCTGCTGGACTGCCCGCCGTCCTTCAACCTCTTGACGATGAACGCTATGGCAGCGGCCCACTCGGTGCTGGTGCCCCTGCAATGCGAGTTCTTTGCGCTTGAGGGTCTGAGTCAGCTGCTTGAGACGATCAACCAGGTTCGTCAAACGGTCAATCCGACACTCGATATCCAGGGCATCGTCCTGACGATGTTCGACTCCCGCAACAACCTCGCCCAGCAGGTGGTGAGCGACGTCCGGGAGCATTTGGGCGAAAAGGTCTACACGACGCTGATCCCGAGAAATGTTCGGGTGTCCGAGGCGCCGTCTTATGGTAAGCCGGCTATCCTTTATGATCTGAAATGCGCCGGCAGCCAAGCCTATCTGCAACTGGCTTCCGAGGTCATTCAGCGCGAACGGCAGCGTAAGGCAGCCTAATCTTCGTATAAGGGTGTGAGTATGAGCGAAGACGTATCGAAACGCCGCCTCGGTCGCGGTCTGGCAGCGCTGATCGGCGAAATGGATCAGCCGGTTCCGGTTGGCGAAACCAAGCCGACGGTGAACCCTGACCGCACCGTTCCGATCGAATTCGTCGCGCGCAGCCCTAAGAACCCCCGTCGCTATTTTGACGAGGCCGAATTGCAGGATCTCGCCGGCTCGATCCGGCAGCATGGTATTGTGCAGCCCGTGGTCGTTCGTACGGTCGGCACCGATCGCTACGAGATCATCGCCGGCGAGCGCCGCTGGCGCGCTGCCCAACTCGCCGGGCTGGTCGAAATTCCGGTCATCGTGCGGGATGTGGACGATCGCACCGCTCTTGAGCTCGCGATCGTTGAAAACGTGCAGCGCGCGGACCTCAACCCTCTCGAAGAGGCGCTTGGTTACGAGCAGCTGATTGCCGAGCACGGCTATACGCAAAACGACCTTGGCGAAATCATCGGCAAGAGCCGGAGCCATGTGGCCAATAGCCTGCGCCTTCTCAAGCTCCCCGACCCCGTGCGTGACATGCTGGCCGACGGCAGTCTTTCTGCCGGTCACGCGCGCGCTCTGGTCTCTACTCCCGATCCGGTGATGCTCGCCAAGACCATCGCGCAAAAGGGTCTTTCGGTTCGCGATGCGGAGAAGCTCGCGCAGAACCACATCAAAGCGCAGCAGGAACCCACACCAGCAGAAGTCCGCGAGCCGAAAGATTCAGACACCATCGCGCTCGAGCGCAGCCTTTCTGATCGACTTGGTCTTTCTGTCGCCATCAACCACAAGGGTGGTGGCGGTCAGCTGAAGATCAATTACAAGACGCTGGACCAGCTGGAAGAAATTTGCCGCCTGCTCGAAGCTCGCTGATCAAGCGCGGCGATTGCGCCGCGCGGATTGAAGCGTCGTTGCCAGAAGGGTCTGGATCGCCAGATTGTCTTCGAGCGACGCGTTCTGCCTGCTCTGCAGAACCGCGGCGTTGAGCCTAGAGCTTTCACGGCCTAGGTCGGAACTGTTCCAGTTCCGTAACGCTTTCTCGATGATCGGCTTGCGTTTGAAATGGATGCCGCGGCCCAGCGTCTGGAGTACCTGCGCCGGTTGCTGGCTCTTCTCTTCCATCTCCAGACGCATAGCCTCCAGCAACTGAACCTGTTTCATCGTTCCCTGCAGGACCAGGAATACAGCCGTCTTGGACGAGATGACTTTCTGGATTGCATGCAGAAAGCCGTCGGGATCCCCGGACAGTACGGCGTCAACAACCTCGTCGGTGGACACGGCGCTGGCATCGCCGACGATATCAAGCACATGGCGCTCGTCGATCAACTCGTCCTTCATGCAATAGAGAACGAGTTTCTGGATTTCATTGCGCGAGGCAATACGATCGCCGCCGATGGATTCAAGCAGCAATTCTCGCGCTGCCGGTGTGATGCGGAGATTCGCGGCGGCCAGTTCGGCGTCAATCAGGCCATTCAAGGCCCGCGCGTCATCCTGGTAGCAGGCGATACAGGCCACGCTCCGCTCGGATTCCGCGACTTTCCGTAGAGCCGAACCCTTCTTGAGATCGCCGGCCTCTATGAGGAGATAGCTGCCTTCCGGTGGCTTTGCCGCCAGATGCGCGAGCCCGTCGACCAGTTGCTTCTCATTGGCTGCGCCGCGCACCCAGATGAGTTTTTCGCCGCCGAAGAGGCCGAATGCGTTCATCTCATCGATCAGCCGGCCTGGGTCCGACTGGATGTCGGACGCGTCGAGCCGGATCAGCGCAAAGCCGTCCGAGAGATCGACCCCCGTTGTGGCAGCAAGAGCCGAGGCCCGTTCGGCGACCAGCCCGCGATCCGGCCCGTAAACGACAAAGAGCCG
This sequence comes from Allorhizobium sp. CTOTU50464, assembly GCA_032102365.1. Taxonomy (GTDB): domain Bacteria; phylum Pseudomonadota; class Alphaproteobacteria; order Rhizobiales; family Rhizobiaceae; genus Allorhizobium. The sequence continues at coordinate 255,443 of DAMDHD010000004.1, read as the reverse complement.
GTAATGCCTGGCCGACTTGGCCAGGAAGCCTTCAAACTCGTGAGATTTGACCTCCGCCATGGTCGCGGATCAGCGACCGAGGGCCATGGCCAGGTCGGCGTAGATGATCTCAGCCAATTCCCGGGCTGCACGCGTCTCTGCGTCCCGGACCGCACGCAGCTTAGCAAATTCCTGGCGCGGATAGTCGAACAGCGCGACACCTGTTCGACGGCCCGTCTTGAGAACGGTGTCGTCCGAGATGCGCTTCAGCGTATAGGTTCCCAAGACGGCAGCGCGCCCCGCGTTCGGGGTATCGGCTGCTTCATCCAGCAAGATGCCTGTTACGCCGCCGGTGACGGTCAATTCGACGCGATATTCTGGCGTCGCCGTTTCCTTGCCACCACTCGTCAGGAAGAGCAGCCGGTTGCGTGTTTCTAGGCCAATTCGGCTGCTAGCTTCCGAATAGGAAATAGCCGCGAGAGCACCGCGCGTTTCAACAATGGCATTGACATCCTGATACAAGGGACGCGCCTGGCAGCCCGCCAGAAGCAGAGCCGCGCCGATCAGAAGCGAGCGCCGAAGCACCGTGGAAGGCTTGAGTTCAGAGGACAATGTTCACGATCCTTAGCGGGACAACGATGATCTTCTTCGGCGCCTGGCCGTTCAGCGCGGCCTTGACGGCGTCGAGAGCCAGCACGGCTTCCTGGACGGCATTCTGGTCTGCGTCGCGCGCGATTGTCAATTCTGCGCGCTTCTTGCCGTTGATCTGCACAGGCAGAGTGATTTCATTCTCGGCAACCAGAGCTTCGTCGAATTGTGGCCAGGCAGATTTTGCGATCAATCCCTCATTGCCGAGGATCGACCAGCACTCTTCGGCCAGATGCGGCGTCATCGGTGCAATCAGTTGCACGAGGATCTCGGCCGCATTGCGGACCGCTGCGACATAAGCCTGGTCACCCTGCCCTGCCGCGACATTGGTGAGCGGCGCCGCCAGTGCATTGACCAATTCGTAGATGCGGGCGATCGCCTTGTTGAAGGCAAGCTTGTCGAGGTCGCCCTGAACTGCCTTCAGCGTCTTGTGGGCGATTTGCGACACGGCCAGCGCGTCACCGTCCTTAGCCGGATTCGGCTGTACGGACCTCAGACGATCGGCGGCCTCGGAGATAAGACGCCAGACGCGCTGGACGAAGCGATGGGCGCCTTCGACGCCTGCTTCCGACCAGATGACGTCGCGGTCCGGCGGCGAATCCGAGAGAACGAAGAAGCGTGCGGTATCGGCGCCGTAGGAACCGATGATGTCATCGGGATCCACGACGTTCTTCTTCGACTTCGACATTTTCTCGATTGAGCCGATCTTGGCTTCCTGTCCATTGCTCAGCAGGAACGCCCGGCGCGTGCCCTCGGCCTCTTCGATGCGAAGATCAACCGGGGCCACCCATTCGCGGTCCAGTCCCTCGCCGATGCTGTAGGTCTCGTGCACCACCATGCCCTGGGTAAAGAGACCCTTGAAGGGCTCCTTCAGGTCAACATGTCCCGTCTCGCGCATGGCGCGGGTGAAGAAACGCGAATAGAGCAGGTGCAGGATCGCGTGCTCGATACCGCCAATATACTGATCGACCGGCAGCCAGCGGTTGGCGACGGCCGGATCCGTCGGATTGTCTTCCCAGGGTGCCGTGAAGCGGGTGAAATACCAGCTCGAGTCAACGAAGGTGTCCATCGTGTCCGTCTCGCGACGGGCATCCTTGCCGCAGCAGGGGCAGGCGACATGGCGCCAGGTCGGATGACGGTCGAGCGGGTTGCCCGGCTTGTCGAAGCTGACATCGTCAGGCAGTTTCACCGGCAGATCCTTCTTTGGAACCGGGACCACACCACAGTCATCACAATGGATGACCGGGATCGGGCAGCCCCAGTAGCGCTGACGAGAAATGCCCCAGTCGCGCAGACGGAAATTGACCTTGCGTTCGCCCTGCGGTGCGCCGTTGAGCTGCTGCGAAGAGAGACGGTTCGCCACTTCCTCGAAAGCTTCCGTGGTCGAAAGCCCGTCAAGGAACCGCGAATTGATCATCACGCCGTCATCGGTATAGGCCGTGTCACCGACCACGAAACTTGCGGCGTCGCCGTCTTTGGGCATGACGACCGGCACGACCGGCAGGTCGTATTTGCGGGCGAAATCCAGGTCGCGCTGGTCGCCGGAGGGGCAGCCGAAGATCGCGCCCGTGCCGTATTCCATCAGGACGAAGTTCGCGACATAGACCGGCAGCTCCCAGCTCGGGTCGAGCGGATGCTTCACGCGGATCCCAGTATCAATGCCTTTCTTTTCGGCGGTTTCGAGCGCCGCCAGAGAAGTGCCCGCATGGCGGCATTCCTGGCAGAAGGCGTCCACGGCTGCGTCACGCGCGGCGGCTTCCTTTGCCAAGGGGTGATCGGCGGCGATCGCGAGGAAGGAGGCGCCGAACAGGGTGTCGGGCCGTGTCGTATAGACGGTCACCTCGCCGGCATCGCTGCCGGACGCGACTTCCCAGCGGATTGCCATGCCTTCCGAGCGGCCGATCCAGTTCTTCTGCATCAGCCGGACCTTTTCAGGCCACTGGTCGAGTTCGTCCAATGCGTCGAGCAGGTCCTGGCTGAAGTCGGTGATCTTGAAGAACCACTGCGTGAGTTCGCGCTGTTCGACCAGGGCACCGGAGCGCCAGCCGCGGCCGTCGATGACCTGCTCGTTGGCGAGCACGGTCATGTCTTCCGGGTCCCAGTTGACCTTGGAATTCTTGCGGTAGACCAGACCCTTTTCCAGGAAGTCCAGGAACAGGTGCTGCTGGCGATGGTAGTAGTCGACGTCGCAGGTCGCGAATTCGCGCGACCAGTCCAAGGACAGACCCATGGACTTCAGCTGGCCGCGCATGGTGGCAATGTTTTCATAGGTCCAGGCCTTGGGGTGGACCTTGTTCTTCATCGCGGCATTTTCGGCCGGCATGCCGAATGCGTCCCAGCCCATGGGATGCAAGACATTGTAGCCGCGGGCACGTTTGTAGCGGGCGACGACATCGCCCATCGCATAGTTGCGGACATGGCCCATGTGGATGCGTCCCGATGGATAGGGGAACATCTCGAGCACGTAGTATTTCTCGCGCGGGTCAGCATTGTCGGTCTCGAAGACCTTGTCTTCGGCCCATTTCGCCTGCCAACGGGGCTCGGCGTCGCGCGGATTGTAACGTTCGGTAGCCATGGATCGCATTTCCGGGAATAGCATCAAAGGAAGAGGGCCGACCTTCATCATGAAACCGGCCAAGCGTCAAGTTTTTGAGGGATTCGCCAGGGCTTTCCGGGCCGCGTTTGCCGCCTGAGCTTGCCATCGCCCGAGGCTGGCTTTAACCCCTTGCCGAAAGTCGTGAGTACGCCAGATATCGAGCAGAATGAAACGAGGGTTGGACATGTCGGTTGAAGAACGCCTCCAGGACGTCCGGGATAAGATCGCCAAGGCAACGCAAGAAGCCGGTCGTGAGCCGGATTCAGTTTCGCTCGTGGCCGTGTCCAAGACCTTCGATGCCGAGCACATCCGACCGACGATCGTCGCCGGGCAGCGGGTCTTCGGAGAGAACCGCGTGCAGGAGGCCCAAGGTAAGTGGCCTGATCTGAAGGCTGAAACGCCTGATCTCGAACTGCATCTGATCGGGCCGCTCCAGTCGAACAAGGCAGCCGATGCGGTGGCTCTCTTCGATGTGATCGAGACCGTGGACCGCGAGAAAATCGCGCGGGCGCTGGCCGAGGAAGTCAAGCGCCAGGGGCGCTCGATCCGATTCTACATCCAGGTCAATACTGGTCTCGAGCCGCAGAAGGCCGGGATTGCGCCCGACGACGTTGCGTCCTTTGTCGCGCTCTGCCGGGATGAACTTGCAATGCAGGTCGAAGGCCTGATGTGCATTCCGCCGGTCGATGAAAATCCAGGACCGCATTTTGCCCTGCTGGCGAAACTTGCCCAGGAAAACGGTCTCTCGAAGCTCTCCATGGGCATGTCGGGTGATTACCAGACTGCCATCGGCTTTGGGGCAACGAGCGTGCGCGTCGGCTCGGCGATTTTTGGCACACGTTAAATTGCCTTAGACCTTCGGCATAGCGCTTTGGTCTCTCTTTCCTCCTTCCTTCGCCGATCCTAAAATGACGGTAAAGGCGAAAGCCTCAAGCGTTGTCATGGGAGGATCGGCATGCGCGAGAGCTATCAGGACGTCTATGATTCCTGGAGGGCAAACCCCGAAGGTTTCTGGGGCGCTGCGGCAAAAGAAATTCACTGGTTCAAGGCGCCTGAAAGTGTCTTCGATCCCGCTCAGGGGACCTATGGCCGGTGGTTTGCTGGGGGAGAGACCAATACCTGCTACAACTGTATCGACCGGCATATCGAGGCCGGCCGGGGTGCCGAGACGGCCGTCATCTATGACAGCCCGATGACCGGGCAGACGGCGCGCTACAGCTATGATCAGGTTCTGACGGAAGTCTCGGCATTGGCTGCGGTCCTGCGCAACCATGGCGTCGGTAAGGGCGATCGTGTGATCATCTACATGCCGATGATCCCGGAAGCCGTGTTTTCCATGCTCGCCTGCGCCCGCATTGGCGCCGTGCATTCGGTCGTCTTCGGAGGCTTCGCGGCGCATGAGCTCGCGACGCGCATCGACGATTCAGGCGCGAAGGTTGTGATCGGGGCGAGCTGCGGGCTCGAACCGGGCCGCATCGTGCCTTACAAGCCGCTGCTCGACCAGGCGATCGACATGGCCAAGGTCAAGCCGGATTACTGCCTGATCCTGCAGCGCGAACAGTACCACGCGCCGCTCCGCTACGAACACGGCGACGTCGATCTGGCGCAAGCGGTCGAGCAGGAGAAGATCAACGGCTCTTCGGTCGATTGCGTGGCGGTTGCCGCAACCGATCCGCTCTACATTCTCTACACATCCGGCACGACCGGTCAGCCGAAGGGTGTGGTGCGCGACAATGGCGGCCACATGGTCGCCCTCAACTGGACCATGAAGAACATCTATGGCGTGAAGCCGGGTGAGGTCTTCTGGGCAGCCTCCGATATCGGCTGGGTGGTTGGCCATTCCTATATCGTCTACGGGCCGCTTCTGGCCGGCAATGCGACGGTTGTTTTCGAAGGCAAGCCTGTGGGCACGCCCGACGCAGGCACGTTCTGGCGCGTGGTGAATGATCACGATGTGAAAGTGCTGTTCACGGCTCCGACGGCCTTCCGCGCGATCCGCCGTGACGATCCCGAAGGTGAACATGTCGCCCGCTACTATCTCTCGGGCCTCCGTGCTCTTTTCCTGGCCGGAGAGCGTGCCGATCCGGAGACCCTGAAATGGGCCGAGCGGATCCTGAAGATCCCTGTCATCGATCACTGGTGGCAGACGGAAACCGGCTGGGCGATCGCCGCCAATCCGGCGGGTCTTGGATTGCTCCCGGTGAAACACGGATCGCCGACCAAGCCGATGCCTGGTTATGGGCTTGAGGTGCTCGACGATGCCGGCCATTCGGTCGCTCCCGGCACGCTTGGAAACATCGTGGCGAAGCTACCCCTGCCCCCGGGCTGCCTCGTTACCTTCTGGAATGCCGATGAGCGCTTTCGATCTTCCTGCCTCGAGGAGTTCCCCGGCTACTACAAGACGGCCGATGCCGGCGTCATCGATGAAGACGGTTATGTCTTCGTCATGGCCCGCACCGACGACATCATCAATTGCGCCGGGCATCGCCTGTCCACCGGTGCGATGGAAGAAGTCTGCGCCATGCATCCCGATGTCGCGGAATGTGCGGTCATCGGCATTGCCGATGAGCTGAAAGGGCAGATCCCCTGCGGCTTCCTCGTGCTGAAGAAGAACGTGCATCGGGACCATAAGCTGATTTCCAAGGAAGTCGTTCAGCTGGTGCGTGACGAGATCGGGCCGGTGGCCGCCTTCAAGATGGTGCTGATGGTGGATCGTCTGCCGAAGACCCGCTCGGGCAAGATCCTGCGTGGGACCATGCAGAAGATTGCCGATGGTCTGCCCTGGAAGATGCCTGCGACGATCGACGATCCGGCCATCCTTGATGAAATTACTGCCGTTCTTCAGGCGCATGGGCAGGTGCCGGTCGCGACAAAGGCCGCTGCCAGCGCTTGAACCTGAAGTCCAGGCAATAAAAGACCCCGGCTGCCATGGGCTGCCGGGGTTCGGTCGGTTGGATACGCGATCAGTACTGATCGTCTTCGTCGTCGGTCGGGCGATCCGACTTGAGTGACTGCAGCTTCGCGAATACGGCGTTGGCGTCGATTTCCTTCTCCTCTTCGCGATCGTAGCCGAAGCCGAGGTTTGCGGTGTCGCTGGCCGACTGAAGCGTTGCGCCGAGTTCGGCTGCGGTCGGCAGCGGACGGCCCTTGGATGCCTTTTCGACTTCGAGATCGAGATCGATCTGGCTGCAGAGACCGAGCGTGACCGGGTCCATCGGCGTCAGATTGGCTGAGTTCCAGTGGGTGCGATCGCGGATCTGTTCGATCGTCGACTTGGTGGTGCCGACGAGACGCGAGATCTGCGCATCCTTCAGTTCAGGATGGTTGCGGACCAGCCAGAGAATGGCGTTCGGACGGTCCTGGCGCTTGGACACCGGTGTGTAACGCGGGCCGCGGCGCTTCGAATCCGGAACGCGTACCTTCGGCTCGGAGATCTTCAGCTTGTAGTTCACGTCCTTCTCGGCACGGGCAATTTCGTCGCGCGAGAGCTGGCCGGTCGCGATCGGGTCGAGACCCTTGATGCCCTGTGCTGCTTCGCCGTCTGCGATCGCCTTGACTTCGAGCGGATGCAGTTTGCAGAACTGCGCGATCTGGTCGAATGACAGCGCGGTATTGTCGACGAGCCATACGGCGGTCGCCTTCGGCATGAGCAGTGTCTGGGCCATGGATACAATCCTTCTGAGGGTCCGCGCCGGTTGTCGCGGGCCGTGGGTTTAAACCACTATTTCCGGGAATTCGGCGTCCTTATAGCGATTATGTAACGAAATTGCAATTCGCGAAGTCACGAATGACCTTTGTCTAATTGCTGGCCATGTTGCACCTGCTATGTATGTCGGCGATAGGCCGGGGAGGACGGTCCTGGTCGCCAGTAGTGGCCCGTCAACATGAGGAGGAGTTCATGTCAGCCAAAACCTATCCGGTGCTGAAATCGGCAAAAGTTCGTGCCCTGATCGATGATGAGAAGTACCAGAAGTGGTATCAGGAGAGCATCGAGGATCCCGAGAAGTTCTGGGGCAAGCACGGCAAGCGGATCGACTGGTTCAAGCCGTATACGAAGGTCAAGAACACGTCCTTCAAGGGCAAGGTCCCGATCAAGTGGTTCGAGGACGGCCTGACCAACGTCTCCTACAACTGCATCGACCGTCACCTGAAGACGCATGGCGAACGCACCGCCATCATCTGGGAAGGCGACAACCCCTATATCGACAAGAAGATCACCTATAACGAGCTCTACGAGCATGTCTGCCGCATGGCGAACGTCCTCAAGAAGCACGGCGTGAAGAAGGGTGACCGCGTCACCATCTACATGCCGATGATTCCGGAAGCGGCTTATGCCATGCTCGCCTGCGCCCGTATCGGCGCGGTGCATTCGGTGGTCTTCGGTGGCTTCTCGCCAGAAGCGCTCGCAGGCCGCATCGTCGACTGTGAATCGACCTTCGTCATCACCTGCGACGAAGGTGTTCGTGGCGGCAAGCCGGTTCCGCTCAAGGAAAACACCGATATCGCGATCGACATCGCCGCCAAGCAGTATGTCATCGTCAACAAGGTGCTTGTCGTGCGCCGCACCGGCGGCAAGATCGGCTGGGCGCCGGGCCGCGACATCTGGCACCATCAGGAAGTGCACACGGTCAAGGCGGAATGCCCGCCGGTGAAGATGAAGGCGGAAGATCCGCTGTTCATCCTCTACACCTCGGGTTCGACAGGCAAGCCGAAGGGCGTCATGCACACGACCGGCGGCTATCTGGTCTATGCGTCGATGACGCATGAATTTGTCTTCGACTATCACGACGGTGATATCTATTGGTGCACGGCCGATGTCGGCTGGGTTACCGGTCACTCCTACATAGTCTACGGGCCGCTTTCGAACTGCGCCACGACGCTGATGTTCGAGGGTATCCCGACCTTCCCGGATCAGGGCCGCTTCTGGGAGGTGATCGAGAAGCACAAGGTCAACATCTTCTACACCGCACCGACCGCGATCCGCTCGCTGATGGGTGCCGGCGACGAGTTCGTGAAGCGCTCGGACCGTTCGTCGCTCCGCCTTCTCGGCTCGGTCGGCGAACCGATCAATCCGGAAGCCTGGGAGTGGTACTACAACGTCGTCGGTGAACAGAAGTCGCCCGTCGTCGATACCTGGTGGCAGACGGAAACAGGCGGCATCATGATCACGCCGCTGCCGGGTGCGACCGCGCTGAAGCCCGGCTCGGCCACGCGACCCTTCTTCGGGGTCAAGCCGGAGCTGGTGGACAATGAGGGTCAAGTGCTGGAAGGCGCGACCGACGGCAACCTCTGCATCACCGACAGCTGGCCGGGCCAGGCCCGCTCCGTCTATGGCGATCACGATCGCTTCGTGCAGACCTACTTCTCCACCTACAAGGGCAAGTATTTCACGGGTGACGGCTGCCGGCGCGACGAAGACGGCTACTACTGGATCACGGGCCGCGTGGACGACGTTCTGAACGTCTCCGGTCACCGCCTGGGCACGGCCGAAGTCGAATCGGCGCTGGTCTCGCACCACCTCGTCTCCGAAGCGGCCGTCGTGGGTTACCCGCACAACATCAAGGGCCAAGGCATCTATTGCTACGTCACCCTGATGTCGGGCCACGAAGGCAATGACGCGCTGCGGGCGGATCTGGTGAAGCATGTCCGTACGGAAATCGGCCCGATCGCCACACCGGACAAGATCCAGTTCGCGCCCGGCCTGCCGAAGACCCGTTCCGGCAAGATCATGCGCCGTATCCTGCGCAAGATCGCCGAGGATGATTTCGGCGCGCTGGGGGATACCTCGACTTTGGCGGATCCGGCTGTCGTGGATGATCTGATCGCCAACCGCCAGAACAAGAGCGCCTGACAGAAAAAGCACGCCGGGAGCTTCCTATAGCTCCCGGCTTCCTCAACATCCGATCGCGCGTCGGATCTCGTTAACCTGATCTACTGTCGAGCAGACGTTCTCGCACGGTATGCCGTCGTTATCGCCATCGGCGCGACGGTATCCACTGCACCACAGGATAACTGCTTCTTCACAACTCGACACCTGCTTGCAGGATCGCGCTGCCACTTCGAATGAGGTCGTCTGTGCATGCGCGAGCGGTTCTGCCTGTGCGAAAAGAAGCAAAATAAGCGAACATGACCAGCGGGATATAAAAATCTGACGAATCAACATGCGTAGCATCAAGCCGCATCTGCCTGCAGCTGTCTACAAACGCCCTACAATCTGCCAGGGCAAGCTCGTCTGATCTTCTGCTTTCCCGCGTATCGTTCAGCCAAGCCCGCCTCCAAGAGACGATCCGCCGGCCGCGTACCGTCTTGCAGGGTAAGATCGGCAACCACACGGCCGAAATATTTGTCGCCGGAGATTGTGGTCAACTGCACCAATCGCTCGTTCCCGATCAGGTTTGCCAGCTCGCTCTTCGCAACTTGAGCCGCCTTCCGGAACGCCGGGCATTTGGATCGAAGCTCAGGCGCATCGATGCCGCGCAGGCGCACATAGGTGTTCACCTTGTGGTCGGGCCAGGGCATGGCCTCGACAAGGACAGTGTCCCCGTCGATGACCCTGACTACCTTTGCGGCAACAGGGCCGTCGATCATCCGGCTGCCGGCACCCGTCGGGACGGCCGAGAGGAATATGATCACAGTGGCGACAGAGGTTCGGAACATTATAGGAACATATTCCGATATGAGCGGCCAATCAATGGGGAATCATTCCTCAGAAATCGATGGCCCGTCCCTTGATTTCCCAATCGCCAAACCGTGCCGGATCCGCTCCACCGCGTCCGCCGATCTCCGGCGGCATGTCAGGGGCTGCTTCCTTGCGGCGGCGCTCCTCGGCTTCGGCGAGTGCCCGTTTCGCAGCCGGGCTCAGTTCACGTGGCTGTTCTTCCACGCCGGTTTCGGCTTCAAGATCTTCTGACATCACATCGTCCTTTGCTGAGACGGCATTTCATGCGCAAACATTGAAATTGGGGTGCGCGCTTTTTAAATCAACAGTCGAAAACGGCAAGGAATTTGCCGATCGGATGCTTCCGGAGGAGCTCGACATGAATACCATGCGGACTGCCATGCTGCTCGCCTTCATGACCGCCCTGTTCATGGGCGTCGGCTTCCTCATCGGCGGCCGCGGCGGGATGATGATTGCCTTCGTCATTGCCGCCGGCATGAACTTCTTCTCCTACTGGAATTCGGACAAGATGGTGCTCCGGGCCTATCGCGCCCAGGAGGTCGACGAGCGGACAGCTCCCGAATTCTACATCATGGTGCGCGATCTCGCCCGCAATGCAAACCTGCCGATGCCGAAGGTCTATGTCTTCGACAGCCCGCAGCCGAACGCCTTTGCGACCGGTCGCAATCCCCAGAATGCCGCCGTTGCGGCGTCGACCGGGCTGTTGCAGCGGCTCACACCTGAAGAGGTTGCGGGTGTCATGGCGCATGAACTGGCGCACATCGAAAACCGCGACACGCTGACGATGACGATCACGGCGACGCTTGCCGGCGCGATCTCGATGCTCTCGAATTTTGCCTTTCTCTTCTCCAGTGGCCGCGATGACCGCAACAATCCCTTCGGCTTCATCGGCGTCCTCGTGGCGATGATCGTGGCGCCCCTTGCCGCCATGCTGGTTCAGATGGCGATCAGCCGCACACGGGAATATGCAGCTGACCGCCGCGGTGCAGAGATCTGCGGTCAGCCCCGCTGGCTCGCCTCAGCGCTTCAGAAGATCGCCGGCGATGCGGCGCATATCGATAATGTCGATGCCGAGCGCAACCCCGCAACGGCGCATATGTTCATCATCAATCCCCTCAACGGCCAGCGGATGGACAACCTCTTCTCCACCCATCCGAACACGAAGAACCGGATCGAGGCGCTGCTGGCAATGACGGATATCCGCTCCGGGGGATCGACGCCGCCGGAGCCCGCTGTTAAGGCAACGCGCACGGCGCGTTCCGTTCCGACCACCGGTTGGGGGCGCGGCAAAGCCGAACCACCCAAAGGACCATGGTCTTGAGCGATCGATCGACGGGCAAACCGAAAAACAAGCAGGCCGGACAAAAGAAGCATGGCGAACGGCCTCGCCCGCCCATGAAGCCGGGCCTTGAGGCCCGTATCGCGGCAACGCGCATTCTCGCAGCGGTGGTCGATCGCAAGACGTCTCTGGACGGGATGCTGGATCCTGAACACGGCAATCCCGCATTCCTTCCGCTGAACGAAGCCGATCGCGGCCTCGTCAAGGCCATCCTGCAGAGTGCGCTGCGTCATCTGCCGAGAATCGAAGCGATCATCAGCAGCCTTCTCGACAATCCGCTGCCGGACGGTGCGCGATCTCTCCACCACCTGCTGGTCGTCGCTGCGGCGCAGATGCTCTATCTCGATGTTCCTGATCATTCGGCCGTCGACCTGGCCGTCGAGCAGGCCAATGGAGATCCCCGCAGCCGCCGTTTTGCCAAGTTGGCCAATGCCATCCTGCGCCGGATCGGCCATGAGAAGGCCGACTTGCTGTCGTCCGTCGAGGATCTTCCCTGCATGCCGGACTGGTTCATGCAGCGTTTGACCGAAGTCTATGGTCGAGAGAACGCTCTTGCCATCGCTGCGTCACAGCTGGAGCCGCCGACGATTGATCTGACCGTGAAGGCCGATGCTGAAGGCTGGGCGGAGCGTCTGGGTGGCCAGGTGCTGCCGACCGGCAGCGTGCGGCTCGATCGGTTCCGTGGCTCGGTCACCGCGCTTGAAGGCTTCGATGACGGTGCCTGGTGGGTGCAGGATGCTGCCGCTGCCATTCCGGCCAAACTGTTCGGCGACCTAACAGGCAAGCGGGTCGCCGATCTCTGCGCTGCCCCGGGGGGCAAGACCGCGCAGCTCGTGCTGGCCGGCGGAGACGTGCTTGCCGTCGAACAGTCAAAGACGCGGCTCAAGCGGCTGGAGAGCAATCTGGCGCGCCTGGGACTTCCGGCCGACATGCTCTGCAAGGACCTGCTCAACATCGATGAGGCCGAGAGTTTCGACGCCATCCTGCTCGATGCCCCCTGCTCGTCGACCGGCACGACACGGCGTCATCCGGATGTGCTCTGGACGAAGGATGCCGGAGACATCGCCAAGCTTGCCGCGCTCCAGGAAAAGCTCCTGCGCCATGCGGTCACTCTGCTGAAGCCAGGCGGCCGGCTCGTCTTCTCGAATTGTTCGATCGATCCTTCCGAAGGTGAGGACGTCGTTGACCGCGTATTGGCGGATATGCCCGGATTGCGCCTTGTTGCCATTAATCCTTCGGACTGGCCGGGGCTGGAAACAGCGATCACGCCGCGGGGTGAATTCCGCACGACACCGGCCATGTTGGCGAAACAAGGTGGCCTCGACGGCTTCTACGCGGCGGTCATTGCTAAAATTTAACTAATATCTCAATAAACCTGTTGGGAAGTCTGCGTGGACGGTGCGGTTCGCTCCGCATGTCCGCGGCATGACGCTATGACATGGAGTTTCGCGTCGGAATATCTGCTCCGAGAATGCTTCATTTCTTCGGACAGTGACGGCCCGACAATCGAAATAACCGGATCATCAGGATCCGGTGACAGGAAGCAGTATGCGAATCAATGATCGCGCCCGACTGATTTCGCTTTACATCGCCGAAGGCTGGCGGCAGGTGCGGCAGACGGCTGCAGTGTTGACGCCGGCCTTCGTTCAGCGTGGCGGGTTCAGGATCAATCGCGTCATCGTCGCGCCGACGGATCTGCGCGCAGTCGACGCCTTCGTGGCGGACGAAATCCTGAATGGCCGTTTTCCGCTTGCCGGCCGCATCCTGGATGCAGACGGCCAATCCCCGTTCGAGCTCGAGCTTCCATCTCTGCAATTTGCCCGGCGCCTGCATGGCTTCGGCTGGCTGCGGCATATGCGTGCCGACAAGAGCATCATGGCCTGCAACCATGCCCGCTGGATCACGGATCAGTGGATCGGTCTTCACGGTGGCAGGGCCCGGGGTGTTGCCTGGGAAAGCGACGTCGTCTCACGCCGCATCATCAGCTGGCTCTCCCATTCGCCGGTCGTGCTGCAGGACGCCGATGCCGGCTTCTATCGCCGCTTCACAACATCGCTGAGCCAGCAGGTGCGCTACCTCCAGCGGCGAGTGGATTCGCTCCCCGAAGGTCTGCCGCGGCTGAAGGCGCGGATCGCAATCGCCATGGCCTCAATCGCGACGGAAGCGCGTCCGGCCGCCGTGCGCCGCGCCGGGCGTCTTCTCGACCGCGAGCTCGAACGGCAAGTCCTGCCGGATGGCAGCCACATTTCCCGCAATCCGCAGGCCTCGGTCGATCTGCTCTTTGATCTTCTGCCGCTGCGCCAGAGCTACATCAACCTTGGTCACGCCGTGCCATCCAGGCTGATCCCGGTGATCGACCGGATCTTCCCGGCCGTGCGCTTCTTCCGTCACACCAGTGGCGACATCGGTCTGTTCAACGGCGCGAGTTCGGCGCTCGCGACCGATCTCATGAGCGTCTTGCGCTATGACGAGACATCCGGGCTTCCCTTCAAGGCCTTGCCGCATGGCGGCTTCCATCGGCTGTCCGCCGGCGACACCGTGATCCTCGTCGATACGGGCAAGCCGCTTTCCGCGCGCCTTTCGGCTGCCGCGCATGCCGGTTGCCTGTCCTTCGAGCTTTCGTCCGGGCGAAACCGTTTCATCGTCAACAGCGGCTCGCCCCGCTTCGCCGGCGAGCGGCTCCGGCAACTGGCGCGAACCACGGCTGCCCATACGACCGTTTGTATCGGTGACGTCTCTTCTGCCCGTATTGCCAACTCCCCGCGGCTCGGGCCGATCATGGTCTCCGGTCCGTCACAGATCCATGTCGACCGGCAGACCGGACCTGATGGCAGCGATCGTCTTTCGGCGCGGCATGATGGCTATGTGAAACGCTTCGGCGTCATTCATGAGCGGGAGATCCGGATCAACGAGCAGGGAACGAAGATCGCGGGCCGCGATCGCCTGCTTCTGCCTGACGGCCTGCCGACGCCCAACCTGCCTTCCGCCGAAGTTATCGCGCGCTTCCATATTCACCCCTCGATCACGGTCGAGCGGTCCGACGAACGCAAGGTGCGCCTCGTCGCGCCGGATGGCGAAAGCTGGACCTTCTCCATTCCGGTCGGGGAGATCAGCATCGGTGAAGATGTCTTCTTTGCCGATGTCTCGGGTATCGGACCCTCGCAACAGTTGGAGATCGTGTTCGAAGGGCCGGAAATCCGGTGGTTTCTGGCGCATCACGCGTGATCGCGGCGATCTTGCGGTTTCATCACGGGTGAAGCTGTGCTAGGCGGCGGCATCGCGCCCGCTGCCGCTGTTCCGGGCGCCCGCCAGCTCGGAGTGAACCATGGCCGTCGTTTCCAAGAAGATCCCTGCCCCCGACCTCGTGCGCGTGCGTACCGCGCTTCTTTCGGTGTCCGACAAGACCGGCATCGTCGAGTTTGCGCAGGCGCTCCATCAGCGCGGTGTGCGTCTGCTGTCGACCGGCGGTACCCACAAGGCGCTCGCCGCGGCCGGACTGCCGGTCACCGACGTCTCGGAGATAACAGGCTTCCCGGAGATCATGGACGGACGCGTGAAAACGCTGCATCCCCTGGTGCATGGCGGTCTGTTGTCGATCCGTGATGACGCAGAGCATGTCGAGGCGATGAAGGCTCACGGTATCGAGGCGATCGATCTCTCCGTCATCAATCTCTATCCCTTCGAGCAGGTGCGCGCCGCCGGTGGTGACTATCCGACCACCGTCGAAAACATCGATATAGGCGGGCCGGCGATGATCCGCGCCTCGGCCAAGAACCATGCCTATGTCACGGTGGTGACGGATGCGGCCGATTACGCGGAAGTCATCGCCGCCCTCGCCGACAATTACGGCCAGACGACCTATGCGCTCCGCCAGCGCCTGGCGGCCAAGGCCTATGCCCGCACGGCCGCTTATGATGCGGCCATCTCCAACTGGTTTGCGGAGGCTCTCGAGATCGAGATGCCGACCTATCGTGCCATCGGCGGCGTGCTGAAGGAAAAGATGCGCTACGGTGAAAACCCGCATCAGAGCGCCGGCTTCTACGTCACCGGCGACAATCGTCCCGGGGTCGCGACGGCAACCCTGCTTCAGGGCAAGCAGCTCTCCTACAACAACATCAACGACACGGATGCCGCCTTCGAGCTCGTGGCCGAATTCCCGCCGGAAAACGGCCCGGCCTGCGCGATCATCAAGCATGCCAATCCTTGCGGCGTGGCCACCGGATCGAGCCTCGTCGAAGCCTATCAGCGGGCACTGGCCTGTGACAGCACCTCAGCCTTCGGCGGCATCATTGCGCTCAACCAGATCCTCGACGCCGAAACCGCCCAGGAAATCGTCAAGCTATTCACGGAAGTCATCATTGCGCCTGAGGTAACCGACGAAGCCAAGGCGATCATCGCGGCCAAGCCGAACCTGCGCCTGCTGACGACGGGCGCCCTGCCCGATCCGCGGGCCCGCGGCGTCATGGCGAAGACCGTTTCGGGCGGTCTGCTGGTTCAGAGCCGCGACAATGTCATGATCGAGGACCTCGAGCTCAAGGTCGTCACCAAGCGCGCGCCGACCGCGACCGAGCTCGAAGACATGAAGTTCGCCTTCAAGATCGCCAAGCACGTCAAGTCGAATGCGGTGATCTATGCCAAGGACGGCCAGACGGCCGGTATCGGCGCCGGCCAGATGAGCCGCGTGGATTCCGCCCGGATCGCCGCGCTGAAGGCTGAAGATGCGGCCAAGGCGCTTGGCCTTGCCGAACCGCTGACCAAGGGTTCTGCGGTCGCGTCGGAAGCCTTTTACCCCTTCGCCGATGGTCTCCTGGCCGCGATCGCCGCTGGCGCAACCGCCGTCATCCAGCCAGGCGGTTCGATGCGTGACGACGAGGTTATCGCGGCCGCCGACGCGCATGGCGTCGCCATGGTCTTCACCGGCGTCCGCCACTTCCGCCACTGAGCGGATATCCGTTCACGTCCGGGAGGGGCCGGTGGAGAAATCCGCCGGCCCTTTTCTTTGATTAGCGGTCCGTTGCCGGGTAGCGCGTCGACCAGAGCAGTGCCAGTCCGCCGATGAGGAAGACGAGCAGGGTCGCCATGCCGGCGCGGGCGGAGCCAGACCAGGCGGTGACCACCGAGAAGCTCAGCGTTGCGAGGAAGCTGGTGGCGCGCCCCGAGAGCGAGTAGATGCCGAAATAGCGGCCCGCCTCGTGCAGTTCGACGCTGCGTGCGAGGTAGGAGCGGGACGAAGCCTGGACCGGGCCAAAGGACATGCCGATCAGCAGACCGTAGAGAATGTAGGCCTTCTCGGCCGGCGTGGCGAAGATGCCGTCCGTTCCGGCAATCGGGAGGCTCACGAGCCCGAACAGGGTGAAGTCGACGCCGGTGGAAATGATGCCGAAGGTCGCGGTGATCAGCATGACGAGGCTGATGACGACGACAACCTTGGAGCCCAGCGCCTTGTCCACACGCCCTGCCACGAGGCAGCCGAAGATGGCGACGACGTTCAGGATGATCCCGTAGATCCCGATCTCCATGGTCGACCAGCCGAACATCGCGGCCGCGAAGACACCGCCGAGGACCAGAAGTCCGTTCACGCCATCCTGATAGATCATCCGGGCAATCAGGAAGCGCAGGATGTTCGTGCGGTGACGCAGTTCGCTAAGCGTCGAGCGGATCTCGCGCAACCCCGAGCGCACGGCAGCGCCAAGCGCCTTGCCCTTCGCTGCATCGGGCGTGAAGAGGAACATCGGCAGGATGAAGATGAAGTACCAGACGGCCGAGATCGGACCGGTGATGCGCGCATCTTCCCCGGTTGCCGGATCCAGGCCGAAGAGCGGGTCCATGCCGATCAGCGTCTTGCCGGTCGTCGGGTTTCCGGCGAGGAACAGGACGACGAAGATCAGGACGATCATGCCGCCCAGATAGCCCAATCCCCAGGCGATGTTGGAGACACGGCCAACATCCTGCTGGCTGACCAGGCGGGGCATCATCGAATCGTTGAAGACGATGGAAAACTCGGCCGCGACGCTTGCCAGGATCATCAGCAGCATGACGAAGGCGACCGGCGAACCGGGAGCGGCCGTCCAGAGCAGCGCCAGGCAGACGATCTTGATCAGCGCAAAGAAGGCGATCCAGGGCTTGCGGGCACCTGATTCGTCGGCGATGGACCCCAGGATCGGCGCGAGGATGGCGATGATGACGCCCGAGATCGTCGCCGCATTGCTCCAGGCAGTCTGGGCGCTGACAGCGTCGTCGGTCATGCGCGAGACGAAATAGGGACCGAAGATGAAGGTCGTCACGACCGTGAAAAACGGCTGTGCGGCCCAATCGAAGAACATCCAGCCACCGACACCCCTGTCGATGGGACGGTGGCTGGATTTCATGTCTACACTTGTCGTCACGCGCACCCCCACAGGCTTTCAGGCCCGGGACAGTGTCACCTCACGTGGTCTTGCGCAAGATCACCCAGAAGCCCGGCTGCCACGGCGAGCTTGGAGATGCTCGGTTCGCCGCTGTCGACGATCGAGGCCAATTCCTTGCCGATGCGTTCGACACGCGTCCTGTCCGTTGCGATCCAGGCCTGGACGGGCTGTGCGTCCTTGCCATGGCTCGTCAGCGCGGCACAGACAATCTGTCTGCGCGCCTGTCCGATGCGATCCAGGCTGCGGGTGAGCGCAAGGCTGTCATAATGGTCTGTCGCCTGGATCCGGCTCGCATTTTCAACGATGCGGCCGATGCGGAAGGCCTCCGATACGGCGAAGAACCCGCGCATGGCGCCGGCGAAGTCCGCGCCCGTGCGTTCGGCGATCTGCAGGATTTCCGGCAAGAGCTGCATGGTCTGCAGGTTGACCACTTCGGTCGCCAGAGCCACGGGTGCGCCGGCCTCGGTCAGGGCTGCGATCT
Source organism: Allorhizobium sp. CTOTU50464 (assembly GCA_032102365.1). Taxonomy (GTDB): domain Bacteria; phylum Pseudomonadota; class Alphaproteobacteria; order Rhizobiales; family Rhizobiaceae; genus Allorhizobium. The sequence continues at coordinate 237,314 of DAMDHD010000004.1, read as the reverse complement.
GATCGTCGAAATGCTGGCGCAGCGTGGCGGGGATCGCCTTCTTGAAGACGGGGGCTGCCGCGGCAACAGCTGCCTTCAGCTGGGAAACCGCATCGCCGACCGATCCCTTGGCATAGCCGGTGTCGATCAGCAGCCGCGTCATGGCCGTGTAGACGTCCTCGACGATCGCGTAGAGCCGGTTCTGTGTCTGACCGGGGATCTTGGCATCCAGGGCGTCGATCTTTTCCCAGAGCGCGGAAAGCCCGAGCGCATCGCGGGTCACCAGCGCCGCTTTCACCACTCCGGCCGGCGTGCCGCCCGTGGCGTCGCAGACCGAAACCACGAAACCGGGACCACCGCGGTTAATGGCATGGTTGGCGAGAACGGTTGCGATGATCTCGCGGCGAAGACGATGACCGGCAATTTCAGCGGCAAAAGCCTCGCGCATCGCAGCCGGGAAGTAGTTAAACAGCGTAGTCTCGCAATAAGGGTCGTCCGGCAGATCGGACTCGACCAGTTGATCGAAGAGCACGATCTTGGCGTAGGAGAGAAGAACACCGATTTCTGGTCGGCTCAGGGCCTTGCCGGAGACATAGCGTTCCGCAACGGCGGCGGAATCCGGCAAGGTCTCGACCTTGCGGTTCAGGCGCCCCATGCCCTCCAGGTAATCCATCAAGCGGCTGAGCGGCTCCCGGTTTCCAGGCCCCTTGGCCTCGGTCAGGGAAATGGCGAGCGACTGGAGATAGTTGTTGCGCAGGACGAGGTCCGCCACCTCCTCCGTCATCTTGGCCAGCAGCACGTTGCGCTTCTCGCGGGGAAGGCGTCCTTCCTGCATGGCGGGGCTCAAGGCGATCTTGATGTTCACCTCGACGTCGGAGGAGTTGACGCCGGCCGAATTGTCGATCGCATCGGAATTGCATCGGCCACCGTTCAGGGCATAGGCGATGCGGCCCTTCTGCGTGACGCCGAGGTTTGCGCCCTCGCCGATCACCTTGGCACGGACATCCGTGGCGTTGACGCGGATTGCGTCGTTTGCGCGGTCACCCACTTCGGCATCGGTCTCGGTGGCGGCCTTGATGTAGGTCCCGATCCCACCGAACCAGAGCAGGTCGACGGGCGCCTTCAGGATCGCCGTCATGATGTCCATCGGTGTGGCGGTCGTCGTTTCCAGACCGATTGCGGCCGCGGCTTCCGGCGTGAGTTTCACCGACTTGTCGGCACGCGAGATGATCATCGCGCCCGGCGAGAGCGTCGAGCGGTCGTAGTCCTGCCAGCTGGAGCGCGGCAGGTTGAACATGCGCTTGCGCTCGGCAAAGGAGATGGCCGGATCCGGATTGGGATCGATGAAGATGTCACGGTGATCGAAGGCGGCGATCAGCCTGATCTTTTCAGACAGCAGCATGCCGTTGCCGAAGACGTCGCCGGACATATCGCCGACGCCCGCCACGGTGAAGGGCGTGGTCTGGATGTCGGTATCGATCTCGCGGAAATGGCGCTTGACCGTTTCCCAGGCGCCGCGGGCGGTAATGCCCATTTTCTTGTGGTCGTAACCCGCCGAACCACCGGAGGCAAAGGCGTCGTCCAGCCAGAAACCGGCTTCCTGGGCGAGGCCGTTTGCCGTGTCGGAGAAGGTTGCGGTGCCCTTGTCGGCGGCAACGACGAAATAGGGATCATCGCCATCCGGGCGCAGCGTATCCGCCGGCGGCACGACCTCTCCCGCCACGATGTTGTCGGTGATTGAGAGCAGGGTGCGGATATAGGTCTTGTAGGCTTCGGTGCCGGCGGCAAACCAGGCTTCGCGGTGGGTTGCGGGCGGCAGCTGCTTCGGGAAGAAGCCACCCTTCGCGCCAACCGGCACGATCACCGCGTTCTTGACCTGCTGTGCCTTCACGAGGCCCAGCACCTCCGTGCGGTAGTCCTGGGCACGGTCCGACCAGCGAAGGCCGCCGCGGGCCACCTTGCCGAAGCGCAGATGAACGCCTTCGACTTCGACGCCATAGACGAAGATCTCGCGGAAGGGTCGCGGTTCGGGCAGACCTTCCAGCTTGTGCGGATCGAACTTGAAGGCAAGCATCGGGCGTTCGCTCTCACGATAGCCCTTCTGGAAGAAGTTGGTGCGCAGCGTCGCTTCGATCGCGTTGATGTAGCGGCGCAGGATCCGGTCCTCGTCGAGGCTCTTGACGTCGGTCAGCTTGCCTTCGAGCGCTTCCAGAAGCTCCGTCTGCCGGCCCTTGCGGGTCTTGTCGGAAAGCGAGGGGTCGAAGCTGTTGCGGAACAGGTGAACCAGATCCGATGCGATGGCCGGATGCTTTGCCAGCGTTTCCGCCATATAGGTCAGCGAATAGACCGCCCCCGCCTGGCGCAGATAGGCGGCATAGGCGCGCAGCACGGATGCTTCCCGCGCATCGATGCCTGCACCGAGAATGAGGCGGTTGAAGGCGTCGTTGTCCACGGCACCGGTGAAGGAGTCGAGGAAGGCTTCCTCGATCAGCGCACCGTGCTGCTTCATGTCGAAGCTCACACCCTCGGGCACCTGCAGTTCCATGTCGTGCAGGACGACAGATTTCTGCGACTGTCCGTCACTGCCAAGCTCGATGTCGAATGTCCGCTCGCTGATGACGCGGAAGCCGAGGTTTTCGAGCAGAGGCACGCGGCGGGAGAGGGGGAGATGGTCGCCGGCGTGGAAGATCTTAAGATAAAGCAGGGGCCCGTGGTCACTCACCACCTCGTGGAACTCTAGCGACAGGGGCGCACCGGCAACGCAGGCCTTGATGTGCTTGAGGTCGCTGACCGCCTCTTCCGGCGTGAAGGCCTCCTGGAATGCCTGACCAACATCGAGCGTTGGCGCTCCGACGCCCGCGAGCGCTGCGAAGCGGTCCGTCCAGCGCGCTGTGATCTGGCGAACCGCTTCTTCGAGCGTCGCCTGGGGAATGTCGGGCGTTGCGCCCTCGCGCCGGCCGATGATGATGTGAACGCGCGCGACACCACCCTCCGGGAAGGCTGGATAGAAGGCCGAGACATGGCCCTTGTAGACGGACTGGAAGTAGAGGCCGATCTTCTCGCGGACCATGGAATTGTAGTCTTCGCGCGGCACGTAGACGATCAGCGAGACGAAGCGGTCGAAATGGTCGATGCGCGGCAGGACGCGGACGCGGGGACGCTCGGAAAGGTCGTTGATCTGTTCGCAGAACTTGGCGAGCAGGTCCGGTGCGATCTGGAAAAGATCATCGCGCGGGTAGTTTTCGAGCGTGTTCTGCAGCATGCGGCCCGAATGGCTGCGCGGGTCGAAATCGAAGTGGGAGACGACCTTCTCGACCTTGGCGCGCAGCAGCGGGATCTGGTTGACGGAACGGGTATAGGCAGTGGCGGTGAAGAGGCCGACGATGCGCAATTCGCCGACGACTTTGCCGTTCGGGCCAAAGCGCTTGATGCCGACATAGTCCATATAGGCCCGGCGGTGCACCACCGACTTCACATTGGCTTTGGTGACGATCAGGAAGTCCGGCCCCTGCAGGAAAGCAAGGATTTCCGGCGTGGTCGTGACCTGGTTCTGGCCCTGGCGGAGAACAAGAACGTCCGGATTGGACAGGATGCCGAGGCCGCTGCCTTTGCCACGCTCGACGGTCGCATTCTCGCCTTCACCGGAATAGACATATTCGCGCATGCCGAGGAAGGTGAAATTGTTGTTCCGCAGCCATTCCAGGAAGGCGACCGCCTCGTCGCGCTCGGCCTCGCTGCGACCTGCGGAGAGATCGCGCAGTTCCGAAAGCGCCGTCTCCAGAAGGTTCAGCATCGGCTTCCAGTCATTGGCCGCCATCTTCACCTGAGCGAGCACGTGCTGAAGCCGCTCGATGAGCTCGTTTGCCTGTTCGTCGCTGAGCGGCGCGAGATGAAGCTGGATATAGCTCACCTTGATCGCGCCTTCCGGATCGGAATCCGGATTGGAGAGGACAACCTCACCGCCTGGCGTTACGGCGAGGATCGGATGTACCGCCATATAGATGTCGCGGTAGTGACTGGTGACCTCGCCCATGAGGCTGTCATAGAGGAAGGACTTGTTGTGATCGACGATGGAGAGGACGCTCACAGGGATACCGCTGGGGCTGACCCCGTCGATCGTTTCGATCCGGATATGCGGTGTCTGGCGGTTCCAGCCGGCAATGTCGGCTGCGGCGCGCACTGACGAACGAGCCAGCATGGCGTCGTCATAGCGATCGATGTCGTCGTTGCTGGCTCTGCTGAAGATCACCTTCGGCGGGATATAGGCATGACCGAGTTTGCGCGCCTCCTCCTCTGCCCTATTCAGAAGCTCCTCGCGCTTTGTCATCCCAGTCTTGCCCATTGACCCCTCCGAAGCTCGCACTGTTTGGCCTATTGTTCCCGCAAATCACTTGCAAAAGTATGTATGAGGCAGATGAAGGAAAAAATCAGGCGAAAATATGCGGCGAAAATCATAAAAATCGGGAAATTTTCATCCAATATGGTTCTTCAACGCTTCGAATGCCGGGGTTGATGCAAGGAGTCGCATGAGATGCAGCCACTAACAAAGGGCGCAGTGATCGTCATTTCAAGTCACGTCGTCCGCGGATCGGTCGGCAATCGTGCCGCCGTCTTCGCACTTGAGGTGCTTGGACATCCCGTCTGGGCGCTGCCGACGATCGTTCTGCCCTGGCATCCGGGACACGGGCCCGCGACGCGTCTGCGGTTTGCCGATGACGATTTCGACAAGGCGATCGAGGATCTGATTGCAGCGCCGTGGCTCGGTGAGGTCTCCGCCATCCTGACGGGCTATTTCGGGAGCGCGCGACAGCCGGCGGCGGTCGCGCGGCTCGTCCAGGCTGCGAAGCAGCGGAACCCCGATCTCACCTATTTCTGCGATCCCGTCATGGGTGACCTTGGCGGGCTCTATATCCCGCTTGAGACCGCAGAGGCCATCCGTGATCACCTGATCCCGATTGCCGATATCGCCACGCCGAACCGCTACGAGCTCCAATGGCTGGTCGGCAGCGAACTCTCAAGCAACCAGCAGATCATCGATGCCGCCCTGTCTCTCGGGCCGAAGCGGATGCTGGTGACGTCTGCAGTTCCGATGATGGCTGGCGGAACCGGCAATCTCCTGTTGAGCGGACGGTCCGCGCTTCTGGCGGAGCACCGGCTGATCGACAATCCGCCGAACGGACTGGGAGATCTGCTGGCTGCCGTCTTCCTCGCCCGCCTGCTCGACGGGGTCGATGAGGAGACGGCATTGCGCACGGCAACCGCGAGCGTGTTCGAGATCCTCGCGCGCACGGCCAAACGCGGCGGTGACGAGCTGGCGCTCGAGAGCGATGCGTCGAGCCTTTCGACACCGATGGCCATGGTCCAGTTGCGTCGCCTCATGCATCCGGCCCAACGGAAACCGGGGAGATCATGATCCGATCGCGCCGATGTCAATCCGTGTTACCGGTGTTGCCACAGGTGTTCACGCGCTGTAATCGGTAACAATGATCAGTTTTCCCCCCGCACTCCTCAATGGCTACCGCAATTTCATGGGTGGCCGATATCAAGATCAGCGCGACCGTTACCGCGTTCTCGCCGAGCAGGGCCAGAAGCCCAACACGCTGGTGGTTGCCTGCTGCGACTCGCGGGCGGCCCCTGAGATGATTTTCGATTCCATTCCTGGCGAACTCTTCGTCGTCCGGAACGTGGCCAACATGGTGCCCCCTTATGAGCCGGACGGCCAGTATCACTCGACCTCTGCCGCACTTGAATTTGCGGTGCAGGCGCTGCGGGTTCAGGACATCATCGTCATGGGTCATGGCCGCTGCGGGGGTATCCGCGCCGCGCTCGACCCCAATGCGGAGCCTCTCTCGCCGGGCGATTTCATCGGAAAATGGATGAACCTGGTTGCCCCCGCTGCCGAGCAGATCCAGGGCAATGCCAATATGACGCCCGGTGAACGCCAGACGGCGCTCGAGCGTATCTCGATCCGCAATTCTATCGCGAACTTAAGGACCTTTCCCTGCGTGAAGATCCTCGAAGAGCGGGGAAAGCTGCGCATTCACGGCGCGTGGTTCGACATCAGCAATGGCGAGCTCTGGCTGATGGATCCGAAAACCCAGGATTTCTCCCGGCTGGATGTCGAAGCAGCGGCCTGACGGCCGGCTGCCAATTGTCGACATGCACTTGAAATTACGGCGGCCAAGGGCCGCCGCTTTCCGTTTTACTCGGCGTCGATGCGCGCTGCGATATGGGCAATCGCCTGCTGGTAGACGGTCGCGGCGTTCCAGCCCTGAATCGCCGCAAAGTTCGGCTCACCCTGCTGATAGCCGGCGCCCGGCTGCCAGCCATGGCCGCGCAGGAAGTTGGCGGTCGAGGCCAGCGCGTCGGCGCGTGAGCGGACCATGTCGATGTGACCGTCGCCATCGCCATCGACGCCGTAGCGAACGACGTTGCGCGGCAGGAACTGCGTCTGGCCGATTTCGCCATGGGCTGCACCCTTGGCATTTACGTCTAGATTGCCGGCCTGAACGAGCTCAAGCGCCGCATAGAACTGGTCGGTGAAGAATTCGCTGCGGCGGCAGTCGAAGGCGAGCGTTGCCACGGCCGAGAGTGTATGCTCCTTGCCGAGGAAGGAGCCGAAGCCGGTTTCCATGCCCCAGATGGCGATCAGCGGACCGGCCGGCACGCCATAGCGCTGTTCCAGCCGTGCGAAGAGCGCCGCGTTGTTCTTCTTCATGGTCTTGCCGCGATTGATGATCGTCTGGCCGCCACGCTTCTGCATGAACTGGTCGAAGGACAGCTTGAAGCTCTTCTGACCGCGGTCGGCACTGATCGTGCTGCGGCTGTAGCTGACCGAGGAGAAGACCTTATCGAGCATCCGCGGGCTGAAGCCCTGGCCTTCGGCCTGCTGCTTGAAGGCGGCAGCCCATTCCTCGAAGCCTGCGGAAGTGTTGCTGCACGCGGCGGCGGCCGCGGATTGCGTGCCGGCCAGCAGGGCGGCTACGGAAAACAGAGCTGCCGACAGAGTGGATGTCAGTCGCATTGATGCCTCATGAAGGACGGTGGTTTGGGACGAATCGGCGGCACCATGCCAGCGATTGCGGATGCTGTCATCCATCGAACGCTTACATAAGGCCGAGGATTTCTCAATTCGGATCACTTTCCGCTGAAAGGTCCGATGAGGCTTCCCGGATGAACCGCGAAGCCTCATGACAGAATGATCAGGCGGCAGCGCGCGGCTTGATCAGCCCGCGATTGACCAGAAGTTCTGCGATCTGGATCGCGTTCAGGGCCGCGCCCTTGCGCAAGTTGTCGGAGACCACCCACATGTTCAGGCCGTTTTCGACGGTGGCGTCCTCGCGAATACGCGAGATATAGGTCGCATCTTCACCGGCGCATTCGACCGGCGTGACGTAGCCGCCGTTTTCGTGCTTGTCGATGACGAGGCAGCCCGGCGCATCGCGCAGGATGTCACGCGCCTGGTCGGCGGTGATCTCGTTTTCGAACTCGATGTTGACCGATTCAGAGTGCCCGATGAAGACCGGAACGCGCACTGCGGTGCAGGTGACCTTGATCTTCGGGTCGAGCATTTTCTTGGTCTCGGCCAGAACCTTCCACTCTTCCTTCGTGTAGCCGTCTTCCATGAAGACGTCGATGTGCGGAATGACGTTGAAGGCGATGCGCTTGGTGAACTTCTTCGCCTCGACCGGATCAGCGACGAAGACGGCGCGGGTCTGGGTGAAGAGCTCGTCCATGCCTTCCTTGCCGGCGCCGGACACGGACTGGTAGGTCGAAACCACCACGCGCTTGATCTTGGCGACGTCGTGCAGCGGCTTCAGCGCCACGACCAGCTGTGCCGTCGAGCAATTCGGGTTGGCGATGATGTTGCGCTTCTTGAAGTCCACGATCGCATCCGGGTTCACTTCCGGAACGATCAGCGGAACGTCGGCGTCGTAGCGCCAGGCCGAAGAGTTGTCGATGACGACGCAACCCTGGGCACCGATCTTCGGAGACCACTTCTGGGAAATCGTGCCGCCGGCGGACATCAGGCAGATGTCGGTGTCGGAGAAATCGTAGTTTTCGAGGTTCTGGACCTTCAGAACGCTGTCACCGAAGGAGACCTCGGTGCCCTGCGAGCGCGCCGAGGCGAGCGCGATGACCTGCGAGGCCGGAAAACCACGCTCGGAGAGGATGTTGAGCATTTCGCGACCGACATTGCCGGTGGCGCCTACAACTGCAATCTTGAAACCCATGTCTATGCTCTCTTTCTGTCTCTCCGCGGATGGTGAGGGGAAGTTCGCGACAGGACGCAACCTTCCTTGTCCCCGGCCGTGCCGGGGAGAGAGCGGTGGCCGAAGACGTCAGACGGTTTTCGTCGTCGTTTTGGCCTTGGTCGTGGATGCAAGAGAATGGCATGCGCCGCCGGCAGCGGAGCGCTGCAGGAGGTGGAAGACCGCGAAGGGTTGCCCGAAAGCGTGCATGGACCGAATTCCTCTTCGCGGCGAGGGATTACAAGGTTTTTGGGATGAGTCAAGCCGACTGAAGGCGCGTGAAGGCGAAAAGCGCACTCCGCTTATCCAGCTTCTGCATGTCATGGTGACACGCGCCTGCTTGCCTGCACTTTTCCATCGTGGAACAAAAGGCTGCCTGTTCGGAGTGTCACCATGAGCCTTCTCATTCGCGATCTCGTCGCGGACGATCTTCCATCCGTCACGGAAATCTATGCCGACGCAGTTTCCCGGGGGACAGCGAGCTACGAGCTCGTTCCCCCTGACCTGCAGGAGATGACGTCCCGTTTCGCGGCGCTGAAAGAAAAAGGGTATCCCTACCTCGCCGCTACGGATGAGACCGGCGCGCTTCTTGGCTATGCCTATGCGTCTGCGTTCCGGACCCGCCCGGCCTATCGCTGGCTCGTCGAAGATTCCATCTATATCCACCCGTCCGCCCGCGGGCGCGGTGTCGGCAAGGCCTTGCTCACGGAGCTCTTGGCCCGCTGTCAGGCCTTGGGCTTCCGTCAGATGGTTGCCGTCGTCGGCGGGGCGAGCGAAAGCTCGATTGCGGTGCATCGCAGCTGCGGGTTCGACCTGGCCGGGCGTCTGGCCGGCACCGGGTTCAAGCACGGGCTCTGGCTCGACACGGTTTTCATGCAGAAGGCTCTCGGGGAGGGGAATTCGACCATGCCCGACCCTAACACCTATCCCGGTACCTTGGCTTCGAGCTAGTCGGCGGCCTTCAGCGCCTTGTCGAAGACCTTCAGCACCTGGCGCAGGTCATGGCCGCGCTTCAAGATGCGGCCATCGGTGCCGACGACCGAAAACGCGCCCTGCTTGGCTGCAAGCTTCGGATTTTTCTCGATCCGGTAGAGAGGATATTCGCCCGAGCGCTTGAAGACGGAAAATACGGCCCGATCCTTCAGGTGATCGATGGCGTAGTCACGCCATTCACCTTCTCCGACCATCCGTCCGTAGATCCAGAGAATGGCATCCAGTTCGTGGCGGTGAAATGTGATGGGGAGCGGGTCTACAGATTGCCGATAAATACCCAGATCGACGACGCTGGTGGTTCGTTCGGCCCCTTCGTCGTCGCGACGCTGCCCTTCCGGCTGCTCTGACATCAATGCTCCACGAGCTCCGATTCATGACGGATGGGTGACAGTGTGCCTGACATGTTCGAAATTGCAAGCTTATCGGGCACCCCGCTTTTCTCCGGCAAAGCCTCAGCGGCTTCTGCTCATGAAGTGGCCGAGCAGGAGTTCGCGCAGCCGGGCGGCTACGGGCGAGAGCCGCTTTCCGTTCAGCGTGATCAGATGGTAGGGCGTCACCTCGATCGGCGTTTCCATCTTGAGCGTGGTCAGATTGCCAACGGGCGTCTGGCGACAGAGAAGGTCGGACACTTCCCGCGACATCGGTGCGATCGCATTCGACGAGGCGAGCATCGCGATCATCACGAGCAGGGATGTGGTGTTGACGATGTTTCGCGGGATGGGCGCGCCTTCTTCGATGAAGACGTTTTCGACCGCCTGGCGCAGCGGCGTGCCCGGCGCTTGCATCACCCAGGGGAAATGCGCCATGTCGGAAATGTTCAGCCGGTCGACATTGACCAGCGGGTGGCTGTGGTGGACGACGATCTCGACCTCCTCCATCGTCGCGCCCTCGACGTGGAACTGGCGCGCATCGATGCCTGCCGGGATGCGGCCGAGCACGAAGTCATATTGTCCCGACAGCAGATCTCGGATCATCTCTCCGCTCGGCGCCACATCGACATGGATGTCGATGGTGGATGCCTCGGCTTTCAGTGCCCGTATCGCCGGGACCACATAGCCGACCGCGCCGCCGGTCACCGCTCCGATGCGGATCTTGCCGGTCAAGCCTCGCTGGATGGCCTCCACTTCCCGCGCCGCCTCACGCATTTCTTCAAGAACGTTCTGGGCGCGCCGCGCCAGCGCGCTGCCGACGGCCGTCGGCTCCATGCCTTTCGGTGTGCGCAGGAAAATCGGCGACCCGACATAGCGCTCGATTTCGCCCAGCATGCGCGACGCCGCCGGCTGGGTCAGCGCAAGTTCCTGAGCTGCAAGGCTTAATTGCCCCAGCTCCGCAATCGAGCGGATCAGCTGGAGGTGTTTGGGCTGCAATCGTTGGATATGGATCTCTGCCATAAAGGACATATCAACCATGGTATGCAGAAAGTCAAAATAATCATTTGATCGGTATATGGGCCGCGATAAGACTCGCCGCGGAGCTGGGGGCTGCTGCGTCAGCCGCTCGTTCTTGTTTCAGCGGGCGCCAGGAGGAGCTTGGCCTCGCACGGTATGACCAGGGAGGTTACCATGAAGAAACTTGGCGCCCTGATTGCGTCTCTCGCAATCGGCATCGCATCATTCGCGCCCATGTCCTACGCTCAGGACAAGGGCATGGTCGGCATTTCCATGCCGACGAAGACGTCGACCCGCTGGATCTCCGACGGCGAGACCATGGAAAAGCTGTTCACGGAAGCTGGCTACACGCCGGACCTGCAGTTCGCTGACGACGATATCCCGAACCAGCTCGCTCAGATCGAAAACATGGTCACCAAGGGTGCCAAGGTTCTCGTCATCGGCGCCATCGACGGCACGACGCTCTCCGACATCCTGCAGAAGGCTGCAGATGCCGGCGTCAAGGTCATCGCTTACGACCGTCTGATCCGCGACTCGGGCAACGTCGACTACTACGCCACCTTCGACAACTTCCAGGTCGGCGTTCTCCAGGCAACCAGCCTCGTTGACGGCCTCAAGGCCAAGTTCCCGGACACCAAGCCGTGGAACGTCGAACTCTTCGGCGGTTCGCCGGACGACAACAACGCCTTCTTCTTCTACGACGGCGCCATGTCTGTTCTGCAGCCCCTGATCGACAGCGGCGACATCGTCATCAAGTCCGGCCAGATGGGCATGGACCAGGTTGGTACCCTGCGTTGGGACGGCACGGTCGCTCAGGCTCGCATGGAAAACCTGCTCTCCTCGACCTACACCGAAGACAAGCTGCACGGGGCTCTGTCTCCGTATGACGGCCTGTCCATCGGCATCCTGTCGGCTCTGAAGGGCGTTGGCTACGGTTCTGGCGACATGACCATGCCGGTTGTCACCGGTCAGGACGCCGAGCTGCCCTCGATCAAGTCGATGCTTGCCGACGAGCAGTACTCGACCGTCTTCAAGGACACCCGCGAACTCGCCAAGGTCGCCGTCTCGATGGTTGAAGCCATCATGGAAGGCAAGACCCCCGAGATCAACGACGACAAGACCTACAACAACGGTGTGAAGGTCGTTCCGTCCTACCTGCTGAAGCCTGTCGCTCTCGACAAGGCCAATGCCAAGGACGTTCTCGTCGGCGCCGGCTACTACACCGCCGAGCAGATCGACAACTGATCCTTCGGGTCGCATCCGGGTCCGCGACACGTCGCGGACCCATTTTCTATACGCATTGAGGGAGCTCGCGCCCCAGCTGGATCTTTCTGGATCGCTGGCCTAGCGCCGGAATTCTGCACATGGACAACATCATTCTCGAGATGCGCGGCATCACAAAGACATTCCCCGGCGTGAAAGCGCTGGACAATGTCAGCTTCAAGGTGCGCGAGGGCGAGATCCACGCGCTGGTCGGCGAAAACGGCGCCGGCAAGTCCACGCTGATGAAGGTCCTGAGTGGCGTCTATCCCGCCGGCACCTATGACGGCGACATCTATTACGACGGCGAAGTCCGTCGCTTCGCGCGGATTTCCGACAGCGAAGAGCTCGGCATCATCATCATTCACCAGGAACTGGCTCTCGTGCCGCTCCTGTCGATCGCCGAAAACATCTTCCTGGGCAACGAGATCGCCCAGAAGGGCGTGATCCACTGGCCCCAGACCTTTGCGCGGACGAAAGAGCTGCTGGCAAAGGTCGGCCTCAAGGATCCGCCGTCAACCCGCATCACCGATATCGGCGTCGGCAAGCAGCAACTCGTCGAAATCGCCAAGGCGCTGTCGAAGAAGGTTCGGCTGCTCATCCTCGACGAGCCGACCGCTTCGCTCAACGAAACGGATTCGGACGCGCTGCTGACGCTCCTCATGGAGTTCCGCAAGCAGGGGATGACCTCGATCATCATTTCCCACAAGCTCAACGAAATCCGGAAGGTCGCCGACAAGATCACCATCATTCGCGACGGTGGCACGGTCGAAACGCTCGACTGTCATACGCAGGAAATCACGGAAGACCGCATCATCAAGGGCATGGTCGGCCGTGACATGGAAGACCGCTATCCGAAGCGGGATCCGAAGATCGGCGACGTTCTGCTCGAGGTGAAGAACTGGAACGTCTTCCACCAGAACCACCGCGACCGCCAGTTCCTGCACGATGTCGCCTTCAATGTGCGCGCCGGTGAAGTGGTCGGTATCGCGGGCCTGATGGGCGCTGGCCGAACCGAGACTGCCATGAGCATCTTCGGCAAGTCTTGGGGTCACAAGATCACCGGCGACGTCTCGATGCACGGCAAGCCGGTCGATGTGTCGACGATCCCGAAGGCGATCAGTGCCGGCCTTGCCTATGTGACCGAAGACCGGAAGCATCTCGGTCTCGTGCTGCAGAACAACATCAAGGAAAACACCACGCTCGCCAATCTCGACGGCGTGTCCAGCGGCACCGTCATCGACGACCGCATGGAAGCCAAGGTGGCCTCCGACTACCGGCAGAAGCTCCGGATCCGGTCGCATTCGATCTACCAGGAAGCCGTCAACCTGTCCGGCGGCAACCAGCAGAAGGTCGTGCTGTCGAAGTGGCTGTTCACCAATCCCGAGATCCTGATCCTCGACGAGCCGACCCGCGGCATCGACGTCGGGGCGAAGTTCGAAATCTACACCATCATCAACCAGCTTGCCGCCGAAGGTAAGGGCATTCTGATGATCTCGTCGGAAATGCCCGAGCTGCTCGGCACCTGCGATCGCATCTACGTCATGAACGAAGGTCGCATCGTCGCGGAACTTACCAAAGAAGAAGCAAGCCAAGAGTCCATCATGCGTGCCATCATGCGCTCTGGGGAGAAACACTAATGGCCATCGACACAAGAACCGAAACCCCCAAGGTCTCCGTGGGCGACTATCTGCGCAACAACATCCGCGAATACGGACTGCTGCTCGCGCTCGTCGTCATCATGCTGCTGTTCCAGTTCCTGACCGACGGCGTTCTCTTCCGTCCGGTCAACATCACCAACCTGGTGCTGCAGAACTCGTTCATCGTCATCATGGCGCTGGGCATGTTGCTGATCATTGTCGCCGGCCATATCGACCTGTCGGTCGGCTCGATCGTCGCCTTCATCGGCGGCATATCGGCGATGATGCTGGTCAAATGGGGCTGGCATTTCTCGCTCGTCGTGCCGCTGTGTCTGGTGCTCGGCGGCCTGATGGGCGCTGCGCAGGGTTACTGGGTCGCCTATCAGAAGATCCCCTCCTTCATCGTGACGCTGGCTGGCATGCTGGTCTTCCGCGGCCTGACCTATGTCACGCTCGGCGGTCGCCCGATCGGTCCGTTCCCGAAGGAATTCACGCTGCTTTCCACCGGCTTCATCCCGGATTTCCTGCCGCTGACGGATCCTGCGACCACCGGTATCGCCAACCATGTCGCGATCATTCTCGTCGTGGCCCTCGTTGGTCTTGCGATCTATTCCGGCATGAAGAACCGTCGCCTGAACGACGAACATGGCACTGAAAACGAGCCCTTCGTCTTCTTCGCCGTGCAGATGGGCATCATCAGCGCGGTCGCCATCTTCCTCGGCTATCAGCTGGCCACCTATCGCGGCCTGCCGAACGTCCTGGTCGTCATGGGTGTTCTGATCGCGCTCTACTCCTTCGTCACCACCCGCACGACCATCGGTCGCCGCATCTATGCGCTGGGTGGCAACGAAAAGGCTGCGAAGCTCTCCGGCATCAATACCGAACGCCTGGTGTTCCTGACCTTCGTGAACATGGGCGTGCTGGCAGCACTTGCCGGCATGATCATCGCAGCCCGTCTCAACTCCGCCACGCCGAAAGCCGGCGTGGGCTTCGAGCTCGACGTCATCGCGGCCTGCTTCATCGGCGGTGCCTCGGCATCCGGCGGCGTGGGCAAGATTACCGGTGCAGTCATCGGCGCCTTCATCATGGGCGTCATGAACAACGGCATGTCGATCATGGGTATCGGCATCGACTACCAGCAGCTCATCAAGGGTCTCGTGCTTTTGGCTGCTGTCTTCTTCGACGTTTACAACAAGAACAAAGCAGTCTGAGGATAGGCTTATGTTTCTCTCGCAATTGAAGGCTGGCGGCATCATTTGCCGCCAGGGTGAGGCTGCGCGCCTTGTCCCAGGTTTCAACACCACTTACGAACTCGCCAAGGCGGCCATCGCCGCGGGCACCGATGTCTCGACCCTGATCGAAAAGCAGGGTGCCGGCGACAGCGTCGACCTCCTGGCGCTCGCCGCCGAAGGAAAGCTCGACTGCCCTGTCCGTCATCCGGATCCGGCGCATATGTACCTGACCGGCACGGGTCTCACCCATACCGGTTCGGCCTCGGCCCGCGACAGCATGCATGCCGACACGGCCGGCATGTCCGATTCCATGAAGATGTTCCGTATGGGCATGGAAGGCGGAAAGCCGAAGCCCGGCGAAATCGGCGTTCAGCCGGAGTGGTTCTACAAGGGCAATGGCTTCAACGCGGTCGCACCCGGTGAAGACCTCGTCTCCCCGTCCTTCGCGCTCGACGGTGGCGAAGAGCCCGAAATGGCCGGCTACTACATCATCGGTGAAGATGGCACGGCGCATCGCCTGGGCTTTTCCGTCGCCAACGAATTCTCCGACCACGTGACCGAGAAGATCAACTATCTCTTCCTCGCGCATTCCAAGCTGCGCCCGGCCTCCTTCGGCCCGGAGCTCCGCGTCGGCGCCCTGCCCGACCATGTCGAGGGTACCTCGCGCATCATCCGCGGCGGCCAGACCGTATGGGAAAAGCCGTTCCTGTCGGGTGAGGCGAACATGTCCCACACGATCGCGAACCTCGAATATCACCACTTCAAATACGCGCTCTTCTGCCAGCCCGGCGATCTGCATGTGCATATGTATGGCACGGCGACGCTTTCGGTTGCTGACGGCTTCGTCACGCAGGAAGGCGACGTGTTCGAGATCGAGTCCCCGCAATTCGGTCTTCCGCTGCGCAATCGCCTGGCAAAGGCTGCTGCAGAGACCGTCAAGGTGAAGATGCTCTGAGCGGATCGGCCTGCCGACCCGCCCATTCAACAGAGACAGGACGATAGCCATGAGCAAGTTCAAACCGGCGGCCTGGCCGCGCCAACTGAGATCGCAGCACTGGTATGGCGGCACGTCGCGCGACACCATCTACCACCGTGGCTGGCTGAAGAACCAGGGTCATCCGCATGACCTGTTCGACGGGCGTCCGGTCATCGGCATCCTCAACACCTGGTCGGACCTCACCCCCTGCAACGGCCATCTGCGCGAACTGGCGGAGAAGGTGAAGGCAGGCGTGTGGGAGGCCGGTGGCTTCCCGGTCGAAATCCCGGTCTTCTCGGCGTCGGAAAACACCTTCCGCCCGACGGCCATGATGTATCGCAACCTCGCCGCGCTCGCAGTCGAGGAAGCCATGCGCGGTCAGCCGATCGATGGCGCCGTCCTGCTCGTGGGCTGTGACAAGACCACCCCGTCGCTCGTCATGGCAGCGGCCTCGACCGACCTGCCGTCGATCGTCGTCACCGGCGGTCCGATGCTCAACGGCTATTTCCGCGGCGAGCGCGTCGGTTCGGGCACCCATCTCTGGAAGTTCTCCGAAGCCGTCAAGGCCGGCGAGATGAGCCAGGAGGAGTTCCTCGAGGCCGAAGCCTCGATGTCGCGCTCCAGCGGCACCTGCAACACCATGGGCACGGCCTCGACCATGGCGTCGATGGTTGAAGCCCTCGGCATGGCACTTTCCGGCAACGCTGCCATCCCGGCCGTCGACAGCCGCCGCAAGGTGATGGCGCAGCTTTCCGGGCGCCGCATCGTGCAGATGGTCAAGGACGACCTGAAGCCCTCCGACATCATGACCAAGGAAGCCTTCGAAAACGCGATCCGCGTCAACGGGGCAATCGGCGGCTCGACCAATGCCGTCGTGCATATTCTCGCCATGGCCGGTCGCGTCGGCGTCGACATCACGCTTGACGACTGGGATCGCCTCGGCCGCGATATCCCGACGATCGTCAACCTGATGCCGTCCGGCAAGTATCTGATGGAAGAGTTCTTCTATGCCGGCGGCCTGCCCGTCGTCATCAAGATGCTCGGCGAAGCCGGCAAGCTGCACAAGGATGCACTGACCGTCTCCGGCGAAAGCATCTGGGACGAAGTGAAGGATGTCCGCAACTGGAACGAGGACGTCATCCTGCCGGTCGACAAGGCGCTGACCCAGCAGGGCGGCATCGTGGTCCTGCGCGGCAATCTCGCGCCGAAGGGCTGCGTCTTGAAGCCGTCGGCCGCGTCACCGCATCTGATGAAGCATCGCGGCCGCGCCGTGGTCTTCGAAGACATCGACGACTACAAGGCGAAGATCAACGACGAGGCGCTCGACATCGACGAAACCTGCGTCATGGTCCTCAAATATTGCGGTCCCCGCGGCTATCCAGGCATGGCGGAAGTCGGCAATATGGGTCTTCCGCCGAAGGTCCTGCGCAAAGGCATCACAGACATGGTCCGCATCTCGGATGCGCGCATGTCGGGCACGGCATACGGCACGGTTCTCCTGCACACCTCGCCGGAAGCCGCACGCGGCGGTCCGCTCGCCATCGTCAAGAACGGTGACTTCATCGAAGTCGACGTCGAAGCCCGTCGCGTTCATCTCGACATCTCGGACGAGGAAATGCAGCGCCGTCTCGCCGAATGGCGTCCGCCGGTCGAGCCGCCGGCAAGCGGCTATGCGAAACTCTTCCATGACCATGTCGAGGGTGCCGATACCGGCGCCGACTTCGACTTCCTGAAGGGCTGCCGCGGTTCGCCGGTCGGCAAGGACGCACACTGAGGAAAAGGACCATGGCAGATCGCATTCCGCTCGCGCTTGTCGGCATCGGCAAGATCGCCCGCGACCAGCACATTCCGTCGATCGCAGGCGGTGACGATTTCGTCGTTGCCGCCGGTGTCAGCCGTCACGGCAAGGTCGAGGGGGCCGAGAACTTCACGGATTTCGACGAGTTCCTCGCCGCCCGCCCCGACATCAAGGTCGTCTCGCTCTGCACGCCGCCGGAAGTCCGCTTCGACATGGCAAAGGCCGCAATTGCTGCCGGACGCCATGTGCTGATGGAAAAGCCTCCGGCAACCACTCTGGGTGAGGCGGAGGCCCTTTCGGAGCTCGCTGCCAAGGCGGGGGTGACGCTGTTCGCCACCTGGCACTCGCGCTTTGCCCTCGGTGTCGAGCCCGCCAAGCAATGGCTGGCGGACAAGGTGATCCAGTCGATCTCCATCGTCTGGAAGGAAGACGTGCGCCGCTGGCATCCCGGCCAGGCCTGGATCTGGGAACCGGGCGGTTTCGGCGTCTTCGACCCGGGCATCAACGCCCTGTCGATCCTGACCGAGATCGTTCCCGGTCATATCATGGTGCAGAAATCCACTCTCGAGTTTCCGGAAAACAAGAAGCAGCCGATTGCCGCTTCCATCGCCATGCGGACCGTCGAAGGCGCGCCTGTTACGGCCGAATTCGACTGGCGACAGGAAGGGCCTCAAACGTGGGACATCACAGTCCAGACGAATGAAGGCGAGCTGCGTCTTTCAAAGGGCGGCTCGGAACTCTATATCAAGGGGACCGAACAGGCGTCCGGCCCGGATCGCGAATATGCGGGCATCTACGAACGCTTCGCCCATCTCATCCGCTCCCGCCAGAGCGACACTGACTATCAGCCGCTGCGCATCGTGGCGGATTCCTTCCTCTGCGGGGAACGGAAAGTCGTCGCTCCCTTCGAAGACTGACATGAAAAGGAGGCCCATCCCATGGCCTATACACCGACTGGAAAACACCTGATCGCCGGCAACTGGGTAGCCAGCACGGATACCTTTGCCTCGTCGCCTGCCACGGGCCCCTCCCACACCTTCTCCAAGGGCACCCCTGCCCTCGTCGATCAGGCGGCCAAGGCGGCCGAAGAGGCGTTCGAGACCTATGCCTATTCGACGCGCGAACAGCGTGCGGCATTCCTCGAAGCCATCGCCGAGGAAATCGATGCCCGTGGTGACGCGATCACCGAGATCGGTTCCCAGGAAACCGGCCTGCCGGAAGCCCGCCTGATTGGCGAACGTGGCCGTACCGTCGGCCAGCTCCGCCTGTTTGCCTCGCACATTCGCAAGGGGGACTATCTCGATCGCCGCCACGACGAAGCCCTGCCCGACCGCAAGCCGCTTCCGCGTCCGGACCTGAAGATGGTCCAGCGCCCGATCGGTCCGGTCGCTGTCTTCGGTGCCTCCAACTTCCCGCTCGCCTTCTCGACGGCCGGTGGTGATACGGCAGCTGCCCTCGCTGCCGGTTGCCCGGTCGTGGTCAAGGCGCATGATGCCCATCCGGGCACGGGCGAAATCGTCGCTTCCGCGATTGATGCCGCCATCAAGCGTTGCGGCGTGCATCCGGGCGTCTTCTCTCTGGTTCACGGCGGCAGCCGTGACGTCGGCCAGGCGCTCGTGCAGCACCCGCTGATCAAGGCTGTCGGCTTCACCGGTTCGCTCGGCGGTGGTCGCGCACTCTACGATCTCTGCGCCCAGCGTCCGGAGCCGATCCCCTTCTTCGGCGAGCTTGGCTCGGTCAACCCGATGTTCATGCTGCCCAAGGCTGTTGCCACCCGCGGCGAAACCATCGCTAAGGGTTGGGTCGGCTCGCTCACCATGGGTGCCGGTCAGTTCTGCACCAATCCGGGTATCGTCGTTCTGCTCAAGGGCGCCGACGCCGACAAGTATGTCGAAACGGCTACCGAAGCCCTGTCGGCCGTTGGTCCGCAGACCATGCTGACGGACGGTATTGCGGATGCCTATCGCAAGGGTGCGACCAAGATCGCCGGCACCGAAGGTGTGCGTTCGGTCCTGACTTCGACCTGCGACCTGCGCAATGCAACGCCTTACCTCTTCCAGACGACGGCGAAGGATTGGCTCGACAACCACGTGCTGGGCGAAGAAGTCTTCGGACCGCTCGGCCTGATCGTCATCGCCGAGAGCGAAGACGAAATGGTCGCCATGGCGCGCAGCCTTTCCGGCCAGCTGACCGCGTCGATCCATCTCGCCGATGGTGACGAGGCTCTCGGCAAGCGTCTGATGCCGATCCTGGAGCGCAAGGCCGGCCGCGTGCTTGCCAACGGCTTCCCGACCGGTGTCGAAGTCGCCGATAGCATGGTTCATGGCGGTCCCTACCCGGCCTCCACGAACTTCGGCGCGACGTCCGTCGGCACGCTGTCGATCCGCCGCTTCCTGCGGCCCGTCTGCTACCAGGACATCCCGGCCGCCCTGCTGCCGATCGATCTGGCCTAAGGAGCCGACGTGACTGCATCACCGTTTGCCGCGCTCGTCGATTGGGGCACCAGCAACCTGCGCATCTGGCTCGTCGACAGCCAGGGCGCGGTCCTCGGTGAGAGGCAGTCGCCTGAGGGTATGGGCAGTCTGGACAAGGCTGCCTATCCCGCCGTTCTGGAAGGGCATCTTTCCGCACTCGGCGCGCCATCGGATCTGCCGGTGGTGGTCGCCGGCATGGCTGGTGCCCGGACCGGCTGGCGCGAAGCGCCTTATGTCGAAACACCCGCGCCGCTGGTCGGTCTTTTCCAGCATGCGGTCCAGCCGGAGGGCGTGAGTCGTCCGGTCTATATTCTGCCCGGCGTTTGCCAGCGCGAGGGTGGCGCCTATGACGTCATGCGCGGCGAGGAGACACAGCTCGCCGGCGCTCTCGAGCAGGGGCTGGACAACGCCCTCTTCTGCCTGCCGGGCACCCATTCCAAATGGGCGCTCGTTGAAGACGGCCAGGTGCGCCGCTTCTCCACCGTAATGACGGGTGAACTGTTCAACCTGATCAGCCGGCAATCCATCCTGCGGCTGTCGGTGCCGGAAGACGGGGACGCAGAAGCAGATCCGGAGATTTTCGACGCCGCGGTTGCCCAGGCGCTCGAACCCGGCTTTGCCCTCACATCCGTTCTTTTCTCGATCCGCGCCGAGGGCCTGCTTACGCCGGACGCCAGGATCAACCCAGCCGCACGCCTTTCCGGTCTCCTGATCGGTGCAGAGATCGCAGCCATCCGGGATGATCTTCAGCGCCACGGCAAGGCCTATCTGATCGGGACCGGCAAGCTTACGCGTCTCTATGCCCGCGCGATCACCAAAGCCGGTGGTGAGCCTGTCATGCTCGATGGCGGGCTGCTCGTGCGCCGCGGCCTGCTCGCCTCCGCGCTTTCCCTCTTTGACCACGAATTCAAGGACTGACCGATGACCGCCTCCGTTGCCTGGCCCGCGCTTCGCCGTAACCTCGTAGCCATTCTGCGCGGCATCAAGCCGACCGAGATCGAGGCGACCGTCGATGCGCTCGTCGAGGCCGGCTTCGAAGCAATCGAAGTTCCGCTGAATTCTCCGGATCCCTTCGTCTCGATCGAGAAGGCCCGCAAGCGCGCGCCGGCAAACGTGCTGATCGGCGCGGGTACCGTTCTGGAAGTGGCACAGGTCGATCGCCTGCACGATGTCGGCGGCAACCTGCTGGTTACCCCGAATGTCGAACCCGACGTCATCCGACGTGCCGTCTCGCATGGCATGGTGGCGATGCCGGGTGTGTTCACGCCAAGCGAAGCACTGCTCGCCGCCAAATGCGGTGCGGCGGCGCTCAAATTCTTCCCGGCAAGCGTGCTGGGTCCAGGCGGCATCTCCGCGATCAAGGCGATCCTGCCGCCGCATCTGCCGATCGGCGCCGTGGGCGGCGTGTCGGACGCGAACTTTGCCGATTACTGGAAGGTCGGCGTGCGGGCCTTCGGTCTGGGCTCCAGTCTCTACAAGCCGGGCGACGATGCGAAACTCATCGGCGAGCGTGCCGTCAAGAGCGTGATTGCCTACGACGCGCTTCTCCAGAGCTGAGCTTCCATAACCAATGTGCGAGAAAGGCCTGCCCGGATGTCGGGCAGGCCTTTCTCGTTTCGGGATTCGGCGGTTTCTTGTGACGATTATCACGCGTCAAAGCGGATAAATGCGCGGCTGCCCAAATTTGAACATACCTGCGCCGCTTTTTGCGATAGAGTATAACTAACTTGGTTGGCGCGGTGCGCCAAACGGTCCGGTCTGGTGCATTGACCCCTTACCCCCAGCCCCCCAATGCTTCCGGGCCGGACCACACCAGGTTCTTTTCCCTTCAAAGCGTCTTCGGCTTGTCCATCATCACCGTCGCTCCGACGATGTGCGAAGGATTCCCCTCGCTGTCTGCGGCTTGCAGAAGAATGGCGCAGCCGTCGCTCTTGTCATCGCCCATGCGCTTGGCCGGCAGCGTGAGATCAAGAGCCTTGCCGTCCCACATGCCGACGGTCTGCACATCGGTCACGCTGTGCCAATAGTCCAGGTTCTGTCCGACATTTTCGCCCTTCAGCACTTCGACGGTCTGATGCTGACGGAAATAGACGACGACAACGTTTGCCTTGCCTCTGCCGGCACCGACGGAGATTGTCAGCTGATCGTCATGGCGGGAGGCACGGATCGGAACGATAAGGCCCTTGCCGGCGTCCTGGAGCCGCTCGAGCCGCCGGTCGATATCGACAGCGTCGGTGCCCTTCAGATGTTCGCGCCCGTTCAGCACCGCCTGCGGCGTGTAGACGCCGCTGCGGCCGAAGGCCTTGGCATAGGCATATTGCCGTTCGGTGTTCTCAGGGGAGGCCAGCGTGTCGGCCCAGCCGAGATAATTCCAGTAATCGACGTGATAGGACAGCGCCACGACTTCGCCTTCGCGCACCAGCCGTTCAAAGGCGCGATCGGCCGGGGGACAGGAGCGGCAACCCTGCGAGGTGAAGAGCTCGACAACGCCCTTCGGCTCGGCAAACTCTCCGGCCGTCGCCCCCTTGGGCGCGGCTGACAGGAACAGGACGCCAAGGGCCGTCATAGCCCATGCCGTGGCCCGTCTGCTCGTCCTGATGAAATTCGTGTGCTGCATGCTATCGAGATGCCTTCACTTGAGTGCTGCACTGATAACGCCTCAGCGCTTCAGCGGGAAGTCACGATGGGGTGAAACTTTCGGCACTGGATCCGCAGCATGAACCACGCAAAAGGCCGCCGGGTTGCCCGGCGGCCTTTCACAAGTTTGTTCTGTCAGTCTCAGGCGGCGAGGTCGCGCAGAACGGTCTGCAGGATGCCGCCATTGTTCATGTAGGTGACCTCGTCCAGCGTATCGATGCGGCAGAGCAGCGGTACGTCCTTCACGGTGCCGTCGGAGTAGGTGATCTTGGCGATCTTCTTCTCGCGCGGCTTGATCTCGCCTTCCAGGCCTTCGATCGTAACGATCTCGTCGCCCTTCAGGTTCAGCGAAGCCCAGGTGGTGCCGTCCTCGAAGGTGAAGGGCACGACGCCCATCCCGACGAGGTTCGAGCGGTGGATACGCTCGAAGGACTGCGCGATCACGGCCTTGACGCCGAGCAGGTTGGTGCCCTTGGCAGCCCAGTCACGCGACGAGCCGTTGCCATACTCGACGCCGGCGAAGATGACGAGCGGAACGCCCTCTTCCTTGTACTTCATGGCCGCATCGTAGATCGACAGCTCTTCCTTGGACGGATAGTGGATGGTGTAGCCACCTTCCTTGCCGTTCGGGCCGAGCATGTGGTTGCGGATGCGGATGTTGGCGAAGGTGCCGCGCATCATGACTTCGTGGTTGCCACGACGCGTGCCGTACTGGTTGAAGTCGGCGACTGCGACGCCGTTCTCCGTCAGGTAAGCGCCGGCAGGCGAGGCTGCCTTGATCGAACCGGCCGGAGAAATGTGGTCGGTGGTGATCTTGTCGCCGAAGAGACCGAGGACGCGAGCGCCCTTGATGTCCTTCAGGCCCGAGCCGGTCTTGCCCATGCCCACGAAGTAAGGCGGGTTCTGGACATAGGTCGACTTGTCGTCCCAGGCATAGGTCTGGCCTTCCGGAACCTGGACGGCCTGCCAGTTTTCGTCGCCCTTGAAGACGTCGGCATACTTCGATTCGAAGAGTGCGCGGGTAACGTATTTCTGGATGAACTCCTGCACTTCGGCAGAGGTCGGCCAGATGTCCTTCAGGTAGACCGGGTTGCCGTTCTGGTCTTCACCGATCGGCTCCTTGGTCAGATCCTTCTGGACCGTGCCCGCGAGCGCATAGGCGACGACGAGCGGCGGGGAGGCGAGGTAGTTCGCCTGGACGTCCGGCGAGATACGGCCTTCGAAGTTACGGTTGCCCGAGAGAACGCCGGCAGCGATGATGCCCTTGTCGTTGATGGTCTTCGAGATCGGACCCGGCAGCGGGCCGGAATTGCCGATGCAGGTCGTGCAGCCGAAGCCGACGAGGTTGAAGCCGAGCGCGTCGAGCTCCTTCTGCAGGCCGGACTTTTCGAGATATTCGCCAACGACCTGGGATCCAGGTGCGAGCGAGGTCTTCACCCATGGCTTGGTCTTCAGGCCCTTGGCGACGGCGTTGCGAGCCAGCAGACCGGCTGCAATGAGCACGCTCGGGTTCGAGGTGTTGGTGCACGACGTGATGGCGGCGATCGCCACGTCACCATGGCCGAGATCGTAGTCGGTGCCTTCGACATCCCAACGCTGGGTCAGCTGGCCCGGCTTCTTGTAGTCGCCTTCGAGAGCGGTCGCGAAGTTCGGTGCGATGGTTTCGAGCGGCAGGCGGCCTTCCGGACGCTTCGGGCCGGCCATCGACGGAACGACGTCGCCGAGGTCGAGTTCGAGCGTGTCGGTGAAGACGAGCTGCGAGCCGTCATTGTCACGCCACATGCCCTGAGCCTTCGAATAGGCTTCGACGAGTGCGATGCGGTCCTTGGCGCGGCCCGACATGTCGAGATAGCCGACAGTGGCCGAATCGACCGGGAAGAAGCCGCAGGTCGCGCCGTATTCCGGACCCATGTTGCCAATGGTTGCGCGGTCGGCAACCGGCAGCGTGTCGAGGCCCGAGCCGTAGAATTCGACGAACTTGGAGACAACGCCCTTCTTGCGCAGCATCTGCACGACGGTCAGAACGAGGTCGGTCGCGGTGACGCCTTCCTTCAGCGTGCCGGTCAACTTGAAGCCGATGACTTCCGGCAGAAGCATGGACACGGGCTGGCCGAGCATGGCCGCTTCGGCTTCGATACCGCCCACACCCCAGCCGAGAACGCCGAGACCGTTGATCATCGTGGTGTGGCTGTCCGTGCCGACGCAGGTGTCGGGATAGGCGATGGTCTCGCCGTCCTCGTCCTTCGTCCAGACGGTCTGGCCGAGATATTCGAAGTTCACCTGGTGACAGATGCCGGTGCCCGGAGGAACGACGCGGAAGTTCTTGAATGCCTGCTGGCCCCACTTCAGGAAGCGATAGCGCTCGCCGTTGCGCTGGTATTCCAGCTCGACGTTGCGGGCAAAAGCCTGGGGCGTGCCGAATTCGTCGACGATGACGGAGTGGTCGATGACGAGGTCGACGGGAACGAGCGGGTTGATCTTTTCCGGATCGCCGCCGAGGTTCTTGATGCCGTCACGCATGGCAGCCAGGTCGACGACGGCGGGAACGCCGGTGAAGTCCTGCATCAGCACGCGGGCCGGGCGGTAGGCGATTTCAGCTTCGGTCAGGCCCTTGTTGACGAGCCAGGCGGCACAGGCCTCGATGTCGGCCTTGGTGACGGACCGGCCGTCTTCGTTGCGCAGAAGGTTTTCGAGAAGCACCTTCATCGAATACGGGAGCTTCGAAACCCCGGCGAGACCGTTCGCTTCGGCCTTGGGAATGCTGTAATAGACATAGTCCTTGCCGTCGACGGTCAGGACCGACCGGCAATTGAAGCTGTCGAGAGATTTAGCCACGGATAGAAACCCCGCTTAGACTGATAGCCAACACATTCGTGCGGACGCCTATGCACTTCATGCACATCAGGATGCGGGTACGACCATTTCCGCTGTCCGCACGTGAAAACCGCTGCTTGCGATGTTCAAGTTCGGCACAAGGATGAACTTCACGCCGGCCGCTGGCGTGGTTGCAGGTCTTATAGATAATTTCTAAGAAAGGCGCCAGACCGACGAAGGGCGAAATCGGATTTTTTTATGAGGCAGGCCTCATCCTGCCAGAAGGCGACCATGATCAGGCTTGAAGCCGAAAATCTCTCAGCGCGTCGTGGCGAGGATCTGATTTTCGTTAATGTTTCCTTTAGGTTGAATGCCGGAGAGGCGCTGGTTCTGACAGGCCGAAACGGGTCTGGAAAATCGACGCTTCTGCGCGTCGTCGCCGGTCTGCTTCGCCCGGAAACGGGGCAGGCGATCTGCGTGTCCGATGCCGTCGGTGAGCCGCGTCCGGCCGGGGAATTCAGCCACTACCTCGGTCATCGCAATGGCATGAAGCGCGAATTGACCGTGGCGGAAAACCTTGCGTTCTGGAAGTCCTTCCTGGGTGATGCCATAGGCGGGATCGGCGTGAGCGTCGAAGAGGCCGCCGCCGAGGTGGGGCTCTCCGGAATCACCCACCTGCCCTATGGTTATCTTTCTGCGGGACAGCAGCGGCGCTTCGCCATGGCGCGGCTCCTCGTCGCTTACCGCCCGATCTGGATCCTCGACGAACCGACGGCCGCGCTCGATCGCAAGGCGGACGCGATGTTCGAAGACCTCGTGCGCCGCCACCGACAGTCGGGAGGCATCGCTCTGGCCGCAACCCATCAGCCGCTCGGGATGGAAGGTGCCCAGACGCTGGAGATGCTGGGCTTCGAGGGTGTCGATCTGGAGTATTCCGCATGATGGCGCTGTTTCTCCGGGACCTGAAACTTTCTGTCCGCGCCGGTGGTGGCGCGCTGATCGGTGTGCTTTTCTTCACCACAGTGGTCGCCGTCATTCCCTTCGGCGTCGGCCCCGATCTCAACCTTTTGTCGCGGATCGGACCTGCCATCGTCTGGATCGGGGCCCTGCTCTCTGCTTTGCTCGGGCTCGATCGCCTGTTCCAGGCGGAACGCGACGATGGTTCGCTCGACATCCTGCTGATGCAGGAAACGCCCCTCGTGCTGACCGTGCTCGTCAAATGCCTGGCGCATTGGGTGGCGACCGGCCTGCCGCTCGTGATTGCTTCGCCACTGCTCGGGCTCTTCATGAATATGGACGAGATCGCAATCGGTGCCGTGATGCTGACGCTGCTTGTCGGTTCGCCGGCGATCACCTTCATCGGTGCAGCCGGTGCCGCTGTCGCCGTGGCACTGCCGCGCGGCGGTCTCCTGGTGTCGATCCTCGTTCTGCCGCTTGCCGTTCCGGTGCTGATCTTCGGTGTCAGCGCCTCTTATGCGGCGGTCGAGGATCCGGCACCCTTCCTGCCGCCTTTCCTCTTCCTGACGGCGATTACCCTTCTCTTTGCCGTGATCGGACCGGTGGGCGCGGCTGCAGCGCTTCGCAGTTCGGCCGACTGAGACATTTCGGCTTGACCAGGATCAATTGCAGGGCCGCTTGAGACAGGCTAGAACGTGCTATGACCGACAACAGCCTTGCCGTGACCAAGATCATCGACCTCGCCAACCCGACGCGATTCCTCGCTTTTGTCGAGCGGGTCCTGCGGTGGTTCGTCGGGCTGACCCTCGCGCTTTTCGTGGTAGGCCTCTATCTCGGCTTTACCTCCGAAACGGATTACCAGCAGGGCGATACCGTCCGCATCATGTATGTGCATGTGCCGGCCGCCTGGCTCTCGATGATGTGTTACTCCGTGATGGCGCTCTCGGCGATCGGCACGCTGGTCTGGCGTCATCCGCTGGCCGATGTCAGCCACAAGGCTGCCGCCCCGCTCGGCGCGGCCTTCACCCTGATTGCGCTGGTCACCGGTTCGCTCTGGGGCAAGCCGATGTGGGGCACCTGGTGGGTCTGGGATGCTCGCCTCACCTCGGTCTTCGTGCTGTTTCTGATGTATCTCGGCCTGATCGCGCTCAACCGCTCCATGGATGATCCCTCCAAGGCGGCGCGCGTCAGCGCCGTTCTCATCCTGGTCGGCTTCGTCAACATCCCGATCATCAAGTTCTCGGTCGACTGGTGGAACACGCTGCATCAGCCCGCCAGCGTCATGCGGCTCGATGGTCCGACGATCCATCCGGAGTTTCTCTGGCCGCTTCTCATCATGGCGCTGGCTTTCACCCTCCTCTTCTTCACGCTGCACATGATGGCGATGCGCAACGAGATCTGGCGTCGCCGCGTCGGGGCACAGCGCCGCATGGCCGCTCGTCAGGCCGGCCGGGAGCATCAGGCATGACCCACGCCTTTTACGTCATCGGTTCCTATCTGCTGACGGCGGGGATCTGTCTTGGCTTGTCCGCCTGGGTCTATCTCGATGGTCGGGCGCGTCAGGCGGAGTTGAAGACGCTCGAAGCACAGGGCGTCCGCCGCCGTTCGGCATCGGCCTCCCAGGATGCAAAGGCATGACGCAGCAGGGCGAACATGACGTGCCGGCGGCCAAGGGGCGTGGACGCTATCTGATCGCAGCCCTGCCGCTCGTCCTGTTTGGCGGGCTTGCCGCGGTCTTCATGACGCAGCTCCAGTCCGGCCGCGACGTCTCGGAAATCCCCTCGGCCCTCCTCGGCACGAAGGCCCCTGCTCTCGAGCTCGCAGCACTCGATGGCTCCGAGCGGCCGGCACTGACCACCGCAGCGATCACCGGCAAGCTGACGCTGGTCAATGTGTTTGCCTCCTGGTGCGTGCCCTGCCGGCAGGAGCACCCGATGCTGCTGGAGCTCTCAAAGGATCCGCGCGTCAATGTGGTCGGGATCAACTACAAGGACCGCAACGACAATGCGCTGCGCTTCCTCGGCGAACTCGGCAATCCTTATGCCGCGATCGGCGTCGATCCGAACGGCAAGGCTGCGATCGACTGGGGTGTCTACGGCATTCCGGAAAGCTATCTCGTCGGCCCCGACGGCACGATCCTCTACAAGAAGGTCGGCCCGTTCGACCCCGAGAGCTTTGAAACCCAGCTGATGCCGGCGATCGAAAAAGCGCTCGCCAACTGAGCCTTCTCGATTAGAGGGCTCCCTGCCAGGTCTTCACCGCCTCGATCGGCCAGACCAGCATGACGACGTTGAGCGTCAGGTTGTCCCGGATGATGAGAGCCGTCACGATCTCGAACGCGATCGCGATTGCGACGGTGAGCCAGACGGGCATGCGGGCTGCGAAGAAGAAGCCCGCAATCATCGAGACCATGTCCATCCCGGAATTGAGGATGCTGTCGCCGCTATAGCCGACTGCCATGGTGGCCGTCCGGTAGCGGTCGATCACGATCGGAGAGTTTTCGAGGATCTCCCACGCAGCTTCGATCAGCGCTGCGAGCGCAAGCTTTGCCGTCAGCGGCTTCCTGCGCATCACCAGCCAGCCGAGGCCATAGAAGAGAAAGCCATGGATGATGTGCGAGGGCGTGTACCAGTCGAAGATGTGCTGCGAATTGCCGGGCGTGTTCACGCCCGCTTCAAAGAGCTTCACGTAGCCGCATTCACAGATCCAGATGCGGCCCATCAGATACTGGGAGACGATCTGGACCAGGATAATGACGAAGGTCACCGCCAGCCAGAAACGCGTCGTTGAATTGTCGCCGCTCTGGCTGGTCGTCTCGGTCATTGCTCTTCCTTGTCTTCCAGCGAATGCTTCATGATCAGCGGCATCTGGGCCAGCGTGAAGAGGATGGTGATCGGCATCGTGCCCCAGACCTTGAAGCTGACCCAGACGTCATCGGAGAAGTTGCGCCAGACGACCTCGTTGAGCACGGCGAGGAAGAGGAAGAAGATGCCCCAGCGCAGCGTCAGCTTTTTCCAGCCTTCCGCGTCGAGCTGGAAAGCGGCGTTGAAGACATAGCCCAAAAGCGAAGTGCCAAAGGCGAGGCCACCCAGCAGGACTACGCCGAAGAGCGTGTTGACGATCGTCGGCTTCATCTTGATGAAGGTCTCGTCCTGCAGCCAGATCGACAACCCGCCGAAGACCAGAACGACGATGCCGGACACAAAAGGCATGACCGGTAGGTGCTTGAAGACGATCTTGGAGATGATCAGCGAGATGACCGTTGCGACCATGAAGAGGGCGGTCGCGATCAAAAGCGGTCCGCCGATCGCGGTCAGCTCCGGAAAGGTCTTGGCGAGCCACTCGCCGCGCAGGTTGCCGAAGAAGAAGATCAAGAGCGGTCCGAGTTCGAGCGCCATCTTCAGCAGAGGATTCTGCTTTTCAGCCTTGGACGCGTGGGTATCGGTGGATGTGTCCGACATGATGTCGTTCCCTAATGTTTCCGGCGCTCAGCGCGCGATGCCGGCAATGGCGCTGGCGAAGTCTTCCGCCTCGAAGGGTTCGAGGTCGTCGATGCCTTCGCCGACGCCGATGAAATAGACGGGCAGCTTGTGCTTGGCGGCGATGGCAACCAGAATGCCGCCGCGCGCCGTGCCGTCGAGTTTAGTCATGATCAGGCCGTTGACGCCCGCGATGTTGCGGAAGATCTCGACCTGCTGCAGCGCGTTCTGGCCCGTCGTCGCGTCGAGCGTCTGCAGCACGGTATGGGGCGCATCCGGATCGAGCTTGCCGAGAACGCGGACGATCTTTTCGAGTTCCGCCATCAGCTCCGCCTTGTTTTGCAGGCGACCGGCGGTGTCGATGATCAGGACGTCGGATTTCTCCGCCTTGGCGCGCTCGAAGGCTTCATAGGCGAGGCCGGCCGCGTCGGCGCCGAGCTTGGTGCCGATGAAGGTCGAGCCGGTGCGATCCGCCCAGATCTTCAGCTGCTCGATGGCGGCTGCGCGGAAAGTATCGCCGGCAGCCAGCATCACCTTCAGGCCGGAGCCTGAAAGCTTGGCCGCGAGCTTGCCGATGGTCGTCGTCTTACCGGTGCCGTTCACACCGACGACGAGGATGACATGCGGCTTGTGGCTGAGATCGAGCGCGAGCGGCTTGGCGACCGGCTTCAGCACCTTGACGATCTCGGTCGCCATGATCTTGGTCACGTCCTCGCCGGTCACATCCTTGCCATAGCGCTCGGAGGCCAGCGTGTCGGTGACGCGCAACGCCGTTTCGACGCCGAGGTCGGCCTGGATCAGCAGATCTTCCAGCTCCTCCAGCGTTTCGTCATCCAGCTTGCGCTTCAAGAAAAGGGCGGAGATCTGGCCCGTCAGCTGCGAGGAGGTGCGGAAGAGGCCCGCCTTCAGGCGCTGGAACCAGCTCAGTTTCTCGGCAGGCGCTGGGGCCTCGGGTTCGGGAGCACGCGCCTCAGCGGTGGCGAAACCCTTGGGGAGCACGGGGACGACAGGTTCGGTCGCCGACTCGGCGAGGATCTGTTGCTCTTCCTCTGGGTTCGCTTCGCTCGCTGGGACTTCCTGAACCGGAGCGTCTTCAATCTCTTCCTCGGCTTCCGCCTCGAGCAGTTCGAGCGGCACCATGGAGAGCTCGTCCGGCGACAGGTCATCCGCCGGCCCGCCTCCCGTTTCCATTTCTTCGGCGAGAACCGGATCCTCGGCGACGGGCAGATCTTCGTCGCGACCCTTCGGCTCGCTTTCGGCCGAGATCGCAGCCTTCTCCTCGGCCGTCAGCTCCGCCGGCGCACCGGGCGCTTCCGCGGGCTTCTCCTTGCCGAAGGTGAAGACTTTCTTGATGAAGCCGAGGGCCATGGTCAATCTATTCCGTCTGTCAGGCAGCAGCGCTTGCCGCTGCCGATGCAATCGTCAGATGGCGGCCCGTATGGCCACCGATCGAAACCTCGATGAGGCTGCCGGGTTTCATGCCGGGCGCTGCAACGAGGGTGAAGTCTTCCGTATGCGCCATTTCGTTGCGCTCCACCAGCAGCTTCTGGCGAGTGCCAACGCGCGATGCGAGGTGCATAGCCTGCAATCTTTTAGCCACCGCGCGGAGCTCCGCCGCGCGTGCCTTGACGAGCACTCGGTCGAGCTGCGGCATGCGGGCTGCCGGCGTGCCCGGGCGAGGGCTGTAGGGAAAGACATGCAGATGCGCGATGCCGATCTCCTCGGCGAGGCGCGCCGAGTTTGCCGCCATCTCCTCGGTCTCCGTCGGGAAACCGGCGATCATGTCGGCGCCAAAAGCAAAGCCAGGGCGCAAGCGCCGGACCTGTTCGGCAAAGGCAATCGCATCGGCGCGGGAATGCCTGCGCTTCATGCGCTTCAGGATCATGTCGTCGCCATGCTGCAGCGACAGATGCAGATGCGGCATGAAACGCGGCTCGTCTGCGATCAGGTCGAAGAGATGGCTGTCCGCCTCGATGCTGTCGATCGAAGAGAGGCGCAGGCGCAGGATTTCCGGCACCTGTCTCAGCAGTGTCTTGGCGAGAAGGCCAAGCGTCGGATTGCCGGGCAGGTCCGCGCCGTAACTCGTCGCATCCACCCCCGTCAGCACCACTTCGCGATAGCCGTTTTCGACTAGCTTGCGCGCCTGCTCGACGACGGCGCCCATCGGCACGGAGCGCGAATTGCCGCGTCCATAGGGAATGATGCAGAAGGTGCAGCGGTGATCGCAGCCATTCTGCACCTGCAGGAAACCACGCACGTGGCCGTCGATATGCGCCACCATCTGCGGTGCCGTCTCGGTCACGCTCATGATGTCGTTGACGGCGACTTTCTCCTCCGCGGAGACACCGAAATCCGGCAGGCGGCGATAGTGCTCGGCTTTCAGCTTTTCCTCGTTGCCGAGGACGGCGTCGACCTCGGGCATATCCGCGAAGTTTTGCGCTTCCGTCTGGGCAGCACAGCCGGTGACGATGATGCGGGCTTCCGGGTTCTCCCGCCGTGCCCGGCGGATCACCTGGCGGGCCTGGCGCACGGCCTCGGAGGTCACGGCACAGGTGTTGACAAGGATCGCGTTGTCGAGGCCGGCCTTGGCGGCTTCAGCCTTCATTACTTCGGATTCGTAAGTGTTGAGGCGACAGCCGAAGGTGATGACTTCGACGGTGCCTTTCTGTTCAGAGATCACGGGGTCGCGGCCTCTGCCTGACCGCTCCCGTCACGTTCCCAGTCCCCGGTTGCCGGATCAACCATGCCGGACCATTCCCATTCGGCGGGCCCGGTCATGACGACCTTGTCGTCGGCGCGCCAGTCGATGGTGAGCGTGCCGCGATTGGGGCTCGAGGCCACCGTGATCGTCACCTTGCGCTCGGTGCGGCCGGTGCGCGCCGCCGACACGCCGGCTGCACAGGCAGCAGAGCCGCAGGCGAGCGTCAGACCGGCGCCGCGTTCCCAGGTGCGCGTGATCATTGATGTCTTCGAAGTAATCTGGGCCAGCGTAATATTGGCCTTTTCCGGGAAGATCGGATGGTTTTCCAGGAGAGGCCCGAAGCGTTCCAGATCATAGGTCATCGGATCCCGATCGACCCAGAAGATAGCATGCGGGTTGCCCATCGACATGGCCGAGGGCGAATGCAGGATCGGTGCGTCGATCGGGCCGATCTGCAGCTCGATGCGGCTGGTGTCATGGAATTCTTCCGAGAGCGGGATCTTGTCCCAGGCAAAGGCCGGCTTGCCCATGTCGACGGAGATCGTGCCGTCCTGATGCTCGACGGCACTCAGGATGCCGGCAATGGTCTGGAAGGTGAAGCTCTTGCGGCCGGTTTCGCTGGCAAGCGCCTGGACCACACAGCGCGTGCCGTTGCCGCAGGCCTGGGCCTTCGAGCCGTCGCAATTCAGGATGTCGATATAGGCGTCGGTGCCGTCGAGCTTCGGATCGTGGATTGCCATGATCTGGTCGAAGGCGGTCGCCGGGTCAGCGGCGAGCGCAATCGCGGCAGCCGGCGTCACCCGGTCGGTGCGACCGCGCATGTCGAGGACCAGGATCTTGTTGCCAAGCCCGTTCATCCTAGCGAATTCGACCCGATCCGACATCGTCACTCCAGAAAGCTGCATTTTCAGTCTATATGGCGGAAATGCAGCCGAATTACCAGTAGAGCGGCCAAAACCGCGCATGCATGGTCAACGCCAGCGCTCGGTCACATCAAGCCATTCCCGGGTTCGCGCCTCGGGATCGGCATTGAGCGTGATGTCGGTGACCACGGCTGCACTGTCTGCCCCTGCTGCGAAAACACCCGGTAGACGGTCGGGGCGAAGCCCGCCAATGGCAACCAGGGGCAGGGGGGCGATCTTTTCCTTCCACACCGTCAGCCGTTCCAGGCCCTGCGGCGCCCAGGGCATCTTCTTCAGGATCGTCGGATAGACAGGGCCGAGGGCGACATAGTCAGGTTTGGCGGCGAGCGCCGTTTCGAGTTCCGCCTCGTCATGGGTCGAGAGGCCGAGCTTCAGGCCCGCGCTGCGGATCGCCGCGAGGTCTGCCGTTGCCAGATCCTCCTGGCCGAGATGGACGAAGTCGCAGGCCTCGTCGATGGCGATCTGCCAGAAGTCGTTGACGATGAGCTGGCAGCCGTGGTCGGCACAACATTGCCGGGCGCGGCGAAGGTGCTGGCGAAGCACACTTTCCTCAGCTTCCTTCATCCGCAGCTGCACCAGCTTGACCCCCAGCGGCACAAGCCGCTCGATCCAGTCGGCACTGTCGACGATGAGGTAGAAGGGATCGAGCTTCATGCGAAGACCCCTTTGCCGATGACGGGTGTTGACGGTACCGCCATGTCGCGCGGTTCCAGCATGCCGGCTTGATGAGCGATATGTCCTGCCTCGATCGCCTTGGCGAAGGCCTCGGCCATATCAGCCGGATCGCCGGCGCTGGCGACGGCGGTGTTGAGCAGCACGGCGTCATAGCCGAGCTCCATCACCTCAGTCGCATGGGAGGGACGCCCGATGCCGGCATCGACGATCAGCGGCACGTCGGAGAATTCCGCCCGCATGGATTTCAGTGCCGGCAGATTCTGCGGCCCCATGCCGCTGCCGATCGGCGCGCACCAGGGCATCAGCACCCGGCATCCGGCGGCGAGCAGCTTCTCCCCGACCACCAGATCGTCTGTGGTATAGGGGAAGACCTCGAAGCCTTCGCTCACAAGGATCTTTGCCGCTTCCACCAGTTCGAAAACGTCGGGCTGCAGCGTGTCGTGATGGCCGATGACCTCGAGCTTGATCCAGGTGGTGCCGAAGACCTCCCGCGCCATCTTTGCCGTCAGCACCGCTTCGCGGGCGCTGTGGCAGCCGGCGGTGTTGGGCAGAACCCGAACGCCGAGATCGCGGATCAGCTGGAAGAAGGCACCACCCGCCTTGCCGCCTGCGGTTTCCCGGCGCAGCGAAACGGTGACGATTCCGGTCTTCGATCGCCGCACGGCCTCTGCGAGCACCGCGGGCGAGGGGTAGCGCGCGGTGCCGAGCAAGAGGCGTGAGGAGACCGTCTTGCCGTAAAGTTCCAGGGTCATCTTAGCCTCCCTGCATGGGCGATAGGATTTCGATCCGGTCGCCCTCCTTCAACGGATGGGCGGCGCGCTCCTCGCGGTGAACCAAGTCGCCGTTGACGGCGGTGGCCAGCCAGTCGCCCTCGTAGTCGAGCTTGGCCAGGAGATCGGCGAGATTGCCGGCGTCGAGTTCCAGGGCTTCTCCGTTGACAGTGAGCTTCATGCGGTCCTCCTTCTCTCGGATGCGTGTGTGCTCGTCAGCCGCTCCGCCGCCTCACGCGCCAGTGCTGGTGCCATCAGAAAGCCGTGGCGGTGCATGCCGGCCACTGCCAGACCTTCGGATGTTTCGATGAGGCGGGGCACATTGTCCGGGAAAGCCGGGCGGATGCCGGTGCCGGTTTCCACGATGCGCGCCTCGGCAAAGGCCGGGTGCAGCGCATAGGCGGTGTTGAGCAGTTCCATCATCGAGCGCGCGGTGATCGGCCCGTCGTCGTCAGTCTCGATCATGGTCGCGCCCAGCATGAACAGTCCGTTGCCGCGCGGCACGATGTAGAGGGGGTGGCGGGGATGCAGGAGGCGCACGGGACGGGAGAGGGTGACGTCGGATGTCTCCAGATAGAGCATCTCGCCGCGCACCCCGCGCAATCCGTCGATCTCATCGATCGCCTTTGGTCCCCGGCAATCGACGACGCTCGCATAGCCTGCCGTATCACCTGCCTCCTCCCCGAAGCGGAAGGAGACACCCAGCTGCCGGGCCGCCTGATAAAGGCCCCGCAAGGCCTGGCGTGGATCAAGATGCGCCTCCTCTGAAAAGAAGAGGCCGCTGCCGAAACGCCCAGCGAGATCCGGCTCAAGCTCTGTTATCTCTTCCTCGCCCAGCCAGCGATGGCCGCGCGTGCGGGTCGCAAAGCGCTTGAGGTCTGCGAGATCCCGCGGGTTGGCAAGCACAAGTGTCCCCCGGCGTTGGACGAGACCGGGCACGGCTTCGTCCCACCAGTTGGCGGCGGAAAGGCCTGATGTCAGCACGATCTCTTCTGCTGCCTCGCGCTCGCAATAGGGGGCGAGCATGCCGCCCGCCCAATGGGAGGCGCCAAGCCCGATATCGGCCCGGCGCTCCACGACCTCCACAGGGACACCTCTTCGCGCCAGTTCCAGCGCCGTCGCCAGCCCTGCGACACCCGCGCCCTTCACCAGAACGGTCATGACCGCTCTCCCGTCTCCAGCGCTGCGATTTCGTCTGCCGTCATGTAGAGATCGCCGCCGGCGCGGTATTTTTCCGCCATCGCGGTCAGCCCCTCCTTCTGGGCCTCGGCGCGGATGTCATGCGAGATGCGCATCGAGCAGAATTTCGGCCCGCACATCGAGCAGAAATGCGCGACCTTGTGCGCCTCCTTCGGCAGGGTTTCATCATGCATGGAGCGCGCAGTTTCCGGGTCGAGCGACAGGTTGAACTGGTCTTCCCAGCGGAATTCGAAGCGGGCGCGGGATAGCGCATCGTCGCGCAGCTGCGCTGCCGGGTGACCCTTGGCGAGATCGGCGGCATGCGCCGCAATCTTGTAGGTGATGACCCCGGTCTTCACGTCGTCGCGGTCGGGCAGACCCAGATGCTCCTTCGGCGTGACGTAGCAGAGCATGGCCGTGCCGAACCAGCCGATCATCGCGGCACCAATGCCGGAGGTGATGTGGTCGTAGCCGGGTGCAATATCCGTCGTCAGCGGCCCCAGCGTATAGAAGGGGGCCTCGCCGCAGGTCTTCAGCTGCTTGTCCATGTTCTCCTTGATCTTGTGCATGGGAACATGGCCGGGCCCCTCGATCATCACCTGGCAATCTTTCTCCCAGGCAATCTTGGTCAACTCACCCAGCGTCTCCAGTTCGGCAAACTGGGCGGCATCATTGGCATCGGCAATCGAGCCGGGGCGCAAGCCATCGCCCAGCGAGAAGGAGACATCGTAGGCGCGGCAGATGTCGCAGATTTCCTCGAAATGCTCGTAGAGGAAGCTCTCCTTGTGGTGATGCAGACACCACTTGGCCATGATCGAACCACCGCGCGAGACGATGCCGGTGACACGGTTAACGGTGAGCGGGATGTAATGCAGCCGCACGCCGGCATGGATGGTGAAGTAGTCCACGCCCTGCTCGGCCTGCTCGATCAGCGTGTCGCGATAGACCTCCCAGGTCAGGTCCTCGGCGATACCGCCGACCTTTTCGAGTGCCTGATAAAGCGGAACGGTGCCGATCGGCACGGGCGAATTGCGGATGATCCAGTCGCGGATGTTGTGAATGTTGCGGCCGGTGGAGAGATCCATGACCGTATCGGCGCCCCAGCGGATCGCCCAGATCATCTTCTCGACTTCCTCGGCCATAGAGGATGTGACGGCCGAGTTGCCGATATTGGCGTTGATCTTCACCAGGAAATTCCGTCCGATGATCATCGGCTCGAGCTCGGGATGGTTGATGTTGGCGGGAATGATCGCCCGTCCCTGGGCAATCTCCTGGCGGACGAATTCCGGCGTCACATGATCGGGGATCGAAGCACCGAAACTCTCGCCGTCACGGACAAGCGCTTCCTTCACGGCCCTGCGGCCGAGGTTTTCGCGGATCGCCACATATTCCATCTCCGGCGTGATGATGCCGGCGCGGGCATAGGCAAGCTGCGTCACCGCCTTGCCGCCTGTTGCGCGAAGCGGGCGATGATTCACGGGAAACACCGGTGTCATTTTCTCGGCTGAGACGAAACCGTTGTCCTCGGGCTTCACCGCGCGGCCGTCATAGGCCTCGACATCGCCGCGTGCCCTAACCCAGGCTGTCCGGTGCCGGGCAAGCCCCTGGTCGATGGCGATGGTCGCCTGCGGGTCGGTATAGGGGCCTGATGCGTCATAGACATGCACAGGCGGTTCGCCGGAGGTCGGGTGCAGCGCGATCTGGCGCAGGGGCACGCGGATATCCGGGTGCATGTCCCCGCCCAAGAAGATCTTGGTCGAGGCGGGAAGCGGCCCGGTGGTGACGTCGGGCTTTGGGAAGTCAGGGGCAATGTTCATCGTGGAGCTCCAAGTGTTCAGGTTGGAGACCCAGTCATGTCAGCCGGAATGATGGAAAGACGCCACGGGATTCGGGTTTTCGAATCGTCGTTTTGCAGCGCTCGCACCGTCCCTACGCCAGTATGAACTGGATCAGGTTCAACGGGTCACCGCGCTGCCTGTTCGGCGTAGCGATATCTCAGCCCCTTGTCGGGACACCCCTGGTGAATGCGTGAAGTGTGGTCAAAATCGTGAGCCGTGTCAACGCGGCTCGTGTCTCTTGTGTCTTGCCCCTCAAGCGTTTGTGAGAGGCACCTCGAATTGCTGGCCGGGGCGCAGGCCCTTGAAGCGCTCATTGCCGATACCGGCCGCAGACATGGCGGTCACCAGCGCCTTCGGCGGATCGTCGATTCCTTCATTGGTCAACTGGAAGGTGCCAAAATGGTGGCCGATGCCATAGGATGCACCGCTCAGGCGGAAGCCTTCGATCGCCTCTTCCGGATTCTGGTGCTGCGCCTTCATGAACCAGCGTGGCTCATAGGCACCGATCGGCATGATGGCGAGCCTGATGTCGCCGTGCTTAGCCTTGAGTTCGCGATAATGCTTGCCCTCGGCATAACCAGTGTCACCGATATGGTAGATCTTGCCGCCCGGTGTTTCCAAGACGAAGGCCGCCCACAGCGCCATGCGACGGTCGCCCATGCCGCGCGCCGACCAGTGGTGGCAGGGCTCGCAATGGATGATGACGTCGTTGCCGATCTCGAGCCGGTCACCCCAGTCCATGACATCAGCTTGCAACCGAGGCACGTCGCTGCGAATGATCGTGTCGTTGCCGAGCGGCGTGACGAGGCGCGGACTGTCGCGCTCGATCAACCGTTTCAGGGTCGCGATGTCCAGATGGTCGTAGTGGTTGTGCGTGACGATCACGATGTCGATCTTCGGCAGATCGTCGAAAGCGACACCCGGCGGATTGTTGCGCTTCGGCCCGGCAAAGGAGACGGGGCTTGCCCGTTCCGACCAGACCGGGTCGGTCAGGATGTTCAGCCCCGCCGTCTGGATGAGAAGCGTCGCATGGCCGACCATGGTGACGACCAGTCGGCTCCCTTCGACGCGCGGCTCCGGCCTGGTCGTGACGAAATCGGACGCAACCACGGCCTTGGGCCAATCGATCTTGCCGCCGCCGAGCTGCCAGCGCAGGAGATCGGTGAAGCCGCGCGGCTCTTCGCCACCCGGGTTGAAGAACACCTTCCCGTCGAAATGGTCCGAAATCGGACCCGAGTAATAGCGATTGCCCGCCTGCGCTTCGCGCATGCCGAGACCTCCGATTGCGGCGGCAACGACACCGAAGCCTGACCATTTGAGAAAGCTGCGTCTGTTCATGGCTTACCCATATGTGGTTTTGCCGGTTCTACGACAATAGGCAGCCCGCGGATCGCCGCGCATGGGCAAGCGCCCGGAAAATCGCTGCTTCGCTTGACTTCTTGGCGGTTTTCCTGTTTATCCGCCGCAATCTGCGAAGAGACGAGAACTCCGAGCCGCCGACCGGGACCCGAAAAGGTATAAAGAGATCCCGGAGGTCAACACCCGACAGCGCGTTGCGCCCTCGGGTGGTTTTTGGCTTTGCGTCTTGTTTTCCGGCCAGAGAAGACCGAGGTTTGGGTCTCCCCGAACCATGCAAGGAAGAGCCGATGTTTGAGAACCTCCAGGACCGACTTGGATCCATTCTGAATGGACTGACCGGCCGTGGCGCACTGTCCGAGGCGGATGTCTCGGCTGCTCTGCGCGAGGTCCGTCGTGCCCTTCTCGAAGCCGACGTCGCGCTCGAAGTGGTTCGCGCCTTCACCGACAGGGTGCGCGAAAAGGCCGTTGGTGCCGCCGTTCTGAAGTCGATCAAGCCCGGGCAGATGGTCGTCAAGATCGTCCATGACGAGCTGGTCGAGATGCTCGGCACCGAAGGCGTCTCCATCGACCTCAATGCCGCGGCGCCCGTCGTCATCATGATGGTCGGTCTGCAGGGTTCGGGTAAGACGACCACCACCGGCAAGATCGCCAAGCGCCTGACGGATCGCGAGAAGAAGAAGGTCCTGATGGCCTCGCTCGACACGCGTCGTCCAGCCGCCCAGGAACAGCTTCGCCAGCTCGGCGTGCAGACCGGCATCGATACCCTGCCGATCATCGCCGGCCAGTCGCCCACCGATATTGCATCGCGTGCTGTTCAAGCCGCGAAGCTCGGCGGCCATGACGTGGTCATCCTCGACACCGCCGGCCGCACGCATATCGACGAGCCGCTGATGATCGAGATGGCCGAGATCAAGTCTCGCGCCAAGCCGCATGAAATCCTGCTCGTCGCCGACTCGCTGACCGGTCAGGACGCCGTCAATCTCGCGCGCAATTTCGACGAACGCGTCGGAATCACCGGCCTCGTGCTGACCCGCATGGACGGCGACGGCCGTGGCGGTGCCGCGCTCTCCATGCGTGCCGTCACCGGCAAGCCGATCAAGTTGATCGGTGTCGGCGAGAAGATGTCGGAGCTCGACGAGTTCCACCCGCGCCGTATCGCCGACCGTATCCTCGGCATGGGCGACATCGTTTCGCTGGTCGAGAAGGCCGCCGAGAACATCGATGCGGAAAAAGCCCGCGCCATGGCCGAGAAGATGGCCAAGGGCAAGTTCGACCTCAACGACCTCGCCGAGCAGATCAAGCAGATGCAGGCCATGGGCGGCATGGGCGGGATCATGGGCATGATGCCGGGCATGGCGGGCATGAAGGACAAGATTTCCGCCGCCGGCCTCGACGACAAGGTCTTCAAGCGCCAGCTCGCCATCATCTCCTCGATGACCAAGGCTGAGCGCGCCAATCCGGATATGCTGAAGCATTCCCGCAAGAAGCGCATCGCGGCCGGCTCCGGCACGGATGCCTCCGACATCAACAAGCTCCTGAAGATGCATCGCCAGATGGCCGACATGATGAAGGCCATGGGCGGCAAGAAGGGCGGCGGCATGATGAAGCAGATGATGGGCGGTCTGGCTTCCAAGATGGGCCTCGGCGGCATGGGTGGCGGCATGGGCATGCCGGATCTGTCGAAGATGGATCCGAAGCAGCTTGAGGCACTTGCCAAGCAGGCGGAAGCCGCCGGCATGAAGCCAGGCGGACTGCCCGGTCTCGGTGGCGGTGGTCTGCCGGGCCTTGGTGGGCCGAAGCTTCCCGGCCTGGGCGGCAGTGGTTTCTCGGGCCTTCCCGGCCTGCCGAAGAAGAAGTGAGGGGGCGCCGATGATTGATCCGTCCGTCAAGGAACAGCTTTCCGGCTATCGCCAGTCGATCGACAACATCGATGCGGCGCTGGTTCACATGCTGGCGGAACGCTTTCGCTGCACCAAGGCCGTCGGCGTGCTGAAGGCCACACACGAATTGCCGCCCGCCGATCCGGCGCGCGAGGAATACCAGATTTCCCGCCTGCGCCGTCTGGCCCAGGATGCCAATCTGGATCCGGATTTCGCCGAGAAGTTCCTGAACTTCATCATCAAGGAAGTCATCCGGCATCATGAAGCCATTGCCGCCGAACATGGCGGTGTCACCGAAAAGACCGCCTGACGGCGGCCTCAACAAGAACAGGGTCCGCTGCGGCGGCCCGGACTGAAAACCTCAAGGAGTATCACATGTCCCTCAAGATTCGTCTCGCCCGCGGTGGTTCCAAGAAGCGCCCGTACTACCAGATCGTTGTTGCCGACGCCCGTTCGCCGCGTGACGGCCGTTTCCTCGACCGCGTCGGTTCCTGGAACCCGATGCTCGGCAAGGACAACGAAAAGCGCGTCGAGCTTGACGTAGACGCCATCAAGGCCTGGGTTGCCAAGGGCGCCCAGCCGACCGACCGCGTTCTGCGCTTCATGGCAGAAGCCGGCATTGCCGAGCGCGCTGCTCGCAGCAACCCGGACAAGGCAAAGCCGGGCAAGAAGGCTCAGGAGCGCGCTGCCGAGAAGGCTCAGAAGGCAGCCGACGCTGCTGCCGCCGCTTCGGAAGCCGCTGCAGAATAATCGGCATTCAGCCGTTTACAGCGGGCGGTGGGTCACCCCACCGCCCGTTTTTGCGTTTTCTTTCTGGTCGCTTCCGCCTGATACCAAGTATCGACGATAGGAACCGATAGGATGGCTTATTGTGGGTCGCTGGCTAGGCGCGGCGCGCCGGGCGATGCTCTCGCATCGGCCAAGCGGCGCAACAACGCTAGGGGCCCACAATAAGCCACCTTTGGTCGGCTTCCCGCCCGTTCTGCCGTCGTCGAGATCCTTGACCGATGCATCAGCATCGCTCTTCGGACCTCTCCTAGCCAGAAAGGGCGGTCGAGCCGATCCTATGGGTTCCTATCGTCGACACTTGGTATAAAAGGAAAGCCGAACCATGCATGTGCAGGATAGTTCCGACCCATGAGCAAGCTTGAAAACCCGATACTGATGGCCGTGATCGGCGCAGCCCAGGGGCTGCGGGGCGAGGTGCGGGTCAAGACCTTTACCGAGGATCCGCTGGGTCTCGGCGATTATGGGTTCCTGTATGCAGCCGACGGCCGCAAGTTCGAGATCCTGGAGATCCGCGACGGCAAGACGGTCGCGATCGTCCGTTTCCGTGGCATCAATGATCGCAACGCCGCCGAAGCCTTGAACGGGACCGAGCTTTTTGTCGATCGCGACGCGCTGCCGGATGACGATCTCGACGAAGACGAATTCTATTATGCGGACCTCGAAGGCCTCGAGGTCTATGACGCCGAGAACAATCACTATGGCGCCGTCACCGCCGTCTATGATTTCGGCGCGGGTGACCTCTTGGAGCTTAAAGGCCCCGGCAAGCGCCCCGTGCTCATCCCCTTCTCCGAAGCTGCTGTCCTTGAAATCGACCTCGAAGGCGGCCGCCTTCTCGTCGATCCGATCGCAGCCGGACTGAAGGATGACGGGGAAGAGAAGCCCTATGGCAATGCCGGCGGAAAGCCCCGGCCGAACAACGGTCGCTGAGCACCCATGGCCTTCAAGGCGTCCATTCTGACACTCTATCCCGACATGTTCCCGGGACATCTCGGTCTGGCGCTGGCTGGGCGTGCGCTCGAACGGGGCGATTGGCATCTGGAGGCCGTGCAGATCCGCGACTTCGCCGAGGACAAGCACCGCAGCGTCGACGACACGCCATCTGGCGGTGGTGCCGGCATGGTGTTGCGGCCGGATGTGCTGGCGCGTGCCATCGATTCCATAGCCGACGATGGAAGGCCTCGCCTCCTGATGAGCCCGCGCGGCCGCCCGCTGACCCAGCAGCGCGTCAGGGAGCTTGCAGCGGGTGAGGGTGTGGTGATCGTCTGCGGCCGCTTCGAAGGCGTCGACCAGCGGGTGATCGATGGCCGTCAGCTCGAGGAAGTTTGCATCGGCGACTATATTCTCTCCGGCGGTGAGCCGGCGGCGCTGACCCTGCTCGACGCGGTCGTGCGGATCCTGCCGGGCGTCATGGGCAATCAGCTTTCCGGCGTGCATGAGAGCTTCGAAGGCGGGCTTCTCGAACACCCGCAATACACGCGCCCGCAGGTCTTCGAGGGGCAGGAGATCCCCGCCGTCCTCACCTCCGGCAATCACGCGGCAATCGAAAAGTGGCGTCACGACCAGGCTGTTTCACTGACCCGCGAGCGCCGCCCGGACCTGCTGCGGGATCAGCCGGTAAAGAAATAATAGGCGGCGAGGCCAAGTCCGGCCGCCACGACCATCCAGCGCAGCACGTTCTGCGGCACCTTCTTGGCCATTGCGACGCCTGCATAACCGCCGATCGCCACGGCCGGGATCATGATCGCCGCATGCAGCCAGGAGAGTGCACCGGCGCTTGCGAAGATCACGATGGCGACGGCGGCGATGACGATCGACAGGAAGTTCTTCAGCGCGTTCAGCCGGTGATAATCGCCACCGCTCGCAAGGCCCAGCGAGGCGAGCATCATGATGCCCATGCCGGCGCCGAAGAAGCCGCCATAGAAGGACGTGACGGCCTGCATCGCCAGACCGAGCGGGCTTGCCGGATGGCTCTCGCCCTTGGTCTTGGGCCTCAGCTTCGGACCGGCGGCAAAAATTGCCGTTGCGCCGAGCAGCAGCCACGGGACCATGGAGCGGAAGGCCGGGTTCGACAGCGAGATGAGGAAGAGCGAGCCGCCAACGGCTCCGACGGCCGAAACGATGCCGAGCACGATCGCGCCGCGCTTCATCTCCTTCAGCTCCGTGCGATAGGCAAGCGTGGAGGTGATGTAGCCGGGAAACTGCGTGACGGAAGAGGTCGCGTTGGCGCTGATCGGGGGAAGGCCTGCGAGTGTCAGGGCACCGAAGGTCAGGAACGTCCCACCGCCCGCAATGGCATTCACCGCTCCCGAAAGAAAGCCCGATGCAAAAAGCAGAAAAATCATTGCGATGGT
This sequence comes from Allorhizobium sp. CTOTU50464, assembly GCA_032102365.1. Lineage (GTDB taxonomy): Bacteria > Pseudomonadota > Alphaproteobacteria > Rhizobiales > Rhizobiaceae > Allorhizobium. Next base: position 192,970 of record DAMDHD010000004.1, on the reverse strand, counting down.
CATGCGTCACTCCTCCCGAATGTCGAGGCGAAGTCTTACGGTGCGATATCCGACGCAGCAAGGCGTCCGGCGTCTCAAGCAGACGCAAAATTTGCCTGTGATGGGGTGACAAGTCCGACGTCTTGGTGTAATGGCCCCCTCGGAAATGGGCGTTTCGCCCGTCTGCCACAACAAAGAACTGCGAATTCGCTCCGGCCCGTCAGGGTCAAAATCTCAAGGTTTTGGACCAAGGGATCAACGTTGAGCGCTCTGGCTGTTTCAGAAGAACCGAGGTTAGACATGAACATCATTCAGCAGCTGGAAGCCGAACAGGCCGCCAAGATCGAAGCCAAGCGCAAGCTTCCGGAATTTTCCCCGGGCGACACGCTCCGCGTTAACGTGACCGTCAAGGAAGGCAACCGTACCCGCGTACAGGCCTATGAAGGCGTTTGCATCGCTCGTTCGGGCGCTGGCATCAACGAGAGCTTCACCGTTCGCAAGATCTCCTACGGCGAAGGCGTCGAGCGCGTATTCCCGGTCTACTCGCCGCTCGTCGAAAGCGTCGAAATCGTCCGCCGCGGTAAGGTCCGTCGCGCCAAGCTCTACTACCTGCGCGACCGTCGCGGTAAGTCTGCTCGTATCGTCGAAAACACCGGCACCCGCGCCCGCAAGCTCAACGACGCCGAGCGCGCCGCTGTTGCCGAGGAAAAGGCACGTCTGGAAGCCGAAAAGGTTGCAGCAGCACAGGCTCTGGCCGCTGAAAAGGCTGCCGCCGAAGCCGCTGAAAAGGCCGCTGCTGCTGAAGCTGCTGCCGCTGGCGACGCTTCTGCCGAATAAGTAGACACGATTTTGCATTGATCAAAGGCTCCGGTTTCCGGAGCCTTTTTTCGTTGAGCCGTTCAGTTACTGCCTGGCGGATCAGAGGCTGACGCTGATCGCCCCGCCCGCGACGACCACGCAGGCGAGAAGTCGCCGGACGGTCAGCGGCTCGCCCAGCATTAGCGCACCGATCAGCACGGCGAAGACCACGCTGGTTTCGCGCACTGCCGTGACGAGGCCCGCCGGCGCATAGGCATAGGCCACGACCACCAGCCCATAGGCCAGCATGGCGACCACGCCGCCACCCGCGGCCTTCCAGGTGAGCGGTGACTGCAGGTCGATGGCAAGACCCCTGCGCGTTAACGCAAAGGCGATGGTGATCATGATGCCGAAGAGAAAAAGCACCCAGAGCGCATAGGCGACCGGAAGCTCGACGAGCTTCACTCCACGCGAGTCCACCGTCGAATAGCAGGCGATGATGAGACCCGTCGTCAGGGCAAAGAGGATCGACGAGGTCGCCGCACGGGTCTTGCCGAGCGACAAGCTCATGATGCCTGTCGCAATCAGCAGCACGCCCAGCGTCTGCCACGGCCCCAAGACCTCACCGAAGAAGAGGAAGCCGCCCAGCGTCACCAGCAAAGGCACGGTGCCGCGCACGATCGGGTAGACCTGGCCGAGTTGCCCCTGCCGGTAGGCTGCGACCAGAAACAGGCTGTAGCCGACCTGCAGACCCGACGAGAGCAGGATATAGGGCCAGGCGGCCGCACCGGGAACGGGAACGAGGAAGAGCAGGGGAAGCGTGATGATGCTGCCGGTCAGGCTCATCACGGTAATCGACCAGAGCCGGTCGGCCCCCGTTCGCAGGAAGGCATTCCAGCTCGCATGCAGGATCGCTGCAACGAGCGCCAGCCCAACGGCGACGGCACTCACGACCGCGCCTTGCGGTGCATGAGGGGGAATTCTCTGATGTTCATGGGAGACCCGCGGGCGGTATGTGACAGTTTCGTGACGGCGCGACGATAGCGGCTTCGCCTGTCTTTGCAACGGGGTGGCGCAAAAAGAAACCGCCCGCTTTGGGAGCGGGCGGCAGAGATAAGCTCAGTGGTCGTCGCGCTTAGTGGAAGTCGCGGATATCGACGAAGTGGCCGGCAACGGCTGCAGCCGCGGCCATGGCGGGCGACACGAGATGCGTGCGGCCCTTGAAGCCCTGGCGGCCTTCGAAGTTACGGTTCGAGGTCGAAGCGCAACGCTCGCCCGGCTTCAGGCGGTCGTCGTTCATCGCCAGGCACATCGAGCAGCCCGGCTCGCGCCAGTCGAAGCCGGCTTCCTTGAAGATCTTGTCGAGACCTTCGGCTTCCGCCTGTTCCTTCACAAGGCCGGAGCCGGGCACAATCATGGCCGACACGGTCGAGGCCACCTTCTTGCCTTCGACGACCTTGGCGACGGCGCGCAGGTCTTCGATGCGGCCATTGGTGCAGGAGCCGATGAAGACGCGGTCGATCGCGATGTCGGTGATCTTCGTGCCCGGCTTTAGACCCATGTAATCGAGCGCACGCCACTTGGAAGCGCGCTTCGTTTCGTCCTGGATGTCATCAGGATTGGGCACGATGCCCTGAACCGAGACGACGTCTTCCGGCGAAGAGCCCCAGGACACGATCGGCGGCAGGTTGGCAGCGTCGAGAACGACGACACGGTCGAAATGTGCACCTTCGTCGGACTTCAGCGTCTTCCAGTAGGCAATCGCCTGCTCGAGCGCTTCACCCTTGGGCGCACGCGGCTTGTCCTTGATGTATTCGAAGGTCTTCTCATCCGGCGCGATCAGGCCCGCGCGCGCGCCGCCTTCGATCGTCATGTTGCAGATGGTCATGCGGCCTTCCATCGAGAGCGATTCGATCGCTTCGCCGGCGAATTCGATGACATGGCCGGTGCCGCCGGCGGTGCCGATCTCGCCGATGATGGCGAGGATGACGTCCTTCGCCGTCACGCCTTCGGGCAGTTTCCCGTCGACGCGCACCAGCATGTTCTTCGCCTTCTTCTGGATCAGCGTCTGGGTCGCGAGCACGTGCTCGACCTCGGACGTGCCGATGCCGTGGGCGAGCGCACCGAAAGCGCCATGCGTCGAGGTGTGGCTGTCGCCGCAGACGATCGTCATGCCGGGCAGGGTGAAGCCCTGTTCCGGGCCGACGATGTGCACGATGCCCTGACGCTTGTCGGAAGCGGAGTAGTATTCGACGCCGAATTCGGCGGCGTTGTTGGCCAGCGCCTCAACCTGGATGCGGCTTTCCTCGTTCTTGATGCCGAGGTGGCGGTCCGGCGAGGTCGGCACGTTGTGGTCAACAACGGCCAGCGTCTTCTGCGGCGCGCGGACCTTACGGCCCGCCATGCGCAGACCCTCGAAGGCCTGCGGGCTCGTCACTTCGTGAACGAGGTGACGGTCGATGTAGAGGAGACAGGTGCCGTCGTCCTGGCGATCGACGACGTGGTCGTCCCAGATCTTGTCGTAAAGGGTGCGAGGTGCGCTCATGGGTAAATTCCATCCAGACTGAGGAAAAAGGGATTTGGATCTTCGAGGATGCAGAAGGGCCGGATTGTCGGCCAAAGGCGATCAGCCGCGAAGGCTCGCCAGGGCCCCCTGAACGCGCGCGAAAAAACGTGCCGGCAGACGCTTGTGGTCCTGCAGCACGATAAACTGGTTCGCGAGGCATCCGAATTTCGATCCCATGGGCGGCGTCATACCAGTTTTCGCAGATGTCGGCAATTGCTTCGCACGGCCTCTGACATCGGTCTGTCATGAAGCAGTCGTGCAAGCATGCTTGATCTTCGTCAGTAAACGCTCGCCCCGCCGGAACCCGCGCCATGAACGAAGACATCCATCGCATCAAGACCGAAATCCTCGACAGCTTCGACGAGGAACTGGAGCAACAGCTCGACGAGGAACGCCTCGACCAACTGGTTGCAGACGGCATGGCGGAGCCGACCATCGACCGGAAGATCTATTTCCGCGAGCTTTTCCGGCTGCAGCACGAGCTGGTGCGCCTGCAGGACTGGGTGCAGTACAAGAAGCTGAAGATGGTCGTGCTGTTCGAAGGCCGCGATTCGGCCGGCAAGGGTGGGGCGATCAAGCGGGTCACCCAGCGGCTCAACCCGCGCGTCTGCCGGGTCGTCGCCCTGCCGGCACCGACCGAGCGCGAGCGCAGCCAGTGGTATTTCCAGCGCTATGTGCAGCACCTGCCGATGGCGGGCGAAATGGTCCTTTTCGACCGCTCCTGGTACAACCGCGCCGGCGTCGAGCGTGTCATGGGTTTCTGCACGCCGGACGAACTCGAAGAGTTCTTCCGCTCCGTGCCCGAATTCGAGCGGATGCTGGTGCGCTCCGGCATCATTCTCGTCAAATATTGGTTCTCGATCACCGACGAGGAGCAGGAATTCCGCTTCCAGATGCGCATCAATGATCCGCTGAAGCAGTGGAAGCTCTCACCGATGGATCTGGAAAGCCGGGTTCACTGGGAAGACTATACCCGCGCCAAGGAAGAGATGCTGGAGCGCACGCATATTCCGGAGGCCCCCTGGTGGGTCGTCCAGGCAGTCGACAAGAAGAAGGCGCGTCTCAACATGATCGCCCATCTCCTGTCGCAGGTGCCGTACGAGCATGTTCCGAAGGAAGCAATCGAGCTGCCCGCCCGGGTGCGCAATGCCGATTACATCCGCCATCCCGTGCCGGCAGACATGTATGTGCCGGAGCGCTACTGACCGGATGGATCAGTCGCGCATGCGGGTGCGCATGCGCTTCTCGAAGCCGCGCAGCATGATGGACAGGCCGATCGTCAGGATCAGATAGACATAGGCGACGATCGAATAGGTCTCGAAGAAGCGGAAAGAGCCGGAGGCGTAGACCTTGCCCATCTGGGTGATGTCTGCGACGCCGAGCACCGAGACGAGGGACGAGTCCTTCACCATCGCGACGAAGTCGTTCGACAGCGGCGGGAAGATCACGCGAATGGCCTGGGGGAAGACCACCAGGCGAAATCGCTGCGCGCGGCTGAGTCCCAAGGCTTTCGCCGCCTCGATCTGCCCCTTGTCGATCGACTGGATGCCGGCGCGGAAGATCTCCGCGATGAAGGCCGAATAGCCGATCATCAGGGCAATGATGGCCCGCCACATCAGGGAGAAGTCGCGCACGACCATCTCGTCCGTCAGGCCGATCGAGATCAGCGGCGCGGTCACGAGATTATAGAGCGCGACGAAGGCGGGCGCGCCGACAAAGGCGATGTAGAAGAGCAGCACCAGGATCGGGATGCCGCGCACCACCTCCACGTAGAAGCGGGCGACCTGCCGGAGGACCATGTGGTCGGACATGCCGAGCAGCGCAATCAGCAGGCCAAGCGCGGTGGCCAGCAGGAAGCCGATCAGCGTCACGAAGACGGTGACGCCGAGCCCTTTGACAACGGTGTTGAAGACCTGGGCATAGAGATCGCTGACAAAGATGACGAGGCCGAGCGAAATCGCCAACACGACGAAGGCGATCAGCCACCACGGCCGATCGCCCTTCTGATCACCCTGCGGCAGGGTCTGGAACGCCATCAGTCACCCGCCTTCAGGTCGCAGGTTTCAAGATGGTTCATTCGCCCATCTTGTAGTCGAGGAACCACTTCTTGTTCAGCGCGTCGATCGTGCCGTCAGCCTTCATCGAGGCAATCGCCGCATTGACCGGAGCTACGAGGTCGGAGCCCTTGGTGAAGATGAAGCCGAAGTCTTCCGAGCCCAGCGGGCCGCCGATCAGCTTCAGGCCGCCATTCGAGGCATCGACATAACCCTTGCCGGCCGTGCCGTCGGTGAGGACGACATCGACATCGCCGGTCTTGAGCGCCTGGACGGTCGCGCCAAAGGTCTCGAACAGCTTGATGCGCGGGTTCTGCTCGTTGCCGTCGAGGATCTCGTAGACGGCCGTGTAGAAAGGTGTAGTGCCCGGCTGCGCGCCGACCAGACCATCCTGGAATTCGCCGAAGCTCTTGCCGTCGGTGAAGCGGCTCTCGTCGCCGCGGACCAGCATGAACTGTTCCGAGCGCATGTAGGGCTCGGAGAAGTCGACCTTTTCCTTGCGGTCCTCCTTGATGGTGATGCCGGTCATGCCGATGTTGAACTGGCCGTCCGACACGGCCTGGATCATCGCGTCCCAAGAGGTGTTCTGGTACTCGACCTTGAAGTTCAGACGCTTGGCTATCTCGTTCATCGCGTCATATTCCCAGCCGATCTGTTCACCCGACTTGGGGTCGACGAATTGCAGCGGCGGATAGGCGTTTTCGGTCACGACCACCACGGTCTTGCCGCCGAGATCCGGCAGGTCATTGGCGTGGGATGCGACCGGCAAAAGCGCAAGGGCGGAGAGACCGGCGAGGACAGCGCGGCGAAACAGCATGGAAATCTCCCGAATTGTGGCAGCGCACAGTGTCACATCTTGTTCCGGGATTGCAAGGACCGTGCATCCTGCAAACGTGGACATAGCATCCTCCCGCGCCTGTCCTTGCCTACCCCGGAAAGACCAGGAGCCGCGCTCCCCAACGAACGCGGCTCCCGATCAAGACCTGAATGTCACACGTGAATCAGAAGCTTGCCGTCTTCGGATCCGGGCCGATGCGTGCGCCGGCGTCGTCGAGGCCGTTCAGCTTCTGCAGGTCCTCGGGCGACAGCTGGAAGTCGAACACCTTGAAGTTCTCGACGATGCGCGACGGCGTGACGGATTTCGGGATCACCACCAGACCGTTGTCGATGTGCCAGCGGATGATCACCTGAGCCGGCGTGCGGCCGAGCTTTTGCGCGATCTCGGCGATCACGGGATGGCCGAGCAGCTTGCCCTGACCAAGCGGGCTCCAGGACTGCGTCGCGATCTTGTGCTTTTCGTGGAAGGCGCGGGTTTCGCGCTGCTGGAAATCCGGATGCAGTTCGATCTGGTTGATGACGGGCGTCACACCGGTTTCCGCAACGATCTTTTCGATGTGCTCAGGATAGAAGTTCGACACGCCGATCGATTTTGCACGGCCTTCTTCCTTCAGCTTCACCAGAGCCTTCCAGGTGTCGACGAAGAGCCCGCGATGCGCCGACGGCCAGTGAATGAGGTAAAGATCGACGTAATCGGTGCCGAGACGCTTCAGGCTGGCCTCGAAGGCTTTCAGTGTCTGCTCGTAGCCCTGGTCGTTGTTCCAGAGCTTGGTGGTCAGGAAAATGTCGGAACGGGAGAGACCGGACTGGCGGATGCCTTCGCCGACGCCTTCCTCGTTTTCATAGACGGCGGCGGTATCGACATGGCGATAGCCTGCATCGAGGGCGGCCTTCACCGCAGGTGCGGCTTCTTCGTTGGGCGTCTGCCAGACGCCAAGGCCCACCTGCGGAATGCGGACACCGTCGTTCAGGGTGATGAACAATTGATCAGTCATGGGAAATCTCCAGGTCGGAATGGTCGGCGCAAAACTTGCGAAGAATGGGGGCGGATACCGGGCAGGTTTGCCGGCCGCATCCCCTACCTAGGCCGATCTTGCGGTGATGAAAGAGGTGCGGCATCCAATTTGGCTGAAGAAGATGTCAGAGAACCTGAAGCACGGTCTTTCGATCAAGGTGCGGAAGAAGGCGGCACATGTCCCGGCTGCTGATGGCGACACAGCCTTCCGTCGGAGTGAAGCCGGGTCTTGCGATATGGAAGAAGATGGCGGAACCGCAGCCGCGTTTTCGCATGCGGATGTTCCAGTCCATCACCACGCAGATGTCATAGAGTTCATCCTCCCGCTTCAGCCGCTCATGACTTGGCCTGAACGGTGCACGAACGGGCCTGTTGTAGTTGGGATCCGCACTTGCGTCACACCACAGCATGTCACTGCGCGTCGGGCGAAGCGGCAGCAGGCTTGGCGGAGGGATCAGGCGGTCTGTCCTTCGGTAGGCGTGAAGGAGCGGCATGGTGGCGATCGGTGTTGCACCATCGCCTTCGCGCTTGCGGCTCGTTCGGCCGCTGCGTCCGAGTGCCGCCGGAATGGTGAGATGGCCTGCCTGCAGTATGGCGCGTCGCTGATCCCGGGGTGCTGCACGTACCAGGATTCGTGACAAAGTCTTTCGAGCCTGCGGGGAAGCTTTCGGTCTCTTGGTCACGACTTTTTGCCTTGTTCGTGATTATTGTTGTACTCTGGGCTCTTAAACTGCTGCAACAACGACTTACATGCCGTGCAAGAGGGCAGCAAGGCCTTCGCCGATGGACCATTCTGGAAGGATGACGGATGACGACGCGGACCATTCTGCTTGTAGATGACGACGATGATCTGAGGCAGATCCTGGTCGAGCAGCTTTCGCTCTATGAAGAGTTTTCGCTGCTGCAGGAAAGCAACGCCACCCGTGCCATGCAGACGGCGAAGACCGCCCAGGTCGACCTGATGATCATGGATGTCGGTCTGCCTGACATGGACGGCCGCGAGGCGGTCAAGCTTTTGCGCAAGGGCGGCTTCAAGTCGCCCGTCATCATGCTCACCGGACACGACACCGATTCCGACACGATCCTCGGCCTCGAAGCCGGCGCCAATGACTATGTTACCAAGCCGTTCCGCTTTGCCGTCCTCCTTGCCCGTATCCGCGCGCAGCTGCGCCAGTACGAGCAGAGCGAGGATGCGACCTTCGGCGTCGGCCCCTATCTCTTCAAGCCGAGTCAGAAGCTTCTGACGACCGATGACGGCAAGAAGATCAGGCTGACGGAAAAGGAATCGGCGATCATCCGCTACCTCTACCGCGCCGGCCAGAAGGTGGTGACGCGCGACGTGCTGCTCGAGGAAGTCTGGGGCTACAATTCCGGTGTCACGACCCACACCCTGGAAACCCATGTCTATCGCCTCCGCCAGAAGATCGAACGCGATCCGTCGAATGCCGAGATCCTGGTCACCGAAAACGGCGGCTACAAGATCGTCCCTTGAGGACGTCCAAAGCAAATCCCTCGGGGAGAGCGGCGCCAACGGGTCGTCACTCTCCCCGTTTTGCGTTATGGACAGTGACGTCGGATGCAATCTGCAGAGCATCCGCAGAGGAAAGTCCATGGCACTCAGCGATGATATCGAGCTCCTGGCGCAGCTGCCGCTCTTTTCCGGGCTCGACATGGATCAGCTTCGCCTGATCGCCTTCGGGGCCGAACACCGACAGGTGGCGGCCGGACAGGCGCTTTTCCGGGAAAAGGCTCCGGCCGAATGCGCCTATGTCATCGCGCGCGGCGAGATCGAACTCTACATCATCGGCCGCGACGGCAAGCCGCATCTCGAGGCCCGCGTCGGCGAGGGTATCATGCTGTCAGAGCTCGCGCTCGTGACCATGGTGGAGCGGAAATATACGGCGGTGGCCGTCCAGGATGTCGACGTCATCCGCATCACGCGCACGCTGTTTCACAGGCTTCTCGAAGAGTATCCGCAGATGGCCCGACAGGTCGAGGGGCGCATCAAGCAGTCGCTTGCCGCCCTGATCGAGGGCTCGGAAGCGCTCGCGCCCCGATTCAACTGAACAGCCAGCTTTATATCGCCTGCTATGCAGCCTCGAAGCGTGCCGTCACGGGCACGTGGTCGGACGGCTGCGTCCAGCCGCGGGCTTCCTTGAGGACATCGATGCCCTTGAGCATCGGCGCCAGATCGGCCGAGGACCAGATATGGTCGAGGCGGCGACCCCTGTCGGCCGCGGCCCAATCCTTGGCGCGGTAACTCCACCAGGTGTAGAGCTTTTCCGAGGCCGGCACCTGCTGGCGCATCAGGTCCACCCATTTGCCCTGTCGCATGACGTCGAGCAGCCCTTCGGTCTCGACGGGCGTGTGGCTGACGATCTTCAGCATCTGCTTGTGGGACCACACATCATGCTCGAGCGGCGCGATATTGAGGTCGCCGACGAGGATCGATGCGGTGTTCGGTTCCGCTTCGGCGGAGAGCAGCTTCATCTCTTCCACAAAGTCGAGCTTGTGGCCGAATTTCGGATTGATGTCCCGATTGGGTTCGTCGCCGCCAGCGGGAACATAAAAGTTATGGATGCGGATCCGGCGCCCGGCCCATTCGAAGATCGCCGAGATATGGCGGCTGTCGCCGACGCCGCAATAGTCCTGACGGTGATCTTCGGTCAGCGGCAGCTTCGAGCAGATCGCGACCCCATGATAGCCCTTCTGGCCATGGATCACGATGTTGCCGTAGCCCAGCGCGGCAATGGCGTCGACCGGGAACTGGTCGTTCTGGCACTTGATCTCCTGGAGGCAGAGGATGTCCGGATTGACCCGCTTCAGGAAGTCCTCGACGATCGGAAGGCGCAGGCGCACCGAGTTGATGTTCCAGGTGGAGATCGAGAGTGTCATGGCGTCCGCTTTCCAGGTTCCTCCGCGTGTTTAGGGGATTAGCCGGGCCATGAACAGAAAAAGGCGGCTCGACCTTTCCGGTCTGCCGCCTTCTCCACAACTCGCGTGCCTGAAATCAGCCGCCGCGTTTCTGGCCGTGCACTTCGGCATAGGGGATCTCGAAGACGCTCGGATCCAGGTTCACACCGTTCTGCACGTTGAAGATCATCACGGAGGTGTCCTTCTTTTGCATGTCGGTGATCGTCCACTGCCGCAGCTCAAAGGTCTTCGGATCAAACATCAAGGTGATGGTCGAGTCGCCGAAGATGGTGCGGTCGCCAAGCACGATGGTGGTCAGATCGGCTTCCTGCTTCACGTCGCGAACCATCTGGTTGCCGAGGTCGATGCGCTCCGAGAGAAGCAGGCTGAGCGGCGTCTTGTTTAGGGGGTAAAGGTCCCAGGTCTTCAGCTTCATATTGCCGATGACCACGTTCTTGCCGTCGGAAATGACGCGCATCGGCGAGGGCTTTTCGTAGTTGAAGCGCAGCTTGCCCGGACGCTCGATGAAGAACTTGCCACCGGTCTGCTCGCCGCGCGGGCCGAACTGGACGAACTCGCCCATCATCGTCTTCACGCTGGAGAAGTGGTCGGCAATCTGCTGTGCTGCCGTCGGTGCGGCAAAGACGGGGAACGGCAGGGCGGCGCAAGCCATGAATGCTGCCGTGCCCAGCACGAACTGGCGACGGCTGGCCACCACTGGCATGCGGGCGTCGCTTACAGTTTTGTTGGTCATGCGGTACTCCTTCATATGCTCATGTTTTCGCCGAAAAAGGCGGCGGCTTCATGGCCATGAATGCCAGTGCCGCTGCGGCAACTCGTCCGGGCCCCTGATGTTCCATTGGGGAACCCGATCTTCTCGGCTCACTCTTCCGTCGGGACGAGGATCTCTCGTTTGCCGGCATGATTGGCCGGGCCAATGATGCCTTCCTTCTCCATGCGCTCGATCAGCGAGGCGGCGCGGTTGTAGCCGATGCCAAGGCGGCGCTGGACATAGGAGGTCGATGCCTTGCCGTCGCGCAGGACGATCGCCACCGCTTGGTCGTAAGGGTCGTCGGACTCGCCGAGATTGCCGGTGCCTACGGGGCCGCCGCCATCCTCGCCGTCTTCGTCATCATCGATGGTGATGGCTTCCAGATATTGCGGGGACCCTTGCGTCTTCAGATAGGCGACGATCTCCTCGACCTCGTGGTCGGAGACGAAGGGACCGTGGACACGCTGGATGCGGCCGCCGCCGGCCATGTAGAGCATGTCGCCCATGCCGAGCAGCTGTTCTGCACCCTGTTCGCCCAAGATGGTGCGGCTGTCGATCTTCGAGGTCACCTGGAAGGAGATACGCGTCGGGAAGTTGGCCTTGATCGTGCCGGTGATGACGTCAACCGAGGGGCGCTGGGTGGCCATGATGACATGGATACCAGCGGCACGCGCCATCTGGGCGAGACGCTGCACCGCACCTTCGATGTCCTTGCCGGCGACCATCATCAGGTCGGCCATCTCGTCGATGATCACGACGATATAGGGCAGGGGCTGCAGGTCGAATTCTTCCGTCTCGTAGATCGCTTCGCCCGTCTGGCGGTCGAAGCCGGTCTGGACGGTGCGGGTGAGCACCTCGCCCTTCTCCAGCGCCTGGGCGACACGCGTGTTGAAACCGTCGATGTTCCGGACGCCGATCTTCGACATCTTCTTGTAGCGCTCTTCCATCTCGCGGACGGTCCATTTGAGCGCCACGACCGCCTTCTTCGGATCCGTCACGACGGGCGAGAGCAGGTGCGGGATCCCGTCATAGACGGAGAGTTCCAGCATCTTCGGGTCGATCATGATCAGGCGGCACTGTTCCGGCGTCATCTTGTAGAGGAGCGACAGGATCATGGTGTTTATCGCGACCGACTTACCCGAACCGGTGGTACCGGCCACGAGCAGATGGGGCATCTTGGCGAGGTCTGCGATCACGGGTTCGCCGCCGATCGTCTTGCCGAGTGCCATGGCGAGCTTCGCCTTGTTGCCATCGAAGTCGCGGCTGCCGATCAGCTCGCGCAGATAGACGGTTTCGCGCGTCTGGTTCGGCAATTCGATACCGATCGCATTGCGGCCCGGGACCACGGCAACGCGGGCGGCGATCGCGCTCATCGAGCGGGCGATATCGTCGGCGAGGCCGATCACGCGGGAGGACTTGATGCCCGGCGCCGGCTCGAGTTCGTAAAGGGTGACAACCGGGCCCGGGCGGACGTGGATGATCTCGCCCTTGACGCCGAAGTCGTCCAACACGCCTTCAAGCAAGCGCGCATTGTGCTCGAGCGCTTCGGCTGAGAGGCTGGCGTCGCGCGTCACGGCGCGCGGCTCGGCGAGAAGATGCACCGAGGGCAGCTGGAAACCGTCAGGACGCAGAAGCGAGCCCTGGGCGTCACGATCGACGCGCGGACCGGGCTTCGGGCGAGCGGCAGGTGCGGCAACGCGCGGCGAGGCTGCAGCACCCCGTGCGACGAGCCGCGCATTGTCATCCGGCAGGATGCCCGCCGGACGCGGCATGTCATCGAGATCGAAGTCATCGTCATCGTCATCGAAATGGCCGGCAGACATCGGCGGCGGCGAGACGATGGACCGAGCCGCTGGCCGGGCGGGAGCGCCATCCAGCGACGGCTCGACGCGCGCGTTGAGCGGCGGCGCCTTTGCCCGTGTCGGCTCGTTCAGGGTGCCGAATTCGTCGTCGTTGAAGTCGTAGGGCTGGTCGAAATCCCGGTCGCGGCGCTCGTTCGTCTTCAGGCCGAAGAGGCGTCTCACGCGGGCGCGGGCGGTGTACCAGTTGTGGGTGACGGCGCCCATCATCAGGGCAATCGGTCCCTCGGGCTCGTCCTCTTCGTCCTCGTCTTCGAAAACGGGTTCCTTTGCCTTGCGGCGCGCAACGGGTGCCACCGGCTCGTCGTCTCCCAGGCGCTCGATCGGTTTGCCGACAATGCCCGAGGCAAACAGCATCAGCCATGTGGCGGGAAAGGCGAGGATGCTTCCCAGGGCCATCGCGAAGGTCGAGGTGGGATAGGCGCCGATAAAGAGGGCCGGAAAGCGCAGGATGAGGTCGCCCAGCACGCCGCCGGTGCCGCTCGGCAGCGGCCACGTGGTCGGCGGCGGGAAGCAGCCGACGGCAGCCGCGGCGACCAGCGCGCCGGCAAGCCAAGCGCCGATCCGGGCGGGGATGCGGTTCAGCTGACGGCCGCCGATCAGGGCGAAGGACCAGGCCAGCACGGGTAGAAGCGCCAGCAGGCTGCCGAGGCCGAAGAACTGCATCATCAGATCGGCGAAGACGGCGCCCGGCAAGCCCAGGATATTGGTCGGCGGATTGTCGGTGGCATAGGAGAGGCTGGGGTCGGACACGTTCCAGGTCGCCAGTGCTGCGACCGCGAGCACCAGCAGCAGGAAGAGGGCGAAGCCTGCCAGCGCGAAGACCTGCCGAAACAAGAACGCCGACAACGCGGAGCGGTTGGAATGCTCCGGAAGTGCTGCGGAATGGCTTCTGCTCATGGGGTAACTGTCCGTCCTGTTGCCGGGAATGCCTTCGGACGCCCGACTACAGTCGGGATCGCCATCCAGCACCCTACAGGAGGGAGGGTTAATGGTGCATTAACCATGCAGGCCTCTGGTGTGGCAGGCAAGTCGCCAACAGAAAACGCCCGGGCGATGAGACCCGGGCGCTGCCGCATTTCTGATGAGAGACCCTGGATGGTCTCAGCTGTGGTAGGCAGCTTCGCCGTGGGAGGCGAGGTCGAGACCTTCGCGTTCGGCTTCGACCGGTACGCGCAGACCAACGATGAGATCGACCAGCTTGTAGAGGATGATCGAGCCGATGCCGCACCACAGGAGCGTGACGACGACAGCGTAGATCTGCGTCATGACCTGGCCGCCCATGGTCACACCTTCGGCATAGCCGATGCCGCCCAGCGAAGCGGAGGCGAAGACACCGGTGGCGATCGCGCCGAAGAGGCCGCCCACACCGTGTACGCCGAAGACGTCTGCGGTGTCGTCATAGCCGAACTTGTTCTTCACGACGGCGACGAAGAAGTAGCAGAGCGGCGAGACGAGCAGACCCATGACGATCGCGCCCATCGGACCGGCAATGCCGGCAGCCGGGGTGATGGCAACGAGGCCGGAGATCATGCCCGAAGCAGCACCGAGCATCGAAGCCTTGCCGCGGGTGAAGGTTTCAACCAGGCACCAGGAGACGACGGCGGCTGCGGTCGCGATGAAGGTGTTGACGGTGGCGAGCATGGCGCCGCCCGAAGCTTCGAGGTTCGAGCCGGCGTTGAAGCCGAACCAGCCGACCCAGAGCATGGCTGCACCGACGAGCGTCAGCGTCATCGAATGCGGAGCCATCATGTCCTTGCCGTAGCCGGTACGCTTGCCGAGCATGATCGCGCCGATCAGACCGGCAACGCCGGCATTGATGTGAACGACCGTGCCGCCAGCGAAGTCGAGTGCGCCCCAGCCGAAGATCAGGCCGTTGGCGTCCCAGACCATGTGGGCAACCGGGAAGTAGACGAAGGTGACCCAGAGGATGCAGAACAGCACCGCCGCCGAGAACTTGATGCGCTCGGCAAAGGCGCCGACGATCAGGGCAGGGGTGATGGCCGCGAAGGTCATCTGGAAGAGCATGAAGATGTATTCCGGAATGACGGCGTCAGAGAAGGTGGCCGCCGTGCTTTCCGGCGTCACGCCGGAAAGGAAGAGCTTGGCGAAACCGCCGAAATAAGCGCTTTCCGAGCCGCCGAAGGCGAAGGAGTAGCCGTAGATCACCCAGATCAGCATGATGGCCGAACCGATGACCGTGCACTGCATCAGGACGGACAGCATGTTCTTGGCGCGGACGAGACCGCCATAGAAAAGTGCGAGGCCCGGGATGAGCATGAAGAGCACGAGGATGGTGCAAAGGAACATGAAGGCGGTGTCGCCCTTGTTCGGAACCGGCGCTGCGGCGACGGCTTCGGCTGCAGCCGGTGCAGCTTCCTGCGCGAAGGCGACAACCGGCGCCAGCATGGCTGCAGACGCGGCGCCAAGGCGCATGAGGTTGGAATTCAACTTGGCAAGTGACATCAGTAACAACTCCCCTTACAGCCGTTCTTACAGCGCTTCGGTATTGGTTTCGCCGGTGCGGATGCGCACGGCCTGATCGATCGAGTAGACAAAGATCTTCCCGTCGCCGATCTGGCCGGTCTTGGCGGCGGAAGCGATGGCTTCAACGGCCTTGTCGGCAAGTTCGGACGAGACAGCGATCTCGATCTTCAGTTTCGGCAGAAAGCTGACGGCGTATTCGGTGCCGCGATAGATTTCGGTGTGCCCCTTCTGGCGGCCATAGCCCTTGACCTCGGTAACGGTCAGGCCCTGGATGCCCACAGCCGTCAAGGCCTCGCGTACCTCGTCCAGCTTGAACGGCTTGATGATAGCCATCACAATCTTCATCTGGTTTCCCATCCTTTGCTTGTCCTCGGCTCGGAGCCGACTCTCCTTGCCGCCGGCTGGATCATTCGCGCAGCGACTAAGGAGTGACATTCAAAAGGCGTGCCAGATTCAGATTTCGATATAAGTTATTGAAATCTAAAGACTCTGTAGAGAGAAGCTAATAAACGGGCAATTGAATGCGCAATGTGCGCATAAAAAATAGGCATAAAATGATATTTGATGCCGTTTTAGTCATTTGCCCGTTTGCGGATCAGCCCCTCCTGGGCAACCGAGGCGACCAGCCTGCCATCGCGGGTGAAGATGCTGCCACGGGTCATTCCGCGGGCGCCGGCAGCGCTGGGGCTGTCCTGGGTGTAGAGCAGCCAGTCGTCCAGCCGGCAGGGGCGGTGGAACCACATGGCATGGTCGAGGCTCGCCACCTGCAGTTCGGGATCGAAGATCGAGGTACCATGCGCATAGAGCGAGGTGTCGAGCAGCGTCATGTCCGAGAGATAGGCGAGGATGGCGGCCTGATAGCGCCGGTCATCCGGAACCAGACCTGAGGCCTTCACCCAGATATGGGCCTGCGGTTCCAGCTTCTCGCGCGAGAGATAATGGGTGAGCGACGTCGGGCGGATCTCGATCGGTCGCTCGCGCCCCCAGTATTTCTTCACCGTATCCGGTGCCTGGGCCAGGAAGGCCGCGCGAAACTCCGCCTCTCCCATCAGCGTTTCCGGGGCTGGCACGTTCGGAATGGAGATCTGATGATCAAAGCCCGGTTCTTCCACCTGAAACGAAGCCGACATGGAGAAGATCGCCTTGCCGTGCTGAACCGCAACCACGCGTCGGGTGGTGAAGGACGAGCCATCCCGGATGCGCTCGACCTGATAGACGATCGGGATGGAAGGGTCGCCGGGCCGCATGAAATAGGCGTGCAGCGAATGCACGATGCGGTCAGGATCCACGCAGCGCTGTGCCGCCATCAGGGCCTGCGCAATGACAAGGCCGCCAAAGACCCGCTGCCAGCCGTTTTGCGGGCTGCTGCCGCGAAACAGGTTTTCCTCCAGCTTTTCCAGATCGAGACGCTCGATCAGATCCTGCATGGGTTTGGTCTGGCCAGATGGCTGCGACATAATGCATTGCTCCGCTTATAGGCACCCGTTGAAGGCTGATCTATATAGGTGTCATCAGGTCTACAAGAACAAAGGAATGTGCCATGCTGGATGTGCTCGTCGTCGGCGGTGGCTATGTGGGGCTCTCCGCAGCCGTTGCGATCAAGCAGGCCGCGCCGCATCTGGCGATCGAGGTCATCGAAGCGGCGCCCGAAGAGGCCTGGAAGAAGGATCCGCGCGCGTCTGCGATCATCG
Organism: Allorhizobium sp. CTOTU50464; assembly: GCA_032102365.1. GTDB lineage: Bacteria > Pseudomonadota > Alphaproteobacteria > Rhizobiales > Rhizobiaceae > Allorhizobium. The sequence goes on along the minus strand of DAMDHD010000004.1, from coordinate 175,999 downwards.
CGGCTGCAACGAAAATGCTCGATGTGTTCGGCCTCTGGGATCGGATCGAGCCGGACGCGCAGCCGATCACGCGCATGATCGTCACCGATTCGAAGACATCGGATCCCGTGCGCCCCGTCTTCCTGACCTTCGACGGCGCCGTCGAAGATGGCCGGCCGTTTGCGCATATGATCCCGAATGTCAGCATGGTCGCCGCTCTGCGCGATGCCTGTGCCGAGCGCGGCATCACGATCCATCATGGGCTGCGCGCCACCGGCTTTCGCGATACGGGCCCCAGCGCGGAACTCACCCTGTCGGATGGCAGGGTCATGGCGTCGCGTCTCGTCGTCGCCTGCGACGGCGTGCGCTCCAAGCTTCGTGATCTCGCCGGCATCAAGACCGTCACCTGGCAGTACGGCCAGTCCGGCATCGTTACCACGGTGGAGCACGAGCGGCCGCATGAGGGTGTCGCGGAAGAACATTTTCTCCCCGCCGGTCCCTTTGCCATCCTGCCGCTCAAGGGCAACCGCTCCTCGCTCGTCTGGACGGAGCGCACCGAAGATGCCGACCGCCTCGTCGCATCCGACGATCTGCTCTTCGAGGCGGAGCTCGAACGGCGCTTCGGGCACAAGCTCGGCACGATCCGGGCGACGCCCGACCGTCGTGCCTTCCCGCTCGGGCTGACGCTCGCGCGGGCCTTCATCGCGCCACGGCTGGCGCTCGCCGGTGATGCAGCCCATGGCATCCACCCGATTTCGGGCCAGGGGCTCAATCTCGGTTTCAAGGACGTGGCCGCACTCGCCGAGACCGTGGTCGAGGCGGATCGCCTCGGCCTCGATATCGGCTCCGTCAATGTGCTGGAGCGCTACCAGATCTGGCGCCGTTTCGACACCTTCCGCATGGGCGTCACGACGGATGTGCTCAATCGTCTGTTCTCGAATGATGTGACACCGATCCGCGTGTTGCGCGATTTCGGGCTCGGCGTGGTCGATCGCGTTCCGGGGCTGAAGAACTACTTCATCCGCGAGGCCGCCGGGTCGTCCGGGCAGAACCGTCCCCGTTTGCTCGGCGGACAGAGCATCTGATGGTCAAGTCAACCAGGACGCTAATCGCGTCCTGGGCCGGCCTCAGACCGGCATTTCCAGCTTGCGTGCTTCGGACACCAGCATGATCGGGATCCCGTCCCGGATCGGATAGGCAAGACACGCCTTCTCCGAAATCAGCTCGCCTTTCTCGCGATCCCATTTCAGAATGCTCTGCGTCAGCGGGCAGACGAGGAGCTCGAGCATTTTCGGGTCGACGAGGCTGGTCGGGTTGTCGGGCATGGGCTCACTGCAGCATGGTGTCGCCATCGCCAAAGGTGCGGGCGAGCACGATTTCGGTGATGGCAATCAGCGTCTCGGCGCGGGTCTTCAAGTCAGGGGCTTCGAGCAGCGCCTGCTTTTCCGGCGGGCCGAAGGGCGACATCATCGACAGCGAATTCACGAGGGTGAGGTTGGATGCCCGCTCGACGCTTTCCCAGTCCGCTTCCAGCTTGTTGGCCTCCAGATAGGCCCGGAAGGCCGCCAAGAGGCCGGCGCGGTCGATCTGGCCGTCATCTTCGCCGCTTGTCAGGTCCGCCACAAAAGGCGCGATGTGGAAGGTCCGGAAAGGTTTGGAGGTCGAGACCTCGTCCATCAGACGGAAGCGACAGACGCCGGCGAGCGACACGATGTAACGGCCATCGCCGGTTTCGGTGAAGGAGGTGATACGCCCCAGGCAGCCGACCGGGGCGAGCTGCGGGCGCTCTGGCAGGATATTGGCCTGCACTTCCGTCATGGCCGGCTGGATCATCCCGATCAGCCGGTTACCGGACATCGCCGCATCGAGCATGGCCAGATAACGCGGTTCAAAAATATTCAGGGGGAGCTGGCCGCCGGGCAGCAGCAGCACGCCGGAGATGGGGAAGACCGGGACCGTTTCGGGAAGGTCCGCAGCCGTCAGATATCGGGCATTTCCCACTTGCATTGAAGCACATCCTGTCCGGACTTATGCCGGTGTTCATTCTTGCTTCTATCTGGGTCGCCGAACCCAAAACTCAAGGCCCGCGGCGGCTCACGAAAAGAGGATCGACGACAGCTTGCGGCGCGCCATGATCGTTGCCGGGTCCTTGGGTCCCCAGACTTCGAAGAACTGCAAGAGCTGCTTGCGCGCGCCGTCGTCCTCGAAGGTGCGGTCCCGCTTCATGATCAAAAGCAGGTGCTCTGCCGCCTCTTCACGACGGCCTTCGACGTTGCGGATCTTGGCGAGCTTCATCCGCGCTTCGTGATCGTCGGGGTTCAGCGACAGCGTATGTTCAAGCGCCACCGGATCGCCCAGCTTGCGGGCTTCATCGATCTGGTCGAGGCGCTTGAGAAGCGCCTGCACTTCCGGTGCCTTGGCGAGCTCTTCCGGCATCTGCGTCAGCAGTTCGCGCGCCCGCTGGTGCTGGTTCGCGCCGATCATGCATTCCGCGAGGCCAGCGATTGCCTGGATGTTGTCGGGGTCGGCCTGCAAAACGGCGGCGTAGAGCTGTGCTGCGCCGTCGATGTCACCGGCAGCGAGCAGGGTCGAGGCTTCTTCAATGACCGCCGCGATCTCCGCGGCCTGGTCAGCGCCGGCCGGACCCGCCACCTTGTCGATGAACGCCTTCACTTGGCTCTCGGGCAGCGCGCCCATGAAGCCATCGGCCGGGCGGCCGTTGACGAAGGCAACGACGGCCGGGATCGACTGGATGCCGAGCTGGCCCGCGACCGACGGGTGGTCGTCGATGTTCATCTTGACCAGCTTCACGCGGCCACTGGCTTCCTTGACGGCCTTTTCGATGACAGGCGTCAATTGCTTGCAGGGACCGCACCAGGGCGCCCAGAAATCGACGAGCACCGGCTGGTTGCGCGATTCGTCCATGACATCGCGGGCGAAGTTCGCCGTTGTCGTGTCTTTGATCAGATCACCGGCCGGGGCCGGGGCCGAGCCTGCCGGAGCGGCACCAAACTGCGCATTGGCCGTCATGGTCTGATTGCCATAGCCGCCGTAAGGGTTGCCGTAATCGCTCATCGTGCATCTCCCGCCTGTGTCGCAGCCTTCGGAGAGGCTGCCATTCTTGCCGTTAAGATCGTATGTCAGGCCGTGACTTTCAAGACAAGCGGCGTGTGCCCCGTCGCCTCCATGAAGCGGATCAGGTCATCCCGCCCGATCGAGGTCGTCGCGTCGTTCGACAGCGGATGGCAGTTGATGATGTCATGCTCCATCAGATCCTTGTCGAGCACGAAGGTCACGTTCTTGCCGGTGTCGTTGATCGCGCCGAGCGCCGTCACGGAACCTGGAACGACGCCCAGATATTCCATCAGCTTTTCCGGCTTGCCGAAGGAGACCTTGCTCGCCGCACCGATGATCGTATGCACGGTCTTCAGATCGACGGAGGCATTTTCCTCCACCGTCAGCAGGAAGAAGTTGTCCTTCTTGTCCTTCACGAAGAGGTTCTTGGTGTGCCCGCCGGGGATTTCGTCGCGCAGCGACACCGATTCGGCAACGGTGAAGACCGGCGGATGGGTCTTCGTCTTGTGCGCGATCCCGAGTTCGTCGAGAAAGCGGAAGAGATCGTCGGGCGTTTTCGGCGTCGTCATGGGGGCCTCGTTTGAAATGTCCGGGTCTGATGGCGGTCATCTAGCTGCTTTTTCTTCGAGGCATAGGCCCAAGACCGACATGCCGCAATCTTTCTGCCGCCCAAAAAGCCCGGAAAAGCTGAGCTTTCTCAGGCCGTTGTCACGATGCTGCATTTTTTTCGCGATGATCCGTCATTTCCCTGTTGCATTTGAAAATCGGTTAGGCCATATAGCGCCCGTCGCCGCAAGACGGACGGCCCACGATCCAGACACTACCCCAGGATCGCGGTTGATGAGCGGGTGTAGCTCAGGGGTAGAGCACAACCTTGCCAAGGTTGGGGTCGAGCGTTCGAATCGCTTCACCCGCTCCATTCTTCCAAAGAAGATAACCTGACTATCTTGCTATAGCTTGGCTTTGAAGATTGCCGGCGTGGTAATCTGGTTGCCATTCGGCGAGGAATACAGTCTGAGCGCGGCGCTGAGGCAGAACTGGGTCAGCCGCGCTATGCACCACTGCTATCAAGCAAGAAAACGCCCCATGCGAGCGAATCAGTCTTGCCAAATCATCGCGACAGTGACGCAGCTCATAACGCTATGAAACCCCAAGATTACGGTGGCGAAGCCTACCTTAAACCTCGCAACTCACAGGCATCCGCAGAATTTATTTTCGGCAGCCACTAGACTTCAGTGGTGCAACGCTTTGGGAATCGTTTTGATTCCAAAGCGATTCTTTTTCGCCCAAGTTTGACGCGAAAATGAAGTATGCAACGTCAAGGCTAAGTTGCTCATTTCACCGAAAAATCGGTGTTGATCTGAAAGTGAATCACGTGCTGAATCGCAAAAGGCCGAGCTGAAGGGCGTGTCTCACGAACACTGAATGCCCTTGCTCGGCCTTGGTACGGTGGTGTAGCCGATGGCTACGACCGCGCAAGGGATGGGTCGCTTCCAACGGCCCATCCCAAGCTCTTCTATCTTGCAACAATCGGAGCCGGAGCGCAAAGCTATTTCGGTCGATGTGCGTGAAGATTGCAAGCGGCCTTCAACGACAACGGCTTCACTGCGATTTAACCTCAGCTCTTCGAAAACACGTAATCCGTTTCCTGGCGCAGCACCTCGCCCGGCCGCAGAACCGCGTTGGGGAAGCTCGGATGATTGATCGCGTCCGGCCAGACCTGGGTTTCCATGCAGAAGCCGGCAAAGGCGCCGTAGAGGCGACCTTCGAGGCCGGGAACGGCGGGAGAGACCTTGCCGCCGGCATAGAACTGCACGCCGGGCTCCGTCGTCAGAATCTCCATCGTGACGCCCGAATTGACGCTGCGGGCGAGTGCCACGCTACGCTTGGCGACGCGGCTGCTCGAGAAGCAGAAATTGTGGTCGTAGCCGAGCTGTTCGCCGTCGACCTCGAGACGGATCGGCCGCATTTCGCGGAAATCGAAGGCGGTGTTCTCGACCGGGCGGATTTCCCCCGTCGGAATGAGCCGCTCGTCGACCGGCGTGTAGTGGTCGGCCGCGATCATCAGGTCATGGCCGAGGATGTCCGCGCGGCCATCCAGGTTGAAATAGGCGTGGTGGCAGACATTGGCGATGGTCGGCTTGTCGGTCACGGTTTCGTAAAGCGCCGAGAAGGTGCCGCCGTCCTTCAGCGCGAAGGTGGCGCGGGTGCGCGTCGTGCCTGGATAGCCGGCGCGGCCGTCGGGATCGGTCACCTCCATCACGACGTAATCGGTGCCATGCTCCAGGATCGTCCAGTTCTGCCGGCCCATGCCGTCAGAACCGCCATGCAGGTGGCTCACACCCTTTTCGTTCAGTTCGAGCTGGTAGGCGACACCATCCAGCGTGAAGCGTCCGTCACCAATGCGGTTGGCGCAGCGTCCCGGCGTCGCACCGAAATAGGGCGAATGGTCGAGATAGCCCGAGAGATCCTCGAAGCCGAGCACCAGCGGCGCGTCGTGGCCGTCGAGCCTGAGGTCCTGCAGCACCGCGCCGAAGGTGATGATCGAGGCCGTGAGACCGCCACCCTTCAGCACGACCTTCTCGACCGCTTCCCCAGTCGGCATCACGCCGAATATCGTCTTCGTCATCCTGTCGTTTCCTCACCTTGCAACTTGGTCATCAGTCTTTTCTTATCGCGCCAGTTCACGCGCCGCGGCCTCCAGGCCGCCCAGCGTCAACGGATACATCCGGTCGCCGATCAGCCGGCGAATCAGGCCGACGGACATCGTATAGTCCCAGTTCGCCTGCGGAAGCGGGTTGATCCAGAGATGCCGGCGGAAATGGTCGGTCAGTCGCGTGAGCCAGGCCGCGCCGCTTTCCGTGTTCCAGTGCTCGACCGAACCGCCGGGATGGGTGATCTCATAGGGGCTCATGGCCGCATCGCCGACAAAGATCAGCCGGTAGTCGGAGCCGAAGGTCCTGATGACATCAGCCGTCGGAATGGTATCGGCGTGGCGCCGCTGGTTGTCCTTCCAGACGCGCTCATAGGGGCAATTGTGGAAGTAGAAATACTCCATGTGCCGGAATTCGGAGCGGGCCGCCGAAAACAGCTCCTCCACCTCGCGCACATGGTCGTCCATCGAGCCGCCGATATCGAAGAACATCAGGAGCTTCACGGCATTGCGCCGCTCGGCCTGCGTTTTCACATCGAGATAGCCGTGCTCGGCGGTGGAGCGGATCGTGCCGGCGAGATCGAGCTCCTCTGCCGCCCCTTCGCGCACGAAGCGGCGCAGGCGTCTGAGCGCCACCTTGATGTTGCGCGTGCCGAGCTCGACGCGGTCGTCGAGATTGCGAAACTCTCTGCTGTCCCAGACCTTCACCGCGCGTCGATGGCGGCTTTCCTCCTGGCCGATGCGCACGCCTTCCGGATTGTAGCCATAGGCGCCGAAGGGCGAGGTGCCGGCCGTGCCGATCCATTTGCTGCCCCCCTGATGGCGCTCCTTCTGTTCGGCCAGGCGTCTTTTAAGCGTTTCCATCAGCTTGTCGAAACCGCCAAGGCTCTCGATCAGCGCCTTCTCCTCGTCCGAGAGGTGCTTTTCGGCCAGCTTCCGCAGCCAGTCATCGGGGATTGCGCGCTGCTCGACGCCGTCAGCTGCGCCTTCGCTCAGGATGCCGCCGAAAATCTCGGAAAACACCCGGTCGAAGCGATCGATGAAGCGTTCGTCCTTAACCAGGGTGGTGCGGGCGAGGTAATAGAAGCCCTCCGGGTCGAAATCGACGAGCCCCGCCTTCAGGCCTTCGAGCAGCGCCAGATAGTCCCGCAAGGTGACGGGAACCTTCTCTTCTTTCAAGCGCAGGAAAAAGGGCAGGAACATCGGAGGAAAAAAGCTCGGTTCATCGGCGGCGGCATCCTGTCACAGAGGACGCCGCCTGTCCCGTCAAAATCCGCTGCCGGTTCTCATCGCCCGTCAGCCAGCCAGATCCTTGCCGATCTCGTTCAGATCATAGGGCGTCATCTGGTAGATCTCGTTGATCCAGTTGCCGAACAAGAGATGCGCATGGCCGCGCCAGCGGTTGAGCGGCGTCAGCGTGTCGTCATTGTGCGGGAAATAGTTGTGCGGCAGCTTGATCGGGATTCCGGCCGTCTTGTCGCGGAAATATTCGTCGCCCAGCGAGGTGGAATCGTATTCGACATGGTTGAACATGTAGAGCCGGTTTGCGCGCTTCTCCTGCACCAGGCAGACACCCATCTCCTCGGATTCGAGCAGGATCTTCAGCTCCGGCACCTTCTCGATGTCTTCGCGGCGGACTTCCGTCCAGCGCGACACCGGCACCTGAAAATCGTCGGAGAAGCCGTTCAGATAGACTGACGACGGCGCCAGATTGCGGTGGCGGTAGACGCCGAAGGCCTTTTCCTTGAGCGGATGCTTCGGCACCTTGTGAAAGTGATAGATCGCCGCCATGCCGCCCCAGCAGACATTCATGGTCGAATGCACATTGGTCTCGGTCCAGTCCAGGATTTCCTGCAGTTCCGGCCAGTAGGTGACTTCCTCGAAGGGCAGGGTCTCGACCGGCGCCCCGGTGATGATGAAGCCGTCGAACTTGCGATCCTTCACCTCGTCCCAGGTCTGGTAGAAGGAGAGGAGATGCTCTTCCGGCGTGTTCTTCGCCTTGTGGCCACCGACGCGCACCAGCGTCAGCTCCACCTGCAGCGGCGAGGCACCAATGAGGCGAGCGAACTGCACCTCGGTCTTGATCTTGTTGGGCATGAGATTGAGCAGGCCGATCTGCAGCGGGCGAATGTCCTGGCGAATGGCCACGGTTTCGGTCATGACCCGCACGCCCTCATGCACGAGGGTTTCAAAGGCGGGCAGCGTATCGGGGATCCTGATCGGCATTAGACTCTCGACTTTCCTTGTCACGGCGGTTTCAGACCGCGGAAACAAAAATACCGGCGGCTTTTATATCGCCACCGGTCCTCGGAAAGTCTTGCTAACTCGCCTCGGCCCTTTAGCGACTTATTTTACGTGGCTGCAAGCCGGCCGGCCAAATCACCACGGAACACGAGGCCTTTTACGCCTGTCGGACACGCGAATCAATGGGGAAGGAGTGGGAGGCGTTTGTGCCTCCCCCCAAGCGGGGGAGGACGGAAAATCGAAGGCTTAGGCCAGCGTAAGCGGCCTAAACTTCAGATTTTCCTGGTGAGGGGATCCGTGCTGCGGGCACGGGATAACCGGCCCCCTCACTTGCGATTTCAGATGTTTAGGCGGCTTACGCTCGCCTAACTCATCGAAATCGCTTTCTCCCCCACCGAGGGGGAGATGGGAACCCGCCACCATCACCGATCCCCTCAGCGGGAAAATCTGAAGTTTAGGTGGCTTGCGCTCGCCTAAACCTTCGATTTTGTAACCTCTCCCACAAAGGGGAGAGGAGCATTCACTGCTCGCCGAGCTTCATTGACGGATCATAGTCCTTGCCATGCACGGTCTTGACCACGGCCTGGCCGCAATACATGCGGTTCTCGGCGGCATTGAACGTGTGGCTCGGCGAGCCGTGCAGTTCCCAGCCCTTGTTCAACGCGTCGGTGACGCGGTGGCAGAAGCTGGAATCATCCGGGCCGGTGAGGAAACGATAGACTTTCATGGCTTGTCCTTTCTGGCGGCGATCGTGGCGACCTTGTCGAGAAGGCGGGCGGCCTCCTCGGCATGCAGTCTTTCGATCATGCGCCCATCGATGTTGATGACGTTGAAGCCCGCATGGGCGGGGTCGGCGAAGGCGGCGGCGACCAGACGGGCCTCCGTGATGGCGGCCTCCGATGGGCCGAAATGGTGGTTGGCCGGCTCCACCTGGGCCGGATGGATCAGCATCTTGCCGTCGAAACCCATGGCGCGGCCCTGGGCGCATTCTGCCGAGAAGGCGTCCATGTCGCGGAAGTCATTCGACACGCTGTCGATGACATCGAGCCCATAGGCGCGGGCGGCGAGCACGACCTGCATGAGATAGGGCACCAGATAGGTCCGCCCGGGGGCTGCCGGGATGCCCGTTGCCTTGCGCAGATCGTTCAGCCCGACGACGAAGGCATCGAGCCGGCTGTCGCTCGTCCGACCGGACGAGGCGATCGCTGCGGCATTTAGCACGCCACGCGGCGTTTCGATCATCGCCCAGATCCTGAGACCTTCCGTCGCATCGTTCTCGCCCAGCATGTCGGCCACGTTCTGGACAGCCACCGGCTCCTCGACCTTCGGGATGAGCACTGCGTCGGGTGCGACTTCGATGACGAGTTCCATGTCCTCGCGATAAAATGGCGTGTCGGCAGCGTTGATCCGGATGATCCGCTCGCGGTGGCCGAGATCGCGATCTCTGAGGAAATTTAGAAGGTTGGTGCGAGCCTCCTCCTTGCGGTTCTCGGCGACGGAATCCTCGAGATCGAAGATTACCGCATCGCAGTCCAGGCTCATGAGCTTTTCGAGCGCCCGGTCGTTGATGGCCGGGACGGTCAGCACGGAACGGCGGACACGGGAGGGGTGGTGTGCGCGGAAGGAGGAGACGTCAGATGTCATGGCCGAGTTCTGGCAAGCTTTGCCCTGCCACGCAAGATGACAATTGGGTGAAAGGCCCTTGCATTGCCCCGGAATAAGGACCACCTTGGTCGACGAGAAAGGACATGATCATGCAGAACCTTCGATCCGCCGTTTACGCCCTTGCCGGCCTCGCCTTTGTCGGTCTCGCTGCCGCTTTCGCGGTTTCGCTGACGCTGGTGGTCGGGGCGCTCCTGACCGTGACGCTCGGTGCCCGAATGCTGATGGGCAAGACCAAGCGCGCGCCCGTCTACGTCAAGGCGAAGCGTCGCGAAGACGTGCGCGTCTGGAATGACGGCAAGGGTACGATCATCGACCTCTAATCGGTCGGACCAAAGACCCTCTCACTCACCCGCATGGCGGGTGAGTTGCTGTGGCTGCGTATTGCGCCAACAGACGTGCTGCTCCGGGCCTGACAAGATTCTCCTTCAAATTCGTCCGATTTTGCTCTAAGGGCGGGGCATCACACGCGCATTAGCCAGATCGAAGGCAGACTGATGGACAAGTTCGTAAAGCTCACCGGTGTCGCGGCACCGCTTCCGGTCGTCAATGTCGACACGGACATGATCATCCCCAAGGACTATCTGAAGACCATCAAGCGCACCGGTCTCGGCACCGGTCTTTTCGCCGAGGCGCGCTACAAGGAAGATGGTTCGGAAAACCCCGACTTCGTTCTGAACAAGCCGGCCTATCGCAACGCGCAGATCCTCGTTGCCGGCGACAATTTCGGCTGCGGCTCCTCGCGCGAACACGCGCCGTGGGCGCTTCTCGACTTCGGCATTCGCTGCGTGATCTCCACGTCGTTCGCCGACATCTTCTACAACAACTGCTTCAAGAACGGCATCCTGCCGATCATCGTCAGCCAGGACAATCTGGACAAGCTGATGGACGATGCCAGCCGCGGTTCGAATGCCGTGCTGACGGTCGACCTGGAAGCTCAGGAAATCACTGGTCCCGATGGCGGCAAGATCTCCTTCGAGATCGACGCCTTCAAGCGCCACTGCCTTCTGAACGGTCTCGACGACATCGGCCTGACGCTTGAAAAGGCCTCGAGCATCTCGACCTTCGAGCAGTCCAACGCCGCCCAGCGCCCCTGGGCCTGAGTGCTGCTCAAGCACTGACATGTTGAAGCCGGGCTCGCGCCCGGCTTTTTCTTTGGCCTCAGAGGAAGCGGGCGCGCCAGGCCTCGAGTGCGGCGAGCGACACGCCGATGCCGCCGCAGACCTCGATCAGCGGCGCCTTGTAGCGCGAGAGCCGATCGGCATGCACATCCGCGACGGCAAGTGCCGCACCGCAGGCCGGCTCGACGAGCACCCGATGCGCGTCGGCGAATTTCAGGCAGGCGGCAACCGCCTCGGCATCGGTCACCGTGACGCTTTCGATAGGATGCGTCTCCAGAAGATCGAAGACATGCTGGGCAACCTGCCGCGCACCAAGCGACACGGCGATCGAGGTGATGGCCGGCAGCGTCGCGCACTCTTTGGCGGCGACGGCTGCATTCAACGACGCGGCACCGTCCGTCTCGACGGCTATCACGGGAATGTCGCGCAGCCCATTGCGCCGCAAACCTTCGACGATCCCGGCAAGCAGCCCACCGCCGCCGACGCTGGTGACGACGCAGTCGAACTCGGCACCGGCCTTCACCACTTCGTCGATCAGGGTCGCGTGACCTTCCCAGAGCAGCGGATGATCATAGGGGTGGACATAAGCCGCCTTGCGTTCCGCGGCGAGTGCGACGGCATGGGCATTGGCTTCGTCGAAGACCGATCCGTGCACGAGGACCTTGGCACCGGTGGCGGCGATGCGGGTGCGGACTTCAGGCGATGTCGTTTCCGGCACCACGATGGTGACCGGCACACCGAGCGCCTTACCGGCGACAGCGGCTGCAATGCCGGCATTGCCGCCGGAGGCGCAGAAAATCTCGCGTGCGCCCTTGGCCACCTCGTGCTGGCAAAGCAGGCCGACGCCGCGCAGCTTGAAGCTGCCGGAGGGCTGCAGGGCGTCGAGCTTCAGCCAGAGCGGCAGGCCGCTTGCGCTATAGTCGGCAGCGGTCCGCAGGAGCGGTGTTTCGATGTGCAGGGGAGAAAGGGGCATGGAGGGGACTCGAAGATGCTGGAGGGACGTGCATCTTTTGGACCCCGGAACCGGATGGGTCAACCGGCAAAACCCGGACGCAAGGGGCCGCGAACCGTACCGTTTCCGGCCTATCTCGCTTGAAAAGGCCCTGTGCCGCGCGTAAGAAGCCGCGACTTCTTTTTCGAGTGGAGGGTTTCCATGACGGCTCGCAATCTTCTCCTGCTGCCCGGTGACGGCATCGGCCCCGAGGCCATGGCCGAAGTTCGCAAGATCATCGCCTATATGAACGAGGCGCAGGGTGCAGGCTTCGTCACCGACGAAGGTCTCGTCGGCGGTTCCGCTTACGATGCCCATGGCGCGGCCATCTCGGAAGAAGACATGGCCAAGGCGCTCGCCGCCGATGCCGTTCTCTTCGGTGCCGTTGGCGGTCCGAAGTGGGACGATGTGCCCTATGACGTGCGTCCGGAAGCCGGCCTTCTGCGCCTGCGCAAGGATCTCGAACTCTTCGCCAATCTGCGCCCCGCCATCTGCTATCCGGCGCTCGCCAATGCCTCGTCGCTGAAGCCGGAGCTGGTCGAGGGTCTCGACATCCTCATCGTGCGCGAGCTGACCGGCGGCGTCTATTTCGGCGAGCCGAAGACGATCACCGATCTCGGCAATGGCCAGAAGCGTGCGATCGATACCCAGGTCTATGACACCTACGAGATCGAGCGCATCGCCGCCGTCGCCTTCGAACTGGCCCGCACCCGCAACAACGCCGTCTGCTCGATGGAAAAGCGCAACGTCATGAAGTCGGGCGTCTTGTGGAACCAGGTCGTCACCGCAACGCACAAGGAGAAGTTCTCCGACGTCAAGCTCGACCATATGCTGGCCGATGCCGGCGGCATGCAGCTGGTGCGCGCGCCCAAGCAGTTCGACGTTATCGTGACAGACAACCTGTTCGGCGACATGCTCTCCGACGTCGCCGCCATGCTCACGGGTTCGCTCGGCATGCTGCCGTCGGCCTCGCTCGGTGCCCCGGATGCCAAGACGGGCAAGCGCAAGGCGCTTTACGAGCCGGTGCATGGTTCCGCACCCGACATCGCCGGCAAGGGCATCGCCAACCCGATCGCCATGATCGCCTCGTTTGCCATGTGCCTGCGCTATTCGTTCAACATGGTCACGGAAGCCGATCGTCTCGAGAAGGCCATCGCCAATGTGCTCGACCAGGGTATCCGCACCGGCGACATCATGGCCGAGGGTTGCCGTCAGGTCGGAACGGTCGAAATGGGCGACGCAATCCTTGCCGAGTTCAAGGCGCTCTCGGCCTGATTTAACCACTCGATGTCATCGACGAAGCGGCGCGGGGCAACCCGCGCCGCTTTTGCGTTTCCGGGTGCCTGCGACTACCGCTTCTCTCACTTCCCCGTGATCGCCCCTGTTCGACAGAAGGTCGCATCCCAAGCGGCAATCCGATGTCGCATGGGCCGCGTATTAGAGGTCAGACAAGCAGATGAGAGCGACGCAACCACCGCTGTGTCGGCAAGCTTTGGAACCTGACCGGCGCTCAGCCGTTCAGGAAACAATGCCGGCAAGAAGGCCTGCCATAGGCCAGCGGTCCCGAGAGACCATGGAGATGTTCGATGAAAGCCACATCCGCTGACAGACACATCATCAAGTATGCCATGTCACAGCCTTATCTAGAGCGCGAGGAAGAATTAGATCTCGCCATCCGGTGGAAGGAGCATGACGATCAGGGCGCGCGCAACCGCATCGCCCAGGCCCATATGCGCCTCGTCATTGCCATGGCCTCGAAGTTTCGGGGCTTTGGTCTTCCGCTGAACGACCTCATCCAGGAAGGCTATATCGGCCTCCTCGAAGCGGCTGCCCGTTTCGATCCCGGCCGCGAAGTGCGCTTCTCGACCTATGCCGGCTGGTGGATCCGCGCTTCGATGCAGGACTACATCCTGCGCAACTGGTCGATCGTCCGCGGCGGCACGAGTTCCAGCCAGAAGGCGCTGTTCTTCAACCTGCGCCGCTTGCGCGCCAAGCTCGCGCAGGGCGACAATCGCCTTTCCGACCAGGCCATCCATCAGGAGATCGCCTCGGCCCTTGGCGTCAGCCTTGCGGACGTCCAGTCCATGGATGCACGCCTCTCAGGCAACGACGCTTCGCTGCAGACGCCAGTCGCCGGCCGGAATGGCGAAGGCACCGAGCAGCTGGAAATGCTGGAGAGCAACGAGGCGCTGCCGGACGAGCAGGTGTCCTCGATCATCGACGGCGAGCGCTGGAATGGCTGGCTTAGGGACGCGATGGACCGGCTGAACGAGCGCGAGAGCCGCATCATCAAGGCGCGTCGCCTGACAGAGGACGGGGCTACCCTGGAGGAACTCGGTGTCGAGCTCGGCATCTCCAAGGAACGCGTCCGCCAGATCGAAACGCGTGCACTGGAAAAGCTCAAGGTGGCATTGACGGACCGGGCGCCGAATTCGGCGCGGCTTGAAATGGCCTGATGATATTAGATCGCGAAACGCTTCGAAAAGCCGGCCTATGAGCCGGCTTTTTTGTGGCGTTCAATGTGTTGCGGCCGTTATTCGGAAATGATCTTCACCCGCATGCCGGGGCTGACCGTCGAGGTCGGTCCGAGCGCATTGATCAGCCGGAAGAGCTCGAGCTTGCGGTCGGTGCCCATCATGCGCGCCGAGAGCGTGCCGACCGTATCGCCCGATCCCACGGTGACCACACGAACCCGCAGCGGCTTCAGGGAAGCCGCTTCCTGCGAAGTGATGCGGCGGAACGAGGCGCGCAGCTGGGCGGCAGTCGTCTCCAGCGCGGGGCTGCCCTTCGGCACGGCCGTCAGGAAGCGGAAGATCTGCGGTCCGATGCGGATGACGGTGATGTCGAAATCCCAGCGATCGGCCGAAGCGCGCGCGGTCGCCGCTTCCAAGCCGTTGACGGTGATGGTGCGGATCGTGTCCGGCAGCAGACCGGTGACCCAGCCACTCGAGATGTAATTCGGCAGGCTGATCTTCTGGTTGTCGGCCACGCCGTCGAAGCGGATCGCCACGTCGCCTGGACCGGTTGCCAGCACGGCCTCGATCTTGTTGTCGATCTGAAAGCCCGGGGGCACGTCGAAGCGGATGCCGAGCTGCCCATGCAGGAAGGTCTGGCCGCGGACGAAGCCTTCCTGGGGGCTGTCGCCATACAGAAGACCGTCGATGCCGTTCAGATAGTAGTCGCGGCCTGTCTCGCCATGGCTGCCTTCAGGGCCGAAGGCGCGGGCATGGCGCTTGGCCAGTTCGACGCGCTGCGGCGCATTCGGGTGGCTCGAGAGGAAGTCGAGGCTCTGGTCGGCGGCGGGATCGACCGAAGTGAACTGGCTGTAGCGCGCCATGGAATCGAGGAAGCGGGCGGCGGCATAGGGGTCGTAGCCCGCTTCACCCAGCGTGCGCACGCCGATGACATCGGCCTGCAGTTCCTGCTGGCGCGAGAAGGCGGCGAGGCGCAGCTTGCCGCGCGCCAGCGCCTGCTTGCCGGCGAGGTCGCTGGAGAGCACTTCGGCCACGACGCGGCTTGCGATGACTTCCGCCTCTTCGCGTCGCTGCCGTTCGATGCCGTGGTTTGCCGTGACGTGCGCCATTTCGTGGCTGAGAACGGCGGCCACTTCCGAGGCGTCGTTTGCAAGCGCGAGCAGCCCGCGCGTGACATAGAGATAGCCGCCCGGCAGCGCGAAGGCGTTGATCGCCGGCGAATTGAGGATGGTGATGCGATAGGACTGGTTGGGGTTTTCCGAAACGGCCGTCAGGGCGCCGGCGATGCGGGCCACCAGTCGCTCCGTCTTCGCGTCGGAATATTCGCCCCCGTAAGAGGCGACGATGCGCGGGTGTTCGCGTGCGCCCATCTGTGCGCGCGGGTCTCCCTTCTGCACCTCATCGACGATCTGCGGATTGCGCGAGGGTGCGACGGAGGGCTCATAGGCCTGCTCGAAGAGAGACTGACAGGACGAGAGCGCCAGGCCGGCAGAGACCAGCACCGCGACGCTCGACGCAAGCCTGACGGGCCGGCGCCGCCGATCCCTTACGGCAGCCATCGTGCTGTTCCGGCTCAAAAACTGCATCCTGCCCCTTCAACCTGCCCCGGAGCATGGCCGCGATGGCCGACACCCAGGTGCAGCATCCTTTTGTCCTCTACCGGAATCTGATCATGCCGATCCGGTCGTCCTTCACATAGTGCGAAAATGCCGCATGCTCCAGAAGATAGTCATGCCAGCAGAAATGACCAATGGTCTCGCCGTCGGAACAACTATTCCGTAGGCGCATGGCAGGCCCGGGCGACCAAATTAAGGCGATTGGCGCTGAAAGGGCTCTTCGCCGAGGAAGTCGCGTATCGCGGAAAGGTCACGTCGCGCGAGGAAATCTTCTTTTGGCGCATTCACGAGGACCTCTCCCTTTTCAATGAAAAGCACATTGTGTGCGAGCCGCACCACATCCCGCGGATCATGGGTGACGAGAAGGATCGTGGCGCGGGTTTCCGCATGGAGATCTGCGAGAAGTTCGACCATGGCGGCGCGCAGGCCCGGGTCGAGTGCGGCGAAAGGCTCATCCAGCAGAAGCACCGGCCGGCGGCGCACCAGGGCGCGGGCAAAGGCGGCGCGCTGGCGTTCCCCACCTGACAGCGAGCCCGGCAGCCGCGTTTCGTAGCCCTGGAGACCGACGCGGGTCAGTGCATGCGAAATCGCGTTGCGATCGCTTGGCGTCAAGCGCATCGCCGGATTGATGCCGAGACCGATATTGGTGAAGAGATCGAGATGGGCGAAGAGATTGTTGTCTTGAAAGACCAGAGAGACGGGCCGCTCGGCCGGTGCCAGTGCGGTGACATCCTGTCCGGCGATCTCGATACTGCCGCTGTCGGGCTTCTCGAAGCCGGAGATCAGGTTGAGCAAGGTGGACTTGCCCGAGCCCGAGGGGCCGACGACAGCGGTTATGCGGCCGCTCTCCAGGCTGCCGTCGAAATGGAAGGCGCTTTTGCCCAGTTGCAGGCGGACGGCATTGAGGTGGATGGCACGCGACGCTTGCTCAGGCATGGTTTTCCTTTCCCTGGCTCGAGCGCCGTGCTCCTGGTGCGCCGAGAAGCGCCAGTATCAGGCATATCAGACCGAGCAGCAGTGCCAGCCCATCGGCATCCGTGCTGCGATAGCTTCCCATGCGCGCATAGATGAGGGCGGGGAGCGTCATGATGTTTTCCGATCCGAAGAGCGCGACGGCGCCGAGATCGCCGAGCGACAAGGCCATGGCGAAGGCAAGGGCCATCGACAGGGGACGCTTCAGAACCGGCCAATCGACCCGGCGCAGCCGTTGCCAGACCGAAAGGCCGAGGCTTTCGGCAAGACGCGCGGTTCCGGCGCGGTGTTCCCGGTAGGCCGGTTCCAGGACCCGCACAGCAAAAGGCAAGGCCATCAGCGCGTTGATGCCGGCAACAACAAAGGGGGCAAAGCTTGCGATCTCGCCTTGCGCCCGCAATGCGAGGAACCAGCCGGTGGCGAGTACGCTGGTCGGCACAAGCAGAACCAGGGAAGAGACCGCGGCGAGGGCAAGTGACAAGAGCCTGTTGCCGATATGCCTGTTTCGTGCCGTGGCGATTTCCGCACGCGCGGCGACTGACGCATAGGCCAGCAAGGTTGCAATCAGCCCGGAGCCGAGCGCGACGACGAGGCTGGTTGTTGCCGCCTCCTGGAAGGCATCCTGCCCGATGAGGCGAACAAGATCCGCCTGCAGTCCGGAAATCACCACCTGACCGAGCGGCAGGACCAGAAAGAGAGCAGCTGCGAGCAGGAGAAGCCCGTCGGCCATCCGGACAAGGGGTCGGCGCCCATCGAAGCGGGGAAACTGCCGGCCGCTGGTCACCCCAGCATCAGACGCTGCCGGAAGCAGGCTGAGCGCTGCGAGAATGATGCCGGTGACGATGATCTGGAGGAGCGCGAGCGATACTGCGCGCTGCGGATCGAAGTTGAAGCGCAGTGCCTGATAGATCGCCACCTCGATCGTGGTTGCGGCCGGGCCACCGCCGAAGATCAGCACGAGGGTGAAACTTGTCACGCAGAGCATGAAGATCAGCCCGGCAGCGCCGGGGATGACGCGCGCCAGCACGGGCCATTCGATGAAGCGGAAGGTCGAGAGCGGCGAAAAGCCGAGGCTTGCCGCGGTCCGCCAGTATTCCGCCGGCACGCGTTCAAGCGCCGAAAGCAGCAGGCGTGCGGCAAGCGGCAGATTGAAGAAGACATGGGCCACGAGAATGCCGGTCAGCCCGTAGATCGAGATGGGTTCGGCCAGGCCGAGGCCGGTCAGGACGTCATTGACGATGCCGCTGCGACCGAAGATCCCGATCAGACCCAGGGCTCCGATCAGCACCGGCAGACCCATCGGCACGGCCATCAGACGGATCAGCCAGATGCGGCCAGGGAAATCCGGCTGTCGGGCAAGCGCGCTGGCGACGGGCAGGGCCAGTCCGACCGAGAGAAGCGTGGAGAGGAAGGCCTGCCAGAGCGTGAACGACAGGACGGAGCGAACGACCGGATCCGCGAAGGCCTGCAGAATGCCGCCGGAGAGCCGTCCTGCAAGCAGCGCGGCCAGGGCCGTGCCGACGAAACCCGCAACAGCCAGGAGAACGAAAAGGCCGCCCGCAAGTGCGGGCAGCCTCTGGCGTCTCGACTGGTGGAGCGGGCGTAGCATCCGGTCTTACTTCAGCGTCATGGCTTTCAGCCATTCATCGATCCAGGCCTGGCGGTTGGCCGCGACCTCTGCCGGGTCCATCAGGAAGGTGGTCTTCGGCTGCACGAGCTTGCCGAAGGCTTCCGGCAGGGGGTCCGACGTGGCGGCCGCCGGCATCATCCAGTTGTTGGTCGGAATGGTGTCCTGGAAACCGGGCTCGAGCATGAAGGCGAGGAACTGGCGGGCGAGCTCCTTTTCCGGCGCATTCTTGAGAAGGCCTGCGACCTCGATCTGGATGTAATGCCCTTCGGAGAATTCGGCTGCCTGATAGCGGTCGGTCTCCTCCGCAATCATATGATAGGCGGGCGAGGTGGTGTAGGAGAGGACCATCGGGGCCTCACCCTTGGTGAAGAGGCCATAGGCTTCCGACCAGCCGGGGGTGACGGTCAGGACGCGGTCCTTGAGCTTGGCCCAGGCTTCCGGTGCCTTGTCGCCGTAGACGGACTTGACCCAGAGCAGAAGGCCGAGGCCCGGCGTCGAGGTGCGCGGATCCTGGATGACGATCTTCTGGGACGGATCGCCCTCCACCAGATCCTTCAGGCTGGTCGGCGGCGTCTTGATCGTCTCGGTGTCGTAGATCACGGCGAAGTGGCCGTAGTCATAGGGCAGGAAGACATCGTCGCTGAAGCCACCCGGCACCTTCAGGGCGGCGGCATCAATGCCGTGCGTATCGAACAGGCCGGTCTGCTTGGCTTCTTCGACGAGATTGGTATCGAGGCCGAGCACGACATCGGCCTTGGAGGTCTCGCCTTCGAGCTTCAGGCGCGTCAGAAGTGCGACACCATCGGCCACGCCGACGAATTCGACCGTGCATTCGCAGGTCTTCTCGAAGGCTTCCTTGACCTTCGGGCCGGGGCCCCATTCGGAGACGAAGCTCTCATAGGTGTAGACCGTCAGCGTCTTGTCGGCTGCGGCCGTCGGCAAGGCTGCGCCGAGGGACAGGACCGCTGCGGCCAGGCCGGAGCGCAGGAATAGGGATAGGTTTGATGGCATGACGCCCTCCTCCAAAAGACAATCGATATCGGGATAGGGCGCTTTGCGATCGACGCGTCTAATCCCTCCGCCGGTGTTAACCGGATCAGGTTCCGCGGGTTGGCTGACGCCTCTCAGCACGTCGATCGCTTGCGATCGAAGGGCACCCCGTTAGAGCAGCCTTGAGATAGCGCGCGGGACCGGCGAGCGCAAGGTGTGGGCATTCGGCCTTCAGCACAGCTGCTGTCAGGAAATCGTCAACTGCGCCATGGTAGGAGGGCTGACGCAATCAAGTGCCCGGGGCTGATGGCGAAGTCGAAAGCGAGCGATGGAATGGCGTTGGGGAATGTTGTCGCCGATGTGGAATCCAGTTTCTGGCGGCAGATCGACATTGCCTCAGACAGTTTCTGGAAGTCATCCGTTCGCAACCGGATCCTTGTCTTTGCCGCAGCGCTCATCGTCGTCATTCTGGCAACCGCCTACGGGACGGTGATCCTCAACCAGTGGAACGCGCCTTTCTACAACGCGCTGGAACGGCGTGATCTCGCTGCTTTCCTGAACGAGTTGCGCAACTTCGCCTTCATTGCGGGGGCCCTGCTCGTGTTGAATGTCATTCAGGCCTGGCTCAATCAGATGACGGCGCTGCATATGCGCGAGGGTCTCTCACGCGATGTCGTCGATCAATGGCTCAATGGCGCGCGCGCTTACCGGCTGTCGCTCTCCAGCCCGCTCGGCGTCAACCCAGATCAGCGGCTGCATGAGGATGCGCGTAAACTGGCAGAAATGACCAGGTCGCTGGCGATCGGGTTGTTCAACGCGACGGTTTTGCTTGTCAGCTTCATTGGCGTTCTCTGGAGCCTGTCGAACGACTTCACCTTCCGGATCGGGCAGACCAGCTTTCATATCCCCGGCTATATGGTCTGGGGTGCTCTCGTATATGCGCTTCTGGCATCGCTTCTGAGCGAGCTCGTCGGGCGCAGTCTCTCCAAACTGAATGCGGAGCGCTATGGCCGCGAGGCTGACCTCAGGTTCTCGCTCATGCGCGCCAATGAAAATCTGGAGGCGATTGCGCTCGCCCATGGCGAGGAGACGGAGCGGCGCCACATTCACCAATCCCTCGACGGCGTGCTGGGCTCGATCCGTCATCTGGCGCTGGCGCTCACCAATCTCACCTGGGTCACCGCCGGTTTCGGCTGGTTGGCGATCATCGTGCCGATCCTGATTGCGTCGCCCGCTTACTTTGCCGGGACGATCACGTTCGGCGGGCTGATGATGGCCGCTGCTGCCTTCACGCAGGTCTATTCGGCACTGCGCTGGTACGTGGACAATTTCGGAGCGATTGCCGATTGGCGTGCGGCTTTGCTGCGCGTCACCGTGTTTCGGGCGGCGCTGATCAGCATGGGCGAAGATCAGCGAGGAGCGGGCCGGTTTGAGTTCACGCAAAGCGATGACGGAACTCTGCGTCTGGACAATCTGGAGATTTGCACGCGCGTCCAAGGCGACGTCTGCGAAAGCGCGTTTCGGCTGCGGGAGCGCGACCTCGTGATTGCGCCCGGCGATCGCGTGATGGTCAATGGTGACCAGGGCATCAATCGCAAGATGCTGTTTCACGCCATGGCGGGTATCTGGCCCTTCGGGCAGGGGCGGATTGCGCTGCCTCGGGACCAGGACATCATCTTCGTGCCGCAGACCGGCTACCTGCCCGAGGGCCGCTTGCGCAGTCTTCTCGCCTATCCTGTCGCTTCGGCACGCTTCTCAGATGCCGAGATGATCGAGGCGCTTCGGGCCGTCGGCCTCGCGGACCTTACCGGACGCCTCGACGAAAGAGGCAGATGGGAGCGCATCCTCGACAAGGACCAGCAGATGGCGCTGGCCTTCGCCAATATCCTCATCCGCAAGCCGCGCTGGCTGGTTATGCATGATGTTCTGGAGGGGCTGGAGCCGGACACGGAGAGGCGGCTCACGAGCATCCTTGCGCAGATGCAGGATGCGACCCTGATCTATCTCGGTCGGTCGCTTGCCTTCGCCGATGCAATAGGCGCAAGCGCCGTTCATCTGGAGAAGATCGAGGCGGAGCGGGCCTGAGGATCGGAGGCGCTCAGGCTCAGCCTTCCAGCTCTTCACGGAGCATTTCAAGCTCCAGCCATTCTTCTTCCATGCGCGTGATGTCGGCGCGCAGCTTTTCCATTTCGGCGGCGAGCTTGTTGAAGGTTGCCGGGTCCTTGGTGAAGAGGTTGGGGTCGGCCATCTTCGCTTCGCGGGCGGCAATCTCCTTCTCGGCCTTCTCCATTTCCTTCGGCAGGTTTTCGAGCGCGAATTTCTGCTTGAAGGAGAGCTTGCCCTTGCTGTTTGCGCTGCCGCTAGGCTTGCTACCGGAGGCTTCCTGGGCCTTGGCCTTTTCGGCCTTTTCGACGCGCTTGCGCTCGTCCTCGACGCCCTTGCGCTGGGCGAGCATATCGGAATAGCCGCCGGCATATTCGATCCAGCGGCCGTCCGGCGCATCCGGATTGGCCGGCGCGATGGTCGAGGTCACCGTGCGGTCGAGGAAGTCACGGTCGTGGCTGACGAGGATGACGGTGCCGGAATAGCCGGCGACGATTTCCTGCAGCAGGTCGAGCGTCTCGATGTCGAGGTCGTTGGTCGGCTCGTCGAGGATCAGGAGGTTCGAGGGCTTGGCCATGATCCGCGCCAGCATCAGGCGGGCACGCTCGCCGCCCGATAGGTTGCGGATCGGGGTGCGGGCCTGTTCCGGTTGGAAAAGGAAGTCCTTCATATAGCCGGTGACATGCTTCTGCTCGCCATTCACCAGAAGGTTCTCGCCGCGACCATCGGTCAGGTAATGGGCCAGCGTATCGTCGGGGTTCAGGTCCTCGCGCTTCTGGTCGAGGACTGCGATTTCGAGGTTTGTGCCGAGCTTCACCAGACCTTCGTCCGGCTCCAGCTGGCCCGTCAGCATCTTCAGGAGTGTCGTCTTGCCGGCACCATTGGGGCCGATCAGACCGATGCAGTCGCCGCGATGGACACGGATTGAGAAGGGCGCGACGATGGTGCGATCAGCATAGGTCTTGGTGATCTTGTCCGCCTCGATGACCAGCTTGCCGCTTTCCTTGCCCTCGGTCACGGAGGCCTGGATCGTGCCCTGGGGGTCCTTGTGGCCGCGGTAATTGGCGCGCAGCGCCTGGAGATTACCGAGGCGGCGCATGTTACGCTTGCGCCGCGCGGTGACCCCGTAGCGCAGCCAGTGTTCCTCACGCTCGATTTGACGACCGAGCTTGTGCTGCTCGATCTCTTCTTCTTCGAGCACCTGGTCGCGCCATTCCTCGAAATGGGCAAAGCCGCGGTTGAGGCGCCGGGACAGGCCGCGATCAAGCCAGACGGTAGCGGTCGAGATCTTTTCGAGGAAACGCCGGTCGTGGGAAATGAGGACGAGCGCGCTGCGGCTCTTCGACAGCTCGCCTTCCAGCCACTCGATCGTCGGCAGGTCGAGATGGTTGGTTGGCTCGTCGAGCATCAGGATGTCCGGCTCGGGTGCGAGCACGCGGGCAAGGGCCGCACGGCGGGCTTCGCCGCCGGAGAGACGGGTCGGGTCTTCCTGGCCGGTGAGACCGAGATGCTCCAGCAGATAAGTGACGCGATAGGGATCGTCGCCTGGACCCAAGCCTGCTTCGGCATAGGCCTGGACGGTCGCGAAGCCTGCGAAATCCGGGGCCTGTTCGAGATAACGAATGGTCGAGGCGGGGTGGCGGAAGACTTCGCCCGATTGGGCTTCGACGAGGCCGGCCGCGATCTTCATCAGCGTCGATTTGCCCGAGCCGTTGCGTCCCACCAGGCAGATGCGGTCACCGGGCTCCACCTGCAGACCGGCACCGGCGAGCAGCGGTGTGCCGCCGAAGGAGAGATGGATATCGTCGAGTTTCAGAATGGGAGGTGCCAAGGCATCAGGCTCCGGAAAGATCGTAAGGGCGGGCGAGCAGCATGGCCCGG
Organism: Allorhizobium sp. CTOTU50464; assembly: GCA_032102365.1. GTDB lineage: Bacteria > Pseudomonadota > Alphaproteobacteria > Rhizobiales > Rhizobiaceae > Allorhizobium. The sequence continues at coordinate 152,608 of DAMDHD010000004.1, read as the reverse complement.
CCACGGGACAGCGAGACCGAGATCGGCCCCTCGGCAATGTTGGATATCGTGCGCGACGAGCCGAAGGGCAGTTTGAAATCCTGCAAAGGATAGCGCGCGTTGTTGATCGTCAGGCCTTCGAGCGTAGTGAAGCCGAGGACCGAGAAGAGCGCGCCCTTGGGCAGCTCGAGGGCGAGTTCGCTGTCCTCCGCGAAGGGATAGGCCTCTTCCTCGCCCGAGGTCAGCACCACTTCATAACCGTCTTCGACGAGGCCGAGCGCATTCAGATAGTGCTGGAGCGCATGGTCGGAGCGTTCGCCACCCAGCGCACCGGCGAAGATCAGGCGTGTCGCACCGCGAGCGATCGCTTCGGCGACGGCGATCTCGCCATCGGTCGCGGCTTTGGCGGCCGGGTAGGTGCGGCGCTCCACCGAGGGAAAGCGTTCGATCAAGGCCGCGTCGCTGCTGTCGAAATCCCCGACCCAGAGCTCCGGCAAGACGTTGAGCTCAAGGGCGTGACGCATGCCGCTGTCGGCCGCGATCACGCGGCTTCCTTGCGTCAGGGCGCGCAGGCGGTCGGTTACGGTCAGGGTGCCGCCGAGCAGGAGGGTGAAGGAGGTGGCGTTCATGCGCCTGCCCATACCGCATCTTCACCCGAAAGGGAAAGGAGAATGCGTCGCAGACAGCGCTGGACTGCTTGTGACAGACTTCCCGGACCAGCCGTTTCAGGCATGGTCCGGGTCTAACGATTTCAGCGCTTCTTGGGAGAAGCGGCCTCCGCACTCTTGATCTGCGTGGTGAAGGTCGAAACCGGGGTTGCTGCCGGCTTGGCCTTGTCCTGTTTCGGCTTCCTTACTTCGCGGTTCGAACGCTGCTGGCCTTTAGCCATGATGTGGTTTCCTTCTTCGGCGTGGCCGGTGCCCGGGCGGATGCCTTGCTGCGGCTTGGATCGATATCGGTTTCGGCAATGCAGCGGTCGAAGCTCTCGCTTTCGAAACGCACGCGGTATTGCCTGCTGCCGCCCGTTTCGGGGAGCGTCGCCAGCACCTTGCAGGAGCCATTGCTGCGGGCGAGGCGGATGGGGCCATCTTTCAGCGTTACTGTGTCGCCGATGGAATAAAGGTGTCTGGTCAAGCGGGTCTCCTGCAGCTGGGAGGCTGCGGTCGGGACAGACATCCATGAGAGATGCGGGTCGGACAGAACGTCCCGCCGGTCTACAGGAGACTGCCGTTATAAGAGGCATTGCTGCCGGACCAATTGGTCCAGACTGCGAATAGTGGGTCGATGAGAAGGTCGGTGATGTCCGGAGCCCGAAATTCCGTCCTTGCGGATGGGGCACTTGCAGACGGACACGCATCAGCGTTCATGGGATGCAGCCTGTCAGATTGCCGGGAAAACACAAGCTATTTCTGGCAAATGGTCGAAAGCCGCACCTGTGCTTGCACCCGGTCACACGCGTCACTACGTTGCCGCCGAGTATGGAGCGAGGCTCAGTTATGATGCAGTTTCAAGGTACCGCCGACTATGTGGCTGACAAGGATCTGATGGTTGCGGTCAATGCCGCGATCCGGCTGGAGCGGCCGCTTCTGGTCAAAGGGGAACCCGGGACCGGCAAGACCGAACTTGCGCGCCAGGTTGCCGCCGCACTCGGTCTCGACATGCTGGAATGGAATGTCAAGTCGACCACCAAGGCGCAGCAGGGGCTTTACGAGTATGACGCCGTCTCGCGCCTGCGCGACAGCCAGCTTGGCGACGACCGCGTCAACGACGTCAGAAACTACATCCGCCGGGGCAAGCTCTGGCAGGCCTTTGCTGCCGAGCGCAAGACCGTGCTGCTGATCGACGAGATCGACAAGGCGGATATCGAGTTTCCGAATGATCTTCTGCAGGAACTCGACCGGATGGAGTTTCACGTCTACGAGACAGGTGAGACGGTGACGGCGAAGATTCGGCCGATCGTGATCATCACTTCCAACAACGAGAAGGAACTGCCGGACGCTTTCCTGCGCCGCTGCTTCTTCCACTATATCCGCTTTCCCGATGCCGAGACGCTGGAGAAAATCGTCGAGGTTCACTATCCCGGCATCAAGAAGACCTTGCTGCGCAATGCGCTGACGCAATTCTACGAGATCCGCGAAACGCCGGGGCTGAAAAAGAAGCCTTCGACATCGGAAGCGCTTGACTGGATCAGGCTTCTCGTCGCCGAGGATGTCGACCCGGCTGACCTGCGCGGGGAGGTGAAGAATGCCCTGCCGAAGCTGCACGGCGCTCTCCTGAAGAACGAGCAGGATGTGCATCTCTTCGAGCGTCTCGCCTTCATGGCGCGGCGAGATCGCTGAGATTGGGGTAGGGATCGCTTGGCAGCGGCTGCCGCGCGAGCTTGTCCTCACGAAAAAAGGCCCCGCAAGCGAGGCCTCTCGTGGTCGGTTGAATGCTCGGATTATTCGGCGGAATCGGCCGAATCGGCGTTGAGTTGGCCGTATTTTTCTTCGCCGATCTTGGACAGAAGCTCGAGCTGGGTCTCGAGGAAGTCGATATGGCCTTCTTCGTCCATCAGCAGTTCTTCGAAGATCTTCATCGAGACGTAGTCCCCGGCCTGATGACAGATGTCGCGGGAGGCCTTGTAGGCGGTGCGGGCGTCGTATTCGCCGGCGAGGTCGGCTTCCAGGACTTCCTTGACGTTCTGGCCGATGCGCAGTGGAGCGACCTGCTGGAGGTTCGGGTGACCTTCGAGGAAGATGATCCGGTCGATGAGCTTGTCAGCGTGCTGCATTTCCTCGATCGACTCGGCGCGCTCCTTCTTGGCGAGCTTCGTGTAGCCCCAGTCGTTCAGCAGGCGGTAGTGCAGCCAATACTGATTGACCGCGCCAAGCTCGAGGAACAGCGCCTCGTTGAGCCGTTCAATGACCTTCGGATCACCCTTCATGATGTTCTTCCCTTATATGGATGGAATGTTGCAACTTTATCGATGACGCCCGGGTGTGTCGAGTGTTTTTTAGAAAGATTCTAATTCTGCGGGTTGAGCCCAGTATGCCCCATGCAGAGCCCGCGGCAAAGCCAGAGGCATTGCCGGAGAGACAGGTAAATTGCATTGGGGATGGGAGTTCGAGCGGGAATGACCGGCGGGAAAGCAACCGTCAGCCTGCAGCGCGCTTTGCCTCGATCATCGCCTGACGGCGCGCGGCAAGGGCGGCCTTCTGCTCTTCATGGAACTGTTTCAGGCGCTCCATGAAGTTGATGACCTTGGTTTCTTCGGTCTGGCGGTCGGCGTGGTATTCCTGGGTGGTGCGGATGATGAGATCGACGACGTTCGGGAAGCAGCCACAGCAGCGACCGCGCTTGCCCATGGCATGGTAAACCTTGCCGGGGACGATCAGCTGCCAACAGTCCTCATCGAGCATCTCGTTGATGACGGCCTTGATCTCTTTGTCGGTGATGTAATTGCAGCTGCAGACCAGCATGGTCGGGGCACTCGTCAAACATGACATTCACTGTCGTCTTTCTCGTAAACACGATGCGCTTTGTCAAGAAAATTCGAGGGGCCGGCGACAGATGTGATCGAAAGCCCGAGCCGGTGTTCAATGGAAATTGCGTCCTTTCGGCATGAGATCGGCCATGGCACTGCGACGGGGATGGCCGGGAGGTGGCGCGGCCACAAGGGCTGTACGCGGGGTTTTTTCCTGCTTGGCCTGCCTTTGATCGACGCCCGGGCGGCGCACTTCATCGGCATGGGCAAGGGTGTCGAGCGTCTTCAGATCGCCCAGAAGCAGACCGAGGCGGGAGCTGGCATCGACCAGATGGTCAGCCACGACATGGATGACACCATGGGCCTTTTGCAGGCGTCCCCGCAGCGCCACCAGCCGGGCACCCATGACAACGGGGCGATAACGCTCGAAGACCTTGGGCCAGACAATGACATTGGACGTGCCCGTTTCGTCTTCGAGCGTCATGAAGATCACGCCCTTGGCCGAGCCGGGGCGCTGGCGCACGAGCACGAGGCCGGCAATCTCCACCTTTGCCCCATGCGGCAGGCGTTCCAGATCTGCCGCCGAGCGGAGGCCTGCGCGATGCATGGCGTCGCGCAGAAACGAGACGGGATGCGCCTTCAAGGAGAAGGTCAGCGTGCGGTAATCGCTCAGCACCTCTTCCCCCGGCGGCATGCGGGGAAGGAGCATTTCGGCCTCGTCCTGAAGATCGTCCTGGCGGACCGTTTCGAACAGCGGCAGGACTTCGACCGCCGCGTCTCCATCCAGCGCCTGGGCAGCCCAGAGGGCATCGCGCCTCGATAGGCCGAGGGACGAAAAACAATCCGCATCCGCAAGCTTTTCGATCACGGCCCGGGGAAGCCGGGTGCGCAGCCACAGGTCGCGAACGGAATCATAGCCCTTTCCCCGTCGCGCAACGAGGAGATCGGCGGCGTCTTTCGGGAGGCCCTTGATCTGGCGGAAACCGAGGCGCACGGCCTGTTTCGAGCGGATGACGCTTCTCATCATGCGATGACGCGGAGTGATGCGATCCGGATCGAAGGCGCATGATCCGTTTTCATTGCCTTCCAAGAGGCAATCGAACTCAGAATGATTGACGTCGACGGGACGGATATCGACGCCGTGTTCGCGCGCATCGCGCACCAGCTGGGCGGGCGCGTAAAAGCCCATGGGCTGGGAGTTCAGGATCGCGGCACAGAACACATCCGGGTAAAAAGCCTTGAACCAGCAGGAGACATAAACCAGCAGGGCAAAAGAGGCGGCATGGCTTTCGGGAAAGCCGTATTCGCCGAAACCCTCGATCTGGCTGAAACAGCGGGCGGCAAATTCGGGATCATAGCCCCGCCGCACCATGCCCTCCACCATGCGTTTCTGGAAGCTCGAGACCTGGCCGGTGCGGCGGAACGTGGCCATGGCGCGCCTGAGGCGGTCGGCCTCTGCGGGGGTGAACTCGGCCGCCGTGATGGCGATCTGCATCGCCTGTTCCTGGAAGAGCGGCACACCGAGCGTGCGCTCCAGCACGGTGCGCAGTTCTTCGCTGGGGTAATCGATCGGCCTGCCCGCAAGCTTGTCTTCACGGCGCTTGAGATAGGGATGGACCATGTTGCCCTGGATGGGGCCGGGCCGGACGATCGCGACCTCGATCACCAGGTCATAAAATTCGCGTGGCTTCAGCCGGGGCAGCATGCTCATCTGGGCACGGCTTTCGATCTGGAAGACGCCGAGTGTGTCGGCGCGGCAGATCATGTCGTAGACTTCAGAACATTGGTCCTGGTTGACCGAGGCGAGGGTCTCGTGGCGATCGTAATGGCTCGACAAGAGCTTGAAGGCCTTGGCGAGACAGGTGAGCATGCCGAGCGCCAGCACGTCGATCTTCAGGATCTTCAAGGTGTCGAGGTCATCCTTGTCCCATTCGACCATGAAGCGGCCATCGGCCGTGTTCATGATCGGCACGACTTCGTCGAGACGATCGCGCGTGATGACGAAGCCGCCGACATGCTGGGACAGGTGGCGGGGGAAGCCCTGCAGGGTCTGGGCATAGTTCAGCACACGCCGGGTGGTGGGATCCTGCAGGTCGAGACCTGCTGCGTTTGCCTGTTCCTCGGTGAAGTCGTTGGTCCACCAGCCCCAGATCGAGCCGGCAAGCGCCGACTGGACATCTGCCGAAAGGCCGAAGGCTTTTGCGACCTCGCGACCGGCCGAGCGGGCGCGGTAGCTGATGACGGCGGCGGTCAGGGCGGCATGTTCCCGGCCATAGGTTTCATAGATGAAGCGGATGACATCCTCCCGCTTCTCGTGTTCGAAATCGACATCGATATCAGGTGGTTCGTCGCGTTCGGTGGAGATGAAGCGATCAAAGAGCAGCGTCGTCTTCTGCGGGTCGACTTCGGTAATGCCGAGACAGAAGCAGACGGCGGAATCGGCTGCGGATCCGCGACCCTGACAGAGAATGCCGACCTCTCGGGCATGGCAGACGATCCGGTAGACGGTCAGGAAGTAGGGCTCGTAGCGTTTTTCCGCGATGAGTTTCAGCTCATAGTCCAGGAGACCCAGGACCTTCTTTGGAATGTCGTCCCCATAGCGTTTGCGGGCGCCCTCATAGGTCAGGCGGCGCAGCGCGCGGGCCGGGGATTCGCCATCGAAGATCTCGTCGGGATATTGATGCGACAGCTCGTCCAGCGAAAAATTCAGCCGGCTAAAGAAACGTATATTGTTGTCGAGTGCTTCGGGCCAGGCGCGCAGCAGACGGGCCATTTCGGCCGGGCTCTTCAGGTGCCGTTCGGCATGGGCATGCAGGCGCAGACCGGCTTCGGCGATCGGCAGATGCTCGCGGATCGCGACGACGACATCGGCAACGGGCTTGCGGTCCGGCGCGTGGTAAAACGCGTCATTCGTGGCGATCAGCGGCAGGCCGAGACGGTCGGCGATCCCGCCGAGTTCGGCGAAGGTCTTCTGGTCGAAACCGTCGTAGCGGGGTGTCAGAGCAAGGTAGAGGCGGCCTTCCAGCTGGGCGCGGATGGGGGCCAGACGGGTCTCGAAAGTCTGGACATCGGCGGTTTCGGGCAGCGAAGGCGGCATGGCCACGAAGAGAAGATCCCCGGACCATTCCAGAAGATCCGCCTGCCAGAGGGTGCAGACCCCCTTCTTCGAGCGCAGATTGCCCTGGCTCAGCATGCGGCAGAGATTGCCCCATCCCTTCCGGTTCATCGGATAGGCAAGCAGTTCCGGCGTGTCGTCGTCAAAGACGAGCCGCGCTCCCGGGCGGAATTCCAGACCGTTCAGCTTGGCGGAGGCATGCAGGCGCACCACGCCGGCGACCGTGTTTCGATCCGCAAGGCCGAGACCCGAGAGGCCGAGAAGGAGTGCGCGCTCCACCAGCTCCTCGGCATGGGATGCACCATCCAGAAAGGAAAAGTTGCTGCGCAATCCGATCTCGTAAAAGGGCTGAACGGTCATGGCTCATGCCTCACGCGAAGAAGCCCTGGAGGAACCAGCTCGGCCTGACGGTGCGTCGTTCATAGAGGCCCTCGCGATAGAGCCAGAAGCGCTGGCCTTCGGTGTCCTCGATGCGAAAATAATCGCGCGGCGGTGAATCCTCGTCATCCACCCACCATTCTGGCGCAAGGCGCTCCGGCCCTTCCGCCCTGAGGACACGCCGCTGTACGCGCCGCCAGCGGAAGCTGGCCGGCGGACCATCGGGGACGGCGGACATGACCTCCACTTCCTCTGGCCGATCGAGCAGGCGCAGTGGGCGAAGGCCTCGGACCGTCCGGGCCGCCTTCTGTGTCTGGGGTGGGACAAAATCGAGGGACTTCGATGCGTCGCTGACTGGGGCGTGCAGCGTTGCCCGTTCCGGCCAGTGGCTGGCCAACGAGACGGGCAGGCGCAGCGCCCGCTCGCCCAAGCGGGCGGCAACCTGGTCGAGGAAGCGGGTGAGATCCTCCCGGTCGTTCGTCTCGTCTGCCAAAGCCGGCTGGGCATCGTCGAAGCCCTCACTCAGGAGAACGTTGAGGCGCACGAGTTCGAAACCGAAGCCGGCATCGAGTTCATCCTGCAAAACGCTGAGCCGCTCTTCGAAGAGGGTGCGGATGCGGGTGGCGTCGCGCAGCGGTGCAGAGGCGCCGACCTCGATGCGGAAGACGCGGCCATCGACGCGAAACACCAATAGTTCGAACAGGCGACCACCCTCGCCGCGGGCTTCGAGCGATGTCTTGAGACCTGCGGCCAGACGACCGGCGAGATCGAGAACCTGATCCTCGGTCATGATCGGCTCTGCAAGGCGACGCTCGGCCGAGAGAAGCGGCAGATGACGCCGGGGCGAAATCGGTTCGCCTTCCCGGCCGAGTGCCTGATCGAGGCGGAGCATGGGGCCGGAGCCGAAGCGGCGGGTGATCGGCGGCCGGGGGGCTGCCAGCAGATCGGCGATGGTCTTCAGCCCAACGCGGGCGAGGTCCATGACGGTCTGTGTTTCAAGCCGTAAAGCGGCGATGGGGAGCGGGGCGAGGGCTGCAGCCATGTCCGATGGTGCGACACGCTCTGGCCCGCCGAAGCGGCTACAGGCCCGGGCGAGGCCCGGGGTCGGACCGACCGAAATGCGGACGGCGAAACCGAAGGCGGTGAGCCGGTGGTCAACATCCCGGATCAGGCGCTCCTCGCCGCCGAAAAGATGGGCGCAGCCGGTGATATCCAGCATCAGGCCGTCCTCGCCGTCGAGCGCGACCAGCGGTGTGTAGCGATCGCACCAGTCGGCGATCGCTTCCAAGAGCGCGCGGTCAGCGGCCGGATCCGCTTCGATCACATCGAGTTTGGCGCAAATGGCGCGTGCCTCGGCCAGGCCCTGTCCCACCCGAAGGCCCAGGCTTTCCGCCGCCTCGTCCAGTGCCGTGATGCGCATGGCATTGGCGATGCGACCCGCGCAGACGAAGGGCGCGCGCTCAGGAGGCGCGGTCGAGGCGGGGGGCAAACGCCAGGAGAGACCCCAGCGGCGCCGGGCGATGCGGTCGGTCGGAAGCCTTGGGAAAAAGAGCGACAGAATGCGACGATCCGAGGCTTGAGGATGCGAACTGTTCGAAAAGGCGAAGGCGGCGGTCATCGGAATTCCACTCCAGAGTGAGTTCGGGTGAGCCCGGAATGCGGGATTTCTCAAGGGTGATGCGAAAGACTGGTGACCCGATGCTGCCGCCCAGCAGGGATCCGTCTGCGAGAGTTCGCGCCGCCGCTGGCGCGGGTTCGACAGACAGGCGAAGAAGAGCGCTGGAGGCCTCCTCTTCGCCGGCCTGCCGGAGGAGGATCAGCCTGCCACCGGTGGCGCGTGCCCTGAGGCTCAAGCGCCGGCTCTCGGTGAGGCCGAATTTCTTTGGATTGCCGTGTACTTCCAGGAGAATGGCCGAAAAGGCGCGGGAGGCGAGTGCGGCCTCGACAAGCCACAGCGCATCCTCGATGCGGCGCGGCATGGCATGCACCAGCGTTGCCGATGACAGGCCGAAATCGAGAAGGCCGGGCGCATAGGCGAGGCCGGCCTCGCGCACAACATGCGGATCGGCAATGAACAGCAGGCGCTGCCTTGCTCCCCTGTCCTGCTCGGCGCTCATGACGGCCAGCGCCAGACCGAAGCCCATCACGGCGCCGGCCTGCTGCAGCCGTCGTCCTCGCATTTCGATCAGGTTTCCCGGCGCCAGCATCTGGTTCATCAGGCCGTCGAACAGATCCTTGCGGTCGCCCTCAAGCGCGCCATTGCCGCTTTTCGGATGCAATGATGCGGCCGGGGATGCGGCCGTGCGCGCGACATGGTCCGGCTTTCCCTCAATCCGGGCAATGGCTTCCCGCAAGGCAAAAAGCGTCTCACGCGCCTGAGGGCTCTCGCCCATGACGATCTCTCCTGATGAATTGTTCTCTATTTGTTCCTATGGATTCCAGAGCTTCAGGAAAGAGTCAACCAGATTCAAATAAGAATTTATTCCTTGACTGAATTCACTCTCGAAATGGCGCGGCAAAACCCCTATATGTTCGGCAGTTAAGGAGTATCCATGGCCCGCATAGACCAGAGCGAGGATTGGCGCGAACGACATGCCCCGACGATCAGCACATTCGAGTCGCTGGCGATCGAGGCCTATGGCCATCTGCCACAGGAATTCCGTGATCTCACCAAGGACCTGATCATCGAGATCACCGATTTCCCCACCGACGAAGTGTTCGAGGACATGGCGCTGGAAACGCCCTTCGACCTGCTCGGCCTGTTCGAAGGACGCGGGATCTCGGAGCGGTTTTCGATGGAAACCGGCCTGATGCCGAACCGGATCATTCTCTATCGTCGCCCGATCCTCGACTATTGGGCCGAAAACGAAGAGACGCTCGGCGATATCATCACCCATGTGCTGATTCACGAGATCGGCCATCATTTCGGTCTGTCCGACGACGACATGGAGCGGATCGAAGAAAGCGCCGAAGAAGCCGCTGCCGCCGAGCGGTAACGCCTTCGCTCTCATTTTTTTAACCGATGCAGCCCTGCCCGCAGGAAACGGGTGGGTCGAGCATTGGCGTTCACCTATCACCGACCTCCCAATCACGGAGGTTTTGATCATGACGAGTCTTCACGGCAAGGTTGCCATCATCACCGGTGCCTCATCCGGTATCGGTCGGGCAACGGCACGCCTGTTTGCCAGAGAGGGCGCCAGTGTCGCCTTAAACGCGCGCGGCGTCGACGCCCTCGAAAGCGTGGCGGAGGAGATCCGAAGGGATGGTGGCCAGGCTGCGGCCATCCCCGGAGACGTCACACTGGCAGAGACGCATGTGCGGCTGGTTGAAACGGCGCTTGAGCGTTTCGGCCGGCTCGACATTGCGATCAACAATGCCGGCACCGTGGGGCAGATCGCGCCTCTTGCAGATCTTGATCCCGACAGCTGGAATGCCGTGCTCAGCGGCAATCTCACCTCCGCCTTTCTGGCGGCGCGGGTGCAGATCCCGGCCATGCTCGCGAGTGGCGGCGGCGCGCTTGTCTTCGTGTCCAGCTTCGTTGGCACCAGTGTCGGCCTGCCCGGCATGGCTGCCTATGGTGCGGCGAAGGCTGGACTGATGGGCCTCGTCAAAGGGATCACCGCGGATTATGCGGCAGTGGGTGTTAGGGCCAATGCCCTGCTGCCGGGCGGCACCGATACGGCGATGGCCGGGGATCAGGCACAGAAGGATTGGGCGGCCTCCCTGCATGCCCTGAAACGCATTGCAGAACCGGAGGAGATCGCCGCTGCCGTCCTCTTCCTCGCCGGGCCCATGGGCAGTTTCGTTGCCGGCTCCGCCCTTTACGCCGACGGCGGCAATTCGGCGGTCAAATGATCGCCTCGCTGTCGCGCGCCGGTCTCAGTTCGCATGGCCAAAGCGGGCCCGATAGGCCGTCGGGCTCGTTGCAAGCCGGGTCCGGAAATGGTGGCGGAGCGTGGCCGGCGTGCCGAAACCTGCGGCAAGCGCGATGTCATCGAGCGAGAGCGCTGCCTGGCGCTCCAGCAGATCGCAGGCATGGCGCAGCCTGCGGGCGAGGAGAAACTCGCCCGGACTGTTGCCGGTCAGATCGCGGAAGCGCCGCTGGAAGGTGCGCGCGCTCATGCCGGCGCGGGTTGCCATTTCGGAGAGCGTGATCTCCCGCTGCAGGTTGCGGTCGATCCAGTCGATGAGCGGTCCGAGCCTCTTGCCCTCGCGGTCCTGCGGAACCGGCCTGACAATGAACTGGGCCTGCCCGCCCTCGCGATGGGGCGGGACCACCAGACGGCGGGCGACGCTGTTGGCGGCCTCGGCCCCGAAATCCCGGCGCACCACATGCAGGCAGAGATCGATCCCGGCCGCACTGCCGGCAGCGGTGAGGATTTCGCCTTCATCGACGTAGAGCACATCCGGATCAAGGCGGATCAGCGGATGGCGGGATCTGATGACATCGGCATAGCGCCAATGCGTGGTCGCGTGCCGACCATCGAGAAGGCCGGTTGCGGCCAGCACTGCAACACCCGAACAGAGCGACATCAGACGCGCGCCGCGCGCATGGGCTGCGCGCAAGGCATCGACAAGCACGACCGGCACGGCTTCATCGATGCCGCGCCAGCCGGGCACGACGATGAGGTCGGCTTCGTCCAGAAGCTTCAGCCCTCCCGCCGCCGTGACGGTCAGGCCACCGGCCGCCCGCAAAGGCCCCGGCTCAATCGCGGCGGTGGCGTGGCGGTACCAGCCATTGCCCATCTCCGGACGGGCGAGGCCGAACACCTCGACGGCGACCCCGAATTCGAAGGTGCAGAGCCCGTCATAGGCAAGCGTGACAACCCTGGGTCCGGTCAGCATGGCGGTGGAGAGAGGCGAAACCGGTGCGGGCATTTGGCGTGATCTTTACGCATGTTGTCATCTACGCCAATTTCGCCAAACGGCAGGAAAAGGCAAGCTCCCCGATATCCGAAATCGAAAGGAGCCACCCATGCCAAGCCTCGTCACCGAAATCCCTGCCGCCGATCCCGCCCTTGTCGAAGCGCATTATGCCGCGCGGCTCGCCTTCGAAACGGATTGCTGGGACGTGCATGAGGTGATGAGCCGCGGTGAGGCCGATTTCGTTCTCCTCGACGTGCGGGGACCGAAGCTCTTCGAAAGGGCACATGTGCCGGGCGCGATCAACCTGCCGCATGGCAAGATGACGGAGCGGCGCATGGCGGAATGGCCGGAGGAGACACTCTTCGTCGTCTATTGCGCCGGCCCGCATTGCAACGGTACCGACCGGGCAGCGCTCCGCCTTGCCCGCCTTGGACGGAAGGTGAAGGTCATGATCGGCGGCATGACCGGCTGGGCGGATGAAGGTTTCGAGGTCGCCCATGGCGTCCAAAACGCCTGAGGGCGAACCTCACCCCGCCAGATGGGCGAATTCGGCGACGACTTGGTCGTAGACAACGCGCTTGAAGGGGACGATCAGGTCGGGCAGGTCCTGCATGGGCTTCCACTCCCAGGCATCGAATTCCGCCTCATGGCCGCACGGGGGCGGGTTGATCGCGATCTCGCTTTCGTCGCCTTCGAAGCGGAAGGCGAACCAGCGTTGGGTCTGACCGCGGAACTTGCCCTTCAAGCCGATGCCGATCAGCTCGGCGGGCAGATCGTAGTTGATCCAGCGGCCGGCCTCGGCGAGCAGCGAAACGGTCTTGATGCCCGTTTCCTCATAGAGCTCGCGTATGGCGGCCGGCAGCGGATCTTCGCCCGGGTCGATGCCGCCTTGGGGCATCTGCCAAAGCTGCGGCGAACCGTCATATTCGGAATTGCCTTCGGGGATGCGTCGGCCCGCCCAGACAAGTCCCTCTCGGTTCAGCACCATGATCCCGACACAGGGGCGATAGGGCAGATCCTCGGCCTTTACCTGCGGCTTTGTCGTTCCGGTCTTCGTCATGATGTCCTCAAGGTGTGTTTTCGTTCGCCAGAGCGGAAACGCCGACGAATTCGATGCCGCGGGCCACGGCCTCGTTGCGCCATTCGGCAACCGCTGAAATGGTTTCGTCAAAGGCTGCCCCGACGCCGATGGCCTGGCCATTGCGCCTTGCGATGCGTTCCAACTCGTCGAGCTTGGCAAGGATCGCCTGACGGTCGACCTGGGCGTCGATCATCACGTCGGCATAGGCATGCGGGAAGCCGATCGCCTTGGCGTAATCGCCTGACAGCGAGCGGGCGGTCGAGCCGTCGTCGAGGAACATCAGGCCGCGTTTGCCGATGTCACGCATGACGGGATCCATGGCCTTGTCGTCGGACAGGAAGCGGGCGCCCATATAGTTCATGATGCCGGTGTAATTGGTGATCTGGGCCATGGCCTGGTGCAAATTGGCGAGATTGCTGGCTGCCGCCTTCTCGGCCAGCAGCGTGCCGCGGCCGGGATCGATCGCCGGATAGTCGAAGGGCTCCATGGGCACCTGGAGCAGGATTTCGTGGCCCTTGCGACGGGCTTCCTGCATCCAGCGCTGCAGGCTGTTGCCGGTGGCGGCGAAGGCGAGCGTGATGTCCTCCGGCAGGTCCTGGACCGCCTTCTGGCTGCCGGTCTGGCTGAGGCCGATGCCGCCGATCACGATCGCGATGCGGGTGCCGCGCGCGCCGGACCAGGGGCGGGCGTAAAAATCGACAGGACGCAGGCCCGATGCGGAGACGGTGGGGAGTTCGCCGGCGTCCGTCACCTCGATCAGGTCCTCATTGGGCTGGCCTGCCAGCCGCGGGTCCTGGGTCCGGCTGGCGCCGATGACGACCGGGCCCTGACGCGCATTGGGGCTGAAGGTGGTGACGACATTGCCGTCTGCGGTCGTGGTGCGACGGATGACGGCGCCGTCATCAGGGCCGCTTGTCACAAGGCCTGCCGGAGCCTCGGTTGGATCGCGGTCGGGCTGACTGCTGGCGATGGCCGTGGGTTCCGGCGGCGCCGGTGTGAGACCGATCGGCGGATTGCTCTGAAGCGGTACGGGCGCCAGCGAGGTCCAGGCAGACAGACCGAGAAGAACGAGAGCGGCAAATACGGAAGACACAGTGGACAGGCGCAGGCGTGACCTGCCGCGGCGTTTGTCCTTTCGCTCCTGACCGAGCGGTGCATGAAGGTCCATGCGCGATTTCCAGTGATGCCGGCGGCCCAGATACGACGAGGCCGCCCGCGCATCATCGATACGCGGGCGGCCATTTTCAAGTGATTTACTGCAGCGACGCCTTTTGCGGGTCTGCCGGGAAGGCCGGATCGGTCTTCACGCCACGCAGCAGGTCGAGCGCGTAGTTGAGCTGGACGTCGTCCTTGGCTTCCGGCGGCACGTAGGCGACCGAGCCGGAGCCCTCTTCATTCTCGTTCTGGCCCTTGATGTGGCCGGGAAGCGAGGATTCGCCCTCGGTGCGCACCTTGCCCTGGAGCTCTTCCGGAAGCGGCTGCTCGACCTTGATGTCGGGCTCGATGCCGGTTCCCTGGATCGAGTTGCCCGAGGGGGTGTAGTAGAGCGCCGTCGTCAGACGCAGCGCACCCTTGTCACCCATCGGGATGATGGTCTGCACGGAGCCCTTGCCGAAGGAGCGGGTGCCGAGCACCGTCGCGCGCTTCAGGTCCTGCAGGGCGCCAGCCACGATTTCGGACGCCGATGCCGAGCCGCCATTGATCAGCACGACCACCGGCTTGCCGTCGGTCAGATCGCCTGCCGTTGCGTTGAAGCGGCGGGTATCCTGCGGATCACGCGAGCGGGTCGAGACGACTTCGCCGCGCTCCAGGAAGGCGTCGGAGACATAGATCGCCTGATCGAGCAGACCGCCCGGGTTGAGGCGGAGGTCGAGGACAAAGCCCTTCAGCTTGTCTTCCGGCACTTCCTTCTTGATCTTCTCGATCGCGGCTTCCAGGTCGTCATAGGTCTTCTCGGTGAAGGAGATGACGCGGAGGTAGCCGACATCGCCCTCAACGCGCGACTTCACGGCGCGGATCGGGATGATCTCACGGGTCACGGTGATGTCGAGCGGCTTGTCGGCGCCTTCACGCAGGATGGTCAGCTTGATCGGCGTGTTGACGGCGCCGCGCATCTTCTCGACGGCTTCCTCGAGCTTCAGACCGCGAACGCTTTCGCCGTTGATCTCGGAGATGAAGTCGCCGGCGAGGATGCCGGCCTTGGCGCCGGGCGTGTCATCGATCGGGGTGATGACCTTGACCAGTTCCTCTTCCATCGTCACTTCGATGCCAATGCCGCCGAATTCACCGCGGGTCTGCGTCTGCATGTCGGCCGCGTCCTTGGCGTTCATGTAGACCGAGTGCGGGTCGAGCGAGGTCAGCATGCCGTTGATGGCGCTTTCGACCAGCTTGTTCTCGTCCGGCGGGGTGACGTACTGGGCGCGGATGCGCTCGAAGACGTCGCCGAAGATCGAGAGTTCCTTGTAGGTAGAATTGCCCGCCGCTTGCGCCGGAACACCTGCCGAATAGATGACGCTCATCGCGGTTGCGCCCATCAGTGCGCCGACGAGGAGAAGAGAGACCCTACGTATCATTCTGTGCCTTTCCAGAATCGCCTCCGACCCACCAGGGACGGGAATCAACCGGTTTACCGTCTTTCCGAAGTTCAATGTAAAGTGTTGGCCGATCGGTTTCCAGCGCCAATACCGTCGCGCTCGCCACTCTTTTCTCACCCATGGTCGCCAGCGGCTCTCCGGAGAGAACAAACTTGCCCTGGCTCGTGCTGATCCGGTCCATACCAGACAGCACCATGTGATAGCCGTCGCCCGTGTTCAGAATGATCATCTGGCCGTAGCTTCGGAAATTTCCAGCAAACACCACCCATGCATCCGCCGGTGCGGTCACCAGCGCGCCAGGCTGCGAGGCGATGACGACCCCTTGAGCCTGGTGGCCCGTTCCGTCCGGATCACCGAACTGTCGCAGGGTTTCGCCGGCAACCGGCAATTCCAATTTCTGCTTCAGCTCCGAGAACGGATATGCTGGCGCAATGCGGTTTTTATCGGGCAGTCCAGACTGGGCAAGCTCCAGGGCGCGGGCCCTCTGCTCCTCGCTCATCTGGCTGCGTTTGAGCTCTTCCGCCCGCGCCAGTTCGGCGGCCTGGCGCACCGAGGTGATCTCGTTTTCCAGCGAGCGGATCAGCGCCTCCATGGTCGAGGCGCGTTCGGCAAGTGCTTCCGATTGTTTGCGTTCTGCCTGGAGCTGGAGAGAATTGGTGCGGGCGAGGCGCTCGTTTTCCGCCACCAGAAGATCCATCCGCCGCTCTTCTTCCTGGCGGTTGGCGATGGCCGCGACCATGCCGTCCATCTCCTTCCTGCCGGCCTCGCGCAGTGCGATCAACTCTTCGAGATCGGCGGCAAGCTTGTCGGTCTCGTGGCGGATCCCGGGCACGACGGCACCGAGCAGGATTGCGGTGCGGACCGATCCCAGGGCGTCTTCGGGGCTGACGAGCAAAGCGGGCGGGGGATTGCGCCCCATACGCTGGAGAGCGGCCAGAACCTCGGCCAGCATGGCCCGGCGTTCGCGAAAGGAGGCGCGGATCTCGTCTTCGCGCAGACCAATGTCCGCGAGGCGCTTCTCGCCATCGCTGATCTGCTTCTCGATGTCCTTGCGGCGGCTGGCCGACTCGATCAGGGCCGTCTTCAGGCTCTCCGAGGTCTTTTCCAGATCTTCGATGCTTTTCTGCAGTTCGGCCGCCTTTTCCTCCGAGAGCTTCATGCTGGAGGCAATGGCCTGCAGTTCGGCGCTGACCTGGTCGCGCTTGGAGCGTAGTTCGAGCGCCGGATCCGGTGCCGGATCGGCCACGACCCGGTCGCCCGTCTGAGCCGGGGCGGTCGGCAGGGCTCCCGTCGTGGCGCCTCGGGCCGCCGGGGCTTGCGCCTGCTGTGCCAGCGTCAGAAGCGGCGAGGCCGATGCCAGAAGGCTTCCGAGAACACAGGTCATCGCCAGGCCTGCCTTTCGGCGGCGGCCTTGAAGGACGGCTGCAATGTCTTCGGTAACGGTGGGCAAGGGCTCTATCCGGTTCGGCGGCGAAAATACGCTGATTTGCGATCAAGGCAAAGCATTGCGTCACCGATGGGGATCGGCGCCGTCAAACGCGGTGATAAGGATGTCCCGTCAGGATGGTCACGGCGCGGTAAAGCTGCTCGGCGATCAGGATGCGGACCAGCTGATGTGGCCAGGTGAGCTTGCCGAGATTGAGGACGAGGCGGGCACGATCGCGCAGCTCGGGATCGATGCCATCGGCACCACCGATGACGAAGGCCATGTCGCGCTGGCCATTGTCGGCTGCGTCTCCGACGAATTTCGCGAATTCGGCACTGTCAAAGGCCTTGCCGCGCTCGTCGAGGACGACAATGAGCGCGCCGTCGGGGATCTGGCGGGAAAGCTCCTGGGCTTCCTCGCGCTTTCTCGTGTCGGCATTGCCGGCGCGGCTTTCATTCAGCTCGACGGAGCGGGTGAATTCGAGGCCACATTGCGGTCCGGCCTTGGCAAGACGGTCCAGATAGCGGGACGCGAGTTCCTTCTCCGGACCGGCCTTCAGCCGGCCCACGGCATAGATGCCAATTTTCATGCGGGCAGTCCCAGTTTCAGGTCACAAAACCATCTCTATCGGCAGGAACTACCCTGCCGTGTCAATCCGGCTTCGGGACCGTCCTGGAGGACGGCCGGCCGTATTAGTGCAAGCGATCCTCGATGTCCGGAGCCGCCCACATCTTTTCGATGTTGTAGAACTCACGGATTTCGGGCCGGAACACATGCACGATGATGTCTCCCGTATCGATCAGCACCCAATCGCCACTGTCGAGACCTTCGACGCGGGCAGAACCCAGGCCTTCGTCCTTCAGATCGGAAATGAGGTGTTCGCTGATCGCCGAGACATGACGGTTCGAGCGTCCGGACACGACCACCATGTAGTCGCCCAGGGCCGATTTGCCGGCAATGTCGATAGAGACGATGTCTTCTGCTTTGGAGTCCTCGAGGCTTGCGAGGACCAGCTCAAGCGCACGGGCTGCAGCATCGGCGCCACGTTCCATGCTCTTCGGGATAGCGCGAGAGGCGCGTCCCTTGGTGTGTACTGTTGTCAGAGTTCGTCCTTTCCTTGGAATAACAGAACAGCACGTCTGCGATTCTATAACTCGGATCGCCACCAAAAGGTGGCATCGATCTGTTAAACTTTCAAGGCATGGTCGAAAATGCCGAAGGTCTCGATCCTCAAGATCTCGGCTTGCCTGCCGCGGCCCGGATCGCGGTGGAGCTCAGGGTCGAGCGTGGCCCGTGAATGAAGGTCCAGGCCGGTGCCCGCTTCTGCCAGAGAACACCGGCATCCTCTTCATCGACCCGTGCATAATCGAAGGTCCGTGCCGTCTTCGACGAGAGATAGGCGAGCGTGGAGCCTGGCCGGTCGATGACGGCGATCGGGAAGGTCGTTGCGATTTTCTGCCAGCGCTGCCAGCGGTGGAATCCGGCCAAATTGTCGGCTCCCATGATCCAGATGAAATGGACATGGGGATTGCGGGCGCGGATGAAATCCAGCGTCCGGGCGGTGTAGCTCGTGCCAAGCGTCTTTTCGAAGGCGGTGATCTTGATCCTCGGATCCTCAGCCAGCGCTTCACAGGCCGCCAGCCGCTCCGCCAGCGGCGCCAGTTCGTTGCGGCTCTTGAGCGGATTGCCCGGCGTCACCAGCCACCAGAGCTGATCGAGGCCAAGACGTCTCAAGGCGATTTCGGCCACCAGCAGGTGCCCCTGGTGCGGCGGATTGAAGGAGCCTCCGAAGAGTCCGATGACCATGCCGCGTTCGGCATGCGGCATGACCGTATGGCGATGGGCGAGTGCGGTTTCTACCACCTCAGGGACGGACCTGGCCGTTGCCGCGAACACGGTACTTGAAGGAGGTCAGCTGCTCGACGCCAACGGGACCGCGCGCATGCATCTTGCCGGTCGCAATGCCGATCTCCGCCCCCATGCCGAATTCGCCACCATCGGCGAACTGTGTGGATGCATTGTGCAGCAGGATCGCGGAATCGATCTCGTTGAAGAACCGTTCGACGACGGCGGGATCTTCCGCGATGACGGCCTCGGTGTGGTTCGACGAATAGCGGGCTATGTGATCAATCGCCCCACCGATCCCGTCAACGACCGCCACCGAGATGATCGCGTCGAGATATTCCGTGCGCCAGTCTTCTTCCGTGGCCGGCTTCAACCCCGGCACGACCCGCAGCACCGTGGCCGAGGCGCGGATTTCGCAGCCGGCTTCGGTCAGAACCTCGATCAGCGGCTGCAGATGGGTGGAGATGGCGGCACTGTCGACGAGAAGGGTTTCGGCCGAGCCGCAGATGCCGGTGCGGCGCATCTTGGCGTTGACGACGATCTTCTTTGCCATGTCGAGATCGGCAGAGCCGTCGACATAGACGTGGCAGAGGCCTTCGAGATGGGCGAAAACCGGCACGCGGGCTTCCTGCTGCACACGCGCGACGAGGCTCTTGCCGCCGCGGGGCACGATCACGTCGATCGATCCTTCGAGGCCCGACAGCAGCGCGCCGACAGCGGCGCGATCCGTGGTCGGCACAAGCTGGATGGCATCGGCGGGAAGGCCAGCGGAGACGAGGCCCTTTACCAGGCAGGCATGGATCGCCCGCGAGGAATGGACCGAATCCGAGCCGCCGCGCAGGATGACGGCATTGCCGGCCTTCAGGCAGAGGGCGCCGGCATCCGCGGTCACGTTCGGGCGGCTCTCGTAGATCACGCCGATCACGCCAAGGGGCGTGCGCACGCGCTCGATATGCAAGCCGTTCGGGCGGTCCCATTCGGTGATCAGGCTGCCAACGGGATCGGGCAGCTCGGCAATCTCGCGCATCGACTGGGCAATCGCTGCGACACGGGCGGAATTCAGGGTCAGACGATCGACGAAGGAGGCGGCAAGGTTGGCGGCTGCCGCATTCTTCAGGTCCAGCGCATTGGCCGCAAGAATCTCGGCCTCGGCGGCGACCAGAGCTTCTGCCATGGCGAGAAGCGCCTTGTTCTTGGCATCCGTCGAGGCGATGGCCAGCGGTCGAGCGGCGGCGCGGGCGCGGCGGCCGATTTCTAGCATCAGGCCTTCGACGGAGTTCTGGTTCGACACGGCATCAAGCATGGGCTGCATCCTTGCGGTCACTCGCTGCGGCATCCCGCAGTTTCGGTTCGGTCATGACGAGGTCGTCTCGATGGATCATGGCGGCGCGGCCGGGATAACCAAGGATCTTCTCGATCTCGTTAGACTTGCGCCCGCAGATGCGGCGCGCCTCTTCGGCATCGTAACCCGCGAGGCCACGGGCAATCTCGCGCCCCTCAGTCGTCACGATCGACACGGTATCGCCGCGATGGAAGGCGCCAGAGACGGATCGCACGCCTGCAGGCAGCAGGCTCTTGCCGGAGCGCAGCGCGCCTTCGGCACCATTGTCCACCTGCACGATGCCGGCTGGCTGTAGCTGACCGGCGATCCAGGTCTTGCGTGCCGTGACCGGCGACTTGGAGGCCGCAAACCAGGAATGCCTTGCGCCGTTTTCGATCCCTGCGAGCGGGTTCATCGTCTTGCCCGATGCGATGATCATGGCGCAGCCGGCGCTGGTTGCGATCTTGCCGGCGTCGATCTTGGTGCGCATGCCGCCGCGCGACAGTTCCGAGGCTGCACCGCCGGCCATGGCTTCGATCGCGGGCGTGATCTCTTCGATCGTGTCGAGGAACTGCGCCTGCGGGTCGAGATGGGGCGGGGCCGTGTAAAGGCCGTCGATGTCGGAGAGCAGAACGAGCAGGTCGGCGCCGGCCATGGTGGCGACGCGGGCGGCCAGGCGATCGTTGTCGCCGTAGCGGATTTCGGTCGTCGCGACCGTATCGTTCTCGTTGATGATCGGCACGGCGCCGATCTTCAAGAGCTGATTGAGGGTGGCGCGGGCGTTGAGATAGCGGCGGCGCTCTTCGGTGTCGCCCAGCGTCAGGAGGACCTGACCCGCGACGATCTGGTGGCGGGAGAGGCTTTCTGCCCAATGGCGGGCCAGCGCGATCTGGCCAACGGCCGCGCAGGCCTGGCTCTCTTCGAGCTTCAAGGCGCCTGAGGGCATGTCGAGCACGGTACGACCGAGCGCGATGGCGCCGGAGGAGACGACGAGAACGTCCGTGCCCCTTGCCTTCAACGCCGCGATGTCATCGCAGATGGCATCGAGCCAGGCTTTGCGCATGCCGGAACCGCGATCAACCAGAAGGGCGGAGCCGATCTTGATGACGACCCGCTTCACGCGGGAGAGCGAGCGGAGCCGGGTGGTCATCAGTCGTCGCCTTCCCCATCGAAGCCGGCTTCGAGATTGCCGTCGTCGTCCCGCTTCCGCCGGTTCTTCTCACGCTTTTCGGGCAGGGGCTGATTGCCCTGGGCCGCGACGATCACATCGCGCAGGGCGCGCAGCGCATCCGTCATGCCCTTGTTGGTGATGGCCGAGAGAAGCAGCGGTGTCTGGCCGCAGGCCTTCTTCAGGTCCGCTGCCTTCTTCTTGAGTTCGGCCTCGTCCAGGACGTCGATCTGCGAGAGTGCGACGATCTCCGGCTTGTCTTCGAGGCCGCCGCCATAGGCATCCAGTTCGTGGCGGACGGTCTTGTAGGCCTTGCCGACCTGCTCTTCCTGGGCGGAGACGAGGTGCAGAAGCACGCGGGTGCGTTCGACGTGGCCGAGGAAGCGGTCGCCGATGCCGACGCCTTCATGGGCGCCTTCGATCAGACCCGGAATGTCGGCGAGGATGAATTCGCGTTCGTCGACGGTGGCAACGCCGAGATTCGGGTGCAGCGTCGTGAACGGGTAATTGGCGATCTTCGGTCGTGCGCGGGTGACCGAGGCCAGGAAAGTCGACTTGCCGGCATTGGGCAGGCCAACGAGACCGGCATCGGCGATCAGCTTCAGGCGCAGCCAGACGGTCTTTTCCTCACCCTCGAGACCCGGATTGGCCCAATCGGGCGCCTGGTTCGTCGAGGTCTTGAAATGGGCGTTGCCGAAGCCGCCATTGCCGCCCTTGGCAATGCGGAAGCGCTGGCCCTCGGCCGTCAGGTCGACGATCAGGGTCTCGTTGTCTTCCTCGAAGATCTGGGTGCCGACAGGAACCTTCAGCGTCACGTCTTCGCCATTGGCGCCGGTCCGGTTGCGGCCCATGCCGTGCGTGCCGGTCTTTGCCTTGAAGTGCTGCTGGAAGCGGAAGTCGATGAGCGTGTTCAGGCCGTTGACGGCCTCGACCCACACGTCGCCGCCGCGGCCGCCGTCGCCACCGTCGGGTCCGCCGAACTCGATGAACTTTTCGCGCCGAAACGAGACAGCACCGGCGCCGCCGTCGCCCGAGCGAATGTATACCTTAGCCTCATCGAGAAATTTCATCTTGCTGCCGTCAATTCTTCTGTCAGGTTCTGCGCGGAGATTGCGGCCATCGATATAGCCGCTTGGCGCGGAGGTCAAAGAGTATCGTGAAGTTCGTAAGCTACAACATCCAATACGGCTTCGGTCAGGACGGGCGTTTCGACCCCGATCGCATCGCCGACAGCATCCGCGATGCCGATGTGATTGCGTTGCAGGAAGTCACCCGCGGTTACAGCCGGAACGACTATGCGGACCTCGTCGAGATATTCTCGGCGCGTTTTCCGACCTATTTCAGTGTCTTCGGACCGGCCTGCGATGTGCTGGTCGATCATGCGGTCACCGATGGGCGCCTGCGGGAACGGCGCTTCCAGTTCGGCAATATGGTGCTGTCGCGCTTTCCGATCCGCGCCAGCCGTAACCTGCTCTTGCCGCGCCACCGGACCTTCGACAGGCTCAACCTGCAACGGGGCGCGCTGGAGGCGGTGGTCGAGGCGCCGGGCGGGGCGCTCAGGGTCTATTCCGTTCATCTCGATCATGTCTCGCCGGACGAGCGGCTGGCGCAAATCGCCTTCCTCAAGGATCGCGTCCAGCTCTATGGCGAGGAAGGGGGCGCTCTGACCGGCGTCAATGAATTCGGCCTGCCGGATCCGCCGCTGCCGCAGGACTTCCTGATCATGGGCGACTTCAACATGGAGCCGGAAAGCCCGGAATATATCGCCATGGTCGGCCGTAACGACGCCTATTACGGGCGCGCGCCGCGTTCCGGGTTTCCGACGGATGCGGAGGCATACCTCAAGGCCCGGCCGGCGGACGGATATAGCTGGATCAGCGAGGACGGGGCGCGGCGCATGCATCTCGATTACTGTTTCGTCAGTGGCGGCCTTGCGGGTCGCCTTGAGGCCTGTCGGGTGGATACTTCCGCTCGTGGTTCCGACCATCTGCCGGTCTGGGTCGAGCTGGCGGAGGGGTGAGCCCCGGGCGGCTGGCGCCCGGAGCATTGTCGGCTATGCACGTCTTCTGCGGCCGGCGAAGTCCGGCTGGGACAGACGGAATTCGACGAGCGGCGCCATGGTATTGCGCGCCTTGGAGAACACGTCCTCGACCCCGACCGTGCGAAAACCGCGGGCTTCCAGCAGGCGTAGCGATGCCGGGTTGTCGGCAAAGGCGCCGCCGAAAATCTCGGCTTGCGGCATGCGCTGGAAGAAGCGGTCGAGGGCTGCCTCGACTGCTTCGGACATGATGCCCTTGCCCCAGTAGAAGCGGTTCAGCCAGTAGCCGATGTGCCAAAGGCCGTGGCGCAGCTCCAGGGACGCAACCCCGATATGGACGCCATCGAGCGTGATCGCAAAGTGCCAGTCGGGCTTGAGGCCCGACGTCACCATGTTCAGCCAGTCGCGTCCATCCTCGCGGTCATATGGGACCGGCACGCGCGTCAGCATGCGGGCGACGGCGAAATCGCTGAGCGAGTTCGCAATCGCATCCGCATCCTGCATGCGGTGAGGGCGCATCACCAGGCGCGCCGTTTCGATGACCGGGCAGGCACCCGGCATCAGCGGCATTGTGGCGGGTCTTTCGGCCAGCATCGCGCTCATCGCATTTCCCCCCAGCTCTTCAAGGACAGCCAGGTCTTGCGGTCGAGCCTGTACCATTCGACGGGGACTGGCCCGCCCATGGCAAGGTTGCCGACCATGCCGGTGCCCTGGAACTGGAAGCCGGACTTCTGGATGACCCGGCGCGAGGCGATGTTGGTGACGCGGCAGCGTGCGTCGATGCGGCTCACCCATTCGCGGGTGCGGAAGGCCATGTCGATCAGGGCATGGGCTGCCTCGGTGGCATAACCCTTGTTCCAGTAGGGTTCGCCCAGCCAGTAGCCCATTTCCAGGATGGTATCGTCGGCCGGATTGGGCTCCAGCGCGCAGCAACCGAGGAACTCGCCATTGTCCGCCTTTGTGATGGCGTAGACGCACTTGCCAATCTCGCCGATATTCGTGCGTCGCACGAAGTCGGCCGCGTCTTTCGCCGTATAGGGATGCGGCATGCGCGCCACCATGGTGGCAATGGCGGCGTTGTTGGCGAGATGGGCAAGGGCGTCGATGTCTTCGGTGTGGGGTGCGCGCAGGACCAGCCTTTGCGACAATAAGACAGGGCAATCGCTCCTCGGCCGATCGGGCCTTGGCCGTTCTTCGGGCGACCGTGATTGGTCGTCCCTCAACATCAGACTTTGCATGGTTCAGTCTCCTTCGTTGGACAAGAAAAAAGGGGAGATGGCGCCCCATCTCCCCTTTTTGTCTGACTGAACCTGGTGCGGTCAGCCGGGTCGATGAGACGCCGGCTGTTTTAGAGCGCTACCGGCTTATTCCGCTGCTTCGGCTTTCGGCATTACAGACACGAAGACTCGACCGTTCGACTTCGTACGGTAGTCCACATTGCCGGCCGTGAGTGCAAAGAGGGTATGGTCCTTGCCCATGCCGACGTTCGCGCCCGGATGCCACTGGGTGCCGCGCTGACGCACGATAATGTTGCCCGGAATGACGACTTCGCCACCGAACTTCTTCACGCCGAGGCGCTTGGAATTGGAATCGCGACCGTTGCGCGAGGAACCGCCAGCTTTTTTGTGTGCCATGGGAGTTCTCCTTTAAACCTTGTAGTTAGACGCGCTTCAGGCGGCGACGATGTCGGTGATACGCACCACGGTGTGGTGCTGACGATGGCCGCGCGAACGCTTCGAGTTCTGACGACGACGCTTCTTGAAGGCGATGACCTTCTTGCCGCGGGTCTGTTCGACAACTTCGGCCGTAACCTTGGCGCCAGCCACGAAGGGCGCGCCGATGGTTGCAGATTCGCCTTCGCCGACGACGAGAACTTCGTTGAATTCGATGGTTGCGCCAGCTTCGGCTTCCAGCTTTTCGATGGTCAGCACGTCGTTGGCGTTAACGCGGTACTGCTTACCGCCGGTCTTGATGACTGCGAACATTTTTTATCCTTTCATGTTCGTTCCGGCTCTCCCCTTGTCGAGGGGCCGTCTTTTTGCCAGTCGGAGGAGCGGATCAAAAGACCCGCCGGTTGCGCTTCGCGAGATCGCGAAGAACGAAAGGCGCAGTTCGCCTACGCTTTAAGTCGAGCGTCGCATACGTGAGGGCATGACGGGAGTCAAGCCGAAAGCCTGGAAAAAGCGAGGCGGCGAAGCTTTCGCGTTCAGAGTGTGGCAGGCTTGTCAGTGAACCGGTGCCACGTGCTCCTCAGTCCTTGTGTAGCAGGCTCTCGATCAGGTCGACAAGCGTCCTGCCGGCCGCTTCCAATTCGCCGCTGTTGTCGATTTCGACGACGTGCAAGTCCGGAGACAAGGGCTCGGTCGCGCGGGCGAGCCGGGCTTCGATGTCGGCAGCGGTTTCCCGGCCGCGGGCCGCAAGGCGTTTGGCCAGGACTTGCGGCTGCGCGGTGACATTGAAGACGATGAGATTGGCGAAGGCAGTGCGAAAGGCTTCGAGCGCTGAGCGGGATCCATTGGCGATGACGACCTCGCCGCGGCCGAGGCTCTGGTAAACATCCGCGGGAATCCCATAGCCGAGGCCATGGGCCCGCCAACTGACGGCGAAGGCGCCTGCCTGAGACAGCGCTTCGAAGCGATCGAGCGTCACGGGTTCATGGTCCTCGCCGACGGCATCGCGCGGACGGGTAATCACGCGGCGGACGAAGTGCAGGTCAGAGCGACCGGCGAAGTGCTGGCGCGCGAAGTCCATCAGGCTGTCCTTGCCAACGCCGCTCGGGCCGACAACGGCAACCAGCGTGCCGCTGGCGGTGTCCCTGCTTGCCGACCGCTCCGTGACTGCTTGCGTCATCAGGCCACCCGACGCCCTTCCCGCCAGACCGAGCGGATGACCGGAACGCCATCCGTCCGCCGGACGCGCACGAGATCGGCCCGCAGGCCGGCTTCGATGCGGCCGCGATCGTCAAGGCTGACGGTGCGTGCCGGCGTTGATGTGACCATGGCGATCGCCTGGGGCAGCGAGATGCCGTCGATTTCATCGGCCAACACGAAGCTAGCATGCAGCAGGCTGAGCGGCACGTAGTCGGATGAGAGGACGTCGAGCACGCCGCGCTTGGCGAGATCGCGGGCGGCGATGTTGCCGGAATGCGACTTGCCTCGCACGACGTTCGGGGCGCCCATCAGAACGCTCATGCCGGATTTGTGGGAGGCTTCCGCGGCCTCGAAGCTGGTCGGGAATTCCGCGAGCTTCACGCCGTGGCCCTTGGCTTCCTCGACATGGGCGAGCGTCGCATCGTCATGGCTTGCGACGGTGATGCCGCGCTCGGCGCAGACCTTGGCGAGCGCGTCCCGATGGACCGCGGAATATTTCTGCGAGAGCGAGAGGCGGCTTTCCACGAAGCGGGCGAACTGCTCGTCGGTCAGGCCGCGCTTGGTTTTGTAGTAGAGCGTGTACTGGTCCATCGTCTGGAACTGACGCTGACCCGGGGAATGGTCCATCAGCGAGACGAGGCGCACATGCGGGTCGTTCTCGAAATCGGCGAAGTGATCGAGCACGTTGTCCGAGGCGACTTCACAGCGGAGATGAATGAGGTGCTCCGCGCGCAGCCGGTCGTCGCGTTCTGCGGCCTGGATGGCGTCGGCCATCTCGCGCATCTCGCCCTTGTCGAAGCCGCCGTCCTCGTCGGAGCCCATGCGCAGGCAGTCGAAGACGGTGGTGATGCCGGAGGTGACGATCTGGGCGTCGTGGGCCTGAATGGCCGAGGTCATGTGCCAGCGTACGCCAGGGCGCGGGGAATAGTGCGATTCCAGATGGTCGGTGTGCAGTTCGACGAGACCGGGGATCAGGTAATCACCGCCGAAGTCCTCGCCCGTGCTGCTCTTTCCCTCGTCGATCGATGCAATCTTGCCGTCATGAATGACGACGCTGCCATCGACGATCCGGTCTTCAAGGACGATGCGGGCGTTTGAGAGTATCTGTTCAGACATGAGATCAGCCGTTCTGTTGGGCCGCCTTCAGGGGCAGCCAGGAATGGACGGAAAATGGAGCGCCGCGTTCGGGTTCGACGAAAAGGACGAGAGCGCCGATCCTCAAGGGGCGGCGGATGAAATCGGCGAAGCGTCGGTTCAAAATTGCGGCCATGGCCGGCGCCTGTGCTTCGGGCACGGGGCCTGTCAGGGTCATGTGAAAGCGGAAGTCGTCGAAGACGTAAGGGTAACCCCAATTTATAAGGTTTTCCCGCTGGCGTGGCGGCAACGAGTCGGGCTTGCGCCTTGCAATGTCTGCCTCGGAAAGCGGTGCGCGGAAGGGCTCGAAGGTTTCCACGACGCTTGCCGCGAACGCCTGCAAGGGCGGATAAAGGTTCTCCGGCACCAGGGCGAAGAAGTGGCCCAGCTGCCCGACCACCAAGGACGGGATGTCGAAGGCGGATGTCTTCGCGGTGAAGGCTTTCATCGCGTCCAGCAGCTCTGCTTCACTTCGCCCGTCGGCCAGGTGGAAGGGTGCCTTGAGGGTTGCATGGAAGCCGTAGCGTCTCGGATCGGCCGTCAGCGCATCCAGTTCGTCGCTCGAAAGCCCACCGTCTGCGGCCTTGGGGAACTCGGTCCTGGTGAACGCATCCCGCCCCAGCCACTCCGCTGCCGTTCTGTTCAGCGGATCATCGGCGGCGGGGGCGAAATAGAGGGCGTAACGCAAGGCTTTGGCTTTCGTATCTTAAGTGCGGGCGGCTGGTTCCGCCCGGTATGTCAGTGGCGACTCTTGCCGATCAGGCGCGAGCGCAGGCTATTGGAGATGGCATCGAATAGGAACACCACGATGAGGATGAGCAGCACCATATAGGCGACGTTTTCCCAGTCGGAATTGGTGCGCATGGCTTCCCAGAGCTTCAGACCGATGCCGCCGGCGCCGACTGCGCCGATGATCGTGGCCGAGCGGGTGTTGGATTCCCAGAAGTAGAGCGCCTGGGAGGCAAAGACCGGCATGACCTGCGGCAGGACGCCGAAGCGCTGCACGGCCGCCGAGGGTGCGCCGACCGATTTGACACCCTCGCGCTGCTTGTCATCGATGTTTTCGAGCGCTTCGGAATAGAGCTTTCCGAGCGTGCCCGAGTCGGTGACGAAGATTGCGGAGATGCCGGCGAGCGGTCCGGGGCCGAAGGCGCGGGTGAAGAAGAGTGCCCAGATCAGCATGTCGACGGAGCGGACGAAGTCGAAGAAGCGCTTGGTCAGCTGATTGACCGGGCGGTTGCGGGTGATGTTGCGCGCCGCGACGAAGGACAGCGGGAAGGCGACGAGCACGGCAAGCAGCGTGCCCATGAAGGCCATGACGATGGTCTGCAAAAGCTTGGTCCAGACATCGAGATGCTGCCAGGACGCATTGTAGAGGATGTTGTTCCAGGCCAGCGCCAGGTTGCTCATCTTCGGATCGATGCGTTCGCCGGAGGTGATCTTCTGCCAGACCTCGCCGGTGGAGAGGCCGAAGAAGGGCGAGTCGGTATCGAAGATGAAGTTCTCCCAACCGAAGAAACGCTTGCGCACACGGACACGATCGGAGGAGACGTCGATCCAGCCGGCTGAGCCGAAATAAGCGATGACGCGACCGCCTTCGAGGCGCTGCTCCACCCAGCTTGGCCGGGCGCCCTCGATCATCACGGTGTCGTCTTCCGGGTCGAGCAGAAGCGTTACCGTCTCACTGCTGCGGGTCAGCGTCACGCGGTCACCCGCGATGTCGATTCGGGCGCTTCCTGAAAGGGCGACCTGTGCCTCAGTGATTACCTCCTCCGTCGTCACTGCCGGTGCAGCCGCAGCGCTGCCGGCCGCCGTTGTGGGGGCCGATGCCTGCGGCGTGGGGGACGCCATGAAGCTGAACGAGGAGCTCGTCTTAGGAGCAGTCGGGGCGGGCGCTGCGGCGGAGGGCGTTGGCGCTTCTGAGCGGGTGATCGTTGTGCGCGTCGTCTCGATCCAGTCCGGGTTCGGGTTCGGGCCGATCGGATCGAAGCGGGGATAGCTGATCGTCAGCGCGCCATCTCGGTCAATGTCGAATTCGGGACGGATTTCGTACGATACCCAGTCGGCGAGATAGTTGCCCGCGATGCCCCAATTGGCTTCCGACAGCGTCTTGCCGATGGCGAAAAACCACCAGCAGAACAGGAAGTACAGCGATAGCATCCCGATTGAGAAAGGGATCCGGTAGCGTTGCCAAAGGCTGCGCTCCAGAACGCGTGGGTAGCGTTC
The DNA here is from genome assembly GCA_032102365.1 of Allorhizobium sp. CTOTU50464. Classification (GTDB taxonomy): domain Bacteria; phylum Pseudomonadota; class Alphaproteobacteria; order Rhizobiales; family Rhizobiaceae; genus Allorhizobium. The sequence goes on along the minus strand of DAMDHD010000004.1, from coordinate 123,101 downwards.
GGCGAGGCGGTTCAGTTCGGCGGTGTTGATCATCGACATGGGAACCTCACGTGACCGACTGGAAGCCCTGCTCGCCGACAAGCTTGCGGCGGAGCCAGGCAGAGAACTGGTCCACGGCAATCACCGTCGACAGAAGAAGGAGAATGATCGCGAGCGTCTTGGCCTCGTGGCCTTGGCCGATCGACAGGCGGAGTGCTTCGCCGATGCCACCGCCGCCGACGGCGCCGATGATGGTCGAGGCACGCACGTTGATTTCCAGGCGCAGCAGGAAATAGCTCATGAAGTTCGGCATGACTTGGGGTGTGATGGCGAACCAGACGCGTTCGAACCAGTTCGCACCAACGGCTCTCAGACCCTCGTCCGGCCGCATATCGGCGTTCTCGATGACCTCGAAGAACATCTTGCCGAGCGCCCCGATGGTATGGACCGTGACGGCAATGATGGCGGGGATCGGACCGAGCGACAGGATCGCCAGGAAGAAGCCGGCGATGACCACTTCCGGAAAGGCACGGAGGATTTCCATGAAGCGGCGTACCGGCCAGCGAATCCAGGCGCTCGGCATGGTGTTCTTCGCCGCCAGGAATGCCAGCGCATAGCCGAAGATCATGGCGATCACGGTCGAGAGAAGCGCGATGTTCACTGTCTCGAGCATCTTGTGGAAGTATTCCGGGATGTAGAGGCTCTCGGTGATGTAGAACCGGCCTTCCGGATAATTGTATTTCAGGCTTCCGTCGTCATAGGGCGAGGGCAGGTCGAAGAGGGCGCGCCAGATTTCCCAGCCATCGCGGGGGACGAGCTCGCCAACGAAATCGAAGAGATAGGGCAGCCTGTCAAAGAACTTGCCGGCATTCGTCTCGTTGGCGAACCAGAGCGATCCGGTGACGGCAAGAAACAGGATGACGAGGCTCAAGCCCGTATACATCCGCCGCTTTGCGGCGAGTTCCTGCCAGTGGCGCTCGACAATGGCGCCGCGTTCGCTCAATGGGGGCTGGGTCGCCATCATGGCCATTGCCGCAAGTCCTTCGAATAGACGGAAAGGAAAGACCGCCGGCGGTATCCACCGGCGGTCTTCTGGGATGCGTTGCGATCAGCCGCCGATGGTGGCCTTACGAGCGTCGATGATCGGCTTGTAGAAGTCGACGTTGACTTCTGTGAAGCCAGCGAAGTCGCCGCCCTGAACAGCGGAGAAGCAGGCCGGGTCGGACTTCGGCAGGTCCATCATGAACTGCTTGAACTTCATCTTCATGTCCTCGGCCATCGAGGTGCGGACAACGACCGGACCGTTCGGGATCAGCGGGGACTTCCAGACTTCAACCAGGTCATCCATGTTCAGGATGCCCTTGTCGACCATCTTGCGCAGGTTGCCCGAGGTGTAGCCGTCCTTGAACTCGCCAACGCCCGAACCCCAAGTGGTGCCGACGTCGAAGGTGCCCTTGACGACTTCGAGAACGAGGTTTTCGTGACCGCCGCCGAAGCCGGTGGAGGCGACAACCTGGTCAACCGGGGCGCCGAGAGCTTCCGGCAGGGTGACGAGGGGAACGAGGTAGCCGGAGGTGGAGTCCGGATCGGCGTAGCCGAGCTTCTTGCCCTTGATGTCTTCGATCTTGGCGATGCCGCTGTCCTTGCGGGCGACCATTATCGAGTAGTAGCCGCTGGAACCGTCGGTCTGGACGGTGGTCAGGATCGGCTCGACGGCGTCAGCCTTGGCGAGGTAGACCTTGGCGAAGGCCGATGCGCCGAGTTCGGCGTAGTCGAGCGTGCCGCCCAGCAGGCCCTGAACAACGCCGTCATAGTCGGCGGCCGGGAAGAGCGAGACCTTTTCAACGCCGAGAACCGACGGAAGCTTTTCGGTCATGCACTGGAAGTTGCGCAGGCGGTCGGCTTCGTTTTCGCCGCCGAGGATGCCGATGCGGAATTCCTTGAGGTCTTCGGCGTGAACGCCGGAGGCCAGAGCAACGAGAGCCGCCGTGGCGAGCAGGGTCTTCTTCAACATGAGTTCATCTCCTGTTTCGTAGGATGAGGGTATGTCTTGACGTATCGCCCGTGTCGCAGGGCCAGCGATCTTCGTGGCTCAGGCCTCAGCGACGGCGAGAGGGCGGAGGCCAGCGGATGGGATCTTGCGCTGCTCATTGTCCTGATGCGCAATGTTGATGCTCGTCGAGGTCATGGTCTCGTCGATGCCGGCGCCATGCTGGTCGGCGCCGTAGATTTCATGCACAGCCTCGGCCGTGAGTTCGTTCGGCGAGCCGTCGAAGACGACGCGGCCACGCGCCATGCCGATGATGCGCTCACAGTAATTGCGGGCGGTATCGAGCGTGTGCAGATTGGTGATGACGGTGATGCCTTCGCGCTCGTTGATGTCGCGCAGGGCGTCCATCACGATCTTCGCGTTGAGCGGATCGAGCGAGGCGATCGGCTCGTCGGCGAGGACCATTTTCGGCGACTGCATCAGGGCGCGGGCAATCGCCACGCGCTGCTGCTGGCCACCCGACAGGGTGCCGGCGGCCTGGAGCGCGGTCTGCTCGATGCCCAGACGCTCAAGGGCGGCGATCGCCATCAGGCGCTCCTCGCGGGTGAAGACGTTGAGGATCGAGAGGGCCGTCGAACGATGGTTGAGGCGGCCGAGCAGGACATTGGTGAGCACGTCAAGGCGCGGCACCAGGTTGAACTGCTGGAAGATCATGGCGCAGTCGCGCTGCCAGTTGCGCAGTGCCGTGCCATGCAGGTTCGAGATTTCGAGATCGCCGAAACGGATGCTGCCGGAGGTGGGGTCGACCAGGCGGTTGATCATGCGCAGCAGCGTCGACTTGCCGGCGCCGGAGCGGCCGATCACGCCGACCATCTGGCCAGCCGGGATCTCAAGCGTGACCGAATCTACGGCCTTGTTGGTTCCGAACTGGCGGGTGAGGTTGTCCAGCCTGAAGAGCATCGTCTTTCCTTCGCCGTCATTGATTGCGGTGCTGGATAGGCATTAGCTTTGGCCCGTGAAATGCGAATGTCAGTTTCGTGTAGGATTTGTGAAACCAGATAAACCTCTGATTTCGCTGCAATTATGCGTATTTTTCGATGAATTGTTCCGCATCCATGTGACGGAAATCCTCGAGCGCGCCGAACAGGCGGTCGTGGTCCCAGTCCCACCAGGCAAGCGCCTGCATGCGCTCGGCGACCGACCTTGGAAAACGCTCGCGGATCAGCTTTGCCGGCACGCCGCCGACGATGGTGTAGGGGGCAACATCGCGGGAGACGACGGCGCCGGCTCCGATCACCGCGCCATCGCCGACAGTGACGCCGGGCAGCACGGTTGCGCCATGGCCGATCCAGACATCGTGGCCGATCGTCACCCTGTTCTCGCGACGCCAGGAGAAGAAGTCGTGGTCGTTTTCCGCGCCGTCGAAATAGTCGGCGGCACGATACGTGAAGTGGTGCAGCGTCGGCCGCCAGGTCGGGTGATTGGTGGCGTTGATGCGGACGGCGGCTGCGATGTTGGCAAACTTGCCGATCGTCGCGCACCAGACGGCGCCGTCCTGCATGATATAGGAGTAGTCGCCCATCTCGACTTCATCGAGGCGGCAGCGATCGGCGACTTCGGTGTAGCGGCCAAGGGTCGAATTGACGACCCGGGCGGTCTCATGAACGAGGGGCTTAAGCCCGAGCTTCTTCGTCATGCCGCGACCTTTCGCGGTGAGAACTGCATAACATCGAGAATGCGGTCGGCGACGGCCTCGCGCACTTCCTCGTCGTGGAAGATGCCGAGCAGGGCAACACCGGCTTCCTTCTTGGCACGGATCATCGAGACCACAACCGTACGGTTGGCGGCATCGAGCGAGGCGGTGGGCTCATCCAGCAGCAGGACGCCGTGATCGGTGATGAAGCCGCGCGCGATGTTCACGCGCTGCTGTTCGCCACCGGAGAAGGTGGAGGGCGGGAGCTGCCAGAGGTCGCGCGGCAAGTTTAGCCGACTTAGGAGTTCTGCGGCGCGGTCGCGGGCTTCGTCCGTCGAAACACCGCGGGCGACGAGCGGCTCGGCCACCACGTCGAGGGTTGAGACGCGCGGGACGGTGCGCAGGAACTGGCTGACGTAACCCAGCGTGCCGCGGCGGACTTCGAGCACCGTGCGGGGATCTGCCGAGGCGATGTCGACGATGCGGCCGTCATGGTTGACGAGGATCTGGCCCTGGTCGACGGCGTAGTTGCCGTAGAGCATTTTCAGGATCGAGCTTTTGCCGATGCCTGAGGGGCCGCCGAGCACGACGCATTCTCCCGATGCAACGGAGAAGGACACGTTGGCCACGACGGGCAGGACGAGGCCGCCGCGCAAATGCATGGTGAAGCTTTTGGCGACTTCCGAAACGATGAGCGGTGTCGGCATAATGGTTTCCTTTCGCGACGTCCGTCAGACCTGAAGGATCGAGGAGACGAGAAGCTGGGTGTAGGGTTCGCGGGGATCGTCGAGCACGCGGTCGGTGAGGCCGTGTTCGATCACATGGCCATCCTTCATCACTATCATGCGGTGCGAGAGGAGGCGGGCGACCGCGAGATCGTGGGTGACGACGATGGCCGAAAGGCCGAGGTCGTTGACGAGGCCGCGGACGAGATCGAGCAGGCGCGCCTGGACCGAGACATCAAGGCCGCCGGTCGGCTCGTCCATGAAGACGAGGCGGGGACCGGTGACGAGATTGCGGGCGATCTGCAGGCGCTGGCGCATGCCGCCGGAAAAGGCTCGCGGCTGGTCGTCGATGCGGTCGGTGGAGATCTCGACGCGCTCCAGCCATTCGCTCGCCGTCTGGCGGATCTTTCCGTAATGGCGATCACCGACGGCCATCAGACGTTCGCCGACATTGGCGCCGGCCGAGACCGTCATGCGCAGGCCATCGGCCGGGTTCTGGTGCACGAAGCCCCAGTCCGTGCGCATGAGGAAGCGGCGTTCCGCTTCGCCCATATGATAGAGCTCGCGGTACTGACCGTCTCGCATGTGGTAGTCGACACAGCCGGTCGTCGGCATCAGCCGGGTCGAGAGGCAGTTCAGAAGCGTCGTCTTGCCCGATCCGCTTTCGCCGACGATGGCGAGCACTTCGCCCGGCCAGAGGTCAAAGGAGACTTCGGAGCAGCCGATGCGGTTGCCGTAGAATTTCGAGAGGTTGCGAACTTTCAGAAGGGGCTGGTCGCTCATTCTGCGGCCTCCTTGTTCTGGGCGAGCATTTCGCCGACATGGCCTTCGGCCTGGCGCGTCTCGCAGTGGTCGGTGTCGGAGCAGACGAACATCCGGCCTCCCTTGTCGTCGAGCACGACCTCGTCGAGATAGACGTTGTGGGCGCCGCAGAGCGCGCAGGGCTTGTCGAAGGTCTGGATCTCGAAGGGGTGATCCTCGAAGTCGAGGCTGACGACGTCGGTATAGGGCGGAACGGCATAGATGCGTTTCTCGCGGCCGGCGCCGAAGAGCTGCAGGGCTTCCGACATGTGCATCTTCGGATTGTCGAATTTCGGTGTCGGCGACGGGTCCATCACGTAGCGGCCCTCGACCTTCACCGGATAGGCATAGGTCGTGGCGATGCGGCCGTGCTTTGCGATGTCTTCGTAAAGCTTGACATGCATGAGGCCGTATTCTTCCAGCGCATGCATCTTCCGAGTCTCGGTCTCGCGCGGCTCGAGGAAGCGCAGGGGTTCGGGGATCGGCACCTGATAGACCAGAACCTGGCCTTCCCGGAGCTTCTCCTCGGGGATGCGGTGGCGGGTCTGGATGATCGTGGCTTCGCTGGTCTTGGTGGTGACGGAGACCTCGGCGACCTTCTGGAAGAAGGCGCGGATGGAGACGGCATTGGTCGTATCGTCGGCGCCCTGGTCGATGACCTTCAGCGTGTCATCGCGGCCGATGATCGAGGCGGTGACCTGCACGCCGCCGGTGCCCCAGCCATAGGGCATCGGCATTTCTCTGCTGGCGAAGGGGACCTGGTAGCCCGGTATGGCGATCGCCTTCAGGATCGCGCGGCGGATCATGCGCTTGGTCTGTTCGTCCAGATAGGCGAAATTGTAGGTGGCGAGTTCGGTTGCCAGCGCGGTCATTCTGCGGCCTCCTTCAGGTCCGTCTGTTCGGGGCGGCTCGCATCATGCTTTGCCCGCATGCGGCGGACGAGGTCGAGCTCGGCCTGGAAGTCGACGTAATGCGGCAGCTTCAGGTGTTCGACGAAGCCGGTCGCCTGGACGTTGTCGCAATGGGAAATCACGAATTCCTCGTCCTGGGCCGGGGCGACGACATCCTCGCCGAATTCCTGGGTGCGCAGCGCTCGGTCGACCAGCGACATGGACATGGCCTTGCGTTCGCTCTGGCCGAAGACGAGGCCGTAGCCGCGGGTGAACTGCGGCGGGGCCTTAGCCGAACCCTTGAACTGGTTGACCATCTGGCATTCGGTGACGCGGATTTCGCCGAGCGAGACGGCGAAGCCCAGTTCCGGCACATCGAATTCGACCTCGACCAGACCCATACGGATTTCGCCGACAAAGGGATGGGTGCGGCCATAGCCGCGCTGGGTGGAATAGCCGAGTGCCAGAAGGAAGCCTTCGTCGCCGCGGGCGAGCGCCTGGAGGCGCAGGTCGCGGGGCATCGGAAATTCCATCGGCTCGCGGGTGATGTCACCGGCGACGTGATCCTCGGGCATTTCGCCATCCGGCTCGATCAGGCCTTCGCCGTCGAGAATGTCGGAGACCCGCATGACATGCTCCAGGCCTTCTTCGCGCTGATCGCCCATGTCGACCGTTTCGTCATCGAGCAGCGAGGGATCGAGCAGGCGGTGGGTGTAGTCGAAGGTGGGGCCGAGCAGCTGTCCGCCGGGCAGATCCTTGTAGGTGGCCGAGACGCGGCGTTCGACGCGCATCCGGCCGGTTTCGATCGGCCGCGAGGTGCCGAAGCGCGGCAGCGTGGTGCGGTAGGCGCGCAGGAGGAAGATCGCCTCGATCATGTCGCCGCGCGACTGCTTGAGGGCGAGCGCTGCCAGCGCGCAGTCGTAGAGCGAGGCTTCCGCCATGACGCGATCGACGGCGAGGCCGAGCTGGGCGACGATCTGGTCGATCGTCACCGATGGCAGCGACCTGTCGCCACGGCGGCGGTCGGCAAGGAGCTTGTGGGCGTTGGCGATGGCTTTTTCGCCACCCTTGACGGCAACATACATGGCTCAGGCCTCCATCTCGCGGACCTTGGTCGTGCGCGGCAGCGCGATGAAGCGCGGACCGCAGGTCAGCACCAGATCGACACCACGGGGAAAGAGGGCGCGATTGTCGGCCCATTGGCGCAGGAAAGTTTCCGGCAGACCCTTCGGTGCGATCATGGCGGTGTCGCGAATGCCGGGGCCCGAGAGCTGCAGAGGCTGGCCGCCCTCGAGAGCCGCGATCTCGACGACCAGCGTGGTCGAACGGTCCGGATATTCCTGGGTGCCGAGTGCAAACTGCGTGAGCGAGGGGACGGGTGCTCCCGCCTCAACGAAGGCGAATTTCGCATCGGACTTCGTGGATGTCAGGCTGGCGCCGGTGTGGAACCCGATCCAGCCCGGCAGGGCGGACTTGGCCAAAACCGGTGTCAGCCAGATCGAGGTGTCGTGATCGCAGAGCGTCAGCAGCAAGGCGCCTGCCGCCACGCCAAGCGGCGCGGGCGGGGCGACCGGCACGTCGATCAAACCCTGGCTCCCCGGACGCGCCATGGCGTCCATGACACTGCGAAAAACCGTCTGGGCTTGGGTGACAGCATCGGGGAAGCCGCCGTCCAGGCTTTCAGTGACGTCGAGCATCAGTCTTCTCCTCGAACCATGGTGAAGAAATCGACCTTCGTCGCGGCCGTTTCGGCCTCGAGGCGTTCGGCCTCTTGGGCGAGGCGGGCTTCGAGGGGTGCGAAGAGGGCCGTTTCGAGCGTGTTCCTTGCTGCTGCGTCCTGTGCCAGAGCGTCGAGCACGGCCGAGAGCTGGGCTGACTTTCGGTCGGTGCCCAGACGGTAGCCATGGCCCACACGACCGTCGGCAAGGCGAATGCTGGCCCGGCTGACCGTTGCTTCACCGAGGTTGAAGGGCGCGCCGCCGCCGCCGATCCGGCCCTTGACCATCAGGAGCCCGGTTTCGGGACCGCGCAAGGCGGTGAACTCCGGGATGGGGCCGAGCGCTGCAAGCGCGTTCTCGAGCTCTGCTATCGTTGCCTTGGCGAGCAGGTCGGCGATCCGCTTTCGATCGATCTGCGGGCCTGTTTCAATTTCCCTGGCTGTGTCCATTGTCAGTCCTCGAAATGTCTAGTAATATAGACAACCATACAAGTTACTTTAGGAGTAACCGCTGGTCGTGACAAGCTTGTGACAAGGACACCGAAAACAGTGATGCAGAGACAGAAGGGCGTTGCCCTCTGGCGCCAGATTTCCGATCGGATCCGCGCCAATATCCTGGCAGGTCTCTATGACAGGACGGGTATGGTGCCGGCAGAAACGGCGCTGGCGGAAGAATTCGGGGTCAATCGCCATACCGTGCGTGCGGCGCTCGCGGCACTCGCGCAGGAGGGCATCGTGCGTGCTGCGCAGGGGCGCGGGACGATGATCACCCAGCGTGACAAGTTCGATTTCCCGATCGGTCGGCGGACCCGTTTCACCGAAGGGATCGGTGAACAGGCCCGCGAACTGAAAGGTATTCTCCTGTCCTCGTCACGGGAGGTGGCAACGCCGGAGTTGAGTGACCGGCTGCAGCTGGCGCGTGGTGAGGAGGTCTTGAGACTGGATGGCATCCGCAAGGCAGACGGACGTGCCGTCTCGCGCTCCACCATGTGGTTTCCGTCCGAGCGCTTCGCCGGCATCGACAAGGCCTTCGCCGAAACCGGCTCGATCACGCGGGCTCTCTCGGCTTGCGGGGTGGAGGACTATCTGCGCGATGTGACGGAAATTTCGGCCGTTCATGCCGAGCCTGATGATGTCGCCCATCTGGAGCTGACGCCGGGCGCGATCGTGCTCGTCACGCGGGCGGTCAACACGGATCCGCAGGGGCGCCCGATCCAGTTTGCGGTGACCCGTTTTCCGGCGGATCGCGTGCAGTTCACCATCCGGAACTGAAAGAGGCCGGCTGCTGGCCGACCTCTCATTCTTTCATCCTCAGACAGCCTGGTAGGCGGCGAGGATGGCTGCAATCTGCTCAGGGCTCAGATTGTTGGACTGGGTGGCGCTGATCGCCTGCAGCTGCGCCGGTGTCATGTTGGAGATCTGGCTCACCGTCAGGCCGGGAAGTGCCTGCTGGCTGATGGCTGCGATGTCTTCCGTCGAGAAGGTTCTGAAGTTGGTCGCGCCGAGCGCCGTCAGCTGAGCCGAGTTCAGCCCGGCGACCTGGGTCGGCGTCAGGGCTTCCGCCTGGTCCGCCGTCATGCTGCTGACCTGCGCCACCGTCAGGCCGCCGATCGCCTTGGGATCCATGGCGGCGATCTGGCTCGTCGACATCCAGGCCAGCTTGTCGGTTCCAAGCGTTGCGAGCTGGATCGCGTTCATGGCGCCGACTTGTGCCGTCGTCAGTGCGCCGATCTGATCCTGCGTCATCGCCCGGAGCTGATGATAGCTCAGGCCGGCGATCTGTCCCGTCGTCAGGGCCGCAATCTGTTCAGGCTGCAGCGTTGCAAAGACTGCCGGCGTCAGCCCGCCGATCGCGCTTGGTGACAATGCCGCGATGTCGGCCGAGGTCAGGGTTTCGAGCGCGGTGGGGCTGAAGGCCGCCAGCTGCGTGGCGCTCAACGCGCCGAACTGGGCCGAGGTCATGGCGTCCAGCTGGCTTGCCGTCAGCGTGGCGATCTGCGCCGAGCTCAGGCCGGAGATGGCCTTGGTGGAGATGGCGGCAATCTGGGTCGCAGAGAGGGCGGAGATGGTTCCGGCCGAAAGCGATGCGATCTGGGTTGCCGTCAGTGCGCCGATCTGGGTCGCGGTCATGACGCCGAGCTGGTCGGGTCGCAGGGCGTTCAGCTGGTCGAAGGTCAAGGCGCCGACCTGTGCTGCCGTCAGCACGCCGATCTGCTCCTGGCTCAGGCCGGCGATGTTGGCGGCCGAGAGGCCGGAAATTGCGGTCGGCGCAATGGCCGCGAGCTCTGCATTGGACAGCGTTCCCAGCTGGGCGGAGGAGAGCGCACCGATCTGTGTTGCGGTGAGCGCTGCGATCTGCGTCTGGCTGAGACTGTCGATCTGGGTCGTCGACATCGAGGCGATCTGGGAGGTGGTCAGTCCGGGGATTGCCTTGACGTTCAGCGCCGCGATCTTCTCGCTCGTCAGGGTGGCCAGACTGTCGTTGGAGAGTGCAGCGACCTGGCTGGAACTGAGGGCGCCGATCTGCGTCGTGGTGAAGAGCGTCACCTGTTGCGGCGTAAGCGCACCCACCTGCGCGGGCGTCAAGGCTGCGATCTGGCTCGTCGTCAGAGCCGCGATCTGGTCGGCTCCGAGCGCTGCGATCTGCTGGTTCGTCATGCCGGCAATGCCGGCTGCGCCGATCGCGGCGAGCTTGGCGGTGGAGAGATTGCTGAGCTGTGTGGGTGTGAGGGCTGCCACCTGCGTGGCGGTCAACGCCCCCATTTGGGCCGAGGTCAGGGCCTCGATCTGGTTGGTGGAAAGCGCCGCGATCTGGGTTGTCGACAGGGCTGCTATCGCCGAGGTGCTCAGGGCGGCGACCTGTTCGGGAGACATGGCCCCCAGTGCGGCGGTGGTCAGCGCCGCGGACTGGGTCGCGCCGAAGCCTGCGATCTGCTTTGCGCTCAGGACATCGACCTGGGTCGGGGTAAGGGCCGCCACCTGGTCAGCACTCATCGCGCCGAGTTGTGCCGGCGTCAGGGCGGCGACCTGATCGAGGTTCAGAGCGGCGATCGTCTCAGCGTCCAGGCTTGCAAAGGCGCTGGTGTTGATGGCGGCAATTTCGGCCGGCAGGAAGGCGAGAATGTCGGACTTGCGCATGGCGCCGAGTTGCGCCGCGGTCAGGCCGGAAATCTGCGTTGCCGTCATGGCGTCGATCTGATCCGCCGACATGGCGGCGATCTGATCGGTGCTGAGGGCGGCAATGGTGCGTGCGGAAAGGCCTGCGATCTGTTCGCGCGAAAGAGAGGCGATGTTGGTCGGCGACAGCGACGCGATCTGGGCTGCCGTGACGGACTGCAGCTGGCTTGCGGTCAGCGAAGCGAGCTGGGTCGGCGTGAAGGCCACGACCTGTTCGCTCTTCATTGCGGCAATCTGGGCCGTCGTCAGTTTGGCGATCTGTTCCAGGCTCAGGCCGTCGATCTTGTCGGCCGAGATGGAGGAGATGGCGCTTGTTGAGATCGCCGCGATTTCCGCCGGCAGGAAGGCCGCAAGCTGTGCTTCCGACAGGGCGCCGATCTGCGGACCGGTCATTCTTGCGATTTGCGCAGCAGTCAGACCCTCGATCTGGCTGTCATCAAGGGCTGCGATCTGGTCCGTGGTCAGCCCCGTGATCGAGGCCGGAGAAAGGGCAGCAATCTGGGTCGGCGACCAGGCCTTGACCGCGTCCACGGACAGGGCCGAGATCTGGGCGGCCGAGAGAGCCGCGATCTGGCCATTCGACATGGCTTCCGTCTGGAAGGCTGTCAGTCCGGAAATCTGCTCTGCCTTCAAGGCGCGGATCTGGGTGGTCGTCAGAGCGGCAATCTGCTCAGGCCCAAGCGATGCCATGCGTTCGGCAGTCAGGCCGGTGATCGCCTTTGCGCTGATGGCGGCGATCTTGGTTGGGCTCATGCCGTCGATCAGGTCTGAAGGCAGTGCTGCAATCTGGGCAGCGCTCAGGGCGCCGATCTGGGTGGTGCTCAGACCATCCAGCTGATCCAGGGACATGGCGCCGATCTGATCGGCCGTCAGGCCCGCGATGGCGCGGACGCTGAGTGCTGCAATCTGGTCGCCCGAGAAACTGGCGACGGCTTCGACGGACATGGCGACAATCTGGTTGCCGGTGAGGCCGCGGATCTGGGTCGCGGTGAAGCCGGCAATCTGATCAGGCGTCAAGGCTGCGACCTGGGCTGCCTTCAGAGCCGCGATTTGCGTGCTCGACATGGCGCCGATCTGGCTGAGGCTCAAGCTGGCAATCTGGGTGGGCGTGAATCCGGTGACAGCCGGCGAGTTGAAGGCGCCGATCTGAGCCGGCGAGAGGCCGGCGATCTGGGTCGTCGACAGGCTTGCGACCTGGGCGGCGGTCATTCCGGCGATCTGCGAGGTGCTGAGGCTCTGCAACTGCTCGACGCTCAGGGCTGCCAGTTGCTCGGAATTGAGCCCGGCCACGGCCTTTGGCGTGAGGGCCGCGATTTGCGACGTGGTAAAGCCCGCGACGGTGGCCGTCGGCAGGGCTGCAATCTGGGTGGCGCTCAAGGCGCGGATCTGGGTCGTCGTCAAGGCGGCCAGCTGATCGTCACTAAGGGCCGACATCTGGGTGCGGGTCAGTGCGGCAATCTGGGTGGCGGTCAGGCTGGAAACCTGAGACGGAGACAGGCCTGCCACCTGATCGGTGGTGAGGCCGGAGATGGCGCGCGGATTGAGCGCGGCGATCTGGGTGTTTGAGAAGTTGGCGACCTGCTCGACGGACAAGGCGGCCAATTGCCTCGAGGTGAGGGCTGTGAGCTGGCCTGTGGTCAGCGCGCCGATCTTCTCGTCGCCGAGCGAGGCGAGCTGAGCCGTGCTCAATCCAACGATGGCTCGGGTGCTGATTGAGGTGAATTGTGAGGTCGACAGGGCATCGAGCTGCTCGGAGGTCAAGGCCGCGACCTGTGTGGCGCTCATGGCAGCGATTTGCGTGTTCGACAGAGCGCCGACCTGTTCGGGCGTCAGCGCTGCGATCTGCGTGGGTGTCAGGGCCGAAATCTGATTCGGCTTCAATGCTGCGATCTGTGTTGTCGAGAAACTGGCCAATCGCTCCGGCGATTGCCCCCTGAGAGCCGCCGTGTTGATCGCGGCCATGTCTTCGGCAGAGAAGGTGGCGAGATCCTCGATGCTGAAGGCGCTGAGCTGGCTTGCGGTCAGGCGCGCGATCTGTGCTGGGGTCAGGGCCTCCGACTGTTCAGCGTTCAGGCCGCCGAGCTGGGTCGCGGACATTGCTGCGACCTGGGTCGAGACGAGGCTCGAGACATCGTCCGGCGAGAGCGCCGTGATCTGGTCCAGGGTCAGGCCGGTGATCGACCGGGGCGCGATCGCCTTCAGCTGCGTGGTCGAGAGGCCAGCAACTGCTTCCGTCTGCAGAGCGGAGATCTGGGACGACGTCAGCGCGCTCACCTGCGCGCTCGAGAGGTAGCTGATCTCCTCTTCCGACCAGGAGCTCACCGTCGAATTGGGGAGCGCCCGGATCTGGGCGGGGCTCAGCAGGGAAATGGACGACGTCATGTCTATCGGCCTCTTGTTTTCAAACGAATGCGCTCAAAAGTGTTTCACCGGTTGGCATCCGTCCGATCGAGGCTATTCGTCTCAACCTTTTCAGTGGCTTCCGGCACAAGGTCTTGCCCGGCAGTTGGACACTCCACCCAGCATGGATGCGCTTCTAGCGGTCAAGGCTTGCCTGAGCCTGTGCTTTCACATCCCCCGGTTGGTCGCCGGCCGGAGCCGCCAGAGCCGTTCTCCCGGCGCCATAGCCAGAATTGTCTTAGATCAAGGCGAGGGGTCGATCGGACCGCCATGCTTGCCTCGTTCTGCAGCCCAGGGCTGCAGGCAGTTTCAGGTGCGCTGGCAAGGAGGGTTGAGGAGGATGCGACTATCCGCTCTCATTCAAGAGCGTGTGGAAGCCGAAACTTCCTCGCGCAGGAAATGCCGGCCGAGATGGCCGACGCCGTCCTGGATGTCGGCTTCGATGGCTCTGGCAAGTGCTGCGATGTCGCTGTTGCGGATCGCCTCCATCGCCTCGGCGTGACGGTCAATGCGGTAGCTGTCCTCGAGCTTGGCGGTGGCGAGGCGCATGAAGGGACCGAGGCGCAGCCAGACGGATTCCATCAGATCGAGCAGCACGCCGCTCGCCCCCGGTTCGTAGAGGGTGCGATGGAAGAGGAAATTGAGCTCCGTCGAGCGCAACAGGTCGTTCGCGGCATAGGCTTCGTCGATCTCGGTGTCGATCGCCTGGAGCCGCGCGAGGCGTGTGTCGTCGATGTGCGGCAGGGCGCGGATCGCTGCGAGCGTTTCAAGCGCCGTGCGCGCCGCGATGATCTCCTCGAATTTCGAGAGCGTCATTTCCGGCACGCGGACGCGGCGGTTGTCGAGATATTCGAGCGCTCCATCGGCGACCAGTCGGTGCAGGGCTTCTCGAACCGGCATGGCGCTCACGCCCAGATCGTCGGCGACCCCATTGATGGTGATGGGCAGACCGGGGGCGACGGCGCCCGACATGACACGGGCGCGCAACGTCCGATAGACGCGCTGCTTCAGCGATTCTTCCGCCCTGCGTTCCTCGATCGCCATGGTTCGACCGGATTCCCCTGTCCTGATGGATGCCGTCCAAGCGCTGAATCTCGCGCTTCGGCCGTTCACCCTCTTGAAATTTGATCAAACTAACATTTGGTATAGTCCGACGGAGTGCAAGGGCCGAATCCGCCTTTTGCTGTTCAGCAGGAAGCTCACATGACCACCAAGACCATCGGCATTCTCGTCACGGGTCACTCGCCCGCCGAACTCACGGATGAGTACGGCAATTATGCCGACATGTTTGCCGCGCTGCTCGGCAAATTCGACTTCACGTTCAAGCGCTTTTTCGTCGTGGATGGTGAGTTCCCGGAAAGCCCGACCGAGGCCGATGGCTGGCTGCTGACGGGCTCGAAGTTCGGGGTCTATGAGGACCATGAATGGATCCGCAAGCTCGAGGATTTCATCCGCCAGGTGCATGCAGCCAAGGTGCCGATGGTCGGCATCTGTTTCGGGCATCAGGTGATGGCCAAGGCGCTCGGCGGTCATGTCGAGAAGTTCAAGGGCGGCTGGTCTGCCGGTCCCGTCACCTATAAGCGCTCAGATACGGGCGAAGAACAGGTGCTGCTTGCCTGGCATCAGGATCAGGTGATCAAGGTGCCCGAGGGAGCCGAAGTCGTGGGCAAGACCGATGCCTGCGAGAATGCCGTCATCCGCTATGGGGACTGGGGTCTTTCCTATCAGCCGCATCCGGAGTTTTCGCCGCGTTTCTTCGAAGGGCTGGCCGAAGCGCGCAAGGCTGCCATTCCGGAACCGCTTTTCGAGCAGGTGAAGAAGGTCGACGTGCCGATCGCGACCGACAAGATCGCCCAGGAGATCGGCGAATTTTTCACGCGCGACCGCTGAAGCCGGTCAGGACGCGGGGCCCGCGTCCCAGCTTTCCTTGATGAAGGCTTCGAAGAAGTCCGAAAAGGTCGCCACCCTCAGTGGCAGCTGCTCGTAGGGCGGGTAGTAGAGCGTCAGCCAGATTTCCGGCGTTGACCATCCCGGCAGGACTTCGACCAGCGCCCCTTTCTGCAGCTCCTCCTGGACGATGAAGCGGGGGAGCAGTGCAATGCCCTCCCCCTCGACGGCCAGCTTGCAGAGAAAATCTCCGTTGTTGATGGCGAAGCGTCCCCGCGCTTCCACGGTCCTCGTCTGCCCTGATCGGGTCAGTTCCCATGTCTCGGTCTTCGACTGGTCATGATAGCTCAGGCATTCCAGCGTCGTCAGATCCTCCGGCACCTTCGGCGTGCCGTGGCGCGCCAGGAAGGACGGCGCGGCGACGAGAAGGCGGGGCACAGGGCGGATCTTGCGCCAGATGGTCGACTTGTCGGTCGGAGGTCCGGAAATGCGGATCGCGAGGTCATAGTTTTCCTGGACGATATCGACGAAGCGATCGGAGAGTTCGATCGCCACGCTGGTGCGCGGATGGATGATGGCAAATTGCGACAGGACCGTCGGCAGGACCTTCATGCCGAGCGACATGGGTGCGGACACACGAAGCGAGCCGGCGGTGACCTTCTGCAGATCGCGGGTTTCTTCCGTCGCGCGGGCGAGGCCTTCCGCCAATGGTGCGACGCGGGCTGCGTAGGCCGCGCCGGCTGAGGTCAGCGATACCTTGCGCGTGGTGCGCAGGAGGAGCTGGACGCCGAGCTGTTCCTCGAGGCCGGAAACCGTACGCGTCACCGACGCCGGGGTCATGCCGAGCAAACGCGCGGCGGCGCTGAAGCTGCTTTGATCCGCAACCGTCAGGAAGGTTCTGATCGCTTCGAGCTCGCCCATTCGATTATTGCTCCCAGTGAAATAATATCCGCGATATTACAACGGTTCACATCGCAAAAGCCATGACCCATATTCGCTTCAACAGAACAAGACCGGCGCGAGTGCCGGGAAAGGATCAGAGTCATGCTTACCCAGATCAAAGGCCTGCATCACGTTACCTCGATGGCCGCGGATGCCCAGGAAAACAATGACTTCTTCACCAAGACGCTCGGCCTGCGCCGCGTCAAGAAGACCGTCAACTTCGACGCCCCCGACGTCTATCACCTCTATTATGGCGACGAAGTCGGCAATGCCGGCTCGGTCATGACCTATTTCCCCTTTGCCAATATGGGCAAGGGTGGCCGCGGCGCCGGTGAAGTGTCGGAGACCGTGTTCTCGGTGCCGAAGGGCACGCTCGGTTTCTGGCAGGGGCGCCTGTCGAAGGAAGGCGTGAAGGAGCTCGGCTCCTATTCGCTCTTCGGTGAAGACCGCCTGCGCTTTGCCGGTCCCGATGGCGATGGCTTTGCGCTGGCGGAAGTCGATGGCGACAGCCGCGTGCCGTTTGCCGGTGGTCCGGTCGGTGTCTCCGAAGGCATTCACGGCTTCCGGGGCGTGACCATGCGGCTGCGCGACGAAGGTGCCACGGGTGAACTCCTGAAGTTCATGGGCTATCAGCCGGTCGACAAGCAGGGCGACTTCGTGCGCTACGCCGTTCCCGGCGGCAATGGTGCTGATTATATCGATCTCGAAGTCCTGCCGGGTGCATCGCGTGCCCAGCAGGGTGCAGGGTCGGTCCACCACGTGGCCTTTGCCGTTGAAGACCGGGCAGCCCAGCTCGACGTGCGCAAGGCGCTGCTCGATACGGGTTACCAGGTGACGCCGGTCATCGACCGCGATTACTTCTGGGCGATCTATTTCCGCACGCCGGGTGGTGTGCTGTTCGAAATCGCCACGAACGAGCCGGGCTTCAACCGCGACGAAGATACCGCGCATCTCGGCGAGGCGCTGAAGCTGCCGACCCGTTACCAGCAGTATCGTTCGCAGATCGAAGCTCATCTGCCCCCGATCCAGGACTGAACGCACAGCGAGGGCGATGCCTGTCACCCAGGCACCGTCCCTGTTGCGGAGGAAAACATCATGGCAATCGAAAGCTATATCCATCACCATCAGGCACCCCAGGGTGCCGCGCCGCTGGTCTTCACCTTCCATGGCACCGGCGGAGACGAACATCAGTTTCCGGGGCTCATCAACCGGATCCTGCCCGAGGCGGGCATCGTGTCTCCGCGCGGCGACGTGTCGGAATATGGTGCGGCCCGCTTCTTCAAGCGCACCGGCGAAGGCGTCTACGACATGGCCGATCTCGCCGAGAGAACGGCGAAGATGGCGGGGTTCATCCGCGCTCATAAAGAGAGGAACCCGGATCGTGCGATCTACGGGCTCGGTTATTCGAACGGCGCCAATATCCTGGCTTCGGTTCTGTTCGAAGCCCCCGATCTGTTCGATCGTGCGGTGCTGATGCATCCGCTGATCCCCTTCGATCCGCCGGCGCAGCCGGGGCTTCAAGCGCTCTCGGCCCTCGTCACGGCCGGCCAGCGCGACCCGATCTGCCCGCTGCCGCTCACCGAGCGATTGATCTCCTACTTCCAGGCGCAGGGGGCATCGGTCGAGACCTTCCTGCATCAGGGTGGGCATGAAGTCTCGCAAGGCGAGGTCGATGCGATCGCTGCCTTCCTGCAGAAGGCCTGAGCTCAGGAACATCGAATTGAGAAGGCCCGAGGCAGAGCTTCGGGCCTTTGCGTGTCCGGTTTTCAGCCGATGCGGATGAGGGCCTTGATCAGGCCGGATTTTTCGCGCGCCCAGCGCGGCAGGTCCGTGGCAAGATCTGCCAGCGTCGTGCGATGGGTGATCAGCTGGTCGATCGGCACCAGGCCGTACGCAATCGACTTGCGCACGTGATCGAAATCGACGCGGGTCGCGTTGCGGCTGCCGATCAGCATCATCTCGCGCTTGTGGAATTCCGGATCGGAGAAGGTGATGTCCTCCTTCACGACGCTGACCAGGACGAGAGCGCCGCCATGGGCGACGAAGCGGAAGGCGCGTTCCATCGAGGCGCGGTAGCCGGTGGCGTCGAAGACGACGTCGAACCCATCGCCCCCGGTCAGGTCCGCGACCGCAGCCTCAAGGCCCTCATCGGCCAGAAGACCCGATGTGAAGCCGAGGCGGTTCGCTGCCATCGACAGGCGCTCGCTGCTGGTGTCGAGCAAGGTCACGTCGTGACCGGCGATGCGGGCGAAGATCGCCGTGCCGAGGCCGATCGGACCGGCGCCAATGACCAGTGCCTTTGACCCAGAGGGTGCCAGGGAGCGACGGACCGCATGGGCGCCGATGGCCAGGAATTCGACGGTGGCTGCGGCTTCCGGGGAAAGGTCGTCAGCGGGATAAAGGTTGACGGCAGGGACGGTGATTTCCTCGCACATGGCGCCATCGGTATGCACGCCGAGCACGCGGATATTGGTGCAGCAATTGGGTTTGTCCTTGCGGCAGGCAATGCAGGTTCCGCAGGCGATGTAGGGATTGACGATGACCTTTGTGCCGACGGCGAGATCGACACCTTCGCCGGCTTCGCGGACCGTCGCCGAGATCTCGTGGCCCATGACGCGGGGATATTCGAGGAAGGGGTGCTTGCCTTCGAAGATATGGTAGTCCGTCCCGCAGATCCCGACATGGCTGATGGCGATCCGGGCCTCACCCTGTTTCGGGTGGGGGGCAGGATCGCGATCGACGATGTCCAGTCGGCCCGGTTCGACACACAATGCGGCCTTCATGCTTATTCCTTTCGGCTGCCCGGCAAGGTTTGACGAAAAAAAAGGGGGATGCCATTCGCGGCACCCCCACCTTGGGAAATTCTCAGCGGCTGCCGCGGCGGCGCAGCTGGTCGAAATAAACGATCAGGATGATCAGGGCACCGGTGATGATGCGCTGCCAGAAGGAGTTGACGTTCATCAGATTGGCGCCGTTGTTGATCGTTGCCAGGATGAAGGCGCCGAGCAGCGGACCCTGGACCGAACCGACGGCGCCGAAGAGGCTGGTGCCGCCGATGACCGACGACGCGATCGCCTGCAGTTCCCAGCCTTCGGCCTGGGTGGCATTGCCGATCCCGATGCGCGAGGCGAGCAGGATGCCGACGAAGGCAGCACAGGTCGAGGACAGGATGTAGGCGGTGTAGATCGTGCGGGTGACGTTGACGCCGGAGAGGCGGGCGGCCTCGCTGTTGGAGCCGACTGCAAAGAGGTAGCGTCCCCAGCGGCTCAAGTGCAGGAAGACATAGGCCGGGATCGCCACCACGATGACCATCCAGAAGAGGCTCGGGACCCCGAGAAAGTCGGCGCGGGCGAAGTTGGTGAAGGCGTCGTTTGAGATCGAAATGGTCGAACCATTGGTGATCAGGAGGCCGATGCCGCGCAGCGAGGTGAGCGTGGCGAGCGTGATGATGAAGGGCGGCAGGCCCATGCGGACGATGCCGAAGGCGTGGAACATGCCGATGGCAACGCCGATCAGGAGTGTCAGGATGATCGCGATCCAGACCGGAACGCCGGCGGCCAGCAGCCAGGCGATAATGACACTGGTGAAGCCGACCACCGCGCCGACCGAGAGGTCGATGCCGGCGGTGATGATGACGAAGGTCTGGCCGACGGCGAGGATCGCCGTCATCGCACCCTGACGCAGCAGGTTGCTGATGTTGTTGGGCGTCCAGAAGCTGTTGGTGGCGAAACCGAGCAGCAGCCAGAGGAAGAGCAGGAGGCCGAGCAGCGTGAGGCTGAAGAGGATGCTCATGCCCCTCTTTGGCGCAACCTTGGTCTCGGTGGTGTCGGTGCTCATTGGTGTCCTCCCAGTCGTCTTTTCATGTCGTTGTCGTCAAGGGCATCTGGTTCAGACGCCGATTGCCTCGGTCAGCACGTCCTCGTGCGAGGCGGTCCGGTAATCGTGGCTCGCCACCAACCTGCCCTGGCGGAAGACATGCAGCCGGTCCGCCAGTTCGTAGACCTCCGGCAGATAGGACGAGATCAGGATGATCCCGGCGCCCTGCTTCAGCAGCTCGGCGAAGAGCCGGTAGATCTCGGCCTTGGTGCCGACATCGACGCCGACGGTCGGCTCGTCGAAGATGAAGAGCCGTGCGCCGTGGCTCAGCCATTTGCCTATGACGATCTTCTGCTGGTTGCCGCCGGACATGGCAGAGGCCAGAACCCCGCGCGTCGGTGTCTTGATCTTGAGGTCGTCGATCTGCTTGTCGGCATTGTTGGCTTCCAGCTTCGGGCTGATGGTCACCCCTCGGCTCAAGCGGCCGAAGACCGGCAGGTTGATGTTGAGGCCGATCGGCAGGTTGAGGCAAAGGCCCTGGTCGCGCCGGCTTTCGGGGGCGAGCGCAATGCCGAGGTCCATGGCCTTGCGCTCGGTATCGATGACGACCTTCTTGCCGTCCCAATAGACCTCGCCGGCCGTCGGCTTGTGCCGACCATAGAGGCCCAGCGCGAATTCACTGCGGCCGGCGCCGATCAGGCCGTAGAGACCGACGATCTCGCCGGAGCGGACGGTCAGCGAGATATCCGAGAAGCCGGGGCCGGACAGGCCTTTTGTCTCGAGGATGGTCGCGCCGATCGGCAGCTTTTCCTTGTGGTAGATCTGCTCGATCGAGCGGTTGATCATCAGGGAGATCAGCTCTGCATCGTTCGTCTCGCTGATCAGGCGGGTGCCGACATGAGTGCCGTCGCGCAGGACCGAGACGCGATCGGCGAGCTCGAAGACTTCTTCCATGCGGTGGCTGATATAGACGATGGTGACGCCCTCCGCCTGCAGGCGGCGGATGAGGCGGAAGAGCTGGGCCGATTCCTGACGAGTCAGGTAAGCCGTCGGTTCGTCAAAGATCAGGAAGCGGATGCCGCGCATCGCGGCCCGGGCGGTGGCCACCAGCTGCTGCTGGCCGATCGTGAGGTTGCCGAGGATTTCTCCGGCTGGCAGGTTGAAGCCGAGGTCGTCGAGGACGTTTTGCGCGGCCTGCGTCATGGCGCGCTGGCGCATGATGCCGCCCGAGGACATCTCGTCGCCGAGGAACATGTTGGCAGCGACGGAGAGATGCGCGCACAACACGACTTCCTGGTGAACGGCGTTGATACCGCGATTGATCGCTTCGTTCGGGGTGGCAAGCGCAACCGGCTTGCCGCACCAGCGGATCTCGCCCGCGGTGCGCGGAATGACCCCGGTCAAAAGCTTGATGAGGGTGGATTTGCCGGCGCCGTTTTCTCCGACGATGGCGTGAATTTCTCCGGCGAGGAAGGTGACGGTCGCGGGCTTCAGGGCCTCGACGGCGCCATACTTTTTCTGCAGGCCGACGAGTTCGAGGATCGGCGTTCCCGGCGGAATCTGGTCGGTTTCCATCAGCTCGGGCTGATTGTCGTGCCGGTGGCTCACATCGTGCAGCGAAGTCATGTCATTCCTCCCGTCAGTCTATGAAAGCGGCCGACGCCTCCCGCGCCTGCCGTTTCCGGTCGGCACGCGCGACGGATGCCGCGCGTGCCGAAGTCTCGATCAGTTGACCTTCGGGTTCAGAAGGGCGTCGATCTTCGGGTCCGCCATGTTGGCCTGGGTCACCAGGTTTGCGCCGGTATCGACGAAGGTTTCGACCTTCTCGCCCTTGGACACGGCAAGCGCGGTCTTCACGCCGTCATAGCCCATGCGATACGGATCCTGGACGACGAGGCCGGCGAGAACGCCTTCCTTCAGGAAGCCGACGGTCTTTTCATCCGAGTCGAAGCCGATGACCTTGATCTTGTCGCCGAGCTTGTTTTCGGCGATCGCCTGGCCGACGCCCTGCGCCATGATCAGGTTCGAGGCAAAGACGCCAACGATGTTCGGGTTGGCGGTGATCAGGTCGGTCATCATGTTCAGACCGGTCGTTGCCTGGCCGTCGGCGAAGCGGTCGACGGTCACCTGGATGCCCGGATACTTGGTCTTCATCTGGTCGAGGAAGCCTTCGCGACGCTGGTCGAGCGAGCCGACGCCCGGCAGGCTGGTGATGATGGCGACTTCGCCCTCTTCCTTGCCGGTCGCCGCCTTGATCGCTGCAACGAGACCATCAGCGGCGATGCGGCCGCCCTGGACGTTGTCGGTGGTCAGGAACGACGTGAAAGCCTGGGAGTCGGCGCCGGAGTCGATGCCGATGATCGGAACGGACTTCGCGGCTTCGTCGATCGGCTTCCCGAGCGCCTTGAATTCGGTAGGCGAGATGACGACGGCGGCCGGGCCGCCGGCGACAGCGTTTTCAAGGATGCTGATCTGGCCGTTGATGTCGGATTCGGACTGAGCGCCCAGTTCCGGCACGTTCACGCCGAGGTCCTTGCCGGCCTGGCGGGCGCCGGCGAGCACGATCTGCCAGTAGAAGGACGTGGTGTCCTTGACGATGATCGGGATGGTCACATCCTGGGCATAGGACATGGCCGGCATCATCGATGTCATCATTGCGGCGCCAGCGATCCCCATCAGGGCGCGGCGAGTCATGCTCTTCAGAATGGTCATTGTGGGTTCTCCTCTCAACGCGTCCTGTTCCTCCGGTTAGATCGGCCCGCAGAACGCAACCAGGACGATCTTTATCGATAAAAAACATTTTATCGAGGCACGCTACTCCAGCATTCTGGAGATTGCAAGCAGGCAAAAGCGGTCTCCTCCAAACCTCTTTCGCCCTTGTTCTCAGGGCATTCCGAGCCTTTTCAGACCCGGTGGATTTCCTCGGGATAGACGACGCCCTTCTTCAGGATGACGTTGCCGTAAATCCGCAATTCCGTGGTCGCGACGATATAGGCCGCGGTCTGCGCCCGTTCGTAAAAGGCGAAGCGCTCGAGGCTCTCGAGCTGGAAATCGCCAGCGAGCCTGGTGATCATCGCCTGGAACTCGGCGCAGATCTCCGGGACGGCATGCGGATCACCGACGACCTGCATGCGCCAGGCGGCATCCTCGACGAACTGGTCGAGCGGCATGTGGGCGAGGATCGCCTCGAGGATTTCGACGGCGCCGACGCCGTCGGCCCGGATAACCGGCGGGCCCATGGTCGATGCCGGGAAATTGCCGTCGGCAATCACGATCTCGTCGCCGTGGCCCATGGTGGCGATGGCGTGCAGGAGGTCGGGACCGAGCAGGGGGTGAATGCCTTTCAGCATGTTGTGCTCCTATTCGCGGACCGCGTCATCGCCGAGCGGCGGGGCGACCAGCGTATGCGCCTCGAAGGGGGCGAAGGCGGAGGCCGGCAGTTCTTCCCTCGTCAGCGCCATATTGCGGTTGAGGCTCTCGGGCTTCGCGGTGCCGATGATGACGGAGGCGACGACCGGATGATGCAGCGGGAACTGCATGGCGAACTGGGCGAGCGGCTTGCCGGCCTGCCTGGCCAGGTCTTCCATGGCGCGGACCTTGCCGAGTACCTCGTCTGTTGCGGGGGTGTAGTCGAAGTGCGCGCCGGGCACGGCGCCCGTCGCGAGAATGCCGGAGTTGAACACGCCTCCTGCGGTGATCGAGGTGCCACGCTTTTCGCAGAGCGGCAGCAGCTCTTCGACGGCGGATCGGTCGAGAAGGGAATAACGGCCGGCCATCAGGATGACGTCGATGTCGATGTCGGCCATCATCTCCAGGCAGGCTGGGACTTCGTTGACGCCGAGACCGAAGGCCTTGATCGCGCCCGAGGATTTCAGCTGGTCGAGGGCCTTGTAGCCGCCGTCGCGGAGCTGCTTGACGTAGTGGTCGTTGACGGCGCGGCCATGGGTATAGACGCCGATGTCGTGAACATAGAGGATGTCGATGCGGTTCAGGCCGAGGCGGGCATAGCTGAAGTCGACCGAGCGCATGATGCCGTCATAGCTATAGTCATAGACCAGCTTGAAGGGCAGCGGATCGACGAAGCCGACATTCGGGATCTGGTCCTTCGACACGGGCGCCAGGAGACGGCCGACCTTGGTGGAGAGCACATAGCTGTCTTCCGGCTTGTCGCGCAGGAAGTCGCCGACATAGCGCTCGGCCTGGCCGAAGCCGTAATGCGGTGCCGTGTCGAAATAGCGGATGCCGTGATCCCAGGCCGCCTGCAGCGTAGCGATCCCGACATCGCGGGGGCAGGGCCGGTAGAGCCCGCCGAGCGGGGCCGTGCCGAAGGAGTATTCGGTCACTTCGAGGGCGGTCTTGCCGATGCGTCTCGTCTTCATGCTGATATCCGGATCCTTGTTGTCGAGGTCAGAGCGTGGCACCGAGGTGCCACGGCACGAATTCGTTGTCGCCGTAGCCGAAGAGCTCGCTCTTGGTCTTCTTGCCCGAGGCGGTCTCGATGATCAGGTCGAAGATGTCGCGGCCAAGACCAGAGACGCTGGCGTCTCCCGTGGCGATCACGCCGCAGTCGATGTCCATGTCCTCTTCCATCGCATTGTAGAGGGCGGTGTTGCTGGTCAGCTTGATGGAGGGCACGGGGCGCGAGCCGAAGCAGGAGCCACGGCCGGTGGTAAACGCAATCACGTTTGCGCCGCCAGCCACCTGTCCCGTTGCCGAGACCGGGTCGTAGCCGGGCGTGTCCATGAAGACGAGGCCGTGCTCGGTGACGCGTTCGGCGTAATTGTAGACGGCGGTCAGCGGCGAGCGTCCGCCCTTGGCGACGGCACCGAGCGACTTTTCGAGAATGGTGGTCAGGCCACCCTTCTTGTTGCCGGGCGAGGGATTGTTGTCGAGCGATGCGCCATGCTGGGCGACATAGGCCTCCCACCAAGAGATCAGCCCATCGAGCTTGACGGCGACGTCCTCGTTGACGGCGCGGCTGCGCAGGAGATGTTCGGCGCCATAGATTTCCGAGGTCTCCGAGAGGATGGCGGTGCCGCCGGCGCCGGCCAGAATATCGACTGCTACCCCGAGGGCCGGATTGGCGGTGATGCCGGAGAGGCCGTCCGAACCGCCGCATTGCAGGCCGACGATGATCTCGCTGACGGAGATCGGCTCGCGGCGCATCGTGCCGACTTCGGCTGCGATCTCTTTGAGGATCGCAAGGGCGTTTTCAACCGCGCGGCGCGAGCCTCCGGCATCCTGGATGTTGAAATGGCGCTTGGAAGCGCCGGCGCCGCTCTGACCGTACAGCGTGAGCTGGTTCACTTCGCAGCCGAGGCCGACCATCAGCACACCGCCGAAATTCACATGCCTCGTGTAGCCGGCTATCGTTCTGTGCAGCGTGCGCATGCCGTCGCCGGTCGAGCTCATGCCACAGCCCTGGTCGTGGACAATCGGCACAAAGCCGTCGATGCCCTCGTAATGGGGCAGGATGGTGCGGTTGGCGGCATCCGCAATCGCCCGACAGACCGTGGTGGAACAGTTCACGCTCGCGATGATGCCGATGTAGTTGCGGGTGGCCGCGCGGCCATCGGCGCGTCGGTAACCCATGAAGGTACGACCCTTGTCGGATGCCGTCGCGGCTTCGGGGGCTGCAAGTCCGCTGACCGAGAGGCGGTCTTCGTCGAAGGCGAGATTGTGGGAATGGACGTGGTCGCCGGCGGCAATGTCCGTCGTGGCGCGGCCGATGGCCTGGGCGTATTTCACCACAGGCTCGCCCTTTTGGATGGCGCGGACAGCGACCTTGTGGCCGGGGTCGATCTTGGCCGAAGCCGCGGCGCCGCCGGGCAGGACATGCCCCGCTTCGATCGCAACAGTGGTTACGGCAACATTATCGTCCTGCGACAGCAGGATGCAGGCTGGTTTCGACACCCGATGTTTCTCCCATGCGTCCGGCGAGACCGGATCCTGTGTTTTGTCTTTTATCGGCAATAGACAGTTTCTCGTCAATGGGTATGATATCGATAAAGAACAATTTGCGCGACCAGGGCGCGGGAGGAGAAGCTCAACGTCAGAGGAAGCGGGGAGACCGCAATCGGTGGTTTTCATTGCGCGCGGCTGCGTCTTGCGCCAAGAGGCAGAACACCGACACGCTAGACCAAGAACATTCAGGCAGGGCCATGGCCAAGCAGAACACCGTCTTCAAGGATGCCTACAACCGCACGCTGAAGCTGATCGAGGAGACGGACACGCTTCCCTCGGAGCCGGAGCTCGGCGGTTTGCTGAGCGTCAGCCGGACGACCGTGCGCGCGGTTTTAACGCGGCTCGGCGATGTGGGGCTTGTTGCCTGGGACAAACGCTCGAAGACCGTGCTGCGCCGGCCGGAACAGGCCGATTATTTTCCGGACGAAGAGACCAATTCGCTCTCGGAGATCATCGAGCGCAGCTTCATGCGGCGGATCCTGGCCGGGGGGGCGCAGCCGGGCATGCAGATCAACGAACTGGAGCTTGCCCGCGAAAACGGTATCGGCACCACCAGCGTACGGGAATTCCTCATCCGTTTCAGCCGCTTCGGCCTGATCGAGAAGCGGCCGAACAGCCACTGGGTGCTCAAGGGGTTCACCCGTGAGTTTGCGCTGGAACTCACCGAAGTGCGCGAAATGTTCGAACTGCGGTCGGCAGCCGCCTTCGTGCATCTGGCAGAAGATCATCCGGCCTGGGCGGAGCTCAAGGCCGTCGAAGCCCAGCATCACGCGCTGCTGGCCGATATCGATAACCGTTACACCGAGTTTTCGGAGCTCGACGAGCGCTTCCACCTGCTCGTCCAGAAGGCCTCAAGCAACCGCTTCATCATCGATTTCTACGACATCATCTCGATCGTCTTTCACTACCATTATCAGTGGAACAAGACGAATGCGCGGGCGCGCAACCAGCGGGCGCTGGAGGAGCATCTCGACTATATCCGGGCGCTGTTCTCCCGGGATCCGGCCAAGATCGAGAAGGCCTGCCGTCAGCATTTGAAGTCCGCACGAGAGACATTGCTGCAATCCATCCAGGAGATCGCCTGACCATGAGCACGCCCATCCTGCAATTCGGCACGAGCCGATTTCTCCAGGCACATGCGGACCTCTTCGTCAGCGAGGCCATGGAGGCAGGAAAGGCACTGGGACCCATCACCGTGGTGCAGACGTCGGGTGACCCTGCGCGAGCCGGGCGCATCGGAGCCTTGTCGGCGCCCGAAGGTTTTCCGGTGATTATTCGCGGGCTGGAAGAGGGGCGGCCGGTCGAGCGGGAGCTGCGCGTACGATCGGTAACGCGGTCTCTCTCGACCTCCAGCGACTGGGCCGAGGTTAGGCGGGTTTTCGTCGAAGAGGCGAGAGTTGTGCTGAGCAATACCGGAGACAAGGGATATGCCTTGATCGAAGGGGACGGCGTTGACGGGGTCCTGCGCTCCTTTCCGATGAAACTGCTGGCTCTTCTCCACGCGCGCTTCCGCGGCGGCGCGATGCCCTTGACGATATTGCCCTGCGAGCTGATCTCGCGGAATGGCGAGGTGCTGCGGGATCTGATCGTGGACCTTGCGAGCCGCCATGTTCCAGACGCGACCTTCGTGTCCTGGCTGTCGGAGCGGGTCATCTGGGGCAATACGCTGGTCGATCGCATCGTGTCGGAGCCGATCGAGCCGGCAGGCGCGGTGGCGGAGCCTTATGCGCTCTGGGCCAT
This sequence comes from Allorhizobium sp. CTOTU50464, assembly GCA_032102365.1. Lineage (GTDB taxonomy): Bacteria > Pseudomonadota > Alphaproteobacteria > Rhizobiales > Rhizobiaceae > Allorhizobium. The sequence goes on along the minus strand of DAMDHD010000004.1, from coordinate 95,380 downwards.
TGAGCGACAGCCGGGGCTGACGATCCCTTGCGAGCATCCGTCCATCAAGGTGGTCGATGATCTGACGCCTTACGAGCGGCTGAAACTGCACATCCTCAATCTCGGTCACACGGTCCTGGCCGATCGCTGGCTGAAGGACGCACGACCCGAGGCGGAATGTGTGAAAGAGATCCTGGCCGATGCCGCGATCCGCACGGAGCTCGAGGCGATCTATGCGCAAGAGGTCATTCCGGGATTTCGCCAACATGGTCTGGGCGACGAGGCGGAAGTATATGTCGCCACCACGCTCGAGCGTTTCCGCAATCCTACCCTCGACCACCGGCTGCGCGACATCGCCGGCAACCACGCGGAAAAGATCGTCCGCCGGATCATCGGTTTCAAGGACTGGTGTCCCGGGGTCGCCATGCCGAAGCTCTCGGCGATTGCCGATCGCTGAAGCCGGCCATCAGGCCGGTGGCTGGCCTTTCGAGCGCATGCGCCGCCGGAAGGCGGTGGGCTTTTCGACGAAGCGTTCGCTGAAGGCCTCATAGAAGCGGGAGACCGAGCCGAAGCCGCTTTCGAAGGCGACGTCGGTGATCGACAGATCGGTCGAAATCAGCAGCGATTGGGCCGTGTCGAGGCGATGGCGCACGATGGCCTGGTTGATCGTATGGCCCACGGCGCGCTTGAAGATCGACATCGCATAGTTCGGATGCAGGCCTACCGCATTGCCGACGTCATCTGCGGAAATGCTGTCCAGGGCGTGCTCAGCGATGAAGCGCAGCATGCGTTCGATGTGTTCCACGCGCTCGCTGTCATTGGCGCTGAAGCTCGCAATGGCCGAGCCTTCCTCTCGCAGATCCCGCCAGCCGTCGCGTTCGATGCGGAGGACACGCGCCGTCAACTCGTTGCGCACGATCTCGGTCAGGTTCTCGTCACCGGCCAGGAGTTCCTCACGCCAGCGCTGGAAGATGTCCCGGTCCCAGGAGCGGATTTCGAGCGCTTCGATCATGGCGCCGCGAAAGACGGCATCGCGGAAGCGGCTCAAGTTTGCAAGGCCAAGGAAGACCGACATTGGCACGTAAAGGCAAACGAAGCGTGTGCCCTCCTGCCGGTCGATCACCTGATGCGGGATCATGCCCCAGAAGAGGCAAAGCCGTCCTTCGTCGACCGTCAGTTCGCGGCCATCGAACCAGTAGGTCATGTGGCCGGAGAGAACGAAATTGAGTTCGATCTGGCTGTGCATGTGCGGGCCCGCCATACGCTGGACCGTCAGATTTTCGCCGGCGCAAAAGCGGTGATCGCCGAAGATGACCAGCGGGTGGCGTGGGTCGTGATCCGGGTGAACCGGGACCGATTCGTCCTCCAGGAGCGGCTTCACATGTTCCAAATCTTAGGATCCCGGAAAAGTTCGGTGAAAACTCGGTAGATTATTACGGGTTTGAATCGGATGATCAAGCAGAGCTGGGAATTCCGCTCCGGTGGGATCCGGGGCTTCAAGCTCCGCAATGCGATGCATAACGGTCATAGGGAGGAAAACATGACCTTTTTCAAAAGCCTGAGCAGCTTTGCTCTGGGTGCAGCCCTTCTGTCGTCTACCGCGTTCGCCGGTGAAATCGTTCTCAATTCCGACCATTCCGATCCGGCGCCGAAAAAGGCGATGGAAGAATTGATCGCCGATTTCCAGAAGGCCAATCCAGATATCACGGTGAAGTGGAACAACTTCGACCACGAAGGCTACAAGTCCGCCATCCGCAACTTCCTGACCGCCGATGCGCCTGACGTCGCCGCATGGTATGCCGGCAACCGCATGGAGCCCTTCGTCAAGGCCGGTCTCTTCGAAGACGTCACGGATGTCTGGGACGCCAATGGCCTGAACGACCAGCTGAAGTCGGCGTCTGCCTCGATGACCATCGATGGCAAGAAGTGGGGCGTGCCCTACACCTACTATCAGTGGGGCATCTACTACCGTAAGGACATCTTTGCGGAACAGGGCATCGAGCCGCCGAAGAACTGGGCCGAATTCCTGGCTGCCTGCGAAAAGCTGAAGTCCGCCGGCATCACGCCGATCACCATCGGCACCAAGGCCCTGTGGCCGACAGGCGGCTGGTTCGATTATCTCAACCTGCGCGTCAACGGTTACGAGTTCCATATGGAGCTGACCTCGGGCAAGGTTCCCTACACCGATCCGCGCGTGAAGGCCGTGTTCGAGAAGTGGGGCGAGTTGGTGAAGGCCGGTTACTTCAACGAGAACCATGCCGCGATCGACTGGCAGGATGCCATCCCGCAGATGGTGCAGGGCAAGGCTGCCATGTATCTGATGGGCAACTTCGCTGTCGCCACCATGAAGGACGGCGGCCTGAAGGAAGAGCAGATCGGCTTCATGCAGTTCCCGGAAATCACGGCCGGTATCCCGATGGCCGAGGAAGCGCCGACCGACACCTTCCACATCCCGTCGGGCGCGAAGAACAAGGAAGATGCGAAGAAGTTCCTCGCATATCTGGCTTCGCCGGAAGCGCAGACCAAGATGAACGCCACGCTCGGCCAGCTGCCGGTCAACAACCAGGCTGAAAAGCCGGCGGATCCGTTCCTCAATGCCGGTTTCGAGATGCTGTCGAACGCCTATGCGCTCGCGCAGTTCTACGATCGCGATGCGAATGCCGAAATGGCAAAGGCCGGCATGGAAGGCTTCCAGGAATTCATGGTCAAGCCTGACCGCCTGGATGCGATCCTTGAGCGCCTCGAAAAGGTTCGCGCCCGCATTCACAAGTAAACACAAGAGCTCCCTGCGCCGGGTGCTGTGGGTCTCCTTGGGCCCATGGCATCCGGTTGCCGTTTCCCTGACCTTCAGAGGTGCCGCCATGAGCAACACCGTTCCTTCGTCGTCCGGTTTCTGGAAGCGGAACCAGCAGACGCTTGCGCCCTTCCTGTTCCTGGCGCCCGGCATGCTGATGTTCCTGATCTATGTGCTCGTGCCGATCTTCGAGTCGATCTGGATCAGCTTTCACGACTGGGACGGTCTCGGCGCCATGACCTGGATCGGCCTCGGCAACTATGCCGAGCTCATCGATGACGATGCCTTCTACACGTCGCTTTCCAACAACGTGATCTGGCTGGTGCTCTATCTGCTGTCGATTCCGGCGGGTCTTGCCGTCGCCCTCTTCCTCAACCAGACGGTCGCAGGCATCCGGCTCTACAAATCTCTGTTCTTCTTCCCCTTCGTGATCAGCCAGGTCGTCGTCGGCCTGATGTTCACCTGGTTCTACGCGCCGGATTTCGGCCTGTTCGCCAAGCTCACGGAAATGCTGTTCGGCGAGCAGATCGCCGTGCTGGCCGACGAACGCTACGTCACCTACGGCATTATCGTTGCGGGTCTCTGGCCGCAGACGGCCTATTGCATGATCCTCTATCTGACGGGTCTCAACAACATCAATCCGGAGCAGGTGGAAGCCGCGCGCATGGATGGCGCCAAGGGTTTGAAGCTGCTCTGGTATGTGATCCTGCCGCAGTTGGCACCCGCCACCTTCATCGCCATGGTCGTGACCGTGATTGGCTCGCTGCGCTCCTTCGACCTCGTATCCATCATGACCGCCGGCGGGCCCTACGGCTCCAGCCAGGTGCTCTCCTACTTCATGTATGAGCAGGCGCTCTCGGAATACGGGTTCCGCATGGGCTACGGCGCCTCGATCGCGGTCGTGCTGTTCCTGATCATGATGGTCTTCATCTCGCTCTTCATCGTCCGCATGCTCGCCCAGGAAAGGAACGCCTGATGTTCCCCACTCCGATCCAGAAGGCCTCGCCCTTTGCGCAGACGGCCTACAAGATCCTGCTGCCGGTCGCGCTCTTCCTCTGGCTTCTGCCGCTGATCGGCGTGGCCGTGACCTCGGTTCGCCCGGCAGGCGACCTCGCCGCGGGCAATTACTTCGGGATCCCGTCGGGTTTTGCCGGTTTCGAGAACTATTCGGCGGTCTTCAACAACTCGCCGATCGGCTACTACATCCTGAACTCGTTCAAGGTGACGATCCCGACGGTGATCGGCGCGGTGGCGCTCTCCTGCCTCACGGGCTTTGCGCTCGCGGTCTACAAGTTCAAGGGCAATCTCGTCCTGTTCTTCATGTTCGTCGCCGGCAATTTTATCCCGTTCCAGATCCTGATGGTGCCGGTGCGCGATATGACGCTGCGCGCGGGGCTCTACGACACGACCATGGGCCTCGTGCTCTTCCATGTCGCCTTCCAGACCGGTTTCTGCACACTCTTCATGCGCAATTTCATCAAGGGCCTGCCCTTTGCGCTGATTGAATCGGCGCGCGTGGAAGGCGTCTCCGAATGGCGGATCTTCCGCTATATCGTGCTGCCGCTGATGCGTCCGGCGATCGCGGCCCTGTCCGTGCTGATCTTCACCTTCGTCTGGAACGACTACTTCTGGGCAACGGTCCTGGTGCAGGGCCAACATGCCATGCCGGTCACGGCTGGCCTCTATTCGCTGAACGGCCAGTGGGTTGCCGCATGGCACCTCGTTTCCGCCGGATCGATCGTTGCGGCCCTGCCGCCGGTCGCCATGTTCTTCCTCATGCAGCGCCACTTCATCGCTGGCCTCACACTCGGAGCGACCAAGGGATGACCAGCAAGATTATCACCATCGATTCGGGTCAACTGGCGCTGAGCCTGCGCCTGCCGGAACTCGGCATGCCGGAAATCCTCTCGTTCGGGGCGGAGCCTGCGGAAGCCGATCCGCTGTTCGAGATCGAGCGCTCAAGCCGGGTCAACGGCATGGACGTGGCCGTACCCTCGTCCGTTCTTCTGCCGACAGGCGGCATGGGGTTCTTCGGGTGGCCGGCGATTGCCGGACATCGCGGCGGGCGCGATTTCGTCGCCCAGTTCGGCCAGTGGGAATATTTCCGGGATCAGAACCAGACCGTGCTTGCCGGCCTCGACCCGGTGGCGAAGCTGGCGCTGTCGATCACGCTGACGGCCCATCCGTCCGGCCTGATCTCCATGGCGACGAAGCTCACCAATCGCGGCGAGACGGACTATCAGCTCGATCGCTGCATGGCCGGCACGTTCCTCGCGCCGGCTGGCGACCTGCAGGTGATGAGCTTCACCGGCATCTGGGGTCGTGAATTCCAGACGCGGCGCGAGCTTCTTGGCAATGGCACCTGGATCCAGGAGAACCGACGCGGGCGCACCTCGCATGATCGTTTCCCGATGCTGTTCATCGAGAGCGAGACCCAGATCTTCGGTGTGACGCTCGGCTTCAGCGGCAACCACCAGATGGTGATCGACCGGACCGATGATGGACAGCGCCTCGTGCATCTCGGTGAATTGTTCGAGCCGGGCGAGATCGTCCTTGGTCCGGGTCAAAGCTATGAGAGCCCGGTTGCCTATGCCGGTGCGGATACGGAAGACTTCCACGCCTTCGTGCGCGAGGAGCTGATCAGCTGGCCGGGCAGTCGGATGACGCCCCGTCCGGTGACGCTCAACACCTGGGAAGGCAACTATTTCGACCACCAGATGGACTCGCTGAAGGCCCAGGCAACAGCCGCTGCCGAGCTCGGCATCGAGCGCTTCGTGCTTGACGACGGCTGGTTCGGCAAGCGTGACAACGACACGACGAGCCTTGGCGACTGGGACATCGATGCGCGCAAATACCCTGAGGGCCTGAAGCCGCTGGTCGATCACGTGACCGGGCTTGGCATGCAGTTCGGCATCTGGTTCGAGCCCGAGATGGTGAACCCGGTGTCCGAGCTCTACAAGGCGCATCCCGACTGGGCGCTGACGATCGAGGGTCGCCCGATCCTGGAATCACGCACCCAGCTGGTGCTGGATCTGACCCGTCCCGAGGTCTCCGACTATCTCTTCGGCAAGATCGATGCGGTGCTGTCCAACCATACCGTTTCCTACATCAAGTGGGACATGAACCGCGACCTGACGCATGCCGCGGGTCGCGACGGCAAGGCGAAAACATCAGCCCAGACCCGCGCCGTCTATGCGCTGATGGACCGTGTTCGTGCGGCCCATCCCGATGTCGAAATCGAAAGCTGCGCCTCCGGTGGCGGGCGTATCGACTACGGCGCGTTGAAGCGCACCCATCGCGTCTGGACATCCGACTGCACGGATGCGCTGGAGCGGCTGGAGATCCAGCGCGGCGCGTCCGTCTTCGTGCCGCCGGAAATTCTCGGCAGCCATATCTCGGCCTCGCCAAACCATCAGACCGGTCGCCGCCACACGCTGGCCTTCCGGGGGCTGGTCGCCATCGCCTATCATCTCGGCGTGGAGCTCAACCCGCTCGAACTCACCGATGAGGAGCGCGACGAACTCAAGGTCTATATCGAGACCTACAAGCGGCTGCGCGATCTCTTCCATGCGCCGGGCGCCAATTTCCGCATGGAGCCGATCGATGGCCGCTATGTCTGGGGTGCGGCTTCGGACGAGAAGATCGTGGTGATCGTCGCTCAGGGGCCGCAGATGGTGGGCGAACAGCCAGCTCCGCTGCGTCTGCCCGAGCACGTGACCCAGTTCGGTGGCCAGTGGCGGATCAAGACCGTGCTGCCGGCAGAACCACAATTCATCCGTATCTCCGAGGGGCAGAAAGCGCTGCTTTCCGGCGGTGTCAGTTTCGCGCTTTCCAGTGCCGGTCTTGCCGGCCTGCCGCTGCCGATGCTGATGCCCGAAAGCGCACTTCTCCTCGAACTCGAACCGATCAAGGGAGGCAAGACCCATGGCTGACGTGAGCCTGCGTGGCGTCAAGAAACAGTTCGGCGCACTCAGCGTCATCAAGGGTGTGGATCTCGACGTCAAGGACGGCGAGTTCTGCGTCTTCGTCGGCCCCTCCGGCTGCGGCAAGTCCACGCTTCTGCGCATGATTGCGGGCCTTGAAGACATCACCGCCGGTTCGCTTGCGATCGGTGGTCAGGACATGACCAGCATCGGCCCCTCCGAGCGCGGCGTTGCCATGGTCTTCCAGTCCTATGCGCTTTATCCGCATATGACCGTCGAGGAGAACATCGGCTTCGGTCTGAAGATGACCGGCCAGCCCAAGGCTCTGATTGCGGAGCGCACCGCTGTTGCCGCGAAGATGCTGCAGCTTGAGCCGCTCCTGCAGCGCAAGCCCGGCCAGCTCTCCGGCGGCCAGCGCCAGCGTGTCGCGATCGGTCGCGCGATCGTCCGCAATCCGGAAGTCTTCCTGTTCGACGAGCCGCTGTCGAACCTCGATGCGGCGCTGCGCGTCCAGATGCGGACCGAGCTTTCCAAGCTGCATCAGGATCTGAAGGCGACGATGATCTACGTGACCCACGACCAGGTCGAGGCCATGACCATGGCGGATAAAATCGTCGTGCTGTCGGCCGGCAAGATCGAGCAGGTCGGTTCGCCGCTCGAACTCTATCACCGCCCGAACAATCTCTTCGTTGCCGGCTTCATCGGCTCGCCGAAGATGAATTTTCTGAAGGTTCAGGCCTCGACTGCCGACGGTGTTGCCGTGGTGCGCCTGCCCGGGGCGGAGATCTCGATCCCGACGCAAGGCGCGAGCGTTCCGGCCGGCGACCTGACCCTCGGTCTGCGGCCCGAGCATATCGACGCAACCGGCCAGGGCGATGTCGTCATCGAGGCGACCGTGAAGCTCGCCGAATATCTCGGTTCGGAGACGCTGTTCTTCGTCACGCTTGCCGATGGCTCTGAGCTTGCTGTGAAGGCCGATGGTCTGGCCAGCGAGAAGCCTGGCCAGACGCTGCGCCTCGGCATCAATGCCAAGGCCTGCCATCTGTTCGACAAGGACGGCAAGGCCGTCATCAATGGGGATCTGACACGATAATGCTGGGCGTCTGCTACTATCCGGAACACTGGGACGAAAGCCGGTGGCGAACCGACGCGCGCCGGATGCGCGAACTCGGCATTTCCTTCGTGCGTATCGGTGAATTCGCCTGGTCTCGTCTGGAGCCCTCGCGCGGGAGCTTCACCTTCGAATGGCTAGACCGGGCGATCGACGTGCTGCACGAAGCAGGCCTGAAGGTCGTGCTGGGAACGCCGACGGCGACCCCGCCCAAGTGGCTGGTGGACGAATGCCCCGATATCATTCCGTATGACGAGCAGGGCAGCCCGCGCGGCTTCGGCTCGCGGCGTCACTACACCTTCTCATCGGAGACCTGGTGGAAGGAAAGCGCGCGGATCGTCGAAATCGTCGCCGAGCGTTATGGCGAACACCCGGGCATCGTCGGCTGGCAGACGGACAATGAATATGGCTGTCACGATACCACCCTCTCCTGGGGCCCGGAAGATCTGAAGAGCTTCAAGCGCTGGCTGCGGCTGCGCTACCAGTCGACTGACCAGTTGAACGAAGCCTGGGGTTCGGTGTTCTGGTCGATGGAGCTTTCAAGCTTCGACGACGTTGCGCTGCCGAACCTGACGGTGACCGAGCCGAACCCGGCGACGCGTCTCGACTTCTGGCGCTTCCATTCGGATCAGGTCGCGGCTTACGACAAGATGCAGTGCGAGATCATCCGCAAGCATTCACCCGGCCGCTGGATCACCCATAACTTCATGGGCTTCGTGTCGGACTTCGACCACTTCAAGGTCGGCGACAATCTCGATCTCGCCTCCTGGGACAGCTATCCGATCGGCTTCGTCGAGAAGTTTCCCTTCACGGAAGAGGAGCGCAATCGCTGGGCCGAGACCTCGCATCCCGATATCGCGCCCTATCACCACGATCTCTACCGTGCCGTCGGCAAGGGTCGCTTCTGGGTGATGGAGCAGCAGCCGGGTCCGGTCAACTGGGCGCCGTGGAACCCCGTGCCGAAGCCGGGTATGGTGCGTCTGTGGACCTGGGAGGCGCTCGCGCATGGCGCTGATGTCGTCAGCTATTTCCGCTGGCGCCAGGCACCGTTTGCGCAGGAGCAGATGCATGCGGGGCTGAACCTGCCGGGCCTCGACGAGTGGTCGCCGGGCGGCAAGGAAGCCATGCAGGTCTCTAAGGAACTGGCGGCTCTCGGTGTGCTTCCCGAAACGACCCAGGCACCTGTCGCGCTGGTCTTCGACTACCAGAGCTACTGGTCGACGATGATCCAGCCGCAGGGCAAGGATTTCCGCTACGAGGAACTCTGCTTCCGCTGGTACGAGGCGCTTCGCCATCTCGGTCTGAACGTCGATTTCGTCCGTCCGGGTGCCTCGCTTGAGGGTTATCCGCTGGTTGTCGTGCCCTGCATGACGGAAGTGACCGAAGCGGCACGCGCGGAGCTTGAGAAGGCTGGGGGTGTCGTCGTGATCGGTGCGCGCACGGGTTCGCGCGACCGCAATTCCCGTATTCCGGAAAACCTGCCGCCGGGTCCGCTGGGCGCACTCACGGGCAATCGTGTCGTTCAGGTCTCCTCCCTACGTCCGGGTCTCTCGGATGGCGTCTCCGGTGCGGTTACGGGTGATGCGATCCGTTGGCGCGAATATCTGGAGACCTCGGCCTCGGTGCTCGCCACCTTCGACAATGGCGATCCGGCACTGACCGAGAAGGCCAATGTGCTCTATCTCGCCTGCTGGGCCGATACCGGGCTGCTGGCCGAGGTGCTGGAACTGGCAAGCAAGAAGGCCGGTGTTGCGACGCTCCGGGTGCCCGACTCCATCCGTATCCGTCGCCGCGGCAATCTCGTCTTCGCCTTCAACTATGGAGCGGAAGACTGGGCGTTGCCTGCCGGTGCCGAGCCGGTGCTGGGCGAGCGCGTACTGAAACCGCAGGCGGTGGCCGCCTGGCGGGCCTGAAATCGGAACTTCACTTGGGGCCGGCGTCATGCCGGCCCTTCCCGTTCCGGCCGGATCTGTTCGGAACTCATCCATGGCTCACCGGTTTGACCCTCGAACCCCACACGAGGAGACGAACACATGGCCGATTATCCGACACCGCCGTTCTCGCAGGAGAAGGTCCCCATGCCGGGCCGGACTGCCGACATGAATCCGAGGCCTGATCACGGCGAGGACAGCTACAAGGGCTCTGGAAAGCTCAAGGGCCTGAAGGCGATCATCACCGGAGGCGACAGCGGGATCGGCCGTGCCGTGGCGATTGCCTATGCACGGGAAGGTGCCGATGTCCTGATTTCCTATATCGAAGAGGATGAGGACGCGAAGGATACCGCCCAGTGGGTGGAAAAAGCCGGCCGCAAGGCGGTGCTGGTTCGGGGTGACATTCAGAATGCCGATCATTGCCGCGAGATCGTGGACACGGCGGTCCGCGAACTCGGTGGCGTTGACATCCTGGTGAACAATGCCGCCCACCAAGCATCGTTCGAAGACATCACCGAGATCCCGGATGAAGAGTGGGAACTCACCTTCCGCGTCAACATCCATGCGATGTTCTATCTGACCAAGGCTGCCGTGCCGCATATGAAGAATGGCGGTTCGATCATCAACACGGCGTCGATCAATTCGGATAGCCCGAGCCCCAATCTTCTCGCCTATGCGACCACCAAGGGTGCGATCCAGAACTTCACCGCCGGGCTTGCGCAGATGCTGGCGGAGAAGAAGATCCGGGCCAATGCCGTGGCTCCGGGTCCCATCTGGACGCCGCTCATTCCGTCGACCATGCCGGAGGAAAAGGTGAAGAACTTCGGCAAGCAGGTGCCGATGCAGCGCCCCGGCCAGCCGGCGGAGTTGCAGACGGCCTATGTCATGCTCGCCGATCCGCTCTCCAGCTACGTTTCCGGAGCAACGATCGCAGTGACCGGCGGCAAGCCGATCATCTGAGGCGCTGTCGCTTGCCTTTCACGGATTGCGTGGCATGGTGCGCGCCATGAACAAAGTGATCCTGATCATTCTCGACGGGCTGCGTTACGACGCGGCCCGTACCTGTCTCGGCTATATGGAAGGGCTCGTCGCAGCCGGCCGCGCCGATGTGCGAAAGCTCACTTGCGAACTGCCGGCCATGTCGCGGCCGCTTTATGAAACCTTGCTGACCGGCCGAAAGCCGGTGGATCACGGCGTGGTCAGCAATGGCGTGGTGCGGCGGTCGGTGGGAGACAATCTCTTCGCCCGGGTGCGTGCGCATGGCGGCGTGACGGCTGCGGCCGCCTATCACTGGGTGTCGGAGCTTTATGTCTCCTGCCCGTTCGACCGCCATCGCGACCGCATTCTCGTCGATGGGACGGGCGATATCACCCATGGCGTTTTCTACTGGGACGACGCCTATCCCGACAGCCATCTGTTTGCCGATGCCGAATGGCTTGTCCGGTCCAAGGCGCCCGATTTTCTGCTGCTCCACCCGATGAATGTCGACGACGCGGGCCACAAGCATGGGGGCGACAGTGTCGGTTACCGCAACGCGGCCCGGACACAGGGCGATCTGCTTGCGCGGCATGTGCCTGGCTGGGTCGAGGCCGGTTACACCGTCATCGTCACTGCGGATCATGGCATGGGTGACGACGGCAATCATGCCGGGCCGACGCCTCAGGAGACCGAGGTTCCATTCTACACGGTCGGCTTCCGCCCGGAGCGCGATCAGCCTTTTGCACAGACAGAAATTGCCGGTCTCGTCTGCCGGTTGATGGAGATCGATGCCGGCTCGATGCCGACCTTCGACGGAGCCATCGAGCGCCTCTGAGACAATCTGCGCCTGATCCGGTCTCGCTGTCCGCCGTATTGGAAGACACAGACTTGCAGGAGATCAAGATGTCCGCCTTTTCCGGAATGACGTCCCTCAACCCCGGCTACCGTGCCCTCGTGCTGGGAGCCAGCGGTGGTATCGGCGGTGCCTTTGCCGCAGCCATCAAGGCGGATCCCGCCTGCGGCAGCGTGACGGAGTTGTCGCGAAGCCTTGATGGGTTCGACATCACGGATGATGCGGCTGTCGGTTCTGCGGCCGCACGGCTGTCCGATGCGGGGCTGAAATTCGATCTCATTCTTTGTGCCACCGGCGCACTCGTCATCGACGGCAATGGTCCGGAAAAGACGATCAAGGCGATCCAGGGTGACGTCATGGCGGCGCTGTTTGCGTTGAACGCCATCGGCCCGGCACTGGCGCTGAAGCATTTTGCACCGCTTCTCTCCAACGAGGGCAAGAGCGTGTTTGCGACGCTCTCGGCACGGGTCGGCTCTATCGGCGACAACAAGCTCGGTGGCTGGATTTCCTATCGCTCCGCCAAGGCAGCACTCAACCAGATCACCCGGACGTCGGCGATCGAAATTGCCCGTCTGCGGCCGAAAAGCGTGGTGGTCGCCATGCATCCCGGGACGGTCGATACCGGCTTTTCGGGCGGGTTCTCCAAGGGCCATGACCGGATCCAGCCGGCGGAAAGCGTGGCCATGATGCTCTCGGTGCTGGACCGTCTGGAGCCGGCGCAGACGGGCGGTTTCTTCGCCTATGACGGTCAGCCGATCGAATGGTGAAAGCATCGCGCATCCATCTCGTGCTCGGTGACCAGCTCAGCCATTCGCTGTCTGCGCTTGCCGATGCCGATCCGCAGGACTCGCTCGTGCTGATGGCGGAAGTCATGAGCGAAGCGACCTATGTGAAGCACCACAAGAAGAAGATCGCCTTCCTCTTCTCCGCCATGCGGCACTTTGCCGACGAGTTGCGGGAGAAGGGCTTTCAGGTGCGTTACGTCACGCTGGATGACCCTGAGAATACGCAGAGCCTGAGGGGTGAACTTGCCCGGGCGATGGCCGAGAGCGGAGCCTTCACCATTGTCGCGACCGAATGCGGAGAATGGCGTCTGGCGGAGGAGATGCGGGGCTGGGAGACACATCTCGGCGTACCCGTCGAGATCCGCGAAGATGATCGCTTCCTCTGTTCGATCGAGGAGTTTCGGCAGTGGCGCAAGGGCCGCAAGCAGTTGCGCATGGAGTATTTCTACCGCGACATGCGCAGACGGCATCGGGTGCTGCTGGAGGGTGAGGAGCCTGTCGGTGGCAAATGGAATTTCGACGCCGAAAACCGTAAGCCGCCTGCCGAGGGGCTCAAGGGGCCAAGGCGGATCAGCCACCGCAAGGACGACATCACCACAGCCGTGCTGGCTCTCGTCGAGGAACGCTTCGCCGACAATATGGGCTCACTCGACAGCTTCCATTACGCCGTGACTTCGCATCAGGCGGAGATGGAGTTGCAGCAGTTCATCGACGAGATCCTGCCCAATTTCGGCGACTACCAGGACGCGATGGTGAAGGGGGAGCCGTATCTCTATCACTCGCTGATCTCCTCATACGTCAATGCCGGTTTGCTCCTGCCGATCGATGTCATCCGTCGCGCGGAAGCCGCATGGTTCGAGGGGCTCGCGCCGCTCAATGCGGTCGAGGGTTTCATCCGGCAGATCCTCGGATGGCGCGAATATGTGCGCGGCATCTACTGGACCGAGATGCCCGATTATGCGCAATGCAATCATCTTTCGGCTACGCGTCCGTTGCCGCACATGTACTGGACGGCAAAGACCGACATGGTCTGTATGAAGGGCGCAATCGGTGACACGATCGAACATGCCTATTCGCATCACATCCAGCGTCTGATGGTGACCGGCAATTTCGCCATGCTGGCCGGAATCGATCCGGCAGAGGTCTGCGAGTGGTATCTCGCCGTCTATTCGGATGCCTATGAATGGGTAGAACTGCCGAACACGCTCGGCATGGCGCTTTATGGCGATGGCGGGCTCATGGCGAGCAAGCCCTATGCCGCGAGCGGGAAATACATCGACCGGATGAGCAATTTCTGCGGTGGGTGCCGCTATGATCCCAAGCTCACGACGGGGCCTCGCGCCTGTCCGTTCAACGCGCTCTATTGGGATTTTCTCGATCGCAACACCGAGAAGCTCGGTCGGAATCCCCGGCTTTCGAACATGTATGCGACCTGGCGGCGCATGGATCCCTTCAAGCAGGACGCCATCCGCAAGCATGCGGCCCTGGTGCTCGACACTCTCAACGCGCTCTGAGCGACCCGGAGAGTTAGATCGCCGGGGTCGGCTCTTCCTTCAAGAGGCCGCTGGTGCGCAGCAGCGAGCTGAAGCGGCCGCCGAGTGCGCTCAGCTGGTCGTAATTGCCCATCTCGATGATCCGGCCGTGATCGAGAAACACAACGAGATCGGCCTCACGGATGGTGGAGAGGCGGTGCGCGATGATAAAGGTCGTGCGGTTCTGGCGCAGCCGGTCGATCGCCTGCTTCACCCGGGCTTCGGTCTCCACATCGAGCGCGCTGGTCGCCTCGTCGAGAACGAGGATCGGCGCGTTCTTCAGGATAGCGCGGGCAATCGCGATGCGCTGGCGCTCGCCTCCTGAGAGGCGGTTGCCGCGTTCGCCGACATGGGTGTCGTAGCCGATCATCCGGCTTTCGATGAAGTCGGTCGCGGCGGCGGCTTCGGCGGCCTGGATGATTTCCTCTTCCGTCGCTTCTTCGCGACCGAGGCGGATATTGTCCTTGATCGAGCGGTTCAGAAGACCGGCATCCTGGAAAACGGTCGCGATGGCGTGGCGCAGCGATTTGCGCGTCACCTTGGCGATGTCCTGTCCATCGATCAGGATCTGGCCGGATTGCGGATCGTATACCCGCTGAAGCAGGTTGATGAGGGTCGTCTTGCCGGCGCCCGTCGGGCCGACGATCGCAACCGTCTGGCCTGCGCGCACGTGGAAGGAGATGTCGCGCACGCCCTGGGTCGTCGAGGCGAAATCGAAGCAGACATCGCGGAATTCGACGTCGCCCTTGACCGGCTTCAGATCGGCGGCGCCTGCGCGCTCTTCCCGCTCCTGGACGGCGTCTTCCAGCTTGTAGAAGTCCTCGAGCTTCGAGCGCGCCTCGAAGATCTGGTTGACGAAGGTGATCATCTGATCGAGGCGGGCGATGAGCAGGCCGGCAAAGCCGGTGAAGGCGATGATGTCGCCGACCTTGAGTTCACCGCGCTGGACGAGCAGCGTGCCGATGACAAGGATCACCAGCATCGACAGGGTCGACGCAATGCGGTTCAGCGCGCCTGCGAGAGCCCACCAGTCAAGAACCGGATACTGTGCCGACAGCAGCTTGGTCGTGTATTCCTTGAGGGCACGAGTTTCGAGCTCGATACGGTTGTAGCTGTGCAGGACGGAAACGTTGCTGATCGAGTCGCTCACATGGGAAAAGACCGTGTGATAGTGGCTCTCGACGGAGGCCTGGCCTTCCTTGGTGCGGTTCATCACCGTCTTGCCGATGATGACATAGAGCACGGCCAGGACGATCAGGACGGAGGTCAGGCGCACATCCATCGAGAAGGCGGTCGGGATCAGCAATGCGAGCGCCACGGCCGTTGCCAGATGGGTGCGCATGAATTCGAGCCAGAGACCGAAGAGCGTTTCGCCTGCGCGCAAAAGCGTGTGCAGGGCATTCGACGTGCCGCGCTGATGGTGCCAGCTAAGCGGCATGGAGATGATCTTGGCGAAGGAATCGGTGAGCAGGTCAGCGCGTCGACCATGGGCAAGCCTGTCCGCCTGTCTTGCGACAAGGACATAGGCGACCGTGTTGAAGACGCCGAAACAGCCCCAGGCGATCAGGATTGTGGTTGCGTCGCGCTTTTCCGAAATGGCGTCGATGATGCGGCCAAAGAGGATCGGCTCGAGAATCGTGATGACGGCGAGAACGACGTTGGCGATGACGACCAGGGACACCTTCAGCCTGTAGCGGGCAAGGTAGGTCAGAGCCTTGAAATAGACCTGGAGCAGAGACAAGTCGCGTCACCTTCGTTCGTTCACCGTGCCAGCCGGGGCAGGATAATCTGCTGGTGGTCTGTCGGTCGCAGGATGCCTAATACCACAGCCATTGCTCCGCAAGATGGGAGTGCATCCTCCACCTGAAGAGAGGTTCCGGCATGCCAGACTCGACCGTCCTGCTTTAAGCTTCCCATAACGCAATTTGACGATAAATGTTCATATTGCTCCGGGTGGTTGAAAAAACCGCTGCTCGTGGTTTTTTAATGGTATTTTAGCCGCGCATTTTGGAGAGACTTTTGTGAACATCAATCAATTGCTGCATTTTTTGGTCGTTGTCGATGAGTGCCGCTCGGCGGCGGAGGTCGTCAAAGAGCTGGAAAAACTCATCCGTTCCTATGGTTTCGAGTATTATGGCGTGGTCCGGCAGCCCAAGCCGGACGAGAATCCGATGGAGCTTGTCTTGACCGGTGAGTGGCCCGAAGGGTGGCCGCAGCTCTATATCGCGAAGAAATACGTGCTGATCGATCCGACGATCCGCTACCTCGGCCAGGCGCAGGCGGGTTTCCGCTGGCGCGATGCGCTTCATGCTTTCCGCGCCGATCCGCACCGCAAGCGCATGGAGCGGATGCTGGGTGACAGCATGCGGTTCGGTCTGCTCGACGGCTATATCTTCCCGGTCCATGGGCGGACCGGCTTGCTCGGCAACATGACGGTGGGCGGGCGCCCGGTCGACCTCTCGCCGACCGAAATCGCGCTCTTCGATGCGGTAGCGAAGAAGGCCTATTGGCGTCTCGTCGAGTTCAAGGATGCGGATGCCGGCGAGGCCGTCAAGCCGATCGACACGCGCATGACGCGGCGCGAGATGGAAGTGTTGAATTACCTGGCCGACGGGCTGACGTCCAACGAGATCAGCAAGATCCTGAAGATCTCCAATCACACAGTCGACTGGTACATGAATGGTATTCAGGACAAACTGAATGCGAAGAACCGGCAACATGTCGTTGCCATGTCGTTCCGTCTCGGGCTGGTAACCTGAGGCGGGGCGGAATCTTCTCCGCGTCCGCCAAGGCAAATTGAACTTCCTAAAACAACACGCTATGACTTTTCTTCGCAGGTGCACAATGCCCTGGCATATCGTTTTGGGGAGATCGAATTGCCAATATCCAAGATCCTTGTCGCCAACCGTTCGGAAATCGCGATCCGCGTCTTTCGCGCCGCCAACGAGCTCGGTCTGAAAACGGTCGCCATCTGGGCCGAGGAAGACAAACTCGCGCTGCACCGCTTCAAAGCGGACGAAAGTTACCAGGTTGGTCGTGGTCCGCACCTGACACGGGATCTGGGGCCGATCGAAAGCTACCTTTCGATCGATGAAATCATCCGCGTCGCCAAGCTGTCGGGCGCGGATGCCATCCATCCGGGTTACGGGCTTTTGTCGGAAAGTCCTGAATTCGTGGACGCCTGCAACGATGCAGGTCTGATCTTCATCGGTCCGAAGAGCGACACGATGCGGCAGCTCGGCAACAAGGTTGCCGCGCGCAACCTCGCCATTAGCGTCGGCGTGCCGGTCGTGCCGGCAACCGATCCGCTGCCGGATGACGAGGCCGAAATTCATCGCCTCGCCGCCGAGATCGGCTATCCGGTCATGCTCAAGGCATCCTGGGGCGGCGGTGGCCGTGGCATGCGCGCGATCCGCGATCCGAAGGACCTGATCCGGGAAGTCACGGAAGCCAAGCGCGAGGCGAAGGCTGCCTTCGGCAAGGACGAGGTCTATCTCGAAAAGCTCGTCGAGCGCGCGCGCCACGTGGAGAGCCAGATCCTCGGCGACACGCATGGCAATGTCGTGCATCTCTTCGAGCGTGACTGCTCGATCCAGCGCCGTAACCAGAAGGTCGTCGAGCGCGCACCGGCGCCGTATCTCAACGAAGCGCAGCGGCAGGAACTCGCTGATTACTCGCTGAAGATCGCCAAGGCGACCAACTATATCGGCGCCGGCACGGTCGAGTATCTGATGGATGCCGACACCGGCAAATTCTACTTCATCGAGGTCAATCCGCGCATTCAGGTCGAGCACACCGTCACCGAAGTCGTGACCGGCATCGATATCGTCAAGGCGCAGATCCACATCCTCGACGGCCACGCGATCGGCACGCCGGAATCAGGTGTCCCGAAGCAGGCGGATATCCGCCTCAACGGTCATGCCCTGCAGTGCCGCATCACCACGGAAGACCCGGAACAGAACTTCATTCCGGACTACGGCCGTATCACCGCCTATCGTTCGGCAGCCGGCTTCGGCATCCGTCTCGACGGTGGCACCGCCTATTCGGGCGCGATCATCACCCGTTACTATGACCCGCTGCTCGTGAAGGTCACGGCATCCGGCAGCACGCCGCAGGAAGCGATCAGCCGCATGGACCGCGCGCTGCGCGAATTCCGTATCCGCGGCGTGGCGACGAACCTCACCTTCCTCGAAGCAATCATCGGGCACCCGAGCTTCCGCGACAATTCCTATACGACCCGCTTCATCGACACGACGCCGGAGCTCTTCCAGCAGGTGAAGCGCCAGGACCGTGCGACCAAGCTTCTGACCTATCTCGCCGATGTCACCGTCAACGGGCATCCGGAAGTGAAGGGCCGCCCGAAGCCGCCGGCGGATGCCGCAGAGCCGGTCGTTCCCTTCATCGATGCGGCAATCAAGCCGGGCACCAAGCAGCTGCTCGACGAGCTCGGGCCGAAGAAGTTCGGAGAATGGATGCGCAACGAGAAGCGTATCCTGATGACCGATACGACGATGCGCGACGGTCATCAGTCGCTGCTCGCGACCCGCGTTCGCACTCACGATATCGCGAAGATCGCCGACACCTATGCACGGGCCTTGCCGAACCTCTTCTCGCTCGAATGCTGGGGCGGGGCGACCTTCGACGTTTCCATGCGCTTTCTGACGGAAGATCCGTGGGAGCGTCTGGCTCTGGTGCGCGAAGGTGCGCCGAACCTGCTGTTGCAGATGCTGCTGCGCGGCGCGAATGGGGTCGGTTACAAGAACTACCCCGACAATGTCGTGAAGTATTTCGTCCGTCAGGCGGCCAAGGGCGGGATCGACCTGTTCCGTGTCTTCGACTGCCTGAACTGGGTCGACAACATGCGCGTGTCGATGGATGCCGTCATCGAGGAGAGCAAGCTCTGCGAGGCGGTCATCTGCTATACCGGCGATCTCCTGAATTCGGCACGTCCGAAGTATGACCTGAAGTACTACACCGCGCTTGCGGCCGAACTGGAAAAGTCCGGGGCGCATATCATCGCCGTGAAGGACATGGCGGGTCTGTTGAAGCCGGCTGCGGCCAAGGTGCTGTTCAAGGCGCTGCGCGAAGCCACAAGCCTGCCGATCCACTTCCACACCCATGATACCTCGGGCATTGCGGCCGCGACGGTGCTTGCGGCTGTCGAAGCCGGCGTGGATGCCGTCGATGCCGCCATGGATGCCTTCTCGGGCAACACGTCCCAGCCCTGCCTCGGCTCGATCGTCGAGGCCCTGCGTGGCTCGGAGCGCGATCCGGGTCTCGACCCGCACTGGATCCGTCGCATCTCCTTCTATTGGGAGGCCGTGCGCAATCAGTATGCGGCCTTCGAAAGCGACCTCAAGGGACCGGCCTCGGAAGTCTATCTGCACGAAATGCCGGGCGGCCAGTTCACCAACCTCAAGGAACAGGCGCGTTCGCTGGGCCTTGAGACGCGCTGGCACGAAGTGGCGCAGGCCTATGCCGATGCCAACCAGATGTTCGGCGACATCGTCAAGGTGACGCCGTCGTCGAAGGTCGTCGGTGACATGGCTCTGATGATGGTGAGCCAGGATCTCTCGGTGGCCGACGTCGAGAACCCGGCCAAGGACATCGCCTTCCCGGACTCCGTCGTCTCGATGCTGAAGGGCGATCTGGGCCAGCCCCCGGGCGGCTGGCCGGAAGCGCTGCAGAAGAAGGCACTGAAGGGCGAGAAGCCCTACACCGCCGTACCGGGTTCGTTGCTGCCGGCTGCCGATCTCGATGCCGAACGCAAGACGATCGAGGAGAAACTCGGCCGCGACGTCACGGATTTCGAATTCGCGTCCTATCTGATGTATCCGAAGGTCTTCACGGATTATGCGCTGGCCGCCGATACCTATGGTCCTGTTTCGGTGATCCCGACGCCGCAGTATTTCTATGGCCTGCCGGCCGGCGAAGAACTGTTCGTCGACCTGGAGCGAGGCAAGACTCTTGTGATCGTCAACCAGGCCATCGGCCATACCGACGAGAAGGGCATGGTCACCGTGTTCTTCGAGCTCAACGGCCAGCCGCGCCGCATCAAGGTACCGGATCGGGCCCACGGCGCGTCCGGTAGCGCCATCCGCCGCAAGGCCGAGACCGGCAATGCCGCCCAGCTGGGCGCGCCGATGCCGGGCGTCGTCTCGCAAGTGACTGTCACTGCCGGCCAGACGGTTAAGTCCGGCGACGTGCTGCTTTCGATCGAAGCGATGAAGATGGAAACGGCGCTGCATGCCGACCGTGACGGGACGATCTCGGAAGTTCTGGTGCGCGTCGGCGACCAGATCGACGCCAAGGATCTCCTCATCGTCTACTCGGCCTGATCGCTCCGCGGACACTCTAAAGAGAAGAGGCCCCGCCATCGCTGGCGGGGCCTCTTTCGTTTGTCTATTCGGCTGCCTTGATCCGCGGCTTGCGGGCCGGCTTCTTTGCCGGTGGCGGCGCCGGGGGCAGATCTTCCGATATCACCTGTGCCTTGCCATCAACTGTGATGTCATAACCCTCGGCCTTGCGTGCGACCGCGACATCGATGTTGCGTCCGTCGATCTCGACGGTCGCCTTGAAGCCTGTCCAATGATCTGGCAGCGCCGGGTCAACGACGATCTCGCCACCCTTGCGGCGGATGCCGAGGAAGCCTTCGACCGCGAAGCGATAAAGCCAGCCGGCAGAACCCGTGTACCAGGTCCAGCCACCGCGGCCGGCATAGCCGTTGCCGCCGTAGATATCGGCCGCAACCACATAGGGCTCGACGCGGTAGCGTTCTGCTTCCTCGGCGTTCAGGGCGTGGTTGATCGGGTTCAACAGTTCGAACACACGCCAGGCGTCTGCGACGCGTCCCGCCTTGACCAGCGAGAGACCAAGCCAGATCGCGGCATGGGTATATTGCCCGCCGTTTTCGCGCACACCCGGCGGGTAGGCGCCGATATAACCCGGATCGACTTCAGGCTTCTCGAAGGCCGGCGTGAAGAGACGGACGATGCCGGTCTCCGCGTCGACCAGTTTGGAGACCGCGGACTCGAGCGCCTGGGCGGTATGCTCGGGATCCCCCATGCCGGAGAGCACGCTCCAGGACTGGGCGATCGAGTCGATCTGGCACTGAACAGATTCCGACGATCCGAGCGGTGCGCCATTGTCGAAATAGCCGCGACGATAGTGGTCGCCGTCCCAGCCTGCCGTCTCCAGAGACGTCTTCAGCTTTGCGACATGGTCGCTCCAGCGGCTGCTGCGGTCACGGTCGCCGCGCTTTTCGGCCTGGGTCTTGAAGCGTTCGAGCGTTGCCGCCAGCAGCCAGCCCAGCCAGACGCTCTCGCCTTTGCCTTCGATGCCGACGCGGTTCATGCCGTCGTTCCAGTCTCCGCCGAGGATCAGCGGCAGACCGTGGTCGCCGGTGCGGGCAATGGCGAGATCCAGCGCCCGGGCGGCATGCTCGTAGAGATCCGCCGTTTCGGCCGAGGTGCCGGGCAGGAAGAAGCTGTCATGCTGACCCTGCTGCAGTTCCGGACCGTCGAGGAAGGGGACCTGTTCGGTGAGGATGGTTTCGTCACCTGTCGCCGAGACATATTGATCGATCGCATAGGCGAGCCAGACGACGTCGTCGGAGATCATGGTGCGGACACCGGCTCCCGTCTGCGGCAGCCACCAATGCTGGACGTCGCCTTCCGCGAACTGGCGGGCGGCTGCATTGAGGATCTGCCTGCGAGCGAGCTGCGGCTCCACCGTCAGGAAAGCCAGCGTGTCCTGCAGCTGGTCGCGGAAGCCATAGGCGCCGCTGGCCTGATAGAAACCGGCACGCGCGAAGATGCGGCAAGCGAGCGCCTGGTAAGGCAGCCAGCGGTTGACGAGGTTATCGAAGCCCTTGTCGCCGGTTTCGACCGAAAGCTTGCCGGTAAAGCCCGTCCAGAAGTCGGTGTTCGTCTTCAGGATGGTCGAAAAGCCGGAGCCACGGACCGTCTTTACCAGATCGAGCGCCGCTTCGGCCGTCTCGGTTTCGCCGAGCAGGAAGGTCATGTCGCGCGACTGGCCGGGCGCCAGTTCTACATCGAAGGCGATTGCGGCGCAGGGGTCGCTTTCGCTCTCGATCGATCCGCTGAGACCAGATGCACGCGCCACGGCCTGCGGCAGCTTGATCGTGCCGTTGCGGCCGATGAATTCACGGCGGCTCGTCGTGTAACCATCCGGCTGTTCCGGGCCCGCGAGGAAGGCGAAGCGGCCCGGGTAGTTGATGTCGTAGGGGTTGGAGGCGAGCAGGGCGCCGGTTGCCTCGTCGAAGGTCGAGAGGACAAAGGGCGCGGTGCGCGCCGGGTTGTTGCCCAGCACCCATTCCGCATAACCATAGATGCGGAACTTGCGCGCTTCGCCGCTGACGTTTTTCAGCCGGATCCTGCTGAGCTTTACCGGACGTTCGCGGTCCACTGTCTGCGTGAGCTCGATCTCGAGATCGCCGTGGCGGCTGACAAAGGTCGAGTAGCCGAGACCATGGCGCGTTTCGAAGCTCGCCGTTGGATCAAGGTTCAGTGCGCTCACCGTCGCATAGGCGCGACCGCTGGCGAGGTCCGTAACGTAGAAGGCCTCGCCGGGACGGTTGATGACGGGATCGTTCGTCCAGGGCGTGACCTGATAGTCCCGGGAATTCTGGCTCCAGGTGAAGCCAGCGCCTTCGGCAGAGACGTGGAAGCCGAAGTTCTCGTTGGCGATCACGTTGATCCACGGATGCGGCGTGCATGTCGTGCCATCGAGACGGACGACATATTCCTTGCCGTCCTTCGAGAAGCCGCCGAAGCCGTTCCAGAAGTCGAGGTCTGTGCCGTCGATTGGGCGTGCCGGCTTGGCCGGTGCGGGGAGCGCCGGCGGCAGGCCCGCCCATTCCACTTCGCCGTCGATCGTACGCGGTGTTGCAAAAAGCGAGACGGCACGGTTCACCTGGTCGACGATCTTGCCGTTGCGGGTGTGAAGGACGACGCGGGCTGCCGCGAGAACGGCAAGCGTTGCTCCCTCGTCCTGCAGATCATCCCGGACGGTGAAGACATGCTGGCGACCACCGGGCAGGCGGTGGCGCAGATTGTCCGCCATCTGGTCGAGTGCATGTTGCATGTCCTGGGCGTAGGAGGTCGCGCGCTCGTTGATGATCGCAAGATCGGCCACGACGCCGCGACGGCGCAGATATTCCAGCGCACTCATCGCTTCGCGGGCGATGTCCATGTCCATGTCGTCGTTGATGCGCAGCGCAAAGATCGGGAAGTCACCCGAGATCGCCATGGGCCAGAGCGCCGACTGCGACTTCAGACCCTTGCGGACGGTTTCCGGGTCCGCGCGCAGATGGTTGTCCGGATAGGTGAGGTAGCGGCCGAGATGCTGGAAGGCGGCGGCCTGCTGCGAGGTGATGCCGATATGGCGAAGCTCGACCTGTGCCCGCGTCCAGGCGTGGATCAGCTCGTGGCTGAAGGCATCCGGATGGCGGTAACGCTCGATCGCCTGATCGATTTCTTCCCGGTTCGGGGCGGCCATGGTCCAGAAGATCACCTGGACCTTCTTGCCGGCCGGCACGCGGACGACGCGGCGCAGGCTGAGGATCGGATCGAGCGTAAAGCCTTCGGTGCCGGAGAGGTTTGCGCCGGGATCGAAGGCTGCGGCTTCGCCGAGTGTCCGGCCGCGGCCGAGGAACTTGCGCCGATCGGTTTCGAACTCGGTCGGGCGACCCTGGCCGGCGCTGTCGACCACGAGATGGGCGACGCAGATATCGGGATCCGACGGGCTGCGCTTGTTGCGCTCGGCGCGGATGACATCGCGGCGGCGGCCGAACTCGGTCTTCACGAACATGCGCGAGAAGAGCGGATGCGCATTGTCGCTGTCTTCGAAGGCGAGCACCGGCTCGGTGTAGGAGGTGACTTCGATATAGCGGTCTTCGGTGCCGGCGTTCAGGATCGTCAGCCTGCGGCCTTCGGCATCATGTTCGGTTCCGACGATGCATTCGACCGAGGTCGAGATGTCCCCCACGGTCTTGAAGAACTCCGCCTTGTCGTCGCCGAAGATGACCTTGGTCTTCTCGTCTTCCGCGCGGCGGGGCGCTGATGTCGCCGACCACCATTCGTTGGTCGCGGTGTCGCGGAGGAAGAGGAAGGTGCCCCAGCGATCTTCGGTCGTATCCGGCTTCCAGCGGGTGACGGATTGGCCGTTCCAGCGGGAGAAGCCGGAGCCAGTGGCCGTCAGCATGACGGAATAGTGGCCGTTGGACAGGAAGACGACTTCCCGATCCTTCGTCGCCGGGTCTTCGATCGTGCGGATTTCGGCGCGCAGCAGGTCTGCCTGGCCCTTGCCCGGGGTCTGCGGCTCGTACTTCGCGCTCATGACCGGGATTTCGCGCGGCGTCTTTTCCTGCAGCAGGAGTTCTGCCGCCTCGATCACGGGATCGGCGTGGAAGAGCGCGCGCAGGCGGCCGTTGAAGGCGACGTTGGCGATGGCGGCAATCGACATGCCATGGTGGTGGGCATAGTAGTTGTAGACCACCGCGCATTTCTTGCCGTCCGGCAGGCGCGTCGGCGTGAAGTCGACCGCGTCGTGGAAGCCGTAGGCGCCGAGCGCTCCAAGCTTGCGCAGCCGCTTCAGGTTCTCGAGTGCGGCTTCCGGGTAGTACTGGCTGGCGAGGATCGAGGCATAGGGCGCGATGACGGCGTTCTGGCCGAGGCCGCGCTTCAGTCCGAGCGTCGGTACACCGAAGTTGGTGTACTGGTAGTTCATTTCGTGGTCGCGGGCGTTGAAGGCCGCTTCCGAAATGCCCCATGGAATGTTCAGGCGGCGGCCGTGGTTCATCTGCTCGATGACGATCAGATTGTTGGTCTGGTTCAGAATACCGCCCTGGCGCTCCTGCATGACGAGCGGCGGCATCAAATATTCGAACATCGAACCGGACCAGGAGATCAGCGCGGCTCGCGCACCGATCGGCACGACCTGGCGGCCGAGGCGGTACCAGTGTTCCGTCGGCAGGTCGCCCTTGGCGATCGCAAACAGACTGGTCAGGCGGCATTCGGAGGCGAGCAGGTCGTAGCAGGCTTCATCCAGCTCGCGGGCATCGACGCGGTAGCCGATCGAGAGCAGGCGGCGCTCCGGACGGAACAGGAAGGTGAAGTCCATCGAGAAGGCCAGATTGCGGGCGCGCTCGGAGAGCTGGCTCAGGCGCTGGCGCAACGGGTCGATGTTCGACAGGTCGAAGGCGGTGTCGGCAATATGGGCTTCGCAGACAGCGACGAGGGATTCCGTCCAGCGCACGACTTCGGCGCTCTGCTCGGAGCGGACTTCATGATGCAGGTTCGCGGCAAGCTTCTGGACGTCGCGGGCAAGCACCGCGAGATTGATGATGCGGATCGAGGCGAATTCGTGCTCGCGCTTGACCGCGGCGAGCGCCGTATTGAAGCCGATGATCCGCTCTTCCAGGCGGCGGCGCAGCGGACGGACCGTTTTACGATCATCGGGCAGCTGTTCGAGTATCTCGAGCAGGATGCCGCCGACATCGCCGATGCCGTCGAGATTGCCCTGGAGATGGGCCGAGGGCGCTTCGGCCCATTCGCGGCAGGCCGACGAGATCGCAATCAGGTGGCCGGCGAAATTCCCACTGTCGACGGCGGAGATGTATTTCGGGCCCAGCGTCTTGAGGGTGTCGGTATAGTACCAGTTGTAGAGGTGGCCCCGATACTTCTCCATCCGCTCGACGGTGGAGATCGTCTGTTCCATGCGTTCGAGGGTCTGCTCGAAGCTCAGCCAGCCGAAGTGGCGTGCCGAGACCACGGAGAGCAGGTAGACGCCGATATTGGTCGGCGATGTCCTGTGCGCGATGATCGGCTCGGGCGTTTCCTGGAAATTGTCCGGCGGCAGGTAGTTGTCGCCGGCGGTCGTGAAGGTCTCGTAATAGCGCCAGGTGCGCCGCGCGATCTTGCGCAGCTCGTAGGAGACATTTTCCGGCACTTCCAGACTGTCTTCGGTCTCGGCCGACTGGCTGACATACCAGGCGAGCAGGGGCGACAGCACCCAGAGGAAGGCGAAGGGAAGCCCGATGAGATAACCGTAGCCACCGGGAAGTGCCGCGATACCCACCGAGAGGATGGCGAGGATCGGCGCATGGCGCATGTTGCCGTAATAGGAGGCGATTGTCCCCTGTGCTGCGGACTGGACGCTGGCCGCGGTCCGCCATTCGAGCAGGAGCTTGCGGCTCACCAGCATGCGGTAGAGCGATCGGACGATGGCATCGGCCATCATGCAGGCATTGTCGGCGATGAAAACGATCCGCAGGGCGACCTGGGCGTTGATCGAGCGGACTTCCGACCACAGGGTCTGGAAATGGGCCGCCGGCACGATGTCGGTCTGGCGCGGCACGATGCCCGACAGGAGCGAGAGTGTTGGCGCGACGAAGAGGCTGAAGATCAGCAGCAGCTGCCAGATGGTGGCGCCGACCGGATCCATGGTCGCCCAGCCGAGAACGGAGGCCGCATACCAGGCGATCGGGGTGAGCGAGCGCCGCAGATTGTCGACCATCTTCCAGCGGCCGAGGCTGGTGATGCCGCGGCTGGTGTCGCCAATATAGGGGATGAGCTGCCAGTCGCCGCGCGCCCAGCGATGCTGGCGCGAAATTTCGACTTCGTAGCGGGTCGGGAAGTCTTCGACGAGCTCGACATCGGTCACCAGCGCGCAGCGGGCAAAAGAGCCTTCCAGCAGGTCGTGGCTGAGGACGCTGTTTTCGTCGATCCGGCCCTTGATGGCGGTCTCGAAGGCGTCAACATCATAGAGACCCTTGCCGGTGAAGGTGCCTTCACCGGTGATGTCCTGATAGACGTCGGAAACGGTGAAGACGTAAGGGTCGAGACCGCGGTTCATCGAGAAGATGCGCTGGAAGACCGAGGCATCCTTGCCGGTCGTCAGCGACGGGGTGACGCGCGGCTGCAGCACACCATAGCCGCTGATCACCCGGCCCGTCTTTTCGTCGTGTACCGGCCGGTTGATCGGGTGGTGCATCTTGCCGACGAGCTTGGTGACGGCGTCGCGCATCAGGCGCGTGTCGGCATCGAGCGTCATCACGTAGCGCACGTTTTCGGGCACCATGTTGGCACCCGGCAGATAGGAAGTATCGCGGTCGCCGCGCAGCAGCAGGTTCAACTCGTGCAGCTTGCCGCGTTTGCGCTCCCAGCCCATCCAGCAGCCTTCCGCCTCGTTATACTGGCGGCGGCGATGGAGAAGATAGAAGCGGGTCTTGCCGGCGAAGTCATAGCGGCTGTTGAGCTGCGCGACCTCACGCTTGGCGTAATCGAGCACTTCGAGATCGGCCGCGGATTCCTCGCTCTGGCTGTCTTTCCAGTCGCTCAGAAGCGCGAAGTAGATCTCGCCATGCGGGTTGGTCAGGTAATGGACTTCGAGGTTGCGCACAAGCTCGTCGACATCATCCCGCTTGGTGATCATGCAGGGCACGACGACAAGGGTGCGTGCATCTTCGGGAATGCCGTCCTTGAACTCGTAACCCGTGAGGCGGAACGGTTTGACGAAGAAGGTCACCAGCGTGTTGAAGAGACCGGTCGCGCCTTCCGATACGGGCAGGGACACCAGGATCAGAAGAACCAGGATCAGCGAGGGTGGCAACGCCATCTGGTTGAGGAAATGGCCGATGACGGCGAGTGCGGTGATCGTCAGCGCCACGACGGGAACGGCGATCGAGAACCAATTCAGCTTCTTGATGAAATCGGTGACGATGCGGGAGAGTGGCTGGCTGTAACCGATCGCGTTTTCGAGCTCGGCCCGGCGATTTCCGACGAGGTAGCTTCCGACATCGAGCGGGCCGTAAGGACCTGCCGTTTCCGTCGCCAGATCGATCGCCGTCTGGGCGATCTCGATTTCACTGTGGTCGCTGCGGCGCGCCAGTTTTTCAATCGTGTTGCGATAGGCGTTGCGCGAACCGAAATCGAGTTCGCGATAATCGGTATGCTGGCCCAAGACCCGGTCGACATGGCTGACGTCCTCGACCCAGACCGACCATTCCTTGTCGTCGATCTCGCGCAGGCCACGGACGATGTTGCCCATCGTCACATTGCCGGAGGAGAGACGATTGTGTTCGGCGTCCATCGCCTCCTGGGCGGTGCGGCCGGCCGCTTCCAGTCGGCTTTCCAGCCATTCGACGGCGAAGCTCGTGTTCTGCGAACCGTTGCGCAGGCGATAGAGGAACTGCGTCGCGAAGGTATTGTCGTCGGCCAGCTGTTCAATCTGGCTGAGATAAGTGGCGGCAGCGACCGGATCGTTCAGGCGGATGATCTCGTCGGCCACCTCATTGGCGCGGCGGCGCATGCGGCGCGAGCGGTCGACGCGGGTCGCGATGCGGCGGAGATTTTCCACCAGCACGAAGCGGACGATCGAGGGTAGTGCCCAGAGTTCACCGATCTCGAGCGTCTGGTGCTGCTGGTAGCCCTCGACGAGAGCCGTCATGCTTTCCTGGCTGACGGTGGAATGGGTGTGGGCGACATAGAGCCAGGCCAGCGCCATGGTGCGGGGGATTTCGCGGCTTCCCACCTTCATCGTCGGCAGCTGGCGGTAGAACTTCTTCGGGAAGTCGCGGCGGACTTCCTGGATCGCTTCTTCGATGATGTAGTGGTTGTCCAGCAGCCATTCCGCTGCCGGCGTGATGGTCGCGCCCGCTTCGACATCCGCAGCCGTGGCGCGGTAGACGCGTAGGATTTCCCGCTCGTTTTCCTTGTGGCGGGCAAAGAAGTCGAAATCGATCAGGCCGGGCAGTTCATCCGCACCGTTGAGCGCGAGCGAGGCGGCGCTTTCGCGCAGCTCGTCGATCGTGAAATAGGCAGATCGTATGGAATCGTTGTGATCGATCTGCTTGGTTTCGAGGTCGCGCGATGGGACATGCAGCGTCATGAAGGATAGGTTCTCGGTTCGGTGGTTATGTAGAAAGCCATCTGCTTCGACCTTCCGGTCGTCGCGGTTGCGCCTCATTGCACACAATCGGGCTGGTCACCAACAATCGAGGCAGAAAAAGGCCGTAATACGACGCGCGTCCGGGCTGCGGTTGAACTCTGTTGCTGGCTTTCACGTCCTGGCAGGTGAATTGGCATTTTTATGCCTTATTTCAAGCGTCTGGCCAAGAGGTTTGCGGCACCTACAGCAAAGGATCATGCAGTAACCTACATGCGGCGCGATCATTGTTCGGATGGAGTTAGCGAAACCTGAATTGTTTGCCCGGTCTATCGTCGATTGCGCAGCGACAGACCGCCGAGCATGGCCTCCACGGCATCGAGTGCAATGTCCGAGAGAGGGCCTTCATCGAACAGGTCACTGGCCAACGAGTTTTCGAGCCACAGTCCGTCGATCAGACCGTTGATCGCAACGGCCAGGTGGCGAACCTCGTTGAAGACAGGCTTGTGGTGATGCTGGGTCAGGACCGCCTGAACGAGGTCTTCGAGGATGCCGATGAAGACCAGATAATTCTCGCGGTGAATTCGAGCCAGTTCCTCATCGGAGCGGACGCGGCCGATGAAGGCGGCCCAGAGAGAAAGCGCCTTGGGATCGGCGATGGGCGGGCTGACATTGGCGACGATGAAGTCGTGCAGGCGTTGACGGGGATCGTTTCCCGCCTCGGCCATCGCGTCGACTGCGGTCCCGGTCATGCCTGCCAGCATCTCGCGGTAAGCTGCCTGCACCATCTCGTCCTTGCCGGCGAAATAGTGTCGGATCAGTCCACCGGTCACGCCTGCGCGCGCGGCGATGTCGCGCACGGTCGCGCCTTCCAGGCCGTAATCGGAGATACTGTCCAGTGTTGCCGCAATCAGATCCTTGCGACGCTCGGCTTCCCCGGCACGCTGGAACGTGCGTCGTGTCATGCGGCAACTCCAGCCTGGCTCAAGAGGGCGGCGACCTGCCGTCGAGTGTCATTTTACACGGTTGAACAACGCAGCGGCAAGTGCAACAGTCCGCGCCTTGTTGAAGTTGATGTTGATACCGAAAGGTCATTCCCATGACGATCCATGCTCCCAACGTGATGGCCGAAGTGCTGGCAACGCGCCACCATCTGCACCGTTTTCCGGAGATTGGTCTGTCTGAATTCAAGACCTCGGATTACGTGGCCGAGCAACTGACGGCGCTGGGTTACGAGGTGACACGCGGGCTTGCGAAAACCGGTGTGGTCGCGACCCTGCGCAATGGCAGCAGCGAGCGCAGCATCGGTATCCGCGCCGATTTCGATGCGCTGCCGATCCTGGAGGAAACCGGGCTTCCCTATGCCAGCGAGATCCCGGGCGTGATGCATGCCTGCGGGCATGACGGACACACGGCGATGTTGCTCGGCGCGGCCAAGATTCTTGCCGAGCGGCGCAATTTCGACGGCGTCATCCATCTCATCTTCCAGCCGGCCGAGGAGAATTTCGGCGGGGCGCGGATCATGATCGAGGACGGGCTCTTCGATCGCTTTCCGTGCGATGCCGTGTTTGCCCTGCATAATGATCCGGACATCCCCTTCGGTCACTTCGCCCTGCGCGAAGGTCCGATCATGGCCGCCGTCGACGAATGCAAGATCACGGTGAATGGCCGCGGCGGGCATGGGGCGGAGCCGCAATCGACGGCCGATCCCATCGTCTGTGGTGCATCGATCGTCATGGCGCTGCAGACGATCGTCTCGCGCAACATCCATCCGCTCGATCCGACGGTGATCACGGTCGGTGGTTTCCATGCCGGGGCTGCGAGCAATGTCATTCCGGAGCGGGCGGAGATGGTTCTTTCCATCCGCTCCTTCGATCCTGATGTCCGCGATCAGCTGGAGCGGCGCATCCGTGCCGTCGCCGAAGGTCAGGCGGCAAGCTACGGGATGGGGGTGACCATCGACTATCAGCGCGGCTACGATCCGACCATCAACCACAAGGACGAGACCGACTTCGTCCGCGATCTCGCGGTCAGCTTTGCCGGGCAGGACAAGGTCTATGATCTGCCGCGACCGATGATGGGCAGCGAGGACTTCGCATATATGCTGGCGAAGCGACCGGGCACCTATTTCTTCCTCGGCACGCAGCGCACCCCTGATGATCCGCCGCTGCATCATCCGCGCTACGACTTCAACGACGATATCCTGCCGGTTGGCACCACCTTCTGGGTGGAACTCGCCGAGCGTTATCTCTCGAGATCCTGAACCGGCATCCGGCGCCGCTGGGCGAACAGAATGATGAGGCCGGCGCCGGCAATCAGCACGGCGCCCGCCCAGACATTGGCGCTCGGCACATCCTGCCAGATGACGTAACCCAGCGCGAAGGCCCATATCAGAGCCGTGTATTCGAGCGGTGCAATGACCGAGATCGGCGCGCGCCGCAACGCCTCGAAAAAGCTCAGCTGACCGACGCCGCCGATGAAGCCGACAGCGAGCAGCAGGATCTGCGTCGCCCCGCTGGGCATGGTCCATGTCATCAGGGCCATGGGTGTGGTCAGCACCAGGAAGAAGACATTGGTCATGGCCATCTGGACCATGCTGCTCGCGCTTTGGCTGGTGGTTCT
Organism: Allorhizobium sp. CTOTU50464; assembly: GCA_032102365.1. GTDB lineage: Bacteria > Pseudomonadota > Alphaproteobacteria > Rhizobiales > Rhizobiaceae > Allorhizobium. The sequence goes on along the minus strand of DAMDHD010000004.1, from coordinate 63,965 downwards.
AAGAAGCGTGGTGGCGATTGCCCAGCAGACGGCCGCGACAAGCGCCAGATAGACGGGCCAGCCTGTCGCAAGCCCGGTCGGGTTGCTGGCGATGACCACGCCGATGAAGCCCGTGATGACGGCGACCCAGCTGCTGAGCGGCACCTTCTCGCCGAGAATCGGGATCGCCAGGAGGATCGCGGCGATCGGTGCGGCGAAGTAGAGGGTCGTGAGGTCCGCGAGCGGCAGATGCCTGGCAGCGTTGAAGAAGCAGAGCCAGGCCGCGAGCAGGAACAGGCTGCGCAGCATCATGGGGCGCAGCGCAGGCGAGGTGATCGTGTCGCGCGCAAGCGACCTTCCGCCGAGGATGTAGCATCCGAGAAGGATGGCGATGCTGCGGCAGAAGAGGATCTGCCAGACCGTGGTGCTCTCCACCAGCAGCTTGATCATCGCGTCATGCACGGCGAAGAGCAGATAGGCGAGACTGGAGAGCAGGATGCCAGCGCCAACGGCGGTTTTCACGGGAGGTGTCTTTCGGATGATGCCGCACCGGGGCGGCGCGCGAGTTTCTCCATGTGTCGGAGCTTGGCAGGGATCTGTCAACTGTCCGCGTCCGCCTCTGTGCGGACTAGAATTGTTGTAACGCGATACAAAAATTTACAGCTTCCGGACGTGAGAGCGATTGTCGTCTAAATCGATTTAACTAAAGTGCGCCCCGACCACGGGAGCAGGACATGAACGACATCACGCAGAGCATCACTTCCCCAGCCGCACCGGCGCCGATCGTGACGAAGGAGCGCGCGGCGGTCGCGCTGTTGTTCTTCCTCAACGGTCTCGTCATCGGTGCCTGGGCGCCGAAGATCCCGTTCTTTTCGCAGGCGCTCGGGCTGACGGAGCTGATGCTCGGCGTGATGATTTTCGTCTTCGGTGTCGGTTCGCTGGTCCTGATGCCTATCGCCGGGATGCAGATCGCCCGCTACGGCTCGCATCGCGTCGTGGAGGTGACAACGCTGCTCTTCATTCCGACCATCGTGCTGGTGACACTGGTCGACAATATCTGGACAGGTGCGATCGCCATCTTTCTGTTCGGTGGCTTGACGGGGGCGATGGACGTGGCGATGAATGCCAATGCGGTCGAGGTCGAGCGCAACATGCGCCGGTCGATCATGTCGTCCTGCCATGCGTTCTGGAGCCTGGGCGGTCTGTGCGGTGCGGCAACCGGCGGCTTCCTGATCGCCTCGCTTGGGGTCACCGGTCATGTGCTGCTTCTCGCCGCCGTCTGCGTGGTGCTGTTTGTCGTCGCCCGGCCGATGATTCTTGCCGATGCGCCGCATCCGAGCGATGAACCTGCTAAGGCCAAGTTGCCGATGACGCCGCTGCCCTGGCTGATCGGCACGATCGCGCTGTTCTGCATGATCCCGGAGGGCACGGTGCTCGACTGGAGCGCGCTCTACCTGCGCAACGAACTCAATGCCACGACGGAGATGTCGGGCTTTGCCTTTGCCGCCTTCTCCTTCACCATGGCTGTCTGCCGTTTTGCCGGTGACTTCGTCCGCGACCGGTTCGGCGCCGTCAACACGCTGCGCTTCTGCGGGGTCGCGGCCATCATCGGTCTCGTCATGGCCGGGCAGTCGAACAGCGTGACCCTGGCCCTGATCGGTTTTGCGATCACCGGCATCGGTATCTCCAACATGGTGCCGATCGCCTTCTCGGCTGGTGGCAATATTCCGGGGCTGGCGCCGGGCGTCGGGCTCTCGGTCGTGACCACGATGGGCTATTCCGGCATTCTCTTTGCGCCCTCGCTGATCGGGTTTGTCGCCGAGCATACCTCGCTGTCGACGGTCTACACGGCAATCCCGGCGCTTCTGGTTGTGGTGCTCGCTCTGTCGAAACTTGGCCGGCATGCAGATCGGGCAACCGGCCACTGAGGAAGGAAGCTCGTGTCCCTTTTCAGGCGGCGGCAGACGCGCGCATGTGATCGCGCCGCGGCGTGTTGCGGTTGACAAGCGGTCGGCTTTGATCCACCTCCATGGCGATTGAGGCTTGCAGAGAACCAGCCATGACCGCTCCCATCATTCAGCCCGCCGATGCCTATGATCCCAAGCCGCGCCGTTCTTCGGTCGCGGTGGAAGTGGGTGGCGTCATCATCGGTGGCGGCGCCCCTGTTGTCGTCCAGTCGATGACCAATACCGATACGGCGGACGTCGATGCGACCGTTGCCCAGGTTGCCGCCCTCTACAAGGCGGGCTCCGAGGTGGTGCGCATCACCGTCGACCGCGACGAGAGCGCCGCTGCCGTTCCGAAGATCCGCGAGCGCCTGCTTAGGCTCGGCATGGACGTGCCGCTGATCGGCGACTTCCACTACATCGGCCACAAGCTTTTGGCTGATCATCCGGCCTGTGCCGAGGCCTTGGCGAAGTACCGTATCAATCCCGGCAATGTTGGCTTCAAGGACAAGAAGGACAAGCAGTTCGCCGAGATCGTTGAGATGGCGATCCGTTACGACAAGCCTGTTCGCATCGGGGTCAACTGGGGCTCGCTGGACCAGGAATTGCTGACCCGGCTGATGGACGAGAATGCTGCCCATGGCTCGCCGCTGTCGGCCCGGCAGGTGACGCGCGAGGCAATCGTGCAGTCGGCACTTCTGTCGGCAGAACTGGCCGAAGAGATCGGCCTGCCGCGCAACCGCATCATCCTCTCCGCCAAGGTCAGCCAGGTGCAGGACCTGATCGCGGTCTACTCGATGCTGGCCGAGCGTTCGAACCATGCGCTGCATCTCGGATTGACCGAAGCCGGCATGGGCTCGAAGGGCATCGTCGCTTCCTCGGCCGCCATGGGCTACGTGCTGCAGCATGGCATCGGCGATACGATCCGCGTTTCACTCACCCCGGAGCCCAACGGCGACCGCACCCGTGAAGTGCAGGTGGCGCAGGAGCTGCTACAGGTCATGGGTTTCCGCCAGTTCGTGCCGGTCGTTGCCGCATGTCCCGGCTGCGGCCGCACGACCTCGACCGTGTTCCAGGAACTGGCCCAGAAGATCCAGGACGATTTGCGCAAGAACATGCCGGTCTGGCGCGACAAGTATCCGGGCGTCGAGGGGCTGAACGTTGCGGTCATGGGCTGCATCGTCAACGGTCCCGGCGAGAGCAAGCATGCCGATATCGGCATCTCGCTTCCCGGCACGGGTGAGAACCCGGCAGCGCCTGTCTTCATCGATGGCCAGAAGGCGATGACGCTGCGCGGTCCCAACATCGCTGCCGACTTCGAGGCACTGGTGGCGGACTATATCGAGAAGCGCTACGGTCGGAAATCGGCGGCGGAGTGAGCTTGCGGGTTAACTTTTTGTTGCCGCAATTTCACGGTTGACGGATTATCAGCCGAATCCTGGAGGGACACCGAGCATGATCAAGAAGATCGCCATCCTCGCGCTGTGCGCGACCTATCTCAGCGCCTGCACCACGACCGACCCCTATACGGGCCAGCAGAAGGTGTCCAACACGGCTGGTGGCGCGGCCATCGGTGCGGCTGTCGGTGCGCTCGGCGGTCTGGCCGTCGGCGGCTCTCCGGTCGGACGGCGCAATGCGGCCCTTATCGGCGCAGGCCTTGGCGCGCTCGCCGGTGGCGCGATCGGCAACTACATGGACCAGCAGGAAGCCGAACTGCGCGCCCAGCTGCAGGGTACCGGCATCTCGGTCACTCGCGTTGGCGACCGCATTATCCTGAACATGCCGTCCAACATCACCTTCAACACCGATCAGGACGCGGTCATGCCGCAGTTCTATCCGACGCTGAACTCGGTTGCGATCGTGCTGCGCAAGTTCGATCGTACGCTGATCGACATCAATGGTCATACGGACTCGACCGGCAGCCAGGCCTATAACCAGGGCCTGTCCGAGCGTCGCGCCATGTCCGTTGCCGGCTATCTTAACAGCCAGGGCATCGATCCGCGTCGCGTCTCTGCCGTTGGTTTTGGCCCGAACCAGCCGATCGCGTCGAACGCGACCCCGGATGGCCGCGCGCAGAACCGTCGCGTGGAAATTCAGATCTCGCCGCTGACACAGGGCTGAGGTTTACGACCCGAAGGATCAGAGGCGCCGCATCCGTGCGGCGCCTTTTTCGTTTCAGCGGAAGGTCAGCATCCTGACGCCTGCGGCGGCAAAGAGGACTGCAAGTGTTCCATCGATATAGCGACGCGCGGCGCGATAGATCCGCAGGGCGCCGGGGGTGGAGAACAGCAGCGCATAGCCCATGAAGACGGTGAAGCCTGTCGTCAGGCATCCACAGACGACGATGGCGACAGCCAGCGGCGTGGCATCCGCCGGCAGACCCAGCGAGATGATGGCGAGCCAGGCAAAGATCGCCTTCGGGTTCGTCAGGTGGATTGCATAGCCCATCAGAAAGGTGCGCTTAAGGCTCAGTGTGGCCTTGCTGACGCTCAGCGGATCGATCCTGCTTGCGGCCGAGCGGAAGGCTCGCCAGGCGAGATAGAGCAGATAGAGCCCGCTGAGGATGCGCATCAGCACCAGTGCCTCAGCATATTTCGAGAGAATGGCGGCGAGGCCGAGGGAGGCTGCCACGGCCCAGGTCATGGATCCGCAGAAAATGCCGGCTGCGATCGTCAGGCCGTGCCGGCGACCCTGGCCGAGCGAGGCCGAGGCGATCGCCATGGTGGCAGGACCGGGGCTCAAGACTGCCACGAGATAGACGAGATAGGCGGCCGCAACCTGCGGCCAGTGTTGAAGGATCTCAGTCACGGACATGCTCCGGCGGTTGCGACAAAGAGCGGAGCGTAGCCGTTCTTGCGCCGCTCCACACGTCAGATGATTTGATCGATCGCGCTCAGAAACTGATGGCATTCCTCCGTCGTGCCGATGGTCACGCGGAGGAAATCGGAGATCCGGGGCTTGTTGAAGTGGCGGACCAGGACGGCACGCTCGCGCAGGCCTTTCTGCATATCCGCACCCGGGTGCCCCGGATGGCGCGCGAAGACGAAGTTGGTCGAGGACGGCAGGACCTCGAAGCCGCGGGCCTCAAGCGCTTTCGTCACCATCTCGCGGTTGGCGATGATCTTGCCGCGGGCCTCGTCGAACCAGGCTTCGTCCTCGATGGCAGCCTTGGCGGCGGCCTGGGCGAGCATGTCGACCGGATAGGAGTTGAAGCTGTCCTTCATCCGCTCCAGGGCCTCGATCAGCGGTCGCTGGCCGAGCGCGAAGCCAACGCGCAGGCCGGCCAGCGAACGGGATTTCGAGAAGGTCTGCACGACGAGCAGGTTCTCGTAGCGGGGGATCAGCGAGGCTGCGCTTTCGGCGCCGAAATCGACATAGGCCTCGTCGATCACCACCACCTGATCCGGATGGGCGGCGACCAGCTTTTCGATCTCGGAGAGCGGCAGGGCGATGCCGGTCGGGGCATTCGGATTGGCAAGGATGATCGCGCCGCAGGGGCGGTCGTAATCGCCAATGCGCACGCGCAAGCCGTCATCCAGCGGGATCTCCTCGACCTTCACCTCGAACAGCCGGGCGTAGGTCTTGTAGAAGCTATAGGTGATATCGGGGTAGAGGAGCGGTGCGTCGTGCTTGAGCAGGCCTGCAAAGGTGAAGGCCAGCACCTCGTCGGAGCCGTTGCCGACGAAGACCTCTTCCATCGAGAGGCCGAAACGCCGGGCAATCGCGTCGCGCAGGGCAGTGGAGGCCGGATCGGGATAGAGGCGCAGGCGTTCCCCGGAGGCAGCGGCGATCGCGTCCAGCACCTTCTGCGAGGGGCCGTAGGGGCTCTCATTGGTGTTGAGCTTGACGAGGCCCGGGATCTTCGGCTGTTCGCCGGCGACATAGGGCTCCAGCGCGTGGACGGCGGACGACCAGAAGCGGCTCATACTATTTCTTCCTGTAGGCGATGAAGTGGGCGGCTTCCGTCAGCGGTTCGGCCTCGGCACCATAGGGTGCGAGCAGGGCGTTGGCTTCCGAGACCAGTCGGTCGAGTTCGCTGCGGGCCCAATCGGTGCCCTTGAGGCCGACAAGTGTCGCCTTGCCCTTGGCGGCATCCTTGCCGGTGGCCTTGCCGAGCGTGGCGGCGTCGGAGGTGATGTCCAGGAGATCGTCGGCAACCTGGAAGGCGCGGCCGATGATTTCGCCGAAGCGGCGCAGGCGATCGCGGTCTTCTGCCGGACGGCCGGCGATGATGGCACCTGCCTCGCAGGCAAAGCGCAGAAGCGCGCCGGTCTTCATCGCCTGCAGCAGGACGATGCCTGCCTCGTCGGGTTGCTGCTTTTCAGCCGCGAGATCGAGCATCTGACCGCCCGCCATGCCGCCGATGCCGGCCGCGCGTGACAGTTCCAGCACGAGGGCCACCTTGGCAGCGTCCGGCAGGGGTGTCTCGGGTGAGGCAATGATGTCGAAGGCGTAGGTCAAGAGGCCGTCACCGGCGAGGATTGCCGTCGCGTCGTCGTACTTCTTGTGCACCGTCGGTTGTCCGCGGCGCAGGTCGTCGTCGTCCATGGCCGGCAGGTCGTCATGCACGAGCGAGTAGCTGTGCAGGCATTCGAGCGCACAGCCGACCTGGAGGGCGGCCTCTTCGTTTCCGGCAAACAGTCGCGTTGCCTGCATCACGAGATAGGGGCGCAGGCGCTTGCCGCCGTTCAGCGCGCCATAATGCATGGCTTCGATCAGTTGTGCCGGGCGCGCGAGTTCGGCCGGACGAATGGACGCGTCGAGCAGGGTCGCAAGCCTTGCCTCGACGGTCGCGGCATGGGCAGACAGGCTTTGTTCGAAGGCATCGGCGCTCTTGGTCATGCGGGCTATTTGGCACGCTGCCCCCTGTCAGGCAACGGGAATTTCATTTGATGACAGGGGCGGAAGCGCGCAGCCAGACTGGTCATTTGCCAAGAGGACGGTTATGAGGGTTCATCACCGATCACGGACCCCCATCGCTGGTATTGGAAGTCGAGGCATTGGAGCAAGACGAGCAGGTTGTACCGGCGCATGAGCGGCGGCGCCGGCCCCGGATCATCCGGGCCGTGCTGATTGCCTTGCTGATCTTTCTCATCGCGCCCTATCTACTGATCCTGGTCTACAGGCTCGATTTCATTCGCCCGATCTCGACTTTAATGCTCGCCGATCTCGCGACGCTTCAGGGCTATGATCGTCAGTGGGTGGAGTTCGAGGATATCTCGCCCAATCTCGTGCGCGCCGTGATGATGTCCGAAGACGGCCAGTTCTGCAGCCATGACGGCGTCGACTGGGGGCAGCTGCAGTCGGTCATCGACGACGCCATGGCCGGCGAGGCGACGCGCGGCGCCAGCACGATCCCGATGCAGACGGCAAAGAACCTCTTTCTGTGGAACGGCCGATCCTTCATCCGCAAGGGTCTTGAGCTTCCGCTTGCCATAGCGGCCGACGCGGTCTGGCCGAAGCAGCGGATGATGGAGATCTATCTCAACGTCGCCGAATGGGGGCCCGGCATCTACGGCATCGAAGCCGCCGCCCGCCATCATTTCAAGACCTCGGCTGCGAAACTCAGCCGCCAGCAGTCGGCGCTGCTCGCCGTGTCCCTGCCCAATCCGATCGATCGTGTGGCCAGCAAGCCGAGACCCGGCCTCAAGCGTCTGGCCAATGTCGTCGATCGGCGGGCGCGGGCGTCCGGAGATTACATCACCTGCCTTTATGATTGAGATCAGAAGCTTTCGTTGGTCGAAACGGTCCTCTATCGCCTAGGATCGACTGAGCCAGCAGCGGAGCGCCCCATGGACGAATTGATCCTCATCATCGCCAACAAGAACTATTCGTCCTGGTCGTTTCGGCCCTGGATCGCCCTGACCGCGAAGGGGATCCCGTTCCGTGAAGAACTGATCCCTTTCGGGCCGGGTGCCACTCATCCGAAATTCCGCGAGCTCTCGCCGACGGGCAAGGTCCCGGTCCTGCATCACGGCACGCTGCGTGTCTGGGAATCGCTTGCGATCATCGAATATGTCGCCGAACTCTATCCCGATGCGGGGCTCTGGCCTTCCGAGCGAGAGAGCCGGTCGCTGGCGCGCTCGATTTCCATGGAAATGCTCTCCGGCTTCCGGGCGCTTCGCGGCGCCTGCCCGATGAACATGCGGCGGCCGGTGAAGGCGATCGAACTCCCTGATGGTGTCATGGCCGATGTTGCACGGATCGAAGAGATCTGGCGCGAGATGCGGCAGCGTTCCGGTGGTCCCTTCCTGTTCGGGGACTTCAGCGCGGCCGATGCCATGTTCGCGCCCGTGGTCAACCGCTTTAGCACCTACGATCTGACACGCGATCCGGAGACGGTCGCCTATATGGATGCAATGCGCGCACATCCGGCCTGGCGGGCCTGGGAGGAGGCGGCGCTGGCCGAGCCCTGGATCGTGCCTGAAGACGAGGCATAGGCCCGGCCTGGTGCTTGTCGAAAAAAGTGACCTGGGGACTGGTCAAACCCACTTCAGGCATGTATAAGCCCGCCAAATTCCGAGATCGAGACAGGTTCTGTCCGGCCTCATCGAGGCCGATCAATCTGTTTTGTCCGTCACGTGGAGTAACGAAAATGGCTGTACCGAAAAGAAAAACAAGCCCGTCCAAGCGCGGTATGCGCCGCTCTGCTGACGCGCTCAAGGCATCGACGTATGTCGAAGACAAGAACTCCGGCGAACTGCGCCGCCCGCACCATATCGATCTGAAGACCGGTATGTATCGCGGCCGTCAGGTTCTGACGCCGAAGGAAAGCGCATAATTTTCTGCGCTTTGACTGGAAGTTTCGAAGGGCCGGCGCTTGCGCCGGCCTTTTCATTTTTGATTAGGCATAGTTAAATCGCGCGGCTGATCGCCGCTGCACCAGACGGGATCGCAATGCCAGGAAGGATCCCGCATGCTGATTGCCGTGCCGCTGATGATCGTGCCGTTCATCTTCTACAATGCCATCATGTTGAGAAGCGGCGTTTCGGCCTTCTCGGGCGTGATCATGACAGTACCGATGCTTTCCGGCGCCGTCTGGACCATGACGCTCGGCGACCTCGTCATTCTCTCCGCCTTGATCGCGCTGTTCTTCGAGGTCTTGAAGGCAACGCTCAGCACCCGCAGTTCGCTGATGAACCACATGCTGTCGATGTTGGTCTTCATCGCCTTTCTGGTGGAGTTCCTGCTGGTCCGTGAGGCGGCGACGCAACTCTTTTTCAGCCTGATGGTGATCGCCTTCATCGACGTCGTCGCGGGCTTCACGATTTCCAACCGGGCTGCCGGTCGAGACGTCTCGATCGGGCTCTGACACGGGCATGAAAAAGGCCCCTTCCGGGGCCTTGTGTCACGTCAGAGATTGTCGAGCTTGTTCTGCAAGGAGCGCAACTGCTCCTTCAACTCATCGATATCCTTGGCTTCGGCCTTCTTGCTTTCCTTGGCCGGCGGCTGCTGGCCTCCGAGGAAGGGCGAGAACATCTGCATCGCCTGCTGGAACATCTCGGTGTTGCGCTTCACCTGCTCTTCCATCAGTTGCATCGGCATCTGCAGGTTCTTCGACAGCGGATGATCGCCGAAGGCCTTGGTCATCTGCTCGCGCATCTGGGTCTGCTGTTCGGTGAAAGCCTTCATCGAGTGTTCGAGGAAGCTCGGAACGACCATCTGCATCTGATCGCCATAGTAGCTGATGAGCTGGCGGAGGAAGGAGATCGGGAGCAACGTGTTGCCGGTCTTGGACTCCTGTTCGAAGATGATCTGGGTCAGGACGGAATGCGTGATGTCTTCACCGGACTTGGCGTCCTGCACCACGAAATCCTCGCCCTTCTTGACCATCTTAGCGAGGTCCTCGAGCGTGACATAAGTGCTGGTGCCGGTGTTGTAGAGGCGTCGATTGGCGTATTTCTTGATAACGATTTCGCCATCGGCTTTGGCCATTTCTGTCTCCTAACCCGTCGTTTTTCGATTGTTTTTGCTCTTCCCGGGGTCGAGTGTAAGCGCAAATTCCATCCGGTGACAATCTCTTTGTGCGTTGCATGATCGGCATTTGACGAAAGACAGGAAAGCGCAACCAAAGAACGAGAAGTGAGGGCTTATCTTGTTTGACACCGGCGGCAGTCTTTGTCAGTTTCTTCTCAATCACAAAACCCGAGGAGACGCCCATGAGCACCCCGTCCATCGTTATCGCGAGCGCTGCCAGAACCCCGGTCGGATCTTTCAACGGGGCGCTGTCCTCCGTCGCAGCCCATGATCTGGGTGCCATTGCCATCAAGGGTGTTCTGGAACGCGCCGGCGTGGAAGCCAGCGAAGTCGACGAGGTCATTCTCGGCCAGATCCTCACCGCCGGCCAGGGTCAGAACCCGGCGCGTCAGGCTGCCATGAAAGCCGGCATTCCGCAGGAAGCGACCGCCTGGGGCCTCAACCAGCTCTGCGGCTCGGGCCTGCGTGCGGTTGCCATCGGCATGCAGCAGATCGCAACGGGTGACGCCAAGATCATCGTTGCCGGCGGCCAGGAATCCATGTCCATGGCGCCGCATTGCGCGCATCTCCGCAACGGCACCAAAATGGGCGACCTGAAGATGGTCGACACCATGATCAAGGACGGGCTGACCGACGCCTTCTACGGCTATCACATGGGGACGACCGCGGAGAATGTCGCGCGCCAGTGGCAGCTGACCCGCGACGAGCAGGATGCCTTTGCCGTTTCCTCGCAGAACAAGGCGGAAGCCGCGCAACTTGCCGGCCGCTTCAAGGATGAAATCGTTCCGGTCGTCGTGCCGGGTCGCAAGGGCGATGTGACCGTCGACCAGGACGAATATATCCGCCACGGCGCAACGCTGGACAGCATGCAGAAGTTGAAGCCCGCCTTTGACAAGGAAGGCACTGTGACTGCCGGCAATGCCTCCGGCATCAATGACGGCGCGGCTGCGGCCCTGCTGATGACCGAGGCCGAGGCTTCGCGTCGCGGCATTGTCCCGCTCGCCCGTATCGTGTCCTGGGCAACGGCTGGCGTCGATCCGAAGATCATGGGCACGGGCCCGATCCCGGCATCGCGCAAGGCCCTCGAAAAAGCCGGCTGGAAGATCACCGATCTCGATCTCGTGGAGGCTAATGAAGCCTTCGCGGCGCAGGCCTGTGCGGTCAACAAGGACCTCGGCTGGGATACCTCGATCGTCAACGTCAACGGCGGTGCGATCGCAATCGGCCATCCGGTCGGTGCATCCGGTGCGCGCATTCTCAACACGCTGCTGTTCGAGATGAAGCGCCGCGGCGCGAAGAAGGGTCTTGCCACCCTCTGCATCGGCGGCGGCATGGGCGTTGCCATGTGCCTCGAGGCCTTCTGATCCGGAAAGCCAAAAATGGCGCCGGCTCATCACTGACATCATGAAGCTCTGTCCCGGCCTCAGGCCGGGATGGTGAAGTCATGCCGTTGCGACGGGAACAGCGACGGTCGATCCATACGGGAAACCCAGATAGAAAAAACGGGGAGGACAGCATGAGCAGAGTGGCTTTGGTGACTGGCGGCACACGCGGCATCGGTGCGGCGATTTCCGTCGCGCTGAAAAATGCCGGCTACAAGGTGGCGGCAAACTTCGCCGGCAACGAGGAAAAGGCGAAGGCTTTCGAAGCGGAGACCGATATTCCGGTCTTCAAGTGGGATGTGTCGAATTATCAGGCCTGCGTCGATGGGATCGCCTCCGTCGAAGCGGCTCTTGGTCCGGTCGAAGTGCTGGTCAACAATGCGGGCATTACGCGCGACGCCATGTTCCACAAGATGACGCCGGAACAGTGGGGCGAGGTGATCAACACCAACCTCACCGGCCTCTTCAACATGACGCATCCGGTCTGGACCGGCATGCGCGACCGCAGCTTCGGCCGCGTCATCAACATCTCCTCGATCAATGGCCAGAAGGGCCAGATGGGTCAGGCGAACTATTCCGCTGCCAAGGCCGGCGATCTCGGCTTCACCAAGGCGCTCGCGCAAGAGGGTGCTGCCAAGGGCATCACTGTGAATGCCATCTGCCCCGGTTACATCGGGACGGAGATGGTTCGCGCCATTCCGGAAAAGGTGCTGAACGAGCGCATCATCCCGCAGATCCCGGTGGGCCGCCTCGGCGAGCCTGACGAGATCGCGCGCTGCGTCGTCTTCCTCGCTTCCGACGATGCCGGCTTTATCACGGGGTCAACCATCTCGGCCAATGGCGGACAGTTCTTCGTTTGAACGGTTGCGAGGCATGCGTTACAGGGCCGGCCTCGTGCCGGCCTTTTGCTTTTGATGAGGATTGAATTTGTCAATTCAGATGCGGCTTCGCCTCGAGAGCGTCGTTAAGAAATACAAGCGGGATCGCGATGCAGATTTCTTAATATCCACCGCATCCTATGGTTAACCGATTGTTCTTCAACAATATCTAGCGGTGAACAAACCGGGAAATTTGCTCAGTCCGCGATTCGTCGTCGATTCGTTCCGGATTTGGTCGAGACGTGAATGCTGAGCACGAAAAAGCCGCCGAACTCCGAGTGTTCGGCGGCTTTTTGGGAGGCAGTGCCGATTAGCGGCAGCGCGCTTCGTAGGTGCGGCCATAACGGTCGCGGTACACGCAGTAGCCAGCGCGTTCCTGCGAGTTGCCGATCAGGGCGCCTGCTACGCCGCCGACTGCGGCACCAACGGCTGCACCGCGAACGTTGCCGGTGGCGACACCGCCGATGACGGCGCCGGATGCTGCGCCGATGCCGGCGCCGCGTTCGGTTGCGGTGCAGGATGCGAGCGGGGCGATCAATGCGAGTGCCAGAAGGGTCTTTTTCATCGTCCTATTCCTTTTCACGTCGAGTTAGATGTTCACTTCAGGTCAGATGCGGCCCATCAACATCAGGATGATGAGGATGAGGAGTACGAGGCCCAGGCCGCCCGACGGGCCATAGCCCCAGCCACGGCTGTAGCCCCAGCTCGGCAGGGCGCCGATCAGCAGCAGAATCAAAATGACGATGAGAATGGTACTCATTGGGGGCCCTCTCCTAAGCCTTGGTGGAAATGCTGTCTTGTGCCGTCTGAACGCGACCGGCGGGAGTTTGTTCCGTCCGGTACAGGGTCTGAGCCATCAGGCGGAACAGCTGCGATGCTGCCTTGCCGGATGGGGACAGCGCCGGGCGGCGGGCCTTTGCCTGCAGTGCAGACATGCCGTCGACGAAGGCGCTGATGATGCCGGCCGTCATCGTCTGGTGCTCGACCATGGGCAGGTGGCCGCAATTGCGCAGCAGGACCGTTTGGGCCTGCGGAAGCAGTTTCGATACGCGCAACTGATGAGCGGGGGGGACGATCGCGTCTTCCGCCCCGACGATATTCAGGACGGGCACCCTGATCTCGGAAAGCTCTCCCAGAATTGTCGTTGCCGACATGAACCGGATGCAGGCGGCGATATCTTCGGGGCGGGCCTGTAGTAGCTGCAGCCGGACATCTTCCATGGCTGCCACCGCCCGATCGTTCTGCCAGGGACATCCCTTGTCGAAGACGCATTCGACCGAGCCCCAGCGGAACTGCTCGCTGGTCGAGATCCACCGTTTGAAGAACTGGCGGAAGAGGAAAGGGCCGGCGCGCGGGATGCGCAGCAGCTTGGCCGGTAGCCGCTCCTGCCCCTCGAACCGGCCACAGGCGAAAGCGCCGATCAGCACGATCGACTTGACCAGTTCAGGGTAACGGCTGGCCAGCAACAAGGAAACGAAGCCGCCGGTCGAATGGCCGATCAACGTTACCGGCCTGCCGCCGAAGTCGCGCCTGATCGCCTCCGCGTAAGCAGCGGCTACAGCTTCCGGCGTAATCAGTTGTCCCGGCTCTGACAGCTTCCAAGGGTGGTGTCCCGGCAATGCATAAGCCGCGCTCCGAGCCTTTCGGACAACATCGGGCGCATAGGTGCGCCAAAAGGAAGGTGCCATGACCATGCCATGGATCAGGACGTAATCCTGGGCCAGGTCGCTGGTTCCAATCCATTCTGCGGGCGGCGGGGACAAAGTCATCAGTTTCACCTCACCGGCGGAACGTGAAGCCATTCCGGATTGTTCCATCGCCATAAACGGAGGTTCTATGCGCTGGAATCGATTCAGCATCTGGTGGTGCAACGCAGCAAGGCTTCCAGATCTAGCCGTGAACAAACACTGAAAGTTCCGGAGTCGTCGATTCGTCGCTGATTCGTTCGCAGAGTGTTCCGGTGTCAGAAAGATGATTCCGTTCAAGGGTTTGCGAGGAATTCTGGGGTGATTGCGACAAGCGCCTTGCCTTTGCCCTTGTTCGTCGCCATGTGTGGGCCAAGGGTGCCGGTATGCGGAAGAGGCGCGGTCCCGACAAGCGGAGCGGTCCTTGAATACCCAACCCATGATCCTGAGTGGCCGCGGCGTGAGTGCTGTGCTGGGGCCAACGAATACCGGCAAGACCCATTTCGCCATCGAGCGTATGGTCGCGCACGGGTCCGGCATCATCGGTTTGCCGCTCAGATTGCTGGCCCGTGAGGTCTATACGCGTGTCGTCGAACGCGTCGGCGTTCAGAACGTCGCGCTGGTGACGGGCGAAGAAAAGATCAGCCCGCCCAATGCCCGCTTTTCCGTCTGCACGGTCGAAGCCATGCCGCGGGAAACGAAAGTCGCCTTCGTCGCCATCGACGAGATCCAGCTTGCCGGCGACCTTGAACGTGGCCACATCTTTACCGATCGTCTGCTGCATCTGAGAGGGCGCGAAGAAACGCTTCTTCTCGGCTCTGCCACGATGAAGTCCATCCTGATCCAGCTCCTGCCTGGGATCACGATCGTCGAGCGGCCCAGGCTTTCGCAGCTCTTTTATGCCGGCCAGAAGAAGATCACGCGCCTGCCGCAGCGCACCGCCATCGTCGCTTTCTCTGCCGACGAGGTCTATGCGATCGCCGAGCTCATCCGCCGCCAGAGGGGCGGGGCGGCCGTTGTTCTGGGTGCCTTGAGCCCGCGGACGCGCAATGCGCAGGTCGGTCTCTATCAGGAAGGTGACGTCGAATATCTCGTGGCGACCGATGCGATCGGCATGGGTCTCAATCTCGACGTGGACCATGTCGCTTTCGCGCAGGATCGCAAATTCGACGGATACCAGTTCCGCAACCTCAATCCGGGGGAGCTCGGGCAGATCGCCGGTCGTGCGGGTCGTCATGTCAAGGATGGCACCTTCGGCGTGACGGGTCGTGTCGATCCGTTCGATGACGAGCTCGTTGAGCGGCTGGAAACGCACCAGTTCGACCCTGTAAAGGTCCTGCAGTGGCGGACCGAAAAATTCGACTTTTCCTCGATCGCCGGACTGCAGCGCAGCCTGGATGCGGCGCCTCGGGTCGAAGGACTGACGCGGGCTCTGCCGGCCACCGACCAGCAGGCGCTGGAGTATCTTTCGCGCTACCCGGAGATTTCCGACATCACCGATCGGCCCGAGCGGGTGGAAAAACTCTGGGAAGCCTGCGCTTTGCCCGACTATCGGCGCATTACGCCGGCACAGCATGCTGATCTGATCCAGAGCCTCTATTTCGATCTGGTCAGGCGGGGCACCGTGAACGAGGATTTCCTCGCCGAGCAGGTGCGGCGGGCAGACCGGACCGATGGCGAGATCGATACGCTTTCGGCGCGGATTGCCCAGATCAGAACATGGACTTACGTGTCGAACCGGCCCGGCTGGCTTGCCGATCCGACACACTGGCAAGAAAAGACGCGGGAAATCGAAGACCGATTGTCCGATGCGTTACATGAACGGTTGACGAAACGCTTTGTTGATCGCAGGACATCTGTGCTCATGAAGCGCTTAAGAGAGAATGCAATGTTGGAAGCTGAAATCAGTGTGAACGGCGATGTCTTCGTGGAAGGCCATGCCATGGGGCAACTCTCCGGTTTCCGGTTCACGCCGATTTCCGGCATGGAAGGCCCGGATGCGAAGGCTGTTCAGGCCGCTGCGTACAAGGCTCTGGCGCTGGAATTCGAAGCGCGGGCCGCACGCCTGCATGCTTCCGGCAACAATGATCTCGCAATCGGCTCGGACGGACTTGTCCGCTGGCTCGGCGAGCCCGTCGCCCGCCTCGTTGGCACCGACCATATCCTGCATCCGCGCGTCATCCTGCTTGCCGACGAGCAGCTGACTGGCATCGCACGCGATCACGTCACTGCCCGCGTCGAGCGCTTCGTCAATCATCACATCTCGACGGTGCTGAAGCCGCTCGACGATCTGTCGCGTGCCGAGGATCTGCAGGGTCTTGCAAAGGGCCTCGCCTTCCAGCTCGTCGAGAACCTCGGTGTTCTCTTCCGCCGCGACGTGGCCGACGACGTCAAGTCGCTGGACCAGGACGGTCGCGCCTCCATGCGCCGTTACGGTGTCCGCTTCGGGGCCTATCACATCTTCATGCCGGCGCTTCTGAAGCCTGCACCGGCTGAGCTCATCACGCTGCTCTGGGCGCTGAAGCATGACGGCCTGGACAAGCCGGGTTATGGCGATCTGATCCCGGTGCTGGCGGCCGGCCGCACATCCGTCGTGACCGAGCCGAGCTTCGAGCGCATGTTCTACAAGCTCGCCGGCTTCCGTTTCCTCGGCAAGCGCGCGGTGCGCATCGACATTCTCGAGCGTCTCGCAGACCTCATTCGTCCGCTTCTGCAGTGGAAGCCCGGCACGCCGGCTCGTCCTGACGGCGCTTATGACGGTCGCCGCTTCACCACGACGACGGCGATGCTGTCGATCTTGGGTGCGACGCCCGACGATATGGAAGAGATCCTGAAGGGCCTCGGCTATCGCGCCGACAGCGTTTCGGCAGAAGAAGCTGCAGCCTTCCTCGCCACGCAGGCCGGCTCGACCGCCACGGAAGGTACTTCCGGCGCTGAAAAGAGCGACGAGGATGGCGTTGAAGAGGCCGACCAGGCGTCTGAGGCGACGGGTGAGGCTGAGGCCGCGCCTGCATCTGCGGAAGAGGCGCCCGCTTCCGACGCTGCACCTGCCGAAGCAACTGCTTCCGAGCAGCCGGCAGAGGCTGCAGAAGCGGCCGAGCCGAAGCCCGTTTTGCTCTGGCGTCCGGGTGGCCGCAGCGACAATCAGCGTGGCACCGGTCGTCCCGGTGGCGATCGCCGTCCGCAGGGTCAGCGCAATCAGGCGCCGCGTGAGGGTGGCGAAGGCCGTGCCGAGGGTCGCGGTGAAGGCCGTCGAGACGATCGGCGCTCCGACAACCGTGGCGACCGTCGTGACGACAACCGCGGCAAGTTCGGCGGCAAGGGTGAGCGTCAGGATCGTGGTGACCGCAAGGATCGCGGCCCGCGTCCCGAGCGCGACAACAACAAGTCGCAGCCGGCGCGCTTCGAAGCCAAGCCTCCGCGCAAGGAAAAGCCTGTCGATCCGGATTCGCCCTTCGCCAAGCTCGCCGCGCTCAAGGAGCAGCTGAAGAAGTAATGACCGAACAACAGCCACAAAGCGGTTCGCGCCAGCGCATCGACAAGTGGCTGTTCTTCGCCCGTGTGGCAAAATCACGCAGCCTCGCGCAGGAGCGGGTGGTTGCTGGCCATGTCAGCGTCAACGGCCAGAAGATCCGCCAGCCAAGCCATCAGGTCAAAGCCGGAGACCGGCTCGAGATCGCCATGCCGGAGCGCGATCTGGTTCTGATCGTCAAGCTCCCGGGCGAGCGTCGCGGGCCTTACGAGGAGGCGCGGCTGCTTTACGAGGACTTGACGCCACCGCGCGAGAAGAAGCCGTTCACCGCATTGGAGCAGGCGGTGCGGGCGCCGGGAGCGGGGCGGCCGACGAAGAAGGAGCGCCGCGCGCTCGACGATCTGCGCGGGGAGCCGGATTGGGCTGCCGATTAGAAAATTTCTACAAAGGCGCCTGATTTCAGGGCGTTTATTCTTGCCTTGGCCGGGATTCCGCATTAGCTCACTTCCCGTCCGACAGAAACATCCGGCGGGGCGCGAGCCTTCCGTCCAGGGCCATCCTGGCGGAAAGACCCGCATCGGTCTTTCTCTTGCCGTTCG
This sequence comes from Allorhizobium sp. CTOTU50464, assembly GCA_032102365.1. Lineage (GTDB taxonomy): Bacteria > Pseudomonadota > Alphaproteobacteria > Rhizobiales > Rhizobiaceae > Allorhizobium. Next base: position 46,047 of record DAMDHD010000004.1, on the reverse strand, counting down.
AGAACGTCATCCTGGAGTGCCGCATGACCTATATCGTCACCGATAACTGCATTCGCTGCAAATACACCGATTGTGTCGAGGTCTGCCCTGTCGACTGCTTCTATGAGGGCGAAAACTTCCTCGTCATCCATCCGGACGAATGCATCGACTGCGGCGTGTGCGAACCGGAATGTCCTGCGGAAGCGATCAAGCCGGATACCGAGCCGGGCCTCGACAAGTGGCTGAAGATCAACGCCGACTATGCGAAGATCTGGCCGAACATCACGGTCAAGAAGGACCCGATGCCGGAGGCCAAGGAGATGGACGGCGTCGACGGCAAGTTCGAAAAGTTCTTCTCGGAAAACCCGGGTTCGGGCGACTGATATTCCGGCCTTGGGCGGGGTCACAGGAATCCTGCCCAAAAATCCATCACTTGGCGGCGGATTCGCTGCCTTGTGCGTCACGATTGTGGCGCACTGCACTAAAATATTGATTTCCTCGTCTTTTTGTGATAGCCTCTTGGAACTGTTCCACTTTGCGGCATAGCTATGCCCTGAACCATCACGAAAGCAACTTCACCAACGCGCGATTTCCGTGACATCGGCGACACCGTTCGTGTCTCGTCTCCGTCGCGACGAGGTGTTGTCTGACTGTGTGACGGACTGGATCAGGATGACAAGTTTCGCAGTCTTGTCGTCTCATCCGGGCCTGACCGACCCGGCGCCGGCATCACGCCGGGAGCAAACAGGGAGTATTTGAATAGAATGACGACCCAGCAGAAGAAGAATTCCTCGGCACGCCACGGCTTCAAGACCGGCGAGTCGATCGTATACCCGGCCCATGGCGTGGGTACCATCACCGCCATCGAAGAGCAAGAAGTCGCAGGCATGAAGCTCGAGCTTTTCGTGATCGACTTCGAAAAGGACAAGATGCGTCTGAAGGTTCCGGTTGCGAAAGCCGTGAGCATCGGGATGCGCAAGCTGTCCGAGACCGACTTCGTCGATCGCGCGCTGAAGGTAGTTCAGGGCAAGGCCCGTGTGAAGCGCACCATGTGGTCGCGTCGTGCGCAGGAATATGATGCCAAGATCAATTCCGGTGACCTGATCTCCATCGCAGAAGTCGTTCGCGACCTCTACCGTGCCGAGAACCAGCCCGAGCAGTCCTATTCCGAGCGTCAGCTCTACGAAGCAGCGCTCGACCGCATGGCTCGCGAAATCGCTGCCGTGAACAAGATGTCCGAGACGGAAGCCGTTCGCCTTGTCGAGGTCAACCTCGCCAAGGGTCCCAAGCGCGGCAAGACGATCGAAGAAGACGATACCCAGGAAGAAGAAGCCGCGTAAAAGCAGCTTCAGTGCATGGTCATGAAAAAACCTCCGGTGAGAACCGGAGGTTTTTTTGTGCCTGAAAACGGTGTGATGGCGCGGGTAAATGGCGGCCAAAGAAAAACCCCGCCAGAGCGGGGTTTTCCAAAACTTGCTTCTGGGCTGTTACTCGCGGTTTCCGAGGAAACGCAGAAGGAACAGGAAGAGGTTGATGAAGTCGAGATAGAGACGCAGCGCGCCCATGATGGCGTTGCGGCCGGCCATCTCACTCGAATGGCTCTCATGGTAGGATTCCTTGATCGCCTGCGTGTCATAGGCCGTCAGACCCGCGAAGATCAGGACGCCGATGACGGAGATCGCAAAGTCCAGAGCCGAGGAGGCCATGAACAGATTGACCAGCGAAGCGATGATCAGGCCGAAGAGACCCATCATCAGGAACGAGCCCATGGCCGACAGGTCACGCTTGGTGGTGTAGCCGTAGAGCGACAGCGCACCAAAGGACGCCGCGGTCACGAAGAAGGTCTGAACGATGCTTGCGCCCGTGTAGATCAGGAAGATCGACGACAGCGACAGGCCCATCAGCGCGGCATAGACCCAGAAGGTGGTCTGGGCCGCCGATACGCTCATCTTGTGAATGCGGAAGCTCAGGAAGAACACCATGGCGACCGGCGCCAGGATGACCACCCACTTCAGCGGGCTCAGGAAGATCGCCTGGCCGAAGGCCGTGAGCTGTCCGCCTGAAACGGCCATCTGAAAGGTGGCGAAGGCTGCGATACCGGTGATGGCGAGGCCCAGTGCCATCAGGTTGTAGACCTTCAGCATATAGGCGCGCAGACCTTCGTCGATCATCGTGGCCGACTGGGTCTGACCCGGGCGGCTCTGATAGTTGCGAAGTTCGGACATGTTTTCCTCTCTCAAAGCTTCGATAATGGACAGCGGAGCCCGGATGGCTCCCGCGCCGCTGCGAAGCCCAGCATGCGTGCCTTCAATATGAGAGGTTCCCGTGTCATCGACAAGGGCCACAATCTTAAATCGCTGTAATAGTTAAAGCGACGGGAGCGAGCGGCCCGTCGCCTCGTGGTTCAGAGCTCGCGCAGCACCGGAGCCGCTTTCTGTCCTAGAATGCGCCAGGTGCCGGCAAGGCCGATCCCGATCGTGACGACGAGGGCAATCACGAGCGTCATCAAGGCAACGTCCGGCAGGAAGTTCGACGGCAGGTTCATGATCTGGCTGAGCACGAACCAGGCGATGCCGCCACCCGCAATCAGCGCGAAGATCGCCGTTGCCGCACCCAGCAGCATATACTCGTAGGTGAAGGCGCGGATCAGCATGGCGCGTGTGGCACCGAGCGTCTTCAGGATGACGGCATCATGCGTGCGGGCCCGGTTTCCGGCTGCGAGTGCGCCCGAGAGAACCAGGACCGAGGCGATCAGTGCAATCGCGGCGGCGGCCCGGATTGCGGTTGCCAGCTGTCCGACCAGGCGGTCGACCACGTCCAGCGCGTCCTTGACGCGAACGGTGGTGATGGTCGGGAATTGCTGGGTAACGGAACGCAGGATCGAGGCTTCCTCAGCCGCCGTCGCGTCCTGGTCGATCAGGGTGGCCAACCAGGCATGCGGGGCGCCGGCGAAGGTGTTGGGCGAGAAGACCATGACGAAGTTCATCGACAGGCTTTCCCATTCGACCGTGCGGAAGTTGGCGATCTTCGCCGTGATGTTGCGGCCGAGCACGTTGATGGTGATCGTATCGCCGACCTTGAGGCCGAGTTCGCGACCTTCCTCCTCCGCAAAGGACACCAGCGGCTCGCCGGTATAACCGTCAGGCCACCATTCGCCCTCTGTCAGGGTGCTGTTTTCCGGGATGTTCTTCGCATAGGTCAGGCCGCGATCGCCGCGCAGGACCCAGCGACCTTCCGGCGGCACCTCGACCTTGGCGACATCCGTTCCGTTGAGTTCGACGATGCGGCCGCGTAGCATCGGTACCTCGATCAGCTTGCCGTCCGGTGCCATGCCTTCGACGAGATTGCGGAAACCGTCGATCTCGCCGCTTTGAATGTCGACGAAGAAGAAGTTCGGCGCCCGTTCGGGCAGATTGCCCGTCAGCTCGCGCCGCAGATTGCCGTCGATCAGCGCCAGTGCCACCAGCAGGCTGAGGCCAAGGCCGAGGGAGAGGGTGACTGCCGGGGTCAGTGCGCCGGGACGATGGATATTGCCGACGGCCAGTCTCAGGGCCGCGGAATGGATGCGCGGGCTGCGCTTGGCAAGCCAGGCGATGCCCATGGCGACCACGCGCAGCAGCACGAAGCCCGCGGCCATGGCGGCCAGGAAGATCGTCGCGATCCGCTGCTGCTCCGAGGTAAAGATGGCAAGCGCTGCCAGCGCGCCCAGGGCCAGAGCCATGGCCAGGAGATAGGGCCAGGACGGCAGACCGGAGGCTTCGAAACCCTGCTCGCGGAAAAGAGCCGTTGCCGGCACCTTGCGGGCATGGCCGAGCGGAAGGATGGCGAAGGCGAAGGTCACCAGCATCCCGAAGATCGCCGCAAGGAGGAGCGCACGCGGGTAGAGCGTGGCTTCCGCGGAGATCGGCAAAATGCCGGCGAGGTAGCCTGCGACGATCGGCGGGGCGATGGCACCGAGAACGAGGCCGGCCAGGATGCCGACGGATGCGACCAGCGTGATCTGGATGAGGTAGACCATGACCACCACAGAGGCCGGGGCGCCGACGCATTTCAGCGTGGCGATGACAGTCCGCTTGGAATCGAGGAAGGCACGCACGGCATTGGCCACGCCAACCCCGCCAACGACAAGTGCTGTCAGGCCGACAAGTGTCAGGAACTGCGAGAAGCGCTCGACATTTTCGGTCAGTGCCGGAGCTGCGCGGTCGCTGCTGCGGATCGACCAGCCGGCTGTCGGGTGTTCAGCCTGGGCGCGCTGGCGGATTGCTTCGGGCGTCGGGGCAGGGTTGTCGTAGCGGATCTTATAGGCGTGCTCGACAAGGCTGCCGGTTGCCACGAGCCCGCTGGCAAAGAGACCATCCCGGCTGGTCAGGAAGCGGGGCGCGAAGCCGAAACCATCCGAGATCGAGTCCGGCTCGGTGACGATGGTGCCATTGATGCGGAAGCGGGCATTGCCGACCAGCAGCTCGTCGCCGACCTGGATGTTCATCCGTTCAAGCAGAAGAGGGGCAACGACTGCGCCCCAGGTGCCGTCCTGCTGGGCCAGCAGTTCTGTGAGGGGGCGATCGGGCTCGGCAACGAGCCTGCCATAAAGCGGATAGGCCTCGTCGACCGCCTTAATCTCGACCAGCGACTGATCCGAGCCATCGGCGAGACGCGCCATGGAGCGCAGGTTGGTGGTTACGGAAACCGTGCCGAACCCTTCCAGGAAGGCGCGTTCCTCCGACGTGGCCTCGCGGTTATCGAGTTCGAACCGCACGTCGCCGGCCAGCAGCGTCCGGCCTTCCGAAGAAATCGCATCGGTAATGGCGGTCGACACGGAGTTCACGGCAGCGATGGCGCCGGTTCCGAGCGCGATACAGGCGAGGAAGATGTAAAAACCCTTCAATCCGCCGCGCAGTTCTCGCAGGGCGATCCGAAAGGCAATGGAAAGGCGAGAGGCGAAGCTTGTCATGCGGACACCGAAGCGAGGCGGGTCTGCTCGTTTCGGCTGTCGCCGGCGATCCGGCCGGATGCCACCTTGATCTGTCTGGTGCAGCGGGCAGCGAGCGACGGATCGTGGGTGACGAGGATGAGGGTCATGCCGCGCTCCTTCTGCTTGGTGAACAGAAGGTCGGCGATCTGGCGACCGGTCTCGGTGTCGAGATTGCCAGTCGGCTCGTCCGCGATCAGCACGGCCGGCGAAGGTGCCAGCGCCCGGGCGATCGCCACGCGCTGCTGCTCGCCGCCGGAAAGCTGGCCCGGATAGTGGCTGAGGCGTTCGCCCAGGCCGACGGATTCCAGTTCCTTGCGCGCAATGTCGAAAGCGCCTTTCACATTGGCGAGTTCAAGCGGAACCGCGACGTTTTCGAGCGCCGTCATGTTGGCGATGAGGTGGAAGGACTGGAAGACGATGCCGATGTTCTTGCCACGGAAGTCGGCGAGACGATCTTCGCTCAGCGTGTGAAGCGGCGTGTTGCGGACATGAATTTCGCCGCTATCGAGACGTTCGAGACCGGCCAGCACCATCAAAAGCGTCGATTTGCCGGAGCCTGATGGCCCAACGATCCCTACGGCTTCGCTTTCCGCAATCGACAGGTCGATGCTCCTCAAAACGTGAACGGAGGCTGCGGCATTGCCAAGCGTGAGATCGGCGCTTTTCAATTCGATGATGCTGTTTCTCACACTCGACCATCCTATATCTGGAAAGATGAAGCTTCGCCGCACTGCGGCATTCCCAGCAATCTAGGAAAGGCCCCATGACTTTTAAAGCTCAGCTCCTTCATTTCGCCGTGATCCTGCTGACGGTCCTGGCCGGTCCACGGATTGCCGCCGCCGAGCCCCTGCAGCTTGTCGGTCTCGGGGACAGTCTGATGGCGGGATACCAGCTGCCGCAGGAGGATGCTCTGCCGGCCCAGCTCCAGCGCCAGCTGGTTGCCAAGGGGCATGACGTGGTGATCGCGAATGCCGGTGTCTCCGGTGACACGACATCGGGCGGCCTGTCACGCGTCGACTGGTCGGTGCCGGAGGGGACCGATGGCGTCATTCTCGAACTCGGCGCCAATGATGCCCTGCGCGGGATCCCTCCGGAGCAGACCGAAAAGAACCTCGATCAGATCATCACCCGGCTGAAGGAGCGCAACATTCCGATCCTGCTGGTCGGCATGCTCGCGCCGCCGAACATGGGTGACGATTATGGTCAGCGGTTCAACGCGATCTATCCGCGTCTCGCGGAGAAGTATGACCTGCCGCTTTATCCCTTCGTCCTCGACGGGGTGATCACGGATCGCAGCCTGCTTCTCGACGATGGCATGCACCCCAATACCAAGGGTCTCGAGACCATGGCCCAGCGCATGCTGCCTCTCGCCGAATCTTGGGTGGCAGACATCCAGGGACAGCAGAATTAAACGCTTGCGCTTGAAGTCGTTGCGTGATTCGCTGTGAGCACCTGCAAAAGATTCGGGGAGCGCTCCATGCCGAGATTGTTCACTGCCCTCGAAATTCCGCGCAACGCTGCCATGAGTCTCTCATTGCTGCGCGGTGGGCTCCCCGGAGCGCGCTGGATCGATGTCGAGAATTATCACATCACCCTGCGCTTCATCGGAGACGTTGACGGTAGAACCGCCGATGAGGTCGTCGACAGGCTCGATCGGATCGACCGTCCTGAATTCTCCCTCAGTTTGAACGGCATCGGCTCCTTTGGCTCGAAGAAGCCGCATTCGATCTGGGCAGGCGTGTCTCCCGCGCCGGAGCTCTATGCATTGCAGGGCGAAATCGAACGGATCTGCCAGCGCATCGGGTTGCCCCCGGATCCGCGCAAGTTCACGCCGCATGTGACCCTTGCCAGACTGAAGTCATCGCGCGTCGATGACGTGGTTCATTATCTGAGCGGTCGTGGCGATTTCCAGACCATGCCCTTCCGGGTGGGCCGTTTCGTCCTTCTGTCGTCGAAGGAATCCGTCGGTGGCGGGCCCTACCTCACCGAAGAGGTCTTTCCTCTTTACGAGGCGCCGGTCTATCCGAATTTCGAGACGACCGCGCTGCAGCCCGCAAAGAGCATGCTGTAAACCTCTTCAAATTCGGCCAGATCCCCATGATAGGGATCTGGAACGTCTTCACTGGTCCCGAAGGCGAGATCTGCGAAGAGATGCAGTTCGGCGGTCGCGCTTTCCGGTCGCAGCGCCTTCAGCCGGGCAAGATTGCTTCTATCCATCGCCACGACCAGATCGAAGTCAGGGAAGTCGTGCGGCTTGACCTGGCGCGCGCGTTGCCGCGAGATGTCGATGCCGTTTGCTGCCGCAATCTTGATCGACCGGCGGTCCGGCGGGTTGCCGACATGCCAGGCGCCGGTCCCCGCCGAAGCGATCACCGGCGTTTGTCTGGCTCCGGCCGTGAGGTGGCGGTAGATTCCTTCCGCAAGGGTGATCGGCAGATGTTGCCGAGGCAGACGAAGAGAATTGAAGGTGCCGGCATCGCTCGATCCAGGAGGAGTGTTTTCCAATGAAATACGAAAAACTGCCGGCGGCGTCCATTGCAGCCCGGCTGGCCGAGTTGCAGGGCTGGAGCATCGGGCGTGACGGTGCCGCGATCGAGAAACACTTCGTCTTCCGTGACTTTCGCCAGGCCTTTGGCTTCATGACCGAATGCGCTCTGGCGGCCGAGAAGCTCGATCATCATCCGGAGTGGTTCAACGTCTACAGGAAGGTGGATGTGACGCTCACCACGCATTCTGCTGGCGGAATAACGGAACTGGACTTCAAGCTCGCCGTTCTCATGGATCTGGCTGCGGCGCGCAGCGGTTGATCGCAGGTGGTGATTGAATTCGGATTCGAGCATTCACATATGATTGATCGGGTCCGAACGAAAGGATCGATGGGCTATGGATGACGTGAAGATTGGTGAGATCCTGCTTCCCGGAGACAAGGAGCAGCAGGAGCGACAGGAAGCGAAGGTTCGCAGCCGGTTCTGGCCGACCTTCAAGAAGGCCGCCCGCCAGATCCCTTTCTCGCGGGATCTCGTCGCAGCCTATTACTGTGCAACGGATCGCGAGACACCTTTTCGTGTGCGCGGCATCCTGCTTGCCGCACTGGGCTACTTCGTCCTGCCGATCGATGTCGTACCGGATATTCTCGCGGTCGTCGGCTTCACGGATGACATTGCCGTGCTCACAACGGCCATAGCCATGATCAACCGGCACATCAAGGATCGTCATTACGAGGAAGCCGACAGGGCGCTCGCAGACAGTCCCGATCAGACCTGATGGTCGCAAGGCAGCCTTGTGTTCAAGGCAGCCCCACTCTTGCCTTTTTCTTTCCTTCTACATCGTCCGCAGGATCGAGGTCCGAAGCCGTTTTCTCCGGATTTCGGGGCGCCAAACGAAATACCGCCGCCAAATGTGACAACAAGGCGTGTGTCGTTCATCGTTTGGTAAGGTAAATTAAGTCAAACTGAACACAGGTTTTGACGATGAGCGCCCGGCTGCATGGTCGGGTGATGGATGGAAACAACCGGCAGGAAGACATGTTCGTAAGAAGTAGCGTAACCGCATTGGCAATCCTCCTGGCGAGCAGCGGGCTCGCCAACGCACAATCGCCCACGCGGATCGAGCAGTTCAAGGCCTGGGGTGCCTACTCCTACAAGTCGAACGGCGGCACCGTGTGCTACGTGCTGTCCGTCCCGACGGCGAAGGAGCCGAGCAGCGTCAATCACGGCGACATTTTCTTCGTCGTCTCGCAGCGCCCGGGCCAGAACATCTCGTATGAGCCGCAGGCCATGATGGGTTACCCGATGAAGGGCGACTCGAAGGTCAATGTGACCATCGACAACAAGAATTTCGTCTTGTTCGTCAAGGACAGCTCGGCCTGGGTGGAAAATGCCGCCGAAGAGCCGGCCTTGGTTGCTGCCATGAAGGGCGGCTCCACGATGACGGTCAAGGCGACGTCTGCACGTGGCACGGCCACGAGCTATACCTATTCGCTTTCCGGCATCTCTGCAGCGCTGCAGAAGATCCAGAACTGCAACTGACGGCCAATCGCCGATCATGAAACCCAGGGCCGGCAGACCACTGCCGGCCCTGAGCTGTTTCCACTTCACCCGCAAAGCAGGGTCGGGGTGACGGACGCCAAAAAAGCTGCTATTGGCCGCAGCCAAATAAGGACATCGGCTTGATGCCTGTCCATCATGATCCTTGAATTCATACCTGCCTGCCGGAACGCGCTCGATCCGAGCCCGCTTTCCCATATGGTCCCGAGGTAACGAGATGACTGTCACTGTGACGCTTCCGGAGCGTAGCCAGACTGCGGCTTCCATTCGCCCTGCTGCCATGATCGAGAAGCCGAGCCTGATCGGCCTCGACCGCGAAGCGCTGGGCAATGCCCTGCGCGAAAAGGGCGTGCCGGAAAAGCAGATCAAGATGCGCGTCGCGCAGATCTGGAACTGGCTCTATGTCCGTGGCGTCTCGGATTTCGACCACATGGCTAATGTCTCCAAGGACATGCGCGAAATGCTGAAGACGCATTTCACCATCGCGCGGCCCGAAATGGTCGAGGAGCAGGTGTCCAATGACGGCACCCGCAAATGGCTCCTGCGCTTTCCGCCCCGGGGTGCTGGCCGCCCGGTCGAGGTCGAAGCCGTCTACATCCCGGAAGAAGGCCGCGGCACGCTCTGCATTTCCAGTCAGGTCGGCTGCACGCTCACCTGTTCCTTCTGTCACACCGGCACACAGAAGCTGGTGCGCAACCTGACGGCGGAAGAGATCCTCTCCCAGCTGCTTTTGGCGCGTGACCGGCTCGGCGATTTCCCGGACCGGGAAACGCCCGTCGGCACGATGATGCCGTCGAGCGATCGCAAGGTCACCAACATCGTCATGATGGGCATGGGCGAGCCGCTCTACAATTTCGAAGAGGTGAAGAAGGCGCTGCTGATTGCGACCGATGGCGATGGGCTGTCGCTGTCCAAGCGTCGCGTCACGCTCTCGACCTCGGGCGTGGTACCGGAGATCTACCGGACCGGCGAGGAAATCGGCGTCATGCTGGCCATCTCGCTGCATGCGGTGCGCGACGAGCTGCGCGACATGCTGGTCCCGATCAACAAGAAGTATCCGCTGAAGGAGCTGATCGAAGCCTGTCGCAACTATCCGGGCCTTTCGAATGCCCGTCGCATCACCTTCGAATATGTGATGCTGAAGGACGTCAACGACAGTCTCGAGGATGCCAAGGGCCTGATCCAGTTGCTCAAGGGCGTGCCGGCGAAGATCAACCTGATCCCGTTCAACCCGTGGCCCGGCACCAACTACCAGTGCTCCGACTGGGCGCAGATCGAGAAATTCGCCGACTTCATCAATCAGGCCGGCTATGCCTCGCCGATCCGCACGCCGCGCGGCCGAGATATCCTCGCCGCCTGCGGTCAGTTGAAGTCGGAATCGGAGCGCATGCGCAAGACCGAGCGTCTGGCGTTCGAAGCGATGATGATCGCCAACCACGGCGAAGACGACGATTGAGATTTCGGTGGGACGTTCGGCCCACCTGTCGCTCTTACCTCGCCTGCGTCATGAAGATCTTCACCGCGAAGATCGAGAAGACGCCGGCGAAGGTGTAGTCGATGCCGCGCAGAACCTTGCGGTTCGCCTGCAGCCAGTTCGACATGAAATCCGCGCCATAGACGATGCCGATGCCGATCGGTAGCGACAGGATGATCGACCAGAGGCCAAGGAAGATCAGCTTGCCGGTGACGTTCGGATCGGTGGCGGTGACGAATTGCGGCAGGAAGGTCATGAAGAAGATGATGACCTTGGGGTTCAAGAGATTGACCCAGAGGCCGTTCAGGAAGGCGCCCTTTTTCGACACCACGGCATCGCCATCTGCCTTGATCACGAAGTTCGAGCCGTGCCTGACAGCCTGAAGTGCGAGCCAGAGCAGGTAGGCGGCGCCGCCGGTCTTCAACAGCAGGAAGGCCGTCGGCGAGGCGACGATAAGCGCCGAAATGCCGAAGGCGACCAGCATGGTGTGGATCGAGATGCCGAAGCTGGTGCCGGCGAGCGTCATCAGACCAATGGCCTTTCCGTCGCGCAGCGAGCGACTGATCCAGAGCGTCATGTCCGGGCCAGGCGTAATCGCCAGCAGCAACAGCGCCAGGCTAAAGGCGAGAAAGACGGGAAGGCTCGGGATGAAGTCCATTGGTGTCACCGCATGATGAAGCACCCGCGAGGTGCGGGGGCTTCATCCTTAGCGGCGATCGGTGGCCTTGCCAATCAGCCTTTGGGGATCGACAGGTAGGTCTTGAAGGCGTCGGCATAATCCGGGTGCCAGCGCGACAGCGGCGGGCGGTTTTCGATGATGTCGCCGGCGGCCCAGGCGATACGCTTCTCGTCCAGAGCGCGGGGCACCTCGTTGTCCGGGCAGAGAATGTAGAAGTCGCCTCTCACAAGGCTTTCCAGCATGAAGTCGACGGTTTCCTCCGGTGTCCAGGCGCCTGAAGGCTTCTCCGTGCGGCCGTTTGCTGTCAGTCCGGTGAAGACGAAGCCGGGGATCAGCAGGTGTGCAGAGACGTTGCAATCCGGCGTGTTGCGCAGCTCGTGCTGCAGCGCCTCGGTGAAGGCCTTCACACCCGCTTTCGAGACATTGTAGGCCGGGTCGCCCGGCGGGGTGGTAATGCCCTGCTTCGAGCCGGTGTTGATGATCAGCGCCGCATCCTTATGGGCGACCATGCCGGGGCCGAAAGTGCGGGTGCCGTTGATGACCGCCATCAGGTTGACGCCGAGGACGTTGTCCCAGTTTGCCTGCGGCCCGAAGAGTGCACTGCCCGGCTGGATCCCGGCATTGTTCATCAGGACATGCACGCGCCCGAACCGCTGGATCACGGCGCGCTCCAGAGCTTCCAGTTCATCGAGTTTCGATACGTCGGTGCCGATCGCGACGACATCGGCTTCACCGCCGGCCGCGAGCGCGGTGACTTCGGCGGCTGCGTTCGCCAGGCGATCGCCGTCAAGATCGACCAGAACGACGCAAAGCCCCATCCGGGCGAAGGCTTTTGCTGCCGCAAGGCCGATGCCGGAGGCAGCACCGGTGATGACAGCAACATGACCTTTCACGAGCGCGGGATGCTGGGGCGTCATGGGCGAACTCCTTAAACCGGTGGTGTTATGAATGACGACGATATGGTACCCTCGCGTCACATCGTCAACGTGACAGCCCGTGACGGAGGATTGCCTGCCGATGAACAAGATGACGACGGTTACCGTCTCGCAGGAACTGGCAGATTTCATCGAGGCCAGAATTACAGCCGGCGACTATGCTTCTGAAGCAGAGGTTATCGAGGCTGCACTCGCACTGCTGCGCGATGAGGTGGACGGCCTGGCCGCCATCAAGGCCGCGATTGAGGAAGGTGAAGCCTCCGGTGAGCCGCAGCCGTTTGACTTTGACGAGTTCCTCGAAGTTATGCACCGGCGCTCTCTGCTCAAGTAAGCCGGTACAATCATTGCCAGTCGTATCCTTCACCAGCGTATGAATATCCGCGGCCATCTCTGACACAGACATGTTCCCCGCCCTTGCACACCAGCGGAATCTCGCTAAAAGTGCCGCCATTCTTGATCCAGGCGGGGTTTGAGCCTCGCTCCTTCCAGACGGAACATCGACATGGCACTCCCCAAAGACGTGAAGAAAGTCGTCCTCGCCTATTCCGGCGGCCTCGACACCTCGATCATCCTGAAATGGCTGCAGACCGAACTCGGTGCTGAAGTCGTGACCTTCACCGCCGATCTCGGCCAGGGCGAAGAGCTCGAGCCGGCCCGCAAGAAGGCCGAGATGCTCGGCATCAAGGAGATCTTCATCGAGGATGTGCGCGAAGAATTCGTTCGCGACTTCGTCTTCCCGATGTTCCGCGCGAACGCCGTCTATGAAGGCGTCTACCTGCTCGGCACCTCGATCGCCCGTCCGCTGATCTCCAAGCACCTGATCGACATCGCCCGCAAGACCGGTGCCGATGCGATCGCCCATGGTGCGACCGGCAAGGGCAATGACCAGGTCCGCTTCGAGCTTTCCGCCTATGCGCTGAACCCCGACATCAAGATCATCGCGCCGTGGCGCGACTGGGCGTTCAAGAGCCGCACCGACCTCCTGAACTTTGCCGAACAGCACCAGATCCCGGTCGCCAAGGACAAGAAGGGCGAAGCGCCGTTCTCCGTCGACGCCAACCTGCTGCACTCCTCCTCGGAGGGCAAGGTTCTCGAAGACCCGGCTCAGGAAGCACCGGAATACGTGCATATGCGCACGATCTCGCCGGAAGCCGCGCCGGACAAGGCGACCGTCATCAAGGTCGGCTTCGAGAAGGGCGATGCCGTCTCGATCAACGGCGTTCGCATGAGCCCGGCGACGCTGCTTGCAGAACTCAACAATTACGGCCGTGACAATGGCATCGGCCGTCTCGACCTCGTCGAGAACCGCTTCGTCGGCATGAAGTCGCGCGGCGTCTACGAGACCCCCGGCGGCACCATCCTGCTCGCCGCTCACCGCGCGATCGAGAGCATCACGCTCGACCGTGGCGCAGCCCACCTCAAGGATGAGCTGATGCCGCGTTATGCCGAGCTCATCTATTACGGCTTCTGGTTCTCGCCGGAACGCGAAATGCTGCAGGCCCTCATCGACAAGAGCCAGGAGCATGTCGAGGGCGAAGTGACGCTGAAGCTCTACAAGGGCAATGTCATGGTCATCGGCCGTGAATCGGCGAAGTCGCTCTATTCCGACCAGCTCGTCACCTTCGAGGACGACCAGGGCGCGTACGACCAGAAGGACGCCGCCGGCTTCATCAAGCTCAATGCGCTGCGCCTGCGCACGCTCGCCAAGCGCAACCTCGGCAAATAAGCCCTTATCGGCTCAGACAACAGATCGCCCGCCTCCCCTCCGGGAGGCGGGCTTTTTCATGCCCGTCGTTCGAGGTGGCGCAACCAGAAGAAGCCCGCTACGGCGCTCAGTTCCATGAAGGGGATGATGATGCCGAAGGCGGTCAGCGGATCGCCGATCGAGGCTGCCGCAACGCCGCCGGCAAAACCCGCGGTCATCTGCAGGAAGCCGGTTAGGGCAGACGCAGAACCCGCAATGTGCGGGAAAGGCGCCATGCTCGTCGTCACGACATGGGGGCTGAGGAAGGCGAGGCCGAAGGTGCAGATTGCCACAGGCCCCATGATCGACAGGAAGAAGGGCGGCACGAAGGCAACCGAAAGCGCCATGATCACGGCGCCGGTGCCGCAGAGCGTGATGCCGATCCTCGACGCTGTGAGCCCCGAGATCCGGCGGGAGACGAGCTTCAGGGTGAGTGATCCCGTCAGATAGGCGCCGGATTGCATCAGCATGCCCAGCCCGAACTGGGTCGGCGTCAGGCCCACTTCGTTGATCAGCACGAAAGGCAGCATGGTCGATTGGGCGTAGAGGGCGCCGATGGTGCCGCTCAGGACAAGCGAGGCTGCGAGGAAGCGTGCGTTGCCTGCGACTTCCAGATAGTTGCGCAGCAATTTTCCGGGCCGCAGACGGTCGAGATCCGGGACGATCGTCTCCTTCAGCAGGGTCAGCGTGAAGGTCATGGCGAGCAGGCCGAAGGCGACCATCAGGAGAAACACCGCATTCCAGCCGAAGGCGGCGAGGGTCAGCCCACCGAGAGTGGGACCCATGGCCGGCCCGACAGCGAGAAAGATGCCGATGGTGTTGAGGATGCGGCTTGCCTCCGCACCTGTGTAGAGGTCTCGAACGATGGCGCGGCCGACGACCACGCCGACGGAAGCGCCGATGCCCTGCACGAGACGTGCGGCGAGAATGAATTCCACGCTCGGCGCTAGCGTTGCGAGGCAAGAGCCGGCCAGATAGATCGCGAGGAAAATCAGCGTCGCCTTCTTGCGACCCAGCGCATCGGCGAGTGGACCTGCGACCAGCTGGGCAAGCGCGAAGCCGGCGAAGAAGAGAGACAGGCTGAGCTTGATTGCCGCATCGGTTGTGCCGAAGGCTCTGACGAGTTCGGGCATGGCCGGCGTGTAGATCGCCATGGAGATCGGACCGAGCGTGGTCAGGAAGGCACCAAGAAAGGTGGTGCGACGCTCGCTCATGCGCATTGCTGTCATCAGATCTCGTCCGGCATCAAGAAGAAAGGCGCCGTCGCGGCGCCTCGTGCTGATGACTTAGTGTGATTGGCGCTCTCGATCGAGTGCCAATTTTCGCCCCGGGCGCGATCAGGCCGATTTCGAGAAAAAGTCGAGCACCTTCGCGTAGGAGCCGGCCATGTCCATGTCGCCGATCATTTCCGCAAGGGACTGCTGCGTGCGGTAGTATTCCGCGTAATCGAAATGGGAATCGTCGGTCAGCGTCGACAGATCCATGATGTTGCCGTTGCGGTCGACGATCTGGAGCGGCAGTTCCGTCGACAGTTCACGATAGGTGTCGGCGTCGATCTCGTCACGCTGGAAGCTTTCGGAGGCAATCTCGCGCAGGCGCCGCGGCGTCATGCTGGCAAAGACCGACAGTGCCTCTTCGAAAACCTCCGTTTCCTTGGAGGCCGCAATCTTGGGCGAAAGTTCTGACAGCCGGACATCCGACTGCGGGGTGCTTTCTTTGACGCGAAGGGATGAAACGCCTACCGGTTGGATTGGAAAGATTTCCATGGCCGTGACCGTCCTTTCATAGGATGAATCGATCTATGGGCCTATTCGAATGTTCGTCAATGAGGGTGCGGACTCGCTGTGGAAAAATCTCGCCTTGTTCACTGATTTTTGCGTGCTTGCCCTCGCTTTGCCGGGATAACATGGTGGAAAATCAGTGCTTCGCCGGCAGTTGCGCGGAGCTCCAGGAGGTTAACGCATGGCTGAGTCGTCCGTCTTCAATCCCGCTGTCATCAACTGGCAGGGCCCGCATGGCCTGCCGCAATTCGAACAGGTCGGCGATGACGACTATGCGCCCGCTTTCGAGGCGGCTCTAAGGGAGCACGAGGCGGAGATCGATGCGATTGCCGACAATCCGAAGCCGCCGACCTTCGCCAACACGATCGTGGCGCTCGAGATCGCCGGCGATGCCCTCTCGCGCGTCTCGGCGCTATTCTGGAACCGGGCGGGCGCTCATACCAATCCCGGCATTCAGGCTCTGGAACGCGAGATCGCGCCAAAGATGTCGCGCCACTATTCGAAGATCGGCATGAATGCAGCGCTGTTTGCCCGGATCGACGATCTCTGGACCCGCCGCGATGCGCTCAATCTGACGCTTGAAGAGACCCGAGTGCTGGAGCGCCACTGGAAGGGCTTCGTCAAGTCGGGTGCCAAACTTCCGAAGGCGGAGCAGGAGCGGCTGGCAGCGATCAACGAGCGGCTGGCAAGCCTCGGCGCCAATTTCGGCCAGAACGTGCTTGCGGACGAATCCACCTGGATCCTGCCGCTTGTGGGCGAAGAGGATCTCGCCGGCATTCCCGCATTTCTCCGTGATGCCATGGCCTCTGCCGCGACCGCTCACGGCGGCGGACATAGCCATGTGGTGACGCTGTCGCGCTCGATCATCGAGCCGTTCCTCACCTTCTCCGAACGCCGCGATCTGCGCGAGACTGCCTTCAAGGCCTGGACGTCGCGCGGTATCAATGGTGGCGAGACCGACAATCGCGGCATCGTCAAGGAGACGCTGGCGCTTCGGACCGAGAAGGCGGGCCTGCTCGGCTACAAGGACTATGCCTCCTACAAGCTCGACAACACCATGGCGAAGACGCCGGAGGCGGTGAACGGGCTCTTGATGCAGGTCTGGGAAAAGGCCGTTTCCCAAGCACGCGCAGAGGAGACGGAACTTGCCGCTCTGATCGCAGACGAGGGCAAGAACCACGAGGTGTCCCCCTGGGACTGGCGCCATTATGCGGAGAAGCTTCGCGCGCAGAAGTTCAACTTCTCGGAAGCCGAGCTGAAGCCCTACCTGCAGCTCGAAAAGATCATCGAGGCCTGCTTCGACGTTGCCGGTCGCATCTTCGGCATCCGCGCCGTGCCACTCGCCAATGTCGTCGGTTATCATCCTGACGTGCGCGTCTTCGAAATCCGCGACCGCAACGACGATCTGGTTGCACTCTTTCTCGGCGACTATTTCGCCCGTCCCTCCAAGCGTTCCGGCGCCTGGATGAGCAGCTTCCAGGCGCAGCACCGGCTGACGCTGAAGAACGGTCGCCAGGGTGAGTTGCCGATCATCTACAATGTCTGCAACTTCGCCAAGCCCGAGCCTGGCAAGCCAGCTCTGCTGTCGCTCGACGATGCCCGCACGCTCTTCCATGAATTCGGCCATGCCGCCCATGGCATGCTGTCCAACGTCACCTATCCCTCGGTGTCCGGTACCGGCGTCTCGCGCGATTTCGTCGAACTGCCCTCGCAGCTTTACGAGCACTGGCTGACGGTGCCCGAGATCCTCAAGACCTATGCGGTGCATTACCAGACTGGCGAGCCCATGCCGCAGGCACTGCTCGACAAGGTGCTCGCAGCCCGGACTTTCAATGCCGGTTTCAACACGGTCGAGTTCACATCGTCGGCGCTGGTCGACATGGCGTTTCACACCCGCGGGCCCGTAGAGGATCCAATGGCGGTGCAGGCCGAGGTTCTGGAAAAGATCGGCATGCCGGCTTCGATCGTCATGCGCCATGCCACCCCGCACTTTCAGCACGTCTTCTCCGGCGACGGTTATTCTGCGGGATACTATTCCTACATGTGGTCGGAAGTGCTCGATGCGGATGCCTTCGCCGCCTTCGAGGAGACCGGCAATCCCTTTGATCCGGAAATGGCCATGAAGCTCAAGACGCATATCTATGCGTCCGGTGGGTCGGTCGATCCGGAGGATGCCTACAAGGCCTTCCGGGGCAAGATGCCGAGCCCGGAGGCGATGCTGAAGAAGAAAGGGCTTGCGGCCTAAGCCTGCCGTGACCCCTCAAATTCATCGCTGGCGGTAACCATCGCCGGCGCGTTCCGGCGTTTCCCCCTTTCGCAAATGCAAAAAACAAGGTAAGAGCGCGCCAAAGTAAATCGGCGCCTCTCTCCCGTATCGCGCCCCAGCTATCAGAGATCACAAACATGAAAATGCGCAACATCGCGATCATCGCGCACGTCGACCATGGAAAAACGACCCTTGTGGACGAGCTTCTGAAGCAGTCGGGCTCTTTCCGTGAGAACCAGCGCACCGCCGAGCGCATGATGGACTCGAACGACCTCGAAAAGGAACGTGGCATCACGATCCTGGCCAAGGCGACCTCGATCGAGTGGAAGGGTCACCGCATCAACATCGTCGACACGCCCGGTCACGCCGACTTCGGTGGCGAAGTCGAGCGCATCCTCTCGATGGTGGACGGCGCGATCGTTCTGGTCGACTCCTCCGAAGGTCCGATGCCGCAGACCAAGTTCGTCGTCGGCAAGGCACTCAAGGTTGGCCTTCGCCCGATCGTTGCGATCAACAAGATTGACCGTCCGGATGGCCGCCACGAAGAAGTCATCAACGAAGTCTTCGACCTCTTCGCCAACCTCGACGCGACCGACGAGCAGCTCGATTTCCCGATCCTCTACGGCTCTGGTCGCGACGGCTGGATGAACGTCAACCCGGAAGGTCCGAAGGATGCAGGTCTTGCGCCGCTTCTCGACCTCGTGCTCGAACACGTTCCGGAGCCGAAGGTCGAAGAAGGCCCGTTCCGCATGATCGGCACGCTTCTCGAAGCCAACCCCTTCCTCGGCCGTATCATCACCGGTCGTATCGCGTCCGGCTCGATCAAGCCGAACCAGGCGGTCAAGGTTCTCTCCCAGGACGGCAAGACGGTCGAAACCGGCCGTATCTCGAAGATCCTGGCTTTCCGCGGTATCGAGCGTCAGCCGATCGAAGAAGCCCATGCAGGCGATATCGTCGCCATCGCAGGCCTCTCCAAGGGTACGGTTGCCGACACCTTCTGCGATCCCTCGGTCACCGAAGCCATGACCGCGCAGCCGATCGACCCGCCGACGGTTACCATGTCCTTCATCGTCAACGACAGCCCGCTCGCCGGCACCGAAGGTGACAAGGTCACCTCGCGTGTCATCCGCGACCGCCTGTTCAAGGAAGCTGAAGGCAACGTCGCTCTGAAGATCGAAGAAGCCGAAGGCAAGGATTCGTTCTACGTGTCCGGCCGTGGCGAACTTCAGCTCGCCGTTCTGATCGAGACCATGCGCCGCGAAGGCTTCGAGCTTGCCGTTTCGCGTCCGCGCGTCGTGATGCACAAGGACGAAGCGACCGGCCAGACCTTGGAGCCGATCGAGGAAGTCGTCATCGACGTCGATGAAGAGCATTCCGGCGTCGTCGTCCAGAAGATGTCCGAGCGCAAGGCCGAGATGACCGAGCTGCGTCCTTCGGGCGGCAGCCGCGTTCGCCTGAAGTTCCTTGCTCCGACCCGCGGCCTGATCGGCTATCAGTCGGAACTTCTGACCGACACGCGCGGCACGGCGATCATGAACCGCCTGTTCCACGACTATCAGCCCTACAAGGGTGCGATCACCGGTCGCGTCAACGGCGTTCTGCTTTCCAACCAGTCTGGTGAAGCCGTTGCCTACGCCATGTTCAACCTGGAAGACCGTGGCCCGATGATCATCGAGCCGGGTGACAAGGTCTACATGGGCATGATCATCGGCATCCACACGCGTGACAACGATCTCGAAGTCAACGTGCTCAAGGGCAAGCAGCTGACCAACATCCGCTCGGCCGGCAAGGACGAAGCGGTCAAGCTGACCCCGCCGATCCGCATGACGCTCGACCGCGCTCTCTCCTGGATCCAGGACGACGAGCTGGTCGAAGTCACGCCGAAGTCCATCCGCCTGCGCAAGATGTTCCTCGACGCAAACGACCGCAAGCGCATGGAAAAGGCCAAGGCTGCCATCTGAGGCACAAGCCTCTGAAAATTTGTTTCATTTTGAAACCCCGGTCCAAAAGGCCGGGGTTTTGTTTGTGCATCCTCTGCCTTCAGCCTTGCGAGTAATCTTAAAAAAGCGTTAAATTTTCTCAGAGGACCAATGAAGGTCCGGGCTCCGCGTCTACTAAGTTCAGCGCGCCAGGGTGAGTTTACGTTATGAAGACGTTGTCGATCGATATGCGCCTGGCAGGTCCCGCAGATGCCGCAGCGGTCGCGGATGCTCATCGCAATGCCTGGATGCACGCCTATTCCGGCATCATTCCCTATCGTGCCCTGACGAAGATGGTCGAGCGCCGCGGCGAAAGCTGGTGGCGCAAGGCAACGCGAGGTCCGGCAACCATTCTGGTGGCCGAAGTGGCCGGCGTCGTGGCGGGTTATGCCTCGCTTGGCTATAATCGGGCGCGCGCGCTGCCGCATGAAGGCGAGATCTACGAGCTTTATCTCCGCCCGGAATATCAGGGCATTGGCCTCGGTTACCAGCTCTTCCACGAGGCCCGGCGCATGCTGAAGTCGCTCGGCTGCAATGGAATGGTCGTCTGGTGCCTCGAGGACAGCGAGATCGCCGCGAACTTCTTCCGCTCGAATGGTGGCCTCGACGTTGTCGAAGGCATGGAAGATTTCGACGACGTGCACCTGAAGAAGCTCGGCTTCATCTGGAACTGATCGGGCGGCTCACGGCTATTCCACCACATAGCCCTCGGGCCAGCTGAAGGTTCGCTCGCTGGTGAGATCGCCACGTTTGCCGATCCACTGCGGCTCCGTCATGCCGCAGGCGAAGTCGGCGGCCTCACTGTCGGCCGCCTGTCTTGCGAGTTCGTTGGCATTGCGGTTGGCCTTGGCGTCCACCATGGCGACGAAACAGGAGGCGGGAAAGCCAGTGTCGCCTACACGGGAAATGACGAGCACCTGACCGGTACTTTCCGGGCTCGGCGATCCGCTGGCCGCCGGGTTTTCGATGAACCATCGCAGGATCGCCGCCACGGGCTCGCCGCTTTCATTGAGGCGCCATTCAATCTTGGTGTTGACGCGGTTGAAAGCGGCGAAGCTTTCGTAGGCGCCGTCGATCAGGACCTGGTCGATTGTGCCGAAGATCACGCTCTGGCGGAGATCGCCTTCCTTGAAGAAGACGGGGTAGTCCTTGTATCCCTCGCATTTCAACGAGACGCCCATCATGTCCTCAGCAAGCGTCTCGCAGGCATCGAGGTCGAGGTCGGTATAGACGCTTTCGGCTGCGTGAGCGGGGCCGGCAAGGGGAAGAAGGCAGATCAGCGCCTGCATGGCCGTGGAGATGGTTCTCGATGTCTTGATCATGCGGATGCGCCCCCTCAGTAAGCTGCCCGGCGGTGAGCCCCTCATGTCCGCCGAAAGCCGTGTTGCATTGCGCCATAATACGCATTAGGTAGCGCAGGAATTCAACACTCTACGGGGTCCAATAATATGCGTATTGATGCAATTGCCATCGGCAAGAACCCGCCGGAAGACATCAACGTCATCGTCGAAGTTCCTGTCGGCGGCCAGCCGATCAAGTATGAGATGGACAAGGACGCCGGTACGCTGATCGTCGACCGCTTCCTCTATACCCCGATGACCTATCCGGGCAATTACGGCTTCGTGCCGCACACGCTCTGCAAGGACGGCGACCCGCTCGACGTTCTCATCTGCAACACCCGTCCGCTGGTCCCGGGCTGCGTCATCAATGTGCGCCCGATCGGCGTCATGATGATGGAAGATGACGGCGGTATGGACGAGAAGATCCTCGCCGTTCCGGTGCCGAAGCTGACGCGCCGTTACGACAAGATCGCCAACTACACGGATCTTCCGGAAATCACCCTGAAGCAGATCCAGCACTTCTTCGAGCACTACAAGGATCTGGAGCCCGGCAAGTGGGTGAAGATCGGCGACTGGCAGAATGTCGACGTCGCCAAGCAGATCATTCTCGACTCGATCGAGCGCGCCAAGGCTGAAGGCAAGTAATTCAGTTCGCGTTCAACGCATCAATCCGCGTTTTCAAATCCTCCGGGTCGCCAGTGATCCGGAGGATTTTTTGTCTGGCGGTGTCGCCGGAGATCAGGGAAATCGAGGTCTTGGGCACCTTGAGCGCCTTCGACAGCAGGGCGATCAGCGCCTTGTTGGCCTTGCCTTTCTCCGGCACGGCCGTCACCCGCGCCTTCAGATGTGTCTGCCCGTCGGCTGTCGTCTCCACACCGTCCAACGCATCGCGCCCGCCATTCGGGGTCAGCCGGACAGCGAGCAGCAGATGATCATGGGCGAGGCGGTAGGGGCTGGTCACGCCACCAGCGGATAGATGCTGTTCCAGAGGAAGGAACGCAGGAAGAAGATGATCAGCAGCACGATGATCGGCGAGATGTCGATGCCGCCGAGATCCGGCATGAAGCGGCGGATGGGGCGAAGCACCGGTTCGGTCACGTTGTAGAAGAACTGGCCGAGCGTCGCGACGAAGCGGTTGCTGGAGTTGATCACGTTGAAGGCATAGAGCCAGGAGAAGATGGCACTCCCGATCAGAATCCAGGTGAAGATGCTCAAGGCAAGGTCAATTGTCTGAAACAGGGCGTACATTCAGGTCTCCATTTCTTGGTTGACAGAGATGTAGACATTGGCGACTTAACGGACAAGTGGATGGGGCCCACGCAATCCGAATCATGTTTAACGGCGGGCCCGCCCGCAGCTTAAGGTCTTTTCGATGCACCCGTCTTCGGCCGACGATCGTTTCGCGGCGTTCCGGCATTCCTCCTATACCCGCTTCTTCTTTGCCCGTTTCCTTGGTGCCTTCGCCACCCAGATCCTCAGCGTCTCGGTCGGATGGCAGATGTATGACAACACCGGCAATGTGTTCTATCTCGGCCTGATCGGCCTGGTGCAGTTTCTGCCCTCACTGCTGCTGATCCTGGTCACGGGCTCCGTCGCCGACCGTTACAATCGCCGCGCCATCGTCTCGATCTGCATGATCGTCAGCGCCGTCTGCGCCGGGGCGCTGCTTTCGCTGACCATTGCCGATGCCTTCGAGCCGACGATCGTCTTTGCCATCCTCGTGGTCTTCGGGGTCGAACGTGCCTTTGCCGCGCCCGCCGTGCAATCTTTGGCGCCGAACCTCGTGCCGCAGAAGGATCTCTCCAATGCGGTCGCCTGGAACTCGTCGTCGTGGCAGACGGCCTCGATCGTCGGGCCTGTCGCCGGTGGTCTCCTCTATGGCGCAAGCCCGGTCGTTGCCTATTCGGTCTCCTTCACTTTCTTTGCCGCTGCCGCCATTCTCGTCTTCCTCGTAAAGCGGCCCCCGCAGCAGAGATCACAAAAGGCCGTAACGCTCGATACGCTCTTTGCCGGCTTCCGCTTCATCTTCGGGGAGAAGGTGGTGTTGGGCGCCATCTCGCTCGATCTCTTTGCCGTGTTGCTCGGCGGTGCGGTCGCCCTGATGCCGGTCTTTGCGCGTGACATCCTCGACCTCGGGCCCTGGGGCCTCGGGCTCTTGAGGGCGGCTCCCGGGATCGGTGCGATCATCGTCGCCATTGCGCTGGCGAGCTTTCCGATCCGCCACAATGCCGGCACCTTCATGTTCATCGGGGTTGCCCTCTTCGGTGTGGGCACCATCCTGTTCGGCTTTTCGCAGACGGCCTGGCTCTCGATCCTCGCTCTGATGCTGATGGGCGCCGCCGACATGGCCTCCGTCTATGTGCGCGAGACGCTGATTGCGCTCTGGACGCCGGACGAGGTCCGAGGACGCGTCAATGCGGTCAACATGGTCTTTGTCGGTGCGTCGAATGAGCTCGGCGAATTCCGTGCGGGCACGATGGCACACTTCATCGGACCGGTGCCGGCCGTCGTGCTCGGTGGCTTCGGCACGCTCGCGGTTGCCGCCGTCTGGGCGCTCGGTTTCCCGCAGCTGCGCAAGATCGACAGTCTGGAAGCGCCGGAGCGTCAGGAAGCGCGCTGATCGCGCTCGAAGATCAGGTCGAGAAAGTCCCATAGCCACGCCCTGAGCGGCGCGTCGAAGATCATTCGTCCTTCGAGATGCTCTCGGCCCTGCTGGGCGTTGGGCAGCACGAAACGGTGGGCGCCGTGCACCACCCAGCGATGCATCATGGCCCGGGTCAGTTCGGCGTGAAACTGCACGCCCCAGGCGTTTTCGCCGTAACGGAAGGCCTGATTGGGATAGACATCGCCCGTCGCCAGAAGCTTCGCGCCATGCGGCAGGCTGAAGCCTTCGCGGTGAAAGTGGTAGACCATCTTCGGCCAGTGCATCAGCAGGCGGCCATGCTCCGTCGGTTTGATCGGATACCAGCCGATCTCGGTGCGCTCCTCGCGATCGGCTTCCACCTTGCCGCCGAGCTGGCGAACGAGCATCTGCGCGCCCAGGCATATGCCGAGGAACGGCTTGTTCTCCTTGAGCGGCACATCCAGCCAGTTGATCTCTGTCTTGATATAGTCTTCCGGATCATTGGCGCTCATCGGTCCGCCGAAGACGACGGCACCGGAATGCTCGCTCAGCGTCTTGGGCAGTTCCTGTCCGAGCACGGGGCGGCGGATGTCGAGCGGATAGCCCTTTTCCTCGAGCATCTGACCGACGCGGCCGGGACTCGATCGTTCCTGGTGGAGGACGATCAAGACAGGCTGCTTGCGATCGCGCGATTGCGACCGGCCATCACGGGACATCGTCGATGGCTCCGAGACCGGCGCGCTCCGCCGCCTCCTGCCGCTGGACGATGCGTTCACGTCCGGATACGCCGAGCAGATCGGCCACGCGCCAGATGGCGTGGTCTTCCATCTCGCTGCGGGTCCCGTCGGCATAAACGATGTCCCACAACAGCCCCACGAGTTGCTGGCGTTGCTCTTCGTTGAGCTGGCGCTTCAGTTCGGTGGTGAAGCGATAGTAGTCGACGGCCTCGCTCTCGGCGCTCTGGCCTGCTGCAATCAGATCGTCGAGTTCGGTGCCATCGAGGTCGTACTGTTGCTTCAGAATCTCGCGCAGCTTAGTCCGTTCCGAATCCCGCACGACACCGTCTGCCTCCATGACCTGCAGACAGAGAGCCGCAACGGCAATGCGCGGATCATCTGGCGCGAAGACCGATTTCGGGCGGTCCTGCATCACGGACTGGAAGAAGGCTTGCAGACGGTCGAGCATGCGATTTCCTGTCAAAAGAGCTTAAGGCGGGTCTTGGGTTCCTGTGCCGCGAGTGCCGGATCCTTCACGCCCGGATCATCCGGTGGGCGCCCGAAGAAGGGTTCAACGACGGTCGCGTCCTTCGCGGGCGCATTGTCCTTGGCCACGACCACCGCAGGCTTTTCGGGCTTTGTCGGCTTTGCAGATACCACTTCCGGTTCAGCCGATTTGGCCGGGACCTCGGCATCGATCACCGGCCCCTCGGCCTCGACGATCCTCGGCGGAGTCTTCACGACTTCCGGCTCTCTCTGAGGTGGGGTATCGTTCTTTGCGACAGGGGGAAGCGAAGCGAGCGCTTTTTCCCCCTCGGAAACGGTGCCTTCTTCGATCGGTCCGGCGAGCTGGTCGAAAGGCATCTTCCATTCGAAGGCGTCCAGACGGCCGGTGATCGGCGAAATCGGCATCCAGCGCTCGGAGACATGGCCGTCGGCCACCCATGCCGGGTCGCGCGGTGCCTTCAGCGCCTGACCCATCCAGTGACGGATGCGGCCCTGGTCACCGGTCTCCGCCTCCTCGATGTCTGCAAGCAGAAGATAGACGCGCTCGCGGGATGCGATGCGGGCAGCAGCTTCCGCCTTGGCGCGCGCCTTCTTGAAGTCCTGCGCATCGAGCGCTGCTTCGGCGACGACCATCAGGGATTCGTAATTGTTGGGCTTCAGCGCTTCGAGCTTCTCGGCCTTCTTCAGGCGGTCAACGGCGCTGTCGCCGCTGCGCGCCCGCACATAGGCGCGGGCGATTTCCGGATGCGGCTCGATCTTCCAGACCTGTTCGAGCGTGCTCGACGCTTTGCGCAGATTGTCTTCGCGCATATAGGCCTTGGCGGCAACGATTGCCGCGGGCACCAGACCCTTGGAGAGCTTGAGGGCCTTCAAGGCACTGTCGCGGGCGCCCGAAGGTTCAGCCTCCAGCTGGTCTTCGGCCTTTGCCGTCAGCAGCACCGCCTTCAAACGTTCGGCTTCATGACGCTCCAGAACATGGGCGATCTTCTGCTGATCCAGCAGTCGGATCGCGTCATCCCAGTGCCCGGCGCGGCAGCGATGTTCGAGCGTCGCCTTGGCGGCCCAAGGCAGGTATGGGGCTGCTTCCGCGGCCGTTTCCGCATATTGCCGAGCTGCCTCATGCGCACCCAAACGGTTGGCCTCGACATAAAGCCCACGCAGGCCAAGCTCGCGTGTCTCAGGGTCTTCCGACATCTCCTGGAACAGGCGGCGTGCCTCGTCGTGGCGGCCTTCGATCAAGGCTGCCTGCGCATCGAGAACGCGGATCAGCGGCTCCTGATCCGCCCGGATCAATCCGCGGGCCCGAGCGCTCATCTTGCGCGCGAGAATGGCGTTGCCGGCACCGGCTGCAATTAGGCCGGTCGAGAGGGCTTGATAGCCGCGGTCACGCTTGCGGGCGCGAAAGAAGCGACGAACGGAGTGGGGTGAGGTCCAGAGTGTGCGCAGCAGCCACCACAGAACCATGATGGCGGCCACCAGCGCAACGAGCGCCGTTACCGCGACGATCAGGTCGGTGTTGTATTGCTGGCCTTCCCAGATCAGCGAGATCTCGCCCGGACGGTCGGCGATCCAGGAAAAACCGAAGCCGAGGGCCAGGATGAAGGCGAAGAAGAAGAGGATCTTGAGAATGGTGGTCATGGGTCAGCCTCCGTTCCCGGCAACGGTCTGAGACAGGGCAGAGGACACCCGCTCTTCCGCCTCGATCCTGTTCTTCAGCTTCGTCGCGAAGTCGGAGGATGCCTGCTTGCCGGCTTCCGGCAGCGTTTCCCATTCGAGGGCTGCCCCCTTCAGGTCGCCATTCTGCAGCTTGTTTTCGATCCTGGCCACAATGGCTTCCGGTGTCTCGCCCTCGACATTGCCGACAGGCCGCACCTTCACGAGAGAGCGGGCGCTTGCCAGCAGACGATCCGTCCAGCCTTCGCCGGCCTCCGGCTGGTTGATGGCGGAAAGAATGTCGTCCGCAACCTGGTTGAAATCCCGGACCAGATCGCTGCGGGAGGGCACGCCATTGCTGGCAAGTGGCGTCAGAGCCGCAACTGCCGGATCTTCCGGCGAGACGCTCTTCAGCGCATCGAGTTCGGAGAGGAAGGGGCCTCCGCGATCGATGGCCGTCTTCAGGCCGGAGAGGGCGATGGCGCGGGCCATTTCCACATCGCTGCGCGGTTCTTCCAGCTTGCGCTCGGCTTCATCGAGCCGTGTCGTGCTCTGCTCAAGCGCCTGCTTGTTGCTCGCGATCTCCGCCCGCAGGGACTGGATCGCCTGTTCGGCGCCTGCGAGCTGTGTCTTGAGCGCTTCCACCGCTGCGGCATCGGCCGTTGGGGCCGACGTGGCATTGGCGACACTTTCCTCGAGGGCGGAGACCCGTTCGGCCAGTGCCGGGTCGGTCCCTTCGGCTGCCGGCCGCGCGGCGAGGTTTGCCACTTCCGCCTTTAGGGCGTCGAGTTCTGCAGTGTCGATGGCCGGCGCCTGCGCCTGCTGGTCCGGTCCGAGGCCGGGGACGATGCCGGCATATTGCATGCTGCCTGCTAGAGCCAGGGCAACCAGGCCGCCAAAGATGCCGGATGCGACCAGAGTCGATGTCGCCGGAGACTGGCGGACGGGTTGTGGCGCGGACGCTGGCTCTTCCACCCGCGGGGTGTCGGCCGATGTTTCCTGCTCATCGATGGTTGGTGGTGTCGCGGCCTCCGTCTCGTCCGGCTTCGGCGCCCAGGGATCGGTGGCAGTGTCGGTCTGCTGCTCGTTCAGGCTCTCCGCGGACGAAGTTTCCGCCGCTGCAGGCGAAGGAGAGGCGGGGTCCGATTCGGAAGCCTCAGGCGAGCCGTTTTCTTCGGCTTTCTTGGCTTCCTGTGCGGTCAGGTCGATCGTCACCGGATCCTCGGGAGCTTTCGATCGACGGGGTGGCTTTCCGGAAACCATGGCAACCTCTTCATTTCGCGCGTGTGATTAAACCTAGTCAGTCCTCAAGGCGAAGGAAAGGGCCGAGGTTCCATTTCGCGCGGCACTGCATCAAAGCAGAAGAAGGAGAAGGTCCTCCCGAGGTTCCATCGGCCATTGGCTTCTGGGCTGAAATTCTGCCGGGAGAGCGCTTGCGATCTTGTCGCTCAGGCACAGAAAACGTGCCCGCTGCCAGTCCAGACTCTGAGCTGTCCTGGCGTACAGCTCGGCGAGCCGCCTTGCTGTTTCGGAAGAGTAGACAAGGATTGCATCCGGCATGGGGTCGAGCCTGTCGGCCACTGCGGCATCAGACAGACTTGTCGGGAGCATGCGGTAACATTCTCGTAGATCGAGTGCGTATCCGGCCTCCTGCAAGGCCGCCTCGAAGTCTGGGGATCGCGGAGTGCCGGTCAGGTAGACGATCGGTGCTGTCGCATCCAGGCTCGAGATCAGCAGTTTTGCGAGGGAGATGCCGTCGCCGTCTGCAGTCGAGATCGCGCCGAAGCCCGCAGCCTCTGCCGCTCGCGCCGTAGCGCGGCCGACGGCAAAGACAGGCAGTGCGAGATAGGGTGCCTGGCGGTCCTGCGGTAGTGTCTCCAGCACCCGCATCGCCTCGGCGCTGGTGACTGCCAGCGCGGATGCCTTCGTTTCCGGCGCCTTCAGGAGGGCTTCCGGCTGCTGAATTGCCTGCATCAGGGGCAGCAGGACGGGCTCATGGCCACGGCGCTCAAGTTCGGCGGCGGTGCGGGCCGATGCCGGCTCAGGGCGCGTCACCAGAACGCGCATGGTTCAATTCCAGCTATCGAAGAAGTCGCTGCCGGCCTTGCTGCGGATCGTCCCGCCCGCGGTGGCGCCAAGGATAGCGGCATCGGTGCGGCTTCCGTCGATCTCGACGTCGTGCCAGCGGCTGCCATCGGGCGTGAGGATCATGCCGGCAAAGCGGAGACTGTCGCCGTCCACGGTGGCATGGCCTGCGATCGGGGTGCGGCAGGAACCGTCAAGCGCGCCCAGAAAGGCACGTTCGCAGCTGACGGCATCGAAGGTGTTGCGATCGTTGATCGGATCGAGCAGGTCATTGACCCTGGTGTCGCCGATGCGGCTCTCGATGCAGATCGCGCCCTGGGCTGGTGCCGGTGGGAACTCGCTCGGATCGAGCAGCTCTGTCGGGATTTCCGGCTTGCCGAGCCGCTTCAGGCCGGCGAAGGCAAGGAGGGTTGCGTCCACTTCGCCCTCGGCGAGCTTGCGCAGGCGGGTGTCGACGAGACCGCGAAAGGTGATGACCTTGATATCGGGGCGCATGCGGCGGATGAGCGCCTGGCGTCGCAGCGAGGAGGAGCCGACGGTCGCGCCGTGCGGCAAGTCCTTCAGCGTTGGCGCGGTGCGCCCGACGACCGCGTCACGAACATCTTCACGCGGCAGATAGGCAGAAAGGAAAAGCCCTTCCGGGAGTTTCGTCGGCATGTCCTTGGAAGAGTGCACGGCGAAATCGAGGTCGCCCGAGAGCAGCTGTTCTTCCAGTTCCTCGGTGAACAGACCCTTGCCGCCGATCTCCGACAAAGCGCGGTCGGTGATCCGGTCGCCCTTGGTGGAGAGCACCACGATCTCGAACATGTCCTCCGGCAGATCATGGGCGATCATCAGTCGGGCACGTGTCTCCGAAGCCTGGGCTAGAGCGAGCGGGCTGCCGCGTGTGCCGATGCGAAAAGGTTTTGTTTGCATCCGAACTTGTCCGTTGTTACCGACAGGTTTCGTAGACCGGTTTCTCGGTGACCGCAATCAATGAACAGGTTCCATGACATCCAAACTGCGCATCCTCGGCATCGAAACAAGCTGTGACGAGACGGCGGCGGCTGTCGTCACGCGGCTTGCAGACGGGTCGGCTGTCACGGAAGCGGATGTCGTCCTGAGCCAGCTCGACGAGCACAGCGCCTATGGCGGCGTGGTGCCGGAGATTGCGGCGCGCGCCCATGTGGATGCGCTGGATACACTCATCGAAGAGGCGCTGACCCGTGCCGGCATCACACTGGCGGACGTGGATGCCATTGCCGCCACCTCGGGCCCCGGGCTGATCGGCGGCCTGCTAGTAGGCCTGATGACCGGCAAGGCCATCGCCCAGGCCACGGGCAAACCGCTCTATGCCGTCAACCATCTCGAAGGCCATGCGCTGACGGCGCGGCTCACCGACGGTGTCGCTTTCCCCTATCTGATGCTGCTCGTTTCGGGCGGCCACACGCAGCTCGTTCTGGTCAAGGGCGTCGGAGACTACGAGCGCTGGGGCACGACGATCGACGATGCGCTGGGCGAAGCCTTCGACAAGACCGCCAAGCTGCTCGGGCTGCCCTATCCCGGTGGCCCTGCGGTCGAGCGTGCAGCGGCAACGGGCAATCCCAAGCGCTTCGCTTTCCCCCGTCCGCTGGTCGGCGAGGCGCGCCTCGACTTTTCGTTTTCGGGCCTGAAGACCGCCGTGCGGCAGGCGGCAGAGGGTATTGCGCCTGTCACCGATCAAGACATCGCGGATATCTGCGCCTCCTTCCAGCATGCCATCTCGCGCACGCTCAAGGATCGCATCGGCCGTGGGCTCCAGCGGTTCAAGGAAACCTATCCCGATGTCGCCGAGCCTGCGCTGGTCGTGGCCGGCGGTGTCGCGGCGAACAAGGAAGTCCGCCAGACGCTAGATACGCTCTGCGCCGAGCATGGCTTCCGCTTCGTCGCGCCGCCGCACCATCTGTGCACCGACAATGCCGTGATGATTGCCTGGGCGGGCCTTGAGCGCATGGCGCTCGGCATGGCCTCGGATGATCTCACTGTCGCCCCGAGGTCCCGCTGGCCGCTCGACCAGGATGCCAAGGCGCTTCTCGCCTATGGCAAGCGTGGAGCCAAGGCATGAGCGGGGTGCAGCGTATCGCCGTCATCGGTGCCGGTGCCTTCGGCACGGCACTGGCCGCCGTCATGGCGCAGACCGGCAAGGTCGCCGTCGTGCTTATCGGTCGCGATGCGTCCGTGATGGCAGATCTTGCTGCGAGCCGCGTGCATGAGGCTGCCTTGCCGGGTATCCGGCTTCCGGACACGCTCGCCTTCTCCTCACGCCCGGAAGAACTCAGGCATCAGGATATCGTGCTGTTCGCCATGCCGTCCCAGGCGCAGATTGCGGCGGCGGAAACCTATGGCCCGCATTTGAAGCCGGGCGCGCCCATCGTCATCTGCGCTAAGGGCATCGAGAAGCAGAGCTCGCGGCTCCTCACCGATGTGCTGGAAAGCGCACTACCCGGGCATCCGATCGCCATGCTTTCCGGCCCAGGCTTCGCGGCCGACATTGCGAAGGGCCTGCCGACGGCCATGGCGATTGCGTCCAAAGACCTGCCTCTGGCCGAGCAGCTTGCCAAGGCTATTTCGGGTCAGACCTTCCGGCTTTATGCCTCCGACGACCGGATCGGCGTGCAGCTCGGCGGCGCGCTCAAGAATGTGCTCGCGATCGCCTGCGGCATCGTCGAAGGCATGGGCCTCGGCGATTCGGCACGGGCGGCGCTGATTGCGCGCGGGCTCGCCGAGATGTCTCGGCTTGTGGATTCGATGGGCGGACGCGGCGATACCGTGCGGGGCTTGTCGGGTCTCGGAGACCTTGTCCTGACGGCCACCAGCCATCAGTCGCGCAACCTGCGCTTCGGCATCGCTCTGGGTAAAGGTGAGCCCATCGCTGCCCAGCATGGCGCGCTCGTCGAAGGTGCTTTCGCCGCCGCCGTTGCCGCGCGGCTTGCCGAGGGTCGCCAGATCGAGATGCCGATCACGCAAGCCGTTGCCGCGATCATCGATGGCAGGCTGGACATCCCGACCGCCATCACCCAACTGATGTCAAGACCGATCACCACCGAATAAGAGATCCCCTAGGAGAGAAGAGATGCTGTTTGCCGTCATCTGCGCCGACAAGCCCGGACACCTGAACCTTCGGATGGAAACGCGTCCGCCGCATGTCGAGTGGCTGAACGGGCTGAATGCTGCGGGCCAGCTGAAGATCGCGGGTCCGTTCCTCGATGCCGAGGGCAAGCCCTGTGGCTCGATGCTGCTCATCGCGGCTGACGATATCGATGCCGCCAAGGCGCTCGCGGCGCAGGACCCCTATGCCAAGGCTGGCCTCTTCGAGACGGTGGAGATCAAGCCCTATAACTGGGTGTTCAACAATCCCGAGGCGTAAAGACGATGGCATTCTGGCTCTACAAGTCCGAACCCTTCAAGTGGTCCTGGGAAATGCAGAAGGCCAAGGGCGACGTCGGCGAAGAATGGACCGGTGTGCGCAACTACCTCGCGCGCAACAACATGCGGGCGATGAAGATCGGCGACAAGGGCTTCTTCTACCACTCCAACGAGGGGCTGGAGGTCGTGGGGATCGTTGAGGTCTGTGCGCTTTCGCATCCGGATTCGACCGCCGAGGGCGATGCCCGCTGGGACTGCGTCGACATCCGCGCCGTCTGCGACATGCCGAAGCCGGTGAGCCTCAAGGACATCAAGGCGAATGAAAAGCTCGCCAAGATGTCGCTGGTCACATCCATGCGTCTCTCTGTCCAGCCGGTGACCGAAGACGAGTATTTCGAGGTCTGCCGCATGGGCGGGCTCGACAATCCGCCCGTCTGACCGACCGTGAAGACCGATCCCGAGCGCTTCATCCTCGAGAATACCAGGGTGCTTTCGCCGCCGCATGTGCCGGAGATCCGGCTTCATCTTGCGAGCGAAGTGCATGATCTCTGGCTGAAGACGGAAGAGGATCTGGAGGAGATCGGTCTGCCGCCGCCTTTCTGGGCCTTTGCCTGGGCCGGCGGGCAGGGGCTTGCCCGCTACATCCTCGATCATCCCGAGACGGTGGAGGGCAAGCGGGTGCTGGATTTCGCCAGCGGATCCGGTCTCGTTGCCATCGCTGCGGCGAAAGCCGGGGCGGCCGAGGTGCTGGCCGCCGATATCGATCCTTGGGCTCGCACTGCGGTGCGGCTGAATGCCGCTCTCAACGGTGTCGATCTGGCTTTTACCGATGACGACCTGATCGGTCGATCCGTCGACTTCGACGTGGTTCTCGCCGGTGACGTTTTCTATGACAGCGACTTCGCACGTGCTCTGGTCGAGTGGTTCGTGAACCTGGCGGAAAGCGGCTGTCTCGTTCTGGTGGGAGATCCTGGACGAAGCTATCGCCCGACCGCACACCTCGAGCCGTTGGCGACCTACGAGGTGCCGGTAACGCGGGCGCTGGAAGACAGCGAAGTGAAGAAGACGACGGTCTGGAAATTCCGTCAGTAATCGGGCCGGATCACGCAAACTCCGGCTTCGAACGAGCAGGCTTCGTCCTGATTTTCTGCTGAAACTTCAATGATTTTCGCCTTCGGCGCGCGATAGTCGATGACCTGGGGCGCAACCCCTCCGTCGACGGCAATGAAGACGCCATTGCCTTTGATCCGCAAGGCCGAAATGCCACCGCTGAAGGTGCCGATCCCGGGGACAACGGAAGGCAAACCATCGGTGCCGATGATGGCCTGGGTGCGTCCGTGATGATGATGGCGCTCGTATCGGTGATGCCTGTCTCCTGCCTCGGCGAGGGTTGCCGAGGAGGCCAGAAGGAGGGTCGCCGCTGTTGCGACAAGACGATACTTTAGCATGGGGCACCTCCGGAACGCGGTTAACAAATCGTTAACGCAATATGCCGCAAGTGGTTGCTAAAGTCATCCACATCAACGCTTTTTTCGTAAAGGGAACTGCGGTTCGGCGTGACGCTAAAGGTCTGTTCACGCGAATCGATTAAATTGAAATCGTCAAGCGAATGTGCTTGTCGTCCGGGAGTTCGAGGATTAAACGTCCCCCTGATGCAATGCACCAGAACGTTATGACGCATTGCGAACAAGATGTCCGTATGATCGGACCGCATCGAGACGCCGCGAGGTTTAGATGGCGAATGTGACAAAAAACCGGCCCCTGTCGCCGCACCTGCAAATCTACAAGCCTATTCCTACCATGGTCATGTCGATCCTGCACCGCATCACTGGCGGCGCGCTCTATTTCGGCACGATCCTGGTCGCGTGGTGGCTGGTGGCCGCTTCGACGGGTGCCGATTACTTCGAGTGGGTCAACTGGTTCATGGGAACCATCATCGGCCGGCTGATCCTGTTCGGCTACACCTGGGCGCTGATCCATCACATGCTGGGCGGCCTGCGCCATCTGATGTGGGATGTCGGCTACGGCTTCGAGAAGCATTTCTCCACGAAGCTCGCCAAGGCGAACATCGTCGCATCCGTCGTCCTGACGATCCTCGTCTGGGTCGTTGCCTATATCATTCGCACCTGAGGCACCATTTCATGGATATGCGCACTCCGCTCGGCAAGGTCCGCGGTCTCGGCTCGGCCAAGGAAGGCACCGAGCATTTCTGGCGTCAGCGTCTTACGGCCGTCTCGAACATTCCGCTCATTCTCTTCTTCGTCGGCTTCCTGGTGATGTACAATGGCGCTCCCTATGCGGAAGTGGTTGGCGCATTGTCGCACCCGCTCGTTGCCGTCGTCATGGGACTGGTCGTGCTTTCGGCCCTGATCCATATGAAGCTCGGCATGCAGGTGATCATTGAGGACTATGTCCATGCGGAGATCGCCAAGGTTCTGCTTCTGATGCTGAACACGTTCTTCGCGATCCTGATCGGTGGTCTCTGTCTTTTCGCCATCTTGAAGATCGCATTCGTAGGGTAAATCAACATGGCAACCATTCACAACTTCGCCCAGACCGGCAAAGCCTACACCTATGTCGACCATTCCTATGACGTGGTGGTCGTCGGCGCTGGTGGTGCCGGTCTGCGCGCCACGCTCGGCATGGCCGAACAGGGCTTCAAGACGGCTTGCATCACCAAGGTCTTCCCGACCCGCTCGCACACGGTCGCGGCCCAGGGCGGTATCGCCGCCTCGCTCAACAACATGACGCCGGACTGCTGGCAGTGGCACCTTTACGACACCGTCAAGGGTTCCGACTGGCTCGGCGATGTCGACGCCATGCAGTATCTCGCCATGGAAGCGCCGAAGGCGGTCTATGAGCTCGAGCATTACGGCGTGCCCTTCTCGCGTAACGAAGAAGGCAAGATCTATCAGCGCCCGTTCGGCGGCCACATGCAGAACTATGGCGAAGGCCCGCCGGTGCAGCGTACCTGCGCTGCCGCCGACCGTACCGGCCACGCCATCCTGCACACGCTTTATGGCCAGTCGCTGCGCAACAATGCCGAATTCTTCATCGAGTATTTCGCGCTCGACCTGATCATGTCGGAAGACGGTCGCTGCACGGGTGTCGTTGCCTGGAACCTCGATGACGGCACGATCCATCGCTTCACCGCCAAGATGGTGGTTCTGGCGACCGGTGGTTATGGCCGCGCCTATTTCTCGGCCACCTCGGCGCACACCTGCACCGGTGACGGCGGCGGCATGATCGCCCGTGCCGGCCTTCCCCTGCAGGACATGGAATTCGTCCAGTTCCACCCGACGGGCATCTACGGCGCCGGCTGTCTGATCACCGAAGGTGCGCGCGGCGAAGGCGGTTATCTCGTCAATTCCGAAGGCGAGCGCTTCATGGAGCGTTATGCTCCGTCGGCGAAGGACCTTGCCTCGCGTGACGTCGTCTCCCGCTGCATGACGATGGAAATCCGCGAAGGCCGCGGCGTCGGCAAGAACAAGGACCACATCTTCCTGCATCTGGATCACCTGGATCCGGCCGTCCTGCATGAGCGTCTGCCGGGCATTTCGGAATCGGCGAAGATCTTCGCCGGCGTCGATGTCACCCGCGAGCCGATCCCGGTTCTGCCAACGGTTCACTACAACATGGGCGGCATTCCGACCAACTACTGGGGCGAAGTGCTGAATGCGGATGGCCAGAATCCGGGACGCATCGCGCCCGGCCTGATGGCTGTTGGCGAAGCCGGCTGCGCATCCGTTCATGGCGCAAACCGTCTCGGCTCCAACTCGCTGATCGACCTCGTGGTCTTCGGTCGCGCCGCTGCGATCCGCGCTGCCGAAGTCATCAACAAGGCCGAGCCGATCCCGGCGCTCAACGTCCAGGCCTGCGACGCCATCATGGCCCGCTTCGACAAGACGCGTCATGCCTCTGGCCAGACCCCGACTGCCGTGCTGCGCGACAAGATGCAGCGCGCCATGCAGGAAGACGCAGCCGTCTTCCGTACGCAGGAATCGCTGGAAAGCGGTTGCCAGCGTCTGTCGGCCATCTGGAAGGAACTGCCCGACATCAAGGTCACCGACCGCTCGATGATCTGGAATTCCGATCTGGTCGAAACGCTCGAGCTGCATAACCTGATGGCCAACGCGATCACCACGGTCTATGGCGCCGAGGCCCGCAAGGAAAGCCGCGGTGCGCATGCCCGCGAAGACTACAAGGACGGCCCGATGGGCGGTCGCGACGATGCCAACTGGCGCAAGCACACGCTGGCCTGGGTATCGGAAGAGGGCGACGTCAAGCTCGACTACCGTCCTGTTCATACCGAGCTCATCGCCGACGGGATCGATCCGAAGAAGATCGAGCCCAAGGCTCGCGTCTACTGATTTGAGGAACTCATCATGGTAGAACTCGCTCTCCCCAAGAATTCCCAGGTCACGGAAGGCAAGGTCTGGCCGAAGCCGGCCGGTGCCAAGAATGTGCGCGAATACCGGATCTATCGCTGGAATCCGGATGATGGTGCCAATCCGCGCATCGACACCTATTACATCGATGTCGACGATTGCGGCCCGATGGTTCTCGATGGACTTCTCTACATCAAGAACAATATCGACCCGACGCTGACGCTGCGCCGTTCCTGTCGCGAAGGCATCTGCGGTTCCTGCGCGATGAACATCGACGGCACGAACACGCTCGCCTGCACCAAGGGCATGGACGAGATCAACGGCACCGTGAAGGTCTACCCGCTGCCGCATATGCCGGTGGTGAAGGACCTCGTGCCTGACCTCACCAACTTCTACGCCCAGCACCGCTCGATCGAGCCTTGGCTGAAGACGGTTTCGCCGACGCCGGCCAAGGAATGGAAGCAGAGCCACGAGGATCGTCAGAAGCTCGACGGTCTCTACGAGTGCATTCTCTGCGCCTGCTGCTCGACATCCTGTCCGAGCTACTGGTGGAACGGCGACCGTTATCTCGGTCCGGCTGTCCTTCTGCAGGCCTATCGCTGGCTCATCGATTCCAGAGATGAAGCGACCGGCGAACGTCTCGACAATCTCGAGGATCCGTTCCGTCTCTATCGCTGCCACACGATCATGAACTGCGCGCAGGCCTGCCCGAAGGGTCTCAACCCTGCCAAGGCGATTGCCGAGATCAAGAAGATGATGGTCGAGCGTCGCGCCTGAGCCACATCGTCACAAGATTGCGAGGCCGCCCGGGAACAGTTTCGGGCGGCCTTAAT
Source organism: Allorhizobium sp. CTOTU50464 (assembly GCA_032102365.1). GTDB lineage: Bacteria > Pseudomonadota > Alphaproteobacteria > Rhizobiales > Rhizobiaceae > Allorhizobium. Next base: position 8,663 of record DAMDHD010000004.1, on the reverse strand, counting down.
TTATCCTTATAGTGCCGGCTATCGATCGAACGTGATATGGAACTTGATTAACCATATTCGCGTAACATATTTCTAACCCAGTTGTACGGCAGGTTGCGGCGCAGGTCGCGAGAGCGGGAGTATAATGATGAAATTCAGCTATGCAGTCACCGGAGCAGCCATCCTTCTGGCGCTCGCGGGGTGCCAGCGTACATCCTATAGCAGCATGAACGCCGCCAACAGCGCCCTTCCGCCGCTGCAGGCGCAGCCCGTTCCATCCGTACAGTCCGGCCAGCTGCCGCCTCCCGGCAGCGCTGACCCGTCGCAATTCCCGGCGGCCCCGGCCACGACCACGGCTGCTCTCGATCCGGCAGCCGGCGCGCCCGCGACCGCGCTCGATGTCACGAAGGAATCGATGGTCGGCAACTGGCGCGTCCAGAGTGCTGGCACGAGCTGTGACATGTTCCTGACGCTCACCAATCTCGGCAGCGGCTCGCGCGGCGGTACACGCGGCTGCGCCGGCGAGCTGACGACCATGGGGTCTTGGGAAGTGTCCGGCAAGGCCGTCGTGCTCAAGGACCGCAACGGCAACACGATCGGCAGCGTCTACAAGACGGCCGATGCGCGTTTCGACGGCAGCTCCGCCTCGGGGCAGCCGATCAGCCTGAGCCGCTGATCCCATTCTCATTCCTGCGGTGGCCCGCAAGGGGCCACCCTCCCGGCGGGACACCATCTCATGCAGCCAATTCCTGACTACGGCTTGAGCGTCGCTGAGCAATTGCGCGCTATGACGGAGGCGGGGACGCTTCAGCCTGACCGTTACCAGTTCGATGTGGCCGAGAAGCTCGATCGCATCCTGACAGAGCTGAAGGCGCGCAAGCCGGCGGCCAAGAAAAGTGCCCTGGGCTGGATGTTTGCCCGGTCACGCAAGCCGGAAATCCCGATCAAGGGACTTTATGTCCATGGCAGTGTGGGTCGCGGCAAGACCATGCTGATGGACCTGTTCTTCAAGCTGGCGCCCGTCGAGAAGAAGCGCCGCGCCCATTTCCATGAGTTCATGGCCGATGTGCATGGGCGCATCCATGCTCATCGCCAAAAACTCAAGGCCGGTGAGACCAAGCAGGCCGACCCTGTGCCTCCGGTCGCCGCAGCCCTGTGCGAGGAGGCTCAACTCCTCTGCTTCGACGAATTCACCGTGACCGATATCGCGGATGCGATGATCCTCGCCCGGCTCTTCACCGAGCTCTTTGCGCGCGGCTGCACGCTCGTTGCGACCTCGAATGTCGAGCCCGACAATCTCTACAAGGACGGCCTCAATCGCGGGCTCTTCCTCCCCTTCGTGGATCTCCTGAAAAAGAACGTCCAGGTATCGACGCTGGATTCCCCGACCGATTATCGGCTGGAGAAGATGGAGAGCCTGCCGGTCTACATCGCGCCGCTCGACGACGCTCCCAAGATGATGGATATCGCCTGGCAACGCGTGACCGAGGGGGCTCCCGAGGCTCCCGTCTCGATCCAGATGAAAGGGCGGGTGATCGAAGTGTCCCGCGCGGCCAATCGATGCGCACGCTTCAGTTTCCGCGATCTTTGCGAGCGGCCGCTCGGCGCATCCGATTATCTGGCGATTGCCAAGCGGTTCGACGTCGTCTTCGTCGAGAACATCCCGCATCTCGGTCCGGAGAAGCGCAACGAGACGAAACGCTTCATCATCCTCATCGACGCGCTTTACGATGCGAGCGTTCGGCTTTTCGCCTCCGCCGTTGCCATGCCCGAGGCTCTGCTGACGGAGAAAAAGGGCACCGAAGGCTTCGAATTCGACCGCACAGTTTCGCGTCTTTTCGAGATGCGCAGCGCCGATTATCTGGAGCTGCACCAGTCAAAACGACAAAATCATGACGGCCAAGTGACATAATATTTGACGTTTACGTAAGAATTTTATGTTCTAACCGATTGAAATTGATACACCGAAAATTATCGTTTGCGATTTAGACCCTTTGGAGCTATGCGGTTTGTCCACAAGGGCAGGCTAAAACTTGTCTCGACCTTGGTCGCGGATCCAAAAGGAAGTCTACAATGGCGCGCAAAAAGATCGCTCTTATCGGTTCTGGAATGATTGGTGGAACGCTGGCGCATCTCGCCAGTCTGAAGGAACTGGGCGACATCGTCCTGTTCGACATTGCTGACGGCATCCCGCAGGGCAAGGGTCTCGATATCGCCCAGTCCGGTCCGGTCGAAGGTTTCAATGCCAAGCTCTCCGGTGCGAGCGACTACGCCGCCATCGAAGGCGCCGACGTCTGCATCGTCACCGCCGGTGTCGCCCGCAAGCCGGGCATGAGCCGCGATGATCTGCTCGGCATCAACCTCAAGGTCATGGAACAGGTCGGCGCCGGCATCAAGAAGTATGCCCCGAACGCCTTCGTCATCTGCATCACCAACCCGCTCGACGCGATGGTCTGGGCTCTGCAGAAGTTCTCCGGCCTGCCGGCCAATAAGGTCGTCGGCATGGCTGGCGTTCTCGACTCGGCCCGCTTCCGTCACTTCCTCTCGGCTGAGTTCAACGTATCGGTCGAAGACGTCACCGCCTTCGTTCTCGGCGGCCACGGCGACACGATGGTGCCGCTCGCCCGCTACTCCACGATCGCTGGCATTCCGCTGACCGACCTCGTCAAGATGGGCTGGGTCACCAAGGAGCGCCTCGAAGAGATCATCCAGCGCACCCGTGACGGCGGCGCCGAAATCGTCGGCCTGCTCAAGACCGGCTCGGCCTACTACGCACCTGCTGCTTCCGCCATCGAGATGGCCGAGTCCTACCTGAAGGACAAGAAGCGCGTTCTGCCCTGCGCCGCCTACCTCACCGGCCAGTATGGCGTAAAGGACATGTATGTCGGCGTTCCCGTCATCATCGGCGAAGGCGGTGTCGAGCGCATCATCGAGATCGACCTGAACAAGGCCGAAGAAGAAGCCTTCCAGAAGTCCGTCGGCGCCGTTGCCGGTCTCTGCGAAGCCTGCATCAACATCGCTCCGGCGCTCAAGTAATTGCCACCAGCCCGACAGGGCGGCCCACAACAGGGACATGACAATGAACATTCATGAATATCAGGCCAAGGCTCTTTTGAAGAGCTTCGGTGCTCCGGTCGCCAAGGGTGTGGCGATCCTCAAGGTCGAAGAAGCCGAAGCTGCCGCCAAGCAGCTTCCTGGCCCGCTTTACGTGGTCAAGAGCCAGATCCATGCCGGCGGCCGCGGCAAGGGCAAGTTCAAGGAACTCGGCTCTGACGCCAAGGGCGGCGTTCGTCTCGCCAAGTCGATCGAGGAAGTCGTGGCGCACGCCAAGGACATGCTCGGCAACACGCTGGTGACTGCTCAGACCGGTGAAGCCGGCAAGCAGGTCAACCGTCTCTACATCGAAGACGGCGCGGACATCGCCCGCGAACTCTACTGCTCGCTCTTGGTCGACCGCTCGGTGGGTCAGGTAGCCTTCGTCGTTTCGACCGAAGGCGGCATGGACATCGAGGCTGTGGCCCATGACACGCCCGAGAAGATCCACACGATCGCAATCGATCCGCAGGCCGGCGTCACCGATGCCGACGTTGCCAAGATCTCGGCTGCGCTGGAACTGACCGGTGCTGCTGCCGAAGACGCGAAGTCGCTCTTCCCGATCCTCTACAAGGCCTTCTCCGAGAAGGACATGGCGCTCCTCGAGATCAACCCGCTGATCGTCATGCAGGACGGTCACCTGCGCGTTCTCGACGCCAAGGTCTCCTTCGACGGCAACGCTCTCTTCCGCCATGACGACGTGCGCGAACTGCGCGACGAAACGGAAGAAGACTCCAAGGAAATCGAAGCCTCCAAGTGGGACCTCGCCTATGTCGCCCTCGACGGCAATATCGGCTGCATGGTCAATGGTGCCGGTCTCGCCATGGCGACGATGGACATCATCAAGCTCTACGGCAAGGAGCCGGCAAACTTCTGCGACGTCGGCGGTGGCGCCGGCAAGGAGAAGGTCGCGGCTGCCTTCAAGATCATCACCGCCGACCCGAAGGTCGAGGGCATCCTCGTCAACATCTTCGGTGGCATCATGAAGTGCGACGTCATCGCGGAAGGCGTCATCGCCGCCGTGAAGGAAGTCGGCCTGAAGGTTCCGCTCGTCGTTCGCCTCGAAGGCACCAATGTCGAACTTGGCAAGAAGCTCCTGAACGAATCCGGCCTCGCGATCACCGCAGCCGACGATCTGGACGACGCCGCCAAGAAGATCGTCGCGGCGATCAACGGCTAATCTCAAGGGACCTAACTGATGTCTATTCTTGTAAACAAGAACACCAAGGTCCTCGTGCAGGGCCTGACCGGCAAGACCGGTACCTTCCACACCGAACAGGCGCTCGCCTATTACGGCACGCAGATGGTCGGCGGTATCCATCCGAAGAAGGGTGGCGAAAACTGGACCGGCTCCAAGGGTGAAACCCTGCCGATCTTCGCGACCGTTGCCGAAGCCAAGGAAAAGACCGGCGCGGACGCATCCGTGATCTACGTTCCGCCGGCAGGCGCTGCCGACGCGATCATCGAGGCGATCGACGCCGAGATCCCGTTCATCACCTGCATCACCGAGGGTATCCCGGTCATGGACATGGTGCGGGTCAAGGCCAAGCTCGACAAGTCCAAGTCGCGCCTGCTCGGCCCCAACTGCCCGGGCATCCTGACGCCGGAAGAATGCAAGATCGGCATCATGCCGGGCTCGATCTTCCGCAAGGGTTCGGTCGGTATCGTCTCGCGTTCGGGAACTCTGACCTATGAAGCGGTGTTCCAGACTTCGAACGAAGGCCTCGGCCAGACGACCGCCGTCGGTATCGGTGGCGACCCGGTCAAGGGTACCGAATTCATCGACGTGCTCGAGATGTTCCTGGCTGACCCGGAAACCACCTCGATCATCATGATCGGCGAAATCGGCGGTTCGGCTGAAGAAGATGCGGCGCAGTTCCTCATCGACGAAGCCAAGAAGGGCCGCAAGAAGCCGATGGCCGGCTTCATCGCGGGCCGTACGGCGCCGAAGGGCCGCACCATGGGCCATGCCGGTGCTGTCGTTTCCGGTGGCAAGGGCGATGCGGAATCGAAGATCGCCGCCATGGAAGCCGCCGGCATCAAGGTTTCGCCTTCGCCGGCACGCCTGGGCAAGACCCTGGTCGAAGTCCTCAAGGGCTAAGACCTGACGAAAATCAAGCCAGGCGTAGGATTGGTCCTCAAATCCTACGCCTGGACTTCGCATCTTTAGGACGATTCGCTTTTTGCGATCGCGAGTGGCAGGCCGGGCATCCGGCCATCAATTCAAGTCGGGAGGCGAGCCGAGACGCTCGCGAAACACAATGGGTAGGCAAGAAGCCAACGAGCAGTTTCTGATCACGTCCTTCCTCGACGGATCGAATGCGGCCTATATCGAACAGCTTTACGCACGCTATCAGGAAGACCCTTCTTCGGTCTCCGACGAATGGCAGGCCTTCTTCAAGGCGCTCGCCGACAATCCCGGCGACGTGAAGAAGGCAGCCTCTGGCGCCTCCTGGAAGCGCAAGAACTGGCCGATCGCCGAAGGCGGTGATCTTGTCAACGCGCTCGACGGCAATTGGGGCGTGGTCGAGAAGGCCATCGAGAAGAAGGTCCAGGCCAAGGCCGAAGCGACCGCCGCTTCCACGGGCAAGCCGGTTTCCGAAGCCGAAGTGCTGCAGGCAACCCGTGACAGCGTTCGCGCCATCATGATGATCCGCGCCTATCGCATGCGCGGCCACCTGCATGCCAAGCTCGACCCGCTCGGTCTTGCCGCTCCCGTCGACGACTACAACGAGCTGTCCCCGACGGCTTACGGCTTCACGGAAGCCGATTACGGCCGCAAGATCTTCATCGACAACGTGCTGGGTCTGGAATACGCCACGATCCCGCAGATGCTCGACATCCTGCAGCGCACCTATTGCTCGACGCTCGGCGTCGAGTTCATGCATATCTCCAATCCGGAAGAAAAGGCCTGGATCCAGGAGCGCATCGAGGGCCCGGGCAAGGGCGTCGAGTTCACGCCGAACGGCAAGAAGGCCATCCTGCAGAAGCTGATCGAGGCAGAGGGCTTCGAGCAGTTCATCGACGTCAAATACAAGGGCACCAAGCGCTTCGGTCTCGACGGCGGTGAATCGCTGATCCCGGCACTCGAGCAGATCATCAAGCGCGGCGGCCAGGAAGGCATGGAAGAGATCGTTCTCGGCATGGCCCATCGCGGCCGCCTGAACGTTCTGTCCCAGGTCATGGGCAAGCCGCATCGCGCGATCTTCCACGAATTCAAGGGCGGTTCGTTCAAGCCCGACGAAGTCGAAGGCTCGGGCGACGTGAAGTACCACCTCGGCGCGTCCTCGGACCGCGAATTCGACGGCAACAAGGTGCACCTGTCGCTGACGGCAAACCCGTCGCACCTGGAAATCGTCAACCCTGTCGTCATGGGCAAGGCCCGCGCCAAGCAGGACCAGATTGCCAAGGCCTGGGAAGGCGACGTCATTCCGCTCAAGGAGCGCGCCAAGGTTCTGCCCCTGCTTCTGCACGGTGATGCGGCCTTTGCCGGCCAGGGCGTCGTTGCCGAAATCCTCGGTCTCTCAGGCCTGCGCGGTCACCGCGTCGCCGGCACGATGCACTTCATCATCAACAACCAGATCGGTTTCACCACCAATCCGGCCTTCTCGCGCTCGTCGCCTTATCCGTCCGACGTCGCCAAGATGATCGAAGCGCCGATCTTCCACGTCAATGGTGACGATCCGGAAGCCGTCGTTTATGCGGCCAAGGTTGCGACCGAATACCGGATGAAGTTCCACAAGCCTGTCGTCGTCGACATGTTCTGCTATCGTCGCTTTGGTCACAACGAAGGCGATGAGCCGAGCTTCACCCAGCCGAAGATGTACAAGGAAATCCGCGCCCACAAGACGGTCGTCCAGCTCTATGGGGAGCGTCTGATCGCGGAAGGCCTGATCTCGGAAGGCGAACTCGAGAAGATGAAGGCCGACTGGCGCGCGCATCTCGAGCAGGAGTTCGAGGCCGGCCAGAGCTACAAGCCGAACAAGGCCGACTGGCTCGATGGCGCCTGGTCTGGTCTGCGCACCGCCGACAATGCCGACGAGCAGCGTCGCGGTAAGACCGCCGTGCCGATGAAGCAGCTGAAGGAAATCGGCCGGAAGCTGTCGACCATTCCGGAAGGCTTCAAGGCGCACCGCACCATCCAGCGCTTCATGGAAAACCGCTCGCAGATGATCGAGACCGGCGAAGGCATCGACTGGGCGATGGGCGAAGCCCTTGCCTTCGGTTCGCTTGCCGTCGAAGGCCATAAGATCCGTCTGTCCGGCCAGGATTGCGAACGAGGCACCTTCTCGCAGCGCCACTCGGTTCTCTACGATCAGGAGACCGAAGAGCGTTACATCCCGCTCGCCAATCTCGCGCCGAACCAGGCGCGCTACGAAGTCATCAACTCGATGCTGTCGGAAGAAGCCGTACTCGGCTTCGAATACGGCTATTCGCTGGCCCGTCCGAATGCGCTGACGCTCTGGGAAGCCCAGTTCGGCGACTTCGCCAACGGTGCACAGGTCGTCTTCGACCAGTTCATCTCGTCGGGCGAACGCAAGTGGCTGCGCATGTCCGGTCTCGTCTGCCTTCTGCCGCATGGCTATGAAGGTCAGGGTCCGGAACACTCGTCTGCCCGCCTCGAGCGTTGGCTGCAGATGTGCGCGGAAGACAACATGCAGGTCGCCAACGTCACGACGCCGGCGAACTACTTCCACATCCTGCGCCGTCAGATGAAGCGCGACTTCCGCAAGCCGCTGATCATGATGACGCCGAAGTCTCTGCTGCGCCACAAGCGCGCCACGTCGAGCCTCGCCGAAATGGCCGGCGAAAGCTCGTTCCACCGCCTGCTGTGGGACGATGCCGAGGTCATCAAGGACGGCCCGATCAAGCTGCAGAAGGATGCGAAGATCCGTCGTGTCGTGATGTGCACGGGCAAGGTTTATTACGACCTGCTCGAAGAGCGCGAAAAGCGCGGCATCGACGACATCTACCTGCTGCGCATCGAACAGCTCTATCCGTTCCCGGCCAAGGCGCTCATCAACGAGCTCTCGCGCTTCCGCAATGCGGAGATGGTCTGGTGCCAGGAAGAGCCGAAGAACATGGGCGCCTGGTCGTTCATCGATCCCTATCTGGAATGGGTGCTTGCTCATATCGACGCCAAGTACCAGCGGGTGCGCTACACCGGCCGTCCGGCCGCTGCCTCGCCGGCAACCGGCCTGATGTCCAAGCACCTCGCCCAGCTCGAAGCCTTCCTTGAGGACGCTCTGGGCGGTTGATCCGCCCAGACTACTCCCCGCAGACCGTAACGTTCTCTGACCAACGGAATTGAGATCATGGCCACTGAAATCCGCGTACCCACCCTCGGCGAATCCGTCAGCGAAGCCACCATCGGCACCTGGTTCAAGAAGGTCGGTGACACCGTGAAGGCTGACGAGCCGCTCGTCGAACTGGAAACCGACAAGGTGACCGTCGAAGTCCCGTCGCCTGCCTCGGGCGTTCTGACCGAAATCGTTGCCCAGAACGGCGAGACTGTCGGTCTCGGCGCGCTGCTCGGCCAGATCGCCGAAGGCGCTGCGGGCTCCGCCGGCGCCGCTGCACCTGCTCCGGCC